>NZ_JBITLN010000002.1:0-632387 GCF_044465285.1 Streptomyces sp. NPDC049687
TACTACGGCGACGAGATCGGCATGGGCGACAACATCTGGCTCGGCGACCGCGACGCCGTCCGCACCCCGATGCAGTGGACACCGGATCGCAACGCGGGCTTCTCCTCCTGCGACCCGGGGCGGCTGTATCTGCCGACCATCATGGACCCCGTCTACGGCTACCAGGTCACCAACGTCGAGGCGTCGATGTCGTCGCCCTCCTCACTGCTGCACTGGACGCGCCGGATGATCGAGATCCGCAAGCAGAACCCCGCCTTCGGGCTGGGGACGTACACCGAACTGCAGTCCTCCAACCCCGCCGTCCTCGCGTTCCTGCGCGAATACGAGGACGACCTGGTGCTGTGCGTGCACAACTTCTCGCGTTTCGCCCAGCCCACCGAGCTCGACCTGCGCCGCTTCGACGGACGTCATCCCGTCGAGCTGTTCGGCGGCGTGCGTTTCCCGGCCGTCGGTGAGCTGCCCTACCTGCTCACCCTCGCGGGCCACGGCTTCTACTGGTTCCGGCTCACCCGAGCCGCGGCCCGGGTCGGCCGACGCCTGTGAGCGTGCGCCGAGGAAAGGATGGGTCACCGTGACGAAGACCGCCTCTCTCAGACCGACCACTGCGAGCGCCCTCCGCTCCGGCGGGCCGCTCGGGGCGCTGCTGTGCGAGTGGCTGCCCCGGCAGCGCTGGTTCGCGGGGAAGGACCGGCCCCTCACCGATCTGCGCACGCTGTCGATGACGGAGCTGTATCCGGGCTGTCTGCATCTGCTGGTGCACGCCAGCCAGTCGGGCGTCCCGACACCCGGGGGCACTCCCCCGGCCGGTGACTGCTACCAGTTGCTCCTCGGGATCCAGGAGCATCTGTCGCCGCGGCTGGGGCGGGCGCTCATCGGCAGGGTGGAGGAGGGCCCGCTGGCGGGGCTGACGGTCCATGACGCGCTGCAGGACCCTCGGTCGGCGCAGCTGCTCCTGGAGCGGATGCGACACCCGGGCCCGCTCGGTCCGCTGTGCTTCGAGTCCGACCCGTCGGTGTCACTGCCCGCCGGGCTCGCGCCACGGCTGCTGGAGGCAGAGCAGTCCAACACCTCGCTGGTGTACGGCGACGCGTACATCCTGAAGATCTTCCGGCGCATCCAGCCCGGGGTGAACCCCGACCTGGAGGTGCCGGTCGCGCTGGCCGGACAGGGGTGCGGGCGGGTCCCCGCGCCGGTGGCCTGGTTCCGGACCACGCATCCCCAGGAGGCCACCCTCGGCGTACTGCAGCCGTTCCTGCCCGACGCCTCGGACGGCTGGACGCTGGCGCTGCAGGCCCTGGCCCGGGGCGAGGACTTCACCGCCGAGGCCGAGGAGCTGGGCCGGGCCACGGCGGACGTCCACCTGGCGCTGGCGGCGGCCCTGCCGGCCGGTCCGGACGCGGAGGACGGGCGTACGGCGGCGGCGATGACGGAGCGGCTGGAGGCGGCCGCCCACCACGTGCCGCAGCTGCGGCCGTTCGTCCCGGGTCTCACCACCGCGTTCGCGGCGCTCGCCGTCTGCGACCAGGGTCCGCCCGCCCAGCGCATCCACGGCGATCTGCACCTCGGGCAGGTGCTGCGGGCCGGTCGGGACTGGTTCGTGATCGACTTCGAGGGCGAGCCGTCCCGTCCGCTGGCCGAGCGACGGCTCGCGCACTCCCCGGTCCGGGACATCGCCGGCATGCTGCGCTCCTTCGACTACGCCGCCCGGCAGCGCCGCCCCTGGCGTCCGGAGTGGGCGCGCCGCTGCCGGGAGGCCTACTGCGCGGGGTACGCGGCCCGGGCCGGCTGGGATCCACGGAAGAAGCACGCGCTTTTGCGTGCCTACGAGACGGATCGCGCCGTTTACGAAGTGCTGTACGAGGCCCGCAACCGGCCCGACTGGCTACCCGTACCCATGGCGGCGATCGAACGACTCGCCGTCCGAGGAGGCTGACCCATGGCCCTGCGCGACACCGCTCTCCCCGAGGCCGCCGGACACCGGCCGCCCGCGGCGCACGCGCTCGACCCCGCCGACCGCGCGCGCCTGCTGTCGGGCGCCCACCACGACCCGCACGCGCTGCTGGGGGCACACCCGGTGCCGGGCGGCGTCCTGTTCCGGGCCCTGCGGCCCTTCGCCGACGCCGTGAGCGTGGTGGTCGGCGGCGAGGCCACCCCGCTCGTCTCGGAGGAGGACGGTTTCTTCGCCGCCGTGCTGCCACTGGAGGAGGTGCCCGCCTACCGGCTGGTGGTGTCGTACGGGAGTGACGAGCACGAGGTCGAGGACCCCTACCGGTTCCTGCCGGCGCTCGGTGACCTCGATCTGCATCTCATCCGGGAGGGCCGGCACGAGGAGCTGTGGAAGGCGCTCGGCGCCGAGCCGATGACCCACCAGAAGGTGACCGGCACCCGCTTCACGGTGTGGGCGCCGAACGCCCGAGGGGTGCGCGTCACGGGCGACTTCTGCTGCTGGGACGGGACCGCCTTCCCGATGCGGTCGCTCGGCGCCTCCGGGGTGTGGGAGCTGTTCCTGCCCGGCATCGGCGAGGGCACCCGGTACAAGTTCGAGATCACCTCCCGCCACGGCGACCGCTTCCTCAAGGCGGACCCGATGGCGCGGCACACGGAGGTCCCGCCGGACACGGCGTCGATCGTGCACACCTCGCGCTTCAGGTGGCGCGACAAGAAGTGGATGACGCGCCGGGGCGACCGTCCCGTGCACGAGGCGCCGTTCTCGGTGTACGAGGTCCACCTCCCCTCCTGGCGGCCCGGGCTGACCTACCGGGAGCTGGCCAAGGCGCTTCCCGCGTACGTGAAGGACCTCGGCTTCACCCATGTCGAGTTCATGCCGGTCGCCCATCACCCCTTCTCAGGTTCGTGGGGCTACCAGGTCACCGGTTTCTACGCGCCGACCTCGCGGCTGGGTACGCCCGACGACTTCAAGTGCCTGGTGGACGCCCTGCACCGGGCCGGCATCGGGGTGATCGTGGACTGGGTCCCGGCCCACTTCCCCAAGGACGACTGGGCGCTCGCCCGGTTCGACGGGGACCCGCTGTACGAGCCCGGGGACGCGCGGCGGGCCGAGCACCCGGACTGGGGAACGTACGAGTTCGACTACGGGCGGACCGAGGTGCGCAACTTCCTCGTCGCCAACGCCACGTACTGGTGCGAGGAGTTCCACATCGACGGGCTGCGGGTGGACGCCGTCGCCTCGATGCTCTACCTCGACTACTCGCGGGACTCCGGGCAGTGGGAGCCCAACGTCTTCGGCGGCCGGGAGGACCTGGCCGCGAAGGCGTTCCTCCAGGAGATGAACGCCACCGTGTACCGGCGCAACCCGGGGGTCGTCACGATCGCGGAGGAGTCGACCGCCTGGGACGGGGTGACCCGGCCGACCGACAGCGGCGGGCTCGGGTTCGGGCTGAAGTGGAACATGGGCTGGATGCACGACTCCCTGCAGTACATGGCCAAGGAGCCGGTGCACCGCAAGTACCACCACAACGAGATGACCTTCTCGATGGTGTACGCCTACAGCGAGAACTACGTCCTGCCGATCTCCCACGACGAGGTCGTCCACGGCAAGCAGGCGCTGGTCTCCAAGATGCCCGGCGACTGGTGGCAGCGGCGCGCCAACCACCGGGCGTACCTGGGGTTCATGTGGGCCCATCCCGGCAAGCAGCTGTTGTTCATGGGGCAGGAGTTCGCGCAGGGAGCCGAGTGGTCCGAGGCGCACGGTCCGGAGTGGTGGCTGCTCGACCCCGGGTACGCGTCCGCGGGCGACCACCGGGGCGTGCAGGACCTGGTCCGTGATCTCAACACGCTGTACCGGGCGAATCCGGCCCTCTGGGAGCGCGACACGGATCCGGCCGGCTTCCGGTGGGTGCTCGGGGACGCCGCCGACGACAACGTCTTCGCCTTCCTGCGCCACGGCGCCGACGGCACCCCGCTGCTCGCCGTCAGCAACTTCTCGCCCGTCGTCCGTCACGACTACCAGCTCGCCGTCCCGGGTGACGCGCCGGCCTGGGAGGAGGTCCTCAACACCGACGCCGGGCGGTACGGCGGAAGCGATGTCACCCACCCCGACCCGGTCAAGGCGGCGAACGGGGAACTCGTGCTCACCCTGCCGCCGCTGGCCACGATGTGGCTGAGGCCGTTGCCCGTGTGAGGAGGCGCCTGAGGGGGCAGTCGGGTGCATACCATCCGGGCGCAGAGAAAGGCCGCATCGCGTGCGCACCGTCGGAGTGGAGGAAGAACTCCTCCTGGTCGACCCTGAGACCGGGGAACCCAGGGCGCTGTCCGCCGCGGTCCTCGCCCGCGCCGCGCGGTGCGAGCAGGCGGAGCAGGAGCCCGTCTTCCAGAAGGAACTGCACAACCAGATGGTCGAGTTCGCCACCCATCCCCAGGCGGGGATGGGTGAGCTCGGCGCGGAGATCGTGCGGATCCGCGCGGAGGCGGCGCGGCACGCCAAGGAGGCGGGGTGCGCGGTGGCCGCGCTCGCCACGTCACCGCTGGCGGTGCGTCCCTCCGTCAGCATCGGCCGGCGCTACCAGTGGATGGCGGAGCAGTACCGCATCGCGACCCGTGAGCAGATCGTCTGCGGCTGTCACGTTCATGTCTCCGTCGGTTCCGACGAGGAGGGCGTCGCGGTCATCGACCGGATCCGGCCCTGGCTGCCGGTGCTGACGGCGCTGAGCGCCAACTCCCCGTTCTGGCAGGGGAAGGAGACGGGGTACAGCAGCTATCGCAACCGGGTGTGGCTGCGCTGGCCGTCGGCCGGTCCGACCGAGCTGTTCGGGTCGGCCGAGGGCTACCACCGGCGGGTGGCGGACATGCTGGCCACGGGGACGATCCTCGACGAGAAGATGGTCTACTTCGACGCCCGGCTCTCGGCCCGGTGGCCGACGGTGGAGGTGCGGGTGGCCGACGTCTGTCTGCACGCGGACACCGCCGTGCTCCTGGCGATGCTGGTGCGCGGACTGGTCGAGACGGCGGCCCGGGACTGGGAGGCCGGTGAGAAGCCGGTGGACCACAGCGTCAGCCTGCTGCGCCTGGCCGACTGGCGGGCCGCCCGCTCCGGGCTCACCGGGGACCTGGTCGATCCGGTGACCATGCGGAACGCGCCCGCCGAGACGGTCGTACGGGCTCTGCTGGAGCATGTCGAGGACGCGCTGGCGGACTGCGGTGACCTGGAACGGGCCCGGGAGGCGTGCGCCGGACTGCTGCGGAACGGCAACGGGTCCCAGGTGCAGCGGGAGGTGTACGAGCGTACGGGCAGCCTGCGCGAGGTGGTCACGACCTGCGTCCGGCACACCCAGGCCTGAGGCTCCCGCGAGCACGCGGATTCGGGGCCGGGGTTGATGTGGCTCATAACGTACGAGGCCCCCGGTCACGGCGGGATCATCAACGCGCATCACTTAGTCCGTTCCCGGCCACATCCGGTCCCACCTGGGCTACATTCGCCAGCGTCGATAACAGTTCTCGTCGGCAGGGTCACCCTTCGTACATGTCAGGAGCAGCGTATGCGCGACTTCGCTGTCGCTCCCTCGGCCGTTTCGCCCCTGACCGGAGGGCTCGCCGACAGCGTTTTCGAGACAGCGGCCCGCACCCCCACGCTGTCCGTACTGGCCCGCCGCCGTGAGCCCCGCTCCCCCGTGTGGGAGGAGGTGACGGCCGTCGAGCTGCGCGACGAGGTGGTGGACCTCGCCAAGGGGTTCGTCGCGTCGGGGATCTCGCCCGGCCACCGCGTCGCGATCATGGCCCGCACCCGGTACGAGTGGACGGTCCTGAGCTACGCGCTGTGGGCGGTGGGCGCCGAGGTGGTGCCCGTCTACCCGACCTCCTCGCGCGAGCAGGTCGAGTGGATCCTGCGGGACTCGGGCTGTGTGGGCGTGGTCGTCGAGGACGAGCAGAGCGTCATGACCGTGGGCTCGGTGTGCGCGACCCTGCCCAGACTGCGGCACGTCTGGCAGCTGGACACGGGCGCGTTCGAGCAGCTCGCGAAGCGCGGGGAGCCGGTCCCGCTGACCACCGTGGACTCGCTGCGCCGGATCGTGCTGCCCGACTCCACCGCGGTGATCGCGTACACCTCGGGCACCTCGGGCCGCCCCCTGGGCTGCGCGCTCACCCACCGCAGCCTGGCCAGCCCGTGCGACACCCTGCTGTCCGGCTGGGGGCACACGGCGGCGCCGGCGGGAGAGCGGCCCTCCGTCCTCGCGTTCCTGCCCTTCTCCCATGTGTACGGCCTGATGATCCAGGGACTGTGCATGCGCGGGGGCATCCTGATGGGCCACGAACCGGACCTGAGCGCGGCGGCGCTCTCCGAGGCCCTGCAGTCCTTCCGGCCGACCTATCTGTACGCGGTCCCGTCGGTCTTCGAGAAGATCTACAAGAACTTCCTGCGCACCGCCCAGGAGGCGGGCCGCGGGCCGTTGTTCGTGCGGGCCGCGCAGACCGCGCGCGACTTCGCGGCGGCCGTCGAGCGGCAGCGGCTGGGCCGCGGCTCGGGTCCCGGCCTCGACCTGCGGCTCCAGCACGCCCTGTTCGAGCGGACGGTGTACCGCAGGCTCCGCGCGGCGCTCGGCGGCCGCGTCCACCGCGCCACCTCGGGCGGCTCCCCGCTCCACCGCGACCTGTCCCTGTTCTACGAGGGCATCGGCGTCTACGTCCACGACGGATACGGCCTGACGGAGACCAGCGGCGGGGTCACCATGCAGCCGCTGGGCAGGGAGAAGTCGGGGACGGTGGGGCAGGCCCTGCCGGGCACGGACATCCGGGTGGCGGACGACGGGGAGATCCTGGTGCGCGGTCCGTCGGTGTTCCAGGGCTACGTCAACGACGACGCCGCGACCCGGGCGGCGCTGTGGGGCGGCTGGCTGGCCACCGGAGACCTGGGCTTCGTGGACTCCGACGGCTATCTCACGATCACCGGTCGCAAGAAGGACGTCATCATCACCAGCAGCGGAAAGAGCGTGGCGCCTGCCGCGCTGGAGCAGCGGCTGCGGCTGCATCCGCTCGTCCACCAGGCGGTGGTCGTGGGCGACAACCGGCCTTGCGTGGGCGCGCTGATCACCCTGGATCCCGAATTCCTGGCGCACTGGCGCAAGAGTCTGACACTGCACGGCGACAGCCGGGAGGCGCGCGAGGAGAACGCCCTGCGGGAGGAGATCGCCCGGGCGGTGGCCGCCGCCAACAGCACGGTGTCCCGCTCGGAGTCCATCCGTGCCTTCCGGATCCTGCCCCAGCCCTTCGACCAGACGAACGGCCTGCTGACCCCGTCGATGAAGCTGCGCCGGGACTCGATCGTGGCGCACTACGCGGCGGAGATCGAGGCGATGTACCAGGCGCGGGCGCGGCTGCCCCGGCCGCCCGCCCCGGAAGAGGTACTGAGCTGGGACGACGCGGACGACGTCTTCCGCTGAGACGCTGCCGCTCCAGGACGCGTAGGCCGGGCGGCCCCGGGAACCCTGTGAGGTGGCGACGCGAGAGATCGGTACGAGAAAGGACGACGGTCCCGGCCACCCGGGGCCGCACTGACGATATGGAAATCGAGCCGCGCGGCGACGACTCACCGGCCTCCTCGGGGGTACCGGGCCGTACCGTTGGTTTCGCAGGCGAACCGCACGACGTGACGGGCGCGCGGCTGGCCGCGGAGGAGTTTCTCGACGAGCTCGCCCAGGCAGCGCCGCCCACGGCACCCGAGTGCTGGCACGACATCGTCCTGATCGTCACGGAGCTGGCCTCCAACGCCGTCCAGTACGCGCCGGGCCCCTTCGAGCTGGGCCTGCGCCCCACCTTCGACGGCGTGCACGTCACCTTGCACGACACCAGCAGCGTCGTGCCGTCCGCCCGGCCGTTCCGCCCGGACAGCGGGGGCGGGGGCATCGGCTGGTATCTGATCGAGACGCTGAGCACGCAGGTCAGCGTGGTGACGAACGAGGCGGGGAAGGACGTGCACGTCTTCCTTCCGTGGTGAAAGGCAGCGGCACCAGGACACGGATCGTCTTCCCGCCGCCCGGGCGCCGTTCGATGGCGAGGTCACGGGAGAGCCGGATGATCAGGGGCCAGCCGTAGCCACTGCCGTGGTGGCCCACGGGCAGCGCTCCGGAACCGTAGGCGACTGCGGGCACCAGGTCGCTGTGGTCGTGCACGGCGAGCCGGACCCCGTCCCGTGCGGGGGCCGCCTCGAATCCGGCCAGACCGCCACCGTGCCGGATCGCGTTGGACACCAATTCGGAGACGACCAGCAGGAGATCGATGACGTCCTGCTCCCGCTCCGCGTCCCCGCCCTCGCCCCAGCGGGCGTCGACCACCGTGCGGACGTGGGCGCGCGCCGACGCGGCGGTCGTCACCGGGACGACCGCCGGGTCGACGACCGCCGGTTCTGTGGGCGCGAGTTCGTCTCCCCTCACCTCGCGCAGCCTCTCGTGCCGGTCAACCCGTCTCCGTTTCGGACCGGCCGAGCCGGTGGTAGTAGGCGCCGACGTCGGCGAGGTACCGCGGATCCGTGGTCTCGCTGTCGGTCCGGAACCGGGGGGCTTCCTTGACCTGGTCTCCGGTGCAGGACAGGGAAACCGTGCGGGCCGTCCGGTCGACGCCCGTCACCAGGCCCACGGGGACGACCACGCTCCTGCCGAAGAGCCAGACCCCGGTGTCGACCACGAGGTGCCGCAGGCCGTGGGGGGCGGCCTCGCGTTCGACGTGCCCGATGGTGCCGTCGGTCGCGACGACCGTGCAGTCCGTCAGGTCCTCCCCCTCCACATGACCACTGTGCGCCACGTAGGACCAGATTCCGTCGATGGTCACGCTGCTCCCTTCTCGCGCTCCATCGCACCGGCTACCCGGCCGTCGCGCCCGCATACCGGGCCGGCGCGGTGTTCGAAGGAGTCCTTCACGGCCGGCCCGTGATCGCCGCCGCGGGCATGAGGGGCGGGTTCCGGGGTATCCGCTGGGCGCGATGAAAAGGCCGCAGCCACCGGAGGGAACCACCCACCGTTGCCCCCGCCCGCGCTGCGCAGCCGTCCGCCGGGGCAACCGCCCCGACCGTCAGCTTTCGGAGGTACTCGTGTCCACCGCCCAGAACCCCCTGTCCGTCGAGGTCGACGTGATACGGGAGGACATCGCCCTGGTCACGGTCGAGGGCCATCTCGACCTCGACACGGCGACCGAGTTCCAGGCCCAGCTGGCGAACCAGCTCCACCACGGCCGGCGCCACTTCCTGCTCGACCTCTCCGCCGTCCCCTTCATGGACTCGTCCGGTATGAACATCATCCTGCGCGTGTACCAGGAGGCCCGCCGCATGCCGGGCAGCGTCCACGTCATCGATCCGACGCCCGCCGTGCGACGGGTCCTCGACCTGACGGGCGTCAGCCTCACGGTGCCGGTGTCGGACAAGGTGGACGACGCCCTGGCGCTCATCGACCGGGGCGACCACTTGGCGGAGCAGGAGAACTGACCGGGACCTGCCCCGCGCACTCCCGAAACGCGCAGGTGTGCGGGCACCTCCGGTCAACAGTTGCCATTTGACAACTGTGAGCGTGAGGCAACAAAGTGTGCGGGGCAGTCAGGCGGGAGGGATCACGGATGTGCCGGTGGGCGAGGACGACCCCTCGCGGCGCGCCGCGCCGACCCGCCACGCATGCCGGAGATCCTCAGGCCGTGGCCGCGGCGGCGGGATCCTCGTGGATCTGCGCGGCCGCGGCGGCGCAGAACGCCTCCAGCCCCCGCAGCAGCGCGGTGCGCTGGGCGACCGGCATCTGCTCCAGGACCGCCTGCAGCGCGTCCTCGCGCCGCGAGCGCAGGTCGGCGAGGAAGGAACGGCCGCGCCGGCTCAGGAACAACTGCAGTTCACGGCGGCTGCTCGCGGCCGCCCTGCGCTCGACGAAACCCACCGCCTGCAGCCGGTCGCACAACCGGCTGGTGGACGGCGGTGTGGAGCCCAGATGGTCGGCGAGTGTCCGCAGGTTGATGCCTTCGTTGTGCTCCAGGATGAACAGCACGCGCAGCTGGGAGGCGGAGACCGGGGCCGTGGAGGCACGGCCCCACAGGACCTCCAGCAGCTCCGCCGCCTGCGAGGTCACACGCGCGACCTCGAGGGGCTGCGGACGCGGGGAGGGGGACATCACGGACCCACTCTCCCAGGCTTCGCGGACGCTGTCAGCTTTCCGGGCTTCGCTGACGTTGTCGGCCCGCTCCCGCCGCACGGCGACCGGGGAGCGATGCGCCGCGGCTCCGCGGGCCTGCCCCGCCCCCTCCCGAAGAAAGGCGTGACCGACATCGTGAACCGGCTCGTGACCGCCGGGCGCGCGCTGCGCTCCGCCGCCGCGCACGAGGTGCCCGAGGCCCTGCGCGAGGTGCTGTGCGCCCGATACGCGGCCGAGACGGCCCAGTTGCTCCTCGCGGACTACGGCGCTGCCGTCCTGCTGCCCGTCTCCCCCGAGCCGTACGGAAGGGGACCCGAGCCCGTCCCCGTGCACGGCAGCGCCCCCGGCCGCGCCTACGGGGCCCAGCAGCCGTACGTCGAGGAGCTCGAAGGCGCCCGGGTGCGCGCGCATCTGCCCGTCACCGTACGGGGCGACCGGCTGGGTGTGCTGTCCGTCACCCTGCCGGCCGAGGCGGCGGACCCGGGGGAGCTCACCGAACTCGCCGAGGTGGCGCGGCTCCTGGGCCACGAGCTGATGGTGGCCGAACGCGACACCGACCGCTATCTCCGGGCCCGCCGCACGGACCGGCTGACGTTGGCGGCGGAGATGCAGTGGCAGCTCCTCCCCGCGCGTTCCTGCGCGGGGGAGGCCTATGCGCTCGGCGCCCAACTGGAGCCGGCGTACGCGGTCCACGGCGACAACTTCGACTGGTCGGCCTCCGCGGACCGTCTGATGGTGTACGTCACCAACGGCATGGGCGAGGGCATCGAGGCGTCCCTGCTGACCAGTCTGGGCATCAACGCGCTGCGCAACGCGCGCCGCGCGGGCCTGCCGATCGCGGACCAGGCGGCCCTGGCGGACCAGGCGATCCACGCCCACTACCGGGGCGAGGTGTACCTGTCCGTACTCCTGGTGGACATCGAGCTGTCCACCGGCCGGATGCAGGTCGTCGACGCCGGTTCGCCCCGGATGCTGCTGGTGCGCGACCGGGTGCCGGCCCCCGTGGACCTGGAGGCCCAGCTGCCGCTCGGCATGTTCGAGGAAACGGACTACGTCGCCCAGGAGTTCACCCTGCTCCCCGGCGACCGGCTGCTGTTCGTGAGCGACGGGGTCCACGAGGCGCTCGCGCCCGGCGGCGAAGTCTACGGCGAGCGCGCGCTGGCACGGGCGGTGAACTCCGCGGCGCTGCTGCCGGCGGCGGAGGTGCCGCCCGCGGTCCTGCGCGAACTCTCCCGCCACCGGGGCAGACCCGAACCGGACGACGACGCGCTGGTGGTGTGTCTCGACTGGTTCGGGAAGCCCCCCGCGTCCCCGTCCGGCTCCCCTGACACCGGGACGCCCCCTGGTTAGGGTTGTCGCCCGGCAAGGGTTCCCCCGGCTGTCCCGTCGCCCCGGCGGGACCGCACGCACGACGCACTGAGGAGTGAAGCAGGTTGCCGGAGCACGATACGGCCGCACAGCACACAGCCCCCGAGGACGAGGTCGGGGCGTTCCTGCGCCGACGCCAGGAGCAGCTCGCCCAACGCTGGGCCGACGAGCCGCTGTTCCGCACCGTGTTCACCGTGTCCCGGGACGAGGCGGTGGAGGCGGGCCGGGTCGTGGTCGACGCCCTCGCCCAAGTCGCCGAGGGCGGACGCATGGAGGATCCCGAGAGCGCCGGATTCACCCTGGTGCGCGAGCAGTTGTCCCGCATGGCGGCCGCCCGCGGCCGTACCGGGCTCACCCCCTCCCAGGTGTCGACCGAGGTGGACGCCCTGCGCGCCCCCGCCGTGAACCTGCTCGTCGCGGAGCTCGCGGACGCGCCGGCCGAGCATGTGCGGGAGAGCACGACCGCACTGACCGTCCTGATGGGCACTCTGCGGCTGGTGGTGCTCGGGACGGGGCTCAACGAGGTCGAGGCGCTGATCGACCGGCAGCGGCTGCAGCTGATGGAGGTCGCCACGCCCGTCATCCGGCTCTGGGACGGGATCGTCGCGGTGCCCCTGATCGGGACACTGGACAGCGCCCGCAGCCAGGTCGTGATGGAGACCCTGCTGAACTCGGTGGTGGACGAGCAGGCGCGGTTCGCGATCCTGGACATCACCGGAGTGCCGACCGTGGACTCGCTGGTCGCGCAGCACCTGATGAAGACCGTCGCCGCCGTCCGCCTCATGGGCGCGGAGTGCGTGGTCTCGGGCATCCGGCCGGCGATCGCGCAGACCATCGTGCACCTCGGCCTGGACCTGGGCGGGGTGCTCACCCGGGCGAGCCTCGCCGACGCCCTGGCGTACGCCCTGCACCGGCTGGGCGCGGACATCGTGCGGTCGACGCCCGGCGGTGCGGGTCAGCGGTGAACGACGACTTCCCACGCGCCGACACGGCCGCCGTACCGGTGCTGAGACTGGGCGACGTCCTGCTGGTCACCCTCCAGGGCGATCTGCACGACGGCATGGCCGAGCGGCTCCAGCAGGACATCGCGGAGGCGATCGTCCACCACCGGGTGGCCGGCGTGGTCATCGACATCTCGGGGGTCGAGATCGTCGACTCCTTCCTCGGCCGGGTCCTGGCCGAGATCGCGGCGCACGCCCGGCTGCTGGCCGCGCAGACCGTGGTGGCCGGCATGCGTCCGGCGGTCGCCCTCACGCTGGTGGAACTCGGTCTGACCCTGCCGGGCCTGCGGACCGCGCTCAGCACGGAGGCGGCCCTGGAACTGCTCGGCCGGCCGGACCGGATCCGGTCCGGCGGCCCGCACCGGGACCCGCGGTGAGCGGGACCGCCGCGGGCATCGAGGCCCGGCTGCCGATCCGCTCCGACCTGGACCTGGTCTGGGTCCGCCAGCATGTGCGCCAGGCCGCGGCCGCACTCGGCTTCGGCCTGGTGGACCAGACCAAGCTGGTCACCGCGGCCAGCGAACTGGCCCGCAACACCCTGGTGTACGGCGGTGGCGGCGAGGTGGAGACGGCCCGGGTCACCGACGGCCGCAGGCAAGGGCTGCGGCTCACCTTCTCGGACCGCGGGCCGGGCATCCCCGACCTGGAACAGGCGCTCAGCGACGGCTACACCTCCGGGGACGGGCTGGGCATGGGGCTGGGCGGGGCACGGCGTCTGGTGCACGAGTTCGCCATCGACACCGCGCCCGGCGTCGGCACCACGGTCACGGTGACCACGTGGACGACCCGGACGCCACGGCAGCGCGGGGGGTCCTGATGGCACGCGTGTGGGACGTCCCCGTGCACGACTCGACGCGGGTGCGCGACGCCCGGGTGGCCGCCGAGGACGCGGCGGCGCTGGCCGGCCTGGACGACGCGCGCACCGCGTCCGCCGCCCTGGTGGCGACGGAACTGGCCACGAACCTCCTCAAGCACGCCGGCGGGGGTCAGCTCCTCGTGGAGGCGGTGGCCCCGCCCACCGGGCACGACGGCTCGCCCGTGGTGCAGATCGCCGCCGTCGACCACGGGCCGGGCATCGCCGACGTGCCCGCCGCCCTCGCGGACGGGTTCTCCACGACCGGCTCGCTCGGTGCCGGGCTCGGCACCTGCCGTCGGCTGGCCGACGACTTCGGCCTGCACGGCGCCCCGGGGCACGGCACGGTCGCGCTCGCCCGGATCGGCGCCGCGCCGAATGCGCCCGCCGTCGGCGCGCGGGCCGGCGGGATCAACGTGCCCTTCGCCGGCGCGGAGTACTCCGGGGACCTGTGGACCTGTGTCCACGCCGCCGGCCGGCTCACCCTGATGCTGGCCGACGGTCTGGGCCACGGCCCCGAAGCCGCCCACGCCTCGACGGCCGCGGCCGAGGAGCTGCGCCGCTCCGCCCACCTGTACCCCGCCGACCTGCTGCGCCGCCTCGACGGGGCGCTGCGCGGCACCCGCGGCGCGGCCGTCGCGGTGGCGCAGCTCGACGCGCGGGCCGCGCGGCTGCGGTTCGCGGGCATCGGCAACGTCGGGGCCCGGCTGTACGAGGGCGGCGGCTGGCGGTCGTTGCTGTCCCGGCCGGGCATAGTCGGCGTGCACCGGCCGACGAGAGTGCCGCAGACCGAGGTGCCCTGGGCGGCGGACAGGCTGCTGCTCCTGTACACCGACGGGCTGCCGAGCCGCTGGGTGCCGCCGTCCGGCCCCGGCCTGCTGACCGCCGACCCCGCCGTCACCGCGGCCGTCACCGTGCGCGACGCCGGCAGCTCCGCGCGCCCGGTACGCGACGACACCGCCGTGGCCGTCCTGTCCCCCGACCCGCCGGACCTCCTATGACGCGCAGCTGGCACATCTCCACCGTCACCGACGCGGCCCGCGCCCGGATCGCCACCGCCCGGCTGGCGGCCGCGTACGGCGTGCCGCCCCTGGAGCGCACCCGGCTCGCGGCCGCGCTCAGCGGGCGGCTGCGCCAGTGTCTGACCAAGGGCGGGACCTGGCGGCTCACCGTGCGGGCGGCCGACGGGCTGCTCGGCCTGGAGGTCGTGTCCTCCTCCGGCGCCGGGGAGCCCGCGTGGCGGACGACGGCGCCCTGCCCGGAGCCGTCGGACCCGTCCGTCTGCACCGACGTGGCGGACGACCCGGCGCTGCTCGCGGAGGCCCTGCTGGGCGCCGACGAGGACACCGCGCTCGTCCTGGAGAAGCTCGCCGAGCAGGAACAGCTGGTCGGCTTCCACCGCGAGGAGCTGCACCAGACCAACCAGGGCGTGGTGGCGCTGCACGCCGAGCTCGACGCGGCCGGGCGGGCCCAGCGCGAGGCGTTCTCGGCGGAGCGCAGGGCCCGGCGGGAGGCGGAGAACGCGCGGCGCCGGCTGACCTTCCTGGCGGACGCCAGCGCCGCGCTGACGGCCTCCCTCAACCAGGAGCAGATCGTGCGCCGGCTGCCCGAGCTACTGGTCCCCGAGTACGCCCGCGCGGTCGACGTCTGGCTCTTCGACGCCGAGAGCGACCGGCATCCGCCGGCCGCGCACCCGGCGGCGGCCGTGCTCGCCGCCCGCACCGGAAAGCCCCAGTACGCGGCCGCTCGGCCGGGCGGACTGCCGGGGATCGAGGACCATCCGCCCTCGGCGCTGGATCCCACCCGGCCGTTGCTGTGTGTGCCGCTGGCGACCCGGCGCGCGCCCCTGGGCGTGCTGACGCTCACCCCGCCCGGGGAGCGCTGGGACCCGGACGACGCGGTGATGCTGGTCGAGCTCACCCGGCGGGCGAGCACCGCGCTCGACAACGCGCGCCGCTTCGAGCACAACCGGGACATCGCCGAGACGCTCCAGCGCGCCCTCCTCACTGAGCTGCCCAGCACGCCGGGCCTGCGCCTGGCCGCCCGCTATCTGCCCGCGACCTACGGGCTCAACGTCGGCGGCGACTGGTACGACGCCTTCCGCCAGCCCGACGGCAGTCTGATCGTGGTCATCGGGGACGTCACCGGGCACGGGCTGCACGCGGCCGTGATGATGAGCCAGTTGCGCACCGCGCTGCGCGCGTACGCCGTCGACGGCGGCAGCCCCGGGCAGCTGCTGACCCGGCTGCACCTCTTCCTCCACCATCTGCAGCCCGACCTGTACGCGACCGCCGTGATCGCCCGCTTCCAGCCCGGCGAGCCGCTGCTGACGTGGGCGGCCGCGGGCCATCCGCCGCCGGTGCTGCGCGGTCCGGACGGGCGGGTGCGCACGCTCGACGCCAAGCCCGGGGCGATGCTGGGCATCCCGCTGCGGCAGGAGATCGCCGACCACACGGTGCACCTGGCCCCGGGGTCGACGCTGGCGCTCTACACGGACGGTCTGGTCGAGCGGCGCGCCCAGGGGATAGACCCGGGCATCGAACGGCTCGCGGCGGCGCTCGGCGCGTTCCGTACGGCGGAGCTGGACCGGGACCTGGACGGGTCCGCGGAGCGCATCCTGGATCCGATGCTGAGCGATTCGGAGCGCGACGACGACGTGTGCCTGCTGCTCTGTCACCTCGACAGCGCCGTCTCCGGGTCGGCCGAGGGCCGCTGACGGAAGGTCACCCCTCCTCGGGGCCCGGCGCGGCGTGCGACCGGTGGAAGGCGTACAACCCCTGTTCCAGAGCGGCGCGCTGGGCCGGGGTCATGCCGGCGAAGACGGCCGCGAGACGGTGGACGCGCCGGTCGGTGACGTCCGCGAGGACGCGCCGTCCGTACGCGGTGACCAGGAGCCGCACCTCACGGCGGTTGTGCGGCTGGACGGTCCGCTCCAGCAGGCCCGCCGCCTCCAGCCGGTCGCAGAGCCGGCTCGCCGTGGGCACGCCGATTCCGAGGTGCTCGGCGAGCGCCGTCAGATTGAGTTCCGGTCTGCGCCGGACCGTCCGGAGCGCGAGCAACTGCCGGGCCGGCAGCCGGGGCGAGACCTCCTCGGCCGCCGCGAACCAGCAGGCCACCAGGGACTCCACCGCGTCGACGACCTGCCGGGCCGCCGCCTCCCGGCGTCCCCGGTCGTCGGAGCCCTCCGCGCACCCCACGTCAACACCCTCCGGCCACCGCAGTTGTCATGTACGTCGGCCTACCCGAAGGTCCGGGGCGTACACGGCCCTTGCGCGGGGTACGACGGGAGCCTCAGGAGAAACGTTCGTCTGCATACCTCGTCCGGCTGGCGGAACCGGTCCGGGCGCGGTGGGATCGATGAGGTGCGAGACGCTCGCGGGAGGGCACGCGCATGACGTCGGGCAGACCGCCTGGAGCCGCAGAAAGGGATGGACACCGTGACACGACCCAGGATCCTGGTGGTGGGCGCGGGCTTCGCCGGAGTGGGATGCGTTCGACGTCTGGAACGCAAGCTCTCCTCGGAGGAAGCCGAGATCACTCTGGTGACGCCGTTCGCCTATCAGCTCTATCTGCCGCTGCTGCCGCAGGTCGCCTCCGGGGTGCTGACGCCCCAGTCGATCGCCCTGTCCCTGCGCCGCAGCAAGAAGTACCGCACCCGGATCATTCCGGGCGGCGCCATCGGCGTGGACCTGAAGTCGAAGGTCTGCGTCATCCGCACCATCACCGACGAGATCGTGAACGAGCCGTACGACTACATCGTGCTGGCTCCCGGCAGCGTGACCCGTACCTTCGACATCCCGGGGCTGACCGAGCACGCCTTCGGGATGAAGACGCTCGCGGAGGCCGCGTACATCCGTGACCACGTCATCTCCCAGCTCGACCTGGCCGACGCCAGTCACGACCCCGCCGAGCGGGCCTCCCGCCTGCAGTTCGTGGTCGTGGGCGGCGGCTACGCGGGCACCGAGACGGCCGCCTGTCTGCAACTGCTCACGCACAACGCGGTCAAGCGCTATCCGCGGCTGGACCCCGGTCTGATCAAGTGGCATCTGATCGACATCGCGCCGAAGCTGATGCCGGAGCTCGGCGACAAGCTGGGCCGCAGCGCGCAGGAGGTGCTGCGCAAACGGGGCATCGACATCTCGCTGGGCGTGTCCATCGCCAAGGCGGGGCCGGACGAGGTCACCTTCACCGACGGGCGGGTGGTGCCCACCCGCACGCTGATCTGGACCGCCGGGGTGGTGGCGAGCCCGCTGATCGCCACGCTCGGCGCCGAGACCGTGCGGGGGCGGCTGGCCGTCACCTCGAACATGGACCTGCCGGGTCAGGACGGGGTGTTCGCACTGGGCGACGCGGCCGCCGTACCGGACGAGGCCAAGGCAGCCAAGGGCGAGGGGGGCGCGGTCTGCCCACCGACCGCGCAGCACGCGATGCGGCAGGGCAAGGCGGTCGCCGACAACGTCATCGCCAAACTGCGCGGGCAGTCGATGCGGCCGTACGTGCACAAGGACCTCGGTCTGGTCGTCGACCTCGGCGGCACCGACGCCGTGTCCAAGCCGCTCGGCATCGAGCTGCGGGGCCTGCCCGCGCAGGTCGTGGCGCGCGGCTACCACTGGTCGGCGCTGCGCACGGGCGTGGCGAAGGCGCGGGTGCTGACGAACTGGACGCTGAACGCCGTAGCGGGCGACGATTTCGTCCGCACCGGCTTCCAGGCGCGCCGGGCCGCCAGGCTGAGGGACTTCGAGTACACCGACAGCTACCTGACGCCCGAGCAGGTGCGGGCACATGTCGAGGGCGGGGGTTCCGAGTCGGGGTGACCGCGGCGGGATCGCGTGCGGCGGCACGGTGGCGGGACCGTGTCGCCGCGTCGGACCCGGGGCTGCTGCGGCTGGCCGCGGGGCTGCGAACGGTGGCCGCCATCTCGCTCACGCTGGCGGTGCTCCCGCCGCTGGGAGCGGACGTCCAGCATCTGGTCGCGGGAGCCATCGCGGCGATGGTGGCCACGTTCGCCATCCGTGAGAAGCAGCGCGGACCGCAGGCGGTCACCCTGGCGCTGGGGCTGCCCGTGGCGCTCGTCTCGGTGTCGCTGGCGGCCGGCCTCAGTTCCCGGCGGGTGGCCGGTGACGTCTTCTTCGTCGTGCTCATCTTCTGCGCGGTGTACGGACGCCGGTTCGGCGACCGGGGCACCGCGCTGGGACTGATGGGCTTCCAGACGTACTTCCTGTCCCTGTTCGTCGGGGTCACGACGGGGACCCTGGCGGGGTTCTGCGGGGTGATCGTCCTCGCCTTCGCATGCAGCGCGCTCGCGCGGTTCGTGCTGGTGCCGCAGACCCCGGCGGGGATTCTGGAGCGGCTGCGGCAGGCCTTCCGCGCCCGGTTTGCGCAGTTGATCGACGCCCAGTCGGAGCTGTTGGACGCCGGGCCGGACGGCGTGGACAGGGCGCTGGAGCATGTGCGGGAGGGCACGGCACGCCTGCACGAGACGGCGATGATGATCCAGGGCCGGCTGGAGGAGGGCACCCCGGACGAGGCGGTGGCCCGGCTGGTGCAGCGCCGGATCGCCGACGCCGAGATCGCCGCCGAGCGGCTGGGCCTGCTGCTGCTCACGGCGCGCAGCGCTGAGCGGGCCGACACGCTGACCCTGCATCTGCCGGGAGCGCCCGTGCCGGAGGGCGGTCATCTGCCGTTCCGGGACGAGGCGCTGGACACCCTGCGCCGCGATCTGAGGGCCCTGCACCTGCTCGTACGGCATCCCGTGGCCGAGGGGACGGGCACGGCGCGGGTGCGCAACCGGCTGCTCGGATACCGGGAGGAGGAGAACCTGCCGCGGGCCTCGCCGGCCGTGCAGGACGTCTTCCGGGGGGTGGGCGAGGCGGCGCGGGCCGTGCTGGGGCTGCGGATCGCGCTCGACGGCCCGCAGGACGAGTCCGACGACAGTCCCGAGACGGTCCGTTCCCGGGAGGAGCTGGACGCGGAGGACGCGGTCATCGGCGCCGACCACGAGGAGTCGGAGACGGGACTGCGGCGGCCGACCACACGGGCCGCCGTGCAGGTCGCCGTCGGCTCGTCGCTGGCCATGGTGGGCGGCGAGTTCCTCTCCTCGAGCCGCTGGTACTGGGCGGTGCTGACCTGCTGGATCGTGTTCCTCAACACGGCCTCCACCGGGGAGATCCTGGTCAAGGGCTACCGGCGGCTGCTGGGGACCGTGCTCGGGGTGGTCGCGGGCATCGTGCTCGCGGGGGCCGTCGGCCATCACACGTGGACGGCGTTCGCGGTGGTGCTGCTGTGCGTGTTCGCGATGTTCTACACCGCGCCGCTGTCGTACACGCTGATGTCGTTCTTCGTCACGGCGGCGCTGGGGGTGCTGTACACGCTGCTGCACACCTACAGCCTGTCGGTGCTGGTGCTGCGGGTGGAGGAGACCGCGCTGGGGGCGGCCTGCGGGGTGGTCGCGGCGGCGCTGGTGCTGCCGGTCCACACGGACCGGCGGACGAACGAGCTGCTGACGACCGTCCTGGACCGGCTGACCGATGTCACCACCGCCGCCGTCGACCAGCTGAGCGGCGGGCCGCCGGCCGATCTGCTGGACCGGGCTCGCGACCTGGACCAGGCGCTGGCCGACCTGCGGGCGGCCACCCAGCCGCTGACGCATCCGGTGACCCCGCTGCGGACCCGGCGGGAGACCGCCCACTATGTGGTCGCGCTCCTGGAGACCTGCGCGTACCACGCGCGGTCGCTGGCGGCGACGGCTGAGCTGCTGCCGTCGCATCCGTCCATCGCGGCGGATCCCCGGCTGCGCGGGGCCGGGCAGCGCATCCTGCACAACATCGGCGCGATCGCCGCCCGGGTCGCGGCGGAGCCCGCCACGGCCGAGGTGCTCACCGGGCCGAGCATCGCCTCGCTGCTGAAGCCCGGCGAATACGGCACACCGCGCTACGGGCGGGTCACCGATCGCGTGCTGCGGCATCTGCAGCGGCTGGACGAGGCGGTGCTGGGTC
The DNA here is from genome assembly GCF_044465285.1 of Streptomyces sp. NPDC049687. Classification (NCBI taxonomy): domain Bacteria; kingdom Bacillati; phylum Actinomycetota; class Actinomycetes; order Kitasatosporales; family Streptomycetaceae; genus Streptomyces; species Streptomyces sp. NPDC049687. The sequence goes on from NZ_JBITLN010000002.1 coordinate 20,333, forward strand.
TGGCGCGGCCCCTGCGGGTGCCGGTCGCCGGGCCGCGGTGACGCTCAGAAGTCGGTGGGCAGGTCGCTCGCCGCGGCGATGCCGCGCAGCTCCTCGGTGTCGTGTTGCCGCTGCTGGATGCAGCCGGCGATCTCGGCGAGGCGACTCGGGTCCTTCGCGGTGGCCGCGTCGGTGACCACCCGGACCGGTCCGGTGCCGTCGACCTGTATCTCGACCAGCTGGTTGTCCAGGCGGCCGGTGACGGCGGTGGCGATGACCAGGGCGGCCTCGTCGCGGATCTCCTGGGGCAGGTCGTCGGTGTCCCCCGGGTCCAGGGCGAAGTCGAGATTCTCGGGGGGTTGTTCGTCCAGGGCGCGCAGCGCGGGGGCGACGACCTTCATCAGAAGCCGGTAGTCCTCGCTGTCCATGCGGACGCGCAGGAGGTCGAGGTACATGTCCACGGGTCGTCCGTCCGGCGGGAACTCGGGTTCGTTCATATGCTCCGGGTTCCCCCATAGCCGGACGTCAGACCTTGCGCCAGCGGGCCATGGCGAACGAGAACACCCCGAAGAGGACGAGTCCCGCCGCGACGCAGGCCAGCAGCCCCGGTCCGACGGGGGTGTGGGCGAACGAGCGGAGCGTGTCGTCGATGCCCTTGGCGTGCTCGGGGTCGTAATCGACGGCGGCGCGGACGGCGAAGGCGCCCGCGGCTGCGAACACCAGCCCCCGGGCCACGCCGCCGCCCACGCCGGTGACGTCCACCAGGCGCCGGGTGGCCGGGGACAGCTCACCCAGACGAAGTTTGTCGTGGTAGGCCCGGGTGACGGCCCGGCCGCCGATCCACACCCCGGCGACGACGATCCCGGCGCCGGCCGCGCCGACGATCCACTGTCCCGCCGGCACCTCGAGCAGGCGGGCGGTGACGTCCTTGGACTGGCGGTCGCTGGAGCTGCCGCCGGACCCGCCTGCGGCCAGCGTCAGCACGGAGTAGGCGACGAAGGAGTAGAAAACGCACCGGGCCAGCCCCAGCAGCCGCTTCTTCGCGGTACGTCCCTCAGGACCGGCCGCGCCGAAGGCCGCCTCGGAAAGCCGCCACAGGGCCATCCCGGCCAGCCCGATGCCCAGCGCCCACAGCACCACGGCACCGAAGGGCCGCTGCGCGATCTCGCCGAGGGCGCCCTCGCGGTCGGCCTGCTGTCCCTGGTCTCCGAAGGCGATCTGCAGGGCCAGCAGCCCGACGAGCAGATAGATCACACCTCGGGCGACGAACCCGGCCCGCGCCGCCCCCTTCACCACGGACCCGCGCGCGGCCCGCTCCGCCTCGATCCTGCCGTCGCGCGCCAGCGCGCTCGCACTCGTGTTCATGCCGGCCTCCCCTTGTCTCCGTGACTCCGACGTGAACGACGAATGCCCCGAGGACCGCCGTGCACACGCGGTCGGGGCAAGGGAGCGGAGCGGGCCGGCGGGCGCTCAGGCTCGCCCGCGCCGCGCCCCGCGCTCCGCGCGGCCCAAGGCGTGCAGGTGCTCCAGGGCGTCCACGAGCACCGTGCGCTCGTACCAGGCGAGCCAGCGGCCCGCTTCCGCGCCCAGGGCGTCGAGGGTCCTGAGCTGCGATGTACCCAGGGTGTCCAGAGGGCGGTCGGCGTGCGCCGAGACCATGCCGACGCACACGCGGGACGACACGGTCAGGGGCACGCTGTGCACTCCCCTGCTGCCGGCGGCGAGGATGGCCTCCCGCGCCGGCTCGGCGAACACCGGGTCCTCCTCCACGTTCTGCACGGTGACCTGGGCGACGTCACGAGCGGCCTTCGCGCAGGCCGTGCCCTCCTCGCCGACGTGCGCGAAGAAGTCGATGAAGTCCTCCGTCAGCCCGGTGTGCCGCTCGATGCGGAGGCCTCCGGAGACGCGGTCGACCGTCTGCACATTGCCCATGTCGGTGCCGACCACCGTGAGCGTCCGGTCCAGTACGGCGCCCAGCACCGCGCCCCGGCTGCGGCCGCCCGGCGGCTCCTGCGCCATGAATCCGAGCGCGGGCTCGGGGTGGCGCACCCGCCGGGGGAACCACAGGACCGTCCGTTCGTCCGGACGGGGGGTGGTCACCAGGGCCCCGGCGAGCGTGCGCATCTTGACGTTGAACCGCTGCGAGGACCGGCGCATGAGCGTGAACGCGCGGTCCGCGTCGGGAAGGGCGTAGCGCTCCTGGAGCATGCCCTGGGCCTGCGAGATCAGCGGGTGGGCGCGGACCCGGGCACGCAGTGCGCGCACCTCGGCGCGCAGCCGCAGCACCTCCTCGCGCTCCGGGCCCTCGTCCGCCCTTCCTGGTGCGGCCGCGGTCATGGAACCTCCGTCGGGTCGGCGTCGCACAACCACTCACAACGGTTGCTCCGGCACGCCTGCCCCGCCCGTTCACGCGTACACGTGCGGGCCCTCCTCCGGATGCGGACATTCCGCCAGGTCCGAGGTCTCGGTCGCGGCGAGCCAGTCCTTCGCCGTCCTCAGGGCGACTCCCACGTCCCGCGTTCCCGTGGAGACGCACAGCGTGTACGCGACGTCCTGCACGCGCGCCCGCGTCTGCGGGGTGTCTGCGGCCGTCAGCGCCTCGTACTCCTCGACGAGCGCGCGCAGCACGGCGGGATGGGGCATCAGCATAGGTCTGTTCTTCCTCTCCCTGGGCGTGTTCTGGATCCGTATGGGCTGGTTCATGCCTGGTCGTCGGGCCGGCGCCCCATGGCCTCCTGGCGCACCCGCTCGCAGCTGCGGCTGATGAGCCGCGAGACGTGCATCTGCGAGATGCCCAGCTTGTCGGCGATCCGGCTCTGCGTCATGTCCTCGAAGAAGCGCATGTAGAGGATGGCGCGCTCGCGTTCGGGCAGGCTGCGCAGGCCTTCCTTGGCGGACTCGCGGTCGATGACGGTGTCGTACGAGGCGTCGGGGCCGCCGAGGGTGTCGGCGAGACTGTAGCCGTCGTCACCGGCCGGGAGCTCTGCGTCCAGCGACAGGGTGCTGAAGCTCTCCAGGGCCTCGAGGCCGGCGCCGACCTCCTCCTCGGTGAGACCCGTGTGGGCGGCGATGTCGGCTACCGAGGGTTCGGGGGAACCCGGGTTCTGGGTGAGTTCCCGGCGGGCGAGCCGCACCTTGTTGCGCAGCTCCTGGACCCGGCGGGGCACCCGCAGCGCCCACATCCGGTCCCGGAAGTGCCTCTTGATCTCGCCGGTGATGGTGGGCACGGCGTAGCTCTCGAAGGCGCCGCGCTCGGGATCGAAGCGGTCCACGGCCTTCACCAGTCCGAGCGCGGCCACCTGTCGAAGGTCCTCCACGGCCTCGCCGCGGTCGCGGAACCGGCCGGCGATGCGGTGGGCCATGGGCAGCCAGGCCGTGACGATCTCGTCCCGCACGGCGTCCCGCTCGGGCCCTTCTTCCAGGCTGTTCATCCGCACGAAAAGGCGGGTGGTGTCGGGAGCGTCGTCGTGGCTGCGCCGGGTCGGCGCGGCGGAACGGGTGGATGCCGCGGGACGGCTTGTCGACATGTCGATGAGCATGCGGAATCGCTCCTGAACGGTCGTCTCAAGGATGGGACCACGGGAGGGACGCTGTCGTCCGAGGCATGCGGAGCGCCCCGGAGCGGACGTACCACTCCCGACGGCGCGCCTCCGGTCCGAAGCACGAACCTCCGCCTGCCCTGCGCCCGGAGGAACAAACTCCGCCCGGGGGAAAAGCGTTGCGGCGGTTCGGCGGGGTGCGGAGAGGCCTTAGAAAACGGGGACCACGGCGGTGATGCGCTTGCCTCCGGAGGGCAGGTCGGACACCCTCACGTCCCGGGCCAGTCGGCACACGATGGGCCAGCCGCGGCCGCCGGCGCGGTAGCGCCCGTGCTCGTCGAGCGGGTCGGCCGCCACCGGCAACCGGTCACTGCGGTCGCTCACCGAGACCCGTACGGCGTGCCCGTCCACGTCCACGTCGAAGGCGGTGACGCCGCCGCCGTGCAGGATGGCGTTGGTCGTGAGTTCCGAGGCGACGAGCAACGCGTCGGAGAGGGCCTCCTCGTCGTACGGACAGCCGGTGGCCCCGCGCCGTCCGGTCACCGCCCGCCGCACCGCCCCGCGGACGTCGGCGGGCCGGCACGGCCCCGCTCCGGAGCACGGGTCCGGTACGTCCGGTGCGTCCGCGCGGTCGGTCGAGTTGTTGACACGCATCCCTTCGCTCCCCTGGCTGTTCCCGTCGGGTGGTTTGAGGTGTGTCGCCGCCGGGCGAACCAGCGCGGCCGGGCCGGCTCTCCCGCCCGGCGCCCTCCCCGCCGGGCGATACGGCCCTCTTTGTTCGGCTGGCCCCTCGCGCCGACACCAAACCTGCCGGGTGAGGAGTCGTCGAGTCGCCCGGCGGGGGTACCCGTGGTCCATGACGGATGTCGTGGACTCGGACGAACTGCTGCGTCGCATCCAGCGGGCGAGGGCCTGTGCGCGGGAGGAACTGCGGACCTGGCAGACCCGCAGTGGGGACCTGGAGCGTTCCGATCCGGACGCGGCGGGTGAGGCGCGGGTACGGGGTCTGGCCTACGAGGCGGTGCTCAGGATCCTGGACGAGATCGTGACCCCCGGCCGGCACGCCGCCGAGCACTGAGCCGGCCCGGCGGAGTGCGGCGGTCGCGTCGCGGCCCCGGATTGGCGTGGGGCGCCCCGGGCACCCGCTGGTCATGGCAGCCGATCACACCCGAGCACCCGTTCTGGAAGCCCTCGCCGACCACCACCGCAAGGGAAGGCTGGGGTTCAGCCCGCCGGGCCACAAACAGGCGCGTGGCGCCGACCCGGAGGTGCGGGCGGTGCTGGGCGACGCGGTGTTCCTCGGAGACGTGCTGGCCTCGGGCGGACTCGACGACCGGCTCACCCGCGGCCGGGTGCTGGAGCGTGCCGAGGAACTGATGGCCGACGCGGTCCACGCGGAGCACACCTTCTTCACGACGTGCGGGAGTTCCCTGTCGGTCAAGGCCGCGATGCTGGCGGTCGCCGGTCCGCACGAGAAGCTGCTGATCGGGCGGGACGCGCACAAGTCGGTGGTGTCGGGGCTGATCCTGGCCGGCATCGAGCCGGTGTGGGTCGAGCCGCTCTGGGACCCCGTCCGGCGGCTCGCCCACCCGCCCTCCGCCGAGAAGTTCGAGAAGGCCTTCGAGATCCACCCCGACGCCAAGGGCGCTCTGATCACCAGTCCGACGCCGTACGGAGCCACTGCCGACCTGCGGAGCGTCGCCGAGGTCTGCCACCGCCGCTCGGTGCCGCTGATCGTGGACGAGGCCTGGGGCGCGCACCTGCCCTTCCACCCGGAGCTGCCGTCCTGGGCGATGGACGCGGGCGCGGACATCTGTGTGACCAGCATCCACAAGATGGGCAGCGGTCTGGAGCAGGGGTCCGTCTTCCATCTGCAGGGCGATCTCGTCCCTCCGGACCTGCTGCAGATGCGCTCCGATCTGCTGGGCACCACCAGCCCCTCGGTGCTGTTGTACGCGGGGCTCGACGGCTGGCGCCGGCAGATGGCGCTGCACGGCGAGGAGCTGATGGCCGGGGCGCTGGGCCTGGCGGCCGAGGTGCGGGCCGCGATCGAGCAGATCGACGGGATGCACGTCAACGACCGCGACGACTTCTGCGGTCCGGGGCTCGCCGACGACCTCGACCCGCTGCCGGTCGTGATCGACCTGGCCGGGCTGGGGATCAGCGGCTTCCAGGCCGCGGACTGGCTGCGCGCGAACCGAGCCGTCGACATGCACCTCTCCGACCACCGCCGGATCGGCGCCCAGATCACCCACGGCGACGACTCCGGAACGACGGGGGAACTGGTCGCCGCCCTGAAGGAACTCGCGCATGCGGCGCCGGGAATGCGGCCCGGTCCCCGGGTGGAGGTGCCCGAGCCGGCCGAACTGCGCATGGCGCAGGGCCTGTTGCCCCGGGACGCGTTCTTCGGGCCCGCCGAGCAAGTACCGCTGGAGAGGGCCGCCGGACGGGTCGCCGCCGAGATGATCACGCCGTATCCGCCCGGCATCCCGGCCGTCCTGCCCGGGGAGCGGCTCACCGAACCCGTGCTGCGGTATCTGCGCACCGGCCTGGAGGGCGGGATGAACCTGCCCGACGCGACCGATCCGGAACTGCGGACGATCCGGGTCGTCGCGCAGGGCGCCGGGTGACCGTGAAGCACAGGACACCCCGTGAGGCGAAGTGAAACGGGTCACGTGACCGGCTTACGGTTGCGCGGAATCCCCATGAGTGGTTTACCGTTCATCCATACGTGGTCGGCGGAGTCGCAGGACACCCTCCTCCCCCGCACCACCCTTGACGGCCCTGGCTGGCTTCCCCCGTCCAGCCAGGGCTTTTCCCTGCCCTGTCGAGGAAATTCGGGTCCGCCGAGGTGCCCGGCGGGCCGGCAGCGGCTGAAATGGGCTTGGACAAAGCACCGCGACCGATCGCCGGCGAGGAGCCCCGCGCCATGACCAAAGCGACCAAACTGCTGACCGCCCTTCCCCCGCCCCAGCGCCAGCGCCTGATGGAACTCGCCCGGGAGGTCTCCTTCCCGGAGGACGCCCGGATCTTCGAGGCCGACGGCACGGCCGACCGTTTCTGGGTCATCCGCTCCGGCGCGGTCTCCCTCTTCCAGCAGGTGACATCCGTGCAGCGGGTCACCGTCGCCGGCCTCGGCGCCGGGGACCTGCTCGGCTGGTCCTGGCTGTTCCCGCCGTACCGGTGGGACTTCGGCGCCGAGGCCTTCAGCCCGGTACGCGCCTACGAGTTCGAGGCGCAGCCCGTACTGAAGCTCTGCGAGGAGGATCCGGCGCTCGGGATGACGCTGGTACGGATCGTGGCCGAGATCCTCGCCCACCGCCTGGAGATGACCCGCAACAGGCTGATGGAGCAGTACGGGACACAGCGGCGCCGGTCGTTGTGAAGCCATGGGCCCGCCGGTCTCAGATGCGGTAGCGCCGCAGGGCCGGCACGGCGGTCGCGAGGGCCACCATCGCGGTGACGACCAGCAGGCCGCCGCCGGCGACCGCGGCGCGGGGGCCGAAGGCGGCGCCGGCCGTTCCGTGCAGGACGTCGGCGAGGCGGGGGCCGCCCGCGACGACGACCGTGAAGACACCCTGCATACGGCCGCGCATCTCGTCGGTGGCGGCCGACAGGAGGATGGCTCCGCGGAAGACCATCGAGACCATGTCGGCGACGCCGGCGGCGGCCAGGAACACCACCGCGAGCCACAGACTGCCGCTCAGTCCGAACCCGGTGATCGCGGCGCCCCAGGCGACGACCGCGCCGATCACCATCCAGCCGTGCCGGCGCGCACGCGAGAACGTCCCGGAGAACAGTCCGCCCAGCACCGCGCCGATGGGGATCGCCGCGAACAGCAGGCCGAGGGCGAGCCCTTCGCCGTAGGGGGCGTACGTCTCGGCGGCGAGCTGCGGGAAGAGGGCGCGGGGCATGCCGAAGACCATGGCGATGACGTCGGCGAGGAAGGACAGCAGCAGGACCTTGTGCCGGGACATGTACCGGAAGCCCTCCGCGATCTCGCGCACCCCGGCACGCCGGGCGGTGGAGGCCGCCAGCGGCGGCAGGGCGGGGAGGCGGACGACGGCCCACAGCGTCACGCACAGGGCGAGGGCGTCGATGAGGTACAGCTCGGGCAGCCCGATCACCGGGATCAGGGCGCCGGCCAGCAGCGGACCCGCCACCAGGCCGGTCTGCATCACGGTGGAGCCGAGGGCGTTGGCGGCGGCGAGTTCGTCCGCGGGGACCAGACGCGCGATGGAGGCGTTGCGGGCGGGCGCGTTGAGACCGAAGAACGCCTGCTGGGACGCGAGCAGGACCATCAGCACGGCCACCGAGTCCAGGCCCGAGACCGCCTGGAGCCAGAACAGCACCGAGGTGACGGCGATACCGCTGTTGGTGACGATCAGCAGCTTGCGCCGGTCCACGGTGTCGGCGACCGCGCCGCCCCACAGCGCGAACGCCACCATGGGCAGGAGGCCGGCGAGGCTGGCGTAGCCGACCCAGGCGGAGGAGCCGGTGATGTCGTAGATCTGCTTGGGCACGGCGACGGCGGTGAGCTGGCTGCCGACGGCCGTGACGATGGTCGAGGACCACAGCCGCCGGTAGGCGGGGCGGCGCAGGGGGCGGGTGTCCATCGCCCAGCGGCGCCAGCCGCGCCGGTCGGCGGCTTCGGGAGTCGGGCCGTCGTCGGAGGTGACCTCGGGTGCGGTACTGCTCTCGCCGGTGTCCACGCGCTTCCTGGTTGCTAGCTACATCTTTGGGGGCCGGGGGCCACTATCGCAGCACCTCCTGTGGTTTCGCGGCTGTTTTGGACATGCAATCTCACATCGCGGACTCAGGTGCCCATGACCAACAGCACGCCGAGGGTGATCATCGTGGCGGCGACCAGACCGTCCAGGACACGCCACGCGGCGGGCCGCGTGAGGAAACGGCCGAGCAGGCGGGCGCCGAAGCCGAGCGCGGCGAACCAGAACAGGCTGGCGAGGGCGGCGCCGAGGCCGAAGGTCCAGCGCAGCGCGCCGCGGTCGGCGGCGATCGAACCGAGCAGGAAGACCGTGTCGAGGTAGACGTGCGGATTGAGCCAGGTCAGCGCCAGACAGGTGAGCACGGCCCGGCGGCGCGAGCCCGCGGCCTCGCCGTCCGTGCGCAGGGCGTCCGTACCGGGCCGGACCACCCGCCGGGCGGCGAGCAGCCCGTACCCGAGCAGGAACGCGCCGCCGATCCAGCCGACCGCGGTCAGCGCTCCGGGCCAGGCCACCACCAGGGCGCCCACGCCTCCCACGCCCAGGCCGATGAGGACCGCGTCGGAGAGGGCGCAGATGCCGACGACGGCGAGCACGGAGTCACGGCGGATCCCCTGCCGCAGGACGAAGGCGTTCTGGGCGCCGATGGCGACGATGAGCGAGAGACCGGTGCCGAAGCCTGCGGCCGCGGCGGCGAGTGCGGTGGACATGGCCTCCACGCTAGGGAGGCGATCACTGCGCGTACAGCTAAAGGTTCTTACGTATCATTAGCTCTTGTGATGATCGACCTTCCGCTGGATCAGGTGCGCACGCTGCTCGCCGTGGTGGACGAGGGCACGTTCGACGCGGCGGCCGCCGCCCTGCACGTGACTCCGTCAGCGGTGAGTCAGCGCGTCAAGGCGCTGGAGCAGCGCACGGGCCGCGTTCTGCTCCTGCGCACCAAGCCGGTACGGCCGACGGAGTCCGGGGAGATCGTCGTCCGGTTCGCCCGGCAGCTGGCCCGGCTCGAGCGCGACACGCGGTCCGAGCTGGGCATGAGCGGCGCCGGGGAGCCGACACGGGTGACGGTCGCGGTGAACGCGGACTCCCTCGCGACCTGGTTCCTGCCGGCACTGTCCCGCGTGTCGCAGGAACCGCCGCTCTGCTTCGAACTGCACCGGGAGGACGAGACCCGCACGGCGGCACTGCTGCGCGAGGGACTGGTCATGGCCGCTGTCACCTCGTCGCCGGAACCCGTGACCGGGTGTTCCGTGCGGGCCCTGGGCACGATGCGCTACCTGGCCGCCGCGAGTGCGGACTTCGTCGCCCGCCATCTCGACGACGACCCCCTGCACGAGGCCCTGGCCCGGGCACCGGTGATGACCTTCGACCGGAGCGACGACCTTCAGGACGCGTTCGTGCGCGGGCTGCGGCGGGGTGCCGCCGGCGCCAGTCCGGTACGGCACGCCGTACCGACCTCGGAGGGTTTCGTGGACGCGGTCGTGGCCGGGTTCGGCTGGGGCATGGTGCCCGAGGTGCAGGGCGGCGCCCTGCTCGAGGCGGGCCGACTGGTCTCCCTCGCGCCCGACCGCCCGCTGGACGTCCCCCTGTACTGGCAGCAGTGGAAGCTCGACTCGCCCGCGCTGGCGGCGGTGGCCGACGCGGTGGCGGAGGCGGCGGCGCGGACCCTCAGACGCTGAACCGGACCTCCCTTCCGTCCGCCACGGGGGTCCTGGGCCCGTGGGTTCCCGGCCCGCCCCTGCCTCGACCTGCTCACCGCGCCCGGCTCCCCGTGGGGTCTGCCGGAGCAGTGAAATGCCGGTGCGGGGGCTCGCCCGGTCTGGCAGATTGGGGCGACGCACGCGTGGCCGCCGACGGCTGCGCCGACCCGAGGAGTGGGACCGGCATGCCCGAGGGATGGCAGTGGGACAGCACCCTGTTCCGGGGCAGCGCGGCCCACTACGAGCGCGGCCGGCTCCCGTACGCTCCGGGTTTCGCCGACGCCCTGGCCGACGCCCTCGGCCTGGACGGCCGGGGCCGGCTCCTCGACGTCGGCTGCGGACCGGGCATCGTGCTGCTCCCGATGGCGCGGTTCTTCGCCGAGGCGGTCGGCGTCGACCCGGACGAGGACATGCTGGCCGAGGCCGAGCGGCGGGCCCGGCGTCGCGGGGTGGCCAACGCACGGTGGGTGGCCGCCCGCGCCGAGGAGCTGCCGGCCGGGCTGGGCGAGTTCCGGGTCGTGGTGTTCGCCCAGTCCTTCCACTGGACGGACCGCGATCGTGTCGCGGCCACCGTGCTGGAGATGCTGGAGCCGGGAGGCAGGTTCGTCCACATCAGCGACCTCAAGAGCCCGTCTCCGCAGCCGGCGCCGCTCCCCGCGCCCCCGTACGACCGGATCGGCGACCTGGTCCGCCGGTACCTCGGCCCGGTCCGCCGTGCGGGGCGGGGAGTGCTCGTCAACGGCACACCGGGCGGGGAGGAGCTCGTCATCGCTCGCGCCAGCTTCGTGGACTTCGAGCGCCTTGTCGTGCCCGGAGGACAAGTCGTCGACCGCGCCCCGGACGACATCGTCGCGTGGGTCTTCTCCCGGTCCGACTCCGCGCCCCACCTGTTCGGCGACAGGCTGGCGGACTTCGAGCGGGATCTGCGTGCGCTGCTGCGGCAGGCGGGGCCCGAGAGCGGCTTCGCGGAGCGGCTTCCCGCGACCGAGATCAGGATGTGGCGCAAGCCCGAGCGGTGATCCGTCTTTCGTGCCCCGGTCCGTTTCACCCTCGCCCCTGCGGTGACCCGACCATGAGCAAGCATCCGGAAAAGCACATACGACCTCGATCGCAGGTGACTTCGATGGACAACTGGCGACAGCATGCGGCGTGCCGCCACGAGGACCCCGACCTCTTCTTCCCGATCGGCACCTCGGGACCGGCCCTGCTCCAGGCGGAACAGGCGAAGGCCGTCTGCCGACGCTGCCCAGTGCGGGAGCCCTGTCTGGAATGGGCCATGGAGACGGACCAGACCCTCGGGGTGTGGGGCGGCACGAGCGAGGCGGAACGGCGCGCGATCAAGCGGCGTGCCAAGGTACGGCGAGGTTCATGACCGCCGCAGCGGCCCCCAGTGCGCCTCCTGCCGCTCGACCTCGGTGCGCGCCTCCTCGATGACCTCCGGGCCGATCCAGCACCGGGGGCGCACGTCGCCCACGAGGGGCTCGTTGTCGGGCCCCCGGCCGGCCTCCTTCCCGCTCAGGACCCAGGGCCGGACACCCTCGCCCTTGTCGTGCGGCAGATGCGCGTAGTCGTGCAGCCGCCGGGCGACCCATAGGGTGAGCGATCGGTCGCCCCACCACTCGGCGACATCGAGGGGGTTCGCGGACAGACCCGGCAGGGGCACGCCGGTGAGGTCGTCGGTGCTGCTCGTGGCCCTGAGGTCGGCCGCGGGGCCACGCGACCATCGGACGTAGAGACCGCCCCGGTGGCGCTCGACCAGATCGGTGAGCTCGGCCAGGGTGCGGATGACCGGCAGACAGTCCGACGAGTCCATGGTGACCTCCCGTTTCGTCTCCTCCTTCGGTCAGACGATCGGAGTACCCGCCCGTCCGATCCGGAACCCCCGGCTCAGCACTCGGAGGGCGCGGTGGCGGCGGGCAGCCTCAGGGTGAAGACACTGCCCGTCCCGGGTGTGCTCGCGGCCTCGACGGTGCCGCCGTGGGCGGCCGTCAGCTGCCGCACGATCGGCAGACCGAGCCCACTGCCTCCGGTACGGCGGCTGCGGGACTTCTCCGCTCGCCAGAACCGGTCGAACACGTGCGGCAGGTCCTCGGCCGCGATACCGGTGCCGGTGTCCGCGACCGCCAGGACCACGTCCTCGCCGTCGCGCCGGGCGGTCAGCGTGACCGTGCCGTCGGGCGGGGTGTGCCGTACGGCGTTGGTGACGAGGTTGCCGAGAGCCTGGCGCAGACGGACCGGGTCCGCGTCCAGCCAGGGGGTGCCGTCGGTCTCGGTGCGCAGGGCGACTCCGGCGGCCTGGGCGGCGACGCTGTGGGCGGCGGCCACCTGGGCGAGGAGGTCGTCGGCGGGGACGGGTTCGCGGTGCAGCCGCAGGGTGCCGGCGTCGGCGGCGGCGAGATCGCGCAGGTCGTCGATGACCCGCTGGAGGAGCAGTGCCTCCTCGTGGAGGGCGCCGAGCAGCTCGGGATCGGGCTCCACGAGCCCGTCGCGGGTGACCTCCAGCCAGCCGCGGATGTTGGTGAGCGGACTGCGCAGCTCGTGGGCGACGTCGGCGACGAGGGCCTTGCGCTGGACTTCCAGGCGTTCGCGGCGCTCGGCGAGGTCGTTGAAGGCCTCCGCGAGGATGCCGGTCTCGTCGCGGGTGGTGACGGGTACGCGCGCGTGGCTGTCCGGGGGCTGCTGGGCGGCCTCCGTCAGGGCGCGCAACGGCCGTACGAGGCGGGTGGCGACGACGGCTGACACGGCGACGGTGAGGGCGAGCACCGCCCCGGCCGTGCCCACGACCTTCGCCTTGTTGGCCGGGGACATGTTCCAACGGGGTGCCGCGGAGTCGTTCCCGCCGCCGAGGAAGAGTTCGGCGGCGGGGGCGACGTACGGGTCGAGCTGCTCGATGCGGGAGTCGGCGAGGCACTTCTGCAGGGAGCGCAGGGTCTTGTCGCCGACGACCTGGCCGAACTTCGAGGACACGGAGGGGGCCATGCCGGCGCCGCCGGTGACCGGGGCGAGGAGGAGCGGCGGGGAGCGGTCCTCGCCGTCGCCGGGGAGACAGGCCTCGACTCGTGCCTGAAGCGCGTCGAAGGCCTTCTGCTCGGTGGGCATCGGTGCGCCGAGCGCGTCGATCGAGCATTCGTCGGCGGCATAGGGCGGCTTGGCGGAGCCGTCGTCGGCGGTGAGCACCGGCCGGCCGCCGGGGGTGTGGGTGATGGTCATGTCGTAGCCGAGGCGCGCGAAGCAGGTCCGCTGTTTGGTGGCCATGGCATCCAGTTCGGCCCGCTCGCCGGAGGTGAGCCGGTAGGGGCCGACCACGCGCGGGTCGACGCCGCTGAGCTGGGCGCCGCGTTCGGTGTAGGTGTCGGTGCTCAAGGGGTCGACGGTGGCGGCGGCGCGGGGCGGCAGGGAGGCACCACGGGGTGCGGAGTCGGCGATCGGGGTGCGGTCGGCGGTGGTCAGGGCGATCCGCCGGCCGGTCTTCGCGGACAGATCGCGGACGGTGGCCTCGACGCCCGTCCAGTCGGCGTGGGTGGCGGCGTACCCGCTGAGCTCGGCCAGGATGTCCATGTCGTCGGCGAGTGCCTGGCCCTGCTCCTCCCGCAGCGCCCGGGTGGTGGTGGCCACCGCCAGCCAGGCCGTGGCGGCCACGGAGCAGACGGCGATCAGGACGGAGGCGAACAGCAGCCGCACCAGCAGCCGCTTGCGCAGGGGTATGCGCTTCACGGGCGGCCGCCGCTGAGCTTGTAGCCGACGCCGAACACGGTGAGCAGCCGTACGGGTCGGCGCGGGTCGGTCTCGACCTTCCGGCGCAGGTTCATGACGTGCACGTCGATGGCGCGTTCGGTGGAGGACCGGTCGAAGCCGCGGGTGCACTGCAGCAACTGCCTTCGGGAGAAGACCCGTTCGGGTTCTCCGGTGAGGGCGAGCAGGATCTGGAACTCGGCGGGGGTGCACTCCACCGGCACCCCGTCGCAGTGCACCTCGTGCCGTAACGGGTCGACGACGATCCCGGCAGCGCGCAGCACGGGATCCTCACGCCGCTCGGCGGCCCGTCCGCTGCGCCGCAGCACGGTCCGGATCCGGGCCATCAGCTCGCGCGGGCTGTACGGCTTGGTCATGTAGTCGTCGGCGCCCACCTCCAGGCCGAGCAGGACGTCGTCCTCGGCGGCGCGGGCGGTGAGCATCAGTACGGGGATGTCGTCCTCTCGGCGCAGCGCCCGGCAGACCGCGAAGCCGTCCAGGACCGGCAGCATCAGGTCGAGGACGACGAGGTCGGGTCCGAGCCTGCGGGCCGCTTCCACGGCGGCGGGCCCGTCGTGGACGACGGTGGCGGTGTGGCCCTCGGCGAGCAGCGAACGCCGGATCAGCTCGGCCTGCATCGCGTCGTCCTCGGCGACCAGTACATGTGCGCACACGGGGCAACCACCCTTCCTCAGCGGGCCAGAGAGGCATGATCGCCCATGACGACGACCGGGTGCAGGGCGGGGTCGAGCGTGCGCAGGAGTTCCCTCATGTCGTCCTTGGCGATACTCACGCACCCGTGGGTCGGACCGCCGTGATCGACGTGGAACCAGATCCCGCCCCCGCGTTGCGTGCCGAGCGGTCGGGTCCAGTCCAGCGGTGAAGTGCCGGGCTCGCGGTTGTAGTTGATGGCGACAACGTAGTCGAAGGACCCTGCCAGCGGCTCGCCCTCGAATCCGGTTCCCGGCGAGCGGAAGCCGCCGCCCTGGTCGTACGGCAGTTTCGTGCCGGGGTCGGCGAGGAGGCCGCCGGCGTCGGTGAGGCCGAAGACGCCGATGGGTGAGCGCAGGTCGCCGCCCATGTGGTGGTCGCTCCAGCCGTGCAGCGCGTTGTGCGCGGACCAGCGCTCTTTGGTCTGCCAGCCGGCCTCGGTGCGCCGGTAGAGGACGACCGTGGAGAGCGGGGAGTCCTTGCCGCGGCCGGTGACCACGACCACCTGCCGCGCCTTCTCCGGCACCTGGGACCGGGTCCTCGGCCCCAGACCCGGTATGAGCTGCGGCGTGCCCTCGGGGGAGACCGAGGGCACGGCGGTGCTCGGTGCGGCGGAGGTCGTCACCGGGGCCTGGGGGCCGGAGGTGGCCGCCGCGCCGCCGGCGCATCCCGTGAGCAGGAGGGAGGCGGCGAGCAGCGCGGCACGGTGTCGGTGCGTGATCATGAATCGACCTTGGCCGACAGGTGTGTGGAACTCGTCAGATTCCGGGGCCCGTTCGGCCGCTACGGGTGGGTGGGCTTGCCCTGAGCGTACAGCCACGTCTTGAACAACTGACCGAGGTCCTTCCCCGACTTGCGCTCCGCCAGCCGCTCGAACTGGGCCGTCGTGCCGTGGCCGTAGCGGTGCTGAACGGCCCAGGCGCGCAGGACGCGCAGGAAGACGCGGTCGCCGACGGCGGTGCGCAGGGCGTGCAGGGCCATGGCGCCGCGCGCGTAGACGGGGGTGCCGAAGATGTTGGCGCCGCCGCCGGGGTTGCCGGGCGGGAACTTCCACAGGCCGTCGGTGGCGGGACGGGCGTACAGGGCGTCGAAGGTCTTCTGGGCGCTGTCGCCGCCGTGTTGCTCGGCGTAGAGCCACTCGGCGTAGGTGGCGAAGCCCTCGTTGAGCCAGATGTCCTTCCAGGAGGTGAGGGAGACGGAGTCGCCGAACCACTGGTGGGCGCTCTCGTGCACGAGGGTGCTCAGGTCGGGGGCGCTGTCGTACACCGGGCGGGTCTGGGTCTCCAGGGCGTAGCCGACGTTCGGCGCGTGGTCGACGACGGAGCCGGCGGCGCGGTACGGGTAGGGCCCGAACAGCTTGCTCTCCCACTCCAGCACGGACGGCAGCTTCTTCAGCACGGGCGCGGCGGTGGCGGCCTCGCGGGCGTCGACGGCGTCGTAGACCTTGATGCCGTCACGGGTCGTGTACTGCTTGACCTTGAACTTCCCTACGGTCGCGGTCGCGAGGTAGGCGGCCATGGGTTCCTTCTGCCGCCACCGGAAGGTGGTCTTCCCGTTCTGTGTGCGCTGCCCGAGCAGAACGCCGTTGGAGACGGCGGTGCGGCCCTCGGGGACGGTGATGGTGATGTCGTAGGAGGACTTGTCGAGGGGGTGGCTGTTGGCCGGGAACCAGGTCATGGCGCCCTGCGGTTCACCGGCGACGAAGGCCCCGTCGTCGGTGGGGATCCAGCCGTCGAGGGAGCCGTCGGGGTCGGTGACCGGGCCGGGCTTGCCGCTGTAGGTGACGGTGACGTGGAAGGGCCGGCCCTTGCGCAGGGGCCGGGCTGGGGTGACGACGAGTTCCTGCCCGTCGCGCCTGTACCCGGCCTTGACGTGATCGACCGTCAGACCGGTGATCTCCAGGCCCTTGAGGTCGAGGTCGAAGCGGGTCAGCCGCTGGGTGGCGCGGGCGGTGAGGACGGCCTTGCCGGTGAGGTGACGGCTGCTCGGGTCGTAACCGAGCGTCAGACCGTAGTGGGAGACGTGGTATCCCCCGTTTCCGGCGAGCGGGAAGTACGGGTCGCCGACGCCGGAGGCGCCCGCCGTACCGGCCGCGGTGGCGGGTCCGGCCGCCGTGAGCAGGGCCGCCACGGCGATCGGGACGGTGGCGACGACGGCTTCGCGGCTCAGCGGGGCGGGGCGTCTGCGGGGGTGGGTCACGTGCGCTCCTTGGGGGGGTGGCAGATGATCAGACGATCCTCAGAGTAGGCAACGAGCTGCCCGTATTCCCCCTTCGACGGGTCAAGCCGCGCGGCGTCGCGAGGCGGCTCCCGACAGGATCTAGGCTCGGCGGCATGAGTGTCCGCGTGCGCCGTGTCTATGAACCGCCCGAGGCCGAGGACGGCGTGCGTGTCCTCGTCGACCGGCTGTGGCCGCGGGGCCTGGCCAAGGAGGCGGCCCGCGTCGACGAGTGGCCCAAGGCCATGACCCCGTCGACCGAGTTGCGCCGCTGGTACCACGCGGGCGAGGGGTCGTACGAGGAGTTCGCCCGCCGGTACGAGGCGGAGCTGGCCGCCGGGGAGGCGGCCGAACTCCTGGACCACGTGAGGGCGTTGGCCGAAGAGGGACCGGTCACCCTGTTGACGGCCGCGAAGACTTGGGAGGAGAGCCACGCGGCGGTCCTGCTGCGGCTGCTCGGCTAGGGGGTGTTCCGAAAGTCCTGTGCGGTGCCCGCGGTGTCCGGTGCGTGCTCTCGGTGTGCCGGACGGAAGCCCTCGTACTGAACGTACTTGGGCTTTCGGCCGGTGCGGCGAGTGGGGGGCGCCCCCTCTGGGGGAGCGTGCCGGGCGCCGTGGGTGCTGTGCGGGACTTTCGAAACACCCCCTAGTGCCGCCGGCCGTTCAGGCGGTCTGCTCGGCTGCCGCGCGGCCCGCCGCCCGGCCCGAGAAGAGGCAGCCGCCGAGGAAGGTGCCTTCCAGGGCGTTGTAGCCGTGGACGCCGCCGCCGCCGAAGCCGGCCACCTCGCCCGCCGCGTACAGACCCTCGACGGGCCGCCCGTCGAGGCCGAGGGCGCGCGAGTCCAGGTCGGTCTGGATGCCGCCGAGGGTCTTGCGGGTGAGGACGTGCAGCTTGACGGCGATCAGCGGGCCGGCCTGGGGGTCGAGGATGCGGTGCGGCGTCGCGACCCGGCCGAGGCGGTCGCCGATGTAGCGGCGGGCGTTGCGGATGCCCTGCACCTGGGCGTCCTTGCTGTACGGGTTGTCGATCTGCAGGTCGCGGGCCCGGATCTGGCGGCGCAGCACGTCCGCGTCGAGCAACGGCTTGTCGGTCAGGGCGTTCATCTTCTCGACGAGCCGGTCGAGGGTGTCGGCCATGACGAAGTCGGCGCCGTGGTCGAGGAACGCCTGCACGGGGGCGGGGGCGCCCTTGCCGAGGAGCCGGTCACGCAGGACGGCCCGGCGGTCCTTGGCGGTGATGTCGGGGTTCTGCTCGGAGCCGGAGAGGGCGAACTCCTTCTCGACGATCTTCTGGCTGAGGACGAACCAGGAGTGGTCGTATCCGGCGATGTCCTCCGTGGTACGAAGGTACTTGAGCGTGTTGAGGGTGTCGTAGCCCGGCAGGCACGGGTCGGGCAGCCGGCGGCCCAGGGCGTCGAACCACATCGAGGACGGGCCGGGCAGGATGCGGATGCCGTGGCCGGGCCAGATGGAGTCCCAGTTCTGGACGCCCTCGGTGTAGTGCCACATACGGTCGCGGTTGACCAGCCGGACGCCGGCCTCGGCGCTGATGTCGAGCATGCGGCCGTCGACGTAGGCGGGGACGCCGGTGACCATCTCGGCGGGCGGGGTGCCGAGGCGTTCGGGCCAGTAGCGGCGGACGATCTCGTGGTTGGCGCCGATGCCGCCGCTGGTGACGACCACCGCCTGGGCGGTCAGCTCGAAGTCGCCGATCGGGTCGCGGTTGGAGGCGACTCCGCGCGCGGAGTCGTCGGCGGCCAGGACCGTGCCGCGCACTCCGCGGGCGGCGCCGTCCTCGAGGACCAGCTCGTCGACGCGGTGGCGGTGGTGGAAGGTCAGCAGCCCGTCCTTCGCCGCCTGCTTGGCGTACCGGACGAACGGCTCGACGACGCCGGTGCCGGTGCCCCAGGCGACGTGGAAACGGGGGACGGAGTTGCCGTGCCCGTCGGCACGCAGGTCGCCGCGCTCGGCCCAGCCGACGGTGGGCAGCAGGCTGATGCCGTGGCCGGTGAGCCAGGTGCGCTTCTCCCCCGCCGCCCACTCCACATAGGCCCGCGCCCAGCGCACCGCCCAGGAGTCCTCGTCCTCGGTGCGGTCGAACCGCGCGCTGCCCTGCCAGTCGCTCCAGGCGAGGTCGAGGGAGTCCTTGACACCGAGGCGGCGCTGCTCCGGGGAGTCGACGAGGAACAGCCCGCCGAAGGACCAGAACGCCTGTCCGCCGAGGTTGGCGGCGTTCTCCTGGTCGACCAGGGCGACCCGTCTGCCCCTGCTGGTGAGTTCGTGCGCCGCGACGAGGCCCGCGAGGCCCGCTCCGACGACGATGACGTCCGCGTCCATGGCGACCGTTGCCTTTCTCATTCGGAACATTCGGGAGGGGTGCTGCCGTCGGTCAGCAGCGCGGTGAGGAGTTGCTTGAGCCAGGCGCGGGCGCCGTCCACGTCCTTGTCCAGCAGCAGTTGGGTGGTGACCCCGTCGTACGCGGCGACGACCGCATGGGCGGCGGCGTCGGCGTCGCCGAGGACGGCGGGCAGGGCCGTGTGGCCGCGGGCCGGGGCGAGCCGGTCGGCGATCGCGCGGCGCAGCCTGGCCCGGTGTTCGAGGAGGGTCTGCGCCACGGCCGGATCGCGGGCCGCGTGCACCAGGAAGTCCGTCTTCACCAGCAGCCAGTCCAGGTCGAGGAGCAGCACCTCGGTGACGCGGTCCACGGAGGCCGGCACGTCGAGGTCCGGGCCGTCGCCGGCGAGGGCGTCGGCGACCTGCTGGGCGATCAGTTCGGCGCGCTCCCGGTAGAGCGCGAAGAACAGCTCGTCCAGGGTGCCGAAGTTGGAGTAGAAGGCGCCCCGGCTGTAGCCGGCGGCCTCGCAGACCTCCTCGATGGAGACCCGCCCGAAACCTTTGGCGGCGAACACGGCGAAGGCGGCGTCGAGCAGGTTGGCCCGCGTCCGCACCCGGCGCCTGGTGACCCGCACGGCCGCACGCCCGTTCTGCTCCGTCGCCATGACCAAACCTCCGTTCGATACGCGAATGTATCCAATACATCGGTGTATCGAAAGGGCTCGGACACCCTCAGTCCGAATCGGTCACCTGAGACGCGCCCCGGTCGGCGGCCATGGCCGTCGCCGGGTCAGGGCCGCACGCTGTCGCGGCCGTGGTCGGCGGCGTACGCGGCGAACACGTCCGTCGGCGGACCGCCCGTATGGAGGAAGCGCTGGTCGAGGATGGCGGCGAGGTCCTTCAACGCGCCGGCCAGCAGCGCACCGGCCAGTCGCACCTCCGGCCGTCCCGCCGCCTGCCCGCGCTGGGCCAGCACGACGGCGTAACCGACCATGGCCGCGAACGAGGCGTGGTCCTCCCCGTCGTGGAAGTAGTACGCCTCGGCGTACTGGGTGAAGTCGATGCGGACCCGTGCGACCTCGGTGGCGAGGCTCTCCAGCAGCAGCGCTCCGGCGGTGCAGTCGATCTGTCGCCCCGTCGGTTCCGCGTCGCGCAACAGGGCCAGCCGGATGGCCAGGACCCTCCTGCGGGTCAGCGCCGGATAGACCTCCAGCACCCAGGAGACGGTGGCCGTCAGGAGGGCGAAGCCGACGAGGGCTTCGAGCGGCGAGACCAGGCGGAGCCAGCCGTCGTCGGGGGCGATGTCACCGAGCCCGAGGGTGGCCACCGTGACGAGCGACAGGTACACGGAGTCGAGCAGCGCCGGCTCCTGTGCCGCCTTGGAACCGGCGGAGAAGGTGAACGCCCCGGGCATGTGGGGCCAGTAGACGATCGCCCAGCCCAGGACGACGGTGGCGGCCCACATGCCCACCACCGTGACCATGGCGAGCGGCCCGACGAGCCCGACCACGCGCCCGGGCGCACGGAACCGCCGGGCGAGCCGCCAGAGCGCCGTCATCACGAGGCGGCTCAGCCCGCCGTGGCGTGTGGGGTGCCAGAGGGTGTGGAACAGGTCCCGCAGGGTGATCATGACGAGCCCCGCGCCGACCAGCGAGACCAACCACTTCATCCGTGTCTCCCCACGGCCCTGTCCGACGGACGGAGACCCGCGCCCGGGCCCGGGGCGGGTGAGGGTGCGGCGGGCAGGCCGCGGTCAGCCGCCCGCATCTTCCGCCCGCAGAACGAGCGTGCAGGTCTCCCCCGGCGCGACGGTCACGGCCCGGTCGGCCAGCACCACCCGAAGGGCTGACTCCTCCGAGCCGGGCACGCCGATCCGCAGCCGCCCGCTCAGGCGCCGTATGCGCACCCCCCAGTGGCCGCGATAGCGCAGCGAGAACCCGTACTCGGAGAGCGCCGGAAGAGGCACCGGGTCCAGCCACAGGGCGTCCTCGCGGGTCTGGAGTCCCGTCAGGCCGCGCTGGACCAGGTCGAGGGTCCCGGCCATCGCCCCGAGATGGATGCCCTCGCCGGTCGTGCCACCCTGGATGTCGGCGATGTCCGCCTCCAGGGCCTCCCGCACGTAGTTCCAGGCATCGGCCCGTCTGGCCCTGGCCAGGACCAGGCCGTGGACGAGACCGCTGAGCGTGGAACCGTGGCTGGTGCGTCGGAGGTAGTAGTCGACGGTCCTGCGCCAGACCTCGTCGTCCAGGTCGTGGCCGAGACGTTCGAACAGCCCCCGCAGCTCGGCCGGGGAGAAGAGATGGCCGAGCATGAGGACGTCTGCCTGCTTGGACGCCTTGTAACGGTTGACCGTGTCACCCTCGGCCTCCAGGATCCGGTCGAGCCGCCGGATGTCGTCGTAGTGCCTCCGGTAGGCGTCCCAGTCCAGCTCGGCCAGATCGTCGTAGCCCTCGAACTGGCTGACGACACCGCGGTGGAACGGCACCCACAACCGTCGGGAGACCTCCTCCCACTTCAGGAGCTCGTCGCCGTCCAGCCGGACGCGATCGCGCAGTTCCTCGCGGCGCCAGGCGGGCAGGCGCCGCACAAGGTCCAGGGCACGGCCGAGCACCCAGGCGGCGGTGACGTTGGTGTACGCGTTGTCCTCCAGCCCCGGCAGGGCTGCCCCCGGGTAGGCGTCGTGGTACTCGTCGGGGCCGACGACCGCGCGCAAGTGGTAGCGCTTCGTCTCCGGGTCGAAGTCCGCGAGGTCCGCCCAGAAGCGGGCGATCTGCAGCAGCATCTCGGCGCCCTTGGTGTGCAGGAACTCGGTGTCCCCGGTGGCCTCGCAGTACTGCCAGACGTCGTAGGCGATCGCCGAGCCCACGTGGTACTGGAGCCGGGAGTGGTCCGGCAGCCAGCGTCCCGACCGGGGGTTGAGATGCCACTCCTGGGTCTCCTCGCGGCCGTCGCTGCCGCTCTGCCACGGGTACATCGCCCCGGCCCGGCCGTTCGCGGCGGCGGCCCGGCAGGCCTGCGGGAGGCGCCGGTACCGGTAGTTCAGCAGCGCCCGGGAGACCTCCGGGAAGTGCAGGTTGAGGTACGGCAGCACGAACAGCTCGTCCCAGAAGACATGGCCCCGGTACGCCTCGCCGTGCAGGCCCCGGGCCGGGACGCCCACGTCCAGGTCGGCGGTGTGCGGGGACAGCGTCTGCAGGAGATGGAAGAGGTGCAGGCGCAGCACGCGCCCAGCCCGGCCGGGCACCTCGATCTCCGCGCGCCGCCACAACCGCTCCCAGGCCGCGCCGTGGGAGTCCAGCAGGCCCGGGAAGTCCGCCGCCGCCGACACCCGGTCGAGCACCGCCCCGAGCGGGTCGCTGATCGCCGGGTCGCGTGAGGTGTGCAGTGCCACGGTCTTCTCCACGGCGACCGGCCGGCCGGGGGCGAGGGGGACCACCAGGCGGTGGACGGCGCGGTGGCGGGCGGGGCGCAGCTCCGACGAGGCCACCGAGCGGTCGGCGACGATCGTCCGGGCTGCCATGGCCACACCGATGTCGGAGGTGCTGGTCCGGCAGGTCAGCCAGACGGTGCGGGGATCCCTCGCCCCGGTCCGCACCCGGGTGAGGTGGTGGTGGTCGAGCGCGCGATAGCGGTGCACGTTGCCGTTGGTCACCTCGCCGTCGAGGCTCGACTCGATCTCGACCTCGCCCGCCCGGTCCTCGCAGGTGAACACCGTCCGCAGTGCCGCCAGGTGCGGATCGCCCATGTGGACCAGGCGGGTCTGCTCGACGGCGACCACGCCGGCCTCCTTGTCCCGGAGGCGGAAGGTGCGGGTGAGGGTCGCGCGGCGCAGATCCAGGGTGTGCCGGTGGTCCAGGAGGGTGTGCCGGTCCGGGGAGAACCACGGGCCCCAGGTTCCCCCGGCGCGGCGCAGGCGGAACCGCAGGAGCAGCCAGTTCGGGAGGTTGACCAGGTCCTCGTTCACCACCTGACGGCCGGCCACGGTGGACGTCGCGCGGTTGTAGCACCCGGCCGCGTAGGTCCCCGGATAGTGCACCAGGCCGGCCCGGCACTCGGGCATCGCGCCCCGCGTGGCGACATAGCCGTTGCCGAGCGTGCAGAGCGACTCGCGCAGCCGTTCGGCGGCGGGGTCGTAGCCCTCCCACTCCCACGTCCATTCCGCCATCCGTCGCCTCTCCTCCGTTCGGATCGGTGGGAGCCCGGCCCACTCGGCGAACCTCGGACCCGATGGGGGACGAGGACCCTGTGCCTACCGTCGCACTGCCCGCGCGGCGCCGCGACACGCCGTCCGGTGGCGCGTGTGCGAGCGGCGCCCCCGGGTCGTGGCCGGTCGGGTCAGGGTTCGATGTCGAGTACCTCCGACACGGGGCGGCGGGGTACGCCGGGGCCCTTGGGGCCGTAGCCGAGGCGCAGCAGAACCTGTGTGCAGCCCGTCCCGCTGGTCGGGTCGCGCAACGGCCAGCGAAGGTCGGTCCATTCGACGGGTTGGGTGACGAAGGAACTGGAGAGACCCTCGTGGGTGGCCAGGAGCAGCACGCGCTGCATGGCCTGGCCGGCGCGGAGCCAGTCCTGCGGACGGTCGTGGTCCGTGCTGATGAGGGCCAGCTGCGGGGTCTGTTCGAAGTCCGCCGTGTCCCGTCCCGCCACCTGCCGAGCGCCCGCGAAGTCACGCACGGGTGCCCTTCCCCCGCGCTTGCGCGGTCCGAAGGCGTAGTGCGGAACCCCGTCGTCGGCGGTACTCACCGCAGGGGCGTCGACACGTGTCCACCGGGCCAGGTCCTGGTCGCTGCCGGGGTCGGCGATGTTGCGTGCCTCGGCTTCCTGGACCAGTTCCAGCACTTCCCGGAGATGCCACGAGGTGGGAAACATCAGTGCCGCTCCCTCGGCGCGGGCGGCCGCGACGAGAGCGTCCCGCACGGCCTCCGGGATCTGTCTCTCCTCGAACGGGTAGCGGCTGCTGTGCCGCCGGTGGATCGCCGGATACAGCGTGTCGAGGCCGCTCTCGTCGTTCGTACGGCCGGCCAACCGCACGCTCGCGAGGAGTGCGCGGTCGGTGAGGTCGGGCAGGAGCCGGGTTTCCGGGTGCCAGCCCTCGTGGACGACGGCGGCCCGCAGGTTGAGCAGGGCGGCGCCGCAGCCGAGATGCAGGCCGCGGGTGTCGGGGTCGGAGTGCGGCATGGCGCGCTCGAAATCGGCCCACACCTCGAAGATCCGGCTGCTCCGGAGATAGCGGAATCGCCAGGGCTGCGCGTTGTGCATCGACGGGGCGGCCACCGCGTCGCGTACCAGGGAAGCCACCCGCTCGTCGGATGGTGCTGTCCGATTCACCGGAACCCCCTTCGGGAGTCGTCGGGCCGGGGTTGCGCCGAGGTGGGCCGCCGGAAGTCCGCCTCCGCCGTGTCACCGTCGGTCACGTGGGCCAGCCGGCCGTCTGTCGACTGCGCGGCCGGGCCGCGCCCATGCCCTCGATGTCGCGCTCGGCGGTCTTCAGCAGCAGCTGGGCGAGGTCGTTCATGGCCCGGCCCGCGGCGAGCTCGTCGCCGATCTCCGGCACGTTCGCGTCCGCCGGGTGGCAGTGCGCGGTCCCGTGGCCGGTGAGTTCTGTCGTGCCGGTGTCCAGGACCAGCTGTGCCTTCGTCGTACCGTCGTCGTCCTCGAACAGGTGAAGACGAACCCTCCACTCCAGCGTGTGCGGCATCGCTTGCCTCCTCACGTCGTCACGGACCGCTGCGATCCGGGCCGGTCACCTTGCGTCACCGGTGGAAACGCGCGGACCACTGGGGTTCCACCAGGTCCCATTCGGTGTCCCACTGCGCGTACCTTCTCCGGTCGAGGAGCAGGCGTACGCCCGCCCAGGCCGCGTAGGACCCGGCGGCCACGCCGAACGCCGCCAATCCACCCACCAGCGAGCCGCCGGCCCTCGCGTCGAGCGTGCTCGCCGGCGCCGTGGTGACGGTTCCGTCCCCGGTCACCCACACCCGCACGGTGGTTCCTCGGGGCGTCCCCGGCTTCACCAGGACCGCACCCGTCCGTACGCGGCCGTCCCTGTCGGTCCAGCGGACCTGCGCCGCTCGCTTCGCCCAGCCGTCGTCGCTCTCGACGCCGGCTGTCACGCGGGCGGTGATCCGATGCCGCTCCGCCGCCTGGGCCCGCACGGTGCGCATCGACGCGTCGTAGGCCGCCAGCCCCACGCCGACCGCGACGGCGGGCAGGCCGAGGACGAGAGCGACGATCAGGGCGCGGCGGAACCAGCATTCGAACCTGTCGGAAGCACGTCGCAGCGAGTTCGCGCCCTTGGGCTCGTGATCGCCTCGCCGCGGGGGCGGACCGGATGTGTACGGCGAACCTTGAGCGCTCATGACCGGGCCTCCAGCGACTTGCCGGCGTGCTCCACCTGCTCACACGGTCTGACGACAGCGGGTCCGGGGCACAGGGCCGAAGGTCCCTGTCCGGCCGGTTTCCGGCCCGGATCCGCCGGCTGCCGGCTCGGGACGTCTCCGTGGACCGCGGTCATGTCGGTCATATCTGGGGAACGACGGCGACGGGGCACGGCGCGTGATGCAGCAGCGCATGGTTGATCAGCCCGAGTTGCAGGCCGAGGTGTCCCAGTCGTCTACGGGCGCCGAGGACCAGCTGGTCCGCCTCCGACGCCGCGTCCAGCAGCGCTCGGCGGGCCGGGCCCTCGATCACCCTGGGGCTCACCCTGGCTTCGCGATGCCGCTCCCCCAGGCCGCGCAGGGCGTCGTCGAGCACCTGGGCGGGCGGGCGCCGATGGGCCTCCAGGGCGTACCACGACGGAGCCGGCGGTGGGGCGGGAACCCCCAATGCCGTGTTACAGGCGTGCACCACCGTCAGCCGGCAGCTTCGCACCAGAGCCTCCCGGAACGCGAACTGCAGGGCCGTGCCGCTTCCCTCTCCCTCGTCGACACCGACGACGACGTTTCCGAACCGGCCTTCCCGGTGCTCGGCCGCACCACGCACCACCACGACCGGGCAGTCCGCCCGCCCCGCCACGGCCAGGCCGACCCCGCCCAGGAGCATTCCGGCGAGGCCACCGAGTCCCCTGGAGCCGAGCACCAGCGCGAAGGCGTTGCGCCCCTTGTCGACGAGGGCGGAGGCGGCGTCCTCGTACAGCACCTCGCTCGACACCGGGACCGTGGGAACTCGTCTCCCGGCACGCTCCGAGGCGGCGGTGATCACGTCGGACGCCCCGTGGTCCCCGGCCGCGGCATGCAGGAGGTGGAGCGGCACTCCGTGCCGGAGCGCCTCGTCGGCGGCCCAGTCCACCGCCTCCAGACCGGCCTCGGACCCGTCGACGCCTACCACCAGGGGAATCGCCACCGCACCTGTCTCCTCTCGTGGCGGGTGCAACGGGCCCGCTCTCCTCCGCCACGGCTCCACATGCGCCGAGGAGGGGATTGGGGTACTCCTCGAAGGGGGAAGCACCGCGCTCGGCATGTCGGCGACGTCCCGGACCGGCACGCGATCGGACTCGTTCACCGTCATCCACCGTCGTATCCAGCTTCGTACGAGACGGAGGCCGCCGCCATGCAACCAGTCGTCACCGTGGGCCTCGACGGCTCACCCGAAAGCCTCGCAGCCGCCCGCTGGGCCGCCGACGAGGCCGAGAAGCGCAGGCTCACGCTGCGTCTGCTGCACGCGTGGCCCCTGCTCGCGCCGGAACCCGCCAGGGTTCGTTCGGAAGTCGATCAGAACTACTGGGCGAAGCGTCTCGTCCACACCGCGCAGGCCGAGCTGCAGGCACACCATCCGAACCTGGCCGTCGTCGGGAACCTGGTCG
The DNA here is from genome assembly GCF_044465285.1 of Streptomyces sp. NPDC049687. Lineage (NCBI taxonomy): Bacteria > Bacillati > Actinomycetota > Actinomycetes > Kitasatosporales > Streptomycetaceae > Streptomyces > Streptomyces sp. NPDC049687. Next base: position 47,069 of record NZ_JBITLN010000002.1, read on the forward strand.
CCGACGACGCCCGGAAGGCACTGCTCCAGGCGGCCTCCGAGTCCGAGATGCTCGTGCTCGGTTCACGGGGGCTGGAGCCCGTCGAGAGCTACTTCCTGGGCGACGTCAGCATGCCGGTCGTGGCCCGGGCCGAACGGCCGGTGGTACTGCTGCGCGCCGAGACCCCGAAGGAGGGACCGGCCTCCACGCCGGCCCGCCCCGTGGTGGTGGCGCTGAAGCTACGGGGATCCAGCGACGAGGTGCTCGATTTCGCGTTCCACACCGCCGCCGCCAGGGGGGTTCCCCTGCTGGCCGTCCACGGCCGCAGCGTGCCGCTCCACGCCCACACGCCCTGGGGAGTGGACCACGACGTCAGCGAAGAGATGACGAAGGAAGCGCGCAAGGAGCTCGACTCGGCGCTCCGCCCCTGGCACGAGAAGTACCCGCAGGTGGACGTGGCCGACACCGTCCGTCTCGTGAGTCCCGCCAAGGCCGTCGTGCAGGCCGCCGAGGGCGCCGCGCTGCTGGTCGTCGGCCGACACGCGCACCGGCACGGTGTGGCACCCCACCTGGGACCCGTCGCCCAGGCAGCCGTCCATCACGGACGCTGTCCCGTCGCCGTCGTCCCGCACGACTGAGCGGGGACGCGGGTGAGCCCCCGGCGTGGAGGCGGGGGCTCACCGTCGCCGGAACTCAGCCGACGAACTCTCCTACGGCCGCCTTCAGTTCGCTCAGTCCCTTCTTCGCGTCGGTGAAGAACATCCCGGTCTTCGGGTCGGTGTAGAGCTCGTTGTCGATGCCCGCGTAGCCGTGCCCCATCGACCGCTTGATGACGACGACGCTCTTGGCCCTGTCGACGTCGAGGATCGGCATCCCGGAGATCGCGTTGCCGGGGCGGCGGGCGATCGGGTTGGTCACGTCGTTGGCGCCGATGACGAGAGCGACGTCCGCCTGCGGGAACAACGGGTTGGCCTCGTCCATCTCCTTCAGCTGCGTGTACGGCACGTTCGCCTCCGCCAGGAGCACGTTCATGTGGCCCGGCATGCGGCCCGCGACCGGGTGCACGGCGTAACTGACGTCGATGCCGTGGTCGGTGAGCAGCTTGGCCAGGTCGCCGAGTTCGTGCTGGGCCTGGGCGGCGGCGAGTCCGTAGCCGGGGACGAAGACGACCTTGCTCGCGTACGCCAGCTGGATCGCCACGTCGTCCGCGGAGACCGACCGCACCTGGGCCGGGGCCCCGCCCGGACCGGCCGCCGCCGGTGCGCCGTCGCCGGTGCCGAAGCCACCGATGACGATGTTGGCGATGGAGCGGTTCATGGCGTCGGCCATCAGCTTGGTGAGGATGCCGCCCGAGGAACTGACGAGCATGCCCGCGACGATCAGGGCGGTCTCGTCGAGGACGAAGCCGGCCATGGCGACCGCGGATCCGGTGAAGGCGTTCAGCAGGGCGATGACGACCGGCATGTCGGCGCCGCCGATGGGCAGCACCATGGTCACGCCGAACAGCAGGCCCACGGCGGTCAGGCCGTACAGCGCCGTACGGGAGTCCGGTGCCAGCACCAGCCAGACCGTGCCGGCGACGAAGGAGGCCGGCAGCAGCACGTTCAGCAGCCGCGCCCCGGGGAAGACGACGGGCGCCCCGGAGACGGTCCCCTGCAGCTTGCCGGCCGCGATCAGCGAGCCGGAGAAGGTGACCGCGCCGATGACGATGTCCAGCGCGCCCGGCAGGGAGACCCTGGCGCCGAGTGCGGCCGGGTCCTCGGCCTGGAGCAGGTCGTTGACGGCGATGAGCGCGGCCGCGCCGCCGCCGACGGCGTTGAAGAGGCTGACCAGTTGGGGCATGGCGGTCATCCGCACCTCCCGCGCGGCCCACAGGCCGAGTGCCGCGCCGAGGAGACCGCCCGAGGCGAGCACGAGCCAGCCGGTGCCGGTGATGTGGCTCTCGTCGGCGACCAGCCACACCGTGGCCGCGATCGCGACGGCCATCGCGACGGCGGAGAGGGTGTTGCCCCGGCGGGCCGTGCGCGGGTGGTTCATCAGGTGCAGGCCGAGCACGAAGCAGGCGGCCGCACCGAGGAAGACGTAGTGGACGGCGTTGGAGACGGTGTCCATGGCGGTCACACCTCCGCCTTCTCTTGTGTGCCGGACGGCTTCTTCTCCGTCGGCGGCCGGGTCTTGAACATCTCCAGCATCCGGTCCGTGACGACGTAACCGCCGACGACGTTCATCGCGCCGAAGACCATGGCCACGAACGCCAGGGCGTAGCCGAGCCAGGTGTGCGACTCCGCCGCGATCAGCATGGCGCCGACGACGACGATGCCGTGCACCGAGTTGGAGCCGGACATCAGCGGGGTGTGCAGGGTCGCGGGGACCTTGCTGATGACCTCGATGCCGACCAGCACGCTCAGCACGAACACGGTGATCGCGGTGAGGAGGTCGAGGTCCTTCATGACGTTTCACCTCCCAGGAGGGCGCCCGTGATCTCGTCGGCCGGGTCGAGGACGAGTTCGCCGTCGGACACCAGGTGACGCAGCAGGGCGACGAGGTTGCGGGCGTAGGCCGTGGACGCGGCGGTGGCCATCGCGGACGGCAGGCGTCCGGCGCCGATGACGGTGACCCCGTTGTCCAGGACGGCGGTCTTGTCGGGTTCGGAGTTCTCGACGTTGCCGCCGAGTTCGCTCGCGGCGAGGTCGACGACGACCGAGCCGGGCTGCATCCGCTCCAGGACGGACGCCGTCACCAGCAGCGGCGGCTTGCGTCCGGGAACCTGGGCGGTCGTGATGACGATGTCGGAGCGGGCGATGTACGCGTCGAGCGCCTCGCGCTGGGCCTGCTGCTCGGCCTCCGTCAACTCCCGTGCGTATCCTCCCCGTTCGGTGCCCGGTTCCCCCTCCGGCGGGCGCCGGACGTCGAGGAACCGGGCACCCAGGGACTCCACCTCCCCTCGGGACGCGGGGCGTACGTCGTACGCCGAGACGACGGCGCCGAGGCGGCGGGCCGTGGCGATGGCCTGCAGTCCGGCCACTCCGGCGCCGAGGACCAGGACCTGCGCCGGGCGCATGGTGCCCGCCGCGGTGGTCAGCATCGGGAGGAAGCGGTCGTAGGAGTCGGCGGCGAGCAGGGCGGCCTTGTAGCCGGCGACGTTGGCCTGGGAGGTCAGCGCGTCCATGGACTGGGCGCGGCTGAGGGTGCGCGGCAGCAGGTCGAGGTTCACCGTGCGTACTCCGCGTGTGGTCAGGTCCTTGATCAGCGCGGGGTGGCGCAGGGGTTCGAGCAGGCCGATGAGGGTCTGTCCGGCGCGCAGGGCGCCGGAGGTCTCCGGGTCGGGCGCCGCCACGCACAGGACGGCGTCGGCCCGTGCGTACAGGTCGTCGGGGGGTACGACGGTGGCGCCGGCGGCCGTGTAGTCGGCGTCGGTGAACCATGCTCCGGAGCCCGCCCCGGTCTCGATCAGGACGTCGAGCCCTGCCCGGCGCAGGAGGGTGACGGCCTCGGGGACGAGGGCGACCCGGCGTTCGCCGGGTGCCCGCTCCCGTACGGCGCCTACGGTGACGGTGGCCATGGTGTGCTGCCTCTCCCTGTGGCCCGGTGGGTGGCCGGCCACAGACCTCTCAGAACTCTCGGAACTCTCAGAAGGCGAAGACGAGCCGTGCCTCGGCCCGTCCGCCGAGGACCTCGACGAAGGAGTCGTTGACGTCCTCCAGGCGCCGGGTCTCGGCGATGACCTGGGTGCGTCCGGCCGCGTGCAGCGCGAACACCTCGGTCAGGTCCTGGCGGGTGCCGACGATGGAGCCGATGACGGAGATGCCGCCGATGACGGTCTCGAAGATCGGCACGCTGATCGCCGCGTCGTCGGCGGGCAGCGCGACCATGACCAGGCGTCCGCCGGGGTTGAGCGACTTGTACGCCTGCTCGAAGGCCCGCGGCGAGGCGGCGAGCACGATCGCCACGTCCGCTCCGCCGGCCTTCCTGATCTCCTCGACCGGGTCGTGGGTGCGGGCGTTGACGAGTGCGTCGGCGCCGAGCCGGTGGGCCAGGCCCAGCTTGTCCGGTTCGAGGTCGACGGCGGTGACCAGACCGCCGACGAGGCGCGCGTACTGGACCGCGAGGTGGCCGAGTCCGCCGATGCCGAAGACGGCGACCCGTTCGGCCGGGACCACGTTCGCGACCTTGACGGCCTTGTACGTGGTGACGCCGGCGCAGGTCAGCGGTGCCGCGTCGAGCGACGGGACGGCGTCGGGCACGCGCACGACCGCAGCCGCGTTCGCGAGGGTGTACTCGGCGTAGCAACCGTCCACGGAGTAGCCGGAGTTGACCTGCGACTGGCACAGCGTCTCCCAGCCGGAGACGCAGTAGCGGCAGGTGCCGCAGGACGAGCCGAGCCACGGGACGGCGACCCGCCGGCCGACCAGGTCCCCGGAGACGCCGGCGCCGACCGCGCGGACGGGGCCGACGCCCTCGTGGCCGGGGATGAACGGAGGTCGCGGCTTGACCGGCCAGTCGCCGTGGGCCGCGTGGATGTCGGTGTGGCAGAGCCCGGAGGCCTCCATGCGGACGAGTACCTGTCCGGGGCCGGGCTCGGGGACCGGCAGGTCCTGGATCTCCAGGGCCTTGCCGAATGCGGTGACCACTGCTGCCTTCATGTCCTGCTTCTCAACTGCTCCGGCGCCGGGGCGCCTTGACCCGGGAGACGAAACGCAGTCCGTCCCCGGCGGGGAGGGAGAAGCCGCCCGGTGTGCCCGGTTCGACGTCCAGGACGAGGAGCGGGCGGCCGAGCGCCTCGTACTGGTCGGCGTTCATGTGGAAGGTGCAGCCGTGCACCACGCCGACGAGCATGTCGCCCTCTCCCAGGGCGAATTCGCCGCCCGGGAAGCACATGGGATCGCTGCCGTCGCAGCAGCCGGCGGACTGGACGAACATCACCGGTGCGCCCTGGGCGGCACGCAGGGCCTCGATCGCCCTGCGGGCCGCCGGGGTGACGGTGACGCGCCCCGCTGTGCCGTTCACGACCTTCGGGAACATGTCACCGCGCTCCTTCCTAGAACAGCCCGAGCGGCTTGGTGCCGTAGCTGACCAGGAGGTTCTTGGTCTGGCTGTAGTGCTCGAGCATCATCTGGTGCGTCTCGCGGCCGATGCCGGAGACCTTGTAGCCGCCGAAGGCGGCGCCGGCGGGGTACTGGTGGTAGCAGTTCGTCCAGACCCGGCCCGCCTTGATGGCGCGGCCCATGCGGTAGGCGCGGGCGCCGTCGCGGCTCCACACGCCGGCGCCGAGGCCGTACAGCGTGTCGTTGGCTGTCTCGAGGGCCTCCGCCTCGTCCTTGAAGGTGGTGACCGAGAGGACGGGACCGAAGATCTCCTCCTGGAAGACCCGCATCCTGTTGTGGCCCTTGAGGACGGTCGGCTCGTAGAAGTAGCCGTCCGCGAACGGGCCGTCGAGTGTGGGCCGGTGGCCGCCGACGAGCAGCTCGGCGCCTTCCCTGAGACCGATCTCGACGTACGAGGCGATCTTCTCGACCTGCTGCTTCGACACCTGGGGGCCGATCATCGTCGCGGTGTCGAGCGGGTTGCCCTGCTTGATGGCGCGGATGCGCTCCAGGCAGCGGCCCATGAACTCCTCGTAGATGTCCTCCTGGATGAGGGCGCGGGAGGGGCAGGTGCAGACCTCGCCCTTGTTGAACGCGTACAGGACGAGTCCCTCGACGGCCTTGTTCAGGAAGTCGTCGTCGGCGGCGGCCACGTCGTTGAAGAAGATGTTCGGCGACTTGCCGCCCAGCTCCAGGGTGACCGGGATGATGTTCTGGGAGGCGTACTGCATGATCAGACGGCCTGTGGTGGTCTCGCCGGTGAAGGCGACCTTGGCGATGCGCTTGTTGGTGGCGAGGGCCTTGCCGATCTCGGCGCCGGGGCCGTTGACGACGTTGAGGACGCCCGGCGGCACGATGTCGCCGACGACCTCCATCAGCTTCAGGATCGACCACGGGGTCGGGGAGGCGGGCTTGATCACCGTGGCGTTGCCGGCGGCGAGCGCCGGGGCCAGCTTCCACGCGGCCATCAGCAGCGGGAAGTTGAAGGGGATGATCTGCCCGACCACGCCCAGCGGCTCGTGGAAGTGGTAGGCGACGGTCTCCTTGTCGATCTCGGTGATCCGGCTCTCCTCGGCGCGGATCGCGGCCGCGAAGTACCGGAAGTGGTCGGCGGCGAGCGGGATGTCGGCGGCCAGGGTCTCGCGGACCGGCTTGCCGTTCTCCCAGCTCTCCGCGACGGCGAGTTCCTCGCGGTGGGCGTCGATGGCGTCGGCCATCCTGTTCAGGACGGCGGCGCGCTGCGCCGTGGAGGCCTCGCCCCACGCGTCCTTGGCGGCGTGCGCGGCGTCGAGGGCGAGTTCGATGTCCTCGGCCCCCGACCTCGGGATCTCGCAGATGGGCTTGGCGGTGGCGGGGCACAGGTTCGGCGTGTACTGGCCCGTGGTGGGGGCCTGCCACTTGCCGCCGATGAAGTTCTCGTAGCGGGGTGCGACGTCGACGGGGCTGCCCGGCGCACCCGGGATTTCGTACTTCATGACCGTCCCCTTTCCGGTGACGACGATCGTGGTGACACTCAGGACGCTAGGAGCGGGAACGCTGCAACACCGCTGCATGCCGTGGGACCTGCGCAAACACCGCCGACTCGGCGTCCAGCGCGCGGGCCCGCGCGGCGGCCGCGGCGCGCTGCGGCGACCCGCCGGGCAGCGTTCGGGCCAGCGCCGTCCACGCTCCGAGGTCCCCGGCGCCCCATGGCGCCTCGACCCAGCGGCGCAGCAGTCCGGCGTCCCCGCCGCCGAGAACGGCCCCGCGCACCTGTTGTTCCAGGGAGCGGCGTTGCTCCACGACGGCAGGTGCCTCGGAGCGCGGGAGCAGGGGGCCTCGGTAGCGGGCGAGCGCCTCGCCGATCCGGCCGTCGGCCAGCAGCCGGGACACGTCGCCGAAGTCCGTCCGCACGGGGCGCAGCAGCGCGTACGGGCGGGAGCCGAGCAGGTCCGGTCCCAGCACGGCGCGCAGCCTCGTCATCTCGGCGCGCAGCGTCGAGGCGGGCACCTCGTGGTCCGAGAGGTCCACGGCGAGCCGGTCCCCGGTCACGCCCCGGCCGGCCAGGGCGAGCGCCAGCACGATCTCGCTGTGCCGGGGACTGAGGTGACACACCCGGTCCGCGTACTCCAGGAGGGCGCTGTCCCGGCCCAGCGCCCACAGGCGCACGTCGGCCGAAGGCGGTACGCGGTCACGGCGCACCCGCCCGTCCGGCCCGAGGAGGGGCACCGACGGCAGACGGGCGAGCTGTGCCTCGGCCGCCAGCGCGGCGGCCCGTACCGCGGCCAGGGCCGGAGGGGTGGCGATGGTGGCGCCGCCGGACAGGTCGACCACGCCCAGCACCCGCCCGGTGGCGGGGTCGCGCACCGGTGCGGCGGCGCAGGACCAGGCGTGCACGGCGGCGCTGTAGTGCTCACCCGTCACGATCTGCACGGGACGGGCCAACTCCAGTGCGGTGCCCGGGGCGTTGGTGCCGGCCTGCCGCTCCGACCAGACGGCGCCCTCGACGAAGCGCATGTGCTCGGCCCGCTCCATGGCCCCGGTGTCCCCCTCTACCCAGAGCAGGACTCCGTCGGCGTCGCCGACCGCGAAGACGTGTCCGTCGTCGGCGGCACCGGAGCCCAGCAGTTCACGGAACAGGGGCAGTACGGCCGCAAGGGGATGTGCTCGGCGATAGACGTTCAGCTCGTCGGACGTCCAGCGCAGCGGTGGCGGAGGGCTGCCGTCGGGACGTACGGCGCATGCCTCGCAACGCCGCCAGGACTCGGCGACGAAGCCGCGCACACCCCGCTCATGGCCGGAGGTGGTCACGAATCGCTCATGGGCGGCGCGCAGCGAGGAGACCGAGGCTGCGCCGGAAGCATCCATGGCACCTCCCACGAACCCACGTGCCGAACCGGTCGCATCAGCCTCGCCCCTGCGCCGGGGTGGGCCGCAGAGGCCGAAGGGCCCCAGTTCCGGGGACCGTCGGCCCCCGGCACGAGATCATGCGGGGCAGGGACAGCTTCGACTCACCTGCGATCCGCGCGAATCGGTCAGCCGGAGCCGGAACACACCGCCGTGCGGTCCGACTTCACGATGCTGCCGGACACCGTTCTCGGCACGCGCTCACGCAAGGCCGGCGCCGGCCACCCTGAGCACCTCGGCGAGCGGGCGCCGGGGCAGTGGCTGCACGAGCGCCGGATACCCGAGACGGAAGATCATCTGTGGGAAGGCCCCGCCGCTGAGTGTCTGCCGGATCCGCACCCTCAGGGAGGGGACTTCCAGCGGCTGGGTGTGGAAGGCGGCCATGACCCCGTGGTCGGCCGCTTCGAGCAGGATCCGCTGGAGGGCTTCGCCGGCCCGGAGCCAGGCTGCCGGGTCGTCGCGGTCCGTACTGAGGATCGCGACCGGTCCGGTGCGCGCGGGACGTCGCTGCGAAGGCGTGGGGAACATCCGGGTGAGGCCGGCGTAGTCGCGTCCGGGGAAGTCCGTGACGTCCGGGTGCGTCACGTCGGCGTCGGCCGGGATCCCGTCACACCGGGGTTCGCCGGGCCACCAGGTCCACCGCCGCTGTTCGGCGGCGTACTCCGGACGGGACCTGCGCACGTCCTCGGCGATCCTGACCAGCTCGGCCAGGTGCCGTCTGCCCGCCCGGTCGGTGAGGAAGTCCAGCGTGGCTCGCGCACGCCGGGCGTGTTCGCGCAGGTCGTCGGTCAGCGACGGGGGCAGCGGCTCCGCCAGGAAGGGGCCGTGTGCCGTGTGGCGGCGCCGCAGGGCCCCGAAGAGGCGCTCGTCCTCGGGTGTCGGAGGCTGGTAGGCGCCCCACGTCACCCGGGCGAGGAACGACGGGTCCGGCGGGCGTGGGAAGTGTTCGACGACCGGGTTGAAGCCCAGGTGCCGCATGGCGAGCCGGATGTTGAGCAGGGCGGCCCCGCAGCTGATGACCATTTCCCTGCCGGACGGGTCGTTCAGGGGCAGTCTCCGGGCGCCGTCCACGTGTACCTCGATGCCTCTGTCCTCGTCCTCGGCGACGAAGGTCCAGGGCTGCGTGTTGTACGGGGACGGAGCGGTGACGGCGGCTCGGGCCAGGTAGGCGGACGCGTGGCAGGGTGCTGCGCGGAGGTCGGACATCATCGGGAACAGCTCTCTCCGGCTTGGCCGGGGTCGGACGGGCCGTGGGGACCTGAGCCGTGTCTGTCGTGCGGGACCAGTGCGACCGGCCGGCGCACGTGGTGGAGCAGCGCGTGGGCCACCGGGCCGGTGTGCGAACCGACCGCGGCACGCCGCCGGCGACGGCCCACCACGAGCAGTCCGGCCCCGTCCGCGACACGTGCGAGGACATGGGCCGCCCGGCCCTCGTGGAGGTTCTCGCGGACGATCACGCCGGGGTACTTCGCGCGCCACGGTTCGAGCAGTTCCGTGAGGTCGCGCTCCGCCTCCTGCCTGATCCTCGTGCGCTCCTCGAGGCCTGGGAGCACGCTGGTGAGCGGCACTCCGTCGAACCGTCCAGACCGGCCACAACGGGCCTCGTCATGACCGTCACCTCCTTCGCTCGCTCCGCTACACGTGGGGGACGACGGCCACGGGGCAGCCGACGTGATGGATCGCGGCGTGGGTGACGGGCCCGGTGCGGGGGCCGACCGGGCGTTCGGCGAGGCGGTGCCCGACGACGAGAAGGCTCGCTCCGGTCGAGGCCCGCACCAGCGCGGTCGTGGGCTTTTCCTCGACCACGGTCGCCAGGACCTCCACGTCGGGGTACTTGTCCTGCCAGACCTGGAGCACGGCCTTGAGGAAGCCCAGCCACTCCTCGCCCTGCCAGGACTCCTGCACCAGTCCGATCTCTCCGGCTCCGACACCGACCGGGCCGGCCGCGCGCCAGGCGTGCACGGCGCGCAGTCGCGCGTGCCGGAGCCGGGCCGCTTCGAAGGCGAACTCGATGACCTCGTCGCAGGCTTCGTCGAGGTCGATGGCGAGCACGACGTCCCGGTAGCCGGTGTCCGTCGAGGCTTCCGCCTCGTCCGTCGGCAGGTGTTCGTCCGCGGCCTCCTCGTCCGCCCGGACGAGGACGACGGGGCGCGTGGCCTTCGCGACCACGCCGAGCGCGACGGACCCCACGAGGAATCCGGTGAAGCCGCTCAGCCCGCGGGAGCCCAGGACCAGCAGTTCGGCCTGGTCAGCCGCCTTCAGCAGGGCGGCCGTGGCCGGTCCCTCCATCTGCTCGTCGCCGAGACGGACGTCGGGGCACTCGGCGCGGACCCGTTCCTCCGCCTGCCGCAGCGCGCGCCGGGCCAGATGCCGCTGGGCGGCGCCCGCGATCTCACGCTCCTGCCCGCGCGGGCGCCAGTCCCAGGCGTGCACCAGGTGCAGCGGTCGGTTCCGCCGCTGCGCCTCGCGGGCCGCCCATGCGGCGGCGGCCAGGCTCTCGACGGATCCGTCGACTCCTGCGACAACGGGTCGAAGCATCTCGGCACCTCCCACGCTCGGTCTCTCGTCCACCATCAGCGTCCTGCCGCGGATCCGGCGGGGGCAGAGGCTGCCCGGTCCCCTCCCGGGGCCGTCCGGCCCCTCTCCCGGCAGGTCTGCGGCGGCACGCGAAGTGGGCCGGGGATCGCGTCCCCGGCCCACGAAGAATGTTCGCCGCGCTCGTCAGGAGTGCGCCGACAGCCGGTGGTCCCCCCGCTCCGGCCGGTACGGCGTCGGTGGCGGCGTGCTGTGTGCCCGGCGGCGCAGCAGCCGGACGGCGAGACCGTCGAAGGCCGCGGTGAGGACACATGTCAGCCCTGCCGCCAGCACGAGCAGTACCGCGAACCGCTCCCAGAACTCCGGTGTGAGACTCGTGCCCACTGTCCTCGCCCTCCCTGGTCGTGGTGGTTCTCCTGGTTGTCAGACAACTCCGTCGCAGCTCGGGGCGCATGAGCCGAGGGGGACGGACCTGGCTGGGCCGACCGGCCCCGCGGAGGGGACCGACAGCACCTGCCCCTCCGGTCCCGGCGGCCGGACGCTGGAGGCGTATCCAGCCCGCAGTCCGACGGAGGAGACCGGCGTCATGGTCCGTTACGTGTACGACTTCACAGAGGGCGGCCGTGACCAGGCCGACCTGCTCGGCGGCAAGGGCGCGAACCTGGCCGAGATGACCCGGCTGGGGCTGCCCGTCCCGCCGGGCTTCACCGTGACCACCGAGGCCTGCCGGGCCTTCCTCGCCACCGGGACCGAGCCGGACGGCCTGACCCATGAGATCACCGGGCACCTGACGGCCCTGGAGCAGGCCGCGGGCCGGCGGCTGGGGCAGCCCGACGACCCGCTGCTGCTGTCCGTCCGCTCCGGGGCCCGGTTCTCCATGCCCGGGATGATGGAGACGATCCTCGACATCGGACTCAACGACGACTCCGTGCTCGGTCTGGCGAAGGTCTCCGGAAACGAGCGCTTCGCCTGGGACTCCTACCGCCGCCTCGTGCAGATGTTCGGCAGCACGGTCATGGGTGTCGACGGCGCGCTCTTCGAGCACGCCATCGCCGACCTCAAGCGGACCCGGGGCGCGGTGAACGACCTGGGCCTCGACGCGGCGGACCTGGCCGGGCTCGTCGTGACGTACAAGGAACTGGTCCGACGGGAGACCGGCGAGGACTTCCCGCAGTCGCCGGACGAACAGCTGCGGCGGGCGGTCCTGGCCGTCTTCGAGTCCTGGAACGGCGAGCGTGCCCGGCTGTACCGCCGCCGTGAGCACATCGCCGACGACCTGGGCACCGCGGTCAACGTGCAGACCATGGTCTTCGGCAACCTCGGCGCCGACTCCGGGAGCGGAGTCGCCTTCACCCGCGACCCCGCCACGGGCCGGCCCGGACTGTACGGCGACTACCTGGCGAACGCGCAGGGCGAGGACGTCGTCGCGGGCATCCGCAACACCGTCCCGCTGACCGCCCTGGAGGAGCTGGATCCGGTGTCGTACGGGCAACTGCGCGCCCACATGCGGGTGCTGGAGTCCCACTACCGGGATCTGTGCGACATCGAGTTCACCATCGAGCGCGGCCGGCTGTGGATGCTGCAGACCCGGGTGGGCAAGCGCACCGCCGAGGCCGCGTTCGCCATCGCCGCGGAGCTCGCCGACGAGGAGCTCATCAGCCCCGACGAGGGCCTGGCCCGGGTCAGTGGGGAGGGCCTCGCCCGGCTGATGTTCCCCCGGTTCGACACCTCTGCCGTCGGTGAGGCGCTCGCGCACGGCCTCCCGGCCTCACCGGGTGCGGCGGTGGGCGCGGCGGTGTTCGACTCGGCCGAGGCGGTCCGCCGGGCCGCGGCGGGCGAGAAGGTCGTTCTCGTGCGTCAGGAGACCACCCCCGACGACCTGCCCGGCATGATCGCCGCGCAGGCGGTGCTGACCAGCCGCGGCGGCAAGACCAGCCACGCGGCCGTGGTCGCCCGTGGCATGGGCAGGGTGTGCGTGTGCGGTGCCGAGGAGATCACCGTGGACGCCGAAGCCCGTCGCTTCACCGTGGGCGGCACGACCGTCGAGGAAGGCACGGTCATCTCCGTCGACGGGTCCCGGGGCGCCGTGTACGCGGGCGCCGCTCCGCTGGTCGACTCCGCCGTGATGCGGTACTTCGAGACGGGCCGGCGCTCGGCCGGCCTGGTGGAGTCCGTGGCCCGCGCCATGGAACGGGCCGACGGCGCACGGCGGCTGGAGGTGCGGGCGAACGCCGACACCCCCGAGGACGCCGCCCGCGCCCGGCGGTTCGGGGCGCAGGGCGTCGGTCTGTGCCGCACCGAGCACATGTTCCTCGGCGAGCGTCGCAAGCTGGTCGAGGCGATGATCCTGGCCCGCGACGAGAGCGGGCGCGAGAAGGCGCTGGGCGCGTTGCTGCCGCTCCAGCGGGAGGACTTCACCGGCATCCTGGCGGCGATGGACGGCCTGCCGGTCACCATCCGGCTCATCGACCCGCCCCTGCACGAGTTCCTGCCCGACCGCACCGAACTCGCCGTGCGCATCGCCGCCGCCGAGGCCCGGGGCGCCGTGCCCGACCCGCACGACATCGAGCTGCTCGAGGCCGTCAGCCGCATGCACGAGGAGAACCCGATGCTCGGGCTGCGCGGCGTGCGGCTGGGTCTGGTCGTGCCGGGACTGGTCGCCATGCAGGTGCGGGCGATCGCCGAGGCGGTCGTGGAACGCATCAGGGCCGGGGGCTCCCCGAAAGCGGAGATCATGGTGCCGCTGGTGGGTGCCGTCGAGGAACTGCGCATCGAACGCGAAGAGGTGGAGCGCGTCCTCGCCGAGGTCTCCGAGGAGTCAGGCGTCCCCGTGCACTGCCCGGTCGGCACCATGATCGAGCTGCCCCGGGCCGCGCTCACGGCCGGCCGGATCGCCGAGGAGGCGGAGTTCTTCTCCTTCGGCACCAACGACCTCACCCAGACCACCTGGGGCTTCTCCCGCGACGACGTCGAGGCGGCCTTCTTCTCCGCCTACCTCGACAAGGGCATCTTCGCCACCTCCCCCTTCGAGACCCTCGACCGCGACGGAGTGGGCCGACTGGTCCGCATCGCCGTCGACGAGGGCCGCGCCACGCGCCCCGACCTGAAGATCGGCGTCTGCGGCGAGCACGGCGGTGATCCCGATTCCGTCCATTTCTTCCACGCGGCGGGGTTGGACTACGTCTCCTGCTCGCCGTTCCGGGTCCCGGTCGCACGTCTGGAGGCCGGACGGGCCGCGCTCCCCGAAGCGGGGACGAGTGACAGCAGGTGAGAAGGAGGTGGGTCGCATGGCCCGCATCGTCGGTGAGGTGATGACCCGTGAGGTCGTCGAGGCTCACAGAGAGACGCCGTTCAAGGACGTCGTACGGCTGCTGGACCGGCATCGGATCAGCGGACTGCCCGTCGTCGACGACGACGACAAGGTCGTCGGAGTGATCTCCGAAACCGATCTGATCCGCCATCAGGCGGCCCGGTCCCCGCGCGGCCGGGCCCGTTGGTTCGGGATGCGCCCGCCGGGCCGCTCCTCCCGTCGCACCGATGCCGTCGCCCGCGCCGTCACGGCGCGGGAGCTGATGTCGACGCCCGCGATCACCGTGCATCCGGAGCAGCGGATCGCGGACGCCGCACGCGTGATGGAACGTCACGGCGTCGAACGCCTTCCGGTCGTGGACGAGGAGGACCGGCTGATCGGCATCGCCACCCGGCGCGATCTGCTGCGTGTCTTCCTGCGCACGGACGACGAGATCCGTCATGAGGTCGGCGACGACGTGCTGCCCCGCGCCCTGGGCCGGTCGGCCCACGGCGTGGCCGTCGCCGTTCAGGACGGCATGGTCACGCTGGAAGGAGCCGTGCAGCGGCGAAGCGACATCCCGCTCGCGATCCGGCTGACGTATCGGGTGGACGGGGTGGTCGGCGTCGTCAACAGCCTGACCTTCCGCGTCGACGACACCCACCACCCTTCCGAGCAGTCTCCGGTCTCCGGTCTCCGGCGCGACTAGGGCGTGTTGTGAAAGTAGCGTCGTCCGCCCGGAGGGCGGGCCCGGCGGTGCCTGGCAGGCGGGACTTTCACAACACGCCCTAGAGGTGCTTCGAAAGTCCCGTGGGTGCTACCGGGCTTTCGAAAAACACCCCTGAGTGTGACCCGCAGCAGGCCGGGGTCACCCGGCCCGGCGGCCCCTGGGCCGGTCAGCCCTTCGAAGGGACCAACGGGACCTGGGCCGGCCCAGCTCTGACGGGAGACGCTGCTGATGGAAGCGGCACCGGACCCCGTCCCCCGCAGTGCCGCTTCCTCCCCGCGCCGCCACCCGAGCGGCGCCCCTCTCAGACGACGGAGGCTCGCCCCCATGACCCGCCACGACGACCGCACCGCGACCACCGACCCCGCCGGCGCGCCGTCCGACATCGCCATCGCGGTGGACCGCCTGGTGACGAACGGGCTCAAGGCGCTCGCCGACTACGAGGCGCTCGATCAGGACCAGGTCGACCACATCGTGAAGAAGGCCTCGGTCGCCGCCCTGGACCAGCACACCGAACTGGCCTTGCTCGCGGTGGAGGAGACCGGGCGCGGTGTCTTCGAGGACAAGGCGGCCAAGAACATGTTCGCCTGCGAGTACGTCACCCACAGCATGGGCCCGATGAAGACCGTCGGCGTCATCGCGCACGACGACATCGACGACATGACCGAGGTGGCCGAGCCCGTCGGCGTGGTGTGCGCGGTCACCCCGGTCACCAACCCGACCTCCACCACGGTCTTCAAGGCGCTGATGGCGCTGAAGACCCGCAACCCGGTCGTGTTCGCCTTCCACCCCTCCGCCCAGCGCTGCAGCGCGCAGGCGGCCCGCATCGTGCGTGACGCCGCGGTCGCGGCGGGTGCGCCGGAGCACTGTGTGCAGTGGATCGAGACCCCCTCCGTCGAGGCGACCGGCGCCCTGATGCGCCACCCGGGTGTCTCCCTGATCCTCGCCACCGGCGGCAACGCCATGGTGAAGGCGGCCTACTCGGCCGGCAAGCCCGCCCTGGGCGTGGGCGCCGGCAACGTCCCCGCCTATGTCCACCGCAGCGCCGACATCCGGCGGGCCGTCAACGACCTGGTGCTGTCGAAGTCGTTCGACAACGGCATGATCTGCGCCTCCGAACAGGCCGTCGTCCTGGACGAGGAGATCTACGACGCCGTCCTCGCCGAATTCCGCACCCTGCACGCCCACCTGGCCACCGCCGAGGAGAAGGCGAAGCTGGAGACGTTCCTGTTCCCCGTCGGCGCGGCCGGCGCCGGCTGCGAGCCCAAGGTCAACGCCGCGGCGGTGGGGCAGAGTCCGGCGTGGATCGCCGAGCAGGCCGGGTTCTCCGTACCGAAGGACACCTCGCTCATCCTGGTCGAGGCCGACCGGGTCGGCCCGCAGGAGCCGCTCACCCGCGAGAAGCTCTGCCCGGTCCTCGCCGTCCTGCGGGCCGGCTCCGAGGAGGAGGGCTTCGACCTGGCCGCCGACATGGTCGCCTTCCACGGACAGGGCCACAGCGCCGTCATCCACACCGAGGACATGGAGCTCGCGGAGGCGTACGGCCGGCGCATCAAGACCGTACGCATCATCGTCAACGCCCCGTCCTCGCAGGGTGCCATCGGCGGCATCTACAACAGCCTGCTGCCGTCGCTGACGCTGGGCTGCGGCTCCTGGGGCAGCACGTCGGTGTCCAACAACGTCTCCGCAGCGCAGCTGCTCAACGTCAAGCGGGTCTCGGTGCGCCGCAACAACCTACAGTGGTTCAAGGTCCCGCCGAAGATCTACTTCGAGCCGCAGGCCATCCGCTACCTCGCCTCCATGCCGGACGTCCACCGCGTCACGATCGTCACCGACGCGACGATGACCCGCCTCGGGCTCGTCGACCGGGTCGAGCGGGTGCTGCGGCGGCGCCGGGAGCCGGTCACCGTCCAGGTCATCGACAACGTCGAGCCCGAGCCCAGCATCGACTCCGTCCGGCGCGGCGCCCGTCTCATGGGCGACTTCCGGCCGGACACGATCATCGCTCTGGGCGGCGGCTCCCCCATGGACGCGGCCAAGGTGATGTGGCTGCTGTACGAGCAGCAGGCCGAGGGCAAGGACGTCGACTTCGCCGACATGCGGCACAAGTTCTCCGACATCCGCAAGCGGGCCTTCCGCTTCCCCGTCCTCGGCAAGCTCGCCCGTCTCGTGTGCGTCCCCACGACCTCGGGCACGGGCGCCGAGGTGACCCCGTTCGCCGTCATCTCCGACCCCGCCACCGGCAAGAAGTACCCGCTGGCCGACTACGCGCTCACCCCCAGCGTGGCCATCGTCGACCCGCTGCTCACCACCGCGCTGCCCCGCGCGCTGGCCGCCGACAGCGGCTTCGACGCCCTCACCCACGCCATCGAGGCCTATGTGTCCGTCTACGCCAACGACTTCACCGACGGCCTGGCCCTGCACGCGATCCGGCTGATCTTCGACAACATCGAGGCGGCGGTCAACGACCGCGCGGCCCGGCCCCGGGCGCAGGAGAAGATGCACAACGCCGGCACCATCGCGGGCATGGCCTTCGGCAACGCCTTCCTCGGCATCGTCCACGCCATGTCCCACACCCTCGGCGCCACCTTCCACATCGCCCACGGCCGCACCAACGCCGTGCTGCTGCCGCACGTCATCCGCTACAACGGCACCGTCCCCACCAAGCTCACCGGCTGGCCCAAGTACGAGAACTACCGCGCCCCCGAACGCTTCCAGGACATCGCCCGCACGCTCGGCCTGCCCGCCGCCACGCCCGACGAGGGCGTCGAGTCGCTCGCCTCGGCGGTGGAGCGGCTCCGCGACGCCGTGGGCATCGAACCCACGTTCCAGGCCCTCGGCGTCGAGGAGCGCGCCTTCCTCGACGCCCTGCCGCAGCAGGCCCTCAACGCCTTCGAGGACCAGTGCGCGCCCGCCAACCCGCGGATGCCCCTGCTCGACGACATGCGGGAACTCATGCGGACCGCCTACTACGGCCGGGGCGCCGCCGTACCGGCGAACTGACGGACCCCGCCCTCCCCCTCAACCCTCATTCCTCCCAGGAGGTTCCATGCTGTCCGCGGAATCCGCCACCCTCGTACGGGCCACGCTGCCCGCCGTGGCCGGAGCGCTCGACGAGATCACCACCCGCTTCTACGCCACGATGTTCCACGAGCGGCCGGAACTGCTCGACGGGATGTTCAACCGCGGCAACCAGGCCAGCGGGGCCCAGCGCCGCGCTCTGGCCGGCTCGATCGCCGGGTTCGCCGGCGCGCTGCTGGAGAACCCCGGCGCGCGGCCGGACGCGCTGCTGTCCCGGATCGCCCACAAGCACGCCGCCGTCGGCGTCACCGACGACCAGTACACGATCGTGCACAAGTACCTGTTCGGCGCGATCGCCGAGGTCCTCGGCGACGCCGTCACCCCGGAGGTGGCGGCCGCCTGGGACGAGGTCTACTGGCTGATGGCCGGAGCCCTGATCAGCCGGGAGGCCCTGCTCTACCAGGACGCGGGGGTTCAGCCGGGCGGGATCTGGCGGCCCTGGACGGTCGTGGAACGCCGTACGGAGACCCCCGACGTCGTGTCCTTCCTGCTCCGCCCCGCGGACGGCGGACGCACCCCGCGGGCCCGCGCGGGCCAGTACGTGAGCGTCCGGGTGCGCATGGCGGACGGGGCGCACCAACTGCGCCAGTACAGCCTGTCCTCGGACCCCGGCGGAGAGCTGCGGCGGATCACCGTGAAGCGGGTGACGGGGGACGCCGGCGAGCCGGACGGCGAGGTCTCCACCCTGCTGCACGACACCGTCCGTGAAGGGGATGAGCTGCTCCTGTCGGCGCCGTTCGGTGATGTCTTCCTCGACGATCCGGTGGATGCCACCACCCCCGTCGTGCTGGTGTCGGCGGGGATCGGCTGCACGCCCATGACCGGCATCCTGGCCCATCTGGCCGCTCTCCGTTCGGTCCGCCGGGTGCTGGTCCTGCACGCCGACCGCTCCCCCGCCGACCACGCCCTGCGCGCCGAGACCCACGAGCTCGTCGGCCGACTGCCGGGCGCCCGGGCCGTCTTCTGGTACGAGCACCCGGGTCCGGAGGAACCCGGCGCCCGCACCGGCCTGATGGACCTGAGCGCGACCGGACTCCCCGACGACGCCACGGTGTTCCTGTGCGGCCCGCTCCCCTTCATGCGGGACGTCCGCGCGCAGCTCCTGAACTCCGGTGTTCCCGCACGCCGCATCCGCTACGAGGTCTTCGGCCCCGACCTGTGGCTGCCCGACACCGCGACCGCGGCCTGAGCCGCACCCAGCATCCAGCCGTTCCGGAGGAGGAACCCAGCATGACCACCGACAGCACCCGGCCGACGCCCCTTGTGCGACTGCGCTGCGACGGCGCCGTGGACGAGGAGACCCTGGCATACGCCCGGGCGAAGATCGACGCCGTTGTGAGCCGGCCCGGCCTGCCCGCCGTGACCGGCGAGGTGCACCTCGTGCGAGCGGCCGCCCACCACGCCGGCCATCCGTGGTCGGCCACGGCCGACCTGCGCATCGGCGGTCGTCAGGTGGTCGCGGTGGCCGAGGAGGCGACGGGCACGGAGGTCGTCGACCGGCTCCAGGACAGGCTGCGCCGCCAGACCGACAGGGCCGCCCAGGGCCGGGACGACGGGCGCCGGACGACGGCTCCTCCGTGGCGTGGCGGGAGCGGGCAGTCGCGTCCCACCGCAAGCCCGGAGGACTTGCGCACGGCCTGATGGCGCAGGACGGCGGGGCCCGGTGACGCCCCCACCCACCGGGCCCCGCCTCGGGGGCCGTCCGGGCCCACCCGGTGACCAACGGCCCACTGACGAGACCGCCCGATGGCGGGAACCGTGGGACGCGCGGTTCCCGATCGACGGGCGAGCAGGAGGAGTTGTGTGATGGCGAAGGCATATCTGGTGGGCAGCGGGATCGCGGCACTGGCCGCGGCGACGTTCCTGATCCGCGACGGCGGTTTCGAGGGATCCGACATCCACCTCTTCGAGGAACAGCGGACCCTCGGCGGCAGCCTGGACGCGGGTGGCACGCCGGACACCGGCTACACGATGCGCGGCGGGCGGATGTTCGAGGCCGAGTTCCGCTGCACGTACGACCTGCTGTCCGGCATCCCCACCCTGGACGATCCCGCCGTCACCGTGACCGAGGAGATCCTCACCGGCCACGAGGAGTTCGCCTGGGACGACATCGCCCGGCTCGTCGACGGGGACGGCAAGATCGTCGAGACCACGTCGATGGGGTTCTCCGAACGCGACCGGCTGGAGTTGGTCCGCTGCCTGGCCACCCCCGAGGGGCATCTGGACGGCAAGCGGATCACCGACTGCTTCGGCGAGCACTTCTTCACCACCCCCTTCTGGTTCATGTGGTGCACCACGTTCGCCTTCCAGCCCTGGCACAGCGCCATCGAATTCCGCCGCTACCTGCGGCGCTTCGTCCACTTGTTCCCCGAGTTCGCGTCCATGTCGGGCATCCACCGGACGCGCTACAACCAGTACGACTCCATCGTGCGGCCCCTGACGGCCTGGCTCGACGAGCGCGGTGTCACCGTCCACACCGGTTGCCGTGTCACCGACCTCGGGTTCGCCCCGGGCATCCGCAGCGGCACCGTGGAGACCCTCCACCTGAGCCGGAACGGCCGCGACGAGAAGATCGCCGTCGCGCCCGAGGACCTGGTCATCGTCACCAACGGCTCCATGACCGACGCCTCCAGCCTCGGCTCGCACACCTCCGCGCCGCCGCCGGCCCCCGGCCGCTCGGACGCCTGGCTGCTGTGGCACCGGCTGGCCCGTGGCCGTGAGAACTTCGGCAACCCGGCCGTCTTCGACAAACGGGTCAAGGAGTCCCGCTGGGAGTCGTTCACGGTCACCACGAAGGGCCCCGCGTTCCTGGAGGCGCTGGAGGAGTTCAGCGGCCGTCCGGCCGGCAAGGGCGGTCTGATGACCTTCACCGAGTCCAACTGGCTGCTCACCATCGTCGCCAACCGTCAGCCCGTGTACCGCGGTCAGCCCGAGGATGTCGCGGTCTGGTGGGGCTACGGGCTCTTCCCCGGCCGCGCCGGCAACCACACGCCCAAGCCGATGACGATGTGCAGCGGCCGGGAGATCCTCGAAGAGGTCCTGCACCACCTGCCGTTCGACGAGCGGACGGCGGCGCGGATCCTGGAGACCTCCACCGTCGTGCCCTGCGTGATGCCGTACATCACCAGCCAGTTCCTGGCGCGCCGCCGCGACGACCGGCCCAAGGTCGTCCCGGAAGGATCGGTCAACCTCGCCTTCGTCGGGCAGTTCGCCGAAGTGCCCGACGACGTCGTCTTCACCGTCGAGTACTCCGTACGCACCGCCTGGACGGCGGTGGCCCAGCTCCTGAAGCTGGAAAACCGGCCTCCGGAGGTCTACAAGGGCCACCACGACCCCCACGTACTGGCCGCCGCCCTGGAGACCATGCACCGCCGGTAGGCCTCCTGGGGAACGTCCGGCCGCCTCGCCCGGGACCATCGGCACTGGTGGGAAGGGTGGGTCCGCCGTGACAGTGAACACAGGAGCGGCACCGATCCCCCGCGGTGCCGCTCCGCTTCGCTCTGCCCGGGGTCTCCCCGGGGGGTTCAGGACGGCAGGTGAAGGCCGTACAGGCTGCGTCCGCCGACGAGTTCGCGGCCGGTGACCAGGTCCGGGGCGACGCGTAGGAAGGCCTCCTGCGGTGCCGGCGCCCAGGAACGCGGCCCGGTCCGCAGCAGCCGCGCGTGCTCGGCGGGGTCCGTCACCAGGGCGGCCGCTCCCGTGACCACGACGCTCCAGCCGGAGTGGGCGGCGGCGTCGACCTCGTCGGCCTCGAAGGCGACCACCGCTCCGTCGACCGCGCTCACCAGGTCCGAGGAGGCCGAGGTGCGCACCAGCACCGCGCCGTCGCGGTCCAGGACGAAGTTGACCGGCAGGACGGCGGGCAGCGCCCACCGCGTGTACACGATGCGCCCCACCGGCACCTCGGCCAGCAGGCGCAGGCACTCCTGCCGGTCGAGTTCACGGAATCCGTCGTTGGCGTCCATCTGCCTTCTCGTCTCTCACCTGACCAGCGGTCTGTCCGTTACCGCTCCATCCTCAGGCGGCGAGGACGCCCACGGCCAGGGACCATCGGTCCCCGGCTTCCCGAGAACGGCCCGGCCTCCCGTCGGCAGGGCGCCGGGCGGGTCCCGCGGTGTCCTGGGCTGAACGGCCCATCCCGGGGCTGTGCCTGGTCCCGAGCGGCCCTGTGCCGGCGCCTGATCGGCCCATGCCGCGGCACGGCCACGGCTGTCACCTTCGGAGGTGTCACCACGACGACGAGAAGGAGGTGCCCACCGATGGCCGGCACGTACGGGAAGAAACGGTTGTGGCGGTGGCGCGACAACCCGCTGCGCCGACGCGACGACATCATCGAAGCCTGGATCGTACTGGCCGTGTGGACGGTCCTCACCGCGGGCGGCGCCGCCGCCGGACTGGTGACCGCTCATGCCGCGAACGAGGTGTTCGCAGGTCAGCGGGATGAACGGGAGCCCGTCCGAGCCGTGCTCCTGGACGACGTTCCGTTCGCCGCCACCGCGGCCGGCGGAACCGATCTCCGGACGGCGACGGTGCGCTGGGAGGCGTCGGACGGGTCGACCCGCACGAGCCGGACCCTGGTGGACTCCGGTCTCGAGGCCGGATCCGAGGTCACGGTCTGGCAGGACGGTCAGGGCCGCCTCACCGCCGCGCCGCCGGGGTCCACGGAGGCGGCGGTCGAGTCGGGCGTCCTGGGCGCCGCGGCCGCCACTGCCCTGTCCGGCCTGGTGCTCGGTGCCGGAAAGGCCGCCCGGTGGCGGCTCGACCGGCGCCGCGTCGACGAGTGGGGCAGCGAATGGGACCTGGTGGGGCCCCGCTGGGGTCACCAGAACAGCTGACAGCACGACGGATGCGGGGCTCCGGGCCGGAGAGCGGCCCGGAGCCCCGCACGCCCCTTCCTATCCTTGCGCCAGCGCATCGGCGACGCCCTTCGCCCATGCCTCGATCGCGCCGAAGTCCCGGAAGTCGCCGCCCTTTCCCGAGCGGAGGATCATCCCGGCCACCCACCCCTTCGCGCCGTCCCGCAGACATCCGCCGAAGGTGACGTGGTCCCGGACGTCCAGTCGGGTCATGGCCTGCTGCACTCCGCGCACGGGCGGGATGTCCCGCTCGGAGGCGGAGGGGTCGAGCGGTCCGCTGCTGAAGAACCACACCGGCCGCTGCGCGAGGAGGACGCGGTGCCGGCGGACGAACCGCCGCGCGTCCTTGTGCCAGCGCCCCGCGTAGAGCCCGCCGCCGACCACGACGGCGTCGTACGGCGCCACGCTCGTCACCGACCGGGCCGGCAGTACCTGGACGGTCAGCCCGCCCTCGCGCAGGACACCGGCGACGCTCTCGGCGATCTCGGCCGTGGATCCGTTGGTCGTTCCGTAGGTGACCAACACGGTGCCGGTCATGGTGGTCCGCCTCCTTTCACAGTCGGCGCAGCCAGTCGTCGGCCACGCCGTGCATCGCCCGGGCCTGTCCCTCGGCCCGCAGGCGCGCGTCGTCCAGCCGGTAGGTGAGGTTGCCGACGACGTCGACCACGCCGTCGACCCGGCGGGTCATCGACATGGCGAGCTCGGTGTCGCTCTTGCGTTCCATGTGTCCGGTGAGGGTGACCACGCCCTCCGTCACGGAGACCTCGACGCTGCGCGGCGGCAGCCACAGCGCGCGCACCAGGACCTCCTCGATCACCTCGTCGCGGATCTCCTTGTCGGGCCGCAGAAAGACCTGCAGGAGGTCGCGGCGGGTGACGATCCCGACGAGCCGGTCCTCCTCGTCGAGGACGGGGAGCCGTTCCACGTGCCGCCGGGCCATGGTGCGGGCGGCCTGGACGATGGTGTCGTCGGCGTGCACGGTGACGGCCGGTGCGGTCATGAGCCGGCCGGCGGTGCGGGCCTTGCCCTTCGCCGCCCGGCGCTTGGCGCCGGGCGTCAGTTCGGCGAGCCTCACGCGCTGCTTCGGTTCGTACGGGTCGGCAGTGGTCGCCTGGTGCATCATCAGGTCCGTCTCGGACAGGACGCCGATGACCTTGTCGTCCTCGTCCACCACCGGCAGCCCGCTGATCCGGTGGGTCGCGAGCAGTCGGGCGACCTCCTTGAACGGTGTGCCGTATGCGGCGCGGACGACGTCCGTGGTCATCACGGAGCCGACCTTGTTGTGTCTCATAGCGGTTCCTCCTCAGCGCAGCCGGCGCAGATACGGGTCCTGGGGGCGGCGCGGCAGCAGGCGTATCCGCGCGTCGAGCACGGTGACGCCGCCCGGGGTCGCCAGGACGGGGTTGAAGTCGGCCTCGGCCAGTTGCGGCAGGTCCGCCGCCATCCGGGACAGCCGCTGCAGCAGCTGTTCCAGTTCCCCGAGGTCGACGGGGGTGCTTCCGTTCGCGCCCAGCAGCAGCGGGGCGCACCGCGGCGAGGTGATCAGTTCGTGGACGTCGCGGTCGGTGAGCGGGGCGAGACGGGCCGCGTGGTCCGCCAGCACCTCGGTGGCTGTGCCGCCGAGCCCGAACAGGACGAGCGGGCCGAAGACCTCGTCCTGGACGACACCCGCGAAGAGTTCGGTGCCGCGGGCCGCGAGGGGTTGCAGGACCACTCCGGTCATGAGTCCGGCGAAGCGGGTCTCCAGGTCGCGGAAGGCGGCCCGGACCTGGGAGTCGCCGCGCAGGTCCAGGTGGACGGCCCGCTGCTGGGACTTGTGCACCAGCCCGGGCCAGTGGGCCTTCATGACGACCCGGCCGTCGAAGCCGCGCAGCCGGTCGGCGGCGCGCACGGCCTCGTCCTCCGTCTCGGCCCAGGCCCAGGGGATCTGCGGAACGGTGTAGCAGGCCAGCAGCTCGGCGCAGGTACGCGGGTCCAGCCAGCCGCCGTCGGGGTGGGCGGCGAGGTACTCCTCGACGACCGTGCGGGCCCGCCCGGTCTCGAGGTCGTCGAGAGCGGGGACGGCACCGGCGGGCCGGGCGAGCCAGACGGCACGCTGGGCGGCGTGGGCGAGCGCGCGGGCCGCCGCCTGCGGTTCGGCGTACGAGGGGATCGTGCCGCCGTCGGCGGCGGGCAGCAGCCGGACGGGCAGGTCCTGCTCGAGGCGTACGGCGATCACGGGCCGCGCCCGCCGTGCGGGAGCGCCGGTGAGGGCGCGCACCAGGTCGTCACCGGTGGCCGCGGCGACCGCCGTGGGCACGAGGGCCACGATGACGGCGTCGACGCCGGCGCACCGGGTCAGCCGGTCGACGCACTCCGTCAGCTGCTCCTCCGACACGGCGGCGGTGGCGTCGATCGGGTTGCCGATCGCGGCGCCGTCCGGCAGCACGGCGAGCAGTGCGTCGGTCATCGCCGGGGTGAAGGGCGGAAGCGACACTCCCGCCTCCGCACAGGCGTCGGCGGTGAGCACCCCGGCCCCGCCCGCGTTGGTGACGATCGCGACGCGGCTGCCTGCCGGCAGCGGCTGGGAGTGGAAGAGGGCGGCCGTCTCGAGGAGCTCGCCGACCGAGCGGGTCGCGGTGATTCCGGCCTGGGTGAACAGCGCGCCGCGGGTCACGGTGCGGGTGGCGGCGGCCGCGGTGTGGGAGGCGGCGGCCTTGCGGCCCGCGTCGGTACGGCCGGCGTCGACGGTCAGCACCGGGATGCGGCGTGTCACGCGCCGGGCGGTGCGGGAGAAGGCGCGCGGGTTGCCGAAGGACTCCAGGTGCAGCAGGGCGAGCTCGGTGCGGCCGTCGCTCTCCCACCACTGGAGCATGTCGTTGCCGCTGACGTCGTACTTGTCGCCGAGGGAGACGAAGGACGAGACGCCGATGCCCAGCCGGGACAGTCCGTCGAGCAGCGCGATGCCGACCCCGCCGGACTGCACGGCGACTCCGGCCGTCCCCGGGCGGGGATGTCCGGCGGCGAAGGTCGCGTCGAGGCTCAGCTCGGGGTCGGTGTGGGAGACGCCGAGGCAGTTGGGGCCGACGAGGCGCATGCCGTAGGTGCGGCACGCGGTCAGCAGGGTCCGCGCCTGGGTGTGGTCGAGGCCGGCGGTGACGACGACGAGGGCGCGCACCCCCGCCCTGCCGCATTCCTCGGCGACGGCGGGTACGGCGGCGGCCGGTACGGCCACGATCACCAGGTCGGGCGTCCTGGGCAGGGCGGCGACCGACGGGTAGGACGGCACGCCGAGCACGGAGGTGACCTTGGGGTTGACGGCGAAGAGGCGCCGGGTGAAGCCGCCGGTGCGCAGGTGGTGCAGTACGGCCCGGCCGACGGATCCGGGCGTGCGCCCGGCGCCGACCACGGCGACCGCGGACGGCCGCAGCAGGGGCAGCAGACTGGCCACGTCGGCGGCCCGGCCCCGGGCCTCGACGGCCGACAGGTAGGCGTCGTCCGGGTCCAGGTGGATCGTGCAGCGGACCTCGGGCCCCTCGAAGCGGCGGGAGGTGCGCAGGCCGAGGTCGGTGAAGAGGCGGAGCACCTCGTGGTTCTCGCTGAGCGCGTCGGCCGTGAAGGTGGTGATGCCCTCGGCGCGCGCCGCCGAGACCAGGTGCTCGACGAGCAGGGTGCCGACGCCCCGGTGGTGAAGACCGTCGGCGACGGCGATGGAGATCTCCGCGCCGTCCCCCTCTCCGCCGGTGTCGTACTCGGCGAGACCGATCGCCCGGCCGTCCACCTCGGCCAGCAGGGCCCGGTAGCCCGGACGGGCGGGGGCGCAGGCCCGGTCGGCGGCCAGGGCGGCCGAGCGCCGGCTCGCCGAGAAGAACCGCAGCCGGAGGTTCTCCGGCGACATCTCCTCGTAGAACCCCTGCAGCTGTTCGTGGTCGCCGGGCAGCGCGGGGCGTATGCACACGGTGGTGCCGTCCGCGAGCAGGGCGTGGACCGTGGGCCGGTCGAGCAGGTCGTCCGTCATCGCAGGTCTCCTCCATGCTTTCGCTACTTGGATCGTCCGGCGGAGCGGCGGAGGAACCCATGGGCTGTACGGGGGCCGCCCCGGGGCCGGTCGGCCCTCCCGCGCTGCCGGTCGGCCCCCGCTTCCGCCGTAGGGCGCCCACCCCCACTCGTTGCCGTCGGGCTCCGTTCCCTGGGAGTGGGGACGGTCAGGCGTTCCACGTCCAGTCGGCGACCTCGGGAAGGTCGGTGCCGTACTCACGGATCCAGGCCTGGTGCCGCGTGCGGGCGTCGGCCATCCGCTGGCGTACGGCGGCGGCGCGCACGGCGAGCCCGGGGACGCGGTCGATGACGTCCATGACCAGGCGGTAGCGGTCGAGGTCGTTGCGGACGACCATGTCGAACGGCGTGGTCGTGGTGCCGGACTCCTTGTAGCCGCGCACGTGCAGGTTCTTGTGGCCGGTGCGGCGGTAGGCGAGGCGGTGGATGAGCCACGGGTAGCCGTGATAGGCGAAGATCACCGGTTTGTCGGTGGTGAACAGGCCGTCGTACTCGTAGTCGCTCATGCCGTGCGGGTGTTCCTCGCGCGGCAGCAGCCGGGTCATGTCGACCACGTTGACGACGCGAACGGCGAGGTCCGGGAGGGTCCCGTGCAGCAGCTGGGCGGCGGCCAGCACCTCCTGGGTGGGCACGTCACCGGCGCAGGCGAGCACGACGTCGGGTTCGCGGCTGCCGTTCTCGGTGCCGGCCCACTCCCAGATCCCGGCGCCGCGGGCGCAGTGGACGCGGGCCTGGTCGATGGACAGCCAGTCGAAGCAGGGCTGTTTGCCGGCCACGACGACGTTGACGTGGTCGCGGCTGCGCAGGGCGTGGTCCGCCACCGACAGCAGGGTGTTGGCGTCCGGCGGCAGATAGACGCGGACGACCTCGGGGCTCTTGTTGAGGACGTGGTCGACGAAGCCGGGGTCCTGGTGGGAGAAGCCGTTGTGGTCCTGGCGCCAGACGTGCGAGGTGAGCAGGTAGTTCAGGGAGGCGATCGGCGCCCGCCACGGCAACTCCCGTGAGGTCTTCAGCCACTTGATGTGCTGGTTGACCATCGAGTCGACGATGTGCACGAACGCCTCGTAGCAGGAGAACAGTCCGTGCCGGCCCGTCAGCAGATAGCCCTCCAGCCAGCCCTGGCAGGTGTGCTCCGACAGGATCTCCAGCACCCGGCCGTGCTGCTCGAGGTGTTCGTCGACCGGCAGATGAGTGGCCTGCCAGGCCTTGCCGCTGACGTCGAGGACGGCCTGGAGGCGGTTGGAGGCGGTCTCGTCGGGGCCGACGAGGCGGAAGTCCCGGCGCCCGCCGGTGTCCTTCATGACCCGGGCCAGCAGATCGCCGAGGACGCGGGTGGGCTCGTGCAGGGTCGCTCCCGGCTTGTCGACGGGTACGGCGAACTCCTCCAGCGGTGCGATGGGCAGCTCGCGCACCAGGAGGCCACCGTTGGCGTGCGGGGTGGCGCCGAGCCGCCGGGCGCCGTCGGGGACACAGGCGAGGACGTCGGCCAGGGGACGCCCGTCGGGGCCGAAGAGCTCCCGGGGCCGGTAGGAGCGCAGCCATGCCTCCAGCTGGCGGAGGTGGTCGGGGTTCTCGCGGACACCGGCCAGCGGGACCTGGTGGGCGCGCCAGGTGCCCTCGACGGGTTCGCCGTCCACTTCGGCGGGGCCGGTCCAGCCCTTGGGGGTGCGCAGTACGATCACCGGCCAGTGCACGCGCTCGGTGACGCCGCCCTCGCGGGCGGTCTGCTGCATCACGGCGATGCGGTCCAGCGCGTCGTCCATCGCCGCCGCCATGGCCCGGTGCACCCGGAGGGGATCGTCGCCGGTCACATGGATCGGCTCATGGCCGTATCCCCGCAGGAGTTCGTCGAGTTCGCTCTCCGGGAGCCGGGAGAGCACCGTCGGGTTGGAGATCTTGTAGCCGTTGAGATGGAGGATGGGCAGGACGGCGCCGTCGTGCACGGGGTCGAGGAACTTGTTGGAGTGCCAGGAGGCGGCCAGCGGGCCGGTCTCCGCCTCGCCGTCGCCGATCACGCAGGCGACCAGCAGACCGGGGTTGTCGAACGCGGCGCCGTAGGCGTGCGAGAGGGAGTAGCCGAGCTCGCCGCCCTCGTGGATGGAGCCGGGCGTCTCGGGGGCGACATGGCTGGGGACGCCGCCGGGGAAGGAGAACTGCTTGAACAGCCGGGCCATGCCGGCCGCGTCCCGGGTGACGTCGGGACAGGTCTCGGTGTACGAGCCCTCCAGCCAGGAGTTGGCCAGGATGGACGGTCCTCCGTGACCCGGCCCCCAGACGCACAGCGCGTCGAGTCCCCGTGCCTTGATCACCCGGTTGAGGTGGGTGTACACGAGGTTGAGGCCGGGCGAGGTGCCCCAGTGGCCGAGCAGCCTCGGCTTGATGTGCTCCGGCTTCAGGGGCTCGGTCAGCAGCGGGTTGGACATCAGGTAGATCTGTCCGGCGGCCAGATAGTTGGCGGCCCGCCAGTGCGCGTCCAGGGCGCGCAGTTCGTCGTCGGTCAGTACGGTCGCGTTCTGGTGTTCGACCTTGGACATGGGGTGAGACTCCGGAAGTCGTCGGCGCGGAGGGCATCGGGCGGCCCAGGGCGGTCGGGGCGGTGCCTGGCACCCCTCACTCTCGTGCCGTGCGCCGGCCGGCGCCGGATGCCGAAGGTCCGCGGCCACCGGGCCGAACGGCCCCGCCGGCGGGGGCCGTTGGCCTCGCCCGGGGACATCGGGCAGGGAGCCGCCGACGGGTCGGGGTCCTGCTGTCCCGGCGGCGCGGCGAGGGGTGAAGGGCTCGGTCAGTCGTGTGGCACCACGGCGACCGGTGCGGAGGCGTGCTGCAGGACCGCGTGCGTCACCGGGCCGATGTGTCCGCCGATCGCCGCACGGCGCGTCTTCCGGCCGACGACGACCAGCGCCGCGTCCCGCGAGGCGTGCGCGAGATGACGGCCGGCCCCGCCGATCACGGACTGCTCCCGCACCTCCGCCCCGGGGAACTTGTCCCGCCAGGGCCGCAGGACCTCGGCCAGTCCGTTCCGTGCCTCCTGCGCCAACTCCTCGTTGAGCCCCGCGTCCAGGGCGGCGCCGTAGCCGTAGACGGCCGCCGGGTTCCAGCCGTGGACCACCCGCAGGCCGGCCCCGCGCCGCCGGGCGGCCTCGAACGCGAACGCGATGACGGCGTCGCCCGGGTTCTCCAGGTCGAGCCCCAGCACGACGTCGCGGTAGGGAGTGCTGGTCGATCCGGCGCCCGCGGCGTCCGGCAGGTGCTCGTCCTCGGCGCGCTCACCGCCGCGTACGAGGACGACGGGCAGCTCGGCCCGTGCGACGACGCCGAGAGCGACGGAGCCGACCAGGAATCCGGCGACCGTGCCGAGGCCCCGGGACCCCAGGACCAGCAGGTCGGTGTCCCCGGCAGCGGTCAGCAGGGCCGCGACGGCCGGTTCCTCGGCCTGCCGAGTGGTGATCTTCAGGCCGGGGTGGCGCTCCGCGAGCCGGGTCTCCGTCTCGCTCAACAGGTGTGCCGCCCAGGTGCGCTGCACCTCCGTCGTGTCCGGCGCCGGAACGCCGCCGAGCGGCGCGAACACGGGGTACAGCGGTTCCTGCGCGTGCACGAGGCACAGGAGCGCCTCGCGTTGCGCCGCTTCGCGGGCGGCCCAGTCCGCGGCGGCGATGCTCTCGGGGGAGCCGTCGAGACCGACGGTGATGGCGGGCATGTGAACCTCTTTCGGGGATGCGCCGCTCGGTCCCTGATGGCCGCGGACGGCGAAGGGGGCGGCGGCGACGGTGATGGCCTGGTCGGTGGTGAAGGCGCGGGAACCGGGAGACCGGTACGCCGTACGCGGCTACAGCGCTCGCAGCCCGTGGCCCCGGAACTGCTCCCGCACCCGTCGCACGAGGTCCCGGTCGGGTACGGGGGTGTCACGCAGCGGGAAGGGGATGCCGAGGGCGTCGTACTTGTGGGCGCCGAGCTTGTGGAACGGCAGGATGTCGACGCGCTCGACGTTTGTCAGCTCCGCGAGGAAGGCACCCAGTCCGTCCACGGCGGCCTCGTCGTCGGTCCAGCCGGGAACGAGGACGTAGCGGATCCAGACGGGTACGCCGAGCCGGTCCAGGCGGGTGGCGAAGCTGAGGGTGGGGGCGAGTTCGCCGCCGGTCAGTTTGCGGTAGGTGCCGATGTCGAAGGACTTGATGTCGAGCAGGACCAGGTCGGTGTCGGCGAGGAGTTCGTCGGTGGCGCGTGCGCCGAGGAAGCCGGAGGTGTCGAGCGCGGTGTGCAGTCCGGCCTCCTTGCAACGGCGCAGTACGGCGGCGGTGAAGCCGGACTGGAGCAGGGGCTCGCCGCCCGTGATGGTCACCCCGCCCCCGGCGGTGGTGACGAAGGCCCGGTACTTCTCGATCTCCGCCATCACGTCGTCCACCGTCGCCTCCCGGCCGTCCCGCATGTGCCAGGTGTCGGGGTTGGCGCAGTACAGGCAGCGCAACGGGCAGCCGCTGACGAAGAGGACGAACCGGGTCCCGGGACCGTCCACGCCGGTGGACAGGTCCCAGGAGTGGATCCGGCCGGTCGTCATGGTCTTCACAGCGTTCCGTGGAACGTGCGGCTGATCACGTCGAGCTGCTGCTCGCGGGTCAGGCGGACGAAGTTGACGGCGTATCCGGAGACCCGGATGGTCAGATCGGGGTACTGCTCCGGGTGCTCCATCGCGTCCTCGAGGGTGGCGCGGTCGAGCACGTTGACGTTCATGTGGAAGCCGCCGGCGGCCATGTAGGCGTCGAGGATGCCGACCAGGTGGCCCGGGCGCTCCTCGGGGACGTGCCCCAGCCCCTCCGGGGTGATGGTCGTGGTCAGCGAGATGCCGTCGCGGGCCTGCTCGTAGGGCAACTTGGCCACCGAGAGCGCCGAGGCGGCGACACCGCGCCGGTCACGGCCGTTCATCGGGTTGGCGCCGGGGGCGAAGGGCTGTCCGGCCCGGCGCCCGTCGGGGGTGTTGCCCGTGTGCTTGCCGTAGACCACGTTCGAGGTGATGGTCAGCACCGACTGGGTGTGCTCGGCGTCCCGGTAGGTGGGATGCCGGCGCACCTTCGCCATGAAGGACTCCACCAGGCCGACGGCGAGGGCGTCCGCGCGGTCGTCGTTGTTGCCGTACGCCGGGAACTCGCCCTCGGTCTTGAAGTCGACGGCCAGCCCGGTCGCGTCACGGAAGACCCTGACCCGGGCGTGCTTCACCGCCGACAGGCTGTCCGCCGCTACCGACAGGCCGGCGATGCCGCAGGCCATGAAGCGGTGCACGGGGTGGTCGTGCAGGGCCATCTCGATGCGCTCGTAGGCGTACCTGTCGTGCATGTAGTGGATGACGTTGAGGGTGTTGACGTACGTCTCCGCCAGCCAGTCCAGGACACGGTCGTACGCCGCCGAGAGCTCGTCGTAGTCCAGGTACTCACCCGTCAGCGGGGCCGTCGCGGGGGTGACCTGTTCGCCGGTCATCTCGTCCCGGCCGCCGTTGACGGCGTACAGCAGTGCCTTGGCGAGGTTGACCCGGGCTCCGAAGAACTGCATCTGCCTGCCCACCGCCATGGCGGAGACGCAGCAGGCGATGGCGGTGTCGTCGCCGGTGCGCGGGCGCATCAGTTCGTCGGACTCGTACTGGACGGCGCTGGTGTCGATGGACACCCGCGCGCAGAACTCCTTGAAACCGGCGGGCAGCCGAGGGGACCAGAGCACGGTGAGGTTGGGTTCGGGTGCCGGGCCGAGGTTGTAGAGGGTCTGCAGGAAGCGGAAGGAGGTGCGGGTCACCAAGGGGCGGCCGTCGGCGCCGATGCCGCCGATCGATTCGGTCACCCAGGTGGGGTCGCCGGAGAACAGGGCGTCGTACTCGGGGGTGCGCAGGAACCGTACGATCCGCAGCTTGATCACGAAGTCGTCGATCAGTTCCTGGGCGCGGGTCTCGTCGATGGCCCCCTCGTCCAGGTCCCGCTGGAGGTAGACGTCGAGGAAGGTCGAGGTACGGCCCAGCGACATGGCGGCGCCGTTCTGCTCCTTCACCGCGGCGAGATAGCCGAGGTAGAGCCACTGCACGGCCTCCTGCGCGCTGACCGCCGGGCGGGAGACGTCACAGCCGTAGGCGGCCGCCATGCGGGTCAGCTCGCCGAGTGCCCTGATCTGCTCGGCGAGTTCCTCGCGGTCGCGGATGACGTGCTCGCTGGACGCCCGGCCGTCCAGCAGGGCCTTCTCCGCGCGCTTGGCCTCGATCAGCCGGTCGGTGCCGTACAACGCCACGCGGCGGTAGTCGCCGATGATCCGGCCGCGGCCGTAGGCGTCGGGCAGCCCGGTGATGATCCCGACCCTGCGGGCGGTCCGCATCTCGGGCGTGTAGGCGTCGAAGACACCGTCGTTGTGGGTCTTGCGGTAGGTCCCGAAGACCTCGGTCACGAAGGGGTCGGGCTCGTAGCCGTACGCCTTCAGACTGTTCTCCACCATGCGCAGGCCGCCGTTGGGCATGATCGCGCGCTTGAGCGGGGCGTCGGTCTGCAGGCCGACGATCAGTTCGCGGTCGCGGTCGATCCAGCCGGGGGCGTGCGAGGTGATCGTGGAGGGCGTAGCGGTGTCGACGTCGAGGATGCCCCGGGCCCGCTCCTCCGGGAACAGCGAGCTGACCTTCCGCCAGACGGCCGCGGTGCGCTCCGTGGCACCGGCCAGGAAGGAGGCGTCACCGTCGTACGGGGTGTAGTTGGCCTGGATGAAGTCGCGCACGTCGATCAGCTCGCGCCAGTGCGTCCCGGCGAAGCCTCGCCAGGCCGGTGTGACCCGGTCAGCGGCTGTCACGGTTGCGGTCATCGCCGTTCCTCTCCTCGGTTCCTTGCCTGCACTTCGATCCTGGTCGTTCGTGATCGACGGGGGGAGTGCCGGACAGCGCCTGGGGCTGGGCCGTCCGGCCCCGAGCTCCCCAGGGCCGGACGGCCCAGTCGCCCTCGCACCGCTCGTCAGCCGGCCGTCAGATCCGGGCGGATCAGGGTGCCCGACCGGCCGTGCACGATCTCGTACGCCGCGTCCAGGGCTCCGATGGCGGCGAGCCCCCCGGTGCGCTCGACGAACCGTGCGGCGGCCTCCGTCTTGGGCCCCATGGAGCCCTCCGGGAAGCCCTCGCGGCGCAGCTCGGCGGGGGTGGCGTCGAGGACGGGCCGCTGGGCGGGGGTCCCGTAGTCCTCGTACACGCACGGGACGTCGGTGAGGATGAGCAGGAAGTCGGCCTTCAGGTCCTCGGCGAGCAGGGCGGCCGTGAGGTCCTTGTCGATGACGGCCTCCACGCCGGTCAGCGCGCCGGTGTCGCTGTCCGCGGTGACGGGAACGCCTCCGCCGCCCGCGCAGATCACCAGGGTGCCGCTGTTCAGCAGCTCGTGGACGGTGTCGGTCTCCAGGATCCGCTCGGGTGCCGGGGAGGGGACGACGCGGCGCCAGCCGGTGGTGTCATGCCCGATGTGCCAGCCGCGCTTGCGGGCGAGGGCCTGGGCCATGTCGCGGGAGTAGACCTGGCCGACGAACTTGGTGGGCCGTGCGAACCCGGGGTCGTCGGTCCGTACCAGCGTGTGGGTGACGAGGGTGGCGATGTGCCGGCCGGGCAGCGCGTCGTGCAGGGTGCAGGCCAGCAGGGAGCCGATCATGCCCTGGGTCTGGGCGCCGAGCAGGTGAAGGGGGTAGGGGGCGCTCAGGGCGGGGTCGGCCGCGCTCTCCATGGCGAGCAGACCGATCTGGGGGCCGTTGCCGTGGGTGAGGACGATCTCGTGCTCGTGGGCCAGGGCGGCGAGGGCGGTGGCGACCCGGTCGATGTTGGCCTGCTGGACGGCTGCGTCGGGGCGTTCACCGCGGTGCAGCAGGGCGTTGCCGCCGAGGGCGACGACGATACGCATGGCTTCAGTCCTCCAGGGTGGCGACGAGCACGGCCTTGATGGTGTGCAGCCGGTTCTCGGCTTGGTCGAAGACGATCGACGCGGGTGAGGAGAAGACGTCGTCGGTGACTTCGAGGCCGTCCAGGCCGTAGCGGTCGAAGAGGTCCTGTCCGAGGCGGGTGCGGCGGTCGTGCAGCGCCGGCAGGCAGTGCATGAACTTCACGTCCGGGTTGCCGGTGGCGGCCAGCGTCTTGTCGTTGACCTGGTACGGCAGCAGCAGCTCGATCCGTTCCCGCCAGGTGTCGGCGGGCTCGCCCATGGAGACCCAGACGTCGGTGTGGAGGAAGTCGGCACCGCGTACGGCGCTCTCGGTGTCCTCGGTCAGGGTGATCCGGGCGCCGCTGCGCCCGGCCAGTTCCCGGCACCTGGTGACCAGGGCGGGGTCGGGCCACAGGCGGGCGGGGGCGGCGATACGGACGTCCATGCCGAGCAGGGCGCCCATGGACAGCAGGGAGTTGCCCATGTTGTTGCGGGCGTCGCCGAGGTAGCAGTAGGCGATGTCGGGCAGGGGCTTGGGGCTGTGTTCGTGCATGGTGAGGACGTCGCACAGGCTCTGGGTGGGGTGCGCGGTGTCGGTCAGGCCGTTGTAGACGGGGACACCGGAGTGCGCGGCGAGCTCGGTGACCAGCGACTGGTCCGAGCCCCGGTACTCGATGGCGTCGAACATGCGGCCCAGCACCCGGGCGGTGTCCGCGAGGGACTCCTTGGCGCCGATGTGGGTGTCGCCGGGGCCGAGGTAGGTGGTGGCGGCGCCCTGGTCGGCGGCGGCCACCTCGAAGGCGCAACGGGTGCGGGTGGAGGTCTTCTCGAAGATCAGCGCGAGATTCCGGCCGGTCAGCCGGGGCCGCTCGGTGCCGTCCCGCTTGGCGGCCTTGAGGGTGGCGGCCAGGTCGAGGAGGTGGTGGATCTCGGCGGCGGTGAAGTCGAGTTCGCTCAGGTAGGAGCGGCCTCGCCAGGCGATGGTCATGTCGTTTTCCCTGGGCTCAGGCGACCGGGTCGCGTTCGATGGGGCAGCTCATGCAGCGGGGGCCGCCGCGGCCGCGGCCGAGTTCGGCGCCGGCGATGGTGACGATCTCGATGCCCTGCTTGCGCAGGTAGGTGTTGGTGGTGACGTTGCGCTCGTAGCCGACGACGACTCCGGGGGCGAGGGCGAGGAAGTTGCTGCCGTCGTCCCACTGCTCGCGTTCGGCGTCGCGGATGTCCTGCGGCGCGCTGAGCATCCGGACCTTGTCGAGGTCGAGGGCCTCGGCGAGGGCGGTGGCCAGGTCGGAGTTAGGGGCGACGTCGAAGCCGCAGTCGCGTGCGCTGCTGGGCGTGAGCGTCCAGGAACGCAGGGAGTCGGCCAGCCCCGGGTAGATGACGAAGGTGTCGCGGTCGAGCATCGTCAGCACGGTGTCGAGGTGCATGTACGCGCGGGCGGCCGGAAGTTGGACCGCGATCAGCCGGTTCGCGGTGCCGTCGGCGAAAAGGCGGGCGGCGAGGTTCTCCACCGCCTGCGCGGTGGTCCGCTCCCCCGTGCCGACCATGACGGCGCCGTTGCCGAGGACATGGACGTCACCGCCTTCGAGGGTGCCCACGGAGCCGTCGAGGATCGGCGCGGGGGCGGTGCCGGCGAACAGGGGGTGGAAGCGGTAGATGGCCTCGGCGTGCAGCGTCTCGCGCCGGCGGGCCGTCCTGGCCATCGGGTTGACCGACAGGCGGTCGTAGATCCAGCAGGAGTTGTCGCGCGGGAAGAGGTGGTTGGGCAGTGGGGCGAGGGCGAAGTCGTCGCCGCCGAGCGTGTTCCACACCAGGCTGTGCGGGGTGGCTAGCGGCAGATCGCTCTTGAGGAGTCCGCCGATGAGGTGTCCGGCGAGCGTCTCCCCGTCGACTTCGGCGCACCGTGCGCGCACGGCGTCGATCAGCGCCGGTCCGACGGTGGCGGGGGTGACCACCCGGTCCAGCAGCCAGTCGCGGGCCTCGGGCGAGTCAAGGGCCTGGGCGAGCAGGTCGGCGAAGTAGTGCACGCGGGTGCCGTGGTCGCGCAGCACCTGGGCGAAGGCGTCGTGTTCCTCGCGAGCGCGCTTGGCCCACAGGATGTCGTCGAAGAGGAGGGCGTCGACGTTGCGCGGGGTGAGGCGGGAGAGTTCGACACCGGGGCGGTGCAGGATCACCTGGCGCAGCCGGCCGGCCTCGGAGTCGACGTGAAACGTGTTCATGGCGTGGTCTCGTCCTCTGTCGTGAGGGGGTGGCGGTCAGTCCTGGTGGCGGTGGGCGTTGCGCTTGCGCGGGCCGCCGACGCGGTCGGTGCCCGGGGCGCGGGAGAGCCGCTTGGGCGGTGCCGGCGTCTCGGGGGCCCGCTCTTCCCGCGGGGCGCGGGCGGCGGGGATCGCCGGGCTCGCGTCGCCGTACCGGCCCTGGCCCCGCTTCAGCCACACGTAGACCGGCACACCCAGCAGCAGCACGAACAGTCCGTAGTAGACGGTCTGGTAGCCGCTGCCCTGGATCGACCAGTAGGAGAAGGCCAGCGCCAGAGCGGCGACGGTGACATCGCGGGCCAGGCGCCGCGGGCTCAGGGTCTCCCGGCCGCGCACCAGCAGCCAGTACAGCTGGGCGGCGGCGGAGAACAGGTACGGGACCACCGCGGTGAGCACGCTCAGCAGCACGATCTTGGTGAAGACGTCCTCGAAGCGGGTGTAGCTGAACACGGTGATCAGCGAGGCCAGCACGGTGGAGGCGATGACGCCGAAGGCCGGGACACCGCTGCGCCCGCGCAGCTTCGCGAAGGCGTCGGGGAAGAGCCCGTCGCGGGCGGCGGCGTACGGCATCTCGGCGCACAGCATGGTCCAGCCGTTGAGGGCGCCGATGCCGGAGATGATCGCGGCGACGGCCACGACGTCTCCCGCCCAGGTGCCGCCGAAGATGTTGTTCGCGGCGTCGGTGAACGGTGCGGTGGTGTCGCCCAGCGCCCCGTGCGAGACGGTGCCGAAGACCGCGAGGGTGCCCAGGATGTATATGACGGCGCACAGGAGGGTGCCGTAGACGGTGGCGCGCGGCACGTTCCGTTCCGGCTCGCGCACCCGGCCGGCGACCACCGAGGCGGCCTCGAGGCCGAGGTAGCTGAACAGGGCGATGGCGGCCGCGGCGGAGATCGCGCCGAGCGCCGACTGGCCACTGGCGTTGAAGGCGCCGAAGTTGTCCGGGTCGATGAACAGCAGCCCGATCGTCGCCATGAAGACGAGCGGCACGAACTTCAGCACGGTGGTGACCACCTGGAAGGCGCCGATGTTGCGGACGCCGGTGAGGTTGATCGCGGCCGCCGCCCACAGCCCGGCGAGGGCGAGGGTCATGGAGATCCACGTCCTGTGCCCCGTGTTGACGAACACCTCGACGTAACCGACCCAGGCCACGGCGATCGCCGCGTTGCCGGCCCACGCGGTGATCCAGTACGACCAGGCGTTGAGGAACCCCGCGAACTCACCGAAGGCCTCGCGGGCGTAGACGTACGGTCCGCCGCTCGCCGGCACCCGCTTCGACAGCGACCCGAAGGTCAGCGCGAGCGCCAGCGCGCCCAGGGTGACGACGACGAAGGCGACCAGGGAGACCGGGCCGTACGGGGCGAGGGCGGAGGGGAGGGCGAAGATGCCGGTGCCGATGATGCTCCCGATCACCAGCGCCGACGCGGCCGGGAGACCCAGCGCCGCCTTGGGCGCCGCTCGTTCCCCGCTCGCTGAAGTCCTGGGCATGGCTGTGCTCCTTGTGCGAGTCGCTGCGGATGAGTCGATGCGGGACCGATGCTTCTGCGCCATGCCGGATCAAGGCAGCGGCCACCCGGGCCCATGCGGGTCCCGAAGGTCCCCGTGCGGCGGGTCCGGGCAGCCCCGACTCGCCGCTTACAGAGGCGAAACGGCAGCGGCGGCCTGACCGGGTGGGTGTGCGCGGCGCGCCGAAATCACCCGGCCGGTACCGAACGGGCCGATCGCCGGACCATGTGGCCCATGGACCCTGTCAAGGGCCGGGCACACGCTGGCCTTGGAAGTTCACAGCCCCGCCGGGGAGGCATGTCATGCACGGCACACCACACATCGTCAGTGATGTGATGACCCACACCGTCGCCGCGGTCGGCCGCGGGGCGACCTTCAAGGACATCGTGCAGTTGATGCAGGACTGGAAGATCAGCGCCCTGCCCGTCATCGAGGGCGAGGGCAGGGTCGTCGGCGTCGTCTCCGAGGCGGACCTGCTGCCCAAGGAGGAGTTCCGCGACAGCGACCCCGACCGGTACACCCAGCTGCGCCGCCTCTCCGATCTGGCGAAGGCCGGCGCCGTGACCGCGGAGGAACTCATGACCTCTCCCGCGCTCACCGTCCGCGCGGACGCCACGCTGGCCCAGGCCGCCCGGACCATGGCACGGGCGAAGGTCAAGCGACTCCCCGTCGTCGACGCCCTGGGCATGCTCGAGGGCGTCGTCAGCCGTGCCGACCTGCTGAAGGTCTTCCTCCGCACCGACGAGGACATCGCCGAGGAGGTACGGCGCGAGGTCGTGTCCTACCTCTTCTCCACGCCCGGCTCGAACGTGCGGGTGGACGTGCGGGACGGTGTCGTGAAGCTCGTCGGCCGGGTCCGGGACACCTCGCTGGTGCCGGTGGCGGCACGGCTGGTCCGCGCCGTCGAGGGCGTCGTGGACGTGGACTTCGACCTCACTCGCCACAGTGCCCCCGAG
The DNA here is from genome assembly GCF_044465285.1 of Streptomyces sp. NPDC049687. Taxonomy (NCBI): domain Bacteria; kingdom Bacillati; phylum Actinomycetota; class Actinomycetes; order Kitasatosporales; family Streptomycetaceae; genus Streptomyces; species Streptomyces sp. NPDC049687. The sequence continues at coordinate 86,168 of NZ_JBITLN010000002.1, forward strand.
GAAGCGCCTGCGGCCGACCTCGGCTGAGTGGGGCCGGTCGGCCCTGGTGCATTGGACCTGCGCGCGTGATGATCGGCATCATGGACAGCTCGCGGTCTGTCCTCTGCCGGGCGACGAGGGGTCATCACCATGCCAGAGCCACGCACCTTCAGCGAACAGAACCCGATCCGGGTGTTCCTGCTCGACGACCACGAGGTCGTCCGCCGCGGCCTGGCCGACCTGCTCGACTCCGAACCCGACATCCGCGTGGTCGGCGACGCCGGCACCGTCGACCACGCCCTCGCCCGGGGCCCCGCCCTGCGCCCCGACGTCGCCGTCCTCGACGTACGCCTGCCCGACGGCGACGGCATCTCCGTCTGCCGGGAACTACGCAGCCAGATGCCCGAACTGGCCTGCCTGATGCTCACCTCCTTCGACGACGAGGAGGCCCTCCTCGACGCGATCATGGCCGGCGCCTCCGGCTACGTCCTCAAACAGATCAAGGGCTCCGACCTCGTCTCCGCGGTCCGCACCGTGGCCTCCGGCCAGTCCATGCTCGACCCCGCCACCACGGCCCGCCTGATGCGCTCCCTGCGCGCCGAACCCGCCGACACCCCCGCCGTCCCCTCCGAACTGGCCGGCCTCTCACCCCGCGAACGGGAGATCCTCGCCCTCATCGGCGACGGCCTGACCAACCGCGAGATCGGCAAGCAGCTCTACCTCTCGGAGAAGACCGTCAAGAACCACATCTCCCGCCTCCTCGCCAAACTCGGCGTCCAACGCCGCGTCCAGGCCGCCGTCCTCGCCTCCCACCTCGAACAGCCGGAGACGGGCGACCACCGGACCAGGTGACACCGGCCACGCCCGCCGGGCGAGCGGACGGCCCCCGCGCGGATGGGCCCCTCGTCCCCGGGCAGCCCCGTGGGATAGGGCCGGTCGGCCCTACCCCCGCACCCGGGGCACGGGGACCATGGGCGGATGCTCCAGAACGACGGCTTTCGCGCACTCGACCGGCAGGAGTGCCTGCGCCTGCTGGCCAAGGTGCCGGTCGGCCGCGTCGTCTACACCCGACACGCACTGCCGGCGGTCCTCCCCGTCAACTTCTCGCTGGACGCGGACGCTTCCGTGCTGCTGTGCACCGCGCAGGGCTCGGACCTGGTGCGGGCCATCGACGGTGTCGTGGTCGCCTTCGAGGCGGACGAGTTCGACGACGAGACGCGGTCCGGCTGGAGCGTGGTCGTCACCGGACGGGCCACCGTGGTGACCGACCCCGCCGAGCACGCACGGCTGTCGCAGGCCGGCCCCCGTTCGTGGATGCCGCTTGGGGACCCGGTGTTCCTCCGGATCGAGTCCGAGATGGTCACCGGACGCGAACTCGGAGGAGCCCGCGGCCCCCACCAGGGCGTGTCGTGAAAGTAGCGCCGGGCAGGCGGGACTTTCACAACACGCCCTAGACCCCGCCCCCGGCAGACCGCACGGCGACCGCGGCCGTCACCTGAAGTGCGCTTCGACGCGGTCGGCAGCGGAACCCTGCGCGGAAGACCGGGTGGACACCGCGCAACGGCGAGAGCACGAGCGGACCTCAGAGGCCTTCCGGTCGTGCCAGAGGGACTTCGAGGCGCCGGGCGAGGTCGTCGTACGTGATACCGAAGGTCTCCAGTACGGTGGCGCCGCCGGGGCCGACCCGGAAGGTCGCGACGTCCGTGTAGACACGGTCGACGCAGGCGAGGCCGGTGAGCGGAAAGGTGCACTCCGGGACCAGCTTGGGGACGCCGTCCTTCGCGAACAGCGTCATCATCACGAACACCCGCTTGGCGCCGATCGCCAGGTCCATCGCTCCGCCGACCGCCGGGATGGCGTCGGGGGCGCCGGTGTGCCAGTTGGCGAGGTCGCCGGCCGCGGACACCTGGAAGGCGCCCAGTACGCAGATGTCGAGGTGGCCGCCGCGCATCATGGCGAAGGAGTCGGCGTGGTGGAAGTAGGCGGCTCCGGGCAGTTCGGTGACTGGGATCTTCCCCGCGTTGGTGAGGTCGGGATCGGCCTGTCCCGCTTCGGCCGCCGGTCCCATGTTGAGCATGCCGTTCTCGGTGTGCAGCACCACCCCGGCCCCCTCGGGGAGGTGGTCGGCGACCAGGGTCGGCCGGCCGATGCCCAGGTTGACGTAGGAACCGTGCGGGATGTCGCACGCCACCCTCGCGGCCATCTCGTGCTGGGTGAGCGGCCCTCGGTCGAGGTTCTCCACGAGGGGCGTCCGTGAGGTCGTCGGGTTCATGCTGCGGACACCACCTGTACGACGCGGTCGACATAGATGCCCGGGGTCACCACGGCCTCCGGATCGAGTGCGCCGACGTCGACGATCTCGTGCACCTGCGCGACGACCGTGGTCGCCGCCGTGGCCATGACCGGTCCGAAGTTGCGGGCGGTCTTGCGGTAGACGAGGTTGCCCATCCGGTCGGCCCGGTGGGCGCCGATCAGCGCGACGTCCCCCTTGATCGGGTACTCCAGGACATGCGTGCGGCCCGCTATCTCCCGGGTCTCCTTGCCCTCGGCCAGCAGGGTGCCGGCCCCGGTGGGCGAGTAGAACGCGCCGATCCCGGCCCCGGCCGCGCGCAGCCGCTCGGCGAGCGTGCCCTGCGGGGCCACCTCCAGTTCGATGCGTCCCTCGCGGTAGAGCCGGTCGAAGACCCACGAGTCGGACTGGCGGGGGAACGAGCACACGATCCTGCGCACCCGTCCCTTGGCCAGCAGCGCCGCCAGACCGGTGTCACCGTTTCCGGCGTTGTTCGACACCACGGTCAGATCGCCGGCGCCCTGCCGGATGAGCGCGTCGATCAGCTCGACCGGCATGCCGGCCATGCCGAACCCGCCCACCAGTACGGTCGAACCGTCCTCGATCCCGGCCACGGCCTCATCGGGCTCGACGCACACCCGCACGCTCATGCCGCACTCTCCAGGACCACGGCCAGCGCCTGTCCGACCCCGATGCAGATGGCGGCGAGCCCCCACCGCTCCCCGGACTCGCGCAGACGTGCGGCCAGGGTGCCGAGGATCCGGCCGCCGGAGGCCCCGAGCGGATGTCCGATCGCGATCGCCCCGCCCTTGGTGTTGACGATCGCCGGGTCGATCTTCCAGGCGTCCACGCAGGCCAGCGACTGCACGGCGAAGGCCTCGTTGAGCTCGACCGCCGACACGTCCGACCAGGAGATCCCGGCCCGCTTCAGGGCCCGCTCGGCCGCCTCGACCGGCGCGAACCCGAACATCTGCGGATCCAGCGCCGACACCCCGCGACCGGCGATCCGCGCCAGGGGGGCGAGGCCGATGCGTGACGAGGCCGCCTCGGAGCCGAGCAGTACGGCGGAGGCGCCGTCGCTGAGCGGCGAGGCGTTGCCGGCGGTGATCGTGCCGTCGGGGCGGAAGGACGGCTTGAGGCCGGCCAGCTTCTGCGGAGTGGATCCGGGACGGATGCCCTCGTCGCGGGAGAGGAGAGGTTCGCCGTCCGCGGTGACCGGTACCACCAGGTCGTCGTAGAACCCGGCCTCCCAGGCGTCGTGCGCGAGGGTGTGGGAGCGGGCGGCGAAGGCGTCCTGGCGTTCCCTGGAGACCCTGAACCGCTCGGTGAGCTGCTCGTTGGCCTCGCCCAGGGAGACGGTCCACTCCTTCGGCATGCGCTCGTTGACCAGCCGCCACCCCAGGGTGGTCGACACGGCGGTCACATGGCCGGCGGGGAAGGCGCGGGACGGCTTGGGCAGCACCCATGGTGCCCGGGTCATCGACTCCACCCCGCCGGTGAGGACGACGTCGGCGTCGCCGCTCTCCACGGCGCGCGAGCCGATGATCGCCGCGTCGAGCGAGGAGCCGCAGAGCCGGTTGACCGTCGTGGCGGGCACCGTCGTCGGCAGCCCCGCCAGCAGGACGGCCATCCGGCCGACGTTGCGGTTGTCCTCGCCCGCGCCGTTGGCGTTGCCCCAGACCACGTCGTCGATCGCGGCGGGGTCGAGCGAGGGCGCCCTGCCCAGCACCGCGGTGACGGCGGTGGCCGCGAGGTCGTCCGGCCGGACCTCGGCGAGCGCCCCGCCGTACCGGCCGAAGGGCGTTCGTACTGCGCTGTAAACGAAGCTGGCAACCATGGGCCCGACGCTAGGCTCCGACTATTGATCTCGTCCAATATCCCTTTACGCTTGATTGATCAGCCAGACAGATAAGATGTGGTCATGGAGCTCCGGCAGGTCCGTTACGTCCTCGCGCTCGCCGAGGAGTGCCACTTCGGCCGCGCCGCCCAGCGCCTGCATGTGGCCCAGTCCGCCCTCTCCCAGCAACTCAAGCAGTTGGAGCGGGAGCTCGGCACGACGCTCTTCACCCGGTCGACGAGGCGGGTCGAGCTGAGCGAGGCCGGCCGTCACCTGGTCACGTACTCGCGGTCGATCCTGGCCGAGGTCGAACGAGCCGAGGAGCAGATGGCACTGCTGGCCGCCGGCCGGGCGGGACGCGTGTCCATCGGGTTCGTCGGCACGGCCACGTACGACGTCCTGCCACAGATCGCCCGTACGGTACGGGCTCGACTGCCCGACGTGGCTCTCGAACTGCGGGGTGAGCTCCTCAACCCCGAACTGGTGGAAGGCCTGGGGAACGGCACCTACGACCTCGCCCTCCTGCGCTCCGACACCCTGACGGACGACGCCGTCGACTTCACCGCCCTCCGCTCGGAACGCCTGGTGGCCGCCCTTCCCGCCGGCCATCGGCTGGCGGGCCGGAGCCGGATTCCGCTCGCGGAACTCGCCGGCGAGTCCTTCGTCGTCCATCCCTCCCGGGACCGGTCGTCCATGCACGGCCGGGTGCTGGCCGCCTGCGCCCGCGCCGGCTTCACGCCCTCGCCCCTGATCGAGGTGGGCGAGACCTCCACGCTGGTCGTCTTCGTCGCCGCCGGACATGGCGTCGCCCTGGTCCCGGAGTCGGTGCAGAGCCTCCGCCTCGACGGGGTGGCCTACGCACCGCTCACGGAGACCGAGACCGTCACCCTCGGACTCGCCCGCCGGGCCGGCCGGAACTCACCGGTGACGGAACGGGTCGCGGCGATCGTCGAGCACCACATCAAGCACTGACCGGATCCTCGCGCTGTACGAGTTCGGGGTGCGCCGCGGCGGGACGACGAGGTTCCCGTTCGGGACGCGTGCCGCCCCGCCCTCTCCACCGTCCTCCTGATCTGCTTTGCTGTGCTCGGCGGACAGGCTTCTCACATCCCGGGGACAACGATCATGAGCGCGGACGTACGGCAGGTCGCCGACGGCATCCACCTGGTGCACGGCTCCAACACCAACTGGGTGATCCTCACCGAAGGGGACGCCGTCACGCTGATCGACACGGGCTACCCCGGCGACCGGCAGCAGGTCCTGGACTCCCTGGCGGCGGTGGGCAGTTCACCGGAGGCGGTCGCGGCCGTGCTGATCACCCACGCCCACATCGACCACCTGGGCTCCGCCGAGCACCTGCGCGCGACGTACGGAACCCCGGTGTACCTGCACGAGGCCGAAGTGCCGCACGCCCGCCGGGAGTTCCTCCAGCAGGTGACCGTCGGCACGATCCTGGGGAACGCCTGGCGGCCCGGGGTACTGCCGTGGATGCTGCACGCGCTGCGCTCCGGCGGCACGAAGCAGAACCCGGTCACCGCGCCCGAGGCGTTCCCGGTCGCCGCCGGTCCGCTCGACCTGCCCGGCCGGCCGGTCCCCGTGCACACCCCCGGGCACACCGACGGCCACACCGTCTTCCACCTCCCGGATGCCGGGATGGTCATCTCGGGCGATGCCCTGGTGAGCGGTCACCCGACCTCCCGCCTCCAGGGACCGCAGCTGCTGCCGGACATGTTCCACCACGAGCGCGCCCGCGCGGTGGCCTCGCTGGAGGTGATCGAGAAGCTGGACGCCGACGTGCTGCTGCCGGGGCACGGACCGCTGTACCAGGGGTCCGTGAGGGCCGCCGCGCAGCGGGCCCGCGAACGCGCCGTCTAAGGTCGGGCCATGGCTTTGCAGATCAGCGCCACCAATCCGGAGCACCCGGCACTCCTCCTCGAGCTGCCCTGGCACCTGCCGCTGGAGGAGTGGCCCGAGGAGGTCCTCGTCCCGCTGCCGCGCGGTATCTCCCGGCACGTGGTGCGCTACGCGCGCGCCGGTGACGAGGTGATCGCCGTCAAGGAGCTGGCCGCGCGCCCGGCGCTGCGCGAGTACGAGCTGCTGCGCGACCTGGACCGGATCGGCATTCCCGCCGTCGACCCGCTGGCCGTGGTCACCGGGCGCATCGACGGCACCGGCGATCCGCTGGAGTCGGTGCTGGTCACCCGGCATCTGGGCGGCTCGATGCCGTACCGGTCGATGTTCGAGACGACCATGCGTCCGGCGACCATGCACCGGCTGATGGACGCCCTCGCCGTGTTGCTGGTGCGGCTGCACCTGGCCGGATTCGCGTGGGGCGACTGCTCGCTGTCCAACACGCTGTTCCGGCGGGACGCGGGCGCCTACGCGGCCTATCTCGTGGACGCCGAGACCGGCGATCTGCACCCGCAGCTCAGCCCGGGGCAGCGGGACTACGACCTCGATCTCGCCCGCGTCAACATCAGTGGCGAACTGCTCGACCTCGAGGCCTCCGGGGCGCTGCACCCGTCGGTGGACCCGATCGAGTTCGGCATGGAGATCTGCGCCCGCTACGGCGCGCTCTGGGAGGAGCTGACCCGCACCTCGGTGTATCCCGCGGGCAAGTACCACTACATCGAGCGCCGGATCCGCCGCCTGAACGACCTGGGCTTCGACGTGGCCGAGATGCAGATCGAGCACTCGCCCAACGGCGACACCGTCACCTTCGTGCCGAAGGTCGTCGACGCGGGCCACCACCAGCGCCAGCTGCTGCGGCTGACCGGTCTGGACGCCGAGGAGAACCAGGCCCGGCGGCTGCTGAACGACCTGGAGAGCTGGATGGCGACCCAGGACGACTACGCTCCGGGCGACCCCCTGGCCGCGCGGCCCGAGGTGCTGGCGCACCGGTGGGTGCGGGACGTGTTCCGGCCCACCGTGCGCGCCGTACCTCGCGAACTGCGCGGGTCCATGGATCCGGCGGAGATCTACCACGAGCTCCTGGAGCACCGCTGGTACCTGTCGGAGCAGGCCCAGCACGACATCGGGCTGGACACGGCGGTCGACGACTACATCGAGAACATCCTGCCCAAGGCACGGGAGACCCTGGAGCCCACCGTGCCCGAATAGGCCGGTCAGTCGTGCGGGACCACGGCGACCGGGCAGTCCGCGTGGTGCAGGACGCCGTGCGCGACGGAGCCGATGCGGGCGCCCACGGCCGTGCGGTGGGCGCGCCGGCCGACGACCATCAGCTGGGCCCGGCCGGCCACCGACAGCAGCACCTGGCCGGCGCTGCCCATCTCCACGTGCTCCACCACGTGCACACCCGGGAACCGCTCCCGCCACGGCTCCACCGCGTCGGCGAGGGCCTTCTTCTCGAACGGCTCCAGGCCGCCGGCCTCGTCGAGGAGCTTGAGCGAGCCGGGGCTGTAGGCGAACACCGGCGGCAGTGTCCAGGCCCGTACGACGCGGACGCTCGCGCCGCGCGCGGCGGCCGTCTCGAAGGCAAACCGCAGCGCGGGGGCGCTGTCGTCGGGTTCGCCCTGCTGGCCGACGACGATCTCGTGCCCGGCCACCTCGGAGGACGGATTGTCGCCCGCCCGCACGAGGACGACCGGGCGGCCGGCCTCGGCGATCACCTGCTGGCCGACGGAGCCCAGCAGGAATCCGACGACCGGGCCGTGCCCGCGCGAGCCGAGCACCAGCAGTTCCGCGTCCGCCGCGGCGGCGACCAGGGTCTCGACGGGGTGGCCCTCGATGACGTCGGTGGTGACGGTCAGCCCCGGGTGCCGCTCGGTGACCGTCGCGGCGGCCTGCTCCACGGACTCCCGCACCCACCGCTGCTGCCCGTCCCGGTCGGCCACCTCGGGCGCCGCGTTCGGCTGGAACCGCCAGGCGTGCACCACCCGTAGCGCCGTATCCCGCCGTACGGCCTCCCTGGCCGCCCAGGCGAGCGCGGCAAGGCTCTCGTCCGTCCCGTCGACCCCTGCCGTGATCGGGCCTGTCATCCCGCTGCCTCCCTGGTTCTCTTCACATCCGTTCGCCGTCAGTCTTCACCACGCCGGTCGGCGTGGGTCCGGAACGGGTCCAGATGATCGTCGACTGTGCCGGTCCGGTGGCGGTGGACGGGCCGCTGTCCCCCGGGGGCGGCAGGCGCCTTGACCGTGAGCGCCCTGCACCGCACCGGGAGCGCACCGTCTCCGGTATCCCTGCGCGAACGAGGACGATCGAACATACGATGGGCGGAGCCGGCTCGGGGTTTCGCCGTGCCGCGCGAGTCCTGACCGCTCTCGGGGTGGAGACGTATGGCCCAGGCCGCCGAAACAGCGCGGACCGTCATCCTGACCGTGGACGACGACCCGGGGGTCTCCCGTGCCGTCGCCCGTGACCTGCGGCGCCGCTACGGCGCCTCGTACCGGATCGTGCGGGCCGAGTCCGGCGAGTCCGCGCTGGAGGCGCTGCGCGAGCTGAAGCTCCGCGGTGACCTGGTGGCCGTGATCCTGGCCGACTACCGAATGCCTCGGATGAACGGCATCGAGTTCCTCGAAGAGGCCCTCGACGTCTATCCGGGCGCCCGGCGGGTGCTGCTGACCGCGTACGCGGACACCAACGCGGCGATCGACGCGATCAACGTCGTCGACCTCGACCACTATCTGCTCAAGCCCTGGGACCCGCCGGAGGAGAAGCTCTACCCCGTCCTGGACGACCTGCTGGAGGCCTGGCGGGCCAGCGACTACCGGCCCGTGCCCGCGACGAAGGTGGTCGGGCACCGCTGGTCGGCGCGTTCCTCGGACGTACGGGAGTTCCTGGCCCGCAACCAGGTGCCGTACCGCTGGTACTCGGCCGACGAGCCCGAGGGGCAGCGGCTGCTGGCCGCGGCCGGGTCGGACGGGCAGCGGCTGCCGCTGGTGATCACCCCGGAGGGGGCGCCGCTCGTCGAGCCGGACGCGCCGGAGCTGGCCGCGCGCGTGGGTCTGGCGACGACGCCGACGGCCGAGTTCTACGACCTGGTCGTCATCGGCGGCGGCCCGGCGGGGCTGGGCGCGGCCGTGTACGGGGCCTCGGAGGGGCTGCGGACGGTGCTCGTGGAGCGGTCGGCGACCGGCGGGCAGGCCGGGCAGAGCTCGCGCATCGAGAACTACCTCGGCTTCCCGGACGGCGTGTCCGGCGCCCAGCTCACCGACCGGGCGCGGCGCCAGGCGACGAAGTTCGGCGCGGAGATCCTCACCGCGCGCGAGGTGACGGGACTGGAGGCCAACGGGTCCGCGCGGGTCGTACGGTTCTCGGACGGCTCGGCGTTGGCCGCGCACAGCGTGATCCTCGCGACGGGCGTGTCCTACCGGCAGCTGGCGGCGCCGGGGTGCGACGACCTGACCGGCTGCGGGGTGTTCTACGGCTCGGCACTGACCGAGGCGGCCTCCTGCCAGGGGCAGGACGTGTACATCGTCGGCGGCGCCAACTCGGCCGGGCAGGCGGCGATGTACCTGGCGCGGGGCGCCAAGTCGGTGACGCTGCTGGTGCGCGGCGAGTCCCTGGCGGCGTCGATGTCGTACTACCTCATCCAGCAGATCGAGGAGTCGTCCAACATCGCCGTGCGCACCCGCACGGTGGTGGAGTCCGCGCACGGCGACGGGCACCTGGAGCGACTGACCCTGCGGGACGTGACGACCGGGGAGTCCGAACTCGTGGACGCGCAGTGGATGTTCGTGTTCATCGGCGCGGCCCCGCTGACGGACTGGCTGAGCGGGACCGTGCTGCGCGACGAGCGCGGGTTCATCCTGGCCGGACCCGATCTCACACCGGACGGGCGGCCGCCGGCGGAGTGGGAGCTGGACCGGCCGCCCTACCACCTGGAGACCAGCATTCCGGGCGTGTTCGTGGCGGGCGACGCGCGCGCCGAGTCCGCGAAGCGGGTCGCGTCCGCCGTCGGAGAGGGAGCCATGGCCGTGATGCTCGTCCACCGGTATCTGGAGCAGTCGTGAGCGGGCGGTTGATGCCGTGCAGCCCGGCGGAGATCAGTTCGCTGTTCCTGTTCGAGAAGCTCTCCCCGGAGCAGCTCGGACGGCTGTGCTGCGAGGGGCGGGTGGAGCGGTTCGAGCCCGGTCCGGTGTACACCGAGGGCGATCCGGCGACCTGCTTCTACGTGATGATCGAGGGCGCGGTCGTGCTGTACCGCCGGGTCGGCGGGGACGACGTGGAGGTCAGCCGCACCTCTCAGCGCGGGGTGTACGCGGGGGCCATGCAGGCGTATCTGGGTGACCGGGTGCCGCAGGTCTACAACAACTCGATGCGGGTGACCGAGCCGACGCGGTTCTTCGTGCTGCCCGCCGAGTCGTTCGCCGCCGTCATGCGGGAGTGGTTCCCGATGGCCGCGCACCTGATGGAGGGGCTGTTCTTCGGCTCGAAGAACACCCAGCGGGCCATCGGTCAGCGCGAACGACTCCTCGCCCTGGGTTCGTTGTCGGCGGGGCTCACGCACGAGCTCAACAACCCGGCGGCGGCGGCCGTCCGGGCCACCGCCACGCTGCGCGAGCGGGTCGCGAAGATGCGGCACAAGCTCGGCCTGATCGCCGAAGCGCCCTTCTCGCCGGAGGCGTTGGCGGGTCTGATCGAGGTCCAGGAGCGCACCGCCGAGCGGGTCGCCAAGGCGCCGGCGCTCACTCCGCTGGAGGCCTCGGACCGTGAGGACGCCCTCACCGAGTGGCTCGAGGACCACGGCATGGACCACGGCTGGCAGTACGCGCCCACGTTCGTGCAGGCCGGGCTCGACGTCGACTGGCTGGAGCAGGTCGCGGCGGCCGTGGACGCGGAGATGCTGTCCAACGCGGTGGGCTGGCTCAACTACACCGTCGAGACCGAGCTGTTGATGTACGAGATCGAGGACTCCACCACCCGTATCTCGCACCTCGTCGACGCCGCCAAGCAGTACTCGCAGCTGGACCGCGCCCCCTTCCGTACCGTCGATGTCCATGAACTCCTCGACAGCACCCTGCTGATGCTGTCGGGGAAGATCGGTCGGCGCATCGAGGTCGTCAAGGACTACGACCGGACGCTGCCGGAGGTTCCCGCCTACCCGGCGGAGCTCAACCAGGTGTGGACGAACCTCGTCGACAACGCGGTGTTCGCCATCAACAGCGCCGGCGGGGACGGCACGCTGACCGTGCGCACCGCACGGGAGGGCGACCGGCTGCTGGTGGAGTTCCGGGACACCGGCCCCGGTGTCCCGCCGGACATCCGCAGCCGTATCTTCGACCCCTTCTTCACCACCAAGCCGGTGGGCGAGGGCACCGGTCTGGGCCTGGACATCTCCTGGCGGATCGTCGTCAACAAGCATCACGGCAGCCTCCAGGTGGAGTCCGCCCCGGGCGACACCCGCTTCCAGGTCCTGCTTCCCCTGACCGCGCCCGAGCCCGCGAGAGAACCCGAGTCACAGCCCGCGGAGGAACCCGTATGACCGACGACAACGCCATCGACCCGACCGTCCCGCCGAGCGGCACCGGCTGCGTGGAGTGCGAGGCGGCCGGCGGCTGGTGGTTCCATCTGCGGCGCTGCGCGGCCTGCGGTCACATCGGCTGCTGCGACTCCTCCCCCGCCCAGCACGCCACCGCCCACTACAAGACCACCGGACATCCGATCGTGCGCAGCTTCGAGCCGGGCGAGGAGTGGTTCTGGGACTACTCGAGCGACGAACTCTACGAGTCCGGACCCGAGTTGGCGCCCCCGGTGAGCCACCCGGCCGACCAGCCGACACCGGGGCCGGAGGGACGGGTGCCGGCGGACTGGGCACGGTCACTGCACGGCTGAGGCGAAGCGGCCGCTCGGGCGGGAGGGCGGCGCGCCTTGGCCAGGCGCACGCCCTCTGACACCCCATCACGCCCGGGGCTGGGCAGATGAACCGCCGCCGCGGGCATACAAGCAGCCCATACGCTCACGGAGCTCAGCCGTCGTACCGCAGGCACCGGGAGACCCGTGAACCACCGCACCACCGCAGCCGCCCTGGCGTCCTGCGTCCTCGCCGCCGCCGTCCTCACCGCCTGCGGCTCGGGAGAGCCCGCCGCCGGCCACAAGGAACCGGCGGTGAGCGGGAAGACGCCGGCCGCGAGTACGACGCCGGCCGGCACGGACACGGAGGACCGGGCCGACTCCCCCTCCGCCGCCCCGCACCCGGCGAGCGGCACCTCGGCACATCCGTCGGGGACGGGCCGGCAGACGAAGAAGGGCGAGGCCGTCCTGCCGCCGCGCCCCGACGCCAACGGCGAGGCCGCGTACGTCCGCGCGCTGACCGCGATCGACCCGGACATCGTGCACGACCAGGAGGACAAGGCCGTCGAGCGGGGCCGCGCCCAGTGCGCCACGATCCAGGACAACCCCGATGACCGGGAGAAGCAGATCAGCACCGCGATGCGACGCTTCACCTCCCCCGGCCACCCGGACGGCTTCGGCCGCGTCGAGAGCACGCGGATCGTCGACGCCGTGCACACCCACCTCTGCCCCGACTACTGACGGGGCCGGGCGACGGCGTCAGCGCACGGCGGGCGGTACGTTCGCCGAGGTCACGTTGACGGCGGCCCAGGCCTTGTTCACCGTCTTGAACTCCACGCTGGTCTGGCCGTACAGGTCCCGGGCCGCCTTCAGCGTCGCGACGCGCGCGTCGTGGAAGTCGGTCGTGGAGACCATGTAGCGGGTCAGGGCACGGTAGTAGATCTTGGTGGCCTTGGCCCGGCCGATGCCCTTGACCGCGGCTCCGTTGTACGTCGGCGAGTCGTAGGTGACCGTGCCGATCCTCTTGACCCCGCTGCCCTCGGCGAGCAGGTAGTACGCGTGCGAGGAGACGCCGGAGCCGGCGTGCACCTCGGTGTAGTACGTCTCGGGCGACCAGTAGTCGATCGTGCCCTCGAGGACGTCCAGGGAGGGCTTGTCGAGGCGGCGCAGGAACTTCTGGTCCAGACCCAGCTTCTCGCCGATCAGGTAGTTCGGCGGGTTCTTGGGGTTGTTGGCGCTGAACTCGACGTTGGAGCCGAAGATGTCCGCGAGGGACTCGTTCAGCGAGCCCGGCTCGCCGTACTGGTTGCCGTAGGTGTCGACGAAGGTCGGCTCCAGACGGGCGGTGGCGTCGACGACGCCGTGGGTGAGCTCGTGGCCGGTGACGTCCAGGACGACGAGGGGCTTCTTGAACATGTCGCCGTCGCCGTCGCCGTACAGCATGCAGTCACAGGCCGGGTCCCAGAACGCGTTGGCCACCTTGTTGCCGAAGTGGACCATGGCGCGGGCGCCCTTGCCGTTGTTCTCGATGCCCTTGCGGCCGAAGGTCTTCTTGTAGAAGTCCAGCGTCTGGACGACGCCGTACTGGGCGTCCACGGCGGCGCTGGCGCGGCTGGAGACGGCGCCGTTGCCCCACTTGTTGGTGGTGCTGGTGAACTTCGTGCCGCGGGCGAAGTTCTCCTGCTCCTTGTTCTTGGCGTCGCGGGTCTCGGTGCCCCAGTGGGTGGGGTCCTTCAGCAGGTAGCTGCGCGCCGCGGTGCGGGTGGTGGTGAGCGGCACCTTGCCGACGAACAGGGAGGTGCCGGTGCCCTTGGCGGTCTGGGGGTAGCGGGCCGCGGCCAAGGGGGCGGCCGTGAGGCCCGCGGCCTGCGGGGCGGTGCCGGTGGCGGGGTCGAGGGTCTCGCCGCGCTCGCGCAGGGTGTCGATCAGCTTGGGCGAGAGGAACTCGTCGCTGTCGGGCGTGTTGCTGCGCACCCTGCCGGTGACGGCGTCGACGACGACCGTGCGGGAGCCGGCCTCGGTGGTGTCGCTGTCGGTCACCCGGACCTGGTAGGCGAGTGCCGAGGCGCCGGCGCGGGCGTCGACCACGAGTTCGGCGGCCCCGGCGTCACCCTTGGCGACGGCGGCGGCCTTCGCCTCGGCCTGGGCGGCCGTCAGCTTGGCCTTGGCGCCGGAGGGGGCGACGGTGTGGTCGGCGGCACGGGTGACGCCGGCGTAGGCGAGGGTCTTGGTGAGGTGGACGACGAGGTCACCGCCGAGGACCGGCATGCCCCGGTGGGTCCGGACGAACCGGACGTGGCGGGCGCCCTCGGGGTCGATCAGTACGTCCTGCGGCTGGAGTTCGTCGCCCTGACCGACGCCGGTGGCCGCGGCATGGGCGAACGCGGCGGCGCGGGCGGCCCGCACCACGGCGGTGCCCTGTGCGTCGGCGGTGTCCGTGGCCCGCGTCTCCCCCGCGGACGGGGCCGCGAACGCCGTGCCTGCCAGGCCCGTCGCGGCCGTGGCGACGGCGACGGCGACCGCCAGGCCGCGTATGGATGCTCTACGCAAAGGTGAGGGTTCCTTCGTTCAGGCGGCCGAGCTCCCCCAACCGCCATGAGACATGGCGTCGTTGGACGCCACGGGGGCTGGTCGGGCCCCGGGAGGCCACCCTTACGGATGAGTCATGTACATGTAAAGCCGAAATCACCGCTTTACGGGTCTTCCCTGGCAATACTTGGCAAATCTGCGACGCGCGGTGATCGCCGAGCGACCAACTGTGCGCCACCTGTGGAGATGTGACATGACGGAAGGAGGTTCCCTCGGGTGAATGTGACCCATCTCGCATCGACTCCGCCCCGGGCGACGAACCGGAGGAGACGGCTCGGAAGCGTCTCGACGGCCCTGTGCGCGGGTGCCGCGCTGATGTCCCTGCTGCCGGCCCCGGCCCTGGCCGCACCGGCACCCCCGCTCCCCACCCCACCGCAGCGGGCGGCGGCCGACCCGCTGCCGGCGCCCGACCCGACCGGCCTGCGGAGCGTGCTGCGCACGGCGGTGAACCGGGGCGCGCCCGGCGCGATGGCGCGGCTCGACGACCACGGCACGGTGCTCCAGACCGCCGTGGGCGTCGCCGACCGGCGGACGCGCCGGGCGCTGAGCAACGCCGACCGCTTCCGCATCGGCAGCGTCACCAAGACGTTCTCCGCCGTCGTCCTGCTGCAGCTCGTCGACGAGGGCAAGCTGGTCCTGGACGCGCCGGTCAACCGCTATCTGCCGGGGCTCCTGCCGGACAACCGGATCACGGTCCGGCACGTGCTGAGCCACCGTAGCGGGCTGTACGACTACAGCAACGACATGTTCGCCCGGTCCGTCTCCGGTTTCGAGGCGGTCCGCACCAAGGTCTTCACCTATCGCCAGCTGGTGGACCGCTCGCTGCGGCACGCCCGCACGACCGCGCCGGGCGGCGCCCACTCGTACTCCAACACCAACTTCGTGGTCGCGGGCCTGCTCATCGAGAAGCTCACGGGGAAGCCGGTGGCCACCGCGTACCGGAAGCGCATCATCGAGCCACTGGGTCTGAGCGACACCTTTTACGTCCACCCGGACACGGCCGTCCCCGGCCGATACGCCCGTGGTTACCTCACCCCGGACACCGCCGGTGGTGCCCTGGTCGACGCGACGAGGCAGACCGTGTCCTGGGCGCAGAGCGCGGGCGCGCTCATCTCCAGCACGAAGGACCTCGACACGTTCCTGTCGGCGCTCCTGCGCGGCAGGCTCATGTCGGCCGGCGCGCTGAAGGAGATGCGCCGTTGGGTCCCGGCGGGCGGCACCCAGTCCTACGGCCTGGGGCTGCGGCGGCGTGTTCTGTCGTGCGGGGTGTCCGTGTACGGGCACACCGGCGCCGTGCAGGGCTACTACACGTACGCGTTCACGTCCGACGACGGCCGGCGCAGCCTCGCGGCGCTCGCCAACGCCTCCAACAGCACCGCCGTCCACACGACGATGCTGCGCACCCTGGAGTCGGCGTTCTGCGGGGAGGCCGCGAGCACACGCGAGGCCGCCGTCCCGCAGGACCCGGCCGAGGACACGGCCGGGCACGCGTCCGGGACAGGCACCGCCCCGGACGTGACACGGCGCTGAGCGGGGAGGACAGGACCGGGAACCCCGAGGCGCCGGTGGCCGTTGTCCGGACACCACGACACCAGGGCGGCAGCATGAGCGAGTTGGTCCCCGGGGGCAATCTGCCCCTCCCAGGCGGCGCCCTGGCCGTCCGGGTGCCCGGCCCCTTCGACGTGTGCGCGCTCGTCACGGACGACAGCGGCAGGGTCGGGGGCGACGCGGACTTCGTGTTCTACAACCAGCCGACGGCGCCCGGGGCCCGGCTCCGGGGCGACACGCTCACCCTGGAGCCGGGCCGGCTGCGGGCCGGTGCCACCCGGGTCACGGTGGTGATCAGTGCCGCCGAGCCGGGCACCCCGCTGGCCCGGCTGCCCGCTCCCACCCTCCACGTCACCGATCCCCGCGGCCGCGTCCTCGCCCGCTTCGCACCACCGGCCCCACGGCAGGAGACCGTCCTCCTGCTCGCGGAGGTCTACCGGCGGGGCCCGGCCTGGAAGCTGCGGGCCATCGGCCAGGGCTACGCGGACGGACTGGCGGGACTGGCCCGTGACTTCGGGGTGGACGTCGTCGACGACGACGCGCCGCCGCAGCCGGGTCGGCCGGCCGCACCACCCGCACACGCACCCCGCAGCGCACCGCCCGCCCCCGACCCCGACGGCTTCCTCGCTCTCGTCAACCCGGCCCGCGCCGCCGCCGGTTCCCCGCCCGTGTCCCTCGACGCCCGCCTGGTCTCGGCGGCCGGGGCGCACGCCGCCGCCATGGCCGCCGCCGGGCGGCTGGGCGCCGAGGGCCGGGACGGCGTCTCGCTGCACCAGCGCGTCGCGGCCGCCGGATACGCGTACCTCACCGTGGGCGAGCACCTGGTCTCCGGGCCGCGCACACCCACCGAGTTCGTCGACTACTGCCTGCGCACCGACCAGGCCCGCCGCACCCTGCACGACCGGGCGTTCACCCACGCCGCCCTGGCACATGCCACGGACGTCCGCAGCGGCACCACCTACTGGACCGCGCTGTGGGCAAGCCCGCTCACCCCGCACGGCCTGGCCCGCACGACCGCCGAGGTCGTCGATCTCACCAACCGCGAGCGGGCGCGGGCGGGGCTGCGCCCCCTCGCCGTCGACCCACCGCTCACCACCGCCGCGCAGGCGCACTGCGCCGACATGGCGGCCCGGGCCTTCTACTCCCACACCTCGCCGGAGGGGAGCGAGCCCTGGGACCGGGCCGCCGCCGCGGGCTCCGGCCGGCGCACGATCGGCGAGAACATCGCCTGCGGCCAGCGCTCCGCCGCCGAGGTGGTGGAGGGCTGGATGAACAGCCCCGGCCACCGCGCCAACATCCTCGGGCCCGCCTTCACCCACATCGGCGTCGGCTACGCGGGCGGCGGCGTGTCGGGCACGTACTGGACCCAGCTCTTCGGCGCCTGACACCGCCGAGGCGCCTGACACGGCGCAAAGGAGAAATCCCCGTGAGGGTCCCGCACCGAAATGCGCCCCCGGTCTCCGAGAGCGCTTTCGCCGGTAGCACGATTGAGCGGTCCGCGACACGTTTACCGCTGGTTACCCGCCCCGACGCCCCCCGGTAATTTCCCTTTCCTCGCACATACGCTCGGGGCTTTGAATGAAGGACAGGAATCCCGCCCGATTCACGGTTCATTTGAACGGAGGGCCACAGGTTCGCCGTACTTCCCACCAAGGGAGTGTTCCGGGTTCAGTGAAGGATGACCATGGTCAAGGCGCACGTCTCCACGCACGAGTTGGTCGCCGGGAGGTACCGGCTCCTCGACGTCGTCCACCGTGAGACCAACCGGGTCAGCTGGTACGGCGAGGACGTGCAGGGGTCGCGACCGTGTCTGGTCACCCGGGTCGGGCTGCCGCCCGACCTGGGCGAGGAGGAGGCGTGCCAGGCCGCCGACCGGGTGGTGCGCATGTCGGAGACGATGGCCAGGGTGTGCCCCGGCCGGATCGCCACCGTCGTCGACGCGCTGGCGGAGGGGGGTTCGCTGTGGACGGTCACCGAGTGGATCGACGGTCTGCCGCTCGGCCAGCTCGTGGACCAGAAGGGCTCCTTCAGTCCGGCCAGGGCGGCCACGATCGGGCTGCAGCTGCTCGACGTCCTCGAGGCCGCGCACGGCGAGGGCATCACGCACGGTGAGCTCAGCCCGGGCCAGGTGTTCGTACGGGCCCGGGGCCCGCTCGTCGTCACCGGCTTCGGCCTGGCGGGCGCGACGCTCGTCCCGAGGCTGGCGGCACCGTCGTACGCCTCTCCCGAGCAGGCCCGCGACGAGCGGATCGGTCCGGCCGCCGACCTGTGGGCGCTGGGCGCGATCCTCTACACCATGGTCGAGGGACGGGCGCCGTACCGGGACCGGGACCGGCCCGAGAGCACCCTTCGGAGCGTGGACCGGCTGCCGCTGCGCACCCCGCTGCGGGCGGGCCCGCTCACCGCGACCGTGCAGGGGTTGCTGCGCAAGGAGTCCCGCGAACGGCTGACCCGGACGGTGGTGCGCCAGACCCTCACCCGGGTGCTGGACGAGGACCCGCACGCCGTCTCGCCGACCCCCCGGCTGCGGCGTGCCTGTGCCGCGGCCCGGCACATCGGGCCGCAGTGGAGCGGCCGGGCCATGGCCGCCGGGACCGCGCTGGCCGTCGTCACCGTGGCGGTCGCCGCCCTCGTGGTGACCCACCAGCTGCCCGGCACCGACGACGCGGCGGCCGGCGGTGCGCAGGCCCAGCCGTCGGCGTCGCCCACCCCCTCCGCCGAGGACACCGCCGACGCGGGCGACAGAGAGACAGCGGCGCCGACGCCCAGCACGCCCGCGGCCGGCACCTCCACCGCCCCCAGCACCTCCACCGCGCCCACCCGGTCCGCCGCGCCCTCCTCCCCGCCGGCGTCCATCGACGCCCTCCCGGACGGCTACCGCGTCTACCACGCGCCCGAGGGCTTCTCCGTGGCCCTCCCCAAGGGGTGGAAGCGGCTGGACACCCGGAAGCAGGACGATGTGGCCTACCGGGTCACCTTCGGCGCGGACGGTGATCCGCGCACCCTCGCGGTGACCTACAGCACGCGGGCCGGAACGGACCCGGTGGCCGTCTGGCGCGACGACGTGGAGCCGAGCCTGCGCCAGAAGGCGGGTTTCCGGCGGATCGGAGCGATCGAGGCGACGACGTACCAGGGATACAAGGCCGCCGACATGCAGTGGGTGGAGGACGTCGACGACGGCGGGCAGGTCCGCACCTTCGGCCGGGGCTTCCTGCTCGGCGGGCACCGCAGCTTCTCGCTGCGCTGGACGACACCCGCCGCCGACTGGGACAAGAGCGCCAACCGGCAGGCGCTGGACACGTTCCTCAAGACGTTCCGGCCGGGCTCAGCCGCCTGAGGACGCGCGCGGGGCGCGCAGGGAGCGCAGGGGGCCGCCGTGCAACGGCTCGGTGTCCCAGCGGGCGGTGAAGGTGCGGTCCGGGAGCGAGCAGGTGATCCGCAGGGTGTGCGGGGTCTCCAGAAAGGTGACGGCCACGGCGAGAGTGCCGCCGTCGGTCCAGCCGCCGCTGACGGCGGTGGGCACCGGTTCCTCGGACACCTGCCGGCCGCCGGCCCCCAGGGGCAGTTCCAGCCGGTCGTCGCCCTCGACGAGTGTCAGCGTCCAGCCGGCCGCGCCCCCGGTGACGAGGACTCCGGTCGGGGTCGGCCGGTCGCGTACCCCCTCGTACGGGGTGAACGCGGCACCCGACCACTCCCCCGCCCGTTCCGGTGGCGCGGGCTTGCCCGGCGCCGGGGGCAGGGTGAGGCCCGCCAGCCGCCGGGCGAGGGCCGCGTCGACGTCCTCCCCGCCGGCCGGCGCTCCGGGCCGGAAGGCGGGCAGCAGGTGCTCCCAGACGAGGGTGAGGTAGGCCTGCATGTCCTGGCCGGCGGAGGTGGCGGCGATGACCGCGTCGTGCTCGGGCAGGACGAGGCAGAACTGGCCGTAGGCGCCGTCGCCGCGGTAGCCGTGCCGGGAGCGCCAGAACTGGAAGCCGTACCCGTGGTCCCAGTCCAGGGGTTCCGCCGCGCCCATCCCCTCGGACGTCGGTATGTGGGTGCGGGTCGCCTCGGCGACCCACTCCCGGGACAGCAGCCGCTCGCCCTCCCAGAGGCCCTCGTCGAGATAGAGCTGCCCGAGCCGGGCGACGGCGTCGGTGGTGCCGTGCAGCCCGCTGTAGCCGAGCTCACGGCCGCTCCCGTCGGCCAGCCAGCCGACCTCGCCGATGCCGAGCGGATCCAGCAGCCGGGGGCGCAGGTACGCGCTGAGCGGCTCCCCGGTGACGCGCTGCACGATCGCGCCGAGGGCGTACGTGGCGGGCTGGTTGTAGGCGAACACGGTCCCCGGGTCGCGGTCCGGCGGGATCAGCAGGAAGCCGCGGACGAGATCCCGGGGATCGAGCGTCTCCGCGCGCTCCACGGTCTCCTCCTCGTGCCCGCTGGCCATCGCCGCCACGTGCCGCACCAGCATGGCCCGGCTGCGCGGGTCGGTGATGTCGGCGTCGAGCTCGGGGAAGTAGGACAGCACCGTCGCGTCGAGGTCGATCAGTCCCTCGGCCACGGCGAGCCCCGCGGCCGTGGACGTGAAGCTCTTGCTCAGCGAGTACAGCAGCTGAAGCCGGTCGGGTGTGTACGGCTCCCACCAGCCGGAGGCGACGAGACGGCCGTGCCGCAGGATCATCAGGCTGTGCGGTTCGATGGTGCCGGTCTCCTCGACGGCGTCGAGGAAGGCGAGGACGGCGGACGCGTCGACGCCCTCGGCGGACGGGGTGCTGGAAGGCAGCGGGCGGGCAGTCATACCCGCATCCTCCCCCGGACCGCGCGAAGATCGACTGTTCCCGTCGCGTCGCTCCCGGCCCGTTTTCGCTCCCGATCGCCGGGGACTCGGCTCGTATGGTGCGAATCGGATACACGATGATGACGGAGCAGGCGGGCCCGCGCGAACTGGTGGGCCATCTGGTGCGCGCCGAGGAGGCCGGTTTCGACTTCTCGGTGACGTCTGACCACTACTTCCCGTGGCTGCGCTCCCAGGGCCACGCGCCGTACGCCTGGAGCGTGCTGGGCGCGGCCGCGCAGGCCACCTCCCGCATTCCGCTGATGACGTACGTGACGTGTCCGACCTTCCGCTATCACCCGGCGGTGGTGGCGCAGAAGGCGGCGACGATGCAACTGCTGTCCGAGGGGCGCTTCCGGTTGGGCCTGGGCTCGGGGGAGAACCTCAACGAGCACGTGGTGGGCGGGGGTTGGCCTTCGGTCGAGGTGCGGCACGAGATGTTCGAGGAGGCCGTGGAGATCATCCGCGCGCTCTTCGAGGGCGGGCACGTGACCCATCACGGCACGCACTACGACGTCGACTCGGCGCGCCTGTGGGACCTGCCCGCCGAGCCGCCGCCGATCGGGATCGCCGTGTCGGGTGAACGGTCCTGCAGGATCGCGGGCCGGCACGGCGATCTGGTGATCGCCACCGAGCCCAAGTCGGGTCTGCTCGAGGCGTTCGACCGGTTCGGCGGCGAGGGCAAGCCACGGGTGGGCCAGTTGCCGGTCTCCTACGACGCGGACCGGGACACGGCGGTGAAGCGGGCGCACGCGCAGTTCCGCTGGTTCGGCAGCGGCTGGAAGGTGAACTCCGAACTGCCGCACCCGGACTCCTTCGAGTCGGCAACCCAGTTCGTGACGCCGGACGACGTCGCCTCCTCGATTCCCTGCGGCGACGACCCGGACGCGTTCGTCGAGGCCGTACGCCCGTACGCCGAGGCCGGGTTCACCGAGATCGCCCTGGTGCAGATCGGCGGGGACACCCAGCCGGCGTATCTGGACTGGTCCGAGAAGACGCTGCTGCCCGCGCTCCGGGACGCCTTCGGCTGACCGTCGCCGTAGTGAACCGCCGTATGGCAAACCATCGCCAACAGGTCCATATAGGCTGCGGTTCTGCCCGTTCGTACGCCCCGCAGCCTCCGAGGAGAGCCTCCGTGACCCTGGCGATCGACCTGCCCGAGACGTCCCCCGAGGACGGCCCCGCCCCGCTGTCCGACCTGGTGGCGCGTGACGCACGGGAGTTCGGAGTCTACGCGCGCACCGGCGGGTGGGCGTTCGGGCTGATGGTGGCGCGCAGTGTACGGCCGGGCGGGCAGGGCGCGGACGAGACGCCCAAGGTCTCGGCGAAGGAGTTCGCGGAGCTGGCCGGCTGCTCGCCGGAGCGTGTGATGCGCTACTACAAGGCCTGGGACCGGGCCGCCGACGACGCTCTCGTCCCGCACTTCGAGGAGCTGGCGCCCGGCCAGGAGGTCGAGCTGCCGGACGCCGAGGTCTGGCTGACGTACTACGTCTCCCGGTCCAGCGCCGCCTCGGAGCGCGGCACCGCCATCGCCGAGGCCGCCGAGGCGGAGGGCATCCGGCCGACGAAGGCGCTGGAGGTCGCGGAGAACCCGACGGCCCTGCGTGCCGCGATCCTCGCCGACCCCTCCACCGCCCGCGCGGCCCGTGCCGCCCTCCTGGACCGCGTCAGGGAGGACCCCGAACTCCAGGCCGCGCTGGCGCGGGACGTCGTGCGCACCGACGACCTCAAGAAGGCCGTGGCGACCGAGAGCCGCTCCGCCGACCGCATCGGGTACGTCCGTCGGATCGCCGAGTCCGGGCAGGTCAAGACCCCGGCCGGGCAGACCGTCGACGCGCCCGCGGTGCTGCGCCAGGAGGCGGAGCGGCACCTGTCGCTGATCGACGAGCTGGACGAGGGCGAGGACGCCGGCGAATGGGCGGCCGAGGCCTACGACACGATGAGGAACCTCGTCGTGGAGACCGTGGAGGCCGACCCCGAACTGCGGGTGCAGGAGCGTCGCACGAAGTTCTACAGCAGCCTGCAGCGGGCGACGAAGGTCTTCGAGGAGCTGACCTTCGACGACGCCCAGGAGTTCTACGAGGACGACATGGTGCAGCAGTTGGAGGAACTCCAGCAGGCGATCGGGTCCTGCATCACGGCACTGCGCGGGGCGCGCGGGAACACAGCCGGAGCTGAGTAGCCGTACTCATGCCGCCGCCCGGCGCATGGCACGACGATGGGGGCTCCCAAGACGTTCATCCTTCAAGGAGCGCCCCGATGTCCGCTGTACGTCCCGCACCGCGCAGTTCCCTGCCCGCCGTGTGCGCCGGGCTGGTGGTCGTGGGCCTGGCCCTGTCGGCCTGGCACGCTTACGACCCCACCACCTGGCTCCTGGAGACGGTGTGGGCGCTGATCGGACTCCCGGTGATCGTGCTGACCTGGCGGCGGTTTCCGCTCACCGGCCTGCTGTGCGCTCTGCTCGCCCTCCACGCGCTGGTCCTGGCGCTGGGCGGCCACTACACGTACGCGCGGGTGCCGCTCGGCGACTGGGCGCGGGACGCGTTCGGCCTCGACCGCAATCCGTACGACCGCTTCGGCCACCTCATGCAGGGGTTCGTACCCGCGATCCTGGTGCGGGAGCTGCTCAGCCGGACCTCCCCGCTGCGCGGCAGCCGCTGGCTGGCGCCGCTGACGGTGTGCGCGTGCCTGGCGTTCAGCGCGCTGTTCGAGATGTTCGAGTGGGCGGCCGCGGTGATCGGCGGGCAGGCGGCGGACGCGTTCCTCGCCACCCAGGGCGATGTGTGGGACACGCAGTGGGACATGTTCTGCGCTCTGATCGGGGCCACGGTCGCGGTGCTGCTGCTCGGGCGGGTGCACGACCGGCAGCTGGCCGCGCTGCGCATCGGGACCGGGGCCGAGGTCAGTCCGTCGTATAACGGCGCCGGGTCCACAGCGGCAGCACGAACCAGCACAGCCCGTACCACATGACCACCGCCCCGACCAGCCAGGGCACGAAGCCGTTGTGGGTCGCCACGCGCAGGATCAGGAGCAGTGAGGCGGTCATGGTGGCCAGCAGCAGGACCAGCCCGACCAGGGTCAGCCGGGACGCCCACTGCACCGCCTGCGGCTTGACCAGCCGACCGGAGACCAGGCGGTGCAGGGAGACGGGGCCGATGAGGGCGCCGGTGGCACAGGCGCCCAGGACGACGGTCACGATGTAGATGACCTTGTCCGTGTGCTCAAGGTCCGCGTAGCGCGGGGTGAAGACGACCGTCAGCAGGAAGCCGAAGAGGATCTGCACACCCGTCTGTGCGACGCGGACCTCCTGGATGAGCTCGCCCCACATGCGGTCCGCTCTCTCCTCCTCGGTTTCGTTGCGCCCCCTGCGGCGTTCGACGCCCGCCGACGTGTCCGTCACCTGTCCTCCCGGTTCGAGCCGCTCTTCAGCTTTCCCCGCGAGTACCCCGTGGACGGCGATCCTCCCCGGTCGCCCCCCGGACCGGCTCACCAGCGGCTCTCGACCTGCTCCTTGATCCGCCGGTCGTAGAGGTCCCGGATCGCCGCGAGGGTCTCCTCGGAGAGCTCCGGCAGCCTGGCGGCGGCCGCGTTGGCGCGGGCCTGCTCGGGCGAGCGGGCGCCCGGGATCACCGTGGTCACGCCGGGTTGCTGGACGATCCAGCGCAGGGCGAGCTGGGCCGGGGTGTACTCCTCGGGGGCGAGGGCGGCGAACTCGGCGGCTGCCTCGACGCCGGTGGCGTAGTCCACGCCGGAGAAGGTCTCGCCCTGGTCGAAGGCCTCGCCGTGCCGGTTGTAGGTGCGGTGGTCGTTCTTCGGGAAGACGGTGTCCTTGGTGTACTTGCCGGAGAGGAGACCGGAGGCGAGCGGGACGCGGGCGATGATGCCGACGCCGGCCTCCCGGGCCGCCGGGAGCACCTCGGCCAGGGGCTTCATACGGAACGGGTTGAGGATGATCTGCACGCTGGCCACACCCGGCCGGGCGATCGCGGTGAGGGCCTCCGCGCAGGTCTCGACGCTGACGCCGTAGTGGGCGATGCGCCCCTCCTCGACAAGGGTGTCGAGGGCGTCGAAGACCTCGTCGCGGGAGTACACGGGGGTGGGTGGGCAGTGCAGCTGGACCAGGTCGATGCGGTCGACGCCGAGGTTGCGGCGGGAACGGTCGTTCCAGACGCGGAAGTTGTCGAGGACGTAGTTCTCGGGGATCTGCTCGACCCGGCGGCCCATCTTGGTGGCGACCAGCACGTGCAGGTCGGGCCGGCTGCCGAGGAAGGTGGCGATGGTCTGCTCGCTGCGTCCGTCGCCGTAGACGTCGGCGGTGTCGAAGAAGGTCACCCCCGACTCGGCCGCCGCCTCCAGAACCGTCAGGGCCTCCTTGTCGTCGACGTCTCCCCAGTCGGCGCCCAGCTGCCAGGTGCCGAGACCGACGACGGACGCGTGCTGACCGGACCTACCGAATTCGCGCTCTTCCATGGCGTCAGTCTGTCATCAGCGGTGGCCGGGTGCGGAGCGCACCGCTCCGGCCCGCGACCTGTGAATGGTTCACGCTCCCGGCTCGGTGGAGATCCGGGTCCCCGGGCTGGACGATCCGGCGGAGGCCGGACTCACCGGCGGCCGGGCGCCGTCGCTCTCCGCGCTGCGGCCCGACCCGGAGCGTCCGGAGTGGGACACGGCGGTCTGGCTGGACGTGCTGACCCTGCCGGGGCGCCCGGCACCGAGGCGTTCTACCGGGAGTTGGAGCGGTTCCTGCTGTCCACGTACGACGGGACGCACGCCCTGACCCCGGTGGAGTGGTCGAAGGGCTGGGGGTACACGGACGAGGCCGCCCGGAGCGACGAGGAGGTGCTGGGGACGGTGGTTCCGGAATCGTTCGGCCCGGCGTGGGGCGAGGCCGCGGAGACGCTCGAACGGCTGGATCCGCACCGGGTGTTCCGCGCGCCGCTGCACGAACGGCTGTTTCCCTGAGGCGTCCATCAAGGCGTCAGATGGGCCTGGACCGTCGGGCCGTACCGGTCGACGATGTCCTCGACGGGCGTCGCCCGCAGTTCCTCACCCCGCGCGATGCCGAACATCACGCCGAGGCCGAGGAGGGCGGCGAGGGCGAGTTCCGCGCGTAAGGCCGCGTCGGGACCGGCGAGGCGGGCGGTGAGGCGGGCGGTGACCTGGGCGCGGAAGTTGGCGCGCAGGATGTCGCCGTGGTCGCCGTGCAGGGGTGCGAAGGCGATGCGCAGGACGGGGTCGGCGCCGCGCTCGCGCTGGCTGACCACGACGTGCCGGACCATGTGTCGGCCCAGGTCCTCCAGCGGGGCTGCCAGCAGAGCCTCGGCGTCCTCCTCGAAGGACATCACGCGGGCGAAGAGGGCGTCCTTGTTGCCGAAGTACTTCAGGACCAGGGGCGCGCTGACCCCGGCGCGCTCCGCGACGGCCTTGAGGGTGATGTCGGCGTGGGCGTGGCGGGCGAGCAGGTGACGGGCGGCGCGCAGGATGGCGGCCTTGGTCGCCTCGGCGTCCCGGCGGGCGGGCGCGGCGGACGTGCCTGCGGGGGTGTTCGGGGTGCTCATGCTCCCTCCATCGCCTCGTCGCTGACCGCGCGGGTGCGGCCGCGGGCCCGCCGGGTGCCCTCGGGCTCCGGGTCGCCGGGGATGGTCAGGGCCACCGCGCAGGCCGCCAGGGCGATCGCGCCGGCCATGGCGAAGGCCAGCAGATAGCCGTGCAGGGTCGGCACCGGGACACTGCCGACGAGGCCGGTGTGGTGGACCAGGACGGCGGCGACGGCGGCGCTGGAGACGGCCTGGCCGATGGTGCGCATCAGGACGTTCACGCCGTTCGCGGAGGCGGTCTGACCGGCCGGGACGGCGTGCAGGATCAGCGCGGGCAGGGCGGAGTAGGCGAGGGTGGTGCCGGTGGCCACGACCGCCGCCCCCACCATGATCATCCACAGGTCGCGGCTGTCGGTGATGCGGACGGCGTATCCGCAGGCGATGACGGCGGCGCCGAGGGCCAGCGTGACGCGCGGTCCGCGCGCCGCCGAGATACGGGCGGAGAGCGGCGAGAACAGCAGCATGATGACGCCGCCGGGCAGCAGGCACAGGCCCGTCTGGACGATGGACAGTCCGAGTCCGTAGCCGCTGGCCTCGGGCGCCTGGACCAGCTGGGCGGTCACGAGGGAGTTGGCGTAGAACGCGAAGCCGGTCAGCAGCGCGGCCACATGGGAGAGGCCGACCCGTGGCCGGGACACCAGCCGCAGGTCCACCAGGGGCCGTGCGGCGCGCAGTTGCTGCCACCACCACAGGCCCAGGACGAGCGCGGCGGCGAGGAACAGACCCATGATCCGGGCGCTGCCCCAGCCCCACTGCCCGCCCTCGGAGACGCCGAGCAGCAGGCAGATCATCCCGGCGGCCAGGCCGAGCGCGCCGGTCACGTCGAACCGGCCGGGCTCGCGCACCGGCGACTCCGGCACCGCCCATCGGATCAGGGCGACGCCGGTCGCGCCGAGGGCGGCGGTCACCCAGAACATCGTGTGCCAGTCGGCGTACTGGATGACCATGGCCGCCGCGGGCAGTCCCAGGGCGGCGCCGATGCCGACGGTGGAGCTCATCAGGGCGACCGCGGAGCCCCGGCGCTCGGCGGGCAGTTCGTCGCGCAGGATGCTGATGGACAGCGGGACGACGGAGGAGGCGGCGCCCTGCAGCGCGCGGGCCGTGATCAGCACGCCGATCCGGGAGGTCAGGGCGCAGATCACCGAGCCGGCGGCCATCAGGGCGAAGGAGAGGAGCAGCACCCGCCGTTTGCCGTACATGTCACCGGCGCGGCCGAGGACCGGGGTGAGGACGGCGCCGGAGAGCAGGGACGCGGTCACCATCCAGGAGACGGTGGCGGGCGAGGCGCCCGTCAGGCGGGGCAGATCGGGCAGAAGCGGGACGACGACGGTCTGCATGACCGCCATGAGGATGCCGCAGTAGGCCAGGACCGGGATGGCGAACCGGGCTCGGGGGCCGGAGTCTTCCCTGGTCGGGGCGGGTATCGGAGCGGGCGACGCCATGGGGACTCCTGCGGCCGGCACGGAGACGAAGAAGAGGTGAATGGAAATTCACCGTAGCAGTGAATTTCCATTCACCCAAGCGGGGGCCGTTACTTCCGGGTGGCCAGCGCCCTCGCGTGCGTGCTTCTGGCGATCTTCGGGCCGAGCCAGCGCTTGAACCGGCGCAGTGCCTCCAGCTGTCCGGCCGCCCGGTCGAGCCGGTAGTAGAGCTGGGGCGGGACGTACGGCAGCAGGGGCGAGTGGCGCTGGCCGAGCAGGGCGAACATCTGCTCCGGGGGGAGGTGGATGTAGCGGTTGAGGTTCTCGTACCACTGGGCGCTGTGGCGGGCGGCGCTCTGCGGGGACAGCAGGGCGGACCGGCGTTCGCGCTCGTAGCGGGCGAGGGCCCGCGGGATGTTGTCACTCTCCCCCAGCGCGTCGGCCAGTGCGATGGCGTCCTCCAGGGCGAGGGTGGTGCCGGCGCCGATGGAGTAGTGGGTGGTGTGGGCGGCGTCGCCGAGGAGGACGAGGCGGTCGTGGTGCCAGCCGCGGTTGGTGAGGGTGCGGAAGGTCAGCCACTGGGAGCCGCCGTCGGCGGCGGCCCTGCCGATCAGCGGGTGGCCGTCGAGGATGTGCGCGAAGAGCTTCTCCAGCCGAGCCAGTGCGTCGGCCTCACTCCCCCCGTCGAGGCCGAGTCCGGCGCAGGTCTCCGGGGCGCACTCGATGACGCAGGTGCTCCGCTCGGCACTGAAGGGATAGCCGTAGCACCAGATCCAGCCGTGCTCGGTCTCCACGAAGGCGAAGGTGAAGGAGTCGAAGACCTTGGTGGTGCCGAGCCAGACGTAGGAGTTGCGCCCGGGTTCCAGCTCGGCGCCGAAGCGGTCGGCGTGGTGGGTGCGCAGGGCGCTGTGGACGCCGTCGGCCGCGACGATCAGGTCGGCGTCCGGCGGGTCCTCCGCGGTGATCTCGTGGTCGAACTCCAGGCGTACGCCGAGTGCGCGGGCGCGGGCGGCGAGGATCTCCAGGAGCTTGTGACGGCCGATGCCGTGACCCTCGTCGCCGGGCTGCCGGGTCGAGACGCCCCGGACGTGGGCGACGCCCTGGCTCCAGACGACGGAGTGCTCCTCGATGGCGAGCGCCGACTCGGGATCGCGGGTCCGGAGCTTGTCGAGGAGTCCCTGCCAGTAGGTGACGCCCCAGCCGTAGGTCGAGCCCTCCGGGTTGCGCTCGTAGACGGTGACGTCGTGGGACGGGTCCTGCCGCTTGAGCAGGATCGAGAGATACAGGCCGGCGGGCCCGCCGCCGACACAGGCGACCTTCACGCACACCCCTTGGAATGACCGGTCGTAATGGATTGACGACGCAAGGTAGCAGTCCGCGCGACCCCCTCACGCCCACCGCATCCGCCGGATTGCGCCACTTTCTCCACGTGAGCCACACCACAGGGGTGACACCCCCGCACGAAAGATCACCGGAAGGGGCGGTTCCATGGAAAGGAATTGCCCCTTCCGTCCCGCCCCGGATCCCGACGACAGCAAGATCATCTTGGTTCAACATTGCACGACATGTGATTGATTGTCCGGATCAGGGCCAACGGGTCGCGCAGGATTTCTCCCGCTCTCGGAGCGCTCGATAGGCATGCGGGGTCGTCAACCCAACGCACCCCAGGAGGTCCCGCATGCCGGAACTCAGCCGTCGTGGCGCGCTCACCGCCGCGGCCGTCGTCACGGGAGCCCAACTGGTCGGCGCCCCCGCCGCCCGGGCGGCCGATCACCACCACGACTCCCCCGCACCCTTCGACGAGGTCTACAAGGGCCGCCGGATACAGGGCCGGCCCGCCTCCCCGGGCGGCCATCACCACGGCGGCAACTACGCCGTGTACGTGGACGGTGTCGCACTGCATGTGATGCGCAACGCCGACGGCAGCTGGATCAGCGTGGTCAGCCACTACGACCCGGTGCCCACCCCGCGCGCCGCCGCCCGTGCCGCGGTCGACGAGCTGCAGGGCGCCGAACTCCTCCCCTTCCCCGCCAACTGACCACCGCACCGGCGCACCGGCGCACTTGGAGCACCAGCACATGACCGTCCGCAAGAACCAGGCCTCCCTCACCGCCGAGGAGAAGCGGCGTTTCGTCGCCGCCGTCCTCGAACTCAAGCACGACGGCCGGTACGACGCCTTCGTCACCACGCACAACGCGTTCATCGTCGGCGACACCGACAACGGGGAGCGCACGGGCCACCGTTCGCCGTCCTTCCTGCCCTGGCACCGCAGATTCCTGCTGGAGTTCGAGCGGGCGCTGCAGTCGGTGGACGCCTCGGTGACGCTGCCGTACTGGGACTGGTCCACCGACCGTTCGCCGCGTGCCTCGCTGTGGGCGCCTGACTTCCTCGGCGGCACCGGGCGCAGCCGGGACGGCCAGGTGATGGACGGGCCCTTCGCCGGGCCGGCCGGGAACTGGCCGATCACCGTACGGGTGGACGGCCGCACCTACCTGCGGCGGGCCCTGGGCACGAGCGTCCGCGATTTGCCCACCCGGGCCTAGGTCTCCTCCGTGCTGGCGATGGCGGCCTACGACATGGCGCCCTGGAACAGCGCCTCCGACGGCTTCCGCAACCATCTGGAGGGGTGGCGCGGGGTCAATCTGCACAACCGGGTCCATGTCTGGGTCGGCGGGCAGATGGCGACCGGGGTCTCCCCCAACGATCCGGTGTTCTGGCTGCACCATGCCTACGTCGACAAGCTGTGGGCCGAATGGCAGCGCCGGCACCCGGGGTCCCGGTACCTCCCGGCGGCCGGGACGCCGGACGTCGTCGACCTGAACGAGACCATGAAGCCCTGGAACGACACGACCCCGGCGGCCCTGCTCGATCACACCGCGCACTACACCTTCGACACCGACTGACCGGCGCGCGGTTCGCCGCGCAGGTCAGGGGTACCCGAGCGGCGTACCCGAAGAGAGCGAAGGAGGAGACGACCGTGACGAAGGTCGAGGAATCCATCGAGGTCGGCGTCCCCGTGCACACGGCCTACAACCAGTGGACGCAGTTCGAGTCGTTCCCCGAGTTCATGAGCGGAGTGGAGCGCATCGAGCAGCGCACCGACACGCTCACGCACTGGGTCACGGACGTGAGCGGCGTGCACCGCGAGTTCGACGCGGAGATCACCGAACAGATCCCGGACGAGCGGGTCGCATGGACGACGGTGTCCGGGGAGACCCGGCAGGCCGGCGTGGTGACCTTCCACCGTCTCGACGACGAGCACACCAAGGTGATGCTCCAGCTGGACTTCGAGCCGAAGGGCATCGCCGAGACCGTCGGCGACAAGCTGGGCTTCGTGAAGCGGCAGACCAAGGGAGATCTCAAGCGCTTCAAGGAGTTCATCGAGGAGCGCGGTCACGAGACCGGAGGCTGGCGCGGCGCGGTCACCTGACCGGCGCCCACCACGGTCACCCGGCGGCCGCCGTACGGCACTCCGGGTGACCCCAGCCCTGATCGTTCTTCGCGATCGGCTCCCCGGCCGCGTACGTCCGCCCGCACACGCAGCGGCCGGGGAACTTGGCCTTGATCGTGCGGGACGACGAATCGCCGCTCCGGCGGGGCGACTTCCCCCCGCCGGAGCGCGCGGATTTCGGGGCCGGCCTCGGCTTCGGCGTGTCCGGCGAGGGCGGCGGCTCCGGGGAGCCCTGCTCGCTGCCCGCCGACCGCTGGATGCTCGCCGCCTGACTGGCGGCGCGGTCGGCGAAGTCGTTGAGCGGGTCGCCGTCGGCCTGGTGGGCGGGCACGTACCGGAAGTCGACCGAGCGTCCGTCGAGCAGTTCGTCGATCCGGACGACCAGCTCCTGGTTGGCGACCGGCTTGCCCGCAGCCGTCTTCCACCCGTTGCGCTTCCAGCCGGGCAGCCAGGTGGTGACGGCCTTCATGGCGTACTGCGAGTCCATCCGGACCTCGAGCGGTACGGCCGGGTCGGTCGAGGCCAACAGGCGTTCGAGCGCGGTGAGTTCGGCGACGTTGTTGGTGGCTCTGCCGAGCGGCCCCGCCTCCCAGCGGGCCGGGTTCTCGGAGTCGTCGGCCACCACCCAGGCCCAGCCCGCCGGCCCCGGGTTTCCCTTCGAAGCGCCGTCGCAGGCGGCCACCACACGTTCACGCATGGACAGGATCATGCCATGGCCCGGTGGAGGCCGGGTCAGACCGGCCTGGTCTCGGGGAGCTCACCCTGCGTGTCGGTGATGTCGATCACCGAGAAGCTCGCGCCCTGCGGGTCACTGAGGGCCGCGAACCGGCCGTAGGGGCTGTCCGTCGGTCCGAAGCGCAGGACACCGCCCAGCTTGGTGGCCTTGGCGACGGCGTCGTCGACGTCGGAGACGACGAAGTACACGTTGACGTAGGAGGGCACCTCGGGCGGGAACTCCTCCGTCATCTTCATCCGGCCGAGGACGGTGGTGTCACCGACGTTGAACATGCGGTAGTCGACCGCGTCGTCCTCCATCTGCCGGGCCGTGTAGGGGAAGACGGCCCTGAAGAACCGGTCCGCCCTCTCCGGCTCGCGGGTGAAGACCTCCGCCCAGCCGTAGGCGCCCGGGGCGGCCTGTGCCTCGAAGCCCTCATGGGTCCCCGCCTGCCAGACGCCGAACACGGCGCCGCTGGGCTCACGCGCCAGGCACATCGTGCCGAACTCACCGACCCGCATCGGCTCCATCAGTACCTCACCGCCCGCCGCGCGGATCTTCGCCGCGGTCGCGGCGGCGTCCGGGGAGGCGAAGTACAGGCACCACTGGGACTGGCCCTCCTGCCCAGGCATCGGCGGGACGACGGCGGCCACCGCCTTGCCGTCGACGTAGGCCTGTGTGTAGTTGCCGTACTCCGACTGCGCCTCGCCGAAGGTCCAGCCGAGGACGTCGCCGTAGAAGTTCTTGGCGCTCTCGACGTCGCTGAACATCGCGTCGGCCCAACACGGGGTTCCCTCTGGTTGCACGGCCATGACGGCGGCCCTTCCGATGAGATGACTTGAGATGACCTGAGATGACTTTGTCCGGTTCCTCACGGTAGCCACCCGCCCGCCGGCTCGCGCGCCGAACGCACCCGTCCGCCACAGACTGGAGGGGACGGATTCCGGCGGGACGGGGCAGGCCATGGCGGACGGGACGATGGACGCGTGGGCGGTGACCGAGCCGGGCCCCCTCACCGGAGAGCCCCTTCAGCCGGTCCGCAGGCCGGTGCCGGTGCCCGGCGCCGACGAGCTGCTGGTGAGGGTGCGCGCCTGCGGGGTGTGCCGGACCGATCTGCACGTCACCGAGGGTGATCTGCCGGTGCGCCGACCCGGTGTCACTCCCGGACACGAGGTGGTCGGGGTGGTGGCGGGGCTGGGCGAGGCGGTGCACGGCTTCGCGCCCGGCGACCGGGTAGGCGTGGCCTGGCTGCGGCGCACCTGCGGGGTGTGCGCGTACTGCGCGCGGGGCGCCGAGAACCTGTGCCCCCGGTCGCAGTACACCGGCTGGGACACGGACGGCGGCTACGCCGCGTACACGACCGTACCGGCCGCGTTCGCGCACCCCCTCCCGGGCGGCCTGGACGACGTGGCGCTCGCGCCGCTGCTGTGCGCGGGCATCATCGGCTACCGCGCGCTCCGGCGCGCCGCGCTGCCGCCGGGTGGGCGGCTCGGGCTGTACGGCTTCGGCGGCAGCGCCCATCTGTGCGCGCAGGTGGCGCTGGCCGAGGGCGCCCGGGTGCATGTCGTGACGCGGGGGGCGGCGGCGCGGCGGCTGGCCCTGGAACTGGGGGCGGCCTCCGCCCGGGAGCTGTCCGAGGCGCCGCCGGAGCCGCTGGACAGCGCGATCCTGTTCGCGCCGGTGGGCGACCTGGTCCCGGTCGCGCTGCGGGCCCTGGACCGGGGCGGGGTGCTGGCCATCGCCGGGATCCACCTCAGCGACATACCGCCCCTGCACTACGAGCGCGAGCTGTTCTACGAGCGGGAGGTGCGCAGCGTCACTTC
This sequence comes from Streptomyces sp. NPDC049687, assembly GCF_044465285.1. Classification (NCBI taxonomy): domain Bacteria; kingdom Bacillati; phylum Actinomycetota; class Actinomycetes; order Kitasatosporales; family Streptomycetaceae; genus Streptomyces; species Streptomyces sp. NPDC049687. Next base: position 119,980 of record NZ_JBITLN010000002.1, read on the forward strand.
CAACACCCGCGCCGACGCACGGGAGTTCCTGACGCTGGCGGCCCGACACGGCATCCGGGCGACCACCCACGCCTATCCCCTCTCCCGGGCGCCGCAGGCGCTGCGGGACCTGGAGGCCGGGCGCTTCGACGGGGCCGCCGTGCTGGTGAACGACCCGTCGTGAGGCACGGCGATCAACGGCGCGCGGGCGCACACGAGAGACACGGGTGCACACATGATGCGCCTTCTGCCCCATACGGCAGGTTTGCACATCGACAGTATGAAACCGCCCCCTTTCGCGCCTTACCCGTCCATCACGCAGAGTGTTTGGCTGGTGCCCGCGGATCACCGAACCGATCTCCCTGGAGGGAATGTGTCCACACCGGACGGCGCCACCGGTCCCGCCCTCGACGAACCCGCTCCCGAGCCCTCCGCCGACGGGCAGCTCACCAGTCTCAGCACCCGGGCGGCCCGCCAGCTCGCCACGACCCACAAGTCCGAGCCCCAGATGCAGGCGATCAGCTCGCGCTGGCTGCTGCGCATACTGCCGTGGGTGGACGTCAAGGGCGGCACGTACCGCGTCAACCGGCGTCTGCAGCTGAAGGTCGGCCGGGGCCGCGTGCAGTTCGAGCAGAACGGCGCGGACGACGTCCGGGTGATCCCCGAGACCCTGACCGAGCTGCCCGTGCTGCGGGGTTACTCCGACGGCACCACTCTCAGGGAGATCTCCACCCGTTTCCGGACGCGGGAGGTCCGGGCCGGCCAGGTCGTCTTCGAGGCCGGGCAGCCGGTGACGGAGGCCTACCTCGTCGTGCACGGCCGCTTCACCCGGTACACCGCCGGCAAGTACGGCGAGGAGGAGATCGTCGGGGTCGTCTCCGGCGGCGACCAGCTGGGCGACGAGGCGGTCGGGCAGGACGATCCCCTGTGGCTCAGCTCGGTGCGTGCGGAGACCTCGGGCGTGCTGCTGGCGCTGCCCTGGGACGTGCTGCGGGAGTTCGTCGGCCGGGTGCCCTCCCTCGCGGCGCATCTGGAGGCGTACGCGGCGCGGCAGAGGCTGCCGATGAACCGCAAGGGCGAGGCCGTGCTGCCGATCCAGGCCGGCCATGTGGGCGAGCCGACGCTGTCGACCGGCTTCGTCGACTACGAACTCTCCCCGCGCGAGTACGAGTTGTCGCTGACGCAGACCGTGCTGAAGGTGCACACCCGCGTCGCCGACCTCTACAACCACCCGATGGACCAGACCCAGCAGCAACTCCGGCTCACCGTCGAGGAGATCCGGGAGCGCCAGGAGTGGGAGCTGGTGAACAACCGGGAGTTCGGGCTGCTGCACAACATCGACTACGGGCAGCGCGTCTCCACCTTCACCGGTCCGCCGACGCCGGACGACATGGACGAGCTGCTGTCGATGCGGCGCAAGACCAAGCTGTTCCTCGCCCACCCCAAGGCGATCGCGGCCTTCTTCCGGCAGTGCAACCGGCGCGGTCTGGTGCCGGGCACGGCCACCGTCGAGGGACACGAGATCCCGGCCTGGCGCGGGGTGCCGATCTTCCCGTGCAACAAGATCCCGATCAGTGACGAGCACACCAGCAGCATCATCGCGCTGCGCACCGGTGAGGCGGACCAGGGTGCCGTCGGCCTGTACCAGACGGGCATCCCCGAGGAGTTCCAGCCGGGCCTGAACGTACGGTTCATGGGGATCGACACCAACTCGATCATCCGCTACCTCGTCACCGCCTACTACTCGATGGCGCTGCTCGTGCCCGACGCGGCCGGGGTCCTGGAGAACGTCCAGATCGGCCGGACGGCCGAGTGACGGTGGGGAGTTCGCGATGAGCACGCCCCCGAGCACGGGGTACGCCCTGCCCGGTCCGCCGAGCCTCGCCGCCGGAGCGCGGACGCGGCGGGGCGGGGCGATCCCCGGGCTGCGCCACCGGGAGGTCGCCCCCGCCGATCCGGGGAGGGCCGCCGAGATCGACCGCCGCCTCGAGGAGTGGGCCCGCCGCCTCGACTTGTTCCCGGCGGCCTGGGACGGGGACTTCGCGGGGTTCCAGTTCGGCCGTGCGGTGGTGCTCCAGCACCCGAACGCGGCCGATCCGGAGCGCCTCACGGTGGCCGGCAAGCTGCTGCTGGCGGAGAACATCGTCGACAACTGCTACTGCGAGGAGGACGAGGACAAGGGCGGCTCGCGCAGCGGGCTGGGCGGCCGGCTGGTCATCGCCCAGTCGGCGCTCGACCCCTACCACGGCCCGCCCGGCCTGCAGGAGGAGTGGGCGCGCGGGGTGCAGGCGGACGGTCCGTTGCGCTCGTACCACTGGGCCCTCAAGGACTACGCGGCCCTCGCCACGCCCAGCCAGACCGACCGGTTCCTGCACGACGTCGCGCGGCTGCACCTGGGCTACCTCGGCGAGGCGGCCTGGGGCGAGACACGGTACATGCCGCGAATCTGGGAGTACCTGGTGATGCGGCAGTTCAACAACTTCCGGCCGTGTCTGTCGATCGTCGACGCGATCGACGGCTACGAACTGCCCGAGCAGTTCTACGCCCGCCCGGAGATCCAGCGGGTCACGGCGCTCGCCTGCAACGCCACCACGATCGTCAACGATCTGTACTCCTTCACCAAGGAGCTGGCGGCCGACCCCACCCACCTCAATCTGCCGCAGGTCGTGGCCGCCAACGACCGGCGCGGGCTGAAGGCCGCCTATCTGAGGTCGGTCGAGATCCACAACCAGATCATGGACGCGTTCGAGGAGGAGTCGGCCGTGCTCGCGGCGGCCTCACCGCTCGTCGAGCGCTATCTCCGGGGCCTGTCGGACTGGGTGGCCGGCAACCACGAGTGGCACGCCACCAACACCCACCGCTACCACCTTCCCCACTACTGGTGAACAGCCGTCTCTCGACAGGACGCCACGTACAGCACCACAAGGAGTCACCGTTGACCATGACCCCCGACACCCTCGCCGCGACCGTCGCGCTGCCCACCCAGTCCCTCTACCAGAACCGCGTCGCGGAGTACTGGAACGCCGAGGAGAACCCGGTCAACCTCGAACTCGGCCGGCTCGACGACCTCTACCACCATCACTACGGCGTCGGTGACGCCGACTGGTCCGTGCTGGACGAACCCGACCCCGAGTTGCGCAAGGAGCGCGTCACCGCAGAACTGCACCGGCTGGAGCACGCCCAGGCCGAACTCCTCGCCGCCCGGCTCGGCCCGCTCACCCCGTCCGACCGCGTCTTCGACGCCGGCTGCGGGCGCGGCGGCGGCAGCGTGACGACCCATCTGCGCTACGGCTGCCGCGCGGACGGCGTGACGATCTCGGCCAAGCAGGCCGAGTTCGCCAACGAACAGGTCCGCAGACGGGGTATCGACGACAAGGTGCGGTTCCACCATCGCAACATGCTCGACACCGGCCTGGAGACCGGTGCCTACGCGGCCTCCTGGAACAACGAGTCGACCATGTACGTCGAGCTGGACCTGCTGTTCGCCGAGCACGCGCGGCTGCTGCGCCGCGGCGGACGGTATGTCGTGATCACCGGTTGCTACAACGACACGTACGGGCGGGCCTCGCGGGAGGTGTCGCTCATCAACGCCCACTACATCTGCGACATCCACCCGCGTTCGGCCTACTTCCGGGCGCTGGCCCGCAACCGGCTGGTGCCGGTCCATGTGGAGGACCTCACCGAGGTGGCCATCCCTTACTGGGAGCTGCGCCGGCAGGCCGACCATCTGGTCACCGGCATCGAGGAAACCTTCCTCGCGGCCTACGGGAACGGCAGTTTCCAGTATCTGCTGATCGCGGCCGACCGGGTCTGAGGTACCGCGCGGTCTCCGCCTCCGGACGCACCGGAGGCGGAAGCCGCCGCAGGAGCGGGGTGACGGCTATTTCGTTGGACGGCAAGGGCGTTGCTCCCTTGGAATGAGCCCCATGTGTGCCGCGAAGATGCGTTCGGACGAGATCGACCTCGACACCGCGCTGGTCGGTCGGCTGATCGCCGCCCGGTTCCCGCGGTGGGCGGGGCTGCCCGTGGAGCGGCTGGCGTCCTCCGGAACCGAGAACGCCATGTTCCGGCTGGGCACGGACAAGGTGGTACGACTGCCCCGGTATCCCGGCGCCGTGGAGAGCGTGGCGCACGAGCAGCGGTGGCTGACCCGGCTGGGCCCGAGCCTGCGGGTCGCCGCGCCGGTGCCGCTGGCCGAGGGCGGGCCGGGCGAGGGGTTCCCGTGGCCGTGGTCCGTCTACCGCTGGCTGGACGGCCGGAATCCGGTCGCGGGGGCCGTCGAGAAGCCGGAGTCGCTGGCCGCGGACCTGGGGGCGTTCGTGGCCGGGCTGCGCGCGGTCGACACGCGGGGCGGGCCGCCGAACCACCGGGGGGTGCCGCTGCGCGAACGGGACGTGTCCACCCGGGACGCCATCGCCCGGCTGGAGGGCCGGATCGACACCGGCACGGTCACCGCCCTGTGGGAGGAGGCGCTGCGGGTGCCGGGGCGGACGGCACCGCCGGTGTGGGCGCACGGTGATCTCTCGCCGGGGAACGTGCTGGTCGTGGACGGACGGCTGACCGCGGTGATCGACTTCGGCAGTGTGGGCGTGGGTGATCCGGCCGTCGATCTGATCGTGGCCTGGAACCTGCTGCCCGCGCCGGCGCGCGGCACGTTCCGGGAGGCGGTCGGGGCGGACGACGACGAGTGGGCGCGCGGCCGGGGCTGGGCGCTGTCGATCTCGCTGATCCAGCTGCCGTACTACTGGGAGACCAACCCGCCGCTGGCGGAGAACTCCCGGCATGTGATCAAGGAGATCCTGGCCGAGGCCGGCTAGCGCGCTCTCGTCACCGGGCTCCTACGCGCCGTCGTAGGCCTTCTGCAGAGCGGCGATGTCGAGCTTGCCCATGGAGAGCATGGCCTTCATCGCCCGGGCGGCCTTCTCCTGGTCCGGATCGGTGATCATGGGAACGAGCACGCTGGGGACGACCTGCCAGGACACGCCGTACTTGTCCTTGAGCCAGCCGCAGGGGCCGGGCTCGCCGCCGCCCTCGAGGAGCTTGTTCCAGTAGTAGTCGACCTCCTCCTGGTCGGCGCAGTCGATCTGGAAGGAGATCGCCTCGGAGAACGTGAACTCCGGGCCGCCGTTCAGCGCGACGAACTTCTGGCCGTTGGCCGTGAACTCCACGGTGACCACGGATCCGGCGGGGCCCGGTCCGGCCTCCGTGTAGCGGGCGACGCGCCCGACGCTGGAGTTCTTGAAGATCGACACGTAGTGGTGGGCGGCTTCCTCCGCCTTGCCGTCGAACCAGAGACACGTGGTGAATCCGTCGGTGGTCATGAGTACCTCCTGGGCGGGGAAACGCGGTCTTCAGTGTCGACCGGTGCGCGCGGCGGAACTCATCGGTGCGGCCGGTGATCAATCCCGTTGGCCGCGCCACGCACCCCGCTGGGGCCGCGGCAGGCGACGTCTGCCCGTCAAGGAGCGGCGTCCGGTGCGGGCACCGCACCGGACTTTCGAAACGCCCCCTAGCTGTTGCGGGCCATGACGTTGTTTACAGGTCTCGCTGGCAACGCCCTCGGTGTGAGGCAACGGCGGTCCCCGTTACCGGATGTCGTGGTCGGGGTGGGTCTGGTCGTACTGGTGCCGTGCCTCAGCAATGACGGCCCGATGGGTGAGAGACCAGTCGGCAAGTGCTTTGACCAGATGAGTCAGGCTGGCCCCGGTCTCAGTCAGGCGGTAGTCGACCTGGGCCGGGACGGTCGGGTACACGGTGCGGAGGACGAGTCCGTCGCGTTCCAGCCTGCGCACGGTGAGGGTGAGCATGCGCTGAGAGATGCCGTCGATGGCGCGTTGCAGTTCCCGGAAGCGGCGCGGCCCGCTGGCTAGTTCGACGATCACGAGTACCGACCACTTGTCGCCGATGCGGTCCAGGACATCGCGGATCCCGCAGTCCGGGTGATCTTCGTGGCCGCAGGGATCGAGGTCCGCGGGTGCGGCGGTTACCTCAGTGTGCGCGGGTGACATCGAACTGCCTCCTTGTGGCCGGTGCGTGGGCGGATCAGGATCAAGCCTAGTTACCGAAGAGAACCACAACGGAAGACTATGACCGACATGATCTTGGTGACCGGAGCGAACGGGAACCTCGGCTCGGCCACTCTGGCGGCGCTGCATGCCCGCGGTGCGATCGCGACAGGCGGCAGCCGCACCCCGAGTGACGGGATGCGACGGCTCGATTTCGACGACCCCTCCGGCATTGACCTTGCCGGTGTATCGACCCTGGTGCTGATCTCCGCCGGCTATGCCGAGGACGACCAGGTCATCAGGCGGCATGCGGCCGTCTTGGACGCTGCCTCCCGAGACGGCGTCCGCCATGTCATCTACACGAGCCTGACCGGTGCCGGCGACCACCTCGGCTTCGCACTGGCGCACCGTGCGACCGAACGGCTCGTGCGCGCTTGCGGCCTGCCGTGGACGATCCTCCGCAACGGTCTGTATGCCGAACTCTTCGGCGGTCTGCTGATGTGGGCCGACGACCGGGTGGAGTCCGCATTCGGCGACGGCGCCCTGGCCGCGGTCGCCCGTGCGGACCTTGCCGAAGCCGCGGCGATCATCGCAGCAGATCCGGCACAACACAGCGGGCACACCTACGATCTGACCGGCGCGCCAATCAGGGCAGCGGACGTAGCCGACCGGCTCGGAGTCCCGCACCTGACCATCGGCCTGGGCGAGTACCGGCGCAGGCTCCTCAACGAGATGCCGGATTTGCTGCCGTTCCAGCCGCCCATGCTCGCCTCGATTGCGACCGGCATCCGGCACGGTTTCCTGGACGGCACCAGCCCCGACCTCACTGACATCCTCGGCCGCCCAGTCAGCGACCCACTGGCTACGGCTGTCGCTGCCGCCTCTGCCACGAGACCGGGGCGCCGCCAGGTAACGGCGGGCAGCGCGCGGCCGGCAACGACATGAGTGCTTCCACGACTATCGAACACCGTCGGGGTGTCGTGATGCTCGCGCTGATCGCGGCCTTCATGGTCTTCGTCGACGGCACGATCGTGAACCTCACCCTCGCCCAACTCGCCTCGCACCTGCACGCCTCCCGCTCCGAGCTCGAATGGGCGGTCAACGCCTACACCCTCTCCTTCGCCGCGGTGATGCTCGGTGCAGGCGCGATCACGGACACCCTCGGCGCGAAGCGGGTCTTCGTAGCAGGCCTGCTGGTCTTTACCGCGTCCTCTGCGGTCTGCGCGGCCGCCACCTCGATGCTGGTGCTCAACTTCGCCCGGTTGGTCCAGGGCGCCGGCTCCGCTCTGTTGCTGCCGAGCGTGCTCGTCCTTGCCACAGCATCCGCGACCGATGAGCAGGCGCGGAACCGACTCGTCGGCTGGTGGGCCGCCGCCGGGGGCGTCGGAATGGCCGCCGGACCGCTGCTGGGCGGGGCGCTCGTGGCGCTCGCGAACTGGCGTGCCGTGTTCGCCGTCAACGTGGTCATCGGGATCCCCGCCGCCTTTTGGAGCGTCCGCTCGATGCCCACCACCGCGCGCGGCAGTCGGCGCCTCGACATCGCCGGCATGAGTTGTGCGACCGCACTGATCGGAGGGTTGGTCTTCGCGCTCGTCCAAGCCCCCGCGCAGGGCTGGCTGAGCCCCGCAGTCATCATCGCCGCCGCGCTGACTGTCACCGGGCTCGTTGGCTTCGTCTGGGCCGAACGGTCCACCCGGGCACCTCTCCTGCCGCCAGGCGTCTACGCTGACCGCAGGTTCGTCGCCACAGCCGTACAAGGCGCATTGTTCAACTTCGCCTTCTACGGGCTGCTGTTCGCGATGAGCCTGATGCTCCAGCAAGGCCGCGAGCTCAGCGCGCTCGTCAGCGGTTTGTTGTTCCTGCCTCTGACCGGCCTCATCTCGATCGGCAGCATCTGCGCCGCTCCACTCGCGCGACGGATCGGACGTCCCGCTGTCCTGGGCATCGGCCAGGCCGTCCTGGCCACCACGTTCCTCGCGGTGGCGTGGGCCAGCACATCATCCTCGCTCTGGCTGCTGGTGCTTGCCCTTGTTCCCGCCGGGTTCAGCTCCGGACTGCTCGTGCCCACCATGACCTCGCAGTCCATCGCCGCCGTCGAACCCGCCCTGCACGGGGCCGCGTCCGCAGTCTTCAACACCTCCCGCCAGATCGGTGCAGCCATCGGCGTCGCCGCCTTCGGCCCACTCCTCGGAGCAACGCACAACCTCAGCGAGGGGTTCATCGTCTGCGTGGTCGTCGGCGCCGCCGCCACCGCGGTCGCCCTGCTACTGACCGCGCTTACACGACGGGCCACCGTTGCCGCCGCACCCAGAGGCAGCCTGAATGCCCAAGCGCCATGTGCAACCTCGGCCCATGACACTCCCGACAACCTGCCCGAACGCGCTTGACCACCGTCCAAGGGGAACCGTGCTGCACAAAAACGCACCGCTGTCGCCGGAGGGAAGAAGGCGCCTCGTGGAACGCTGCCGTACCCGTCCGATCGCGCATGTCGCATCCGAGATGGGCATCTCCCGCGCATGCGCATCGAAGTGGGTCAACCGAGACCGCCGACACGGCGAACTCGGGCTCGTCGACCGATCCTCGGTACCCCGGCGCCAGCCCACCGCCACCGAAGCGGAAGTCGTGACACGAATCGAGGAGCTACGCCGAACTTGCAAGTCGTCGGCCGCCAGGATCGCCTTCGAACTCCAGGCGGAGGGCATAGCCATCAGCCGCCGCACGGTGTCGCGGCACCTCGTCGTGCTTGGACTGAACCGGCGCCGGTTCATCGACCCCAACGGTGAATCCAACCGTAAGCCGCAAACAATCACCGCGCGACGGCCCGGCCACATGGTCCACATCGACGTGAAGAAGGTAGGCCGGATCCCAGACGGCGGTGGCTGGCGAGCCCACGGAAAGAACAGCGATCACGCCCGTGAAGTCGCGCGACGCAAGAAGAAGAGCGAACGCGGCGGCTATGTTCACCTCCACTCCGCTGTCGATGGCTATTCGCGCCTCGCTTACACCGAGGCACTGCCCGACGAGAAGGCCACCACTGCGGTCGCGTTCCTGCACAGGGCTCGCGCGTGGTTCGCTGCCCATGGAATCACTCACATCGAACGCGTCGTCACCGACAACGGAGCGTGCTATGGGGCCGAAGCGTTCGCACGGGCGCTACATCTCTCTCGCCACCAGCGGATCACGCCCTACACACCCCGCCATAACGGCAAGGTGGAGAGATACAACCGGATCCTCGCCGAAGAGTTCCTCTACGCGCACGTCTGGCTGTCCGAAGCGCAACGCCGCGAGTCCCTCGGGGTCTGGAACATCCACTACAACTACCACCGTCCACACGGCGCAGCCGGAGGTCAGCCTCCGGTATCCCGGCTCCACAATGGCGTAACCAACGTCCTGGCCTCCTACACCTAGCATCCGCTTCCATGACATCATCGATCACCGACAGCGGCGTCCGGCCCTTCCGGCTGGACATTCCGCAGAGCGACCTCGACGACCTGTACGACCGGCTCGACCGCACCCGCTGGCCCCGGGGGCTGCCGGCGGAGGGCTGGGCGTACGGGGTGCCGTCCGGCTATCTGCGGGACCTCGTCCGGTACTGGCGGCAGGAGTACGACTGGCGGGCGGCCGAGGCGCGGCTGAACGGGTGGCCGCAGTTCACGACCACGATCGACGGCGCGAACGTTCACTTCGCCCACGTCCGCTCCCCGGAGCCGGACGCCACCCCGCTGATCCTCACCCACGGCTGGCCCGGCTCGGTCGTCGAGTTCCTGGACGTGGTCGGACCGCTCGCCGATCCCGCGGCGCACGGCGGGGACCCGGCCGACGCCTTCCATGTCGTCGTGCCGAGCATCCCGGGGTTCGGACTGTCCGGGCCGGTCACCGGCAGCGGCTGGGAGGCGGGCCGGATCGCCGACGCGTGGGCCGAGCTGATGACCCGCCTCGGCTATGAGCGGTTCGGGGCGCAGGGCGGCGACTGGGGCGCGGCGATCTCCCGTGAGCTGGGCCGCGCGCACCCCGGCCGCGTGATCGGCGTCCATCTGAACCTGCTGCCGGGGGCGCAGGCCACCCGGGAGCCCGCGCCCGAGGAACTGGAGTCGATGAACCCCGGGGAGCGGGAGCGCGCACTGGAGTCGTGGCGCCGGTGGGCCGCCTTCTCGGCGGAGGGGATCGGCTACGCCGTCCAGCAGTCGACCCGCCCGGGGACTCTGGCGTACGGCCTGACCGACTCGCCGGTCGGTCAACTCGCCTGGATCATCGAGAAGTTCCGGGAGTGGACGGACTCCGAGGAGCTGCCGGAGGAGGCTGTCGACCGGGACCGGCTGCTGACCAACGTGATGCTGTACTGGCTGACCGGGACGGCCGGTTCGTCCGCGCGGATCTACTACGAGCGCCGGCACACCACCTCCGGCCGGATGGCCGCGCCGAACGAGCCGTCGGCCACCCCGACCGCGCTCGCGCTGTTCCCGGCGGAACCGCAGATCCCGCTGCGAGCGCGGGCGGAGCGGACGGAGCGTCTGGTGCGCTGGACGGAGTTCGACCGCGGCGGCCACTTCGCGGCGATGGAGGAACCGGACCTGCTGGTGGGCGACGTGCGTGCGTTCTTCCGGCAGTTGGGCGAGAAGGGCTGAGGACGGCTCTGCCCGTGGCGAATCTGCCCCGGGCAGAGAACCCGACCGCGGGAGTCGTCCGAGGTCGACAGTGGAGTCGACGGCATCCCCGCATCCCAGGAGGAGACCCGATGACCTCACTCACCCCGCTCGCTCCGCGCGCCGAGGAGGGAGACACCCCGCCGACCCGGTTCGACGACCAACTCGCGGCCCAGCTGCTCGCCCAGCGCATCGTGTTCCTCGGCACCCAGGTGGACGAGGTCTCCGCGAACCGTGTCTGCGCGCAGCTGCTGATCCTCTCGGCGGAGGACCCGCGCACGGACATCGCCCTGTACATCAACAGCCCGGGCGGGTCGGTGCACGCGGGGCTGGCGATCTACGACACCATGCGGCTGATCCCCAACGACGTCTCGACGCTCGCCATGGGGTTCGCGGCCAGCATGGGCCAGTTCCTGCTCAGCGTCGGCGCGCCGGGCAAGCGGTACGCGCTGCCGAACGCGCGCGTGATGATGCACCAGCCGTCGGCCGGGATCGGTGGCACCACGGCGGACATCGAGATCCAGGCGGAGAACCTGGAGTTCACGAAGCGGACCATCGAGCGGATCACCGCCGAGCACACCGGCCAGACCCCGGAGACCATCTCCCGGGACGGCGACCGCGACCGCTGGTTCACGGCCGAGGAGGCCCGCGAGTACGGCATGGTGGACCGGGTGGTGGAGTCCCTCGCCGACGTCCGCCCGGCCTCGGCACGGCGACGGATGGGGCTGTGACATGGGGACCTACACGATTCCGAACGTCGTCGAGCGCACCCCGCAGGGCGAGCGGTCCTACGACGTGTTCAGCCGGCTGCTGTCGGAGCGGATCATCTTCCTCGGCACCGAGATCGACGACGGGGTGGCCAACGTCGTCATCGCGCAACTCCTCCATCTGGAGTCGGCGGCCCCGGAGAGGGAGATCTCGATCTACCTCAACTCCCCCGGCGGTTCCTTCACTTCGCTCATGGCGATCTACGACACGATGACGTTCGTCCAGGCGCCGATCTCGACGTTCTGCGTCGGGCAGGCGGCCTCGACGGCGGCCGTGCTGCTGGCGGGCGGGGATCCGGGCCGCCGGTTCGTGCTGGAGCACGCGCGCGTGCTGCTGGGGCAGCCGGCCAGCGGTGGCAGCCGGGGCATGGTCTCCGACCTCGCCCTCCAGGCCAAGGAGATGATCCGCATCCGCGCCCAGGTGGAGGAGGTGCTGGCCCGGCACACGCACCATGACATCGCCACGCTGCGCGCGGACATGGACCGCGACAAGGTGTTCACGGCACCGGAGGCGGTGGCGTACGGGCTGGCCGACGAGGTGCTGAGCCGGCGTCTCATGACGCTGTGAGACGCCGGCCGGCGCGGCCTGTCAGGCGGCCAGGCAAAGGCCGTCGTACGACGAGGACGTCGTCGTACGGCTGTGGCCGGGGTGCCGGCTGTTGAGCCGGACCAGTTCGCCCTGCGCCCGCGCCAGCAGATCGCCGAGGCTCAGGCCGAGGGCGTGGGCGGCGGCCGCGAGGACCTCCGAGGAGGCCTCCTTGCGGCCGCGCTCCACCTCCGACAGATACGGCATGGAGATGCGTGCCTCGTCGGCGACGTCCTTCAACGTGCGTTCCTGTGCCTGGCGTTCGCGGCGCAGCACGTCTCCGACCAGGTCGCGCCAGAGGGGCTCCCTGGTCGCGGGCCGCTCGGGGTCCGGGCGCCCGGCGGGCGGGCGCAGCGGAATCACACGGGCTTGGTTCGGCGCTCGGTTCGTCACCCTTCCAGCCTAGGAACCCGAGGCGCGACGGGGTCTCGGGTTCAGCCCTCGGTGGAATCGGAGTCCGAGGGTCAGCGGCCGACCCGCCCGTCGATGCGTTCGCGCAGGAAATCCGCGTGGCCGTGGTGACGGGCGTACTCCTCGATCATGTGGACGAGCACCTCGCGCAGAGCCACCGGCTCGTCGCGTTTGACACCGGTGACATCGAGGTGCGGCGCCTCGTCGACGAACCTCTCGGCGAAGGCGACCTCGGACCGCCAGGTCTCCCAGGCCTCGGCCACGACCTCGGGGTCGGCCACGGCGGCGCTGAAGTCCAGATCCGGATCGGCCGCGGACCAGTACGGCAGCGGACCGGGCTGTCCGGCCATGACATGGCGGAACCAGTGGTGCTCCACCCGCGCCAGATGGCGGACGAGGCCCAGGAGTGACAGGTCCGACGGCGGCACCGAGCGGCGGGCGAGGTCCTCGGCACCCAGGCCCTCGCACTTCATTCGCAGCAGCAGGCGCTGGTCACGGAGGTATCCGACGAGCGTGGCCCGTTCCCCGAAGAAGCGGTTCCGGCTGCGCGGATCGTCCTCGGGCCCGGCGAACTTGTCCGACCATCCGAAGGTCCGGGCCGGGAGGGGGGAGTCGATGTCGGTCATGGGGACAACGGTCCCCGCCCCCGGACCGGGTCGGCGCCGGTTTCGCGCCACTCCCCCAACCGGAACGTATCCCTCGCCTCCGGAACGCATGGCTCGCGGAAGTCGGGGTACCCGCCCCGTGAGCGGGTCGAGTCCATGCGCGTCCGCTCACGGAACGAGAACAGAACACGTCGAACCGTGACTTCGTGGGGAGAGGGAATGCACACCGCCGTGATCGGGTCGCAGGCTCAAGTCGTCGAGGACACCGCCGGGACCAGCACGGGTGGAGCATCGTTGCCGGGAGTCGAGGACCCGCGGAGCGTCGCTCCGCGCGACGCACGGGAGCTGTCCCGCCAGTTCTTCAAGCGGTTGACCGAACTCGAAGAGGGCACGCACGACTACCAGTACGCGCGCAACACTCTCATTGAGATGAACATGTCCCTCGTGCGGTTCGCGGCCGGGCGTTTCCGGGGTCGCGGGGACGACATGGAGGACATCGTCCAGACCGGCATGATCGGTCTGATCAAGGCCATCGACCGGTTCGAGGTCTCCCGCGAGGTGGAGTTCACGTCGTTCGCGTTGCCGTACATCGTCGGCGAGATCAAGCGCTTCTTCCGTGACACCACCTGGGCGGTGCACGTGCCGCGCCGGCTGCAGGAGCTGCGCGTCGAGCTCGCCAAGGCGCGTGACGAGCTGGCCAGCCGCCTCGACCGGGAACCGACCGTGGCGGAACTCGCCACCCTGATGAACCTTCCGGAGCACGAGGTCGTCGAGGCCCAGATCGCCGCCAACGGCTACAACTCCTCCTCGCTGGACGCCGCCCTCACCGGCGACGGCCCGGAGAACGGCGAGGCCGTCCTCGCGGACTTCATCGGCGTGGAGGAGGCCGGGCTGCGGCTCGTCGAGGACTTCCAGTCGCTCGCCCCGCTCATGGCCGAGCTCAGCGAACGCGACCGGCAGATCCTGCATCTGCGGTTCGTGGAGGAGGCCACCCAGGCGGAGATCGGCGAGCGGCTCGGCTGCTCGCAGATGCACGTCTCCCGCCTGATCAAGCGGATCATCACCCGTTTGCGCCAGGGCATGCTGGGCGAGCTGGGCTGCGCATAGGGCCGCATGGGGGCCTGGGCTTCTCCGCCGAGGCTTCTGGACCGATCCGGCAGGCTCCGGGTGCGGATGCCTGCCGGTCGCGTCGCGCGGGGTGCTGCGAGTGCCCCGCGCTTTCGCCCGTCCTGGCTCGTACCAACGGCTCCTGGGACCCGAATCAGTCGCCCAGCCGCAGCAGGGCGCGGACCCGCTTGCCGACTGGCACCCGCTCGGCGGTGACCTCCGCCGCCAGCGCGTGCACGATCTCCAGCCCATGCCGGCCGACGCGCTCCGGGTCCTTCGGGAACCGCAGGGGCAGGGCGTCGCTGCTGTCGTAGACGCAGACCGCGACGGTGTTGTCGGTGCCCTCGAGTTCCAGGATGTACGGGCCGTTGCTGTGCCGGTCGGCGTTGGTGACCAGTTCGCTGACGACCAGCATCACCTCACCGCTCGCGCGCTCGCCGATGCGTGCGCACCACTCGGTCCTGAGCTGGTCGACGAAGTGCGCCGCGAAGCTGCGGGCCTCGGCGATGCATCCCGGGTCACCGGTGAAATGCGCCGCTCGCCTCAGCGGTTCCACGGGTACGTCGAAACCAGTCGGTATCACTGCCCCGTCCAGGTGCTCGATCATGCGTTTCTCTCTGGGAAGCCGGACTGGCCGGACGCTACTGCGTTGTGCTCGTACCCCGTGCCGCGCCGCGCAGTCCCGTCCGGGTCGCCCCGTTGTGCGCCGAGGGCATGGGGTGCCTCACATGGCGGGTGAGCCGGAAGAGTCCCGCGGGGCCGTGCCCTGGCCCGGCCGCACGCGGACGGCCCCACTCGACGGGCGGGTGGTGCCGGCCTTGCCTAGCGTGGCAGGGTGAGCCCGCGCACCCCCACCGACCAGGCAGTCGGCCGTCACGGTCCCGGCCGGGCGGTCGCCTCGCACGGCTGGGCCCGCGCGATCGCCGTGGCCTTGGCCGGGCTGGCGGCCATGGTGGTCGTGGCCGCGCCGGGCCTGTGGGCGGCGGGGGCCTCGGAGCTGCCCCAGGACGCGTTCCCCCGCGTGGTCGCGGCCACCGTGGTCACGGCCGTCGGCGGCACCGTCGAGCTCTCCGGGAACGCCGGCGGGCTCGCCGACACCCAGGCCGGTCTGACGGTGATTCCCCTGTCCGTCACCGTCGCCGGGGCGCTCGTCACCGCCGCCGGATTCCTGCGGCCGCTGCGCCACCGGGCGGTCGCCGGCGCCCGGGAACTGACCGGCTGGGCGGTCCGGATCGCCGTGGTGTGGCTGCTCGGCCTGCTCGCCCTGGCGCTCGCCGCCCGCCAGACCTTCGCCGTCGACCTGGGCGACGACACACTGAACGACCTCGGCGACCTGTTCGGCGTCCACCCGGAGGTCGGCTTCGCCACGGACGTGCCGCTCACCCTGGTGACCGGACTGCTGTGGCTGGCCGGCGTGCTGCTGCTGGCGCTGCTGGTCGCGCGCGGGGCCCCGCTGCCCGCCCGGCTGCTTCGCTTCCAGGAGTCGGTACGGCCGGCCGCGTACGCGATGGTCGCGCTGCTGCTCGCGTGCGTCGCTCTCGGTCTGGTCATCGCCCTCGTGGTCGCGGTGACGCGCGGCCGGCCGCGGGAGACCCTGGCGGTGGTCCTCCTCGGCCTGCCCAATCTGGTGTGGCTGGCGTTCACCCTCGGGCTCGGCGCGACCTGGAACGGCCGGGTGGAAGGCCCGTTCGGGCTGCCCATGCCGCATGTGCTGGACGAGGTGCTGCGCGGCGAGGAGACCGCCGCGCTGAACCTGCGCAGCATGGCCGAGCACGACGGCCGAGTGTGGTGGCTCGTCGCCGTGGACGCGGTGCTGCTGCTGGGGGCCGCGTTCGTGATGGCGGCCCGCTCCCCCGCCCGGACCCGGGCCTGGCAACACGCCGTGCACATGGCGGTCGCGCTGGTCCTGACCGTGCTGACGGTCTGCCTGCTCGGCCGCGTCTCGGCGCACTACGGCCTCACTGTGCTCGGCATCAACGACCTCGCGGGCCTCTCGGGAGACCTGTTCCTGCGCGCCGGGGTGTGGTCCGCCCTCGGCCTGGCCGCGCTGTGGGGAGCGGCCGCGGGTCTCCTGGGCGCCCTGGCGGCCCGGCCGGTGCACCGGCGCGGCGGGACGACACCGCCTCCGGGCAGGGGCTGACGGTCGCGGAAGACGGCCCGGCCCGGGGGGACGACGTCCCGTCGGCCCCGCTACCGCATCACGGCGGGTTCGTGCCGGCGCAGCAACCGGGAGACGGCGTACCCGAGGACGGCGGAGAGCACGACGAGCATGCCCACGTCGAGCA
This sequence comes from Streptomyces sp. NPDC049687, assembly GCF_044465285.1. NCBI lineage: Bacteria > Bacillati > Actinomycetota > Actinomycetes > Kitasatosporales > Streptomycetaceae > Streptomyces > Streptomyces sp. NPDC049687. The sequence continues at coordinate 136,368 of NZ_JBITLN010000002.1, forward strand.
GCCACACCCCCACCGAGTGCGCGAACAGCGGGTCGCCGGTGATGTCGCCGGGCACGATCCGGGACAGCCCGATGGTGCCGGCCATCGCGCCGAGCGCCCAGCGCGAGGGGACGAGCCAGGAGAGCTGCTCCGGGCCGGGCACGCCGTCGAGCCTCAGCAGCGCTCCGCAGAACACCACTTGCACGATCGCGAGCAGCACGAGGAGCGGCATCGTCACCTCCTCCTTGCGCACCAGCGCGGAGATCAGCAGACCGAGCATCATCGCGGTGAACGCCAGCAGGGCGACGGCGACGGCGATCTCGACCAGGGGAGGCAGCAACACGCCCCTGCCCTCCGGGGCGCCGAGGTCGACGCCGAACAGGGCGACGAGGGTGAGGACGACCGCCTGGACGACGGTCACCGTGCCGAGGACGACGACCTTGGACATCAGGTACGCCGATCTGGACAGGCCGACGGCCCGCTCCCGCCGGTAGATCACCCGTTCCTTGACGAGTTCGCGCACGGCGTTGGCCGCGCCGGTCAGGACGCCGCCGACGCACAGGATCAGCAGCGCGTTCATCGCGGTGTCCCGGCTGAGTTCACCGCCGGCCAGGGCGCGGGCCATGACGCCCATCACGAACGGCAGGGCAATCATGATGGCCAGGAAGGTACGGTCGGCGCCGAGCGCGGCCGCGTAGCGGCGGACCAGGGTGCCGAGTTGGGCGCCGCGGCTGCGGGGACGGGGCGGTGGGAGCATGATCACCGGGCCCTCACGGGGCAGGCGCGGCTGGGCGCTCGAGTCGACGACGTACTGCCGGTGGTACGGCGAGTCGCGGTACTCCCCCGCCCAGTCCCGGTCCCGGTCCCGTTCGAACGCCTCGAAGGCCTCGGGCCACTGCGCGAAGCCGAAGAAGGCGAGGGCCTCCTCGGGGGGCCCGTAGTAGGCGATCCGGCCGCCCGGCGCCAGGACCAGCAGCCGGTCGCACACCTCGAGGCTGAGGACGCTGTGGGTGACGACGATGACGGTGCGGCCGTCGTCGGCGAGGCCGCGCAGCATGTGCATCACCGAGCGGTCCATGCCGGGGTCGAGGCCGGAGGTCGGCTCGTCGAGGAAGAGCAGCGACGGCTTCGTCAGCAGCTCCAGGGCCACGCTGACCCGTTTGCGCTGGCCGCCGGAGAGGCTGTGCACGGGCTGCCCGGCGCGCTGCTCGAGGCGCAGTTCGCGGATGACCTCCTCGACCCGTTCCCGGCGCTCTGCCTTCGCGGTGTCCTGCGGGAAGCGCAGTTCGGCGGCGTAGGCGAGGGCGGAGCGGACGGTGAGCTGGGCGTGCAGGATGTCGTCCTGCGGGACCACTCCGATGCGCTGGCGCAGCTCGGCGTAGTCGCGGTACAGGTCCCGGCCGTCGTAGACGACCGTCCCGTGGTCGGCGGGGCGCTGGCCCGTGAGGGCGTTGAGCAGCGTGGACTTGCCGGCGCCGCTCGGTCCGACGACGGCGAGCAGGCACTTCTCCCCCACCGGGAACGACACATGGTCGAGCAGGGTCGTACGGCCGCGGTCGACGGCGACCGTGAGGTCCTGGACGTCGAGGGAGACCTCACCGGTGTCGACGTACTCCCGCAGTTCGTCGCCGACCAGGCAGAGTTCCGAGTGGCCGACGCCGACGATGTCGCCGGGGCAGACGGGGGCGAGGGTGACGGGAAAACCGTTGAGGTACGTGCCGTTGTGGCTGCCGAGGTCGGCGATCTCGTAGGTGCCGTCGGGCAGGGCGCGCAGTTCGGCGTGCCGGCGTGAGACGACCAGGTCGTCGATGACGAGGTCGTTGTCGCCGGCGCGGCCGATCCGGACGGTTCGGGTGGGCAGCGGCCGTACGGCGGTGGGCTCGCGGAAGGTGCCGGTGCTGGACGGCATCGACACCGCCGACGGGCGTTCGGGGGCCGGCGCGGGCCGGCTCGCCAGGACCGCGCACGGGCCGTCGGACAGGCTGCCGAAGCGGATCACACTGCCGGGCCCGACCTTCCCCTCCCGGACGCGGCGGCCGTCCGCCCAGGTGCCGTTGAGGCTGTGCTCGTCCACGAGGGTCCAGTGGTCGCCGTCGGGTCGCAGTACGGCGTGGTGCCAGGAGACCCGGGTGTCGTCGAGCACGATGTGGCTGAGCGGATCCCGGCCGACGTAATAGGCGTGGCCCGGGATCATCACGGTGGAGCCCGACTCGGTCGTCAGCACGAGTTCGGGCGCCGTCGGGCCGACCGGCCGCTCCACCATGCCGGAATTCTATCGATTCGTATGACTGCGTGCCCGCTCAGCCCACCGGCATGACGAGCGCCGGTGCCGTCCGCTGCATACGCAGCGCGTCCACGGACTCGGCGAGCAGTTCGTACTCGGTGGTGTCGTCGCTCACCGCGATCCGCACCAGCCGCCCGCCCGCCAACTCGTCGGCCACCAGCTCCTGCTGGTCGACGTCCGCGCACCAGGCCCGCAACAGGCCGGGCACGTCGGGGACGGTTCCGGCGACCGGCACGAGGGCACCGGGCGGGAAGCGCCCGCCGTCGGGCCGCGGGTCGAGCCGTTCCGCCATCCACAGGGCGCGGTCCCGTAACCACCACAGCGCGAGCGCCAGCGTCGGCGCGCGGTACGTGCCGAGCGGTACGCCGATTCGACGGCCGTCGCAGTATCCGTACGCCGTGACATGGCACAGGAATTCGTCGTGCATGTCTCCACTCCCCCGAGTGTCGTATGCCGGCCCTGCCTCGCTTTCCGTGCGGCTCCTGGGAGGCGAACTGCCCCTGACGTTCGAGTATGTTCACTTCTAAAACACTGTCACCATGACTTTCCGGCCAGTCTCTTGGCATATTCATCGCCCTTCCGGGCCGAATTCCAGCCGCGGAGCCGACCCCTCCGCTCACCTGCGCACCGTTTCTCCTGGTAATCGGCCGGTGACACGGCGGATTCGGCGGGTGTGGCCGGATCACACCTTGGCCGACGATGAGCTCCTCCCCTTGCGGCGATCCGCAGGAAGAAGCAGGAAGAAGAACCACCGCAAGTGGAGGAATCGTGGAGACGGCTGACGGAACGGTTCAGCCGTTGACCACCGCGTCGATCCGGGCCAGCTCGTCGGCCTCGAAGTCCAGGTTGGCCAGGGCGCCGACGCTGTCCTCGATCTGCCGCGCGCTGCTCGCGCCGACCAGCGCGGAGGTCACCCGGCCGCCGCGCAGCACCCAGGCGAGGGCGAGCTGGGCGAGGGACTGACCGCGGGACTTGGCGATGTCGTCCAGGGTCCGCAGCTTGCCGACCAGTTCCTCGGTCAGCGCGTCGGAGTTCAGGAACGGGCTGTCGCTCGCCGCCCGCGAGCCCTCCGGAATGCCGTCGAGGTAGCGGGAGGTCAGCAGGCCCTGCTCCAGCGGGGAGAAGACGATCGAGCCGACCTGGAGCTCGTCCAGGGCGTCCAGCAGGCCCTCGCTCTCCGGGCGGCGGTCGAGCATCGAGTAGCGGGGCTGGTGGATGAGGAGCGGGGTGCCGAGCTCGCCGAGGATACGGGCGGCCTCGCGGGTCTGCTCCGCCGAGTAGTTGGAGACGCCGACGTACAGCGCCTTGCCCTGCTGGACCGCGGAGTGCAGGGCGCCCATCGTCTCCTCCAGGGGAGTCTCCGGGTCGGGGCGGTGCGAGTAGAAGATGTCGACGTAGTCCAGGCCCATCCGCTTCAGGCTCTGGTCGAGGGACGACAGCACGTACTTGCGTGAGCCCCACTCGCCGTACGGTCCGGGCCACATCAGGTAGCCGGCCTTGGTCGAGATCACCAGCTCGTCCCGGTAGGACGCGAAGTCCGTCTTCAGGAACTGCCCCAGCGCGGACTCGGCGGCGCCGGGCGGCGGGCCGTAGTTGTTGGCCAGGTCGAAGTGGGTGATCCCGAGGTCGAAGGCGCGGCGCAGGATGGCCCGCTGGGTCTCGACCGGGCGGTCCGGACCGAAGTTGTGCCACAGTCCGAGCGACAGCGCGGGAAGCATCAGGCCGCTGCGTCCGGTGCGCCGGTAGGGCATGTCCGCGTAGCGGTCGGGGTGTGCGGTGTACAACGCGACTCCAAGAAGAATTGGTTTCGGGAACCGTCGTCCACTCTGGCCCGACCTGCGGGTAGTGGTCCAACAGAAGAATCCGATGGGATTGTCCGGCTACGCTTCTCAATCATGGAACTGCGCCACCTCCAGCACTTCGTCGCCGTCGCCGAGGACCAGCACTTCACCCGGGCCGCCGAACGCCTGATGGTGTCCCAGTCGGGTCTCTCGGCGTCGATCCGGGCGCTGGAGCGCGAGCTGCGGGCGCCGCTGTTCGTGCGGACGACCCGGCGGGTGACGCTGACGGAGGCGGGCCGGGCGCTGCTGGCGGAGGCGGAGCGGATCCTCGCCCAGGTGCGCGCGGCGCACGAGGCGGTGGCCGCCGTGCAGGGCGTGGTCCGCGGCACGCTCTCCGTGGGCACCGAGCAGTGCATCGCCGGGGTGAACGTGGCGGGGCTGCTCGCCGCGTTCCGGCGACGCCACCCGGACGTGGAGATCCGGCTCCGGCAGACCGGTTCGGGCGCGCTCGGCGAGGAGGTGGCGGCCGGCCGGCTCGATCTCGCCTTCGCCTACCGCACCCAGGTGGACACCGACCAGCTGCGCTGCGTACCGCTGGCCAGTGAGGCGATGTTCGTGCTGTGCCATCCCGACCACCGCCTGGCCCGGGCGGCCGCCGCTCTCACCCCGGAGGACATCGCGGGCGAGGTGTTCGTGGACTTCCATCCGGACTGGGGACCGCGCCGGGCCACCGACGCCGCCTTCGCGGGCGCGGGGGCACGCCGTACGGTGGCGCTCGAGGTGAACGACGTGCACAGCCTGCTGGACCTGGTGGACGAGAACCTCGGCGTCGCCGTCGTGCCACGGCACTTCCGGCACAAACGGGAGGCGCTCACCGCGCTGCCCCTGAAGGGCACCGGAGAGGCGGTCTACGAGACGGTGGCCCTGCTCCCGCCCGCCGCGGCCACCAGCCCGGCGGCCCGGGCGCTGATGGCACTGCTGGAGGCCGGGGAGCCGTAGGGGTGTCCGGGAGGCCCGAGAAGCGGAGGGGGCTCAAGAGGCGGAGGGGGCTCAAGAGGCGGTCAAAGAAGCGGCGGGACGGCGGCGCCTGCGCGATGGTGGACCTATGCATGCGAAGGACATCCTCATCGACGGGTACAACCGCATCCAGGAAGAAGTCCACGCCGCCGTCGAGGGCCTGGACCCCGACGACCTCAACGCCCTCCCCACCCCCGAGACCAACTCCATCGCCTGGCTCGTCTGGCATCTCACCCGCGTCCAGGACGACCACGTCGCCGACGCCTTCGACCTGGACCAGGTGTGGCTGAGCCAGGACTGGGAGAAACGGTTCGGACTGGATCTGCCGCGCCATGACACCGGGTACGGGCACAGCCCCGCCAAGGTCGCGAAGGTGCGGGTCGAGGATCCCGACCTGCTCATCGGCTACCACGACGCCGTGCACGAGCAGAGCCTGAGGGCGCTGCGCGCGCTGACGGCGGCGGACCTCGAACGCGTGGTGGACGTGCGCTGGGATCCGCCGGTCATCCTGGGCGTACGGCTGGTCAGCGTCCTGTCCGACGATCTGCAGCACGTCGGACAGGCCGCCTACGTGCGCGGGCTGCTTCAGAGCGCGGCCGCGTAAGCGGGCAGGACGACGTCCTCGATGAGGGCCCTGCGCTCGTCGAACGGGATGAACGCGCTCTTCAGGGCGTTCACCGTGACCGTGCGCAGGTCCTCTACGGTCCAGCCGGCCTCCTCGACGAGGAGGGACATCTCCCGGGTCATCGTGGTGCCGGACACCAGACGGTTGTCGGTGTTGAGGGTGACGCGGAAGCCGAGGTCCTTCAGCTCCGTGATCGGGTGCCCGGCGACGGAGGTGGCCGCGCCGGTCTGGAGGTTGGACGTCGGGCACATCTCCAGGGCGATCCGGCGGTCGCGCACCCACCCGGCGAGCCGGCCGAGCTTGCCGTCGACGATGTCGTCGGTGATGCGCACGCCGTGTCCGATGCGCTGGGCGCCGCAGACCTGCAGAGCCTGGTGGATGCTGGGCAGGCCGTGGGCCTCACCGGCGTGGATGGTGAAGGGGACGCTCTCGCGGCGCAGGTGCTCGAAGGCTTCGAGGTGATCTGCGGGCGGGAAGCCGTCCTCGGCGCCGGCGATGTCGAAGCCGACCACACCCGCGTCCCGGAAGGCGACGGCCAGGTCGGCGGCCTCGCGCACGCGGTCGAACATCCGCATGCCGCACAGCAGCGTGCCGACCCGGACCGGCGTCCCGGCGGCTGCCGCCTTCGCCATGCCGGCCGCCAGGCCCTCCTGGACGGTCTCCACGACCTCGGCGAGGCTCAGCCCGCCGTTGACGTTCAGCTCGGGGGCGTAGCGCACCTCGCCGTAGACGACGCCGTCCGCCGCCAGGTCGAGCACGTACTCCTCGGCGGTGCGCAGCAGGCCTTCGCGGGTCTGCATCACGGCGAGGGTGTGCTCGAAGGTGGCTATGTAGCGCACCAGGTCACCCGAGTTCGCGGCCTCGAAGTACCAGGCGGCCAGCTCGTCGGGGTCGGTGGTGGGCAGGGTGTGACCGACCGCGTCGGCGAGCTCCACGACGGTGGCGGGGCGCAGGCCGCCGTCGAGGTGGTCGTGCAGGACGGCCTTGGGCAGCCGGCGGAGGGTGTCGGTGTCGATACGGGGCGCGGTCATGTGCGTGCTGTCTTTCTCGGGTCAGGCGGTGGTGGCGGGCTGGAGCAGGTCCCAGCGGTTTCCGTACAGGTCCTGGAAGACGGCGACGGAGCCGTACGGCTCGTGGCGGGGCGCCTCCAGGAAGGTCACGCCGGCGGAGAGCATCCGGGCGTGGTCGCGGGCGAAGTCGTCGGTGTGCAGGAAGAAGCCGACGCGGCCGCCGGTCTGGTCGCCGATGCGGGCACGCTGGGCGTCGTCCACGGCGCGGGCGAGCAGCAGCCCGGTGCCGTCCTGGCCCTCGCCCGGCCGTACGACGACCCAGCGGGAGCCGTGGGGCCGCGGCGCGTCCTCGACGAGCCGGAAGCCGAGGGCGTCGGTGTAGAAGCGGATCGCCTCGTCGTAGTCGTCGACGACGAGGGTGACCAGGGCGATGCGTGACATCGGGGCCTTTCGGAAGCCGTGCGGCAGTTGCGATTGACGGGAGAGGTTATACGTAAAACCTCCCCGACGCCAGTCACGGTGCTGGGTGCCCGCGGCGCTGTTCTCGGCGAGGTGGTCGGGGTCGCCGGTGCGGCTGCGGGACGGCCAGGAGGTCGGGGCCCCGGGTCCGCCCGGGTTCGGCCGAGGCATCCCTTCCGCGATGAGTTCCGGCCGCCCCGCGGGTCTGTTCTGATGAGCGCCGCAGGACGTCGTTGCGACGCCGCCCGGCACGAGACACCTCGGAGGACACGATGACGACCACACCCGGCAACGCGAGCAGCGACCTCCCCGGCAAGCCGCCGGTCGTCGACCTGGCCACCTGGCAGGCGGCGCGCGATGAGCTGCTGGTCCGCGAGAAGGCGCACACCCGCGCGGGCGACGCGATCGCCGCGGCCCGGCGGCGGCTGCCGATGGTCGAGCTCGACGGCACGGTCGAGGTCACCGGCGCTGACGGGCCGGTCCCGTTCCTGGACCTGTTCCAGGGGCGCGACGAGCTCGTGGTCTACAAGCACATGTGGTACGACGGCGCGCCGCACCAGGGGCAGTGCGAGGGCTGCACCACCACGGCCTGGCACGTGAAGGACGCCGTCTACCTCAACGCCCGGGGCGTCTCGTTCGCCGTCCTGACCACGGGCCCGTGGGACGAGGTGGCCGACTACGTCGAGTTCATGGGGTACACCCAGCCCTGGTACTCGGTGCGGGGCGTGGCGGCGCCGGTCGGCGGAGAGATGGGGTACATCACCTGTTTTCTGCGCGACGGCGACCGCGTGTTCCTCACCTACTCCACGACGGGCCGCGGCAACGAGCCTGTCAACGGGTCCCTCGCCCTGCTCGACATGACGCCCTACGGCCGCGGCGAGGCGTGGGAGGACAATCCCGAGGGCCGGCCCGTGATCGGCGATGTCCGCGAGGGGCACCCGTCCACGGGCCGCCAGGCCTGCTGGTACTGGCGCTCGGACGCCGACGGCGTCGCCACCTGGGGCCCGACCAGCCGGCCCGTGCCGCAATGGACCCGCCCCGGCGCCACCCCCGTGGAGACCCTCGGCCGGCACGGCCACCACCACTGACGCGCCTTCGTCGACGGCGTCGGCACAGGGTGTGGGGCCGGCTGCCCGGCTGAGGAAACGCGTCGAGCGCGGTGTCCGCGGGCGGCCGCCGACCGGGCCGCCTCGGGATGCGGGACCGACCTCAGCCCTCCGCGTCCACGAATCCCAGCCTCCGGTTCATGGCTATGGCGTTCGCGTTCGCCGGGTGATGGAAGGTCCGCACCTTGGTCGCTCCGGACTCCCTGGCGAAGGCCATTCCGAAGGCTTTCATGGCGATCGAGATGCCACGGCCCCGGTAGGCGGCCCGCACGCCGGTCATCTCGTTGAAAACGAAGTCCCCGTGCCTCGACGTAGCCGCCATGCCGATCCAGGTGTCGCCGTCCAAGGCGATCACGACGCCCCGCGGGTCGTAGCCGGCGGCCGCGAAGCGCCGCTCGACATACTCGTCGAACGAATAGAACTCCCCACGTTCGGGGATGTCGGCGGAGCACTCCTTGTTCAGCTCGTACAACACGCGACGGTGTGCGGGCGTGTCGCCCAGTTCGGCGAGAGTGGTCAAGCGAATGCCGTCAGCACCGCATCGCGTCACGTACTTCTCGAAACAGGGGGCATCGAACTGCGCGATGTCCAGTTCGAGTTTCACCCATGGGTCGGACATGTTCCCCTCCACTGTGCGACGGTCGCCCTCGTCCTGCTGCCCGATCCAGCTGCGGAAAAGCCAACCTCCCTCATGCGCAAGGGTATTGGACGACAGTGCGGCTACCGGCGCCGGGCACGGCCGTGCGAATCTTGTGCGTCGGCCGGTGTAAGAAGCCGGTGCCCAGAACGGAGACGCACATGCACGGCGACAGTCGCGACGGGTCGGTACCCGGCCACCGCGGGAAGACCCCCAGCAGACGAGGGTTCCTCACAGTGGCCGGCGCGGCCGCGGTCGGTACGGCCGGATTCGGTTGGGCCGCCTTCGCGGGCACGGACACGCCGCCGCGGACTTTCCGCTCGCAGGAGGACATCGACCGCCGCACGCGGGACGTCGCGCAGGTCCTCGACGGCGCCGATCCGACGGCCGTCGCGGCCTGGATCACCGGCACGGGCACCGCACCCGACGGACTCGGCACGGAGATGGACACCCAGGTGAACGCTCTGGCCGACGCGGCGGCGACCGGCACGGGCACCGGCCGCGACGTCGTCGTCGTTTCCCGGGTCCGCACCGCGGCGACGCAGCGCACCATATGGGACCGCAAGTACGGTTTCCTGCGCACCGGTTCGGGCGGCGCCGGCACCTTCGGCATCATCACCGACGAGATACGCGCCAAGTACTCCACCCAGCTGGGTGCGGACCCGCAGTGGGACCCGGACAAGGACAGCCACCGCGACGTGTGGTTCTCGCTGACCTCCGAGGAACGTCAGATCGAGATACTCCGGACGTCGACGGCTCCTGGTGTCTCGCGCCACCATCTGGGCTCCGACGCGGACTTCTTCGACACGACACCGCAGGACTGGACGGACGCCGGCCCGGAGGCCGCCAACTACCGGTGGCTGCGCACGAACACGGCCCAGTACGGCTTCCTCCAGACGTATACGGCGGAGTCGGCAACCGACAAACCGGCGATCAGCGAGGAACGCTGGCACTGGTCCTACGCGCCGGTCTCCGAGGCGGTCCTGGACTACGTCCGCGCCCACCAGGACGTCGTCGCCGACGCACTGGACAACCTGTGGAGCTACGACCCGGCGCGCTACACCTACATCAAGGCCAACTGGCGCGACTACATGTTCCACGTGAACGAGACGGCCTACTTCGGCTGAACGGGGGCGTGACCCAGGCAGCCGGGGGACGGACGGGCCGTCGTTCGAGTCGTCATCATCGGGAGGATCCCGGGTAGGGCGGTCGGTATGCCTTTGTGTGCCGATGCCTCGCCTTCGTGGGAATGCCTGCCGTCGCCCCGGGGGAGGGCCCGTGGGTGAGATCCTGGCCCTGGCCTCCGCGCTCTGTTTCGGTGTGACCCACTTCGCCAACGGGCTCGTCTCCCGGCGGATCGACGGCATCACCGTGGCCCTCCACGCCCAACTCGCCGGAAGCGCGGTCGCGGTGGTGCTGGCCCTGTCGTCCTCCGGTGGGGCCGCGACGGCGGGCGACCACTGGTTCGGGGCGCTCTCCGGCGTCGGTACGGGCGTCGGGGTCGCGTTTTTGTACCGGGCCATGTCCCAGGGGCAGATGAGCGTGGTCGTCCCGGTCAGCGACGTGGGCGCCGTCGCGCTTCCGGTTCTCGTGGGGGTGGCCTTCCTGGGCGAACGCCCGGCCGCCGTCGCCTGGATCGGCATCGTGGCCGCCGTCCCGGCCCTCTGGCTGGTCTCGCAGGCGTCGGGACCGGGGGCGGGCCGGGCCGGCGGGCCGCCGGTGACCGCGGGAGTCCCGGCCGCGCTGGTCGCGAGCGCCGGTTTCGGCGTGCAGTTCCTCGCCATGGCTCAGGTGGGAGCGGACGGCGGCCTGTGGCCGGTGGTCGTCAGCCGGGTCGTCTCCGTCCTGGTGATCGCCGTGGTGCTCGTCGGGTTCCGGTCCCCGGCGACGATGCCCGGACGGCCGGCGGCCGTGACCGCCGCGGCCGGTGCGGTCGGAACGGTCGCCATCATCCTGTTCCTCGCCGCCACCCGGCACCAGCTGATGGCTGTGGCCACCGTCCTGTCGGCGCTCTACCCGGCCATCCCCGTGCTGTTGGCGCTGGTGTTCCTGCACGAGCGGCTCACCCGGTGGCAGACCGCCGGGCTGGTGTGCGCGGCCGCCGCCATCGCGCTCATCGCCCTGCGCTGAACTCGGCGGCGCGGCCGCCGGAGAGTCCGGCGGCCACGTCGGAGGGGCGGGTCACGGACCCGTGTACGTCATGACGTGCTTGACGCGTGTGTAGTCCTCCAGCCCGTACGCCGACAGGTCCTTGCCGTAGCCGGACTGTTTGAAGCCGCCGTGGGGCATCTCGGCGGCCGTGGGCATGTGGCAGTTGATCCAGACGATGCCGGCGTCGATGCGCTGTGCCAGGGTCACGGCGCGGCGGTGGTCACGCGTCCACACCGACGAGGCGAGTCCATAGCGCACGTCGTTGGCCATGCGCAGCGCCTCCTCGTCGTCGGCGGACGCCTGCACGGTGAGGACGGGCCCGAAGATCTCCTCCTGGACGGCCTCGTCGTCCTGGCGCAGTCCCGTGACCACCGTGGCCTCGTGGAAGAAACCCTCGCCGGGCAGCGCCGACCCTCCGGCGACGGTACGGGCGTGCTCGGGCAGCCGTTCCAGACAGCCCCGGACCCGGTCACGCTGTGCCGCGCTGTTGAGCGGGCCGAAGTAGGCGCTGGGATCGTCGGGCGGCCCCGGTGTCAGCTCCTTCACCTCATGAACCAGGTGCTCCACGAACGCGTCGTGCACCGAGGCGTCGACGATGATCCGGCACGCCGACGCGCAGTCCTGTCCCGCGTTGAAAAGGCCCGCCTCCGCGATGCCCCGCGCGGCCTGCGGCAGGTCGGCGTCGGCGGCCACCACCACGGGCGCCTTGCCGCCCAGTTCCAGGTGGACGCGTTTGACGTCGGCGGACGCGGCGGAGGCCACGTCGGTGCCCGCGCGGACGCTGCCGGTGACCGACACCATGTCCGGACCGGGATGCCGTACCAGCCGGCGCCCGGTCTCCCGGTTTCCGCAGACCACGTTGAGGACGCCCGGCGGCAGGAAACCGGCCGCCAGCTCGGCCAGCATCAGCGTGGTCACGGGGGTGGTGTCCGAGGGCTTGAGCACCACGGTGTTGCCGGCCGCGACGGCGGGGGCGAACTTCCACACCGCCATCATCAGCGGGTAGTTCCAGGGGGTCACCTGGGCGCAGACGCCGACCGGCTCACGGCGGATCGACGAGGTGTGGCCGGGCAGGTACTCCCCGGTGGCCCTGCCCTCCAGCATGCGGGCGGCTCCCGCGAAGAACCTGATCTGGTCCGTCATGGGGCCCATTTCCTCGCTCGCGATGAGGTGCAGGGGCTTGCCCGTGTGCACCGCCTCGGCCGCCGCGAACTCGTCGGCCCGCTCCTCGAGGGCGTCCGCGATCCTCAGCAGGGCACGTTGCCGCTCGCCGGGCGGGGTGAGGCGCCAGCGCTCGAAGGCGTCCTGGGCTGAGCGTACGGCCGCGTCGATGTCGGCGTCGCCGGACACGGGGGCCGTCCCGGCGGGGCGGCCGGTGGCCGGGTTCACCAGGGTGACGGTCTCCTCGGCGCGAGCCGGACGGCGGGCTCCCGCGATGAAGTTGCCCAGGGGTTCGCCGAGGTTCACCGCGCCTCCCCCACGGGCGTGAAGTCCCGGGAGGCGATGTACGGCGGCCGGGGCGCGGGCGCGGCGTACGGCGGCCCGAGCGTGTTGCCGACGCTGTTGTAGACGAGGAAGACGTTGGAGCGCGGGTAGGGCGTGATGTTGCCGTTCGAGCCGTGCATGCAGTTGGAGTCGAAGAAGGTCGCGGATCCGGGCGGCCCGGTGAACTGGTCGATGCCTCCGCCCTGTTCGGCGAGGTCGCGCACCGCGCCCCGGTCCGGCATGCCGACGGTGGCGGAGTGGGTGCGCAGCGAGGTGCGGTGGTGGTCGGGCGGGGTGCGGCCGACACAGGGCACGAAGGTGCGGTGCGAACCCGGGATGATCAGGAGACTGCCGTTGTACGGGAAGTTCTCGGTCAGGGCGATGGACACGCTCAGCGCGCGAGGCTGCGGCATGCCGTCCTCGGCGTGCCAGGTCTCGAAGTCGGAGTGCCAGTAGAACGGCCCGCCGGTGAATCCCGGCTTGTAGTTGACCCTGCTCTGGTGCACGTAGACCTCGGAGCCGAGGATCTGGCGGGCCACGTCCGCGAGGCGCGGATCCGCGGCCAGCCGGGCGAACACCGGGCTGATGCGGTGCACTTCGAAGACGGAGCGGACCTCCTGGGAGGCCTCCTCCACGACGGTGCGCTCGTCGGCGCGCAGGGCGGGTTCGGCGGCGAGGCGTGCGGCCTCCTGCCGGAAGTCCTCCACCTCGTGCGGACTGAACAGCGGGTGCGGGCCGTGGTGGTGGCCGCGGTCGGCGAAGGCCTCGAACTCGCCGGGTTCGAGGGGGCCGTTCGCCGGGTCGCCCCACGCCACGGGATCGTGCCGAGGGACGAGGCCTCCGGGTTCCGGGAGCCGGGTGGGGTAGTGATCAGTCAGTGTGGTGGTCATGGTGCTCTGTGCCTTTCGGGGTGCGGTCGTCGGGCAGGTGGTCGTGGCACGAGTCGGCTCGGCAGGAGTCCGGCGCGGGCAGGTCCAGGGCGGGGTTCCCGTCGAAGAAGCCGTTCGGCCGGAGCGTGAAACCCGTGGACACCACCGGCATCGCCGGCCAGTCCTCGGGCCGTACGACGTGGTGCTCGCCGAAGGTGTGCCACAGCACGATGTCGGCGTCGGCCGTGGGCCGGTCGGCCCGTACGTACTCGGGCAGGCCCGCGTCGCCCGGGTGCTGGTTGGGGTAGTCGCCGGCGGCGTACATCTGGGTGGGGTCGTGTGCCGTGACCCAGAGATGGCCGTAGCAGAAGCGGGCCCGGTGCCAGGCCTGGCTGCCCCGGGGCTGCATGGGCAGCAGGCCGGAGGAGGGGACCAGCTTGTAACCGACCGGCTCGCCGAGGCCGTTGCGCCGGTCCGGGTTGACGATGTTCCAGAAGCGGCCGGTGGCGGCCTGTGCGAGGCGCTGCTGGGCCTGCGACTCCGAGGCGAGCAGGCGGGGTTCGGTGCGCCAGGCGTTGGCGTGCGGGTTGTGTTCGTCCACCGGGAGCGGCACCGAGTCGACCTCGTACACGGAGTTGCGCGGTCCGTCGACGGCCATGTCCAGGCGCATGGAGAAGAAGTGCTGGTGGTGGGGGCCGTAGAGGCCGGGTGCGACCGCCGTGCCGTAGGGCGGGCAGGGGCCGGTGAAGGCCCCGGTCGAGATCATCCCGGTGAGTTTGACCTCGAAGCCGATGGTGCCGTCCAGGTACAGGTACCAGAAGTATCCGTACTGGTAGTTGCCGAGGACGGCGAAGGAGGAGATGACGAGTCGGCGCTGGCGCCGGGTGACGACCCTGCCGGTGCGGAAGTCCGTGTGCTTCCACGCGATGTTCATGTCTTCCTCGTGCATGCAGATCGCGTGGGGCAGCGTGACCGGCAGGCCGTCCTGGTCGTGCACGACGGCGTCGAAGTAGTGGATCTCGCCGAGGCAGTCGCAGCCGAGTTCCAGGGCGTTGACCATGAAGCCCGCGCCGTACTCGCCCTCGTCGAAGGCGTTCTTGTGGTAATGGGTGAAGCCGGGGTCGCCGTACGGCGTGTACATCTCGGCGAGGGAGGCACGGTGCACGACCGACCGGACCCGGCCCTTGTCCTCGTAGCCGAGCTGGTGCAGGACGAGTCCCTCGCGGACGGTGAAGCCCAGGCGCAGACGCCACTTCTGCCAGCGGACGGCGTACCCGTCGACGGTGAAGCTCGGTCCCTCGGGCTGGGTGATGTCGATGGGTTTCAGATCGGTGCGCTCCCGCACGACGGACGGCCAGTTGCCGTCCTCGCGGCGCTCGGCGGGGTCGTAGTTCCCGCAGAGCGGCGGCAGCGGCACCACGCCCCGGTCCATGACGTCCAGGACCTCCAGGGAGTCCAGGTCCACCAGCGCCATGAGGTTCTCGACGGGGCGGGCGTAGCCGTTGTCGGTGGGATGGGCGCGGACGAAGGTGAGGGCGTACGACAGCCGCTGTCCCGGGCGGTCCTCGTGCTCGCCGGTGTGGCCGGTCGGCCAGGCGTCGATCATGGCGAGGGAGAAGTCGGTGACACCGCGCCGGCGCATGGCGTCCTGCCAGCGGGCGTCCGCGCGGACCGCGGCGTCGCACTGCTCGAACTCCTCCTCGGTGATGGCGGTCTGGGCACCGGGGCAGTCGCGCCAGAGGGTGACCTCCTCGGTGTCCAGGCGAACCACCGCCTCGTAGGTGCGGCGGTGCCGGCGGTCACGCAGAACGACGAACACCTCGCGCGGCGGGTGGTGTTCGGGGTCGTAGTCCGTCAGCCGCTCCTTGTCCGGCTCCTTGAGCGACATCATGACGAAACGGACGTCCGCCGTGAGTCCGCGCCGGGACTTCAGCAGCGCGGAGGCCAGCCGGATCTCGTCGGCGGTCAGTGGCTCCAGCGGATGCTTCGTCAGCGCGGTTGCCGTGGCGGGGGCGATGCTCACCGGGGCCTCCTGGACAGCTGGGCGGCGGGGGTTCGGGGCGGAGTGTGCCGGGGCGGGGCAGCCCGCAGCAGGTCGTGCCGCAGGGCCTGCAGGACGAGTGGGCGGCCCGCGTCCAGGTAGAAGTGGCCGCCGGGGAAGCGCCGTTGGCGCACGGCGGGGGCGCGGGTCAGCTGGCTCCAGTCGTCGAGGCTTCGCTGGACGAGGGTCATGTCGTCGGAGCCGGCGTAGACGGCGATGGGTATGGGCAGGGGGAGCCCGCCGCGGCGGTGCCGGTAGGTCTCGGCCGCGGTGAAGTCGGCGCGGAGAGCCGGCAGCATGAGGCGCAGCAGTTCCTTTTCCTCGCGGATGTCCGGTGGAGTGCCGCCGAGCCGGATGACCTCGGCCAGGAAGGCGTCGTCCGGCAGGCCGTGGCAGGGGCGGGCCGGGGTGGTGAGGCGGTGCGGGGGCTCGCTGCCCGAGACGACGAGCATCGCCGGAGGCCTGCCCCGGTGCAGCAGGACGCGGGCGGTCTCGTAGGCGGTGATGGCGCCCAGGCTGTGGCCGAACAGGGCGTACGGCCGGTCGTCGGCCGCGTGGTCCAGGAGGTCCAGGAGTTCGTCGGCGCAGCCGCGGGCGAGCGCCGTCACGCTCGTGCCGGGCGGTTCGGCGTAGCGCCCGTCGCGCCCCGGCAGTCGCACGGGGTGCACGTCGATGTCCGGGGCCAGGGCGGTGCTCCAGGGGCGGTAGGTGCCCGAACCGGCCCCGGCGTGCGGGAAGCAGAACAGGTGGATCCGGGTGCCGGCGGGCCATTCGTGCGCCGGGGTGCGGGGTTGTCCGTCAGGCATCGGGGTGGTCGCCTTCCGTTGCGTGCGCTGCGTTCTTGACGAGGTCCCGGACCGTGGGGGACGCGAGGAAGTGCTCCAGGCGGACGTCGAGGCCGTGTTCGGTGCGGGCCCGCGAGACGAACCGGGCGGCGTGCAGGGAACTGCCGCCCGCGGCGAAGAAGTCGTCGGCCGCGTCCAGCCGATCCCGGCCGAGCAGCCGGCCCGCGAGTTCGGTGAGGGCGTCCTCCAGGGCGTCCGGCCGGCCGCCGGCCGCCACGGCTCCGTCGGGGCCGTGGGGCACGGGCCGCAGGGGCGGCAGAGCGGCGTAGTCGGTCTTCCCGTTGCCGGTGACGGGCAGCATGGGCAGGAAACCGAAGGCCGTGGGAACCATGTAGGCGGGCAGCGTGCGGCGCAGGTGCCGGGTCAGGTCGGCGGTGTCCGCGGGAGTGCCGTCCGCCGCGACGACATGGGCCTCGATACGGTCCTCCACGGCACGGACGGCCGCCGCGCGGACCGCGGGGTGCCGTTCGAGCGCGTGCTGGATCTCGCCGAGTTCGACACGATGACCGCGGATCTTCACCTGGCGGTCGGTCCGGCCGAGGAAGTGCAGGACCCCCTCTCGGTCCATGCGTACGAGGTCGCCGGTCCGGTACATGCGGGCGTCGGGCCGGTCGGTGAAGGGATCGGGCAGGAAACGCCGCGCGGTCAGGTCGGGGCGCCGGCGGTAGCCGCGGGCCACGCCGGCCCCGCCGACGTAGAGCTCCCCCGGCCGCCCGGGCGGCACGACATCGCCGTTCTCGTCCAGGACGTGGACCCCGACGTTGGCCAGCGGAGTCCCGATCGGCACCGGGCCGTCTCCGGCACCGGGGTCGCAGCGCCAGGACGTGACGTCGATGGTGCACTCGCTGGGGCCGTAGAAGTTGTGCAGCTCCGCCGGGAGTCCCAGGGCGTGGAACCGTTCGACCAGCCGCGGCGGCAGGGTTTCGCCGCCGCAGAACAGGTAGCGCAGGCCGGTCACGTCGGCGAGGGCCGGGTCGTCCTCGTCCAGCAGGACGTCCAGCAGCGAGGGGACGCAGGCCAGCACGGTGACGCCGGTGTCCCGCATCAGGGTGAGCATCCGGTGCGGGTCGCGCGGCGCTCCGGGCGGGGGGACGACGAGCGTGGCCCCGGAGATCAGCGGGGCGAAGATCTCCCACACGGAGATGTCGAAGCCCAGGGAGGTGTGGTGGAGCACCGCGTCCGAGGGGTGCAGGGGAAACGTGGCGGCGTCCCAGTACAGCCGGTTGGTCAGATTGCGGTGCTCGACCTCGACTCCTTTGGGGCTACCGGTGGAGCCCGACGTGTAGAGGACGTACACGAGCGAGTCGGGGGCCGCCGGCCGCTTCCCGTCCCGCGCCTGCGCCCGTGCCGGGGACCGGGCCAGGTCCGGCAGGGTGGTCACCGGCGCCCGCAGCGGCGGCAGTCCGTCGAGCAGCCGGGCCTCGCTCAGGACGAGGGCGGTATCCGCGTCCTCGGTCATGAATGCGGTGCGCTCCGGTGGCAGGGCGGGATCGAGCGGCAGATAGGCGGCACCCGCCTTGAGGACGGCGAGGATGGCCGTGACCGCCCGAGGGCCGTGTTCCATGTGCAGGCCCACCAGGTCGTCGGAGGCGATGCCGCGGTGGCGCAGTGCTGCGGCGAGGTGTTCGGCGTCCGCGTCGAGCCGCGCGTAGGTGAGGTCGCCGTCAGGGCTGCGGACGGCGATCGCCCCGGGGTGGCGGGCCGCGGCCAGTTCGACCAGCTCGTGCACACACCGGCCGACCGGGTAGGGGACCTCGTTGTCGCGTACGCGCGCCGGTTCCCGCAGCCGGGCCAGCCGACGACGGGCGGCCCGGTGCAGGTCGGCTTCTTCGCCCGGACCGGGCCGCGCCGCGGGCCGCCATGTCGGCCGTCCGTGATGGTGCGGCCCCCAGCGGGCTGTTTCCGTCAGCAGACGGCGGTGGCAGGCGGCGACGGGACTGCCGTCGTACAGGCCGAACGTGCCGTGGACGTGCACGGCGTGGCGGACACAGTCGTTCAGCAGCGCGGTGATCGCGTCCGTCAGCGCCAGCGCGTCGGCCAGCGCGCGCCCGGCCCGCTCGGGCGTGATGTCCTGGCCATGGGCGTCGAGCTCGCGCAGCCGGGCGAGGTTCGCCAGCCGCAGCCCTTCCAGACGCGCCCGCTGGGCTGCCAGGGGGAAGGCGACGGCCTGGTATGAGCCGATCGGGCGGCCGAACTGCACCCGTCGGCGGGCGCGGTCGACGGCCTTGGTGAGCGCGGCGCGGGCCAGACCCAGCCGATGGGCGTTGCGCAGCAGCGCGCACGCCGCCCACAGCGGACCGGCGGGCACGCCCACCAGGCCGGGGTGGAGGGTGCCGGGCTCGTCCGTGGCCACGTCCATGAGCAGGTCGCCCGGGGTCGGGTGGGGGGTTGCCGTGGCCGGCCGCCAGCCGGTCACGGTGTTCAGCGGTCCGGTGGCCGACGTTGCGGTGGTGGGTGTCTCGGCGTTCGGTGGGCCGGCGGTGGGTACTTCGGGGTCTGGCGGGCCGGCGGCGGGTGCTCCGGGGTCTGGCGGGCCGTCCGGTGCTCCGGCGGTCGGCGTTCCCGCCATGGGCGTTCGCGCGGTGCGCGCTCCCCCGGTCGGGCTCCCCGCCGTGAGCCCTCGCACGGTCGTCGTCCCCGCGGTCGGTGTTCGCTCGGCCGGCAGAAGGACCACATCCGGCTGTTCCTGGGTGAACAGCGCCGGTCCGTCGGTTCCGGTGCCCCTGCCGTCGGCGCCCGGCCCGGGCACGACCACGCCCACGCCGTGCGCGCCCGTGCGGATCTCCCGGGCCAGATCGGGCGCCGTGCGGGTGAGCAGCGGAAGCGCCACCAGGATGTCCAGGGGGTCGCTCGGGCCCTGGGCGAGGCCCAGTTGCTCGGCGAGAGCGGCGGCATCGGCGACCGTCAGCCCCAGGCCCCCTTCGTCGACCGGGAGACAGGAGTTGTTCCAGCCGTCCCGTGCCAGCGCGCGCCGTACGTCGGTGACGTCGGCGGGGTCGCACGAGCCGAGGGTGGTGGTGAAGTCCCGGATCAGATGCTGCTGCCAGTCGGTGTGACGAGCCATGTCAGACCTGCTCCTCCCACGGGTCGCCGCCGTCCAGCAGGTCGGTGACCACGGTCGACAACTGCATTTCCGAGGTGCCGGCGGCGAGCGTCAGCCCGGGTGCCTCGCGGACGGCCACCATGAGGTCCGGAAACGCGGGAGATCCCTGCGGGCCGAGCAAATCCCAGGCCAGCCGGGCGACTCGCTGGGCGAGTTCGCTGCTCCACCACTTGGCAGCGGCGGCGGCAGCCGCGCCGAGACGCCCGTCCGCGAGGTCGGCCACGGCCTCCCAGCCCAGCAGGCGTGCCGAGGTCACCTCGGCGTCCAGCCGGGGCAGTTCGCCCTCCCCGCCGGCACCGGCCGGGTCATCGCGTGCGTCCAGCGCCCGGGCCAGCTGATCCAGCCAGCGGCGGGCCCGCCCGGCGAAGCAGATGCCGGTGCGTTCCAGCCCCAGGGCCTGGGTGAGCATCGACCAGCCCGCGCCCGGTGACCCGATCAGCGCCTCCTCGTCCACTTCGGCGCCGTCGAGATGGACGGTGAAGAACCGCTCCGGGTTGACGGTCGCCAACGCTTCGACGCGCACCGCGGGGTGGTCCAGGGGCACGACGAACAGGGCGGTGGCCGCGTAGGCGTTGTCACCGCCTCCGGCGACTCGCGCGGCGCAGATGCCGTACCGGGCGTCCTCCGTCGTGGCGTTCCAGGTCTTGGTGCCGCTCAGCCGCCAGCCGCCCGCCGTGCGTTCGGCACGCGTGGCCATGCCGCCGAGGTCACTGCCGGCGTCGGGTTCGGTGTACAGCACGGAAAAGGTGACCCGGCCCGCGGCCATGTCCGGGCAGTAGCGGCGGCGCTGCCGTTCCGTGCCGAACGACAGCAGCGTGGCGCCGGCGTTGTCGATGGTGTTCACCCGGGCGCTGTCGGGGACGCCGAGCAGGGCGAGTTCCTCGGCCACGACGGCGGTGGCGTGCACACCGGCGCCGCGACCGCCGTATTCGGGCGGCCAGTGCGGGGCGAGGAGGCCACGGGCGCCCAGCTCCCGGTAGGTCAGCCGAGGGGGCGGACACTCCTTGTGCGGCGGAGTTCTCCATATGCCGTGCAGTTCTTCGCGTAATTCCGGCCCTGTCAGCAGCTGCCGTACTTCTTCACGTAAATCGGAGTCCTCAACCAAGGGAAGTGAACCGTGCACGAGAATCCCAACTCGATCAGCGTCGCGTCATTGTTCTTTTCCTCCGCTCAACGGCGGAGAGGCCGGCTGCGGCGTGCGGTACGGCGCCCGAGGCGATCACGTCGGCGACCGTCGAGCCGTCCTGCCTTTTCCTCAGTGTGGGGAGGTCGGCAGACCCTCTGTCAAGGGCCGTGCGCCCTTTCCCGAAAGAGCAGTCACCCGCCGTTCCCCGCCCGTGGATTTCAAACCCGCGACTTTGCGTCGCCTTTCCGAATCGGCCGCCACAGACAATCAGACGCCTTCACACAACCTTCAGAAGCGGCAGATCGGAGCAGGTCGCCGCCCCATTCGGAGATGAGTCCCCGGCTTTTCGCACGACCGTCGCAATCATTCGGGACGGCAGGTCGTTGACGCACGCACATAGTTTTCCCTACGTTGGCCCCACGGCACCGCTTCCACGACCGGGGTCATGCACTGATTGGTTTCCGCGTGTCTTCGTCATCAGGCCCCGGTCCGACTCCCTATTCCCAGGAGCGGCCATGAGGCGTTCTCCTGCTCTCTTCGACGACCGGCATCCGAGTCAGCGCTCACCCACCGGCGGACTGGCGTCAAAACCAGTTCGATTACCGGGCCTGGCGGCCCTGCGGGACACCTATGTCGACAACGAGGTCGGTGTCCTGCGCCGGGTGCTCACGCACCGCCCGGGAGCCGAGTTGAGCCGGCTCGGTCCCGGCAACTGCCACGACCTCCTCTTCGACGACCTGCCCTGGGCGGAGCGCGCCCAGGCGGAACACGACGACTTCACCCGGCTGTTGCGGGGTCACGGGGTCGAAGTGGTGGAACTCGAATCGCTGGTGGCAGCCGCCCTGGCGGAACCCGGCGTCGGCCGGCGGCCGGTGCGAGCGGTGGCGGGCGCGCAGCGGCTCGGCCCGCTGGTCGCCGCGGCGGTGGACGACATGTGCCACGGGGTGCCCGCCCACGATCGGGCCCGGCTGCTGCTGTCGGGGATCACCGTGCGTGAACTGGCGGCCGAGCATCCGCACGCCGTCGCGGCCTCGCTCGGCACCCTGACTCTCTCTCCCGACTCGTTCGTGCTGCCGCCGCTGGTCAACGCTCTCTTCGTCCGGGACAGCAGCAGCTGGCTGGGACGGCGCCACACCGTCCACCGCATGGCCGGCGCGGTGCGGCGGGCCGAGGGCCTGCTGCTGGGGGCGGCTGCCCGCGCAGCCGGAGCAAGGCCACTGGCCGGCCCCGACGGAGAGGGCCCGCACGAACCCGTGGAAGGCGGCGACGTCCTGCTCGCGGGACCGGGTTGTGTCGTCGTCGGCGTCGGTGAACGCACCACGCCCGCGGGGGCGGAGCAACTGGCCCGTGCGCTGCTCTCCTCGGGCCAGGCCCGGCACGTGTTCGCCGTTCTGCTCCCCCGGGCCCGCCAGTGCATGCACCTCGACACGGTGCTGACCATGGTCGACGGGGACACCTTTCTGGCCAGCGGCCCCCATCTGCAGGCGTGCCGGTGGTTCGCGCTGCGACTCGACCGGGACGGCGCGGTCAGGGCCGAGAGCATCGACGATCCCCTCACCCGCCTGGCCAAGTCCCTCGGGCTGCCCGCCCTGCGGCTGATCGCGGCGGGCGGCGACCGCACCGGTGTCGCCGAGCAACGCGAGCAGTGGAGTGACGCCGCGAATGTGCTGGCCGTCCGACCGCGCACGGTCATCGCCTACGACCGAAACGTCGTCGCCAACGAGTATCTGAGCGCCGCCGGTATCGAGGTCCTGACGACACCCAGCGCCGAACTGGTGCGGGGCAGAGGCGGTCCGCACTGCCTGTCCTGCCCCCTGCTCCGTGACCCGTTGGACTCCTGACCCGGCGCCGCTCCCGCAGATCGCGTTCCCGTTCCTGTCACCCTCTGCCCTCCCCATCCCCATCTCCATCCCACCGTCCCGTTCCGAGGAGGAACTCCATGACGACGTACGACCAACCCAACCGCACCCTCGCCGACCAGGCCGAGCAGCAGAAGGACCAGGTCAGGTCCGTCTATCGCCGGGTGGCCGAGGAGTACGACGAGCGCATCCCCGGGCGCGGCCCGTGCGACGAGATGTTCACCACGACCGAGCACCGCTTCCTGCTGGAGAAGATCCGGCCCGGGGAACGCGTTCTGGACATCGGCTGCGGCACCGGCCGCTTCACCGTGCCCATGGCGGAGCGGGGCGCTCAGGTCAGCGGACTGGACATCTCGGGTTCGATGCTGGAAGTGGCGGCCGGCAAGCTCCGCGAACGGGGCCTGACGGCGGAGCTGCGCGAGGGCGACATGGCGCACATGCCCTTCCCGGACGGCTCCTTCGACACCGTCACCAGCATGCTGGCCCTCATGCACCTGCCGCTGGAGGACCGCCCGGCGGTCTTCACCGAGGTGCACCGCGTGCTGCGGCCTGGCGGACGGATGCTGCTCGGGGTGAAGAACGCCCTGTTCGAGGAGATGTTCACCGGTGACCGGTTCGCCTCGGTCGATGTCACGGACGTGGCGGGCAAACAGTTGCTGTTCACCGAGACCCGCAGCGGTGAGGAGTACCTCGCGCCCTGGTACAGCTTCAGCCCCCAGGACCTCACGGCACTGTTCGCCGGTGCCGGGATGACGGTCACCCGGATCCGCGGCAACTCGCCTCTGGCGGCATGGCTGGCGGACGAGGTCCTGCGGGACGCGTCGGTGCGCGCGTTCGTCGACCGGATGGAACGGTTCCTCGCTGAGATCCCGCCCTTCAACCACCTCGGCTACCACTTGCTCGTGGAGGCGGTGAAGCCCGCGGTCTGACACCCAGGAAGAGGGGCAATCGCGAGGGCCGGCACCGGTGTGGCCGGCCCGAAGCGGTGGACGGTTCACCGCGCCCGCCCTGTGGCGTCCCGCGGCACCGCCCCGTCACACCGAGCCGCAGGTCCGGGCCGCGCTCGGTCGCGGCGCGGTGGATGCCGCGACCGCGCTGCCGGAACGCACCCTCGCACGCCTGCGCGCCGGGCCCGAAGGGCTGGGCTCACGACGACGGTCAGTCCTCCGGCACACCCGGTACGTGCGGCGGTACTGGAACGTTCTATATCTCATGACCAGCAGGACTATTGACAGGACGGTGAGGCGGCTGGCGTACTGCTCGGAGGATATAGAACGTTCTAGTCTCCGAGTGTCCGGGGAGAGGAGAGCCGCGATGTACGCACTGGCGGTCTGCGCGGAGATGGTCTTCCGGGAGCTGCCGATCGAGGAACGCGCCCGGCGCCTCCACGGGGCCGGCTTCCAGGTCGAGCTCTGGGACTGGACGAAGCACGACCTCGACGCCCTCGCCCGTACCCCCGCCGACTTCGTCTCCATGACCGGGTACGTGACCGGCAGCCTGACCGATGAGGCCGGCGCCGCCGAGCTGCTGCGCACGGCGGAGGAGTCGCTCAAGGCGGCCGAGCACCTCGGTTGTACCCGGCTGAACCTGCACGGCACCGGTCTGGACGGCCAGGGGCTGCCCGTGGTGCCGGTGCAGGGGGAACCCACCGGTGAGATGTGGATGGCCGCCCAGCGCACCCTGACGCGGATCGCCGAACTCGGTGAGAGCGCCGGCGTCGTCTTCACCCTGGAGAACCTCAACACCGCTGTCGACCATCCCGGCGTGCCGTTCGCGAAGGCCGCCGACACCCTCGCGCTGGTCGCCGCGGTGGACCGGCCGGGGCTGCGGATGAACCTGGACCTGTATCACGCCCAGATCGGCGAGGGGAACCTGATCGAGCTGGTCCGCAGGGCCCACGCCGCGGGACTCGTCGGGGAGATCCAGGTGGCCGACGTGCCGGGCCGTTGCGAGCCCGGCACGGGAGAGATCAACTATCCGGCCGTCGCCCGGACTCTGGCGGAGATCGGCTACGAGGGCACCGTCGCCATGGAGGCGTGGGCCTCCGACGACACGGAGGCCGCCCTGGAGCGCTTCCGGGCCGCCTTCACGCTCTGACAGGAGCGGCCGCGGGACAGCGCGTACGCCGCGCCCCCTCACCACGGCAATCGCCGCAGCTCAGCCGCAAGACACGCGTTACGACGCAGATCACGGAGATGTGCCATGACCTCCCCGCAATCCCTCGCCGTCGGCCTCGTCGGTGCCGGGCGCATGGGCTCGTTCCACGCCGAGACCCTGGCCCGCCGCCTGCCCGGCGTGCGGCTCGCCGCCATCGCCGACCCCGCGCCCGGCGCCGCCAGGGAACTGGCCTCGCGCCTGGACTGCCCCGTGGCGTACACGGAGATCGGGGATCTGCTCGCCGACCCGGAGATCGAGGCGGTCGTGATCGTCACTCCGGCACGCACCCACGCGGGACTGGTCGAGGCGGCGGCGCGGGCCGGCAAGGCGGTCTTCTGCGAGAAGCCGATGGCCGTCACCCTCGACGAGGCCGACCGCGCCATCGCCGCCGCGCGTGAGGCGGGCGTGGCCCTCCAGGTGGGCTTCAACCGCCGCTTCGACGCGGGCTTCCGCGCCGCCCACGAGAAGATCACCGCCGGTGCCGTCGGCACCCCGCAGCTGCTGCGGTCCCTCACCCGGGACCCCAAGCTGCACGACCCCTCGCGCATCCCGCCCTGGACGATCTTCCTCGAGACACTCATCCACGACTTCGACGCCCTGCGCTACCTGAACCCCGGATCCGAGCCAGTGGAGGTCTTCTCGATGGCCGACGCCCTGGTCCGGCCCGACTTCAAGGACCGGGGGCTGCTCGACACCGCCGTGGTGACGATCCGTTTCGACAACGGCGCCATCGCCACCGCGGAGGCCAACTTCGAGGCGGTGTACGGCTATGACGTCCGCGGCGAGGTCAAGGGCTCGGAGGGCATGCTCACCCTGGGCGATCTGCGCCGCACCCATGTGACGGCGTACGGCCCGGCCGGCGCCGCCGCCGAGTGCGTCACGTACGACCAGGACCTCTTCCATCCGGCCTACGTCGCCGAGCTGGCCGCATTCACCGACAGCGTCCGCAGCGGACGTACGCCGGCGGTCACCGGTGAGGACGCGCGGGCCGCGCTCGGGATGGCACTCGCCGCGATCGGTTCGGTCGTCACCGGAGGGGCCGTCCGGGTGGGTGACGTCCGGCAGAGCCCCGGGTATCGGGAGCCCGCGGTGGCGCGCTGAACCTCCGCGACGCGAGAGTGGAACGTTCTATGATCAGGCGCCCAGGAGACGATCCCGACCAGGGAGGACAGGTTGCCACCGACCCCGGCGGTCCCCGGCGGAAAGCGGCCGACGCTCGCCGACGTGGCGGCGCGGGCGGGCGTGTCCACGGCGCTGGTCTCCATCGTGATGCGCGGCGCGAAAGGCGCGAGCGCCGTCACCCGTGAACGCGTCCAGGAGGCCGCGCGGGAGATCGGTTACCGTCCGGACACCCGGGCGCGGCTGCTGCGCAGTCACCGTTCCCACCTGCTCGGGGTGCAGTTCGGCCTCAAGCATCCTTTCCACTCCGACCTGCTGGAGGGCATCTACGCGGCGGCCGAACCGTCCGGGTACCAGATCGCGCTGAGTGCCGTGACCGGCGAGCGCGGCGAGCAGCGTGCCGTCGAGTCCCTGCTTGCCGACCGTTGTGAGGCGCTGATCCTCCTCGGGCCGCAGGCCCCCGCCTCACGGCTGACGGAGCTCGCCGGACAACTGCCGGTCGTTTCCGTGGCCCGCCGGCTGCGGCCGTCCGTGGCGGGCCTGGAGGTCGTACGGACCGCCGACGACGAGGGCGCCCGGCAGGCGGTGGACCATCTCGTCGCCCTGGGCCACCGCGCCATCGTCCACATCGACGGCGGCAGGGCACCGGGCGCGGCCGACCGGCGGCGCGGCTACCGCACCGCCATGAACCGCCACGGGCTCGGCGGACACATCCGCGTCCTCCCCGGCGGGCTGAGCGAGGAGGAAGGTGCCGCGGCCGCCCGGACCCTGGTGACGGCCGGCCCGCGCCCCAGTGCGGTACTGGCCTTCAACGACCGCTGCGCTACCGGCGTTCTGGACATCTTCCTCCGCTCCGGCGTCGCGGTTCCGGGCGACATCTCCGTCGTCGGCTTCGACGACAGCCATCTGGCACGCCTCGCCCACATCGACCTCACCACGGTCGGGCAGGACGTCTCCCGCCTCGCCGGGCTCGCCGTCGGCCGTGCCGTCGCCCGCCTCGAAGGCGACGAGACCCCGGCCGGGGAACACGTGATCGCCCCCCGCCTCGTCGTGCGGGGAACGACCGCCCCGCCCCGTCGGGTCACGGGGTGAAGGAGGAGGGCGGCTTTCGGGCGGCGACGGCGCCGCGCAGCCGGTGGTGGGCGGCGGGCGGAGCTCCCGCGGTCTGGAGCGCCTCGCGCAGGGCGCCCGCGACGGGGGGCACGTCCAGTACGCGGGGCCGGGCAAGGGGGGCCTCGGCGGCCAGGCGGGACCGGATGTGGTCCCGGAGCAGTACCTGGTCGTTCTGCAGGGTGCCGCCGCCCAGGACCACCGGGGTCGGGGTGCGCAGGAGCCGCAGTCGGCGCAGGAGCGCGGTCACCATGGCGACGATCTCGTCGCCGAGGCGTTCCACGATGCCCCGGGCCACGGCGTCGCCGTCCGCGGCCGTCGCGAAGACCAGGGGTGCCAGGCCGTGCAGGGCGGTCATCGGTATGTCGCCGCTGCTGACGGCCAACGCGACGGACTCGACGCTGTGCAGGGCGAAGTGGCCCGGCAGGTCCTGACGCAGCCGGGTGGCCGGGCCGCGTCCGTCGCCGGCGCGGACGGCGGCGCCCAGGCCCGCGCGGGCCACGGCCAGTCCCCCGCCCCAGTCCCCGGTGATGTCGCCGAGGGAGAGGAAGCGGGCCGAGCGGCCCCCCGGGTGGACCGCCGCCGCGTTGATGCCGGCGCCCGACACCACCGCCACTCCCCAGCCGTCCGGTGCGCCGGCCCTCAGCACGGCGAGCGTGTCGTTGTGCACGAGGGTCCGCTGGGCCACGCCCAGCCGGGTCAGCTCCCGTCGCGCGGCCCGCTCCTGGGCCCGGCGGTCGACGTTGGCGAGGAAGTACGCGCCGACCGACACCGGGGTCGTGTCGGGCAGGCCGGCTTCCGCCAGCGCCTGCCGGCCCAGGCGGGCAAGGTGTCCGGTGGTGCTCTCCATGCCCTCGGTGTGCGGCCGGGTGCCTTCCCCGCGTACCCAGGACAGCAGGCGTCCGTCGGTGTCCGCGAGGACGAGGTCGGTCTTGGAGTTGCCTCCGTCGACGCCCACGACGAGGTCAGGCATCGGCCACCTCGCCGGCGAAGAACCGCGGCAGATGGCGGCGGTTGGCCTCCAGCAGCGCGTCGAGAAGCGCGTCGGCCCGTGCCCATTCGCGCACGAGCGGATTGGCCATGAGGGCGCGCCGGGCCACCGTGCGGTCCCCGGTCAGGGCCGCCTCGACGGTGAGGGTCTCGTACGCGGTGACCGCCTGGACGAGCCCGAGCATCTCGGGCGGCAGGGGCGGCACGGGGACGGGGTGCGGCCCGGCGGTGCCGACGTGGGCCGGTACCTCGACCACGGCCTCGTCCGGCAGGCCGGGCAGCACCCCGTCGTTGCGTACGTTCACGTAGTGGTGGGCGCCGTCGCCGGTGAGCAGGCTGGTGACCAGGGCGACCGCGGCCTCGCTGTAGTAGGCACCGCCCCGCTGTTCCAGCAGGTCGGGTTTGCGGTCCAGGGCGGGGTCCGCGTACAGGGCCAGCAACTCCCTTTCGATGCCGAGGACTTGCTCGGCGCGGTGCGATCCGGCCTGCTGAGCCCGGATCTCGTCGTCCGTGCAGTAGAAGTAGTGGAGGTAGTACGAGGGGAGGGCCCCGAGGTCGCGCAGCGCCCCGGCGGGGACTCGGAGCTGCGCGGCGAGTTCGCCGAGCGCGTCACCGCTCAGGAGTTCCGGCAGGCGGTCCACGCCGTCGACGGTGACCGAGCGGATCCAGGACAGATGGTTGAGGCCCGCGTGGCCGAGCCGTACGCGGTCGGGGTCGGTGCCGAGCCGGGCGGCCAGCTGTCGCTGGAACTTGATCGCGACGTTGCACAGGCCGACCGCGCGATGGCCGGCGTCCAGCAGGGCGCGGGTGACGATGCCGACCGGGTTGGTGAAGTCGATGATCCAGGCGCCGGGACCGGCGCGGCGGCGTACTTCGGTGGCGATGTCGAGCACCACCGGCACGGTGCGCAGGGCCTTGGCGAAGCCGCCGGGGCCGGTGGTCTCCTGGCCGAGCAGGCCGAAGCGGTTCGGGAGGGTCTCGTCCACCAGCCGGGCCGCCTGCCCGCCCACCCGGAGCTGGACGAGCACCGCGGCCGCTCCCCGCGCCGCGGGGGCGAGGTCGGTCGTGGTGGTCAGCCGGCCGGGGAAGCCGTGCCGGGCGAGGATACGGCGGGACAGCCCGCCGATGACGGCGAGGCGGTCGGCGTCGGTGTCGTACAGGACGAGTTCCTCGACCGGCAGCACCTCGGCGCGCCGGGCGAAACCCTCGATCAGCTCGGGTGTGTAGGTACTGCCACCGCCGACAACGGTGATCTTCATCGTGCTCCCATGAATCGGTACGGGGCGCGGGATTCAGCCCTTGACGCCGGTCAGCGCGATGCCCTCGACGAAGACCTTCTGGGCCAGGAAGAACAGCACCAGCACGGGCAGCAGGAACATCAGCGAGGCCGCCATCTGCAGCTGGTAGGCGTTCTGGTGCCCGTTCTTGGCGAGCTGGCTGAGGGCCACCGCGAGGGTCTGGCCGGTGTCGCTGTTCCCGGTGTAGAGCAGCGGGTTGTAGAAGTCGTTCCAGGCGTAGAGGAAGGCGAAGAGGCCCACGGCGGCGATCGCCGGCTTGGCCATGGGGATCAACACCCGCCACAGGATGCGCAGTTCGCCGGCGCCGTCCACCCTGGCCGCCTCGGTGAACTCGTCGGGGATGGTGAGGAAGAACTGGCGCAGCAGGAAGATGCTGAAGGCGTCGCCGAAGAAGGACGGCACGATGAGCGGTTTGAGGGTGCCCACCCAACCCATGTGCGCGTACATGACGTACAGGGGCAGGCTGGTGACCTGGGCCGGGATCATCATCGCGGCGAGGACGACCAGGAAGACGCCCTCACGGCCGCGCCAGCGGAGCCTGGCCAGCGCGTAGGCCACGGGGACCGAGGAGACGACGACGCCGACCGTGGACAGTCCGGCGTACAGCATCGTGTTGAGCAGGTCACGACCGAACGGCATGGCCGAGAAGACCTCGCGGAAGTTGCCGAACTCCCAGGGCGAGGGCCACAGCGAGCCGGTGCCGGCCTGATGCTGGGTCATGAACGCGGTGAGCACGCAGATCGTCAGCGGCAGCAGGAAGCAGAGCGCGATGGCCACGGCGGGCGCGTGCTCGGCGAGCAGGAACAGCAGGCGGCGTGACGAAGGTGATCGGTGTTTCGCCAGGTCCAGGGTGCTCATCGGCCACCGCCCGCGTGGTGCACGAAGCGGCGCGAGGCGCGGATGAACACCACGGTCGCCGCGAAGATGACCAGGAACAGAAGCCAGGCCATGGCGGAGGCGTAACCGGTCTTGAAGTACGAGAAGCCCTGTCGGTACAGCTCCGTCGAGTAGAAGAGCAGCGAGTTGGCGGGGTAGCCGATGAGGTCGTTGCTGGACGACGTGGCGTTGGCGGAGCTGGAGGCCACGAACGCCTCGGTGAAGTACTGGAAGGTGTAGATCATCCCGGTGAGCAGGGCGAAGAAGATGACCGGGGAGATCGCCGGCAGGGTCACGCTGCGGAACTTCTGCAGCGCGCCCGCGCCGTCGAGTTCGGCGGCCTCGTACAGCTCGCGCGGCACGTCGAGCATGGCGGCGGAGAAGATGACCATCACGTTGCCGCCGGCCCACAGCGCCATCATGACGAGGCTGGGCTTGGACCAGGCGGGGTCCGAGAACCATCCGGGCCCGGTGACGCCCACCAGGTCGAGCAGGCGGTTGAGCGGTCCGACCGGGTTGAGCAGCACGATGAACGACAGGGCGGCGGCCACCACCGGCACCATGGACGGGAGGAAGAACAGGGTGCGGTACAGGGCCCTGCCGCGCTTGACGCGGATGATCACCCAGGCGGTGAGCATGGCCCAGGCGGTGCGCAGCGGCACCATGACGACGACCATCCACAGCGTGTTGCGCACGGCCACCCAGAAGGTGTCGGACTGGGTGAACAGGGCGCGGTAGTTGCGCAGCCCGACGAACCGCACCGGCCGGTAGGAGCCGGCCTGGAAGTCGGTGAGGGAGTAGTAGAGCGTGGCGGCCACCGGGTAGAGCACGAAGACGGCGAACCCGAGGACGAACGGGGACAGGAAAGCGAGGACGACCCACCAGCGGGCCCTGCTCGGGCGGCGCCGGATGCCCCGGGCAGGGCGCGCCCGCGCCGTGCCCGGGGTGTCGCCGACGGGGGCGACCACAGCCGTCATCTCTACTGCCCGCTCTCGGAGTTGAGGCCGTCGATCTTCTTGCCGACCTCCGCCAGTCCGCTCGCGGCGTCCGTCACCTTGCCCTGTTCGTAGTCGAGCAGGAAGGCGCGCCAGGTGTCCATGTCCTCGATGCCCGCCGGGGTGAGCGCCTTGTAGGAGGAGTGCGGGTTCTCGAAGATGTCGACGAACGGCTTCCAGTGCGGGTCGTCGCGCTTGTCCCAGGCCTTGAGCGCGGCGAACGTGGTGGGGATGTTGTAGACCGTGTCGGCGAGGGTGTTCAGGAACGTGGTGTCGGTGGTGAGCTGCTGGAGCGCGAAGAACGCCTCCTGCTTGTGCTTCGAGCCGGCGGACAGATAGGCGACGGTGCCGAGGGTGCTGCCCGCGCCGTAGGTGCCGGAGGAGCCGTCCATGACCGGCATGGGCACCACGCCGTAGTCGAAGTCCTTCTTCTCCGAGGCGATCTCGCCGACGTGCCACTCGCCGTCGTACTCCATCGCGGCGGCGCCGGTCAGCAGCGGGTTGCCCGCGTCGTCCGCGTGCGGCTGGTAACGGCCCACGAACTTCTGGACGTTCGCCTTGCCGTAGTAGGCGATGAGATCCTGGTCCCAGGTGAGCAGTTGCTGCCACTTGGGGTCGGAGGCGAAGGTCGTCCTGCCGTCCTTGCCGTAGAAGTCGGTGCCGCTGTGCGCTCCGACGAAGAGGTACCGGTTGACGTCGTAGTCGGAGCGGGGGACGAAGCCGTAGGTCTTGATGGAGCCGTCCGCGTTCTTGACGGTGAGCTCCTTGGCGTCGGCGGTCAGTTCGGCGAGGGTCGTGGGGGGCTTGGTGATGCCGGCCGCGGCGAACATCTTCTTGTTGTAGTAGAGCGCGAAGGCATCGGTGAGCAGCGGCAGCGCGCACTGCTTGCTCTGGTGGCGGGTGTAGACGAGGGTCGCGGCCGGGAAGGTCTTGGCGGTGTCGATGCCGGCCGAGGACAGGTACGGGCCGATGTCGGCGACCGTGCCGTTGTAACAGAACTTCGCCACGTTGTCGGGCGTGGAGCTGATGAAGACGTCGGGCGGGTTGCCCGCGGCGACTGCCTTGGCGTAGGCGGCGTCGTCCTTGTTGGGCACGAACTTCACGGTCAGCCACGGGTACTTGGTGTGCAGCCGGTTCAGGGTCGCCTTGAACGCCGCGACCTCGTTGGGGAGGTGGTTGAACGTCCAGACCGTGACGGTGGTGGCCTGGTGCGAGGCACCCGGCGAGATGGCGGACTCGGGCTGTGAGTCGGCGGGCCCGGTGGACGTACAGCCGGCCAGCAGCAGGCCGGCGGCCGTGACGGCCACGGCCCCGGTGATAGGTTTGAACACTGATCGTCCTTCCTCGGAGAGGGCATTTCCTGGGTGACGGATCGGTCGTCGGTCGATCGGGCGCGGCAACGCCCGGCGACCTCTGGCGGCGACGCTGTCCGGCAAGACGGCGTCGCCGCGGTGTTTCCGAGCACAGCGGGCTTCGGTGCACCGCGGTGCGGGGTGTGTCAGGGCAGGGACGACGGTGGCTCTGCCTGACGGACGGGAGTGGTGGCGGCGGCGAAGGCGGCTTCCCGGGCCAGCTCCGCCGACATGGTCGTCGCTCCGGTGAGCACGGCGTCCTGGCCTAGGCCGGAGGCGACGATGGGTGGCCTGAACGTACTGAAATCGGCCAGATGACGGGCGACCGGTTCGAGCAGCAGATCGCCGTTGGCGCCGATGGCGCCGCCCAGCACGATGAGTGCCGGGTCGATCAGGGGTACGACGCAGGCCACGACGTAGGCGACGCTGCGGGCGGTGTCGTCCACGATCTCCAGCGCGCGCGGGTCGCCGGCGCGGGCGAGTTCGAAGACGGCGCGCGGACTGCCGTCACCGGGCAGTCCCAGCCGCTGGGCCTCGGCGCTGATGTAGCGGGCGCCCAGGTGTTCCTGCACGAGGTCCCGGCGCCGGCCGACCGGCGCGACCATGCGGTCGCTGGGCAGATAGCCGGCCTCGCCGGCCACACCCGTGGCGCCACGCCGGACCCGGCCGTCCACCACGAGACCGAGACCGAGCCCGACTCCCAGGCTGACCAGGACGAAGTCGTCGGTCTCGGTACCGCGTCCATGGGTGCGTTCGGCCAGCGCCGCGAGGTTGACGTCGTTCTCCAGGACCAGCGGCACCGGTACGGCACGGCCGAGCGCCTCGCCGAGACCCCGCCCGGCGTCGGGCAGGCCGGCGGCGTACGACAGGTGACGGCCGTCCGGGCCGACCGCGGCCGGCAGTCCCGCCACGACCTGGGTGATCTCCCGCAGTGGCCGTCCCACCTGCCGGGCCACGGTCTCGCACATGTCCAGGATCTGTCCGACGAGCGCCTCGCCGCCCCGGCTCCCCCGCTGCTCGGACTCGGCGCGGGCCCGTACCCGGCCGGTGACGTCGGCGACCGCGGCGCGGATCTTCCGGTGCCCGACATCCACGCCGATGGCGAAGGCGCAGTCGGCGTTCACCCGGTACTGCGCCGGTGCCGGACCCTTGCGGCCGGTCGCCGGGCCCACCTCGGTGATCACCCCGCGCTCCAGCAGCAGCCCGACGGCGGCGGCCACGGTGGGCCGCGACAACGGGATCCGCCCGGCCAGATCGGTGGTAGTGACGGGGCCCGCCTCGTCGATCGCCTCCAGAACGGCCCGGCCGTTGAGCGACCGCAGCAACCGCTGCGGGCCTGCTGGATAACGGCGGGTCACGGTGCCCTCATCTCGCCATCAGCGCTCTGTAAGAAAGAAAGTTGCTTATTTATACGCCCGCGTATGGCCGGAATCAACCCTCCGTGGGCCCGCATCGCGGTTCCGGCGGGAGCGTGCGGGTCAGTCCACGGGGTGCCCGGGGGTGATGGTGAGGGCGTCCTTGAGCCGCAGCAGCGGTCGGCCGTCGGCCTTCTCCCGCTCGCCGCAGCGCACGGGTTCCAGGACGAAGCCGACATGATCACCCGCATCGACGCGCTGCTCGATCCTGCCGGCGAACCACGCGTACGCGTCCCGCAGGACGGCGGTCCCGCCGGGCCCCCGGGTCCAGGGGGTGCGGGCGAACTTGTCCACCCGGTCACCGGTCTCGCCACCGAACAGGGCGGCGAGCTCGTGCTGCTCCGGCGTCAGCAGATGCACGGCGAGGAAGTCCGCGGCACGGGCCACGGAATAGGTCCGGTTCACCTTCGACAGCCACACCACGAATCGCACCGGCCGCATGGAGCACTGCGAGGCGAACCCCACGAGACAGCCCGCGCGCTCGCCGCCCGCCGAAGCGGTGACGACGCACATGTCGGGGTTCAGCCGGTCGGTAAACGCGTCCGTGTCCACCATGCTCATGTCCCTCCAGCCAGGCGTCACCTCCCTGTGTACCCCGCGGGCGTCTCGGCTCAGTGACCGTGTCGGAGCCTGTGCGTCCGGTCGGCGGTCAGGGTGAGGTGGCGGGCCGGGCGGGGATCGTCCCAGGGCTGGGCGCGATCGTCTCCGGCGCCCTGGCCCACCCCTTCGGCTTCCGGGGGGAGGCGGAGGTCCCGGCGAACTCCGGGGAGAAGGCGGCCGACGGCCCTGCGAGGTGGTCGAGCAGTTCCCTGTTCACCGCGTCGGGGCGTTCCAGGTAGCCGAAGTGGCCGCAGTCGGGGATCTCGGTGTAGCGGCAGCCGGGGATCGCTGCGGCGAGCTCGCGGGTGAGGCGGGGGCGGACGACCACGTCGTCGGCGAAGGCGAGGGCCAGGCAGGGGCGGGTGATGCCGCGGTAGGCGGCGAGTCGGTCGGGGATGAGTTCCAGGCCGAGCTGGGCGCGGACGGCGGCGGGGTCGGGGAGGGTGAGCTCGAACAGGCTCAGCCAGTCGGTGAGGCGGTCGTCGTCGTCGAGGGTGCGGGGCGAGAGGTTCTGCAGGGCATGGCGGTGGGCCGCGACCGCGGGCGGGAGCCGTGTACCGCCGTCGGCGAGCGCGAGGTCTGCCGCGGTGGCCGCGGCGATCAGCGCGTCCGTCCGGCCGCTGCCCGCCATCAGCACCGCCCGGGCGACGAGTTCGGGCCGGGCGAGGACGACCTCCTGGACGACGATCGCTCCCAGCGAGTGCCCCACCAGCCGGCACGGCTCCGCGCCGAGGTGCTCGATCAGCCCCGCGACATCGGCGGCCAGGTCGGCGAGGGTGAAGGAACCGGGGCGGGCGGGCTGCGGGCCCAGACCCCGGTTGTCGAAGGTGATCACCCGGTGGCCGGCCCGGCGCAGCGCCGGCACCTGGTGGGCGCGCCACACCCGGCCGGGCGCGCCGGTCCCGGCGACCAGTACCACGGGCGGGGCGTCGGCGGCGCCGTGCTCCTCGTAGGCGAGGTCCCTGCCGTTGATCCGTGCGGTCGGCACCGCCTCACCCGTTCCCCGCCGCGAACCGGCCCACCTTGCCGATGACGTCCTCGCCGTAGATCCGCAGAGCCTGCTGGAGGGCGAACTCCGCCATGTAGGCGCGGAACGCGTCCTCCGGCTCCTCGGCGAGGTTGAGCATCCGGCGGTTGGCGAGGACGGCCTCGCCGTCGAGCCGGTCCAGGCCGCGTTCGATCGCGGCGTCCATCTCCTCGGGTTCGACGACTTCGTCGACCAGCAGCCGGGCCTCCGGTTCCGCCGCCCGCACGCGGCGCCCTCCCAGGATGATCTGACGGGCCGTCCGGGGGCCCGTGAAGCGGCCGAGGCGGAAGTTGGCGGCGCCGGGAACGATGCCCTCCTTGGCGGCGGGCAGGCTGAAGTACGCGTCCGAGGCGGCGACGACGTGGTCGAAGACGAGCAGCAGCTGTGTCCCGCCGCCGATGGCGAAGCCGTCGACCGCGGCCAGCCAGGGTTTGCCGGCGCGCCGGGTGTGCCAGCTCGCGGCGTCGCCGAGGGCCAGGCCGTGGGCGATCTTGCGGAGGTAGCCGAGCTCGCGGCGGAGCAGGAACCCGACCAGCGAGATGCCGCCGGAGCTGAGGCTCTTGAGGTTGATGCCGGCGCTGAAGACCCGCCTCCCCCGGTAGCGGGGGTGGGTCATCTCGCCGCCGCGCACCAGGCCGACCCGGACGCCGGGGTCGAGCAGGGCGAGGTCGACGGCGGTCTCCATGTCGTCGACCTGCCGCTCGTCCTCGGCGTTGAGCCGGTCGCCCCGGCAGAGCGTCAGCCTGGCGACGCCGTCGCGGCGTTCGAGGTGGACGGATTCCGTCTCCAGTACGCCCGTGCGCTGGAACTCGGGGAGCAGCCGGGTCGCGCGGGCGGTGGGCAGCAGCATCGCGTCGAGCAGGTGCGGGCCGGCGGCCGGCGAGCGGAGCATCGCGCGCAGCAGGATGCCCTGGTCGATCTCGTGGCCCTCCTTGTCGGCCTGCGGCCGGGAGCGCTCCTCGGCGATCCGCTCGGGGGCGGGGACGAGGCCGGGGTAGACGGCGGCCGCCGCCTCGACGAGCTCGTCGAGGCGGAGAGCGCGGGTGCGGCCGTCGGTCAGACGGTCGTAGACGTCCTCGGCGTGGGTGTCGAGGAAGCGGGAGCGCGCGGCGCGCGCCGCGTCCTTCGCCGCCTCGGCCGCCTCGCGCGCGGCGGGACCGCGCCCCGCCGGGCGCGGGAGCCCGGCGAGCACGCGGTCCGCCGCGACGACGGCCTCCGCGACGGCCCGCCAGCCGGGCAGGTCGGGGGCCCCGGCGGGCTCCGGGGAGCGGGCTGACTCCGGCCGGCCGGTGACATCCGGCGGACCTGCGGGCTCCGGGAGGCCGGGGGGCGGGGCGCCGGTCATGTCGGCTCCTGCGTGGTGGTGCGGCGCAGGGCGCGGTCGCAGGCGGCGAGGTGGGAGCCGAGGGCGTCCTCGAACGGCGTGGTGGCCGCGTCGAGGAGGAGTTGGCGGCGGACGGCGAGCTCGCTGCCGCCGTCGGCGCCGTAGCGGTGGACCAGGTCGGCCAGGGCGGCGTCCGGGTCGTCCACCAGTTCGTCGGCGAGGCCCGAGGCGAGGGTGTCCTCGGCGCAGATCGGGTCGCCGAAGAGGACGGCGCGGCGGGCGCGGCCCGCGCCGAGGAGGCGGACCAGCCGGAAGGCGGCCATCCCGGGCCAGGTGGCCTCACCGTCCGAGGGCAGCACCAGCCGGGTGTCGGGTGCGACGAGGCGCAGGTCGGCGGCGAGGAAGG
This sequence comes from Streptomyces sp. NPDC049687, assembly GCF_044465285.1. NCBI lineage: Bacteria > Bacillati > Actinomycetota > Actinomycetes > Kitasatosporales > Streptomycetaceae > Streptomyces > Streptomyces sp. NPDC049687. Next base: position 173,414 of record NZ_JBITLN010000002.1, read on the forward strand.
CGTCGAGGGCGGTGCCGCCGGTGTCTCCGGTGGCGACCGCGACGGTCACGGCGGGGAGCCGCTCGAAGCGGCGCAGGGCACGCTCCCACTTGGTGACGAGGGCGGTGTCGAGTCCGTTCGCCCAGTGCGGGCCGGGCGCGCCGGCGACGCGCAGCACGGCGACGCCGTGGCCGCCGTCCTCCACCCGGTCGCAGAGCGCGGCGAGTTCCTTCACGGCCACCGGTGTCGGCGGCCTGCGGCCGTCCACCGCCAGGGTCAGCGCTTCGTCCACGGTCGTCTCTCCTGTCACCACTGCACCAGAACCGTCTCGAGGGTGGATCCCGGACCCATCGTCATCAGGACCCCGTAGTCGCCGGGTTCGGCGGCCTTCTCGTCGAGCAGCCGCTCGTAGGAGAAGAGGAACGAGCCGCTCGACACATTGCCGTAGTCCCGCAGCACGCCGACGGTGTGCCGCAGGTCGTGGCGGGTGAGCCCGAGGTTGACGACGACCGAGTCGATGACCTTCTTGCCGCCGGAGTGCACCAGCCAGTGCCGGATGTCGCTGCGGCGCAGCCCGGTGCCGGCGAGCAGCCGGTCGACGACGATCTCGGCGTGCGCGCCCACCACGTAGGGCACCTGGGGGTCGAGGTAGAAGCTGAAGCGCTCCAGGTCGCGGTCCCAGTCGTAGCGCATCGCGCCGACGGCCTCGGGGATGATGCAGCTGGCGAACTTCAGGAGGGTGGGGCCCTCGTCGCCGACGGCGCCGTCCTCGTCGGGACCGGACAGGAGCGCGATCGCGCCCGCCCCGTCGCCGAAGAGACTGTTGACGACCGCGGTGCGCAGGGAGGAGTCCATGGCGTAGGCGGCGGAGCACGCCTCCGTGCACAGGACGACGGCCAGTTCCCCCGGGTGCGCCGCCGACCAGCCCGCCACCACGTTGAGGGCGTTGAGACCGGCGTTGCAGCCCATGCCGACGATGTCGCTGCGGGAGCAGTGCCGGTCGATGCCGAGTTCGCGGATGAGCAGCGCGCTGATGCCGGGGGTGAGGAAGCCGGTGGAGGTGACGCAGCACAGATGGCGCAGGTCGGACAGGTCGGCGCCGGCTCGCTTGAGGCAGGCGCGGAGCGCTTCGGCGCCCATCTCGACGGCCGACCTCTTGTGCTTGTCGAGAAGGTCGCCCTGGGCCTCGGGGCTGCGGACGCCGTCGGGGCCGGGCTCCGGCAGGACGAGATGGCGCCGGTCGATGGCGCTGTTGCGGAAGACGGAGCCGATCTTCGGGTCGGTGATCGCGAAGGCGTCCAGGACCTCTTGCTGGGAGTAGGAGGTCGGGGAGGCCGCGGTGCCGACGCCGATGATGCGCGGCCGGTGTGCCGCGGTGACGACGCCGTCGCCGGTCTGGAGGGTGATGGTCATCGGAAGGTCCACCCCCACATCCGGGGCTTGCTGCACGGACGTCGACGTACTCGTGGAGTGGTGCCGATATCGCTCACGCGTTCCACCTTTCGAAAGGGTCGGGAATTCAGCGGTTCCTGATGTTCGCGGGGCCGGACGGAAGGTTCTCTTCCGTCGCGCTCTGCGCCTCGATGAAATCGGCGAGCCGCGCCGTGCCCTCCTGTATTTCAGCCGTCGTCAGATAGCTGGTGGAGAGCCGGAGGGCGCGGTTTCCGCCGCCGTCCGGGTAGAAGTAGCTCATGGGTGTCCAGAGCACGCCGAATTTCTCGGCGGAACGGGCCAGCGCCGCGTTGTCGGCCCGGAAGGGGACCCGGACGGTGAGGAAGAAGCCGCCGGCGGGCCGGTTCCAGCGGACCCCGAGCGCCTCGCGGAGGGACGCCGGGAGGCGGGCGTCGAGGCAGCGCAGCGTGGTGCGCATGGCGTCGCCGTAATGGGCGGCCTGCTCGGCGTTGAGCGCGGAGATCCGGCCGTCCGCGGCGAGCAGGGCGCCGGCCACGACGGCCTGGCTCAACGAGGACGTGTTGACCGTCACCATGCTCTTGATGCGGGTGAGTTCGTCGGCGAGCAGGCCGACGCGCCCGTCCTCGTCCACGACCTCCTGGTCGGCGACCGCGAAGCCGACGCGGGCCCCCGGGAAGACCGTTTTGGAGTAGGAACCGAGGTGGACGACGGCGCGGGAGCGGTCGAGGGACTTGAGGGTGGGCAGCGGCGTGCCCGGGCTCACCCGGCGGTAGGGGCTGTCCTCGATGATCAGGATGCCGTGGCGCTCCGCGGTGGCCAGCAGGCCGTCGCGCGTATCCCGGTCCAGGGTGTTGCCCGAGGGGTTGGAGTGGTCGGGGATGACGTAGAGGGCGCGGGGCCGCCGTCCCGCCGCCCGCTCGCGTGCGATCACGGTCTCCAGCTCGGCGAGGGAGAGTCCGTCCTCGCCCTCGTCGACCGGGACGACGCCGGCGCCCAGCAGGCGTGCGGCGCCGGTGATGCCCGAGTAGCAGGGGCTGGCCACCAGGACGACGTCCCCGGGGCCGGCGACGAGCGCGCGCAGCACCAGCAGCATGGCCTCCTGGGCGCCGACCGTGACGACGATCGACTCCGGCGGCACGTCGATCCCCTCGTCGGCACGCAGCGAGTCGGCCACGATGTCGCGGATCTGGCCGGCGGTGGGGCCGTACTGGTAGAGGGCGGTGCGCACCTCGTCGGGAGTGCGGCCGCGGGCGGCCAAGTGGTCGAGATAGCCGCGGAGACGGTCGAAGATCTGCTCGATGTCGAAGAAGCCGTCGTAGGGCCGGCCCGGCGCGAACGAGATGGCGTCGGGGTAGCGGTGGGTGATCTCGTTCAGGAACGTCATGGTGTCCAGGACGGGATCGCGGACGCAGGCGTGCAGGTCATTCCTGCGCAGCGGACGGCCGTTCGGCGGTGTGTTCGGGGACACGGTCACGGACACGGAAACGCATCACCCCCCGGTGGGAATCGACGGCGTCAGAAGACCATGAATTGTCCGGTCGTTCGCGCCGTTTTCCCGGTCAGCATCACACGGTTCCCATCGGCTCAACAACGTGTCCAAGGGGCCGAAAAGACCGGTTGGACGGCACACCGGAGGAATCTTCGAGGGCTGTCGGGGGATATGCAGAAGAACACCGTGAAAAGCTAGACGCGGCTTTCTTCGACCATGTGGAGAACTTCACCGGAGAAATGCGCGAGCGGCTCGGGAAGATCGGCCCTGCGGCGCACCTTGAGTTTCCGGTACACCTTGGTGAGATGTTGCTCCACCGTACTCATGGTGATGAGGAGCAGCGCGGCGATCTCGCGGTTGGTGCGGCCGGCGGCGGCGAGGGCGCCCACCCTCCGCTCCGCCTCGGTGAGTTCGGGGAGCGGCGCCGGGCCGACGGCCGCGGGGCGCGGGGGGCGTCCCAGCCGGACGGCGCCGCGCTGCCACCAGTCCACGTAGCCCGGGCCGTCCAGCCCCCAGCGGACCGCCAGCTCCTGACAGCGCTCGAAGTGGTGCAGTGCCTCGGGTGCGTGGCCGAGGGCGGCCTCGAACCGGCCGAGGGCGTAGAGGTACGGCAGCGCGAAGGGCGTGCCGAACACGGCGACGGGGACGGGCACGTCGAGGGCGGCGCGGGCCGCGGCGGTGTCGCCGGCCTCGGTGGCCGCGCGCAGCGCCATGGCGAGGGGCGCGCCGATCGCGATGCCCCAGCCGTCGGCGGTGAGAGCGCTCAATCCGGCGCGGGCGAGGCGCCCGGCCTCGTCGACCTCGCCGCGGCGCAGCGCGGTGGAGGCGGCGACGGTCCGCAGCAGGGCGCGCCGGACGGGTACGCCGTGGTGGCCGGGCTCGTCGAGCAGCCGTTCGGGCCAGCGGTCGGCGCCGGTCAGCCGACCGTCCTCCAGCAGGCAGGCCAGCAGCAGCAGGGTGGCCAGGAACGGACCGTCGACGCGGGTGCCACGCAGTACCCGGTCGGCCACCCCGTCGTCCCCGCCGCCGACCAGGCCGGCGGCGCGGACCAGCAGGGCGCTGGGCGCCCGGAGGGCGCCGAGCCGGCCGCGCCCGTCGAGACCGGGGCAGACCAGCCTGAGCCAGTCGTGCAGCAGCGCGAGCTCCGCCGGGGTGCCGGGGGCGGGGTGGCCGACGGCCCCCAGCACGGCGTCGGCCCGCGCGAACTCCCCGTTCCACAGCAGTTGTTCGACGACCACCGCGGCCTCGCCGGAGCCGATCCGGCCCGCGCGTGCGGCGCGGGCGAGGCGCGGCAGGTGGCGGGCGGCCGCGGCGGGGTCGACGAGCCACTCGGCCTCGGCGAGGGCGGCGGCCGTCTCGTCCTCGCCCGGGGTACCGGCGCTCAACTCGGCGGCGCGCCGCAGGTGGTCGACGGCGGGCCCGGCGTCGCCGGCGGCCATCGCCTCGTGGGCGGCCGCCCGCAGCACGTCGGACTGCCAGCCGGGGCGCGCGGTGGCGCGGGCGGCGAGCAGGTGTCCGGCGACGACGCGCGCGGGTGCCCCGTCCTGGTGCAGGAGTTCGGCGGCGCGGCCGCGGAGGGCGACCAGTTCATCGGCGGGGAGGTCCTCGAGGACGGCCGACCGGGCTGCCTCGTGCCGGAATGCGGCGTCGTTCGCGAGCAGACCGGCCTCGATCAGGTCGTCGGCGGTGCGCCGCACGGTGGCGGCGTCCTCGTCGAGCAGGGCGCCGACCAGGGCGAGATCGGTGACGGTGACGGGGCCGGCGAGCACCGCGACGGCCCGGGCGACCGCGAGGGCGGCGGGGCCGGCGCGGTGCAGGCAGCGCAGATAGCCGTGGCGGAAGGACGGGCCGGGGGCCGGGCCGGTCGGCGCGGGGCCGGGCCGCTCGTCCCGCTCGTCGTCGACGAGGGCGTCGACCAGCAGCGGGTTGCCGCCGGTGGCTCGGTGCCAGGCGGCGACGTCCTGGCGTTCCGCCCCGTCGGGGCCCAGCCTCTCCGTCAGCCGGCCCCGCACGCCCGCGGCGGAGAGCGGCGCGAGCCGGACCCGGTGGCTGTGCGGCAGGTGCAGCGTCTCGGCGTGGAAGGAGGCCAGCGCGCGTTCGTGGCCGGCGCACTCGGTGAGCACGACGAGGACGGCGGCGGAATCGATCCTGCGCATCAGGTAGCGGAGGCAGGCGAGCGACTCCTCGTCGGCGACGTGCACGTCGTCGACGCCGAGGAGGACCGGAGCCCGCTCGGCGAGGCCGGTGACGACGTGGACGAAGCGCTTCAGCAGCAGGCGGGAGGCGTGGCCGCCGGCGGCCGCGGCCGCGGCGATCAGGGCGCAGTCGTCGGCGGCCCGCAGGTCGACGGACCGGGCCGCTCCCCGCAGCCCGGTCATCAACTGTTCGATCAGGCCGAGGCGGTCGTGCCGCTCGCCCGGCGACGCGGTCGCCGACGCGCACAGCGCTCCCTCCCCGGCGGCCCACTCGACGAGTGAGCGGAGCAGCGTGGTCTTGCCGCAGCCGACCGGGCCGTCGGCGAGGACGACCGCGCCGCTGCCCGCGGCACACGCCCTGTAGAGCCGGTGGAGCTGTTGGATTTCCCCGTTCCGTTCCTGGAGCTTGCGCAGCACCTGGACCCCCGAATCACTGTCCCCCTACAGCTTGTTTTCAAGGGTAGTCGCTCGGCGTTCGGTCCTTCGGTCGTTCCGCGTCGTGTCGCTCCCGTTCTTCGCCGGGCCCCGGTCAGCCGACCGAGGCCGTGATGTCCCGCTTCACGCGCGTCGCGAAGTCCGCCCACATGTCGGACAGATGGACGGCGAGGTCGGCGACGATGCCGCTGCAGTGCGGCGGGACGTTGCCGATGATCGCGTCCCACTCCTCCTCGCGGACGGCGTGGATCGCCAGGAGCCGCAGCAGGCTGCGGCCGGTTTCCGAGAAGCGCAGCGCCGGGTCGGCGGTCAACCGCTTGACCAGCACGACACGGTCGGGCGCGGCGTCCGCCCGGGCCCGGGCGACCGGGCGGGCCAGCCGCAGGGCGGCGGGTTCGCCGCACGGCGCCGGGACGGGCGGCGAGCCGGATCCGTCCTCGGTCGCGGGCTCGTCTCCCGGCTCGACGTCGTGGTCACGGCGGCGTGAGCGGGGCAGCAGGTCCTCCCCGTTCCGCAGGCGGTTGCGCACGTCGCGCGCGGTCTCCGGGGAGATGCCGGCGGCGCGGGCGACCTGGCGCAGCGACAGGCCGGGGTTCTCGGAGAGCAGTTCGCCGGCGCGGAGCCGGCCGGCGGTGCCGTCGAGCGGACGCATCCGGCCGTCCTGGCCGAGCCTGCGTTCGTCCGGGTCGGCGCTGCCGGGACCCAGCCGGCGGCGGATCTCGCCGACGGTTCCGGGGGCGATGCCGGTGACGGAGGCCACTCTGCGGTCGGACCAGTGGGGGTGGGAGGCGATGATCCGTTCCGCGGCGCGCTGCCGGTCGGCCAGGGCGAGCGGCAGCCCGTGGGTGACGTTCAGCTGGACCGCGAGGACGAAGGCGGCCGACTCGTCACCGTCGAAGAAGAGGGCGGCGATGGTGGTGTCCCCGCGCAGCCGGGCCGCGCGCAGCCGGTGGAAGCCGTCGATGACCCGCATCGTGGGGCGGTGGACGATGATCGGCGGCAGCGGGTTCGGCGCCGCCGCGAGTATCTCGATGTGCTCCTTGCTCTCACCTGCCAGCCGGGGCGACCCGGCCAGGCTTAAGGCGTCGATTTCCACTTCCATTACGGACTGCTGATCGATGATTCCCCCGGTTTGCACCCCGTGCTCCTCACCTGCCCCCGCCGTCACGACGGGCGGCCGTTTTCGTTCCAGAAGAGGAATGTCCTTCCGCACTTCTTCCGTCCGCGGGATGTCTGCCGCGCAGTGCCGGACCACGTCGGCATCCTGCCGATTTCGGCACCTAGCGTCATAACACCGACCGCAATGGACGAGACCGAACATAACAGCGTGTCAGGACGTTCGAAACCCCCTGTTATCGGCGGGGCGTCGGCTTGGCGTAGGGGGTTGACGGAAAAGACGAAGCGGTGCCCGGGGCGCCTTCGGGGAGGCGTCGCGGGCACCGCTCGGGGGAGGTGTCAGCGGGCTCGGGGTCCGCGGGGCGGCGGGCCGCCCGGGGCGGAGTGCCCGCCGGGACCGCCGGGGCCGTGGAAGACGGGACCGCGGCCGGGGGCGCCGGGACCGGGCATCGCGGGTCCGGCGATGTCGGGGCCGGAGCCGTGGAAGACCGGGCGGAGACCGGGACCCTGGCCGACCGGCTCGGGAACCCGCTCCTCCGGCGCGCCGTCCTCCTCGCCTTTGCGCTCCCCGCCGGAACGGCCGCTGAACTGGGTGCGGTAGAGCTCGGCGTAGAGCCCGCCCTGGGCGAGGAGGCTGTCGTGGGTGCCGCGCTCCGCGATCCGCCCCTCGTCCAGGACGATGATCTGGTCGGCGTCCCGGACGGTCGACAGACGGTGCGCGATGACCAAGGAGGTCCGGCCGGCCAGGGCGGTCCTGAGTGCGCGCTGCACCGCGGCCTCGGACTCGGAGTCCAGGTGTGCGGTCGCCTCGTCGAGCACGACCACCGGCGGGGCCTTGAGCAGCAGCCGGGCCATCGCGATGCGCTGCTTCTCCCCCCCGGAGAGCCGGTAGCCGCGGTCGCCGACCATGGTGTCCAGGCCGTCGGGCAGGGAGGCGACGAGCCGCCAGATCTGCGCGGCCCGGCAGGCGGCGACCAGCTCCTCCTCGGTGGCGTCGGGGCGGGCGTAGAGCAGGTTCTCCCGGATGGTGGTGTGCAGCAGGTGACCGTCCTGGGTGACCATCCCGACCGTGTCGTTGAGTGACTCCAGCGTCAGGTCGCGCACGTCGCGTCCGTCGATCAGGACGGTGCCCTCTTCCGGGTCGTACAGCCGCGGCACCAGGTGGGTGATGGTGGTCTTGCCGGCCCCGGACGGGCCCACCAGCGCGGTGAGTTTCCCGGCGGGCACCGTGAAGCTGAGGTCCCGCAGCGCCCAGGCGCCGCCGCCGCGCTCCGGCGCGGGCCCGGCGAACGCCTCCAGGGACGCGAGGGACACGTCGGCGGGCTCGGGGTGGCGGAAGGACACCCCGCGGAACTCGACCGCGGGGGCGGTGCGGGTCGCGGCGGCCGGCAGCGGCACCGCGTCCGGTTTCTCGGTGACCAGCGGCTTCAGGTCGAGCACCTCGAAGAGCCGGTCGAAGCTGACGAGCGCGGTCATCGCGTCGGCCTGGGCGTTGGAGAGCTGGCCGACCGGGGCCATCAGCCGGGTGAGCAGGGTGGCCAGCGCGACCAGGGTGCCGATCTCGAACGCGCCGCGCACGGCGAGGACACCGCCGACGCCGTAGACCGCGGCGGTGGCGACCGCGCCGATGAACATGGTGGAGAGGAAGAGCAGCCTCATGGCGACGGAGTTGCGGACGCCGATCTCACGGGCGCGGGCGGCGAGCCGTGCGTAGCCGGTGCGCTCGCGGTCCGGACGGCTGTAGAGCTTCGCCAGGAGCGCGCCGGCCACGTTGAACCGCTCGTGCATCAGCGAACTCATGTCGGCGTTGACCTCCATGTGCCGGCGTGCGAGGCCCTGCAGCCGACGGCCGATCAGCCGGCCGGGGAGGATGAAGAACGGCACCAGCGCCAGGGAGACCAGGGTGATCTTCCAGGACAGGTAGACCATCGTGGCCAGCACGAAGGTCACCGTCAGGCCGGAGGACACCACGGTGGAGAGCATCTGGGTCACGGCCTGCTGGGCGCCGACCACGTCGGTGTTGAGCCGGCTCACCAGGGCGCCGGTCTGCGCGCGGGTGAAGAAGGCGAGGGACTGGCGCTGCACATGGTCGAAGACCTGGACCCGGAGGCCGTAGACCAGTCCCTCGCTGACCCGGGCGGAGAACCAGGTCTCCCCGAACCCCACCAGGGCGGCCAGCACGGCGACCGCGGCCACCGCGGCCGCGAGCCAGACCACGGTCCCGGTGTCGCGGGCCATGATGCCGTCGTCGATCAGGTACTTGAGCAGCAGGGGCGGGGCCACCGCGCACGCGGCGTTCAACGTGGTGCAGACCACGAGAAGGCCGATGGCGCGGCGGTGCCCCCGGGTGTACGGGATGATTCTCTTCGTCGTTCCGGGCTTCGCCCGCTGGCTCTTGGTCGAGGAGTCCGGCCCGTCCGATCGGATCATGATCGGTCCGGGGCCGCCCATCATGGCCACAGATACCCCCTGGGTCGCGTCGCTGCGGTCGGGCGCATCCCTAGCGGGCCGCCTCGGTCTCCCTCATCGCGTCGATGAGGCTCTGCGGACGGAGATCCGTCCAGTTCTCCTCCACATAGGCGAGGCATTCTTTGCGTGTGGCCTCTCCGAAAGCGAGCCTCCAGCCATTCGGAATTTCCGCGAACGCGGGCCACAACGAGTGCTGGTTCTCCCTGTTGATGAGCACCAGAAAGGTCCCGTTTTCATCGTCGAACGGGTTCGCCATATTCACTCCCACGAATCGTGTTCCTCGCGCATTTCTCGCCGGATGGAAAAACTTTAGCCGACTCATACGCGGCGAACAAAGCTCGCCAATTCGAGGAAACAATCCACGGGTATAGGTATTGTTTTTCCGTGGGGGGCGTAGTCGGGCGACCAGTCTCACATGCCCCGTTCCCGACGCGACAGCGTCGTCCAACCGGCCGACCCGGGCACTTGGACACCGGGTCGGCCGGGTTACGGGTGTCAACCCGCGGTCGGTGCCGGCTAGTTGGACGCGAGGGCCTCCGTCGGGGGATGCCGGGCCGCCCGGACCGCCGGGTAGAAGCCGGCCAGCCCTCCGATGACGAGGGTGGCGCCCAAGCCTCCGGCCATCGCCCACAGCGGCACCAGCGCGGCCCACCCCTGGTAGGCGGCGTACCCGCCGGTGACGCCGATGCCCAGCAGCACGCCGCCCAGACCGCCGAGCCCGGACAGCAGCAGCGCCTCGGCGAGGAACTGGGTCCTGATCTGGCCCCGGGTGGCGCCGAGGGAGCGGCGCAGCCCGATCTCCGAGCGCCGCTCCAGCACCGAGATGACCATGGTGTTGGCCACTCCGACGCCACCGACCAGCAGCGCCACCCCGCCCAGGCCCACCAGCAGTCCGCTCAGCGCGTTGTCCGTGGCGTGCTTGGCGGCGAGCGCGTCGGAGGGCCGCGAGACGTTGACCTCGTTGGGGTCCTGCGGGTCGGCGGTGGCGCCCAGCACGCCCTGCACCTTCTCGACGTCCGCTTCCTCGGCCCGCGTGTAGATCGTCGTGGGGTAGCCGTCGAAGGACAGGATCCGCTCCGCGACCGGCCAGCCCACGAAAACCTGTGCGTCGAGGGCGGGCACCAGCTGGTTGGGGGCCAGCAGACCCACCACGGTGAACCACTGGTCGCCGAGCCACACCTGCACGTCGGACCCGGCCCGGTGGATGCCGAGGCTCTGCGCGGCCTGCGGGCCCAGTACCACCGCCGGGTAGCGGCTGGTGGCGCCGTTGAGCCAGCTGCCGTCCACGATCTCGCCGCCCACGGAGCGGAGCAGGTCGGTCCGGGCGGCGTTGACGGTGATGCCTCCGGTCTGCACCGTCGGGACGCGGTCGCTGCGGTAGACCTTCGCGCGCGTGGCGCCCACCGCGGAGGCCGAGGTGACGTCCGGCCGGTTCGCGATCATCGCGACGGAGTCCTTGGGCAGATGGGCGGTACCGCCGGTCATGGTGGACCCCGGGACCACCGTGAGGAGGTTCGTGCCGAGCGCGGCCAACTGTTTGTTCAGGTCGTTCCTCGACGAGGTGGAGATGCCCACCACGCCGATCATCGCGGCGATGCCGATCGCGATGCCCAGGGCGGACAGGAAGACCCGCATGGGCCGCGAGCGCAGGCCCGAGCCGCCCACCCGGGCCACGTCGGCCAGGCTCATCCGGGCCGCCCGGGGCCGCGGCGGCGGGGGTGAACCGGCCCAGGGCCGCTGCCGTTCGGCCGGCCACGCCTCGTGTGTCGTGCTCGTACTCATCGCTCCACCCCCGTGGGCAGCAGGGCCCGGGTCGCCGTCTCCCCCGAGTCGTGCTCGATACGGCCGTCCCGCACCCTGACCTCGCGCGGCAGGGACTCGGCGATGTCCCGGTCGTGGGTGATGACCACCACCGTCGTCCCCGCCTCGTGCAGCTCGTGCAGCAGCTCCATGACGACCGTCCCCGAGCGGGAGTCCAGCGCGCCGGTCGGCTCGTCGGCCAGCAGCAGCGGCGGGTCGCCGACCACCGCGCGGGCGATCGCCACGCGCTGCTTCTCACCGCCGGACAGCTGCTGCGGCTCGTGGTAGAGCCGGTGGCCGAGGCCCACCCTGCGCAGCGCCTGTTCGGCGACCCGGCGCCGCTCGCGGCGCGGACGGCCGCTGTAGAGCAGGCCGTCGGCCACGCTGTCGAGCGCGGGGACGCCGGCCGCGAGGTGGAACTGCTGGAAGACGAAGCCGATGGTCCCGGCCCGTAGCGCGGACAGCTCGCGGTCGTTGAGGGAGTCCACGGCGTGGCCGGCGATCGACACGGTCCCGGACGAGGGCCGGTCCAGCGTGCCCATGATGTTGAGCATGGTGGACTTGCCCGAGCCGGACGGCCCGACGACCGCGAGCATCTCGCCGGGGTGGACCACGAGGTCCGCCGCGACCAGGGCGGCCACGTCACCGTAGGACTTGCTGACCCCGGCCAGCTCGATCACCGGATGGGCGGCTACGGTCACTTGGGGACCCCCACGACCGTGCCCGCGGTGATGCCCGCGCCGGTGACCTCGACCATGCCGTTGCCGAACATCCCGAGGGTCACCGGTCGGTACTCGGACGTCGAGCCGGTCACCACCTCCACCGCGTAGCCGCCCTTGGGCAGCGCCACCAGGGCGTTCACCGGAACGGCCAGTACGTTCGGACGTGTTTCGGAGGCGAACGCGACACTGACGGCGGCGGCCTGGTAGCCGCCCAGCTTCTTCGATTCCTTTGCCGTCAGCTCGACCGGCACAATGGCGTTCGAGGCGCCGGACGAGTTGGACGAGTTGGACGACGAGCTCGTACCCGAGGAACCGGACGAGGACGCTCCGCTCGACGTCGGGGTGCCGACCTTCGTCACGGTGGCGGTCACCGTCGAGTTGTCCGGCAGCGTGACCGTCGCCTCGACGCCCTTCTTCGCCAGGTTGGCGTACTGCACGTCCAGGTCCACGGAGACGACCCGCCCGGTGCCCGTCCACGTGAGCACGTTTCCGGTGAGGGTGTCGCCGGGGGCGAGCGCCGTCTGGGCGACCCGCCGTGCGCCGGTGGCCACCACCGCGTCGCCCACCGAGACCTCACCGGTCTTGGAACGGCCGAGCTTTCCCTGCCACTTCCTGACCGCCGCGGCCGTGCCCGAGGAGTAGGTGTCGTCGACCGTGAAGCCCCGGTAGCCGAGCGCCCGGAGGTTCTGCTCCAGCATCTTCACGTCGCCGCCCGTGCTGCCCTCACTCAGGGTCCGGTACAACGGCACCGAGCCGTACAGCAGCGGGACCGACTTCTGGTCGGCCTTGTAGACCGGTTCCCCACGGGTGATGGTGTCGCCGTCCGACGGCATCCACGTGACGATCCCGTCGCCCCCGCTCGCGGCGCCCCCGCCGGACGGCCCGGTCCCCGTGGCACCGGAGGACGACGGGGCCCGGACGGCCGACGCTTCTCCGTACCCCAGCTGTCCGTCCACGGTCTGGGAGCTCGCCAGCGTCGTCCGCTGCACCTTCGCCGTGGCCGGCGGCCCGGACGGCGCAGCGGCCGCGGCCTGGTGGCTCCCGCCGCCGATCACGCCCGTGCCGGCGGCGACCGCCGTCGCGGCGACCACCACCGCGCACGCCGCGATCACCGCGATGCGCACCTTGCGGCGTCGCGGGCGGCTCTCCGCCGGCCTCTGCTCCACCGCGCCGCCGCCTCCCTCGACGGGAGCGAGGGACGAGGTGCGGGGCTCCAGTTCCCCGCCCGCGACGGGCGTCAACTCCGCGGTGCCCTCCTCCTGCTGGCTTGTCACCGGGGGCCACCGCCCATGAAGCCCAGCATGCCGCCGGGCCGGATGCTGTAGCACGCCTGCGCGGCCTTGGCGAACTTGGGGTCCTCTGGCCCGGTGATGCCGGCCGCGCCCGCGTCGATGAGCATCGAGTTCCCGTTGATCTGCGGGTCCTGGAAGTTGGGCAGACCGTTCTCGCGGAGGCACTTGGCCCACTTCGCGACCTTCGCCGGATCGAGGGCCTGCCCGCCGGCGGAGTCGCCGGTGGTGCCCTGCGGGTTCAGCGACTGGCAGGCCGACGCGGCCTCCTGGTACGCCGTCGAGTTCGGGTCGACGCCCTCGGCGGGCTGGAGCATGATGCGACCCTGGCTGTCCTGCTTCGGGTCGGGGAATGACGAGAGACCGTTCTCCCGCATGCATTTCGAATAGGCCAGAGCCTGCTGGAACGCCTTGTTCGCGGAATTCGACGAGGTGCCCACATTCTCGGTGGAGGAATCGCTCGAGTCCGACGAACAGCCGGCGAGCAGTGTTCCGGCCGTCACCACGGACACGACCACCAGGAGGGGGCCGGTCACACGCTTCTGATTCTTCGGCATATCAGCAGTTCTACGGGGCACCCGGTCACACGGCGGTTGCAACGGGCGCCCCGCGCGACCGTCGCGTCAGTCCGGCATCTGCCGACGCTCCCCCCGCCCGCTGGGCGCCACGACGGTGATGGCCTCGGCCGGACAGCGGGCCGCCGCCGCCCGCAGCGCGGGCAGCGCGCCGAGCGCGGCGTCGCGGGCCCGTGGCAGCACTCGGCCGTCCGTCTCCGACTGGTCGAAGAACTCGGGCGAGAACAGGGCGCACAGGCCCGTGGACGCGCACCTGTCACGGTCCACCCGGATCCCGACGCGAGCCTCGTCCGTCCCCACGGACTCATCGACGCCCACGTCCGTGCCCACGGCCTCGTCCATGCCCGTCCCCCCTTCTCCCCGCCTCACCAGATCACCGGAAGCGTCTCGACGCCGTACTGCGGCGCCAGAAGTCGGAATCGCAGCTCGTCCACGCCGACCCCGAGCCGCAGTCCGGGGAACCGTTCCAGCAGGCCCGTGAGGGCGACGCGCAGCTGCATGCGGGCCAGAGCGGCACCCAGGCAGAAGTGGATGCCGTGGCCCAGGGCCAGGTGGCTGCCGGGCTCCCGGGTGATGTCCAGCCCGTCCGCGGCCCCGTCGGCGTGCGGGCAGCGGTTGGCGGCGAACACCGAACAGGCCACGACCTCACCGGCTTTGATGGTCTCGCCGCCGATCGTCACGTCCTGCTGCGCGGTACGCGGGGAGACGGCGGCCACCACGGAGACATAGCGCAGCAGTTCCTCCACCGCGCGTTCCATCAGCTCGGGCCGCTCACGCAGCAGCGCCGCCTGGTCGGGATGGCGTATCAGCGCCAGCGTGCTCAGACCGAGCATCTCCGCGGAGTTCTCGAGGGTGCCGGAGATGATGCCCTCGCAGAGCCCGGCCAGCTCTTCGTCGTCCAGTTCGTCCCCGTGCTCCCGGATCAGCGTCCCGAGCAGGTCGTCACCCGGATCGCGGCGCCGGTCCACCACGAGCCGCAGTATGTGCGCGAAGTAGGCGCGTGACGCCGGGTCCCGGCGAGGGCTGTGCGGAGAGGCGCGGTGGTCTGCCAGCCGGGACAGCTCGGTCAGGTCGTCCCGGGGCAGACCCAGCAGGGCGGCGCAGGTCAGGCCGGCCACCGGCCGGGCGAAGAGCCTCATCAGGTCGGCCGGCCGGCCCGACCGCTCCAGCAGGTCCAGGCGCTCCGCGACGATCCGCTCCACGGTCGGCGCCAGGCGTTGCATCCGACGCACCGTGAACAGCGGCACCACGAACCGGCGCAGGCGGGTGTGGGACGGCGGATCGCTCTGCAGCAGATTCCCCGGCTGGGGAGCCATCCGGCGGCCGTCTCCGTCCGGGGGAGGGTTGCTGGAGAACCGCTCGGCGTCGCCGAGGATCTCCCTCACCACCCCGCGGCCGACCGCCATCCAGTCGAACACCCCGGTGATCGTGTCCCTGAAGAGGGGCGCCCGCGCGCCCAGTTCCAGCAGTTCCGGCACCGGGTCGAGCACGTCCCGGCGTTTGTCGACCGGGACTTCGAGTTGCTGCGACATACGGGGTCCTACCTTTCCGACGTGGAGTTGGGCTGATCGGCGGAGCCGGCGGACTCCGCCGGGGTGGCGGGGCCGGGCGCGGTGAGCCGCTGTGCGACCACCTGGCCGACGATCGCGGCGCTCGCGGGCCGGAGCATCCCATCGTGGTCGGCGGCGACCTCGTGCACCTCGACGCCGCTCGCGACGTACGGCGCCCAGATCGCCCGCGCCGCCGCCGGGGACAGCCGCACCGCGCGGTCCTCGGCGGCGAGGAACAGCAGCGCGTCACCGCCGAAGCGGCGGGGCGTGTGGCCCTCCGCCAGTCCCGCCAGGTGGCCCATCGTCTCGGCCATGTGGCGCAGGAGCGGCCCGGCCCCCTGCCCCCCGCCGTCCGGATCGCCGAAGACGGCGCGGCCCTCCCGGTCCACCTCACCGGGAGCGGCTCCGGCGGGCGCGCTCTGTGCCTCGTGCACCCCGGCGTACGCCTTTTCGTTCTCCCCGCCGTCCTGCGACGGGTCGTCGGTGAGGCGGCGTGGGCCACCGGGGAAGCCGTCCAACAGGGCCAGTAGCTCGACTTGTTGGCCGCGCTCCTCCAGCGCGGTGGCGACGGCGTGGGCCAGCACCGCGCCGAGGGACCAGCCGAGCAGGTGGTACGGCCCCTCGGGCTGCACGGAGCGGATCCGGTCGACGTAGTCGGCCACCATCTCGTCCACGCTGCCCGGCCTCGCCCCGGGGTCGGAGAGGCCGCGCGCCTGCAGGCCGTAGACCGGCAGGTCCGCCGGCAGATGCCGCAGCAGCGCGGCGTAGCCCCAGCTGAGGCCCGTGCTGTGGTGGAGGCAGAAGAGCGGCGGGCGGGAGCCTCCGGTGCGCAGGGGCAGCAGCGCGTCGAGGTCGTCGCGGCCGCGGCCGCCGCGGCGCCGCGCCGTCCGGACGGTGCCGCCGTCCTCCGCCGCACGAGCCTCCACGAGTCCGGCGGAGGTCCATGCGGCGCGCCGTCCGGTGCGCAGCATCAGGGCGCCGGCGGGCTCGAACGGGCAGGCCACCAGGCTGCCCGCGGTGCGGGCGGGGGCGCCGACGTAGGCGCGGGCCAGGGACGGGCCCGCCACGTACAGATCGCCGGCCACGCCGACCGGGACCGGGCGCAGCAGGTCGTCGAGGACGTAGGCGCGGGCGGTGCGGGGCAGGGGGACGGCGGCCGTCGCGGGCTCGGGGGTCCGAGGCTCCGTGGTGGGGGCGCCGGCCGGGTCCACCGCGACCGTACGGCCGTCGCACAGCGCGGCCAGCAGCGCGACGAGCAGTTCGGCGACGGGAGTGCCGGCGTCCAGGCGGACCGCGCCGTCGGCCACCGTCGCCCCGGAGGCCGTGGAGGCCGGTTCCGGCCCCGCTTTCGGCCTGGCGGAGGCAGCCTGACGGTCCATCACGCGGCCCAGCAGGGACCGGTGGTCCACCTGTTCGCCGACGAGGGCGCCGTCCGGCGTACGGGCGGGGAGCACCACCGCCGGTTGCGACGGGAGCGGTTCAGGGACGGTGGCGGGACGGCGCAGTCGCCTGCCGCCGTCGCGGATCGCGTCCTCCGTCCGCAGCACCGGCACCTCCCCCGGTACGCCGGCCGGGGCACCGCCCGACCGGACGATCGCGGCCGGGCGGGCGCAGCCCAGCGCGGCGGCGGCCGCCAATGGGCCCGCCGGGTCGTCCGGATCGGCGATCAGGCAGGCCGCCCCGGACCTGAGCACCCCGAGGACGGCGACCGCCCAGCCGGTGCCTGGTCGGGCCGCGACCACGACGGTGTCGCCCGCCCCGACCCCGTGCCGGTCCAGCCGGGCGGCGAGCCACCGCGCCGCCCGGTCCAGGGCTCGGCGGCTCAGGAGGCCGTCCCGGTCCCGGACCGCCACGGCGCGCGGGTCGCCGGCCGTCGCCTCGGCGAGCGCCTGGAGCACGGTGCCGTCCGGTACCCGGATCGCGCCGCGGTTCCACTCCTCGGTCAATCGGCGCGACTCCGAGGCGCCGAGCAGGATGTCGATCCGGCTCAGCCTCAGGTCGGGCTCGTCCGCCACCTGTTCGAGGAGGCGGATCAGGCGCTCCGCGAGGCCGGCCGCGGTGGCCCGGTCGAACAGTTCCTCGGCGTAGTCCAGGCTGCCGTCGAGGCCGCCGGGGCCGCCGTCGTCCCGGTGCCGGTGGGTCAGCCGCACCGACAGGTCGAGTCCGGTGGCAGGGGCGCCGAGGTCGACCGCCGAGGTGCCCAGGCCCGGCAGCAGCGGAACATCCCACTTCTGCGCGGTGTCGTCCCGGACATCGAGGGCGACCTGGAAGAGCGGGTGAGGGTCGCCGGGCGCCCCGTCCACGGCGGCCAGGGCCTCGGCGACGCGCGCGAAGGGGACGTCCGCGTACCGTCCTGCCTCCCGGGCCGTGTCCTGGACGCGCTCCAGCATCTCCCGGAACGTCGGGTCGCCCGAGACGTCGGTGCGCAGCGGGAGCCATCCGGTGAACGGGCCCACGGCGGCCTCCAGTTCGCCCTCGGCCTCCGGGCGCTGGCGCAGGCGGCCGATCGTCTGATCGGTGCCGGCCCCCATCCGCGCGAGGAGCATGGCCAGCCCGGCGTGGACGACGCCGGGCGCGTCCGTGCCCTGGGACGCGGCCGCCGTCATCAGGCGCGCGTGCACCGGGGCCGCGATGCGCAGCGGCACCGAACCGGCTCGGTGGCTCGGCCGCGCGGGGCGCGGCCGGTCCGTCGGGAGCACGGTGGCGGGCGGGGCGTCCGCCAGCACCTCCGTCCAGTACGCGAGCTGGTCGCCGGCGAGGCTCTCGGCGTCGTCCGCGTCCTTGAGCAGCCTGGTCTCCCAGTCCGCGTAGTCGGCGAACTGCAGTGGCAGCGGCGCCCGTTCGGGGGCCCGTCCCTCCCGGCGGGCACCGTACGCCACGGCGACGTCACGGACGAGGGCGTCCCGGGAGGCGTCGTCGACGCCGATGCGGTGCAGGGTGAGGAGGAGGACGTGGTCGGCCTCGGAGAGCGCGAACAGGACGGGCGTCCACGGTGTCTCGCGCGTGAGGTCGAAGCGGCGGGCGGCGTGGGCGGCCAGGAGGGCGGGAAGCTCGTCCTCGGTCGCCTCGACGGCCGGGAGGGCGGGGACGGCCGGCGACTCGGGGCCGTCGGCGTCCAGGACCCGCTGGAGCAGGCCGCCGTCCGCGGTCTCGGCGAACACCGTCCGCAGGATGTCGTGCCGCCCGGCCACGTCCGCCAGGGCCGCCCGCAGGGCGTCACGGTCCAGCTCGCCGCGCAGGCGGAGGGCGACGGACGACTGGAGGGACCGCGTGTGCGGGTTCTCGGCGCCGCGCCGCCAGACGCGCCGCTGCTCGGCCGTCGCCGGCGCCACACCGCCCTCGTGGTCGACCGCGAGCAGCGACGGGCGCGTCTTCGTACCCAGGACGCGCGCCGTGCCGATCGGCGTGGGCTCGCCGAAGAACTGTTTCATGTCCAGCTCGGCGCCCAGCTCCGACCGGATGCGCCCCGCGAGGTGCATCGCGAGCGCGGAGTTGCCGCCCAGGTCGAAGAAGTTGCCGTCGGCGGCGACTCCCTCGACGTCCAGCACCTCGCCGAACAGGGTGCAGAGCAGCGCCTCCGCCTCGGTCCGGGGACGGAGCCCGGCCTCGTCGGCGAGGTCGGGGGCGGGCAGGGCGGCCCGGTCGACCTTGCCGTTGACGGTGAGGGGCAGGGCGTCGAGGACCATCACCGCCGACGGGACCATGTAGTCGGGAAGCCGGGTGGCGGCGAAGGCGCGCAGTGTGTCGGCGTCGGTGCCCTCGGGGCCGGCCGGCAGGACGTAGCCGACGAGGCGCGGATGCCCCGGGCGGTCCTCACGGACCACCGCCACGGCGGTCCTGACGTCCGGATGGGCCGCGAGGACGGCCTCGACCTCGCCGGGTTCGACACGGAAGCCCCGGATCTTCACCTGCGCGTCGGCACGCCCGACGAACTCCAGCTGCCCGTCGGCCGTCCAGCGGGCCAGGTCCCCGGTGCGGTACACCCGCTCGCCGTCACCGAACGGGTTGGCGGTGAACCGCTCGGCCGTCAGCTCGGGGCGGCCCAGGTAGCCGCGGGCCAGGCCGGACCCCGCGATGTACAGCTCTCCCGTCGCTCCGACCGGGGCGGGGCGCAGATACGCGTCCAACACATAGGTGCGGACGTTGGGCAGGGGCCGGCCGATGGCCGGGGGCGCGTCGTCGCCCGTGATGCCCTCGTCCAGCAGGACCGCCGTGGTGATGACGGTGGCCTCGGTGGGGCCGTAGGTGTTCCAGACGCGGGCGCCGGACCGCCACTCGGCAGCGAGCCCCGCGTCCAACCGCTCGGCGCCGAGGACCCAGTTGCCGATGCCGGACATCGCCGCCGGGTCCAGCGCGCCCAGGAGCGACGGCACCACGCTCGCCGTCCCCACCCCGGCCGCCCCGGCCATGCGCGCGAGGGCCGCGGCATCCAGGCGCTCGTCGGCCGAGGCGACCGCCAGCGTCCCTCCGGCCGCCAGGGTCACCGCCACGTCCAGCACCGCCGCATCGAAGCTGAACGAGGCGAACTGCAGCGCCGTCCCACCCGCCTCAACACCGAGCACCGGACGCATCGCCGTCGCCAGATTCGCCACCGAACCATGCGCCACCGCCACACCCTTGGGGCGACCGGTGGAACCCGAGGTATAGATGACATACGCCAACTGCTCAGGAACGACCCTCGGCAGCTCCCCGTACTCGGCCGCCACCTCGTCCACCTGGACGGTGACGACATCATCGGGCAGCCGGTCCGCCGTCCCGGGCGCCACCAGCACGACCTCGGCGCCACTGTCGGCGACCATGAACGCCAGCCGATCCGCCGGGTATTCGGGATCCAACGGCACATAAGCGCCCCCCGCCTTCCACACCGCCAGCAGCGCCACGACCATCTCGGCACCGCGCGGCAGGCACAGCCCCACCCGCACCTCACGCCCCACACCCCGCGCGACCAGCCCGCCGGCGAGGGCGTCGGAGCGCGCGTCCACCTCGGCGTAGGTCAGGGAACGGCCGCCCGACCACAGCGCGGCCGCGTCCGGCGCCTGCGCCGCCCATGCCCGGAAGCGGTCCGGCACGGTGCCCGGCTCGAACGGCCGGGCGGTGGCGTTCCACCGCTCGACCACGGCAGCACGCTCGGGCTCCTCCAGCAGTTCGATGGCGCTCAGCCGCAGCTCCGGATCGGCCGCCACCTGCTCCAGCACCCGTGCCAGCCGCTCGCCCAGGCGATGTACCGTCTCCTCCTCGAACAGGTCCCTGGCGAACAGGATCCCGCCGCCGAGGCCGTCCGGGGAGCCGTCCCCGGTGCGGCGCTCGTTCAGCGTCAGGGAGAGATCGAACCGGGCCGCCGGGTCCATCGCGGGCGGGATCTGCTCGACCGTCAGGCCGGCAAGGTCCCAGCGGGCCTCGGGGACGTTCTGCAGGGCGAGCATCACCTGGAACAGCGGGTTGCGGGCCGCCGAGCGGGTCGGGTTCAGCTCGTCCACCAGCCGCTCGAACGGCACGTCCTGATGCGCGTACGCCGCCAGATCCGCCTCACGCACCCGGCCCAGCAACTCACCGAACGTCGGGTCACCGGACGCGTCCGAACGCAGCACCAGCGTGTTCACGAAGAACCCCGCCAAATCCTCCAACTGGGCGTCCGACCGGCCCGCCACCGGCGTACCGACGCACAGGTCCGTGCCGGCGCCGAGACGCGCGAGGAGAGCGGCGAGTGCCGCGTGGACCACCATGAACATCGTGGCGCCGCCGCGCGAGGCCAGCTCGACGAGTCGCACATGCGTGGCCGCGTCCACCGCCATCGGTACGGATCCGCTGCGGAAGGACGGTATCGCCGGGCGGGGACGGTCGAAGGGCAGCGCCGTCTCCTGCGGTGCCCCGGCGAGGGTCCGCTTCCAGTGCTCGATCTGCGCCGCGCCCGCGCTGCCGGAGTCGTCCAGGTCGCCCAGCGCCTCACGCTGCCACAGCGCGTAGTCCGCGTACTGCACCGACAACGGCTCCCAGCCCGGCGCGGCGCCGGACAGGCGAGCACCGTAGGCGGTCTCGAGATCGCGGGCCAGTACACCCATCGACCAGCCGTCGGACGCGATGTGATGGGCCACCAACAGCAGCACCCACTCCTCGCCCGACACCTTCAGCAGGGTGGTCCGCCACGGCAGATCGACCGCCAGGTCGAAACCACGACCCGCCTCCACCCGCATGAGGTCACGCCACCGCTCCCCCGCCTCGATCACCCGCAACCGGGGACGGCCGGCCGCACCCTCACGGACCTCCTGATACGGCACCCCCTCGACGTCCGGGAAGACCGTACGCAGGCTCTCATGACGGTCGGCGACATCACCCAACGCCGCCCGCAGCGCCTCGACGTCCAACGTGCCCGACAGACGCAACGCGAACGGCAGGTTGTACGCCCCAGCCCCCGCCCCAGCGCCGTCACCGTCGCCGGAGACGCCCATACGGTTGAGGAACCACATGCGCTGCTGCGCGAACGACAACGGCACCCGCTCCGGACGCTCCCACCGACGCAACGCCAGACCCGAAGAGCCGGCACCCTCCACCAGCCGCGCCACCCCCGCCACCGTCGGATCGGCGAACACCTCACGCACACCCACCGACACCTCCAACACCGCCCGCACCCGCGCGATCAACCGCATCACCAGCAGCGAGTCACCACCCAACGCGAAGAAGCTCTCCTCCGCCCCCACCTGCTCGACCTCCAGCACCTCGCAGAACAACCGCGCCAGGGCCTCCTCCGTCGGCGTCTCCGGGCCACGGGAACCCTCCACGCCACGATCCGGCGCGGGCAGAGCGGCACGGTCGACCTTGCCGTTGACCGTGAGGGGCAAGGCGTCCAGCACCATCACGGCGGACGGGACCATGTAGTCCGGCAGGCGGGTGGCCGCGAAGGCCCGCAGGGTTTCCGCGTCCGCCTCCCCGACGGCGTAGCCGACCAGGCGACCGTCGCGGATCATGGCCACGGCCGTCCTGACGTCCGGGTGCGCCGTGAGTACCGCCTCGACCTCGCCGGGTTCGACACGGAACCCGCGGATCTTCACCTGTGCGTCCGCGCGCCCGACGAAGGCCAACTGCCCGTCGGGCAGCCAACGGGCCAGGTCACCCGTGCGGTACATCCGCTCGGCGTCGCCGAACGGTGAGGCCACGAACCGCTCGGCCGTCAGCTCCGGACGACCCAGGTAGCCGCGGGCCAGACCGGCCCCCGCGATGTACAACTCACCCGTCACACCGACGGGAACCGGCCGCAGGCAGCCGTCCAGGACATAGGTCCGGACGTTGGGGAGTGGACGGCCGATGGCCGGTGGGGCGTCGTCGCCCGTGATGCCCTCCTCCAGCAGCACCGACGTGGTGATGACCGTGGCCTCGGTCGGCCCATAGGTGTTCCACACCCGAGCCCCCGCACGCCACTTCGCCGCCAGCCCCGCCTCCAACCGCTCCGCACCCAGCACCCAGTTCCCGATACCCGACACCGCCTCCGGCTCCAACACCCCCAACAACGACGGCACCACACTCGCCACCTCGACACCGGCCGCCGCCACCATCCCCGCGAGCGCCACCCCATCCCGACGCTCCTCGGACGAAGCGACCGCCAACGTGCCCCCCGCCGCCAGCGTCACCGCCACGTCCAACACCGCCGCGTCGAAGCTGAACGACGCGAACTGCAGCGCCGTCACACCCGCCTCAACACCGAGCACCGGACGCATCGCCGTCGCCAGATTCGCCACCGAACCATGCGCCACCGCCACACCCTTGGGGCGACCGGTGGAACCCGAGGTGTAGATGACATACGCCAACTGCTCGGAATCGACTTCCGGCAGCTCCCCGTACTCGGCCGCCACCTCGTCCACCTGGACGGTGACGACATCATCGGGCAACCGGTCCGCCGTCCCGGGCGCCACCAACACAACCTCGGCGCCACTGTCGGCGACCATGAACGCCAACCGATCCGCCGGATACTCCGGATCCAACGGAACATAAGCGCCCCCCGCCTTCCACACAGCCAGCAGCGCCACGACCATCTCCACACCACGCGGCAGACACAGCCCCACCCGCACCTCACGCCCCACACCCCGCGCCACCAACCCCCGGGCAAGAGCATCCGTACGCGCGTCCACCTCGGCGTAGGACAGGGAACGGCCGCCCGACCACAGCGCGGTCGCCTCCGGCGCCTGCGCCGCCCATGCCCGGAAGCGGTCCGGCACGGTGCCCGGCTCCAACGGCCGGGCGGTGGCGTTCCACCGCTCGACCACGGCAGCACGCTCGGGCTCCTCCAGCAGTTCGATGGCGCTCAGCCGCAGCTCCGGATCGGCCGCCACCTGCTCCAGCACCCGTGCCAGCCGCTCGCCCAGGCGACGTACCGTCTCCTCCTCGAACAGGTCAGCGGCGAACAGGATGCCGCCGCGCAGGCCGTCCGGCGAGCCGTCGTCTGACTGGCACTCGTTGAGCGCCACCGACAGGTCGAACCGCGCGGCGGGGTCGGCCACCGGCGGGATCTGCTCCACCCGCAGGCCCTCCAGCTCCCAGTGGGCCTCGGGGACGTTCTGCAGCGCCAGCATCACCTGGAACAGCGGGTTGCGGGCCGCCGACCGCTCCGGGTTCAGCTCGTCCACCAGCCGCTCGAACGGCACGTCCTGATGCGCGTACGCCGCCAGATCCGCCTCACGCACCCGGCCCAGCAACTCACCGAACGTCGGATCACCCGAGAGGTCGGACCGCAGCACCAGCGTGTTGACGAAGAACCCCGCCAAATCCTCCAACTGGGCGTCCGACCGGCCCGCCACCGGCGTACCGACGCACAAGTCCTCCCCCGCCCCCATACGGGCCAACAGCACCGCCAGCGCGGCATGGACGAGCATGAACATCGTCGTCCCTCTCCGCGAGGCCAGCTCGGCCAGCCGGGCGTGCGTCGCCCCGTCCACCCCCATCGGCACCACGCCGCTGCGGAAGGACGGCACGGCCGGGCGGGGGCGGTCGAAGGGCAGCGCCGTCTCCTGCGGTGCCCCGGCGAGCGTCCGCTTCCAGTGCTCGATCTGAGCGGCCGCCGCGCTGTTCGGATCGTCCAGCTCGCCCAGCACCTCGCGCTGCCACAGCGCGTAGTCCGCGTACTGCACCGGCAGCGGCTCCCACCGCGGGGCCCCACCGGAGAACCGCGCCCGATAGGCCTCCTGGAGGTCCTTCGCCAGCACACCCATCGACCATCCGTCGGACGCGACGTGATGGGCCACCAACAGCAGGACCCACTCCTCCGCCGACACCGTCAACAGGGTGGTCCGCCAGGGCAGATCGGCCCGCAGGTCGAAGCCACGCCGGGCCTCCTCGGCCATCACCTCCCGCCACCGCTCCCCGGCCTCGGCCACGTGCAGCCGGGGACGGCCGGCTTCGCCCTCACGGATCTCCTGGTACGGCACCCCCTCGACGTCCGGGAAGACCGTGCGCAGGCTCTCGTGACGGTCGGCGACGTCACCCAACGCCGCCCGCAGCGCCTCGACGTCCAGCGTGCCCGACAGACGCAGCGCGAACGGCAGGTTGTACGCCCCAGCCCCCGCTCCCGCCCCCGAGCCGTCGTCGGCGCCGTCCATGCGGTTGAGGAACCACATGCGCTGCTGCGCGAACGACAACGGCACCCGCTCCGGACGCTCCCACCGACGCAACGCCAGACCCGAAGCCCCAGCACCCTCCACCAGCCGCGCCACCCCCGCCACCGTCGGATCGGCGAACACCTCACGCACACCCACCGACACCTCCAACACCGCCCGCACCCGCGCGATCAACCGCATCACCAGCAGCGAGTCACCACCCAACGCGAAGAAGCTCTCCTCCGCCCCCACGCTCTCCACGCCGAGCAGTTCGGCGAACAGGGCGCACAGCGCCTCCTCCGTCGGCGACTCGGGATCGCGGGAACGCTCGGCGCCGAGATCCGGGGCGGGCAGGGCCGCACGGTCGATCTTGCCGTTCACCGTCAGCGGCAGCGTGTCCAGCGAGACCAGCGCCGACGGCACCATGTAGTCGGGCAGCCGGGTGCCGGCGAAGGCGCGTAGACCGCCGACGTCCGCGTTCCCGGTGACGTACCCGACCAGGCGGCCCTCGCGTGCCACCACGACGGCCTGCTCCACCCGGGGGTACGCGGCCAAGGCCGCCTCGATCTCACCGAGTTCGACGCGCAGCCCGCGGATCTTGACCTGCTCGTCCGTGCGGCCGAGGAACGCCAACTCCCCGTCGGCCGTCCACCGCACCAGGTCGCCGGTGCGGTACATCCGCTCGCCGTCGCCAAAGGGCGAGGCCACGAACCGCTCCGCCGTCAGGCCGTACCTGTTGACGTAGCCGCGGGCCAGCCCGTCGCCGGTGATGTACAACTCGCCCGTCACGCCGACGGGGACGGGCCGCAGGTAGGCGTCCAGCACGTAGGTCCGTACGTTCCCCAGCGGACGGCCGATCGTCGGCGGGGCGTCCTCGGCGGTGATGCCCTCGTCGAGCAGCACCGCCGTCGTGACGACGGTGGCCTCGGTCGGCCCGTAGACGTTCCACACCCGGGCCCGGGCCCGCCACTTGGCGGCCAGTCCGGCCTCCAGCCGCTCCCCGCCGAGCACCCAGTTGCGCAGGCCGGGGACCGCGTCCGGTTCCAGCACGCCCAGCAGCGACGGCACCGTGGCTCCGGTGGAGGCCCCGCTGGCGTCCAGCATCGCCACCAGCGCGGCGGCGTCCAGGCGCTCCTGTGCCGACGCGATGGCCAGGGTGCCCCCGGCGGTGAGTGTCACCGCGTAGTCCTGCACCGAGGCGTCGAAGCTGAACGAGGTGTACTGGAGCGTCGTCACCCCGGTCTCGGCCCCCACCACCGGGCGCATCGCCGTCGCCATGTTCGCCACGGCCCCGTGGACCACGGCCGCGCCCTTGGGCCGGCCCGTCGACCCGGAGGTGTAGATGATGTACGCCAACTGGTCGGGCATGAGGTCCGGCAGGTCACCGGAGTCGCGCTCCAGCCCGTCGAGGGGCACGGCGTCGACGCCGGCGGGCAGCCGGGACGCCGTCTCGGGCGCCACCAGCACCAGCCGGGCCCCGCTGTCGGCGACCATGTGGGCGATCCGGTCCGACGGATGCTCCGGGTCCAGCGGCACATACGCCCCGCCCGCCTTCCACACCGCGAGGACGGCCACCATCATGTCCGTCCCGCGCGGCAGGAACAGGCCCACCCGCACCTCGCGTCCCACCCCGCGCGCCACCAGTCCGCGCGCGAGGGCGTCGGAGCGCGCGTCCACCTCGGCGTAGGTCAGGGAACGGCCGCCCGACCACAGCGCGGCCGCGTCCGGGGTCCGCGCCGCCCATGCCCGGAAGCGGTCCGGCACGGTGCCCGGCTCCGACGGCCGGGAGGTGGCGTTCCACTCCCCCACCACCAGGGCGCGTTCGTCGGCACCCAGCAGGTCCAGGTCCCCGATCCGCGTCGTCGAGTCGGCGGCGATCTGCTCCAGCACGCGGACCAGGCGTGTCGCGACGGCCCGGACCGTCTGCTCGTCGAACAGGTCGGCGGAGTAGAGGATGCCCCCGCCCAGGCCGGCCGGCGAGCCGTCGGCCGACCGCCCCTCCCGGAGCGTCATGGAGAGGTCGAAGCGGGAGGCGAGGCCCGCCGTCGGCGGTATCTCCTCAACCGTCAGGCCCTCCAGGTCCCATCGGGCCTCGGGGATGTTCTGCAGCGCCAGCATCACCTGGAACAGCGGGTTGCGGACGGCGGAGCGGGTCGGGTTCAGCTCGTCCACCAGCCGCTCGAAGGGGATGTCCTGGTGCGCGTACGCCGCCAGGTCCGACGCGCGGACGCGGTCCAGCAGCTCGTCGAACGTCGGGTTGCCCGACAGGTCGGACCTGAGCACCAGGGTGTTGACGAAGAACCCCGCGAGCTCCTCCAGTCGTGCCTCCGACCGGCCCGCCACAGGCGTACCTACGCACAGGTCCGTGCCGGCGCCGAGGCGCGCGAGGAGGGCGGCGAGTGCCGCGTGGACCACCATGAACATGGTCGCCCCTCGCTGCGAGGCGAGCTCCACCAGCCGGGCGTGCGCCCCCGGGCCCACCTCGACCGGTACGGATCCGCTGCGGAAGGACGGTATCGCCGGGCGGGGACGGTCGAAAGGCAGCGCCGTCTCCTGCGGTGCCCCGCCGAGCGTCCGCTTCCAGTGCTCGATCTGCGCCGCGCCCGCGCTGCCGGAGTCGTCCAGGTCGCCCAGCGCCTCACGCTGCCACAGCGCGTAGTCCGCGTACTGCACCGGCAACGGCTCCCAGCCCGGCGCGGCGCCGGACAGGCGAGCACGGTAGGCGGTCTCGAGGTCGCGGGCCAGTACACCCATCGACCAGCCGTCGGACGCGATGTGATGGGCCACCAGCAGCAGCACCCACTCCTCGCCCGACACCTTCAGCAGGGTGGTCCGCCACGGCAGATCGACCGCCAGGTCGAAACCACGACCCGCTTCCTCCCGCATGAGGTCACGCCACCGCTCCCCCGCCTCGATCACCCGCAACCGGGGACGGCCGGCCGCACCCTCACGGACCTCCTGATACGGCACCCCCTCGACGTCCGGGAAGACCGTGCGCAGGCTCTCATGACGGTCGGCGACATCACCCAACGCCGCCCGCAGCGCCTCGACGTCCAGCGTGCCCGACAGACGCAACGCGAACGGCAGGTTGTAGGCGTCGGTGTTCTCGCCGACGGCGTCCATGCGGTTGAGGAACCACATGCGCTGCTGCGCGTAGGAGAGGGGCACCCGCTCCGGGCGCTCCCGGCGGCGCAGCGGGAGGCCTGCGGAGGTCTCCGCGCCGTCGACGAGACGGGCCAGCCCGGCCACGGTCGGGTCGGCGAACACCTCACGGACGCCCACCGAGGCCTCCAGGGCAGACCTCACCCGGGCGATCAACCGCATCACCGACAGCGAGTCACCGCCCAGGGCGAAGAAGCTCTCCTCCGCGCCCACGCTCTCCACGCCCAGCACCTCGGCGAACAGCCGCGCCAGGGCCCTCTCCGTCGGCGTCTCCGGGCCACGGGAACCCTCCACGCCACGATCCGGCGCGGGCAGAGCGGCACGGTCGACCTTGCCGTTGACCGTGAGGGGGAAAGCGTCGAGAACCACGATGACGGACGGGACCATGTAGTCCGGCAGGCGGGTGGCCGCGAAGGCCCGCAGGGTTTCCGCGTCCGCCTCCCCGACGGCGTAGCCGACCAGGCGACCGTCGCGGACCACCGCCGCGGCCTGCTCCACTCCCGGATGCGCGGCCAGGACCGCCTCGACCTCACCGGGTTCCACACGGAACCCGCGGATCTTCACCTGTGCGTCCGCGCGCCCGACGAAGGCCAACTGCCCGTCGGGCAGCCAACGGGCCAGGTCACCCGTGCGGTACATCCGCTCACCGTCCCCGAAGGGGCAGGCGACGAAGCGCTCGGCGGTCAGGTCCGGGCGGTTGATGTAGCCCCGGGCCAGCCCCTCGCCGGCGATGTACAACTCGCCTGTCACACCGACGGGAACCGGCCGCAGGCAGCCGTCCAGGACATAGGTCCGGACGTTGGGGAGTGGACGGCCGATGGCCGGTGGGGCGTCGTCGCCCGTGATGCCCTCCTCCAGCAGCACCGACGTGGTGATGACCGTGGCCTCGGTCGGCCCATAGGTGTTCCACACCCGAGCCCCCGCACGCCACTTCGCCGCCAGCCCCGCCTCCAACCGCTCCGCACCCAGCACCCAGTTCCCGACACCCGGCACCGCCTCCGGCTCCAACACCCCCAACAACGACGGCACCACACTCGCCACCCCCACCCCACCGGCCGTCAGCATCGCCGCGAGCGCCACCCCATCCCGACGCTCCTCGGACGAAGCGACCGCCAGCGTCCCTCCGGCCGCCAGGGTCACCGCCACGTCCAGCACCGCCGCGTCGAAGCTGAACGACGCGAACTGCAGCGCCGTCACACCCGCCTCAACACCGAGCACCGGACGCATCGCCGTCGCCAGATTCGCCACCGAACCATGCGCCACCGCCACACCCTTGGGGCGACCGGTGGAACCCGAGGTATAGATGACATACGCCAACTGCTCGGAATCGACTTCCGGCAGCTCCCCGTACTCGGCCGCCACCTCGTCCACCTGGACGGTGACGACATCATCGGGCAACCGGTCCGCCGTCCCGGGCGCCACCAGCACGACCTCGGCGCCACTGTCGGCGACCATGAACGCCAACCGATCCGCCGGATACTCCGGATCCAACGGAACATAAGCGCCCCCCGCCTTCCACACCGCCAGCAGCGCCACGACCATCTCCACACCACGCGGCAGACACAGCCCCACCCGCACCTCACGCCCCACACCCCGCGCCACCAACCCCCGGGCAAGAGCATCCGTACGCGCGTCCACCTCGGCGTAGGACAGGCAACGGCCGCCCGACCACAGCGCGGCCGCGTCCGGTGCCTGCGCCGCCCATGCCCGGAAGCGGTCCGGCACAGTGCCCGGCTCCAACGGCCGGGCGGTGGCGTTCCACCGCTCGACCACGGCAGCACGCTCGGGCTCCTCCAGCAGTTCGATGGCGCTCAGCCGCAGCTCCGGATCGGCCGCCACCTGCTCCAGCACCCGTGCCAACCGCTCGCCCAGGCGACGTACCGTCTCCTCCTCGAACAGGTCAGCGGCGAACAGGATGCCGCCCTCCAACCCGGCCGGGACGCCCCGTTCGGACCACCGCTCACTCAGGCCCACGGACAGGTCGAACCGCGCGGGGGACACGGTAGGAGGGAGTTGCTCGACCGTCAGCCCCTCCAGATCCCAGTGGGCCTCGGGGACGTTCTGCAGGGCGAGCATCACCTGGAACAGCGGGTTGCGGGCCGCCGACCGCTCCGGGTTCAGCTCGTCCACCAGCCGCTCGAACGGCACGTCCTGATGCGCGTACGCCGCCAGATCCGCCTCACGCACCCGGCCCAGCAACTCACCGAACGTCGGATCACCCGAGAGGTCGGAACGCAGCACCAGCGTGTTGACGAAGAACCCCGCCAGATCCTCCAACTGGGCGTCCGACCGGCCCGCCACCGGCGTACCGACGCACAGGTCCGTGCCGGCGCCGAGACGCGCGAGGAGAGCGGCGAGTGCCGCGTGGACCACCATGAACATCGTGGCGCCGCCGCGCGAGGCCAGCTCGACGAGCCGCACATGCGTGGCCGCGTCCACCGCCATCGGCGCCGAACCGCTCCGGAATGTCGGCACCGCCGGGCGGGGCCGGTCGAAGGGCAGCGCCGTCTCCTGCGGTGCTCCCGCCAACGCCCGCCGCCAGTGGGCGATCTGCCCGGCTGCCGCGCTGCTCGGGTCGTCCGGCTCGCCCAGCGCCTCGCGCTGCCACAGCGCGTAGTCCGCGTACTGCACCGGCAGGGGTTCCCAGCTCGGGGCACCACCGGACAACCGCGCCCGGTAGGAGGTCTGGAGGTCCCGGGCCAGTACGCCCATGGACCAGCCGTCCGCGGCTATGTGATGGGCGACCAGCAGCAGGATCCACTCCTGCTCGGAGACCCGCAGCAGGCTGGTTCGCCACGGCAGATCGGTCGCCAGGTCGAAGCCGCGACCGATCTCCTCCGCCATCGCTTCCCGCCACCGCTCACCGGCCTCCACGATGACCAGCGCGGGGCGGCCCGCCGCGCCCTCCAGCACCCGCTGGCAGGGATCGCCCTCCACGTCCGGGAAGACCGTGCGCAGGCTTTCGTGCCGGTCCGCCACATCGCCCAGCGCCGCGGCCAGGGCGTCGACGTCGAGCCCTCCGGAGATGCGCAGGACGAGGGGGAGATTGTAGGCGGCGGTGTTCTCACCGACGGCGTCCATGCGGTTGAGGAACCACATGCGCTGCTGCGCGAACGACAACGGCACCCGCTCCGGACGCTCCCACCGACGCAACGCCAGACCCGAAGAGCCGGCACCCTCCACCAGCCGCGCCACCCCCGCCACCGTCGGATCGGCGAACACCTCACGCACACCCACCGACACCTCCAACACCGCCCGCACCCGCGCGATCAACCGCATCACCAGCAGCGAGTCACCACCCAACGCGAAGAAGCTCTCCTCCGCCCCCACCTGCTCGACCTCCAGCACCTCGCAGAACAACCGCGCCAGGGCCTCCTCCATCGGCGTCTCCGGGCCACGGGAACCCTCCACGCCACGATCCGGCGCGGGCAGGGCCGCACGGTCGACCTTGCCGTTGACCGTAAGGGGGAAGGCCTCGAGAACGACCGTCGCGGACGGGACCATGTAGTCCGGCAGGCGGGTGGCCGCGAAGGCGCGGAGGGCGTCGGGTTCCGCGTCGCCGACGACGTACCCGACGAGGCGGCTGTCGCGGACCATCGCCACGGCCCGCTCCACCTCCGGGTGCGCGGCGAGGACGGCCTCCACCTCACCCAGCTCCACCCGGAACCCGCGCAGCTTCACCTGCTCGTCCGCGCGCCCGACGAACTCCAGCCGCCCGTCCGCCGCCCACCGCACCAGGTCACCCGTGCGGTACATCCGCTCACCGTCCCCGAAGGGGCAGGCGACGAACCGCTCGGCCGTCAGCTCCGGACGACCCAAGTAGCCGCGGGCCAGACCGGCCCCCGCGATGTACAACTCACCCGTCACACCCACGGGAACCGGCCGCAGGTACTTGTCCAGCACGTATGTGCGGACGTTGGGGAGTGGACGGCCGATGGCCGGTGGGGCGTCGTCGCCCGTGATGCCCTCCTCCAGCAGGACGGCCGTGGTGATGACCGTGGCCTCGGTCGGCCCATAGGTGTTCCACACCCGAGCCCCCGCACGCCACTTCGCCGCCGGCCCCGCCTCCAACCGCTCCGCACCCAGCACCCAGTTCCCGACACCCGGCACCGCCTCCGGCTCCAACACCCCCAACAACGACGGCACCACACTCGCCACCTCGACACCGGCCGCCTCCACCATCCCCGCGAGCGCCACCCCATCCCGACGCTCCTCGGACGAAGCGACCGCCAGCGTGCCCCCCGCCGCCAGCGTCACCGCCACGTCCAGCACCGCCGCGTCGAAGCTGAACGAGGCGAACTGCAGCGCCGTCACACCCGCCTCAACACCGAGCACCGGACGCATCGCCGTCGCCAAATTCGCCACCGAACCATGCGCCACCGCCACACCCTTGGGGCGACCGGTGGAACCCGAGGTGTAGATGACATACGCCAACTGCTCAGGAACGACCCTCGGCAGCTCCCCGTGCTCGGCCGCCACCTCGTCCACCTGGACGGTGACGACATCTTCCGGCAGCCGGTCCGCCGTCCCGGGCGCCACCAGCACGACCTCGGCGCCACTGTCGGCGACCATGAACGCCAGCCGATCCGCCGGGTATTCGGGATCCAGCGGCACATAAGCGCCCCCCGCCTTCCACACCGCCAGCAGCGCCACGACCATCTCCACACCACGCGGCAGGCATAGCCCCACCCGCACCTCACGCCCCACACCCCGCGCCACCAACCCCCGCGCCAAAGCATCCGACCGCGCGTCCACCTCGGCGTACGTCAACGACCGTCCCGCCGACCACAACGCCACCGCCCCCGGCGTCGCCCGAACCCACCCCTGGAACCGCTCCAGCACCGTCCCGGCCTCCAAGGGCCGCTCCGTGTCGTTCCACTCCTCCACGACCGCCGCCCGCTCGGCCTCGTCCAACAGCTCGATGCCACTCAGCCGAACCGTCGGATCGGCCGCCACCTGCTCCAGCACCCGTGCCAGCCGCTCGCCCAGGCGACGTACCGTCTCCTCCTCGAACAAGTCAGCGGCGAACAGGATGCCGCCCGCCAACCCGGCGGGCGCGCCCCGCTCGGACCAGCGCTCGCCGAGGTCCACCGACAGGTCGAACCGGGCCGCCGGGTCCATCTCCGGCGGGACCCGCTCCACCCACAGCCCCTCCAGCTCCCAGCGGGCCTCGGGGACGTTCTGCAGCGCCAGCATCACCTGGAACAGCGGGTTGCGGGCCGCCGACCGCTCCGGGTTCAGCTCGTCCACCAGCCGCTCGAACGGCACGTCCTGATGCGCGTACGCCGCCAGATCCGCCTCCCGCACCCGGCCCAGCAACTCACCGAACGTCGGGTCACCGGACGCGTCCGAACGCAGCACCAGCGTGTTCACGAAGAACCCCGCCAACCCCTCCAACTGGGCGTCCGACCGGCCCGCCACCGGCGTACCGACGCACAGGTCCTCCCCCGCCCCCATCCGGGCCAACAGCACCGCCAGCGCGGCGTGCACGACCATGAACATGGTGGCGCCTTCCCGCGCTGCCGTCTCCAGCAGCCGGGCGTGCGTCGCCGCGTCCACCCCGACGGGCACCGAGCCGCTGCGGAACGTCGGCGTCGCCGGACGCGGACGGTCGAACGGCAGCGCCGTCTCCTGCGACGCACCCGCCAATGCCCGCCGCCAGTGCGCGACCTGGGCGGCGACGGCGCTCCGGGGGTCCTCGAGTTCGCCCAGCGCTTCGCGCTGCCACAGTGTGTAGTCCGCGTACTGCACCGGCAGCGGCTCCCACCGCGGGGCCCGACCGGAGAGCCGCGTGCGGTAGGCCTCCTGGAGATCGTTCGCCAGCACGCCCATCGACCATCCGTCGGACGCGATGTGATGGGCCACCAGCAGCAGGACCCACTCCTCGCCCGACACCTTCAGCAGGGTGGTCCGCCAGGGCAGCTCGGCCGCCAGGTCGAACCCGCGGCCCGTCTCCTCCGCGAGCACGTCCGGCCACCGTTCACCGGCCTCCACCACGACCAGCTCCGGACGGCCGTCGGCGCCCTCCAGTACCCGCTGGTACGGCACGCCGTCCACGTCCGGGAAGACCGTGCGCAGGCTCTCGTGACGGTCCGCCACATCGCCCAGCGCCCTGGCCAGCGCCGCCGCGTCGAGCCGGCCCGACAGACGCAGCGCGAAGGGCAGGTTGTACGCCCCAGCCCCCGCTCCCGCCCCCGAGCCGTCGTCGGCGCCGTCCATGCGGTTGAGGAACCACATGCGCTGCTGCGCGAACGACAACGGCACCCGCTCCGGACGCTCCCACCGACGCAACGCCAGACCCGAAGCCCCGGCACCCTCCACCAGCCGCGCCACCCCCGCCACCGTCGGATCGGCGAACACCTCACGCACACCCACCGACACCTCCAACACCGCCCGCACCCGCGCGATCAACCGCATCACCAGCAGCGAGTCACCACCCAACGCGAAGAAGCTCTCCTCCGCCCCGACCCGCTCGACGTCCAGCACCTCGCAGAACAGCCGCGCCAGGGCCTCCTCCGTCGGCGTCTCCGGGGCGCGGGTGGTGCCCGCGCCGAGGTCGGGCGCGGGGAGGGCCGCGC
Source organism: Streptomyces sp. NPDC049687 (assembly GCF_044465285.1). Taxonomy (NCBI): domain Bacteria; kingdom Bacillati; phylum Actinomycetota; class Actinomycetes; order Kitasatosporales; family Streptomycetaceae; genus Streptomyces; species Streptomyces sp. NPDC049687. The sequence continues at coordinate 207,767 of NZ_JBITLN010000002.1, forward strand.
GGTCCACCTTGCCGTTGACGGTCAGTGGGAACGCGTCCAGCACGACCAGTGCCGACGGCACCATGTACGCCGGCAGCCGCGCGGCCGCGAACCCGCGCAGCCCGTCGGCGTCCGTGTCCCCGACGGCGTATCCGATCAACTGCCCGTCGCGGACGGTCACCACGGCCTGCTCCACGTGCGGATGCGCGGCAAGCGCCGCCTCCACCTCGCCCGGCTCCACCCGGAAGCCGCGCAGTTTCACCTGCTCGTCGACGCGGCCGACGAACTCCAGCTGTCCGTCCGCCGTCCACCGCACCAGGTCACCCGTGCGGTACATCCGCTCGCCGTCGCCGAAGGGCGAGGCGACGAACCGCTCGGCCGTCAGCTCCGGACGACCCGCGTAGCCGCGGGCCAGACCCACGCCCGCCACATACAGTTCGCCCGTCATACCCACCGGCAGCGGCTGCAGGAACGCGTCCAGCACGTAGGTGCGCGCGTTCCGCAGCGGACGCCCGATCGGAACCCCGCCGTCCCCCGCGTCCGCCGTCGTCCCCGGGTCCAGGGGCCCGCTCATCGCCGCGCAGACCGTCACCTCGGTCGGGCCGTAGGCGTTGATCATCCTCCGGCCGGGCGCCCACCGGGCGACCAGTCCGGGCGGGCAGGCCTCACCCGCCACGACGAGCGTCTCCAGTTCCTCCGGGAGGTCCTCCTCCACCGCCAGGACGCCCGGCGGCACGGTGACATGGGTGGCCCGGGTGCGGCGCAGCGCCTCGCCCAGCGGCAGGTGCGGCGGCAGCGCCTCGGCGCCTGCGACCACCAGCGCGGCGCCCGACCCCAGGGCCATGCACAGCTCCGACACCGCGGCGTCGAAGCTCAGCGACGCGAACTGCAGGACCCGCGCCCGCGGGTGGACGGCGAACCGGTCGATCTGTGCCGCCGCCAGGTTGGCGAGCCCGGCGTGGGTGACCAGGACGCCCTTGGGCCGTCCCGTGGAGCCCGAGGTGTGGATGACGTAGGCGGCGTGCGTGGGCCGTAGCGGTGCGACGCGCTCGGCGTCGGTCAGCGGGCCGGGCTCGTGGAGCGCGACGGCGGCGGCGACGGCCGGGGCGTCCAGGGCGATGGCCCGGCGGCGGGCCGACTCGGGCAGCAGCCCGTGGGTGGCCTCGGTGCACAACACGGCGACGGGGTCGGTGTCGTCGAGGACGAGGGCGAGACGCTCGGCGGGGTGGCCCGGGTCCAGCGGGACGAAGGCCCCGCCGGCCATCGAGACGGCGAGCAGCGCCACATGTGTGCGTACCGACCGCTCGGCGAGGAAGGCGACGCGGGTCTCGGCGCCCACGCCGGCGGCGACGAGGTGGCGCGCGAGGCGGCCGGCCTCGGCTTCCAGCTCGGCGTAGGTGAGGGTGCGCTCGTCCGAGTCGAGGGCGATCGCGTCGGGTGTCCGGCGCGCCTGGGCGGTGAGCAGCTCGGGCAGGGTCGTGATGGGCGCCGTCGGCTCGACGTCGTGCCAGTCCCGGATGATGGGCGCGAGCCCGTCCCCGTCCAGCAGTCCGAGGCGGCCGATGGGGGCCGCCGGGTCCGCCGCGAACGCGCCGAGCACCCGGCGCACCGCGGCGAGGATCTGTTCGGCGCGGGCACGGTCGAACAGGTCGGTCCGGTAGTCGAGTTGCAGCTCCAGGCGCTCGCCCGGGGCGACGATGAGCCCGAGCGGGTAGTGGCTGGCGTCCCGGGTCCGACCGCCGGGCCGGATGACGAGGGCGTCGGGGCCCTCCGGAGCCGCCTGAGCGGGGCGCGGGTAGTTCTCGTAGACGACCAGGGTGTCGAACTCGGCGCCGGGCCCGGCGAGTTGCCTGATCTCGGTGAGACCGAGGTGCTGGTGGCCCATCAGGGCCACCTGCCGGGCCTGCAGGCCGGACAGCAGGTCGGTGACGGTGAGGTCCCCGGCCAGTTCGGCCCGCACCGGCAGGGTGTTGATGAACAGGCCGACCAGCGACTCGGCGCCCGGCAGGTCCGTGGGCCGCCCGGCGACGGTGGTGCCGAACACCACGTCCCGCCGCCCGGCCAGCCGGGCGAGCACCAGCGCCCACGCCGCCTGCAGCACCGTGGCCACGGTGAAGCCGCACTCGCGCGCCAGGTCGGTGAGTGCGCGCGTCAGTTCCGCGTCGCACTCGGCGCGCAGCGCCTCGGGGCGCAGCGGCGCCCGGGCCGGGTCGGCCGGCGCGACCAGGGTGGGCTCGTCCGCTCCGGACAGCTCGGAGCGCCAGGCGGCGCGTGCCGCGTCCTTGTCCTGGCGGCCGAGCCAGGCCAGGTAGTCGCGGTAGGAGCGGGCCGGGGGCAGCGCGCGGGCGTCGCCGCCGGCCCGGTAGGCCGCGGACAGCTCGTCGACGAGGACGGGCAGCGACCAGCCGTCGAGAACGATGTGGTGCGTCGTCATCACCAGGCGGTGCCGCCGCTCGCCGAATCGGATCAGCAGCAGGCGCAGCAGCGGGCCGCGGGCGAGGTCGAAGCCGGCCGCCAGCTCCGCTTCGGAGAGCCGGGCCGCCTCCGCGTCCGCCTCGGCCGCCGTCAGGCCGCTCACATCGGCCTGCCGCCAGGGGAGTTCCGCCTCCCGGGCGACGACCTGCACCGCCTCGCCCGAGCGGCGCCGGCGAAAGCCCGCGCGCAGGGCCGTGTGGCGGGCGATCAGGCCCTCCCAGGAGCGGCGCAGGCGGTCGACGTCCAGCGGCCCGTCGAGGGCGAGGGCCCGTTGGCCTGCGTAGACGTCGGAGGCCCCGTCCCCGAAGGCCGCGTGGAAGAGCAGCCCCTCCTGGAGCGGCGACAGCGGCCAGATGTCCTCGATGGCGGTCCGGGTCCGGGTCATCTCGTACGTCTCCTCACAGCGGTTCACATCTCGTGTGGTCGGGCGGTCGGAGGGTCAGGGAGTCGGAGGGGCAGAGGCCTGAGGGCAGGGGGGTCCGAGGGGCAACAGGCCTGAGGCGCAGGAAGTCCGAGGGACAACAGGCCTGAGGCGCGGGGAGTCCGAGGGTCGAAAGGTCCGAGGGTCGAAAGGTCTGAGGGGCGGAGCGTCAGAGGTGGTCGTCGGTGAACTCGGCCTCCAGCGCGTCGACTTCGTCCTGGTCGAGATCGAGGAGCGGGAAGTCGGACGGGGTGTGGCCGCCCGCCGCCGGGTCGGCGGTGTGGGCGGCGAGCCCGTCCAGCAGGCCCAGCCAGGCCCGCCCGAGCCGGTCCGCGTCGTCGTCGCCCAGCAGGGTCGAGGGCCAGCTCAGCGTGAGGGTCAGCACGGGACCGTCCGGGGTGTCGGCCACGACGGCGCCCGCGTCGAGCGGGTGCAGGGCCGGCATGTCGGGGTCGGCCGCGCCGCCGACCGCGGTCGCGCCGATCGTCTCCCAGGCGCCGACCGGGCGGCGGGCGGCCTCGGTCGTGGGGAACCGCCCCAGATAGTTGAAGCCGATCTCCGGCACCGGCGGGGCCGCCAGTGCCTCGGACGTCTCCGCGTCGAGGTGGCGCAGCAGGCCGTGGCCGAGGCCGTCCCCCGGGATCGCCAGCACCTGCTCCTTCACCCGCTTGACGAGCACGCCGGCCGCCGGACCACCGGCTGCGGCGTCGGCCAGGTCCAGCCCGGAGGCGTCCAGCCGCACCGGATGCGCGGCCGTGAACCACCCCACGGTCCGGGACAGGTCCATGGCCTCGGAGAGCGGCTCGCGGCCGTGTGTCTCGACCTCCACGAGCACTGCGCCGGACTCCCCGTCCCGCGACCGCCACCCGGTCACGGCGCCGGCCAGGGTGGCGAGCAGCAGCTCGTGCACGCCGCAGTGGAAGAGGCCCGGGGTGCGGCCGACGAGCGTGGCGGTGCGGTCGGCGGGGATCGTCCAACTGCGCCGGGAGAGCGTCCGGACGGTGTCCCGGGCGGGGTCGAGCGGACGGGGGCCGACCACCGGTTCCGCGCCGGTCCCGGACAGCAGGGCCAGCCAGCCCTCCAGCTCGGCGCGCCGCAGCGGTCCGCGCGCGGACCGCCGCAGCTCGCGTGCCCACGCCGGGAACGAGGTGCCCGTCGGTGCCAGGGCGGGCTCGCGGCCGGCGGCCACGGCCTCGCAGGCGGCGCGCAGGTCCGGTATCAGCACCCGCCACGACACGCCGTCGACGACGAGGTGATGCGCCACCAGGACCACGCGCCCCGGCCGGGAGCCGCCCGCGTCCACCCACACGGCGCGCACCATCACACCCGCCACGGGGTCCAGGCCGTCGACCGCCTCGTCGGCTGCCCGGGCGGCCAGGTCGTCCAGCTCGCGCTCGGCGACGTCGACCGCGTCCACCCGGACCACCCGCCCGCACGCGTCCGCCGGGCCCGGCGCCGGGACGCGCAGCACCGGTTCACCGGTGCCCGTAACGGCGCGGGCGCGGAGCATCCCGTGCGTGGCGAGCAGCGCGGCGAGACCCGCCTCCAGCACGTCCACGCCCAGGCCGGCCGGCGCGCCGAGCACCGTCCACTGTGCGAAGCGCGGCCGAAGCGCCTCGGCGCCCATGGACCGCATCACCGGGGTCCAGGGCGCTTCTGCGGCGCCGCCGTCCCAGGAGTCCGCGGCGTTCGCTTCCTCTGCCGCGTCGACGCGCTCGGCATCGGCCGCGACGGCGACGAGGGCCAGCCGCTCGGGTGTCCGCTCCTCGAAGACCTGGCGGGGCGTCACGGCCCAACCGGCGGTCCGCGCTTTGGACGCGAGCTGCATCGACAGGATCGAGTCGCCGCCCAGCTCGAAGAAGCCGTCCTCGACGCCGACCCCTTCGACCCCCAGCACCTCGGCGAACAAGGCGCACAGCACCTCCTCGGCGGGCGTGGCGGGCGCGCGGGTGGCGGTGGAGACGACGTCGGGGGCGGGGAGGGCGGCGCGGTCGATCTTGCCGTTGAAGGTGAGGGGGAAGGCGTCGAGGACGACAACGGCGGACGGAATCATGTAGTCGGGCAGGCGGGTGGCGGCGAAGGCACGGAGGGCGTCGGGGTCCGCGTCGCCGACGACGTACCCGACGAGAGTCCCGTCCCGAACCGTCGCCACGGCCCGCTCCACTTCCGGATGCGCCGCGAGTACCGCCTCGACCTCGCCCGGCTCCACCCGGAACCCACGGATCTTCACCTGGGCGTCGGCACGTCCGACGAACTCCAGCTGCCCGTCCGCCGTCCACCGTGCCAGGTCGCCCGTGCGGTACATCCGATCGCCCCCGGTGAACGGACACGCGACGAAGCGCTCGGCGGTCAGCTCGGGGCGGTTGACGTAGCCGCGGGCCAGACCCGTGCCGGCGACGTACAGCTCACCCGTCACACCGACGGGAACGGGGCGGAGGAAGGCGTCCAACACGTAGGTGCGGACGTTGGGAAGGGGCCGGCCGATCGCCGGCGGGGCGTCGTCACCCGTGATGCCCTCCTCCAGCAGGACGGCCGTGGTGATGACCGTGGCCTCGGTCGGCCCATAGGTGTTCCACACCCGAGCCCCCGCACGCCACTTCGCCGCCAGCCCCGCCTCCAACCGCTCCGCACCCAGCACCCAGTTCCCGACACCCGACACCGCCTCCGGCTCCAACACCCCCACCAACGACGGCACCACACTCGCCACCTCGACACCGGCCGCCGCCACCATCCCCGCGAGCGCCACCCCATCCCGACGCTCCTCGGACGAAGCAATCGCCAGCGTGCCCCCGGACGCCAGCGTCACCACCACGTCCAACACCGCCGCGTCGAAGCTGAACGACGCGAACTGCAGCGCCGTCACCCCGGGCTCCGCGCCGAGCACCGGCCGCATGGCGGCGGCCAGGTTGGCCACGGAGGCGTGCGCCACGGCCACACCCTTCGGGCGGCCGGTGGAACCCGACGTGTAGATGACGTACGCCAACTGCCCCGGCTCGACGGCGGTGTCCATGAACTCCCCGGATCCGGTGCCCAGCTCCCGCACCTCACCGGCTCCGGTTCCCAGCTCGTCCAGCAGCACGGTCTCCACCTCGGCCGTCAGCCGGTCCGCCGTCTCCGCGGCGACCAGCACCACCTGCGCGTCGCTGTCGGCCACCATGAACACGAGCCGCTCGGCCGGGTACTCCGGGTCCAAGGGGACGTACGCCCCGCCCGCCTTCCACACCGCCAGCAGCGCCACCACCATGTCGACCCCGCGCGGCAGACACAGCCCCACCCGCGACTCGCGCCCTATGCCTCGCGCCACCAGGCCCCGCGCCCACGCCTCCGACCTCGCCTCCACCTCGGCGTAGGTCAGCGACCGTTGCCCGTCCCGGATCGCCACCGCATACGGGGTCTCGGCGGCCCACCACCGGACCCGGTCCGGCACCGTGCCCGGTTTCCCCGGCTGAGTCGTGGCGTTCCACTCCTCGACGACCGCCGCCCGCTCGGACACGTCCAGCAGTTCGAGGGTGCCGAGCCGAACCGTCGGATCACCGGCGATCTGCTCCAGAACCCGCACCAGACGAGCGGTCAGGGCGCGGGCGGCATCGGCGTCGAAGGCGTCCGGACGGTAGTCCAGCCGCAGCGTCAGCCCCTTCTCGGGCCGCACGCCCAGCGCGAGCGCGAAGCTCGTGGATTCGTGCGACGCGACCTCCGCGATCGCCAGACCCGCCACGGACGGCCGGCCGGCCGGGTCGCCCGGGTAGTTCTCGTACGCGAGCATCGTGTCGAAGGTCGCGCCGGGGCCGACGGCCCGCTGGACCTCGCCGAGCCCCATGTGGTGGTGGTCGAGCAGCGCCGACTGGCGTGCCTGAAGTTCCGCCAGTGCCTCGCGCACCGGCCGCCCCGCATCCAGCTCGACCCGCACCGGCAGCGTGTTGATGAACAGACCGAGCATCGCCTCCATCCCCGCGAGTTCGGCCGGGCGACCCGCCACCGTCGCCCCGAACACCACCTCACGACGACCCGTCAGCTGCCCCAGCACCACCCCCCACGCCAGCTGCACCACCGTGTTCACCGTCACCCCGGCCCCCCGCGCGACCCGCTCCAGGCCCCGGACCAGGCTGTCCCGAGCCGACACGGTCAGCGACCGCGCCAACACGGCGTCCGTGCCGGAGACGGCCGGGGCCGCCAGCGTCGGCTCGTCCACGCCCGCCAGCTCGGCGCGCCAGGCCTCCAGGGCCGCCGCCTTGTCCCGGCCCGCCAGCCATGTCCAGTACGGACGCGACGAGACGGGTGCGCCGAGACCGTCCGCACGCCCACCGGCCGCGTACACCGTCCACAACTCCCGCATCACCAACGGCAGCGACCAACCGTCCAGCAGCAGATGGTGGAGCGTCACCACCATCCGGGAGCGACCGGCACCCGCCCGCACCAGCGCCACCCGCAGCAACGGCGGCACGGCCAGATCGAACCGCGCGGACCGCTCCTCGACCCCCACCCGGTCCACGGCATCCGCACCCAACCCGGACACATCGACCTCACGCCAGGGCACCACCGCACCGTCCACCACCACCTGCACCAGCCCCACCGCACCCACGACCTGCACAAACCCCACCCGCAACGCCGCATGCCGATCGACCAGCGCCTGCCAGGACGCACGCAGCCGCTCCCCGTCCACCTCACCCTCAAGCGTCAGAACCATCTGCTCGACATAGACGTCCACGCCCGACTCGTCGAACAGCGAATGGAACAGCAAACCCTCCTGCAACGGCGCGACCGGAAGGACCTCCACCAGACCCGCAACCGCCGCCTCGATCTCCTCGACCCCAGCCAGGTCCAACGCCACCAGCGGAAAGTCCGACGGCGAATGACCACCCGCGCCCCTCCCGACATCAGCCACCAGATCGGCGAGCGCACCCGCCCACGCCTCCAACAGCTCCCGTGCCCTTGAGATCGCCAACAGGCGCTCCGGCCAGGCCACCCTGAGCTCCAGCACCGGACCGCCGTCCGCCGGCTCCCGCACCAGTCCCGACAGCTCCAGCGGGTGCATCACCGGTGCCTCGGGTACGCCCCCTGCCCCGAGGCCCTCGATCGCACCCACGCGACCGAGGTAGTTGAAGCCGACCTGCGCCGACGGCAGACCCGCCAGCACATCCGCCGTCTCCGGATTGACGTACCGCAGCAGCCCGTAGCCGAGACCGTCCCCGGGCACCGCCCGCACCTGCTCCTTCACCCGCTTGACCAGGTGCGCCGCCCCGCCCGAACCGTCCAGCCGCACCGGATGGGACGCGGTGAACCAGCCCACCGTCCGGGTGAGATCCATGTCCTCGGCCAGCGGGACGCGACCGTGTCCCTCGACGTCCACCAGGAACCCGCCGGGGCCGGCCCACTCGGCCACCGCGCCCGCGAGCCCGGCCAGCAGCACCTCGTCCACCTTCGCGTGGAACGCGGCGGGGACCGCAGTCAGCAGCGCCGACGTCACCTCCGCCGGGACGGTGACGGCCGCCTCGCGAACCGTGCCGTCCACATCGACGTCCGGATCCACCGGGGCGTCCATGAGCGGCGTGTCCGGGCCGTCCACCAGCTCCCGCCACGCCGCCAGCTCGGCCACCCGGCTCGGCCGACTCGCCTCCGCCGCCAGTTCCCGGGCCCACGCCCGGAACGACATGGGCACCGAAGGCGGCTCGAAGGGACGCCCCTCCGCCGGATCGGCGAGGGCCTGCTGGAGATCGGGCAGCAGCACCTGCCAAGAGACGGTGTCGACGACCAGATGATTCGCCACCACGATCAGACGCCCAGTGATGTCCGGGCCGCCGTCCACCCACACCACCTGCAGCATGACACCGGACGCCGGATCCAGTCGGTCCGCCGCCGCGTCGATGACCTCGTCGACCAGCGCCGCCGGATCCGCTCCGGCCACGTCGACGCGCGACACCAACTCCTCGGCCGGAACCATCGGCGTCTCTGGGACCATCAACGCCCCCGAGGCCACCACCAGACGGGCCCTGAGCATGTCATGACGGCCCATCAGCGCTCGGACGGCGCCGACCAGCACTTCGTGGTCCAGGCCCGGCGGTACCGGCAGCACGCCCGGCTGCACGATCCGGCCGACGCGCTCGGGGCCGACCCGGTCCAGCAGCTCGCGCATCACCGGGGTCAACGGCACCTCGCCGACGCCGGAGTCCACCCGCGGTGTGCCCGGCGAGTCGGACGCCGCGACGGCCACGCGCGCCAGTCGCTCGGGCGTCTTCTCCTCGAAGACCTGGCGGGGCGAGACGGCCCAGCCCGCGGCACGGGCCCTGGACGCGAGCTGCATCGACATGATCGAGTCGCCGCCCAGCTCGAAGAAGCCGTCCTCGACGCCGGCCCGCTCGATCCCCAGTACCTCGGCGAACAGGGCGCAGAGCGTCTCCTCGGCGGGTGTCGACGGAGCGCGTCCGCTGCCCAGCGCGAGGTCGGGGGCGGGCAGCGCGGCACGGTCGACCTTCCCGTTGACCGTCAGCGGGAACGCGTCCAGCGCGACCATCGCCGACGGCACCATGTACTCCGGCAACCGGGTGGCGGCGAACTCCCGCACCACGTCAGGGCTCGCGGCGCCAAGGACGTACCCGACGAGGCGGCTGTCGCGAACCATCGCCACGGCCCGCTCCACCTCCGGGTGCGCGGCGAGGACGGCCTCCACCTCACCCAGCTCCACCCGGAACCCACGGATCTTCACCTGCTCGTCCGCGCGCCCGACGAACTCCAGCCGCCCGTCCGCCGCCCACCGCACCAGATCGCCGGTGCGGTACATCCGCTCGCCATCGGCAAACGGACACGCGACGAACCGCTCGGCGGTCAGATCGCAGCGACGCAGATAGCCGCGGGCCAGACCGGCCCCCGCGATGTACAACTCACCCGTCACACCCACGGGAACGGGCCGCAGGTACTTGTCCAGCACGTATGTCCGGACGTTGGGGAGCGGACGGCCGATCGCCGGGGGTGCGTCCTCACCCGTGATGCCCTCCTCCAGCAGCACGGCCGTGGTGATGACCGTGGCCTCGGTCGGCCCATAGGTGTTCCACACCCGAGCCCCCGCACGCCACTTCGCCGCCAGCCCCGCCTCCAACCGCTCCGCACCCAGCACCCAGTTCCCGACACCCGACACCGCCTCCGGCTCCAACACCCCCAACAACGACGGCACCACACTCGCCACCCCCACCCCGCCGGCCGCCAGCATCCCCGCGAGCGCCACCCCATCCCGACGCTCCTCGGACGAAGCGACCGCCAGCGTCCCTCCGGCCGCCAGGGTCACGGCCACGTCCAGCACCGCCGCATCGAAGCTGAACGAGGCGAACTGCAGCGCCGTCACCCCCGGCTCCGCGCCGAGCACCGGACGCATCGCCGTCGCCAGATTCGCCACCGAACCATGCGCCACCGCCACACCCTTCGGACGCCCCGTCGACCCGGACGTATAGATCACATACGCCAACTGCTCCGAAGCGACCTCCGGCAGCTCACCTCCCTCCCCCGCCACCTCATCCAGCAGCACCGAGACGACGCCCTCAGGCAACCGGTCCACCGTCTCGGGCATCACCAGCACGACCTCGGCGCCACTGTCGGCGACCATGAACGCCAACCGATCCGCCGGGTATTCGGGATCCAGCGGCACATACGCACCCCCCGCCTTCCACACCGCCAGCAGCGCCACGACCATCTCCACACCACGCGGCAGACACAGCCCCACCCGCACCTCACGCCCCACACCCCGCGCCACCAACCCCCGCGCCAAAGCATCCGAGCGCCCGTCCACCTCGGCGTACGTCAACGACCGTCCCGCCGACCACAACGCCACCGCCCCCGGCGTCGCCCGAACCCACCCCCGGAACCGCTCCAGCACCGTCCCGGCCTCCACGGGCCGCTCCGTGTCGTTCCACTCCTCCACGACCGCCGCCCGCTCGGCCTCGTCCAACAGCTCGATGCCACTCAGCCGAACCGTCGGATCGGCCCCCACCTGCTCCAACACACGCACCAGACGCCGCGCCGTCCGCTCGGCGTGCCGGCGCCCGAACACGTCGGGCCGGTAGTCGAGACGAATCGCGAGGCCGTCGTCCGGGGTGACTCCCAGTGCCAGCGCGAAGTTGGTCGAATCGCGGAGTTCGGTGCCCGCGACCGCGAGGTCGTCGTCGATGGGCTGGACGTCCAGACCACCCGGGTAGTTCTCGAAGGCCAGCAGCGTGTCGAAGGTCGCGCCGGGACCGGCCGCCCGCTGCACCGCGCTCAGCCCGACATGCTGGTGGTCGAGCAGCGCCGACTGGCGTGCCTGAAGTTCCGCCAGTGCCTCGCGCACCGGCCGCCCCGCGTCCAGCTCGACCCGCACCGGCAGCGTGTTGATGAACAGACCGAGCATCGCCTCCATCCCCGCGAGCTCGGCCGGGCGACCCGCCACCGTCGCCCCGAACACCACCTCACGACGACCCGTCAGCTGCCCCAGCACCACCCCCCACGCCAGCTGCACCACCGTGTTCACCGTCACCCCGGCCCCCCGCGCGACCCGCTCCAGGGCGCGCGTGAGACCGGCGCTCACGCGGTCGATCACCCGATCAAGGACGACGGGCACCGTCGCGCTCGGCTCGGTCGGCATGACGAGCGTCGGCTCGTCGACCTCCTCCAGCTCGGCCCGCCAGGCCTCCAGGGCCGCCGGCGTGTCCTGAGCCGCCAGCCATGTCCAGTACGGACGCGACGAGACGGGTGCGCCGAGACCGTCCGCACGCCCACCGGCCGCGTACACCGTCCACAACTCCCGCATCACCAACGGCAGCGACCAACCGTCCAGCAGCAGATGGTGGAGCGTCACCACCATCCGGGAGCGACCGGCACCGGCCCGCACCAGCGCCACCCGCAGCAACGGCGGCACGGCCAGATCGAACCGCGCGGACCGCTCCTCGACCCCCACCCGGTCCACGGCATCCGCACCCAACCCGGACACATCGACCTCACGCCAGGGCACCACCGCACCGTCCACCACCACCTGCACCAGCCCCGCCGCACCCACGACCTGCACAAACCCCGCCCGCAACGCCGCATGCCGATCGACCAGCGCCTGCCAGGACGCACGCAGCCGCTCCCCGTCCACCTCACCCTCAAGCGTCAGAACCATCTGCTCGACATAGACGTCCACGCCCGACTCGTCGAACAGCGAATGGAACAGCAAACCCTCCTGCAACGGCGCGACCGGAAGGACCTCCACCAGACCCGCAACCGCCGCCTCGATCTCCTCGACCCCAGCCAGGTCCAACGCCACCAGCGGAAAGTCCGACGGCGAATGACCACCCGCGCCCCTCCCGACATCAGCCACCAGATCGGCGAGCGCACCCGCCCACGCCTCCAACAGCTCCCGTGCCCGTCCCTCGCCCAGCAGGCGCTCCGGCCAGGCCAGCACCAGCTCCAGCACCGGACCGCCCGCCGAGTCCCGCACCGAGCCCACCAGCTCCAGGGCGTGCATCACCGGCGCCTCGGGCGCGCTCCCCGCCCCGAGCCCCGTGCCGGCCCCCACACGTCCCAGGTAGTTGAAGCCGACCTGCGCCGACGGCAGGCCCGCCAGCACATCCGCCGTCTGCGGATTGACGTACCGCAGCAGCCCGTAGCCGAGCCCGTCCCCGGGCACCGCCCGCATCCGCTCCTTCACGCGCTTCACCGACGCGCCGCCCTCCGTGTCCACCCGCACGGGGTGCGAGGAGGTGAACCAGCCCACCGTGCGCGAGAGATCCATCCCCTCGGCCAGCGGGACGCGACCGTGTCCCTCGACGTCCACCAGGAACTCGTCGGTCCCGGGCCGCCACCGCGCCACCGCGCCGGCCAGTCCCGCGAGCAGCACCTCGTCCACCTTCGCGTGGAACGCGGCGGGGACCACCGTCAGGAGCGCCGACGTCACCTCCGCCGGGACGGAGACCGCCACCTCCCGAACCGTGGCGCCCACATCCACGCCCGGGTCCAGCGGGACGTCCGTCATCATCACGTCCGGGCCCTCCACCACCGCCCGCCAGGCCGCCAGCTCGGCCATCCGCTCGGGCCGGGCCGCCTGCGCCGCCAACTCCCGCGCCCACGCCCGAAACGACGCCGGAACCTCGTCCAGCACCGGCTTCCCGCCCTCGGCGAGGGCCTCGTACGCGGACCACAGGTCCGGCAGGAGCACCTGCCACGACACGGCGTCCACGACCAGGTGGTCGACCACGACGACCAGTCGCCCGGCGACGTCCGCGCCGCCGTCCAGCCACACCACCCGCAGCATCACCCCGGCCGCCGGATCCAGTCGCGCCACCGCCGCCGCGATCTCCCGGTCGACCAGCCCTTCCGCCTCGGAGTCGGCCACAGCCACCCGTGCCACCAACCCGTCCACCGCCGCCGCGTCCGGCTCGGGCACCACCAGCGATCCCAGATCCGCCGCCAACCGCGCCCGCAGCACCTCGTGACGCTCCACCAGGGCCGTCACCGCGCCCCGCAGCGCCGTCTCGTTCAGCCCGGCCGGCGCCTCCACCGACATCCACTGCGCCACCGACCGCGCACCGTCGACGCCGACCCGGTCCAGCAGTTCGCGCATCACGGGGGTCAGCGGCACCTCGCCGACACCGGCGGGATCCGCCGCGCGAGCGCCGTCCGTGTTCCCGTCGACCGGCATCGCCACAGCGGCCAACCGTGCGGGCGTCCGCAGCTCGAAGACATGGCGGGCGGTGAGGACCAGGCCTGCGCGGCGCGCCCGCGACACCAGCAGCACCGACGTGATCGAGTCGCCGCCCAGCTCGAAGAAGCCGTCCTCGACGCCGGCCTGCTCGATCCCCAGTACCTCGGCGAACAGGGCGCAGAGCGTCTCCTCGGCGGGTGTCGACGCAGCGCGTCCGCTGCCCAGCGCGAGGTCGGGGGCGGGCAGCGCGGCACGGTCGACCTTCCCGTTGACCGTCAGCGGGAACGCGTCCAGCGCGACCACCGCCGACGGCACCATGTACTCCGGCAACCGCGTCGCCGCATGGCCTCGTACGGCATTCGCGTCCACCGCCCCGACGACGTACCCGACCAGACGCCCGTCACGGACCATCGCCACGGCCCGCTCCACCTCCGGGTGCGCGGCGAGGACGGCCTCCACCTCACCCAGCTCCACCCGGAACCCACGGATCTTCACCTGCTCGTCCGCGCGCCCGACGAACTCCAGCCGCCCGTCCGCCGCCCACCGCACCAGATCGCCGGTGCGGTACATCCGCCCACCGTCCCCGAAGGGGCAGGCCACGAACCGCCCGGCCGTCAGGCCGGGACGGCCGACGTACCCGCGGGCCACCCCGGCGCCCGCCACATACAGCTCACCAACCACACCAACCGGAACCGGACGCAAGAACGCATCCAGCACGTAAGTTCGGACATTGGGGAGCGGACGGCCGATCGCCGGCGGGGCGTCGTCACCCGTGATGCCCTCCTCCAGCAGGACGGCCGTGGTGATGACCGTGGCCTCCGTCGGTCCATAGGTGTTCCACACCCGAGCCCCCGCACGCCACTTCGCCGCCGGCCCCGCCTCCAACCGCTCCGCACCCAGCACCCAGTTCCCGACACCCGGCACCGCCTCCGGCTCCAACACCCCCAACAACGACGGCACCACACTCGCCACCCCCACCCCACCGGCCGTCAGCATCGCCGCGAGCGCCACCCCATCCCGACGCTCCTCGGACGAAGCGACCGCCAGCGTCCCTCCGGCCGCCAGGGTCACGGCCACGTCCAGCACCGCCGCGTCGAAGCTGAACGAGGCGAACTGCAGCGCCGTCACCCCGGGCTCCGCGCCGAGCACCGGACGCATCGCCGTCGCCAGATTCGCCACCGAACCATGCGCCACCGCCACACCCTTGGGGCGACCGGTGGAACCCGAGGTGTAGATGACATACGCCAACTGCTCGGAATCGACTTCCGGCAGCTCCCCGTACTCGGCCGCCACCTCGTCCACCTGGACGGTGACGACATCATCGGGCAGCCGGTCCGCCGTCCCGGGCGCCACCAACACGACCTCGGCGCCACTGTCGGCGACCATGAACGCCAACCGATCCGCCGGGTACTCGGGATCCAACGGAACATACGCACCCCCCGCCTTCCACACCGCCAGCAGCGCCACGACCATCTCGGCACCGCGCGGCAGACACAGCCCCACCCGCACCTCACGCCCCACACCCCGCGCCACCAACCCCCGCGCCAAAGCATCCGTACGCGCGTCCACCTCCCCATACGTCAACGACCGTCCCTCCGACCACAACGCCACCGCCCCCGGCGTCGCCCGAACCCACCCCCGGAACCGCTCCAGCACCGTGCCCGGCTCCGCCGGCCACACCGTGTCGTTCCACTCCTCGATGACGGCGGCGCGCTCCCCGCCCCTCACCATTGCGACCCGCCGCACCGGCGCCGTCGGTTGGCCGAGCACCTGTTCCATGAAGCCGACCAGCGACCGGTGCACCGCGCGCACCCATGCCCGGTCGTAGAGTGCCGCGTTCGCCTCGACGGTGACCTCGATCCCCGAACCCGGCCCCCTCCCGGCCCGATGGATCAGCACTCCGAAGTCCTCGACCCGGCGTGTCGACACGTCCCGCGCCACACCCCGGGCCTCGCCGAACGCCAGCTCGCCCGGCGCGGGAAGGATGTTCACGTACGGCCCGAAGTGCCAGCGGTCGCCCTCGGGCCAGCTCAGTTCCCGGCGCAGCCGCTCGCCCCGGTACCGCTGGTGGCGGAGCAGCTCGCAGACCGCCACCTCGGCCGCCCGCGCCAGGTCGAGGAGGGAGGCGTCCGCCGGGACGGGGAACCGCAGCGGCAGCATGTTGGCTTTGGTGACGGGGGACCGCAGGTCGAGGTCTCCCGACCGGCCGGTCACGGGCAGGCTGAGCAGCGCCTCGTCCGCGCCCGCCATCCCGCTCACGAAGGCGCCGACGGCCGCGAGGATCAGCCGGGAGGAGCGAAGGCCGGCACCGTCCGCCGCGGCACGCAGCGCGTCCACGACCTCGGGCGGGAGGCCGCACGTCTCCCGCAGCACCCCTCCCTCACCACCACCGCCCGCACCCGGAAAGGACGCCAACTCCGGCCGATCGGCGAATCGCTCGCGCCAATAGCGCTGATCGTCCCTGAATTCAACAGAATTCCGATAACGCGTCTCTCCTGCCAACACGTCACCGAGAGACACGTATTCGATCCCCGTGGCAGGCGAACCGGCCATGGACGCCGAATACACATCGGCCACCCGCGCCGCGAACAAACCGCAGGAAAAAGCGTCGAGAAGCAGGTGGTTGTATCCCTGGAACCAGCAGTACCGATCACCCCGTTCCCCGTCCAGCCGAAACAGGACGAACGAGAAAAGCTGCTCCCCTAGCGGATCCTCGACCCGCGCCAGCTCCTCTCGCATGCGGGCTTCGAGGCGCTCCCGCTCCCCTCCCCTCAGGTCCTCCACGCCGAGCGTCCACCGGGGCGCGCCCTCCGCCGCCCCCGCCGTACGCACCGCACGCACCCCGCCCGCCGCGTCCTCGGTGAACCGCAGGCCCAGGACCTCGGTCTCCTCGACCGTCCGCCGTAGCGCCGCCTCGAAGCACGCGAGGTCCAGCCCGCCGGTGATCTCGACGGCCTGCCCGACGCTGTAGAGCGCGCGGGGGCCGCCGAGGCGCTGCGCGCGCCAGATGCCCTCCTGACTCTCGGACAGAGGAAAAACGCCACCGACCCGCTCGCTCATCCCTACCCCTAACCCTTAATTCCCGCTCCCTGGGCATGTGGCTGCCCACTGCGCCATTTCGCGGGAAATGCAAGGCAAGGAGCTTCCGCTCGGGAAGCTCCTGGGAATCCATCGAAGTCCGTCAGGAACGATACCTAGGGGACGGGGTCGTCCAACCCGCTGTTCTGGTCACTTGGACGCGGTCGCGGCACGCGTCTGCGGCCAGCCTTCTTCCCATTCCGCCGGCTTGACAATGAGGGGAAAGGAGACCTCGACCTCGAGCCCGCCGTCCGGCCTGGCGTGAGCGGCGAGGGTGGCGTCGTGGGCCGCGGCGATGGCGCGGACGATGGAGAGGCCGAGCCCGTGGTGGCCGTCGCCCGCGGTGCGGCGCAGCCGTTGGAACGGCTCGAAGAGCTGCTCGAGACGGTCCTTCGGGACCTGGGGGCCGGTGTTGGAGACCGTGAGGACGGCGCGGCCGGCGGCGGCGCGTACGGTGATGTCCACACGCCCGTCGGGGACGTTGTAGTAGGCGGCGTTGTGGACGAGGTTGGCGACCAGGCGTTCGAGGAGGGCGGCGTCGCCGGGGACGATCGCGGTCTGCGTGCGGTCGGTGTGGTCCACGATCCGCAGGCCTTGGCGCTGGGTCTCCGGGAGGGGGGTGAAGAGCACGGTCCGGGTGACCTCGGCGAGGTCGACGGGCGCGGAGCGCTCGATGCCCCGCTCGCTGACCGCCAGCGTGAGCAGCGATTCGAGCAGAGCGCTCTGCTGCGTGCTGATCCGCAGCAGGCGCTCGAAGTTCTCGCGGAACGACTCGGCGGTGGCGTCGCGGTCGAGGAGCGACTCCTCGAGGAGGGCGCGCTCGACGGTGAGGGGGGTGCGCAGCTCGTGGGCGGCGTTGGCGACGAAGCGTTTGTGGGACTCGAGGGCGACCTCGAGCCGGTCGAGGAGGCCGTCGACGCTGTCGGCGAGATCGCTGATCTCGTCGCCCGGTCCCTCGACGCCGAGGCGCTCGTGCACGTTGCGGGCGGAGATCCGGCGGATGCCGGCGGTGACGGTGCGCATCGGGCGGAGCACCCGGCGGGCCAGCAGCCAGCTGAGGACGACGGAGATGCCCGCCATGATGGCGAGGGCCGTCCCGGACTGCACGAGCAGGTCGTGCATCTGTGCCTCGTGGATGCGCGCGGCCTGCTCGCGCAGTTGGGCGTCGAGCGCGAACGCGTCGGGCGGTGGGGCGTCGCCGCCCGGGCCGGGCCCGATGTGGATCGTGGGCCGCGCGCCGCCGTCCCTGCTCACCTGGTACGTGACGACGCTGTGGGCGGGTCGGTTGACGAGCAGGTAGGTCATGCCGAGCAGGACGGCGCCGGACGCGATGAACAGCAGGCCGAAGAGCACGGCGAAGCGGACGCGCACCCGGCGGGGCGTCAGGCGGCGGGCCAGGACGCGCAGCCGGGAGACCGGGGCGGAGCGGAGGGCGCGGTCGCGTGCTCGGGTGAGGAGTGCGACAAGGGGTGTCACCATGTCAGACCCGGTAGCCCTGGCCGGGCACGGTCTGGATCACCGAGGCGTCGAGGAGTTTGGCCCGGAGCCGGTTGACGGTCGCCTTGACGGTGGTGGTGCCCGGGTCGGCGACCTCGTCCCACACCTCGGCGAGCAGCTCGTCGGCCGGGACGGTCCGTCCCTCGGCGCCGAGCAGGTACTCGAGCACGCCGAACTCCTTCGTGGTGAGGGGAAGTTGGGTGCCGGAGTGGGTGGCGGTGCGGCGGGCGGGGTCGAGCCGGAGGGCGCCGCGAGTGAGGACGGCCCGCCGCACGGGGTGGGCGCGGCGGCCGAGGGCGCGGGTGCGGGCGAGGAGTTCGGCCCAGGCGAAGGGCTTGGCGAGGTAGTCGTCGGCGCCGAGGCCGAGACCTTCGACGCGGTCGGCGACGGAGGCGGAGGCGGTGAGCATGAGCACCTTGGTGCGGACGCCCTTGGCGGCGAGTTCACCGCAGACCTCGTCGCCGTGCACGTCGGGGAGGTCGCGGTCGAGGACGACGACGTCGTAGTCGGTCTCGATGACGAAGTCGAGAGCGGTGCCGCCGTCGTAGGCGGTGTCCACGGCGAGACCCTCGCGGCGGAACACTCTGGTGATCGAGTCCGCGAGCTCCGTGTGGTCCTCCACCACCAGAATCCTCATCAATCCCCCTACGAGACACGGACAACGGAGGCCAGGCTCCTCCATACCGGGTCACACCCGGGTTACCCCCTTCACAGGCTGACGCACCGTCACCCGCCCTGGCAACAACACCTGGCCACGGCGTCGCGGCGTGCCTCAGATCCGGTAGCCGACGTGCGGGAGCGTCTCGATGACCGGGGGGTCGCCGAGCTTGCGGCGCAGCCGGCTGACCGTGACCTTCACCGTGTTGCTGAACGGGTCGGCGTCCCGGTCCCAGGCCCGCTCCAGCAGCTCCTCGGCGGAGACTACGGCGCCCCGGGCGGCGAGCAGCAGTTCGAGGACGGCCATCTCCTTCGGCGACAGGTCGAGCGTGCGCCCGCCGCGGAGCGCGCTGCGGCGGGCGGGGTCGAGCTCGATGTCGCCGTGGACGAGGACGGGAGGCACCGCGGGCTGATCACGTCTGTCGAGGGCCTGGACGCGTGCGATGAGTTCGGCGAAGGAGAAGGGCTTGGCGAGGTAGTCGTCGGCGCCGAGGTCGAGGCCGTCGACGCGGTCGGCGAGGGTGCCGGCGGCGGTGAGCATCAGGACGCGGGACGGGCTGCCCTGCCGCACGAGGGCACGGCAGATCTCGTCGCCGTGCACGAGCGGCAGGTCCCGGTCCAGGACGACGACGTCGTAGGCGCCGCTCGAGGCCCGGCTCAGTCCCTGCTCGCCGTCGAGCGCGAGCTCGACCTCCATGGCGTGCCGGCGCAGGCCCCTCGCGACGCTCTCCGCGAGATCCCTGTGGTCCTCCACGATCAGTACTCGCATGCCCCAACCCTGACAGGTGAGGCGTCACTTGGGGGTAACAGGGGCATGGGTGGCTCAGACGAGTTGGTAGCCGCGCAGATTGGTGAGCAGGAGATAGCAGTCCTGCAGGGATCCGGAGGTGTCGCCGAGGGAGCGGTAGATGCCCCACTTCGGGCGTACCCGGTCGGCGAGGAAGGTGTCGACACCGGTCTTGGACGCGTCGATGACGGTGGTAGAGCCGCTCTTGAGGATCCAGCGCACCGAGCCGGCCGAGCCGTTGCCGATCTTGATCTGGAAGTCGACGTCGGTCCATTTGTCGTGCAGGGGATCGAGGCTGGTGCGGCCCACGAGGGTGTCGCTGTCGAACAGCTTCAGCTCGATGGTCTGCTCGCCGTTCACCCGGCGCAGCGACTGCACGACGATGGGCGAGGAGCCGGTGCCGGGCTGCTTCATCTGCATGATGTGGGTGAAGGTGGTGGTCGCCTTCAGGGAGCTGGGGATGTACATCGAGTACGTGATCCGCCAGGTCTGCCCCTCGGTCCACTTGAGGTAGTTGCTGCCGCTGCCGTTGCGCAGACCGGTGACCTCCTGGCGCTGGCGGTCGGTTGAAGTGTCCCGGTCGACCATGTGCATGTTGAAGCGCCAGTTGTTGCCGGTGGCGAAGATGTGCGGCTGACCCGATGTGTGGGAGTCGGCGCGGTCGTCCTCGATGGTCTCGAAGGCGCCGAGGCCGTCGCCGCTCGCCGAGGGCGCCCACTTCTGCTGCCAGGAGGCGGCGTGCGCGGTGCCGGGCAGGCCGCCGACCGTCGCCGTCGCGACGCCGCCGAGTGCCGCGCCGAGGAGGGTCCTGCGGGATGTGCTCATGACTGAGTCACCTCTTCCGGGTGGGGGTGGGCGGTTTCGGGCATGGCTGCGGACCAGCCGGCGGCGGCCGGTCGGGGAACCGGCCGGGGCCGCCGTGCGCCTGGCGGGGTCGTGGCCTTCGCGACTCTGTCCTCCGATGTCTCCTGAATACACCGTTCCGCAAGCCGGGTTCCGAGAGGTTCCTCGCACATGGGGTGTGCTCGCTTTCCTGGGAGCGGGAGGGTGCTTGGGGTACCGAGAGACTCCAGAGAGGCGCAACGGTTCACATACATGCACCAGGTTCACGCAGCAGGTTGAGGGGCGTGCAACAGAGTCCCGGTCGAACCTGGCACGGTCAATGGTCTGGACCGATAAGGTCGGATCCTTTTCCGGCCAATCTCCGTCCGGCCCCCAGGGGTTGACGACACACCGAAGGCGGGGCCACCTTGTACGGCAGCCCGTAAGGAAACTTTCCTAACAGAAGGGTCCCCCACAGTGCGCCCACGAACACTGACCCTCATCGCGGCCACGGGTGCCGCCCTCCTCGCCTGCGCCGCCCTCCCGGCGAACGCCACCGCGGGCCCCGCCTCGGCGCAGGAGGGGTCGGTCAGCGCGGCCGACCTGCTCGCCAAGGTGACGTCCTGCTCGCAGATATCGAACGGCAAGTACCGCACCGACGACGAGACGTCGGCCACCGTCCCGGTGTGCGGCAAGAACGGCGCCGTCTTCTGGAAGGCCGACATGGACATCGACTGCGACGGCCAGCGCACCTCGAAGTGCAACGAGGACACCGACCCCTGGTACCAGGACGACACGGCCTTCCACCAGTCGGACGGCAAGCCGCTGCGCGCCGACTCGCTGCCGTACGTCGTCGTGCCCAGCTCCAGCTCCACCTGGAACTACGGCTCCGCGGGCATCAAGGGCGGCGGGGTCGTCGCCGTGATCTACCGGAACAAGGTGGAGTACGCGGTCGTCGGCGACACCGGCCCCACGAAGATCATCGGCGAGGCCTCGTACGCGACGGCCAAGGCCCTCGGCATCGATCCGGACCCGGAGAACGGCGGCACCGACTCCGGCGTCACCTACATCCTCTTCAAGAACTCCCAGGTGTCCCCCATCGAGAGCCACAGCGCGGCGGTGAACCTCGGTGACCGGCTGGCCCAGGAGTTCATCCGCAACAACTAGTGCGGCCACGGCCGAGGTTCGCCCTCGAGGCAGTGAGGTGGAGCGTGCCGGGCGTCGCGACGGGGCGAACCTCGACCGACTCGGCACCAGGACCTCTCCCCCGCGCGTGGACCAACGCTCGCCGCCTCCGGCCGTGGCGGACGGAGGCGGTCGGCGGCGGGGCTCAGACCAGGGTCACCTCGACGGGCAGCTTCTTGATGCCGTTGACGAAGTTGGAGCGGACGCGCGGGACGTCGCCGGCGAGCCTGATGTCGGCGATCCGCGGGATCAGCTCCTCGAACATGATGCGGATCTCGGTGCGGGCGAGCAGGTTGCCCAGGCACAGGTGAGGGCTGCCCTTGCCGAAGGTGACGTGGTCGTTGTTCTGCCGGGTCACGTCGAAGTCGTACGGATTGCCGAAGACCTCCTCGTCACGGTTGCCGGAGGCGAACCACATGACGACCTTCTCGCCCTCCTTGACCCGCTTGCCGCCGAGTTCGACGTCCCGGGTGGCGGTGCGGCGGAAGTGGTAGACGGGCGACGCCCAGCGCAGGAACTCCTCGACCGCGACGGGGATCAGGGAAGGGTCCTCCTGGAGGCGGGCGAGCTGCTCCGGGTGCTGGAGCAGGGCCAGCATCGAGTGGGAGATGGTGTGGCGGGTGGTCTCGTTGCCGGCGACCACCAGGAGCAGGAAGTAGTTGTCGAAGTCCTGGGGCGAGAGGGGCACTCCGTCGCGCGGGGTCGTGTTGACGAGCTTGGAGACCAGGTCCGTGCCGCCACCCCCGCGCCGCTGCCGGGCGAGTTCACGGCCGTACTCGAAGACCTCGACGGAGGCCGGGGAACGGAAGGGCAGGTCGCGGTACTTCTCGCTCTCCGCGCTGTGCAGCAGCACGTCGGCGTAGTCGGGGTCGGTGTTGCCGATGATGCGGTTGCCCCAGTCGATGAGCTGCTGGTTGTCCTCCGGCGGCACGTCGAGGAGGCGGGCCAGGACGTTGATGGGGAAGTCGGCGGAGACGTCGGCGACGAAGTCGAAGGTGCCCTTGGCGAGGGCCGCGTCCAGGGTCTTGGCGGTCAGGCCGCGCAGGAAGTCGCTGTAACTGTTGATGACGCCGGCGCCGAACTGCCGCTGGATCACACTGCGCAGGGCGCGGTGACGGACGCCGTCCAACTCCAGGATGGAGGCGCGCTTCTTGATCTGGTCGTCGTCGACCTCTTCGAGGTTGACGAACCTCGTCGAGGTGAAGGTCTCCGCGTCACGGTCGACGCGGGCGATGTCGGCGTGCCGGGTGACCGCCCAGAAACCGGAGTTCGGCGCCTCCTCGGGCTGCCAGTGGACCGGGTCCTCGTGGCGCAGGGTGTGGAACATGCGCCAGGGCGTGACGCCGTCGGCGAAGTTGTCGAGGTCGGCGAGGTCCACCTGGTCGAGCGGCAGGGGCTCGTCGAGGGCGGCACGCAGCTCGGCCCGGGTGGTGGGGACGGAGGGGACGGTGGGGCTGGTCATGATCGTGGGTCTCCTGGCGGGGGCGACGAGGGCTCGGGCGGCTTCCGGCGGGGCTACAGGTGGTGGGCGTACTCGGTGAACTCCCAGTCGGTGACGTGCCGGCCGAAGCGTTCGACCTCGTCCCGCTTGTAGGTGAGGAAGGATGTGGTGAAGTCCTTGCCGAGGACGTCGGTGAGGGCGGTGTCCGCCTCCAGCGCGTCGAGGGCGGCCGACAGGCTCGTGGGCAGCACGACGGACCGGGCCGTGTCATAGCCGTAGCCCTCCAGCGGGGCCGGGGGCTCCTCGCCGGCCCGGACGCCGAGCAGGGCGGCGGCGATCGTGCCGGCGATCAGCAGGTACGGGTTGGCGCTGGCGTCGCCGAGCCGCAGTTCCAGGCGGGCGCCCGAGCCGCGCTCCGGCGGGATGCGGACCATGGCGCTGCGGTTGTCCAGCCCCCAGTCGATCAGCCACGGCGCGAGGGTGTCCGGGCCGAAGCGCTTGTACGAGTTCACGGTCGGGTTGGCGAGGGCGGCGAGGGCCGGCGCGTGGGCGAGGAGGCCCGCGATCGCGTGGCGGGCGGTGGCCGAGAGGCCGTGGGCGCCCGCCGGGTCGTCGAAGGCGTTGCGGCCGTCCGCGTCGTCGCACGACAGGTGGAGGTGGAAGCCGGAGCCGCCCGCGTCGCCGAAGGGCTTGGCCATGAAGGTGGCGAGCTTGCCCTCCTTCCGGGCCAGTTCCTTCACGGCGGCCTTGAAGCGGAAGGCGCGGTCGGCGGCGTCCAGGGCGTCGGAGTGGGTCAGGTTGATCTCGTACTGGCCACCGTCGAACTCGTGGTTGCCGTTGGTGACGCCGATGCGCAGGTCGCGCAGCAGGCGCAGGGTGCGCAGCAGATGGTTGCCGGGGTCGGCGCGCAGGCCGGCGGTGTAGACGGCGCCCGCGGTCTCCGGTGAGCGTCGCCAGCCGGTGGGCGTGCCGGGGGCGGGCTCCAGGAGGAAGTACTCCATTTCGGGGCCGACGACGGGTCGCAGGCCCTGCTCGGCGCACCGGGTGAGGACGGTGCGCAGCAGGTCGCGCGGCGATTCGGCGGCCGGAGCCCCGGTCACCGGGTCGCTGACCTCGCCGAGGCAGGTGGCGACCCCGGGTTCCCAGGGCAACGGGGTCGCCGTGGACAGGTCGGGCCGTACGCACACGTCCGGCAGTCCGGCGTCCAGACCGCCCGCGACCGGGACCACGTCGCCCTGCGGGGTGGTGTGGTAGACGGCGCGGCAGAAGGCCAGGCCGTGCTCGGCGGCCGACGGCAGGTGGTCCAGCAGGACGTCCCGGGCGCGGTCGGTGCCGATCAGGTCGGGGTAGGTCACCCGGACCACGTCGACGCCCTCGGCGGCGAGCCGCTCCATGTGCCGGCGGATGTCAGGGGTGTCGGATGCGCTCACCGATGTCTCCTCGAGCGAGGGGTGGGACTCCCTGTCCACCCATTTATTTGATGCCAAACGATATGAACGGCCACAGCGGACCGCAAGAGGGTGGCGAAAGAAAATTATCCAGCTGGACAGGTATTGACCAGGGGTGGACGGCTTCCTATGTTGTTTGGAGCCAAATGAGCTCCACCTCCTCCGCCCCGCTGCCCTCACCCTCAGGAGAACCGGCCATGAAGGTCGTCGTCGACATGAACAAGTGCCAGGACCACGGCCAGTGCGTCTTCGCGGCCCCCGATGTCTTCCACCTCGACGAGAGCGGCCGGCTGGCCTACCTCAGCGACCCCGACGACGCACTGCGCGACGAGGTCGAGGAAGCCGCAGACGTGTGTCCGCTGCAGGCCATCCGGATCGAGGCCTGAGCCCCGTGACCGGACGCATCCTCGTGGCCGGCGCCTCCATGGCCGGCCTGCGCGCCGCCGAGCAGCTGCGCTCGGCGGGCTGGACCGGCGCGATCACACTCGTCGGCGACGAGCCCCACATGCCCTACAACCGGCCCCCTCTCTCCAAGGAGGTGCTGGCCGGCAAGGCGCCCTTCGAGTCGCTGGCCTTCCGCCCCCGCGCGAGCGTGGCCGACGTGGAATGGCGCCTCGGCACGAAGGTCGTCGCAGCCCGTCTGTCCGAACGGACCGTCGTGCTCGAGGACGGGTCGCGGATCTCCTACGACGGTCTCGTCGTCGCCACCGGGACGCGCCCCCGGCGCCTGCGCTGCCCCGGCCCGTCGACCGGCCGCCACACGGTCCGCACCCTCGCCGACGCGCAGGGCCTGCGGGACGAACTGACCCGGCCCGGTGTGCGGGTGGTCGTGGTGGGCGCCGGGTTCATCGGCTGCGAGGTCGCCGCCACCGCCGTAGGACTCGGTGTGCGTGACGTGACCGTCGTCGATCCGCTGCCGTTGCCCATGGTCGGCCCGCTCGGCGAACTGCTCGGCCGCGCGCTGCTGAAGCGGCACGAGGAGCGCGGCGTGCGCTTCGCGCTCGGCACCGGGGTCGCCGGGTTCGAGGGCGACGACCGCGTCACCGGTGTGGTGCTGGGCGACGGAACCGTCCTGCCCGCCGACGTCGTGGTGGAATCGGTCGGCTCCCTCGCGAACACCGAATGGCTGGACGGCAACGGCCTCGACCTGACCGACGGGGTGCTCACCGACGAGCACCTGCGGGTCGGCGGACGGCCGGACGTGGTCGCGGTGGGCGACGTGGCCCGCTTCCCCAACGCCCGCTACGACGGCGTGCCCCGCCGCGTGGAGCACTGGTGCATCCCCACCGACACCGCCAAGCACGCCGCGAAGGTGCTGGCCGCCCCTCTCGTCGGCAGCCGGGACGAATGGGCGCCCTTCTCGCCCCTGCCCACCTTCTGGAGCGACCAGCACGACTTCCGGCTCCAGTCCTTCGGCGCACCCTCGCTCGGCAAGGACGACATCCGGGTCCTGGACGGCGACCCCGCCGCTGACGTCCTGGTCGGCTACCACCACGACGACCGACTGGTCGGTGTGGTGGCACTGGGCGGCCCCACCGCCGTGTCCGCCGCCGCCCGTTACCGCGCCGAACTGCTCCGGCAGCCCGCCCGCACCGCGTAAGGAACCTCCGCCATGCCTTCTGTCCGTGGTTACTTCTCTCCCAAGACGGCGACGGGTGCCTCGTCGCTGATCCCCTCCCCGCCGTGGCGCTACTCGGGCGACCTGCTCACCGTCGAGTACCGCACGGACCCCGCGCGGGTGCGTGAACTGCTTCCCGAGCCGCTGGAGCTGGCGGACGAGGATCCGGGCGCGGTCGCGCTGATCTGGGCCGACTGGCAGTCCTGCTCCACCTCCGGTGACGAGCTGCTGGACCCGGTGCTCTCCCAGTACAAAGAGGCCTTCGCGGTCGTCCGCTGCAGGTACCGGGGGCAGACCTACACCCGCTGCGTCTACATCTGGGTCGACAAGGACTTCGCGATCGCGCGCGGCCTGCACCAGGGATATCCGAAGAAGCTCGGCTCGATCCACCAGACCCGCCCGCACCCCTACGGGCCCGCACCGCGCATCGAGGCCGGCGCCCGCTTCGGCGCCACCCTCGCCGCCGCCGACCGACGTCTGGCCCAGGCCGTCGTCACCTTGCGCGAGCCGTCGGAGACGAACGGCTTCGTCAACGGGCATCCGATGGCGCACCACCGCTGGCTGCCGTCCATCGAGAAGGGCAAGGGGCTGGCGCTGGACGAGCTGATCGAGACGGGCGCCGCCTCCGCCGAGGGCGGTCGACCGTGGGTCGGCGACGCGGAGTTGGAACTGTTCGAGGCACCCACGGAGGAGCTGGCCCGGCTGGAGATCCGTGAACCGATCGCCGCCTACTACCGCCAGGTCGGCGTCGTCTGGGACGGCGGCCGGCTGCTGGAGTCCGGCACGTCCGGTGCCGAGTGACCCCCGTACACCTCACAGGACTTGGAGACCGGACATGACCGAGCACACCCTCACGGTGGCCGGGGTCACCGTCGACACCCGGCACTGGATCGGCGGCGAACGCGTCGCCTCCGCCGACACCTTCACCGACCACTCGCCCATCGACGGCGGCGCCCTCGGTGAGATCGCCCGGGGTACGCCGAAGGAGGCCGCCGCCGCCGTCGCCGCGGCGACGGCCGCCTTCCCCGCCTGGGCCGCGACCTCCCGCGCGGAACGCGCCCGCGTCCTGCACGCCATCGCCGACGGTGTCGAAAAGCGGCTCGAAGACCTCGCGATCGTCGAGACCACCGACAACGGCGCGCTGCTGCGCTCGCACCGCCGTGGCGTGATGCCCCGCGTGGCGCACAACTTCCGCTTCTTCGCCGACTGGTTGCTGAAGCTGGACCACGAGGACTTCGACACGCGCGGACACACCAACCACGTCTCGTGGGACCCGGCGGGCCCCTGTGTCCTCATCACACCGTGGAACGCCCCGCTGATGCTGGCCACGTGGAAGGTCGCCCCCGCCCTCGCCGCCGGGAACACCGTCGTTCTCAAGCCCGCCGAGTGGTCCCCGCTGACCGCGTCCCTCCTCGCCGACATCGCCGCCGAGGCCGGGCTGCCGGCCGGTGTCCTCAACGTCGTCCAGGGGTACGGCTCGGAGATCGGTGACGCCCTGACCTCGCACCCGCAGGTGCGCCGGATCAGCTTCACCGGTTCGGTGCCGACCGCCCGGCGGATCGCGGCGTCGGCAGCCGCGAACCTGACTCCCCTCAGCCTCGAACTCGGCGGCAAGTCGCCGCTGTTGGTGTTCGCCGACGCCGACCTGGACCTGGCGGTCGACCTGGCGGTGGAGCAGTACGACAACGCCGGGCAGGTGTGTCTCGCGGCGACCCGGTTCCTGGTGGAGGAACCGGTCGCGGAGGAGTTCACCCGTCGGTTCGTCGAGAAGGCCGGGGGGCTCACACAGGGCGACCCTCGGGACGAGGCCACCGACATCGGGCCCACCATCCACCCCCGCCAGCTGGAGAAGATCGACGGCTTCGTACGGCGGGCGACCGCGGCCGGCGCCCGCGCGGTCGTCGGCGGCCACCGCAAGGACGGTCAGTACTACGCGCCGACCCTGCTCACCGATGTCGCCCAGGACTCGGAAATCGTGCAGGAGGAGGTCTTCGGCCCGGTCCTGACCCTCCAGACCTTCACCACCGAAGAGGAAGCCGTCCGCCTCGCCAACGACACCCGCTTCGGCCTCGCCGCCACCCTCGCCACCGGCGATCCCGAGCGCGCCGCCCGCGTCACCGCGCGCCTGGTGGCCGGCACGGTGTGGGTCAACTGCTTCTTCGTACGGGACCTGCAGGCACCCTTCGGCGGCTCCCGCCACTCCGGTGTCGGCCGCGAGGGCGGCACCTGGAGCTTCGACTTCTACTGCGACGTGAAGAACACCGTCACCGCACCGAACGGCTGGAGGAACCATGGGTGAGATCGTCGGCGCGGGCCTGCTCGCCCACGTCCCCACCATCGTGCTGCCGGAGGCCGACCGGCTCGAACTCAACGAGGGCAAGGAGATCACCCTCGTCACCGGCCTCCACCAACTCCGCGAGGACGTCTTCGCACGCGACGACTACGACACCGTCGTCGTCCTGGACTCCCACTGGGCCACGACCGTCGAGTTCGTCGTCACCGCCCAGCAGCGCCGCGCCGGCCTGTTCACCTCCGAGGAACTGCCGCGCGGCATGTGCCGGATGCCGTACGACTTCCCCGGCGATCCCGAACTCGCCCGCAACGTCGAGAAGTTCGCCGACAGGCACGGGACCTGGATCACCGCGATCGAGGACGACTACCTGCCGATCTACTACGCCACCATCAACCTCTGGAAGTTCCTCGGCGAAGGCCTGCCCGACAAACGGTGGGTGACCATCGGCGTCTGCCAGACCGGCGACATGGAGGACCACCTGCGCCTCGGCCGCGCCCTCGCCGACGGCATCGCCGCCACCCCGGGGCGGCGGGTCCTGCTCATCGCGTCCGGCGCCCTCTCGCACACGTTCTGGCCCCTGCGCGAACTGCGCGACCACGAAGCCAGCGACCCCGCCCACATCTTCACCCCGCAGGCCCGGGAGGCCGACCACGAGCGCATCGCCTGGTTCAAGGAGGGCCGTCACGACAAGGTCCTCGACACCATGGACGAGTTCTGGACGTACAAGCCCGAGGCGAAGTTCTTCCACTACCTGATGATGGCCGGCGCCCTGGGCGAGCAGGCCTGCGTCGCCACGGCCCGCCAGTACGGCGAGTACGAGAACTCCATCGGCACGGGCCAGGTGCATCTGTGGTTCGACCGTCCGGCCGACGGCTGGACCGGCACCGGCCTGCCTGCCTCAGGCACTCCCCACAGCCGTACCTAGTGCCCGGCCGAATCCGCTCGTATCCGCTCGTATCCAGTCGTATCCAGGAGCCCTCATGCCCGAGTACCGCCGCATCCTCCTCGACGGCGCCGCCGTCCAGGTCACCGTCGACGGGGACGAACTCGTCGCCGGCGACGGCCGCCGGGTGAAGACCGAGGAGGCACAGCACCTGCCCCCGGTCGTCCCGTCCAAGGTGATCGCCGTCCACCTCAACCACCGCAGCCGTGTCGACGAGTTCCGGATCGACCTCCCCGACACCCCGACCTACTTCCACAAGCCGACCTCCTCCCTCAACTCCCACAAGGGCGCGATCGTCCGCCCCGAGGGCTGCAAGTGGCTCAACTACGAGGGCGAGGTCGCCATCGTCATCGGGAGGACCGCCCGCAACATCTCCCCGGCCGAGGCGGGCGGGTACATCGCCGGCTACACCGTCGCCAACGACTACGGCCTGCACGACTTCCGCGACACCGACGCCGGCTCCATGCTCCGCGTCAAGGGCTCCGACACCCTCTGCCCCCTCGGCCCGGGCCTGGTCACCGACTGGGACTTCCACGGCAAGACCCTGCGGACCTACGTCAACGGCGAGGTCGTGCAGGACGGTTCGACCGACGAGATGAAGTGGGACATGCACTACCTCGTCGCCGACATCGCCCGCACCATCACCCTCCACCCCGGCGACGTCCTGCTCTCCGGCACCCCCGCCAACTCCCGCCCCGTCCAGCCCGGAGACGTCGTCGAGGTCGAGGTCGAAGGCCTCGGCAAGCTCACCAACCACATCGTCACCGGCCCCGCCCCCATCCGCGCCGACGTCGGCGCCCAGCCCACCGAATCCGAGGAGGTCCTCTCCACCGCCCTTGGCGGCGACTGGGAGTTCCGCGGCATCCGCCCGCCCCGCCGCTGACGCCGCCCACAACACCGCCCGCACCGGGCCCGACACAGGAGGTCGCCCGGTGCGGCACCGTGCGCCGCCCTCCGGCGGTGGCCGGACCCTGTGGGGCGAGCCGGGGCAGGACGCCCCACGGCTACGACTTCTGCCCCGCGGCCCGTTCAAGTGCCCGCTGCAGGTCCGGCAGGTCCTGACCGAGGAGTGTCTTCTCGAGGCTGTGGTCGGCCTTGCGGCCGGCCCGCTCGCCCTGTGCGAAGTCGTCGGTGTCCACGGTCCGCCCGCACCACTCCCCTCGCCCGACCGTCTGCCCGTCGAACGGCACCACGGCCCCCTCGCCGAGCGAGACCCACCGCTCCTGCTCCCAGCGCAGGGCGAGGACGTAGGTGTGCCCCGGTACCACGCGCGGGGCGTCGCCCGTCAGCTGCGGGACGCGGGTGGTGCCGTCGGAGCGGAGCACCTTCCAGCCCGGGGCGATGTAGTCCAGGGCGGACCCGACGGCGGGGTGGGAGCGGGTGCGGGAGCTGAACGGCTTGGCCTGGACCTCCAGTTCGACGGTCCGCTCCAGCTTGTAGCGGAACGCCCCGGCCGACAGCTCCTCACGCCCGCTCTCCCGCTCCCGCACGGCCCGGCCCACCACCACGACATCGGCGTACCGCACCCAGTCCTTCGCCGTCTCGGACGGATAGGGATTGACCGCGAGCCCGCACCCGTTGACGGTGTCGACGCCCGGCCAGCCGATGAGCACGCCCGCGACAACGCCGGCGGCCGCCAGGACGGCGACGACCGGACGCCCCGCCACCCGGGCCGGTAACAAGTTTCTCCGCATCCGATGATCTTGATGCGCGCATGATCAGACGGCCGTGACGCGCGCCACACTTCCAGTCACAGCCCTGTCACAGGCCCGTGCCGATCCCACCACCGGATTCGGCCTGCCCCCCCGGCGCAGCGACCGAACTCCTGCGAACAGCGCGGGGCGCGTCCGCCCGCACGCGCCGGGTAGGAAGGGGAGATGACCTCGCATGATCTTGACCCGATGGAGCGGCTCCTCGCCGAACGCGCCTGTGAGCGCGTGATCCTGGAACTCGTCCGCCGTCTCGACCTCGGCGAACCGAGCACGGTCTGCGACCTCTTCACCCCCGACGGCGTCTGGGAATGGCCGTACGGCCAAAGGCGCGTCGAGGGCCGGGAGGCGCTGCGCGCCTATTTCGGGTGCCGGCCCGCGGACCGTCTCTCCCGGCGTCTGTGTACCAACATCCTGGTCACCGTCGACTCGCCGGACACGGCCACGGCGACGACCTACTTCGCCACGTACCGAGTCGACGGTTACACCGGGGGGACGTTGGTGCCGCCCCGTCTGCCGGCGAACATCGGCCACTACCAGGACACCTTCCGCAGGATCGAGGGCACCTGGCTCATCGCGAACCGAACCCTCGTCCTCCCCTTCGGCGGACCCACGGAACGCCTGGGGGTCAGGTCAGCGGATTGAGGAAGGTCAGCACCGAGGCGTCCTCCTCGATCAGGGGGGTCAGCGCCGTGTTGAACGGGCCGCCGTACGGGGCCTTCAGGTGCGCCTGGAAGGCTTCCTCGTCCCGGTACACCTCGAAGATCCAGTAGGCACGCGGACTGGACGCCTTGGTGTAGACGTCGAAGGCGAGGTTGCCCTCTTCCTCGCGCACCTTCTTCGCGTACTCCAGAATCAGGCGGGCCACCTCGTCCTCCGCTCCCTCGCGGGCGGTGAACTCGGCGAGCAGGGTCTTGTTCACGGTGAGGACTCCTCCATGGCTGCGCACACGCATGTCATCGTTGACTTGTGTCATCGATGACATCGAGTGGGCCCGATCATGCGGGAAGTCGGCCGCCACGTCAACGGCCCGGGCTCCCCGTGCCGCTCGTCCGCCCCTCAGACGCCCTCGGCCTCGGCGGGCTGCTGCTCCAACTGGCTCCGCCACGGCGGGTTGGGACCGGCGACCGAGCAGGTAAGGGCCGCGACCCGGGCGGCGAACCGGCACGCTTCGGCGACGTCGTCGAGACGGACGTCCGTCAGCCGGCCGCCCAGCAGACCGCGGGCCGCGAGGTGGTGGAGCAGGCCGGCGGTGAAGGAGTCACCCGCCCCGACCGTGTCGACCACCCTCGTGGCCACCGCCGGCACCCGGACGCGGGCCCCGTCGAGCGAGGCGAGGGCGCCGTCGGCGCCGCACGTGATCACGACGAGCCGTGCCCCGGCCGCGTGCCAGATGTCGCAGGCCTGCTCGGGCGGGGTGCCCGGCAGGAGGAGTTCCAGGTCGTCCTCGCTCAGCCGGAGCACATCGGCGAGGGAGCACCAGTGCGCCAGCCGGGCGCGGTAGACCTCGGGACGCACCAGGAGCGGCCGGACGTTCGGGTCGACGCTGACGGTCGTGTGGGGGGCGGCCGCCGCCAGGAAGTCCTCCACGACCGCCGCGCCGGGTTCCCGGACGAGCGCCAGGGATCCGGTGTGCAGGCAGGCGGTCCCGGACAGGTCGACCTGGGCGAGTTCCTCCGCCGTCCACTGCCAGTCGGCCGTGTTCTGCGCGTGGAAGGAGAACGCGGCCTGCCCCTGGGCGTCCAGCTCCGCCACGGCCAGCGTGCTGGGCTCCGCGGCCGGGACGGCACTGGACAGGTCAACCCCCGACGCCTCCAGGTGGGTACGGAACAGGCGGCCGAACACATCGTCTGACAGGCGCGCGAGGAAGCGGGCCGGGGTGCCGAGACGCGCCAGGGAGACGGCCGTATTCGCAGGTCCGCCGCCGGGCAGTACGCGCAGGGCGAGTTCGTTCGACGCGCCGCCGGGTTCTACGAACGCATCCGCGACGCATTCCCCCAGGACGGTGATCTGACGCGGGCTCATGGGCAGCTCTTCTCTCGCGAACGTACGGGCGAACCGGACGCGTCGTGGCACAGCTGCCGGACAGCGAGCAGCGGGCGTTGCCGATTTGTGACGGGTACGGGGCATTGACGTTTCCGGAAGACGGAGTCCATCATCCTCGCCATGCAGTGTCAACGATGACATAAGTCAACGATGACAACTCAGGGACGGCATGCTTCGATGCCGACCGCGCCGCCGCAATCCCGCAGGAGTCGTTCATGTCTCGCACCGCTCGTCTGTCCTCCTCCCTCCTCAGAGTCGCCGCGGTCACGGGCGTCGCGGCCCTCACGCTGACGGCCTGCGGGTCGGGATCCGGATCGTCCTCCGCCGGCTCCGGATCGGGCGAGGTCAAGGTCGGTCTGATCACCAAGACCGACACCAACCCGTTCTTCGTGAAGATGAAGGAGGGCGCGGAGAAGGCCGCCAAGGAGAACGGCGCGCAGCTGGTCACGGCTGCGGGCAAGTTCGACGGCGACAACGCCGGTCAGGTCACCGCCATCGAGAACATGGTCGCCTCCGGGGTGAAGGGCATCCTGATCACCCCGAGCGACTCCAAGGCGATCGTGCCCGCGATCGCCAAGGCCAAGGCCAAGGGCGTGCTGGTCATCGCGCTGGACACCCCGACCGAGCCGGAGAGCGCGGTCGACGCCCTCTTCGCCACCGACAACCTCAAGGCCGGCCAGCTGATCGGCGAGTACGCCAAGGCCGCCATGACGGGCAAGACGGCGAAGATAGCCATGCTCGACCTGGCGCCGGGTGTCTCCGTGGGCGTCCAGCGGCACAACGGTTTCCTGAAGGGCTTCGGCGCCACCGACAAGGACGTGGCGTGCGCCCAGGACACCGGCGGCGACCAGGCCAAGGGCCAGACGGCGATGGAGAACTGCCTGCAGAAGAACCCCGGCATCAACGTCGTCTACACCATCAACGAACCGGCCGCCCTGGGCGCGTACACCGCGCTCAAGGCCAAGGGCCGGGAGAAGGACGTCCTGATCGTCTCCGTCGACGGCGGCTGCACCGGCACCCAGGCGGTCAAGGACGGCAAGATCGCCGCGACGTCGCAGCAGTACCCGCTGAAGATGGCCGCCGAGGGCGTCAAGGCCGTGGTGACGTACGCCAAGGACGGCAAGAAGGCCTCCGGTTACACCGACACCGGCGTCACGCTGATCACCGACAAGGCGCAGACCGGGGTCACCTCCAAGGACACCGCCTTCGGCCTGGAGAACTGCTGGGGCTGAGCCGCCCGCCCCAACCGTACGTCCGTCTCAGCGGGGCGGCCGGGCCCGGTTCTCCGCCCCGGGGACGGCCGCCCCCTCGTCTCCAAGGACTCCGTATGACAGCCACGACCACGCCCCCGAGCGCGTCCTCGCCCTATGCCGAGCTCAAAGCGCCGACCACGGCCCGCAGACTGCTCACGGCGCCGACCACCGGCCCGCTGGTCGCGCTCCTCCTGGCCTGCGCCTTCTTCTCCCTCTCGACCGACCAGTTCCTCACCGGCGGGAACTTCTCGCTGATCGTGCAGCAGGTCATGGTCGTCGGCACCCTCGCCATCGGACAGACCCTCATCATCCTCACCGCCGGCATCGACCTGTCGTGCGGTGCCGTGATGGCCTTCGGCAGCATCATGATCGCCAAAATGGCCGCCGAGGGCTCCCTGCCCCCGCTCCTCGCGATCGCCCTGGGCATCGCCGTCTGCGCCGGATTCGGGCTCCTCAACGGCCTGCTGGTGCAGAAGATCCCGCTGCCGCCGTTCATCGTCACCCTCGGCATGCTCAACGTGGCGTTCGCACTGACCCACATCTACTCCGAGGAACAGACGGTCACCAACCTGCCCGGCCCGCTGACCGCCCTCGGCGAGACCTTCCCGCTCGGCCACACCGACATCACCTATGGCTCCCTCGTCACCATCGCCCTGTTCCTCCTCCTCGCCTACGCGCTCAGCAGCACCGGCTGGGGCCGGCACGTCTACGCCCTGGGCAACAGCCAGGAAGCCGCGCGCCTCAACGGCATCCGCACCTCGCGGCTGACCATCGGCATCTACACCGTCGCCGGCCTGCTCTACGGCGTCGCCGCCCTGCTGCTCATCTCCCGCACCGGAGTCGGCGACCCCCAGGCCGGCCAGACCGACAACCTCGACAGCATCACCGCCGTGGTCCTCGGCGGCACCAGCCTCTTCGGCGGCCGCGGCTCGGTCCTGGGCACCTTCATCGGCGTCCTCATCGTCGGTGTCTTCCGCAACGGCCTGCAGCTGATGGGCGTCGCCTCCATCTACCAGACCCTGATCACCGGTGTCCTGGTGATCCTCGCGGTGACCGTCGACCAGATCTCCCGGAAGAAGGCCCGATGACCGCCACCACCTCCCCCACACCCGTGCTGCAGGCCCGCGGTCTGGTCAAGCGGTACGGCCATGTGACCGCCATCGACGGCGCCGACTTCGACCTGCTGCCCGGCGAGGTCCTCGCCGTCATCGGCGACAACGGCGCCGGCAAGACGAGCCTGATCAAGGCC
Organism: Streptomyces sp. NPDC049687; assembly: GCF_044465285.1. Taxonomy (NCBI): domain Bacteria; kingdom Bacillati; phylum Actinomycetota; class Actinomycetes; order Kitasatosporales; family Streptomycetaceae; genus Streptomyces; species Streptomyces sp. NPDC049687. The sequence continues at coordinate 243,310 of NZ_JBITLN010000002.1, forward strand.
CTCACCGGCGCGGTGGTCCCGGACGCGGGCGAGATCCGGCTCAATGGCGAGCCCATCACCTTCTCCGGCCCGCAGAGCGCCCGCGCCCACGGCATCGAGACGGTGTATCAGGACCTCGCCGTGGCCGCCTCCATGGACATCGCCTCGAACATGTTCCTCGGGCGTGAACTGCGCCGCCCCGGTGTGCTGGGCAGTGTCTTCCGGATGCTGGACAAGAAGCGCATGCGCCAGGAGGCCGCCGAGCACATGGCCGACCTGAAGATCGGACTGCGCTCGCTGACCCAGTCGGTCGAGACCCTCTCCGGCGGACAGCGGCAGGCCGTCGCGGTGGCCCGCTCCGTCGCCTGGGCCCGCTCCGTCGTCGTCATGGACGAACCCACCGCCGCCCTCGGTGTGAAGGAGTCCGGCCAGGTGCTGGACCTCATCCGCCGCGTCCGGGACAAGGGCATGCCGGTCGTCCTGATCAGCCACAACATGCCGCACGTCTTCGAGATCGCCGACCGGATCCACGTCCACCGCCTCGGCAGGCGCGCCGCCGTGATCAAGCCGTCGGACTACTCCATGGCGGAGGTCGTCGCCATCATGACCGGCGCGCTCACCGTCGACGCGGCCGGAGATACTGTCGTCGCGGACTCCGAGGCTGCGAAGGCCGCAGGCGTCCAGGCCAACTGACGTACGACTGAGCACTCACAGGTTCCGGCCGAGGCCGCGGCCGGAACCGACGAGCACAGGAGACCGTTTCCTCCATGGCAGCAAGCCGCCGCCCCACCCTGGCTGACGTCGCCCGCGAAGTGGGCGTCAGCGCCAAAACCGTCTCCCGCGTCCTCAACGAGGACGGACCCGCCTCGGCGCAGACCCGTGAACAGGTCCTCGCCGCAGTGGCCAAGCTCGGCTTCCAGCCGAACCTCATGGCCCGCAACATCCGCGTCGGCGGCCCGGACACCACGATCGGCCTGGTCATCCCCGACCTCGCCAACCCCTTCTTCGGAGCCGTGGCCCGCGCCATCGAGGACACCGTCAGCGACCGCGGACTGACCCTGCTCATGGGCTCCTCCGCCGACGCCCCCGACCGCGAACGTGCCCTCACGGACAAGTTCCTCGCCCGCCGCATCAGCATCCTGATCGTCGTGCCGTCCGTCGGCGCCGACCACTCCCACCTCAAGACCCACCGCGCCGCGGGCCTGCCCATCGTCTTCCTCGACCGGCCGGGAACGGGCCTGGCCACGGACATCGTCGTCAGCTCCAACCGCACGGGCGCGCACGACGGCGTCACCCACCTCATCGCCCAAGGACACCGGCGCATCGGCTTCATCGGCGACCTGCCCGTCAAGCTGTACACCCGCCGCGAGCGGCTGGCCGGCTACCGATCCGCGCTGCAGGAAGCCGACATCCCCCAGGACCGCTCCCTCGTCACCAACGCCCACGACCGGCGGGGGGCCGCGGGGGCGACCTCCCAGCTCCTGCGCCTGGCGGACCCGCCCACGGCCCTGTTCGCCGGCAACAACATTGTCGCGGAGGGGATCGTCTCCGAACTCGCCCGCAGCGGACGCAAGGACGTCGCCGTCGTCGCCTTCGACGACGTGGCACTCGCCGAGGCACTCGAACCGGCCCTGACCGTCGTCGCACAGGACCCGGAGGAACTCGGCAGGGCGGCGGCCACCGCCGCGCTGTCCCGCCTGGACGGCGACCGCAGCCGCGCCCGCACCATCACCGTCCCCACCCGTCTGATCGTCCGGGGCTCGGGAGAGAGGCCGGCAACGTCCTCCCGGCGTACGGCTGTCGGTTCGCAGTAGGCCGCGTCGGGTTCGCCCTGCGCGGCTGCCGGAGGAGGCCCCTGCCCCGCGGTGGCGGCTGCGGATTGCCCCAATCTCCCGGCTGCCAGGTGAGGGTGAGGAGCCGCTCGCCGCCGAGGTGGTCCTCCCGGGTGCGGCCCTCGGCCGGGGCGCTCCGGGCGGGTGCTCCGGTGGACGTGCTGCAGGCGGCCAACCCGCCGGGCAGGCCCGCCGCCGCGCAGGTGTCGCTGATCGCGACGTCAGTCCCGGCCCGAGGCTGACGCTGTCGTCCGCGATCGGCTTCTCCCGGACCTTGACGCCCTTGTCGGCCCTGTGGGTGACAGGTCCATGCTCGCATGGTGATCATTACGGCGGCGCGAGGGGCCCCGGCCCGGGTCGTGTGGGGAGGAGGCGGCCGGGTACTCGGGGTGCGCTCTGTCGTCATGGATCCGGGACCGGGCTCCACGGGTGGGAGGAGAGGCCGTCATGCCGCAGCACGCCGACGACCAGGCTCTCGATCAGCAGGCGGGCGTCGCCGAGCTGCGCCTGGCGACGGGCGATCGTGGGTCCGGGCCGCCGCACGAGGGGGTCGCGGAGGGGCTGCCCGTCGACCGCAACCAGGCGATCCTGGAGGCTGCCAAACAGGTCGGCTCGATTCTGAAGCGGGAGGGGCATGCCTTCGCCCTCGCGGGCAGTGTCGCCGTGTACGCCCACGGCGGGAGCGAGAACCTCCAGCACGACGTGGACTTCTGCTTCCGGCCCGAGGACGCCCAGGCCGTCGCCGACAGCCTGCGCGCGGCCGGGCTGTCGGTGTACACGCCGCCGGAGGACTGGCTGCTGAAGACCGACTGCTTCGGCCAGCAGGTCGACCTGATCTTCCAGCTGGCGCATCAGCCCGTCACGACGGAACTGCTGGAGCGGGCCCGGCCGCTGCCGGTCGACTCGGTCTTCATGCCCGTCCTGTCGCCGACCGATCTCGTGCACAGCCTGGTGGCCGCGTTCTCGGAGCACCACTGCGACTTCGGGGCGGTCCTGCCCATCGCCCGCACGCTGCGGGAGAAGGTCGACTGGGATGCCCTGCGCAGGGCCTGCGGGAGCGATCCGATGCCCGATGCGTTCTTCTACTTCCTGGAGAGGCTGGACGTGATTCCCCCCGGGCCGTCGCACAAGCCGGAGGAGGCGCCGTGATGAGCGAGGGCGTCGGCGCGGAGAACGCCGAGAACGCCGAATACCGGGTCGCCCGGCTGCGCGACCGGCTGGCCGCGGGGGAACTCGGCGAGCTGGGTGTACGGGCCGAGGTGCGGGCCGGGTCGGTCGTGGTGACCGGCACGGTGCCCTCGACCGGCTGCCGGGAGGTCGTGCTGCGGACCGTCCGCGAGGAGCTGGCCGGGCTGGCCGTGCACACCGATGTGGTGGTGGCGGAGACCGCCTCGCCCGATCATGCGGAGGACCTGCCGTGATCCGTGTCGCCGCAGTGGGGGACATCCACATGGGGCCCGACAGCCGGGGTCTGCTGCGGCCCGCCTTCGAGACCCTGCCCGAATGCGCCGACCTCCTGCTCCTGGCGGGCGATCTCACCCGGCACGGCACACCGGAGGAGGCCCGAGTGGTCGCCGACGAGGTGCGGGGGCTGCCGGTGCCGGTCGTGGCGGTGCTGGGCAACCACGACCACCACGACGAGCAGCCGGAGAAGGTCACGGCCATCCTCCGGGAGGCGGACGTCACCGTCCTGGAGGGCGAGGGGACCGTCGTGGAGTGCGGCGGGACGCGCGTCGGCGTCGCCGGCACCAAAGGCTTCGGCGGCGGGTTCGTCGGCCGCAGCGCCGGGGAGTTCGGCGAGCCGCTGATGAAGGAGTTCGTCCGTTACACGCGGCGCTGCGCGGACGGGCTGCGCGCCGCGCTGGAGGCGCTGGGGGGAGAGGGCTGCGACCTGCGGATCGCCCTCACCCACTTCTCCCCCGTCGCCGACACCCTCGCCGGTGAGCCCCCGGAGATCCATCCGTTCCTCGGGAGCTATCTGCTGGCCGAGGCGATCGACACCGCCGGCGCCGACCTGTCCGTGCACGGTCACGCCCACATGGGGACGGAGCACGGGATGACGGCCGGTGGCGTACGGGTGCGGAACGTGGCGCAGCCGGTGATCCGGCGGGCGTTCAGCGTGTACCGGCTGCATCCGGCCGACGAGGCACAGGCGTACAGGGGCTGACTCCCGCCTGCTTCGGTGCGGAGGGCGGGCCGAGTTCGCCGCTCGGCCCGCCCTCCGCCGTCACCTGTGTCAGAGGTACTCGGTCGCCGCGTCCAGCAGCCAGTCCGTCAGATAGCCGGCGAAGGAGGAGCGGACCAGGACCCAGAACCCGGTGTCCGGTGCGTCGCGGGCGATCAGGACGATCTGGGTGCGGCCGAGGGTGGTCTGGGCGCAGCGTCCGGGGCCGAAGGCACGCGGGTGCAGGTCCAGGGGGCAGCCGTGGGCCAGGAGGTCGCGGGCGCGCGGGCCCGCGACGAGGAGGGTGGTGCGCTGGGCCGAGACGTCGGTGACGGACAGGTGCTCGTCTCCGGCGGCCTCCCGGATGCGTCCCTCCAGGTCCCGCTGACTGCCGGGCGGCCCCACCAGCAGCCATTCGTCCGGGCCGAGCCACAGCGCGGTCAGCCCGGCGCCGCGTACGACGGTGTCCGGTTCGAGGGGCAGTTGGAGGCCCAGCGCGACCCCCACGGCGTCCGCTGCCGCTCCCTTGGCGTCGAGGCGGACGTCGATCTGGGTGAGGAAGGGCAGTTCCGCCAGCCGCACCGCGCCACCGGAGGCACGGGTGGCGGCGGCCAGACGGGCGGCGCTCTGTGACAAGGGGCTACGAAGCAGGGCGGTGTCAGCCATCGCGGCGGGCTCCCTCGGGGTCGAAGAGGACGGGGCCGGCGACGGTCACCGGGACCAGCCGGTCGCCGACCGGGGCGTACAGCCGTTCGCCGATGCGGTCCCGGCCGCCCTTGATCAGGGCGAGGGCGAAGGTCCGGCCGAGGGCGGCGCTGCGGTAGCTGGAGGTGACGTGGCCGAGCATCGGAACGGGCGGGGCGGGCAGCACGCCGTCGGCCACCAGGTGGGTCCCCTCGGGGAGGAAGGTGCCGGGGTCCTCGGGCAGCAGGCCGACCAGGTGCTTGCGGTCGGGGCGGACCGTGTCGGCGCGGGCGAAGGAGCGCTTGCCGATGAAGTCGGGCTTCTTCTTCGACACCGCCCAGCCCATACCGAGGTCCTGGGGGGTGACCGTGCCGTCGGTGTCCTGCCCGATGATCGGGTAGCCCTTCTCGGCGCGCAGGACGTGCATCGTCTCGGTGCCGTAGGGGGTGATGCCGTAGGCGGCGCCGGCTTCGTGGAGGGCCTCCCAGAGGGCGAGGGCCTCCCACGGCGACACGTTGATCTCGTAGGCCAGTTCACCGGAGAAGCTGATCCGGCAGACCCGGGCCTCGATGCCCGCGACGGTCGTCTCGCGCCAGGCCATGAACGGGAAGTCCTCGTTGGCGACGGCCAGGTGCGGGGCGAGCGCGCCCAGGACCTCGCGGGAGCGCGGGCCCACCAGGGCGACCGTGGCCCACTGCTCGGTGACGGAGGTGCAGTGCACGCGCAGGTCGGGCCATTCCGTCTGGAGCCACTCCTCCATCCAGTCCAGTACGGCGGCCGCGTTGCCGGTGGTCGTGGTGACCAGGAAGCGGTCCTGGGCGAGGCGGATGACGGTGCCGTCGTCGAAGATCATGCCGTCCGGCCGGCACATGACGCCGTAGCGGATCATGCCGACCTTCAGGGTGCTCATCATGTTGGTGTAGAGCAGGTCGAGGAAGGCGGCGGCGTCCGGGCCCTGGACGTCGATCTTGCCGAGGGTGGAGGCGTCCATGAAGGCGACGCTCTCGCGGGCGGCGGTGCACTCGCGCAGCACGGCCGCCTCCATGTCCTCGCCGTCCTGCGGGTAGTACCAGGGGCGCTTCCACTGGCCGACGTTCTCGAAGAGGGCGCCGTGCGCGACGTGCCACTCGTGCAGGGCGGTCGTGCGAATCGGGTCGTGCAGGGCGCCCCGGTCGCGGCCCGCGAGGGTGGCGAAGGAGACGGGGGTGTAGGGCGGCCGGAAGGTGGTCGTACCGAGGGCGGAGATGTCCACGCCGAGGAGCTCGGCGACCACGCCGCCGGCCAGTACTCCGGAGGTCTTGCCCTGGTCGTTGGCGGTGCCGGCCGTGGTGTAGCGCTTGGTGTGTTCCACCGAGCGCATACCGGCGCCGGTCGCGCGGGCCAGGTCGTCGACGGTGACGTCGCGCTGGAGGTCGACGAAGCGGGGGGCGCCCTCCCGGCCGGGGACCGTGAACACCTGCATGGGCGGGGTCTGCGGGAGTGGGGCCGGGTCCGGGAGGCGGGGTGTCTCGACGGTGTAGCCCTCGGCTGTGAGCGCGCGGGCGGCCGCCGCCGCGCCCTGGGCGAGGGCGGTGGACAGGTCGAACACGCCGTTCGCGGCGCCCGCGACCTCGACGGCCTGGCGGCAGGTGTCGGGGACGAAGCTGCCGAGCGTGTCGTCGTAGCGGAGCTTGCCGCCCGCCTGGCTGAAGAGGTGCGCCACCGGGTTCCAGCCGCCGGAGACCAGCAGGAGGTCGGCGGCGAACTCCCGTTGTCCGGTGCTCTCTCCGTACGGCGCCACGGTCACGGTGGTGAGACGCGGGTCGCCTTCCGTGCCGGTGACGGCGTGGCCGGTCAGCACCTCGACACCGGCGTCGCGGGCCCGCTGCGCCCACTCCCCCGCGTCGGCGCGGGTGTCGACGATCGCCGTCACCTGCGCACCGGCCGTGTGCAGGTCCAGCGCTGCCGCGTAGGCGCTGTCGTTGGTGGTGAACACGACCGCCCGACGGCCGGGCAGGACGCCGTGGCGGTTGACGTAGGCGCGGGCGGAGGTGGCCAGCATGATGCCGGGCCGGTCGTTGTCGGCGAAGGCGAGCGAGCGCTCGTGGGCGCCGGTGGCGAGGACGACGCGGCGGGCGCGGATGCGCCAGACGCGCTCGCGGGAGACGTTCTCGGGGGCCTCGGCGCCGAGGTGGTTGGTGCGGCGTTCGACGGCGAGGAGGTGGTTGTCGTCGTAGTGGCCGAAGACGGTGGTGCGGCGCAGCACGCGGACCTCGGGGGCGTTCTCGAGCTGCCGGGTGACCTCCTCCACCCAGTCGAGGTGCTCACCCGTGCCGAGCAGGCTGCCGCCGGGTTCCGGCTGGTCGTCGGCGAGGACGACACGGGCGCCGGTGCGGGCGGCCGCCGCCGCTGCCGCGAGGCCGGCCGGGCCCGCGCCGACGATCAGCAGGTCGCAGTGGGCGTGTACGGCGTCGTAGCGGGCGGGGTCCGGTTCGGTGGCGAGGCGGCCCTGGCCGGGGAGGCTGGTGGCGACCAGGCCGTCGTACAGCTCGACGGTTGTCGCGGGCAGCATCGGCTCGGGGAAGGGTTCCTCGATCTGGATGACCGCGTTGGGTTCTTCGACGCCGGCGGAGAAGATGCCGCGGGGGCGGCCCAGCTTGATGCTGGTGCCGGCCTGGATGACGCCGTTGGCCAGGAGGGCGGAGGCGAGGGTGTCACCTCGGTAGCCCTGGTATGCGGTGCCGTCGAAGGTGAAGGTGAGGGGGGTGTCGCGGTGGATTCGGCCGCGGGTGGGGTGCCGGAGCGGACTGCCCGCGGCGGAGCCGCTGACGGCTGCGGCGCCCCCGCCGCCCCTGCCCGTCCCGTCCTCCAGGGGCGCCGCCCCTTCGCCCCCGCTCCCCGGGGGCTCCGCCCCTTGGCCCCCCGTCGGCCCCGAAAGGGCCTCGTCCCCGAATGCCGGACGGGCTGCTGGGACCGGCCTCGGCTCGATGGTGGCCGGACGAGGCTCGCCCGCCCGGTACACCGTCAGAATCTCGTTGGTCGCCGTGTCCCGAACCGCGTTGAACCAGCGGCGGCAGCCCGCCGCGTGGCTCCAGCGTTCGGCGAAGGGGCCCTTGGTGTTGTCGCGGAAGAAGAGGTAGCGGGCCCACTCCTCGTCGGTGAGGGAGGCCGGGTTCTCCGGATACGGGACGTGGGCCTGGCCGCCGTAGTGGAACTCGGCCTCGTCGCGGGGCCCGCACCACGGGCAGGGGATGAGCAGCATGGTTCGGCTCCCTAGTGGGCCACCGCGGCCGCGCCGTGCTCGTCGACGAGCGCGCCGGTGGTGAAACGGTCGAGCGAGAAGGGGGCGTTGAGGGGGTGGGGGGTGTCGTGGGCGATGGTGTGGGCGTAGACCCAGCCGACGCCCGGGGTGGCCTTGAAACCGCCCGTTCCCCAGCCGCAGTTGAGGTAGAGGTTGTCCACCGGGGTGAGGCCGATGATCGGCGAGGCGTCGGGGCTGACGTCGACGATGCCGCCCCAGGTGCGCAGGACATGCGCCCGCGCGAAGACCGGGAAGAGCTCCAGGGCCGCCGACATCTGTTCCTCGATGATGTGGAAGGCGCCGCGCTGGGTGTACGAGTTGTACGCGTCGATGCCCGCGCCCATCACCAGCTCGCCCTTGTGTGCCTGGCTGACGTACACATGGACCGCGTTGGACATGACGACCGTGGGATGGACCGGCTCCAGGAGCTCCGAGACCAGGGCCTGCAACGGGTGGCTCTGGAGCGGGAGTTCGATGCCCGCCATGGCGGCGAGGACCGAGGTGTGGCCGGCCGAGCACAGCGCCACCTTGCCCGCCGCGATGGGGCCGAGCGTGGTCTGGACCCCCACGACCCGGCCGCCCACCACGTCCAGGCCCGTGACCTCGCAGTTCTGGATGATGTCGATGCCTGCCGCGTCCGCCGAGCGGGCCAGGCCCCAGGCCACGTGATCGTGCTTGGCTATGCCGGCACGGGGCTGGTAGGTGCCGCCCAGGACCGGATAGCGCACGTCCGGGGAGATGTTGACGATCGGGCAGACCTCCCGCACACCCTCCGCGTCGAGCCACTCCGCGTCCACGCCGTTCAGGCGGTTCGCCTCGACCCGGCGGACGCTGTCGCGGACGTCCTGGAGGCTGTGGGCCAGGTTCAGGACGCCGCGCTGGGAGAAGAGGATCGGGTAGTCGAGTTCCTCCGCCAGGCCCTCCCAGAGCTTGAGCGCGTGCTCGTAGATGCCGGCGCTCTCGTCCCACAGGTAGTTGGAGCGGATGATCGTGGTGTTGCGGGCCATGTTGCCGCCCGCCAGCCAGCCCTTCTCCAGCACGGCGACGTCGGTGATGCCGTGGTTCTTCGCCAGGTAGTGGGCGGTGGCCAGGCCGTGGCCGCCGCCGCCCACCACGATCACGTCGTACGAGCGCTTCGGCTCGGGGGTGCGCCACAGCCAGTCGGGGTGTTCGGGGAGCTCGGCGCCGGGGGTGCGGGGGCTCATCGGGCGTCTCCCTGATCAGAGGATTCGGACAAGTGCGGGTACAGCGGGTGCTTGGCCGCCAGCGCCTCCGTGCGGGCGCGCAGCGCGGCGATGTCCGGCTCGGGCTGGAGGGCCAGCGCGATCACGTCGGCCACCTCGGTGAAGTCCTCTTCCGCGAAGCCGCGGGTGGCCAGGGCCGGGGTGCCGATGCGCAGGCCCGAGGTGACCATGGGCGGGCGGGGGTCGAAGGGGACGGCGTTGCGGTTGACGGTGATGCCGATGGTGTGGAGCAGGTCCTCCGCCTGCCTGCCGTCCAGCTCCGAGTCACGCAGGTCGACCAGGACGAGGTGGACGTCCGTGCCGCCGGTCAGCACCTTCACCCCGGCGGCGGCCGCGTCCGGCCGCGTGAGGCGCTCGGCCAGGAGGCGGGCGCCGGCCAGCGTGCGGGCCTGCCGCTCGGCGAACTCCGGGGACGCGGCGACCTTGAAGGAGACCGCCTTCGCCGCGATGACATGCTCCAACGGCCCGCCCTGCATGCCCGGGAACACCGCCGAGTTGATCTTCTTGGCGAGGTCGGGCTCGTTGGTGAGGACGACTCCGCCGCGCGGGCCGCCGAGGGTCTTGTGGGTGGTCGTGGTGGTGACGTGGGCGTGCGGGACGGGGCTCGGGTGCAGTCCGGCGGCCACCAGGCCCGCGAAGTGCGCCATGTCGACCATCAGCAGGGCGCCCACCTCGTCGGCGATCCGGCGGAAGGCCGCGAAGTCCAGCTGCCTCGAATACGCCGACCAGCCCGCGATGATCATCTTGGGGCGGTGTTCCTTGGCGAGCCGCTCGACCTCGTCCATGTCCACGAGGTGGTCCGCCTCGCCGACGTGGTAGGGAACGACGTTGAGCATCTTGCCGCTGTAGTTGATGCGCATGCCGTGGGTGAGGTGCCCGCCGTGTGCGAGGTCGAGACCGAGGATGGTGTCGCCGGGCTGCAACAGGGCGAAGAAGACGGCCGTGTTGGCCTGGGCGCCCGAGTGCGGCTGGACGTTGGCGTAACCGGCCCCGAAGAGGGACTTGACGCGCTCGATGGCCAACCGCTCGGTGACGTCGACGTGTTCGCAGCCGCCGTAGTAGCGGCGGCCGGGGTAGCCCTCGGCGTACTTGTTGGTCGCGACCGAGCCCTGGGCCTCCATCACGGCGGTGGGCGCGAAGTTCTCGGAGGCGATCATCTCGAGGGTGGACTGCTGGCGGTGCAGCTCGGCGGCGAGGGCGGCGTGGACCTCGGGGTCCAGTTCCGCCAGGGGGGTGTTCAGCGCGTTCATACGGCGTTCGCGTTCCTCTCGGCGGCCTCGACGACGTTGGCGAGCAGCATGGCTCGGGTCATGGGGCCCACGCCCCCGGGCATCGGCGCGAGCCATCCGGCGACCGTGGCGGCCTCCGGGTGGACGTCGCCGACCAGGCCCTGCTCGGTGCGGGTGATGCCGACGTCCAGGACGGCGACGCCGGAGCGCAGCATGTCCTTGGTGATCAGTCCGGGCGAGCCGGCCGCCGCGACGACGATGTCGGCCTCGCGGACGTGCCGGGCCAGGCCCTTGGTTGCGGTGTGGCAGAGGGTGACGGTGGCGTTCTCGGAGCGGCGGGTGAGCAGCAGCCCGATGGGCCTTCCGACCGTGATGCCCCGGCCGATCACGCACACCCGCGCTCCGGCGAGCGGGACGTCGTGGCGGCGGAGGAGTTCGACGATGCCGTGCGGGGTGCACGGCAGCGGGGCGTCGATGCCCAGCACCAGTCGGCCGAGGTTGACGGGGTGCAGGCCGTCGGCGTCCTTGGCGGGGTCCATACGTTCCAGTACGGCGTTCGCGTCCAGGTGGGCCGGCAGCGGGAGCTGGACGATGTACCCGGTGCAGGCCGGGTCGGCGTTGAGCTCGTCGATGACGTCCTCGACCTGTTGCTGGGTGGCGTCGGCGGGCAGTTCGCGGCGGAGGGAGGCGATGCCGGCCTGTGCGCAGTCCCGGTGCTTGCCGGCGACGTAGGCACGGCTGCCGGGGTCGTCGCCGACCAGGACCGTGCCGAGCCCGGGCGGGTGGCCGCCGGTGGCCGTCAACTTGGCGACGCGCTCGGCGAGTTCGCGACGGATGTCGCCGGCGGTCGCCTTACCGTCAAGTATCTGTGCAGTCACCGACGGCACTCCTTCCAAGAGCCTTGCGACAACCCGAACGCTCAGCCACGAAGACGGGACATCGTCGGGTCGAACAACGGCTCCTCGGCCACCACCGCCTCGACGCGCCGGTCGAAGTAGCCGATCCGCACGGTGGTCCCGGGGACGGCGAGGTCCACCGGCAGCCACGCGTAGGCGATGCCCTTGCCGATCGTGTAGCCGTAGGCCGCGCTGGTGACGTACCCGACGGCGCGGTCACCGTCGTACACCGGCTCCTTGCCCATGACGACCGACCGGGGGTCGTCGATCGTGAGGCAGGTCAGCTTCCGCCGCACGTCGCCCTTGCGGCGCTCCAGCGCCTCCTTGCCGATGAAGTCGTCCTTGTCGAGCTTGACGGCGAAGCCGACGCCGGCCTCGTAGGGGTCGTGCTCGTAGGTCATGTCGGTGCCGAAGGAGCGGTAGCCCTTCTCCAGGCGGAGGCTGTTGAAGGCGCCCCGGCCGGCGACGATGCCGCCGAGCGGCTCGGCCGCCGCCCACAGGGTGTCCCAGAGCTTCTGTCCCAGGTCGGCCGTGGTGTACAGCTCCCAGCCGAGTTCACCGACGTACGACAGACGCATCGCCGTGACCGGGACGCTGCCGATGTGGGCGTGCTTGGCGCGGAAGTACTTCAGGCCGTCGTTCGAGAAGTCGGCGTCCGTCAGGGGCTGGAGCACCTTGCGGGCCAGTGGGCCCCACAGGCCGACGCAGCAGGTGCCGGGGGTGATGTCGCGGACCTGGACCGTGCCGTCGGCGGGAAGGTGGCGGGTGAACCAGTCGAGGTCGAGATTGCCGTTGGCGCCCACCTGGAAGAGGTCGCGGCCGAGGCGGGCGACGGTGACGTCGCTGCGGATGCCGCCGTCGTGGTCGAGGAGCAGGGTGTACGTCACCGAGCCGACGGACTTGGCGACCTTGCTGGTGGTCAGCCGCTCCAGGAAGGCGGCCGCACCGGGGCCGGTCACCTCCAGGCGCTTGAGGGCCGTCATGTCGTACATCGCGACGGTCTCGCGGGTGGCCTGGGCCTCGGCGCCGACGATCGGGGACCAGTACTGCGCGGCCCAGTCGTTGGGGGTGGGGATGGTGCGGCCCTCGACGAGCGAGGCGTTGGCCTCGTACCACTGCGGGCGCTCCCAGCCGTTCGCCTCCAGGAAGAAGGCGCCCTGCTCCTGCTGTCGGGCGTGGAAGGGGGTGGTGCGGATCGGGCGCGGCTTCCCGGAGGGCTGGAGGGGGTGGAGGATGTCGTAGACCTCGACGAAGTTCTGGCAGTCGCGGGCCAGGACGTACTCCGGGGAGAGCTGGTGCGGCTCGAAGCGGTTGACGTCGCACTCGTGCAGGTCGAAGGACGAACAGTGGCCGTCGACCAGCCATTCGGCCATCGCCCGGCCGACGCCCGCGGAGTGCGTGACCCACACCGCCTCGGCGACCCAGAAGCCCTTGACCTCCGGGGACTCGCCGAGCAGCGGGAAGTTGTCGGTGGTGAAGGAGAACAGGCCGTTGATGCCCTCCTCGACCTTGGCCTCCATCGTCGCGGGGAGGAGGGACCGGGTCTCGGTCCAGGCGTCCTCGAAGTCCTCCTCGGTGAACTTCAGGACGGAGGGCATGGCCTCGGCCTCGGTCACGGAGAGGATGTCGTCGGCGGAGATGGGCATCGGGCGGTGGCCGTAGTAGCCGATGCCGAGGCCGTCGAAGCGGTCGCGGTAGTAGAGGTCGGCGTCCTGGTGGCGCAGGATCGGGCGGACCGCCTCCTCGGTCTGGCCGGCGAGGGCCGGCACCGGGCCGGTCCAGGCGAGCTGGTGGGCCAGCGGGGTGAGCGGGAGGTTCATGCCCACCATGCGGGCGATCTTCGGCCCCCAGATGCCGGCGCAGCACACGACGATGTCGGCGGGGATCTCGCCCTGGTCGGTCAGGACGCCGCTCACCTCGCCGTCGGACTGGAGGACGTCGAGGACCTCGTGGCGGGCCAGGAAGGTCACACCGCGTTCGGTGGCCCGGCGGATCTGGGCCTCGACGGCGAGGACGGCCTTGGCGAGGCCGTCGGTGGGGACGAGGAGGCCGCCGAGGACCCGGTCGCGGTTGACGAGCGGGTGCTGTTCGACGCACTCGTCGGGGGTGAGAAGGCGGGACTCGATGCCCCAGGCGGTGATCCAGCCGTGGCGGCGGTGGAGCTCGGTCAGGCGCTCGGGGGTGGTGGCCACTTCGAGGCCGCCGACCTGGAGGAAACAGGGCTTGCCGTCGACGTCGAGGGAACAGAACTTCTCGACCGTGTAGCGGGCCAGCTCGGTCATGGTCTTGGAGGAGTTCGTCTGGAAGACCAGGCCCGGGGCGTGCGAAGTGGATCCCCCGGTGGCGGGGAGCGGGCCCTGGTCGACCACGGTCACTTCGGTCCAGCCTCGCGCGGAGATCTCGTCGGCCAGGGCCGCTCCCACGACACCCGCTCCGATGATCACCACTCGGGGTCCCGCCATCGCCGCACCTCCGAATCAAACCGGTCCAGCCGGTTGAGTTGCTGTCTGCGCAACATGGTTCAGGTTGCGCAACTCAATGTGCCTGCCCCGGGGAGGGGGTGTCAAGGGGTCCGTGACGTCGGAAAACAGGCGGAAACACGGCTCCGGCGGGGCCGGGACATGGCGATGCCCGGCGGGCGGTGCGCGTGGGTGCGCACCGCCCGCCGGGCATGTTCGACCGCCCCGGAGCAGGGGCTACTTGAGCCAGGCCTTGACCTTGTCGGGGTTGGCCTCGACCCACTTCTTCGCCGCCGCGTCGGCCGTCATCTTGTCGACCGCGATGTACTTGGCCACGGTGTTCTGGTCGTCGTTCGTCCAGGAGAAGTTCTTCACCAGGTCATAGGCGGGGCTGCCGGACTTGGCGAACTTCGCGCTGACGATCTTGTCCAGGTCGTAGACGGGGTAGTCGCAGGCGACCTTCGCCGCGTCCGCGTCACAGCCCGTCGTGTACTTGGGCAGGTCGATCTTGACCAGCGGCACCTCGGACAGGAACCACTGCGGCTCGTAGAAGTAGCCGATCACCCATTCCTTGTTCTTCTCCGCCTTGCGATAGGCCTGGATGAGCGCCGTCTCGCTGCCCGCGTACACCACCTTGAAGTCCAGCTTCAGGTTCTTGACGAGCGCCTCGTCGTTGGTGACGTACGACGGGTCGCCGTCGAGGAGCTGGCCCTTGCCGCCCGATTCGGAGGTCTTGAACTTGGACGCGTACTTGTTGAGGTTCTCCCAGTTTGTGATGTCCGGGTGCGCCTTCGCCAGCCACGGGGGCACGTACCAGCCGATGATGCCTTTGTTGCCGGTCGAGCCGGCCGCCACGGCGGTCTTCTGCTGGGTGATGTACTTCTTCTTCAGATCGTCGTGGCCCCAGTTCTCCAGGACGGCGTCGACCTCGCCGGTCCCGAAGCCCTGCCAGGCGATCTCCTCCTTGAGGTCCTTCTTGGTGACCGTGCAACCGAGGTCGTGCTGCGCGACGTACGCGACGACCGCCGCGTCCGCCTCGTAGCCCACCCACGGGTTGACCGCGAGGTTGAAGGTGCCGCACTTGCCGGAGCTGCCCGAGCTGTCGGAGCCCGAGGAGCTGTCACCGACCTTCGCCCCGCTGCAGGCGGTGAGGGTGAGACCGAGGACGGCCAGGCCGGCCGCGCCGGCTCTCCAGTGTCTTGCCATGGTGTCGTGCTCCTTTAAGCGCTCGCGCGTCGCGCCGCTGCCTGAGTGATCCGGTCGAACATGACTCCGAGCAGTACGATGGCGAGCCCCGCCGCCAGCCCCTTGCCGTACAGCTCGCCCTGCGAGAATCCGGCCACGACGTCGTAGCCGAGGGCGCCCGCCCCTACCAGGCCGCCCACTACAACCATCGACAGCACGTAGATCAGGCCCTGGTTGGTCGCGAGCGTCAGGGCACTGCGTGACATCGGCAGTTGAACCTTGGTGATGATCTGCCAGGTGTTGCACCCGGCTGATGTGGCCGCCTCGACGGTGGTCTCGGGCACGGCCCGCACTCCGTCGGAGATGATCTTGATGGCGACCGGTGCCGCGTAGACGACGGCGGCGACGATCGCGGTGAAGCGGGTCGCGCCGAACAGCGCCAGGAACGGCACGAGGTAGACGAACGGCGGCATGACCTGCGCCGCGTCGAGGGTGGGCCGCAGGAACCGGTCCACCATCATGCTGCGCCCCATCCACACCCCGACCGCGATGCCGAGCACCATCACCAGGACCGTGGCGACGAGGGTCGACGCCAGCGTCGTCATGGCGTCCGACCACATGCCCGTGCCGACCAGCAGACCCACGCAGACGACCGTGGTGACGCCGGCGCGCCAGCCGCCGAGCACCACGCCGAGCCCGACGAGGACAGCGGCCACGAGCCACCACGGGGAGTCGGTCAGCAGCGACTGGAACGGGTTGAGCAGGCCGTTGGTGAGGGCGTCGCGGAAGGCGTTGGTCAGGCCCGACAGGTTGTCCTGCGCCCAGGTCGTCGCCGAGTCGGCCGCGCTCGCGATGGAGCTTCCGGTGCTGCCCTCGCCGGGGAACTCGGCCGCCCACAGGTAGGTGTGCGACATGTAGACGAGGACCGCCGTGACCGCCGCGCCCGCGCCGAGCAGCGGCTTGCGCCACTTGAGGAAGCGGTTCTTCGAACGCCGGGCCGCCTCCTCTCGGGTGCTGGCCGCGGTCGTGACCCGGTCGAGGACGATCGCCATGACGACGATGGCGAGGCCCGCGTTGAAGGCCGTGCCGACGTCGAGCGACTGCAGGGCCTGGACGACCGTCTTGCCGAGGCCGGGCGCGTCGATCAGGGCCGCGATGGTGACCATGGCGAGGGCGGCCATGATGGACTGGTTGACGCCCATCACCACGGTCCGCTTGGACATCGGCAGCAGCACCTTCAGCAGGGACTGCCAGCGCGTGGCGCCCAGCGAGTCGCCCGCCTCGACGGTGGTCTGCGGCACGGCACGGATGGCGTGCGCGGTGATGCGGATCGCCGGCGGGGCCGCGTAGATCGCGGTCGCGATGACCGCGGAGGCGCCGCCGATGAGGAAGAACAGGGTCAGCGGGGCGAGGTAGACGAAGGTCGGCATCGTCTGCATGAAGTCCAGGAAGGGCGTGACGATCCGGTTGAACCGGTCGGACAGGCCCGCCCACACACCGAGCGGGATCGCGAACAGCAGCGCGACGAGGACCGCGGAGAGGGTGAGGGCCAGGGTGTCCATGCTCTCCTGCCACAGCCCCTGCAGCCCGAAGAAGGTGAACCCGGCGACGGCCAGCAGCGCCACCCGCCAGTTGCCCACGGCCCAGGAGACGTAGCCGGCGATGCCGACGACGCCGAGCCAGCCGATCTGCGGGACGGGCCGGGTGCCGGACGGCTGGGAGATCAGGTCCTGGATGAAGGTCACCAGGTTGTCGATGACCAGCCGGATCTCGTTGAAGAAGTAGAGGAAGAGCGGATTGGAGTTGCGGTTGGCGCCGATGGAGTCGTTGACGTCGTTGAACCAGCGGTGCAGGTCGGTGAGGTCCGCCGCGGCGAGGGACAGCGTCTGCTTTCCGCGCAGGACGGCGAAGAGCAGCAGCCAGACGACGAGGATCGCGGCGACGACCACGGACCGGCTGACCTTGCGGGCGGCCTTGACGGGTGCCGCCGGTTCGACCTTCTTCGTGGTCTGCGGTTTCTCCATGGCGACGGTCATCAGACGCCGCCTTCCTGTCCGGCGACCACCGCGAGGATCTCCTCGTCGCCGACGATGCCGAGCAGCTTGCCGCCCTCGACGACCTTGACCGGCTTCTCGGCGGCCAGGACGGCCCGGGTGGCCTCCCGTACGACGACGTCCGGGCCGAGTTCGGGGCCGTCCAGGGCGTCGCCGTCCTCCGGCGCCCGCATGATCCAGCGCAGGGTGAGGACATCGCCTCGCGGTACGTCCTTGACGAACTCGCGGACGTAGTCGTCGGCCGGGGCGCCGACGAGTTCGTCGCCGGTGCCGCACTGGACCATCTTGCCGTCCCGCATGATCAGGATGCGGTCGCCCAGCTTGAGGGCCTCGGAGAGGTCGTGGGTGATGAAGACCATGGTCTTGCCGACCTCGCGGTGCAGGCGGATGACCTCGTTCTGCATGTCGCGGCGGATCAGCGGGTCGAGCGCGGAGAACGGCTCGTCGAAGAAGAGGACGTCCGGGTCACCGGCCAGGGCCCGGGCGAGGCCGACGCGCTGCTGCATACCGCCGGAGAGCTGGTCGGGGTAGGAGTTCTCGTAGCCGGCGAGGCCGACCAGTTCGACGACCTCCATGGCCCGCTTGGTGCGCTCGGCCCTGCTCATGCCGCGGATCTCCAGCCCGAAGGACACGTTGTCCACGACCCGGCGGTGGGGCAGCAGCCCGAAGTGCTGGAAGACCATGGAGAACTTGCGGCGGCGCAGCTCGCGCAGGTGCTTGCCGTCCGCCTCGCGGATGTCCTGGCCCTCGAAGACGACCTCGCCCGAGGTGGGTTCGATCAGCCGGGTCAGACAGCGCACGAGCGTGGACTTGCCGGAGCCGGACAGTCCCATGACGACGAACACCTCGCCCTTGCGGACGTCGAAGTTCACGTCGCGTACGGCGGCCGTGCATCCGGTGCGGTCCATCAGCTCGCGGCGGGTGAGGCCGCACAGCTCCTCGGATCCCGGTACCCGCTCGGCCTTCGGCCCGAACACCTTCCACAGATTGCGCACGGAGATGACCGGAGTGCCCTCCGAGTCCTGGGGCGTGCCGCGCCGCTGCGGCACCTCGGTCTGTGTGGGGGTCACGATCGACCTCTTTTCGGCGTTCAGCCGCGGAACCAGTGCTGCGGCCGGGGTTGGATGTTCTGCCAGATGTGCTTGGGCTCTCGGTACTCGTTCAGGCCGGTCGGTCCCAGCTCCCGGCCCACGCCCGAATGCCCGAAGCCACCCCATTCCGCTTGCGGCACATAGGGGTGGTAGTCGTTGATCCACACGGTGCCGTGGCGCAGCCGCCGGGCGACCCGCTGGGCCTTGCCGGCGTCCTGCGTCCAGACGGCCCCGGCGAGTCCGTACTCGGTGTCGTTGGCGATGCGTACGGCGTCGTCCTCGTCGGTGAACCGCTCCACGGTCAGCACGGGTCCGAACGACTCCTCGTGCACCACGCGCATGTCCTGCCGGCACTCGTCGAGGACGGTCGGCGGGTAGTAGTGGCCGGTCGCGAGGGCGGGGTCGGCGGGGCGCTCGCCGCCGCAGCGCAGTACGGCGCCTTCGGCGATTCCCGCGGCGACGTACGCCTCGACCTTGGCCAGGTGCTGGGCGGAGATCAGCGCCCCGGTCTCGGCCTCGGGGTCGAAGGGGCCGCCGAGGCGGATCCGCCGGGCCCGGCGGACGACCTCGTCCACGAGGCGGTCGTGCAGGGAGTCCTCGACGATCAGGCGGGCGCCGGCCGAGCAGACCTGCCCCGAGTGCAGGAAGACGGCCGTGAGGGCGAAGTCCACGGCCGTCTCGAAGTCGGCGTCGGCGAAGATCACGTTGGGGTTCTTGCCGCCGAGTTCCAGCGCCACCTTCTTCACGGTCGCGGCGGCGGTGGCCATGATCCGCTTGCCGGTCTCCAGGCCGCCGGTGAAGGAGACCATGTCGACGGCCGGGTCCTCGGAGAGCGGGGCGCCGACCTCGGGACCGGCGCCCAGGACGAGATTGCCGGCGCCGGCCGGGAGTCCGGCCTCCTCCAGTGCCTTCAGCAGCAGGATCGAGGTGGAGGGGGTGAGCTCGCTGGGCTTGAGGACGAAGGTGTTGCCCGCGAGGAGGGCGGGGGCGACCTTCCAGGAGGCCTGGAGGAGGGGGTAGTTCCAGGGGGTGATGAGCCCGCACACGCCGACCGGCTCGTGGACGACACGGCTCACGGCGTCGTCGCGGCCGGTGTCGATCACACGGCCGGCGTCGGTTCCTCCGAGGCCCCCGTAGTATCGGAAACAGGAGACGACGTCTGCGATGTCGTACTCGCTCTCCACCAGCCGCTTGCCGGTGTCGAGGGACTCGGCGCGGGCGAACACCTTGGCGTCTCGCTCGATGAGTTCGGCAGTGCGCAGCAGCAGGGCGCCGCGCTCGCGTTCGGAGGTGTGCGGCCAGGGGCCCTCGTCGAAGGCGCGGCGGGCCGCGGCGATCGCCGCCTCGGTGTCGGGACGTGTCCCTTCCGAGACGGTCGCGCCGATCGTGCCGTCCGCGGGACATCGGATCTCGCGGCGGCCTCCGGCCACCGGCTCCCGCCATTCGCCATCCACATACAGGTCTGCCACGCGCCAAGGCCCCTCAGCTGAAATGCGTTGCGCATCGTGCATCAAATTGCTTGTGGTGGAACACCCTGGCCAATGTGCGGACATACGTCAAGGGGGTGGCGGATGACGATTTCGCAAGGGGTCACTCGACCCTTCTCTCTTGACCGAAGACCCCATCCGGGCGAAGTATGTTGCGTATCGCTCACTGAGTTGTGCAATACGCATCGACGGAGGTCGTCATGTCCCCTCGTCCGCAACCTGGCCGCGAGTACGTCCTCACCCTCTCGTGTCCCGACAGCGCGGGGCTGGTCCACGCGGTGAGCGGCTTTCTCGTCCGGAACTCCGGAAACATCCTGCAGAGCCAGCAGTTCGACGACCGCCTTCAGGGCCGTTTCTTCATGAGGGTCCACTTCGATGTGTCCGATCCAAACGCCGATCTGAAAAATCTGCGTTACCGATTCGGCCCGGTAGCCGAGGCCTATCGCATCTCCTGGACCCTGCGGGACGCCTCGACTCCGACCCGGACACTCATCATGGTGTCCAAGTTCGGGCACTGCCTGAACGATCTGCTGTTCCGCCGGCGGACCGGCGCCCTCAACATCGAGATTCCCGCGATCGTCTCCAACCACCGCGATTTCGAGGGCCTCGCGGAGACGTACGGCATTCCCTTCCACCACGTCCCCGTCACCAAGGACACCAAGGCCGAGGCCGAGGCGCGGCTCCTGGAGCTCGTGCGGGAACTGGACGTCGACCTCGTCGTCCTGGCCCGCTACATGCAGATCCTCTCCGACGACCTGTGCAAACAGCTCGAAGGTCGCGCCATCAACATCCACCACTCCTTCCTCCCCAGTTTCAAGGGCGCGAAGCCCTACGACCAGGCCTACGACCGCGGGGTGAAACTGGTCGGCGCGACGGCCCACTACGTGACGCCGGACCTGGACGAGGGGCAGATCATCGAGCAGGACGTGGTCCGGGTGGACCACTCGCTCGACCCGGGGGAGCTGGTGACGGTCGGCCGGGACGTGGAGGCGCAGGTGCTGGCACACGCGGTGAAGTGGCACAGCG
Source organism: Streptomyces sp. NPDC049687 (assembly GCF_044465285.1). Lineage (NCBI taxonomy): Bacteria > Bacillati > Actinomycetota > Actinomycetes > Kitasatosporales > Streptomycetaceae > Streptomyces > Streptomyces sp. NPDC049687. The sequence goes on from NZ_JBITLN010000002.1 coordinate 263,920, forward strand.
AGAGCCGGGTGATGGTGGACGGCAACCGTACGGTGGTCTTCCGCTGAGCGGGACGTGAGAGCGGGGCGGGTCCGGATTCGGACCCGCCCCGCGGTCGTATACGGACGCCGGCGGCACATCCGGCCAAGGCCCGCCGGACGGACCTCAGCCTCCGAGCCGGTCCAGCAGTCCCCGGCGCCACTTCTCCGTCTCGGCGATCTGGTTGAACGTGAACAGGTGCAGGCCCGCCACGCGCGCCGAGGGTGCCGTGAGGGCCCCCTCGGTGCGGGCGAGCAGCTTCTCGGGTGAGTAGCCCCCGGGAGTGGCGAACCGCAGGAACCACGACGCGTGCCTGGTCAGGAACCGCGTCGACTCCCCCACGCCGATCTTCGTCGCCATCGCCAGCAGCTTGGCCCGCTGCACGGGCCCGGCGACGCCCACGTGCACGGGCAGGACGACGTCCCGGCGCCGGATCCGGACGATCCACTCACCCAGCACGCGCGGGTCGAAGCAGAGGTTGCTCACGATGTACGTGGCGTGCTCCCGCTTGTCCCACATCGCCTGGACGGTGAGGTCGTCGTGGATGAGGGGATGGCTCTCGGGGTATCCGGTGATGCCCACGCGGGCGAAGGGGCCGCCCAGCTCGCTCAGCCGGCGCAGGACCGGCAGGGCTCCGGCGTAGGGCCCGGCCGGCGGGTCGGCGTCGCCCGCGGGGACGAAGACGTCGTCCACCCCGGTCTCGCGGAGCCGCTCGACGACCTCCTTCAGATGGGCGTCGTCCCGCAGCAGCCGCGCGGGCACGTGCGGGACGACGCGATAACCGTGGGCCGAGAGCCGGGTGGTGAGGTCGAGGGTCGGTTCCAGGCCCTTGACGGGCGACGCCGTCACGGTGACGACGACGTCGCGCGGGACATGGGCGAGAACCTTCTCCTCGGTGGCCTTCGCGGGCAGCACCTCGTAGCGGACGCTCTCCAGCAGCGTCCGCAGACCGGTGGCGGCCAAGGTCTACCCGGCCTGCTTCTGGGCGTCGCGGTGGCGGTAGTACGCGGCCTTGGAGGGGGCCAGGGGCTCCTTGCCGAGGATCAGGTCGGCGGCCTTCTCCGCGATCATCATCACCGGGGCGTAGATGTTGCCGTTGGTGACGTAGGGCATGACGGAGGCGTCGACCACGCGGACACCCTCGAGGCCGTGCACCTTCATGCTGGCCGGGTCGACGACGGACATCTCGTCGGTGCCCATCTTGCAGGTGCAGGACGGGTGCAGGGCGGTCTCGCCGTCCTTGGCGACCCAGGCGAGGATCTCCTCGTCGGTCTCGACGGACGGTCCGGGCGAGATCTCCCCGTCGTTGTAGGGGGCGAGGGCCGGCTGGTTGAGCAGCTTGCGGGCCACGCGGATCGCCTCGACCCACTCACGGCGGTCCTGCTCGGTGGAGAGGTAGTTGAAGCGCAGGGCCGGATGCTCGCGCGGGTCCTTGCTCCTGATCTTCACGGAGCCGATGGCGTCGGAGTACATGGGGCCCACGTGGACCTGGTAGCCGTGTCCGCCCGCGGGCACGGAGCCGTCGTAGCGGACCGCGATGGGCAGGAAGTGGAACATCAGGTTGGGGTAGTCCACCTCCTCGTTGCTGCGCGCGAAACCGCCGGCCTCGAAGTGGTTGGTGGCCGCCGGGCCCTTGCGGAACAGCCACTGCAGGCCGATGAAGGGGGCGCGCCACTTCGCCAGGTACGGCTGCATGGAGACGGGCTGCTTGCAGGCGTACTGGATGTAGACCTCGAGGTGGTCCTGCATGTTCTCGCCGACGCCCGGGAGGTCGTGGACGACGTCGATGCCGAGGGCGCCCAGTTCCTCGGCGTTGCCGACGCCGGAGAGCTGGAGCAGCTGCGGGGAGTTGATCGCGCCGCCGCAGAGGATGACCTCCTTGGCGCGGACCTGGGTCGGGGCGCCCTTGCCGCGCCGGTACTCGACGCCGACGGCCCGCTTGCCCTCGAAGAGGACCCGGGTGACGAGGGCGCGGGTCCTGACCGTGAGGTTGGGGCGTTTCCTGGCGGGCTTGAGGTACGCCTTCGAGGCCGAGAGCCGGCGTCCGCGGTGGACGTTCCGGTCGAACTTGGCGAAACCTTCCTGCCGGTAGCCGTTGACGTCGTCCGTGGGCGCGTAGCCCGCCTCCTGGGTGGCCTTGAGGAAGGCGCCGAAGAGCGGGTTGGAAGCCGGACCGCGTTCGAGGACGAGGGGGCCGTCGTGGCCGCGGAACTCGTCGTCCGGGTCGGCCGCGAGACAGTTCTCCATCCGCCGGAAGTACGGCAGACAGTGCGCGTAGTCCCAGCTCTCCATGCCCGGGTCGGCCGCCCAGCGTTCGTAGTCCATGGGGTTGCCGCGCTGGAAGATCATGCCGTTGATGCTGCTGGAGCCGCCGAGGACCTTGCCGCGCGCGTGGTAGATGCGCCGGCCGCCCATGTGGGGCTCGGGCTCGGACTCGTACTTCCAGTCGTAGAACCGGCTGCCGATCGGATACGTCAGCGCGGCGGGCATGTGGATGAACACGTCCCAGGGATAGTCGGACCGGCCGGCCTCCAGCACCAGGACCCGGTTCGCGGGGTCCGCGGAGAGCCTGTTCGCCAGTGCGCTGCCGGCCGATCCGCCGCCGACGATGACGAAGTCGTATTGCAGGGGAGCCATGGTGCCTCGTCTCGCTCGCGCCATAGATACGCGAGGCATGCTAGTCGAGTAGCGCTATACGCACTAGGTTGCGAGCCACGCAACTTACGTGCTCTTCGTTTCGACCTGGTTACTTGCAAGAGCGTTGTTTACTGCGCGTATAGTTTCGCTGTGAGCAACTACAGCACAGACACCGAAACCACCAACGGGACGTCCGGCGGAGTGCAGTCGGTCGACCGCGCCATCAGCGTGCTGGAGATTCTGGCCCAGCGCGGCGAGGCGGGGGTCAGCGAAGTGGCCGCCGAGATCGATGTTCACAAGTCCACCGCGTTCCGGCTGCTCGGCGCCCTGGAGGCGCGCGGTCTGGTGGAGCAGGCGGGCGAGCGCGGCAAGTACCGGCTCGGCTTCGGCATCGTACGCCTCGCCGGGGCGGTGACGGCGCGACTCGACATCACCCAGCAGGGCCGCCCGGTCTGTGAGCGCCTCGCGGAGGAGATCGGCGAGACGGTCAACATCGCGGTCATGCAGGAGCACTACGCGATCAACCTGTACCAGGTGCGCGGCCCGGCGGCCGTCGCCGCGCACAACTGGGTCGGGGAGCTGACCCCGCTCCACGCGACGTCGAGCGGCAAGATCCTGCTCGCGCACCTGCCCACCAAGGACCGGACCACGCTGCTGGCCAAGGCCGGCCTGGAGAAGGTCACCCCGCACACGATCACCGCGAAGGCGAAGCTCGAGAAGAACCTCGCCGAGGCGCGGGAGCGGGGCTACGCCTGGACCCTGGAGGAGTTGGAGGTGGGGCTGCACGCGATGGCCGCCCCGATCCGCAACCGGGACGGCGAGGTCATCGCCGCGCTCAGTGCCTCCGGGCCCTCGTACCGGTTCACCGAGGAGCGGCTGCACGAGCTGTCCCCGATCCTGCTCAAGGGAGCGGAGGAGATCAGCCACCGCATGGGATGGCTGGGCTGAGCCGCCCCCTTGTGCCACGGGCGGCTGCCCGGGCTTCTCACTGGGTCCTGGTGCCCAGGCGCTCGTTCACCCAGTCGTGGAAGGCGCCGATGTGGTGCTCGCTCGGCACCAGCACGCCGCCCTTGGCGTACATCCGGGAGCTCATGCCGGGCTGGGTGCGCTCACAGGCGTCGAAGTCCTGGCGGTTGACGCGGTCGAACAGTTCCACGGAACGGCTGACGTCCTTGCCGCTCTCGACGACGTGCGGGAGGTAGAGCCAGTCGCACTCGACGATCGTGCGGTCGGCGGCCACCGGGTACATCCGGTGGAAGATCACATGGTCGGGGACGAGGTTGATGAAGACCTGCGGCTTGACGGTGATCGCGTAGTAGCGGCGGTCCTGGTCCTCCGAGACGCCGGGTATGCGGTCGAGCCCCTCCGAGCCGTCGACGGTGAAGCCCTCGATCTCCTCGCCGAACTCCGCGCCGTGGCCGACGTAGTACTGGGCGGCGTAGCCGTCGGCGAACTCGGGGAGCACCTCGGTGAGTTCGGGGTGGATCGTGGCGCAGTGGTAGCACTCCATGAAGTTCTCGATGATGAGCTTCCAGTTCGCCTTGACGTCGTAGACGATCCGCTTGCCGACGGAGAGGTTCTCGATGCCGTAGTGCTCGATGGACGCCACGTCTCCGAGGCGCTCCACGATCGCGCCGATGACGTCCTCCTCGAAGGAGGGCGGGTTCTCCGCGAGGCAGACCCAGACGTAGCCGAGCCATTCGCGGACGGCGACGCTCACCAGGCCGTACTCGGTGCGGCCGACGTCGGGCATCTTGGTGAGGTTGGGCGCGGCGACCAACTTGCCGTTCAGGTCGTAGGTCCAGGCGTGGTACGGGCACTGGAAGGCGCGCTTGACCTCGCCGGTCTCCTCGGTGCAGATCCTGGCGCCACGGTGCCGGCACACATTGAAGTAGGCGCGGATCGTGTTGTCCCTCGCCCTCGTCACGAGGATGCTCTCGCGGCCCACGTCGACGGTGCGGAAGGCGCCGGGCCTGGCCAGTTCGGAGGCGCGCGCGACGCAGAACCACATCGTCTCGAAGATGCGCTCCTGCTCCTGGGCGAAGGTGTCCGGATCCGTGTAGGAGGAGCCGGGGAGGGTGGCGATCAGACTGTCCGGCAGGCTGGTCGAGGTCACGGTGCACTCCTCGGGGAACGTCGTGGAGGGGTCGGTCACGCGGCGAGTTGCTTGCGCCAGCGGGTGAACAGGCGCGGCTGGTTCATCCCGAGTACGGCGACCGGGTTCCCGGCGCGCCGGTAGACGGCCAGGACGTTGCGGTCGTCGGCGGCGCCTTCCTCGATGGTCACGCTGTCGGCGCCGGCCGCGTGACCGGCGAACTGGATCTTCACGCCGTACTGGTCGGACCAGAAGTAGGGCGGCCTGGGCACGCCCGGTTCCACGGCACCGCCCGCCAGCAGGGTGGCGATCGCGGCATCGGGGCGCTCGCGCGCGCCGGTCCAGTGCTCGACCCGGCGGTGGGCGCCGGCGCGGGGGTCGTACCAGTTGGCACAGTCGCCGACCGCGACCACGGAGGCGAGGCTGGTGCGGCCGTCGGCACCGCACTTGACGCCGTTGTCGAGCTCGATGCCCGACCCTTCGAGCCAGTCGACGCACGGGCGGGCGCCCACACCGACGACGACGGTGTCGGCGGGGAGCGTGCGGCCGTCCTCCAACAGGACGGCGTCGACCCGGCTTTCCCCGCCGAGTCCCTTGACGCCGACGCCGCAGAGCAGCCGTACGCCGTGGTCCGCGTGGAGGGCGGAGACGAGGGTGCCCATCTCGGCACCGAGGGGTCCCGCGAGCGGGGTCGGAGCCGCTTCGACGACACTCACGTCGAGTCCGAGCGCGTACGCCGTGGAGGCGACCTCGGCACCGATGAACCCGCCGCCGATCACCACCAGCCGTCCGCCTCGGGCGAGTTCGTCGCGCAGGGCGCGGGCGTCGTCGAGGGTGCGCAGGGTGTGCACGCCGGCCAGGCCTTCGCTGCCGGGCAGGGTGCGGGCGGCGGCGCCGGTGGCGAGGACGATGCCGTCGGCCCGGACCTCCCGTCCGTCGGCGAGCCGTACGGCGCGGTCGGTGCGGTCGAGTCCGGTGGCGCGGGCGCCGAGCAGCCACTCGGCGCCGAGGTCCTCGTCGTCCGTCTCCAGCGCGAGGTCCGCCTCGCCGAGGGTGCCGGCGAGGAATTCCTTGGACAGCGGCGGCCGGTCGTACGGGCGGTGGAGTTCGTCGCCGATGACGACGAGCTCTCCGTCGTAGCCCTGCTTCCGCAGGGAGCGCGCGGCCGACAGACCGGCCAGCGAGGCGCCCACCACGGCGACCGTCCTCACGCGGGACCCCCGGCGAGCCGGGCGGCCACACAGGGCGGGAGGTTCGGGGCCTCGGTCGACACCTTCACGTAGATCATGCCGTCCTCGACGACGACCTCGTGGGTACGGACCGGGAGCTTGGCCGGCGGGGCGTCGACGGCGCCGGTGCGCAGGTCGAACTTGGAGGCATGCAGGGGGCATTCCACCTCGCAGCCCTCCAGCCAGCCGTCGGCGAGCGAGGCGTCCTGGTGGGTGCAGGTGTCGTCGATGGCGAAGACCTCGCCGTCGTCGGTGTGGAACACCGAGACCGGCGGATCGATGTCGAGCCGGAAGGCCTCACCTCGCGGGAGATCCACGAGACGGCACGCGGGAATCATCATGACACCTCGGTGCGTATAGCGAAACGGATTGCGGTAAGCGCAACATCAGTCTGAGGTCGCCCTGAACCCTTGTCAAGGCATCCAAGGGCCCGCTTCGGACGGGTCCGCGGCCCCCTCCCGGCACAGCTCGAAACGCCCGTACCACCTGCGGTAACAGGCGGTACGGGCGCCGTGCGAAGGGCCCTGGCGAGGCGGTCAGAAGCCGCGGTCGATCCATTCCTGGAGGTGCGGGGCCTCCGTGGCGATCGTGGTCGTCCCGCCGTGTCCGGTGTGGACGACGGTGTCGCCGGGCAGGCTCAGCAGCCGGTCCCGAATCGAGTCGACGATGGTCGGGAAGTGGCTGTACGAGCGTCCCGTCGCCCCCGGTCCGCCCGCGAAGAGCGTGTCGCCGCTGAAGAGCGCGGCCAGGGTGGGCGCGTACAGGCAGACGGCACCGGGGGCGTGCCCGGGCGTGTGCAGCACGGTCAGTTCGACGCCGGCCGCCGTGAGGACCTGGCCGTCGGCCAGTTCGCCGTCGGGGTCGCGGTCGGGGTGGGTCTGTTTCCACAGCGGCAGGTCGTCGGGGTGGAGCAGGACCGGGGCGCCGGTGCGCGCGGCGAGAGCGGGCGCGGCGTCGATGTGGTCGTCGTGGGCATGGGTGCACACGATGGCGGTCAGCCGGCGGTCACCGATCGCCGCGGCGATGGCGTCGGCGTCGTGGGCCGCGTCGATGACGATCACCTCGGTGTCGTCGCCGACGATCCACACGTTGTTGTCGACCTCCCAGGTACCGCCGTCCAGGGAGAAGGTCCCCGTGGTGACGAGGTGGCCGATGCGGGCGCCGGCCATCAGAGAATCACCACCGAGCGCAGGACGTCGCCCCCGTGCATCCGCTCGAAGGCCTTCTCGACCTCGTCGAGGGCGATGGTCTCGGTGACGAAGGCGTCCAGGTCGAGGCGGCCCTGGAGATAGAGGTCGATGAGCATGGGGAAGTCGCGGGAGGGCAGGCAGTCGCCGTACCAGGAGGACTTCAGCGCTCCGCCGCGCCCGAAGACGTCCAGGAGGGGGAGTTCGAGCTTCATCTCGGGGGTGGGCACCCCGACGAGGACGACCGTGCCGGCGAGGTCGCGGGCGTAGAAGGCCTGCTGGTACGTCTCCGGGCGGCCGACCGCCTCGATGACGACGTCGGCGCCGAAGCCGCCGGTCAGCTCGCGGATCGCCTCGACCGGGTCGTTCTCGCGCGAGTTGACGGTGTGGGTCGCGCCCAGCTTCTTCGCGGTCTCCAGCTTGCGGTCGTCGATGTCCACGGCGATGATCTTCGCCGCGCCCGCGAGGCTCGAGCCGACCACCGCCGCGTCCCCGACTCCACCGCAGCCGATGACGGCGACGGTGTCCCCGCGTCCGACGTTGCCGGTGTTGATGGCCGCGCCGATGCCGGCCATCACCCCGCAGCCCAGCAGACCGGCGGCGGCCGGGGACGCGGCCCGGTCGACCTTGGTGCACTGACCGGCCGCGACCAGCGTCTTCTCCGCGAAGGCGCCGATACCGAGGGCCGGGGAGAGTTCGGTGCCGTCGAGCAGGGTCATCCTCTGCTTGGCGTTGTGCGTGTCGAAGCAGTACCAGGGGCGGCCGCGCAGACAGGCCCGGCACTGTCCGCACACCGCCCGCCAGTTGAGGATGACGAAGTCACCGGGCGCGACGTCGGTGACGCCCTCCCCCACCGACTCGACCACGCCCGCGGCCTCGTGGCCCAGCAGGAAGGGGAAGTCGTCGTTGATGCCGCCCTCGCGGTAGTGCAGATCGGTGTGACAGACCCCGCAGGCCTCGATCTTCACCAGCGCCTCCCCCGGGCCGGGGTCGGGGACGACGATCGTCTCCAGGCTGACGGGGGCACCCTTCCCCCGCGCGACGACAGCACGGACCTGGTGAGCCATGGCCACTCCTCGGCTGATACGAGACCTGAGTCATATGTTGCTCAATGCGGCACACATCTCATGTGCCGCAACACAGCATCGTGGAGGGCGGTGCGGGGGTCAAGAAGGACGGGGAACGGACGAGGCGGGTTCCTCCTGGCGGGGACCTGCTCCGGTGGGCGGCGCGGTGGGCCGCGGGCGGCGCAGACGAGCCACCGCCCGCCGAACCCGGACAACCGACGTCCGCACCCGGTTCCCCGAGAATCTTCGCCCCCCTGCACCGGCGCGTGGAGATCTCGGAGACATCGTCCGGCACACGCCTCAGGGTGTCGGGATTCCCGCCGGGCGGGACGGGCGGCCCAGGCGGACCGGTACACCTGGGGAGTAGAGGACGCTGACCGGTTCCTCGTCGGGTGCGGGCAGGCCGGCCGCGGTGATCAGGTTCTCCTCACAGGTGAGGAGCTCGGCGCGGTGCAGGGGCCAGCGCGGGTGGTGGTTGGGGAGGTAGGCGGATCCGCCGAAGAAGGCGTTGTGCATGCCCCAGCGGGCGGTGAGGAAGTGCTCCAGCGCGGTCGGCTCCTCGATGCGTTCCCCCGGGCGTACGGCGATACGGCTGTACGCGCCGCGCGGGCCGGGCCAGCGGCGGGAGCTGGTGTACATGACCGTGTCGCCCGCCCTGCGCACACTCATCCGCGACCACAGGTACGGCAGCCGGAAGCCCGCCCGGCCCATCGCCACCGGGATCAGCCGGGCCGCGTCCATCGACCGGAAGACGACCCCGCGCCGTCCGTGCCCGTCCACCGAGTACAGGCGGACGTTGGTCTCCGGGAACGACCCGAGGTACGGCACACCGGGCAGCCGGAGCCAGCCGACCCGGTGCATGCGAAAGGCGACGAGTCCGACGTAGGTGACCCCGTCGTGCGTGTCGGGGACGGTCCCGGGCGGCAGGAGTCCCGCCACGGCGTCCGGGGGGACGGCCCAGTGGACGAAGCACAGGTCGAGCCACTGCTGGGTGAGCAGCGGGAACGCTATGGCGCCGGGGGCGTCGGGGGTGATTGGGGCGGGCTTGTGCACGGCGCCAGCATGCCAGGCGGCGGACTCGACGAGCCGGACGATTGCCTGAGGGGTGATCGACCGGATCCCTCGGCGCCCGGCACAGTGATCGCGAAGCCGCGCCGACGCCGCGGCCTCGCACCGGAACCGGGGAGGACTCCACGGCCACGTACGCCACCGCCGCCGAGCCCCGCCTCAGGCCTCCTGGTCCTTCGTCCCCCGGCCGTGCGGGGCGTCACCCGCCGTGAGGTGTTCCAGCACCTCGACCAGTTCCTGACAGGCCCGCTCCACCGAGCGTCGGGTATTGCGCTGCTCCATGATCACTGCCGAGAGCAGCAGGGCGGTCAGGGCCATCGTGCCGTTGAAGGCCTGGAGCTCGATCATCACCTCGATCCGGGAGAGGTGGGCGAAGGGGCCCACCCCGTCCGTCGCGGCGATCGTGGCCATGACGGAGGTGAACAGGGCGCACAGCATGCTGCCGGCCAGTTGGAAGCGCAGGGCCGCCCAGATCAGCAGCGGGTAGACGAGGAAGAGCAGATTCAGGTGGCTCCGCGCGGCCAGGGGCACCATGGCCAGGGCGATGAGGGCCAGACCCGCGCCTTCCTTCCAGCGGGACAGGCGCACCGGGGGGCGCACTCCGCGCTGGAGGAGGAGCAGCACGGGGGTGACGATCAGGACGCCCATCGCGTCCCCCACCCACCAGCCCAGCCAGACGGACCAGAAGCTGTGCGTCTCGAGTCGGCCGGTGAGCAGGAGCAGGCCCACGCCGATGCTCGCGCTCAGCAGCATCGCGGTGAGCGCCGCCAGGAAGACCAGCGCGAGGCCGTCGCGCAACCGGGCGAGGTCGGTGCGGAAACCCACCTTGCGCAGCAGCAGGTAGGCGCAGACGGGGGCGGCGGTGTTGCCCACCACGTTGACCAGGACGAGGGGGCGCAGCGAGGTGATCGACACGATGACGAGGAGGACACCGAGGGCGATGCCGGCCCAGGCACGGAGGCCGAGGATCAGCAGACAGGCCACCGCCACGCCCGTCGGCGGCCAGATGGGGGTGAACACCGCGCCCTCGACGACGAGCTGCCGTACGAGACCGAGCCGTCCGGCCGCGTAGTAGCAGACGGCGACCGCGAGCGTCTGGACGGCGAAGAGGACCGTTCTGCGCGGATCCAGGTCAGGGATACCCACCACAGCAGCCATCAGACACCGTCATGGCGTGGTCGGCCAGGTGAGAGACGCGCTGCCGGGCTCCATGGCTGCATACGGGGTACGTCCGTCACGAGCCCGTCGTGTCCGACCACCAGGACGGCCGCGTCGTCCTCGTGTCCCACACGTTCGGCGCCCTTGATCACGGCGGCGGCGAGGGAATCCGCCTCCAGCCCGGCGACGGCGGCGACGCCCGCGAGGCGTACGACCTGGTCGAGGCCCTCCTCGACGCTCAGCGACGGGCCCTCGACGACGCCGTCCGTGAGGAGCACGAAGACCCCGCCCTTGGTGAGGCGGTAGCGGGTGACCGGGTAGTGCATCCCCGCGACCACGCCGAGGGGCGGTCCGCCCTCGTCCTCGGCGATGCCGGACTTGCCGTCCGCCGTGGCCCACACGCAGGGGATGTGTCCGGCCCGGGCGCTCTCCAAGACCCCGGTAGCCGGGTCGAGGCGCATGAAGGTGCAGGTGGCGAAGAGGTCGCTGCCGAGGGAGAGGAGCAGGTCGTTGGTGCGGGCGAGGAGGTCGCCGGGCTCGCCGGTGACGGAGGCGAGGGCGCGCAGGCCGACCCGGACCTGCCCCATGAACGCGGTCGCCTCTATGTTGTGGCCCTGGACGTCGCCGATGGACAGGCCTATGCGGCCGTCGGGCAGGGAGAAGGCGTCGTACCAGTCGCCGCCCACGTTGAGCCCGTGGCAGGCGGGGGCGTACTGGACGGCCAGGCGGAAGCCGGGGGCGACGGGCAGGTCGCTGGGCAGCATGCCGCGCTGGAGGGCGAGGGCCAGTTCGACGCGGGAGCGTTGCCGCGCCGCGCGATCACGCGCCTGGGCGGTCAGCGAACCGAGCCTGGCCAGCAGCTCGTCGCCTTCGTCCGGGGGGCGCTTGGGGGACATCGATCACTCCGGGGATCACTCCGGCGGGACGGCAGCCCCATGGGGCACACCTCCATCACTGCGAACAAACGTCACATTTTACCTTTATGAGATCATATCCAGAAGGCGGCGGGGCCGTGCGCGGGCGGACCAGCCCCGTGCGCTCGCGGACAAGCAACCGGAGCGGACCGGATGTAACGTCGGCGGGCGACCCAGTGGTGCCGGGGCCCGCACCGCCGGACACTGACTACTGACCCCGCACGCTCCGGAGGCGGACGTGCTCAGGAGATGACCACTGTGAACTCCTTCTCCCCCGGCTTCCAGGGGCGCGGCCGGCGTCCGGCCGACAAGCTGCCGCCCGGCCAGTACCCCACCGAGTCCTTCCCCGTGCTGTCGGCGGGCCCCACGCCGAAGGTTCCCACCGAAACCTGGCGGTTCACCGTCACCACGGAGACCGGCGAGACGCACGCCTGGACCTGGGACGAGATGCTGGAGCTGCCGCAGGAGGAGACGGTCCGGGACATCCACTGCGTGACGCGCTGGTCGAAGTTCGGCACACGCTGGCGGGGCGTGCCCCTGGACGCCTTCTTCGAGGACGTCGAGACGGCCGCGGACTACGTCGTGGTCGGCAGCCACGGCGGCTACACCACGAACCTGCCGCTGGAGGACCTCCTCGACGGTCAGGCCTGGCTCGTCCACACGTACGACGACCATCCGCTCTCCCCCGAGCACGGCGGCCCGGCCCGGCTGCTCGTGCCCCACCTGTACTTCTGGAAGTCGGCCAAGTGGGTGCGCGATCTGCGGCTCACACACGAGGACGAGCCCGGTTTCTGGGAGACCGTCGGCTACCACAACTACGGCGACCCGTGGCGCGAGCAGCGCAACTGGGGCGACTGAGGATGGGCCTCACCTGGCGCGGGGCGCGGCTCGTCGAGCGCCGCCCGCAGAACGCCACCGCCCGCACCCTGGTCCTCGGCGTCCCCGGCTGGCCAGGACACCTGCCCGGTCAGCATGTCGACGTACGTCTGACCGCCGACGACGGCTACCAGGCCGTACGCAGTTACTCGCTGGCCGCGCCGGCCGAGGGCGAACGGATCGAACTGGGCGTGCAGTGCGTGCCGGACGGCGAGGTGTCGCCGTATCTGGCGGACGGGCTGCCGGTCGGGGCGCAGGTGGAGGTGCGCGGGCCGCTCGGGAACTGGTTCGTGTGGCGGCCCGGGCGGACGGAGCCGGTGCTGCTGGTGGCGGGCGGCTCCGGGGTCGTCCCGCTGGCCGCGATGGTCCGGGCCCGCCGCCGGTCCCTGAACGGCGGCGACTTCCGTCTGCTGTACTCCGTCCGCGGCCCCGACGACATCTGGTACCGCGAGCATCTCGCCGACGGGGACGGCCTCGACGTGCGCTTCGTGTACACCCGCGAGGCCCCGCCGGGCGACCCCCGCGGCCCCGGCCGGGTCACCGCGGGCGACCTGGCGGACGCGACGGACGGGCTGCCGCCCACCAGTGCCGTCTACGTCTGCGGCCCCACCGGATTCGTCGAGACGGTCGGCGATCTGCTGACCGGGCTCGGACGCGACCCGGCCACCATTCGCACCGAACGATTCGGCTGACCCCTTGGAGAACCCCATGGCGCAGACCGCCCCGCATCTCGACGGCAACTGCCTGGCCGGACCGCTCTCGGAGATCCTCTCCGTGGAGGCCACCGCCGCCTGGTGGCGCTGCCCGGAGTGCGCCCGCTCGGGTCCCCTGGCCGAACTGCACGTCTACGGCCCCGAGCCCGGCCTCACCGCCCGCTGCCCGGGCTGCGCCCATGTGGCACTGCGGCTGGTACGGGAGGAGCGGCACGTCTGGCTGACCCTGGGCGGGGGCACGGGCGCCTTCCGCTTCACGCTCGGCTGAGCCGGCGGACCGGGGCACACCGCCCGACCCACCTGGGCCGACGCCCCGCCGCCCGGCGCACCGGGGCCCAGACTTCGCGGACTGCCGTCCCCCGCCTGGCCCCCGGTCCTGCGCTCCGCCTCAGTCGCCCAGCGCCGCCATGACCACGCCCTTGGCCTCCTCCTGGACCCGGGTCAGATGGTCGGGGCCGAGGAACGACTCGGCGTAGATCTTGTAGACGTCCTCCGTGCCCGAGGGGCGGGCCGCGAACCAGGCGTTGGCGGTGGTCACCTTGATGCCGCCGAGCGCCGCGCCGTTGCCCGGGGCCTCGGTGAGCACGCCGGTGACCGCCTCCCCGGCCAAGGTGTCCGCGGTGACCTGCGCGGGCGACAGCTTGGCGAGCAGCGCCTTCTCCTCGCGGGTCGCGGGCGCGTCGATACGGGCGTAGGCGGGCTCGCCGAAACGGTCCGTCAGGGCGGCGTAGTGCTCCGACGGCGTCTTCCCGGTGACCGCGGTGATCTCGGAGGCGAGCAGCGCGAGGATGATGCCGTCCTTGTCGGTGGTCCACACGGAGCCGTCCCGGCGCAGGAAGGACGCCCCGGCCGACTCCTCGCCGCCGAAGCCGAGCGAGCCGTCTACCAGTCCGTCCACGAACCACTTGAAACCGACGGGCACTTCGACGAGCCGGCGGCCCAGGTCACCGGCGACCCGGTCGATCATCGAGGACGACACCAGCGTCTTGCCGACACCCGCCTCGGCGGGCCACTGCTCGCGGTGGGCGTAGAGGTAGGCGATGGCGGCGGCCAGGTAGTGGTTGGGGTTCATCAGGCCCGCGTCCGGGGTGACGATGCCGTGCCGGTCGGCGTCGGCGTCGTTGCCGGTGGCGATCCGGAACCGGTCGCGCTGGTCGATGAGGGAGGCCATCGCGTACGGCGACGAGCAGTCCATGCGGATCTTGCCGTCCCAGTCCAGCGTCATGAAACGCCAGGTGGGATCCGCGAGCGGGTTGACCACGGTCAGGTCGAGGCGGTGCTGCTCGGCGATCCGGCCCCAGTAGGCGACCGAGGCCCCGCCGAGCGGATCGGCGCCGATACGGATGCCGGCGGCGCGGATCGCGTCCAGGTCGAGGACGCTCGGGAGGTCGGCGACGTACGCGCCGAGGAAGTCGTGACGGCCGGTGGTGGGGGCGGCGAGGGCCTGGGCGTACGGAATACGGCGTACGTCCTTCAGGCCGGCCGCGATGATGTCGTTCGCCCGGTCCTGGATCCAGGAGGTGGCGTCGGAGCCGGCCGGGCCGCCGCTCGGCGGGTTGTACTTGAAGCCGCCGTCGGCGGGCGGGTTGTGCGAGGGGGTGACGACCACACCGTCGGCGAGAGCGGTGGTGCGCCCGCGGTTGTGGCTGAGGATGGCGTGCGAGACGGCCGGGGTGGGCGTGTAGCCGTCGGCGCTGTCCACGAGCACGGTCACGTCGTTGGCCGCGAACACCTCCAGGGCGGTGACGCGGGCGGGCTCGGACAGGGCGTGGGTGTCGGCACCGAGGAAGAGCGGGCCGTCGGTGCCCCGGGCGGCACGGTACTCGCAGATGGCCTGGCTGGTGGCGGCGATGTGGTCCTCGTTGAACGCGGTGTTCAGGGACGAGCCGCGATGGCCCGAGGTGCCGAAGGCGACGCGCTGCGCGGGGTCGGCCGGGTCGGGGTGCAGCGCGTAGTACGCGGTGACCAGCCGGGCGACGTCGACGAGGTCCTCGGGGCCGGCCGGACGGCCCGCTCGCTCGTGCTGCATGTGCCCGCTCCTCCATGTGGGTTGACCATTGGCTTGCGGTTCCATCTTCCCCCGTCGTGGTGATCACCCGCGAGGTCTGAGTATCCGTACTCAGGCGGGCCGGGGTAACCGCCCGTCACACTGCTCGTGGATCATCGCTCCCAGGGAGGGCCCGTGTTCAGCCGTACCGTCATCGCCCTGACCCCGTTCTTCGGGCGGCTCACCGTCACGAGTGAGATCAGGATGCGTCTGCCCGCGCCGAGCATCTTCGTGGCCAACCACGACTCCCTGGCCGATCCGGCGGTCGTCATGACCGCGCTGCGCCGCCTGGACCTGCAGCCCGTGGTCCTGGCGACGGCGGGGCTGTGGCGGATCCCGGTGCTCGGCCGGGCGCTGACCCGGGAGGGGCACATCCCCGTCCACCGGGGTACGACCCGTGCGGCGCTGGCCCTCGACGCGGCCGCCGAGGCCCTGGCCGGCGGCCGGCACGTCCTCCTGTACGGCGAGGGCGGCCTCCCCCGCCGCCGCGACGCGGCGCCCACCCCGCCCGAGCCGTTCCGCACCGGCCTGGCCCGGCTCGCCCAGGCGTCCGGCGCGCTGGTGGTGCCGGTGGGTCACGCGGGCTCCCGCCGCATCGCCTCGGGCTCGCCGACGAAACAACTGGCGGGCACCCTGACGGCCCCGGTCCGCCGCCCCCGCTGCCACGTCCACCTCGGCGCCCCGATGCGTCTGCCCGCGGAGACGGACCGCGGCACGACAGCCGCCCGCCTCGCCGTCACGGCGGCCTGGCGGACGGCGGTGCGGGCGGCCGGGGAGCGCGCCCTGGACCACCACGCGCGATAGTCCGGTGCCGGCACCGGAACAGGCGGTGGCGGGCGCCGGCTCCGGGTCCACCACCTCGTCGGTCGAGCCGATGGGCCGACTCGGCGGACCCGGTCGTGGACTAGCGCCAACGTGCCGTGCTCGCCCGCGCACTGGCTGACGAGCGTCCACTGCCCTGCGGGCAGGCGGTCGTCGACGAGGCGCGGCCCGCCGCCGAGGAGGACCGGAAAGACCGTGAGCGCCGGCCGGTCGCCCATGGGGCGATGGGTGCGGTGCGAAGCGGCCCGAACCGGCAGCGGTGATCAGGCAGGACGTCGTCGGGTCGGCCTCCGGCCGGCAGGGGCCGGAGGCCGAGCGCGGCGGTGCCCCTCCCCGGGGCGGGCGGGAGGGGCAGGGGCGGCCCGCGGTCGGGGCGGGTTACTTCCCCCAGAGCTTCCGGTACGCCTCGCGGTATCCGCTGGGGTCCCAGGAGGACTTGCCGCCGCTGTTGTCGGCCGTGGTGATGTGGACCGGGGCGACGTAGCCGCTGGCGGCCTTGCCGGCGAAGGCGCGGTTGAACTCGTCGAT
This sequence comes from Streptomyces sp. NPDC049687, assembly GCF_044465285.1. NCBI lineage: Bacteria > Bacillati > Actinomycetota > Actinomycetes > Kitasatosporales > Streptomycetaceae > Streptomyces > Streptomyces sp. NPDC049687. The sequence continues at coordinate 280,279 of NZ_JBITLN010000002.1, forward strand.
CATCTGCCAGCCCTGCTCGGACAGCGGCTCGGGAACCGTCGCCGCCTGGAACTGCTTGCTGTTGATGCGCTGGAAGGCGGAGGGGTCGCCGTCACCCGCGCCGATGCTGAAGGGGGCCGCGTTGCCCTGCTTGCCCGCCGCGCGCAGCGCCGGGGCGGCGTCGGCGAAGTAGAGGTCGTTGATGGCCACCGAGCTGGTCCATTCGGTGCCGAAGCGGGACAGCAGGGCGGACACTTCCTGGGGGGTGCGGCTGCTGGCGTCGGCTATGGGGATGTTGGACGTCGTCAGGATCTTGACGTCGGAGCAGGTGGCGAGTTCCTTCTCGATCAGGTCCGACTTGCCCTTGGCGAAGGGAATGGAGGCGTCGGTGAAGACCACCACGCCGGCCCGGCCGTTGGACTGACTGATGATCCAGTCGGCGCTGATCCTGGCGACGTCCTGCACCTTGGTGGTGACGTTGCTGAACAGCTTGGGGTCCGTGCTGGGCCCCGGGGCGTCCACCGCGTGCCAGCCGATGAGCGGGATGCCGGCGGCGTCGGCCTGCGCGACCTGCTGTGCGGTCGACTTGGGGTCGAAGCCGGAGAGCACGATCCCGTCGGGCTTGACGGCGACGGCCTGGCTGAGCGCGGCCTGGATACCGGCCGGCGTGCCCTGACCGTCGATGATCCGCACGGTCCAGCCGATGGCCTTGGCGGCCTCCTCGACCCCCTCGGCGGCTCCGGCGACTCCCGGGTTGGTCATGCTCTGGGCGACGTAGACGATGGTCTTGCCGGCGGCCGCCTTCGGGCCGGTGGTCGGGCCGTCCCAGGGGGCGTCGACGTCCTCGGCCGCCTTGACCGCCGCCCTGGCCTTGGCGAGGACCGCGGGGCAGCCGGCCTTCGTGTCGGCGACGGCGCTGGCGGTGCCGGCCTCCGAACCTCGGGTGCAACCTGCGGCGAAGGCGGTGGCCACGGCGAGTGCGGCCACTGCTCTCAGGGGCGCCTTGCGGGTGTGGTGGTACGACACGGACGGGCTCCTTGGTGAGGTGCGGGGAGGGAGGGAAGGCGACGGCAGGTGCTCATCGAGGGCACGGCGTCCCGGCTGACGGGCCGCCACGGTGCGCCGCGGCGTCGTTCGGATCTACTCCGTCGGCGTGGACGGCGGCGGGGGCGCGGATTGCGTGGTGGAGACGGAGGTCTGCACGGAGGCTGCCGGTGCGGCGGACGCCGACGGTTCGGACAGTGAGGTGCGGGTGGCGTTGGCGCCGGCGCGCAGCCGGCGGCGGGCGGAGTAGCCGGCCAGGCCGACGGCGAGAAGGAGGGTGCCGCCGTTGAACAGGGAGGTGGCCCAGAACTCGGCTCCGAGCTGCTGGATCCCGGCGAGACCGATGGCGAGGATCGCGACGGCGACGACGGTGCCGGCGGCGTTCGCGCGGCCGGGCCTGATGGCGGTGGAGCCGAGCAGGGCGCCGACGAAGGCGGGCAGCAGGTAGTCCATGCCGACGCTGGGGTTGCCGATCTGCTGCTGGGCGGCGAGCAGGACGCCCGCGCAGCCGACCACGAGCCCGGAACCGGCGAAGGCGTAGATGCCGTAGCGGCGGGTGGGGATGCCGACCAGGTCGGCGGCGCGGGCGTTGGAGCCGATGACGTACAGATAGCGGCCGAGCGGCAGCCGTTCCAGCAGCAGCCACAGGATGACGGCGAGGCCGAGGACGTAGAAGGCGGGGACGGGCAGGCCGAGGAACTTCGAGTCGTAGAGGTCGGTGAAGGCCGGGGGGAGTCCGGTCGGGCCGGGGACGATACGGGCGCCGTCGGTGATCCAGCCGGTGCAGGCGTACAGCACACTGCCCGTGCCGAGGGTGGCGATGAACGAGTCGATCTTGGCGAACTCGACGAGCAGTCCGTTGAAGACGCCGATGATGCCGCCGCCGACGATGACGACGAGACAGGCCATGGGCCAGGGCCAGCCGTTGTTGACGATGAGCTGCATCGTCAACACGTGGGCGAGGCCCAGGCCGTAGCCGACGGACAGGTCGAACTTGCCGGTGACGATGGGGATCATCGCGCCGAGGGCGAGCATGGCCGGGATCGACTGGTTGGAGAGGATCGACGAGATGTTGTCGAGGGTCGGGAAGGTGTCCGGCAGGGACAGGGAGAAGACGAGGAAGAGCAGGACGGTGAGGGTGAGCAGGCCGTAGGTGCCGATCAGGTGGCCGCGCACACGGCTGCCGCGGGTCGGTCCGGCGGTGGGGGTGCGCCTCGTACGCGCGCTCCCGGCCGCATCGCCGTCGCCGGTCGCGGGCCCCTGATCGTGGCGGGAGGATTGGGTCTCGGTGGCCATCAGTGGTTGCCCGTTCCGGTCAGCGCCGGCATGGCCGACGCGGCATGGGTGAGTTCGGTGACGGTGAGGGCCTCGCCGGACAGTTCCGCCGTGACGCGGCCCCGGACGAAGACCAGGGCGCGGTGGCAGACGTCGGCGACCTCCTCGAAGTCGGTGGAGATGAGCAGGACGGCGAGCCCTTCGGCGAGGGCGTCGTCCAGGAGCCGGTAGATCTCGGCCTTGGCGCCGACGTCGACTCCGGCGGTGGGTTCCTCGAGGATCACCACCCGGCGGCTCAGGCGCAGCCAGCGGCCGATCATGATCTTCTGCTGGTTGCCGCCCGAGAGGGTGGCGATCGGCGCCTCGGAGTCGGCGGGGCGCACGCCGAACCGCTCGACGAGTGAGCCCGCCTCGGCGCGTTCCCGGCCGGGGCTGATCCAGCGCCAGGGGGAGCGGGCGTCCGCGCGGGGGTTGGCCAGGAAGTTCTCGCGGACGGTGAGTTCGAGGGCGCAGCCCTCCTCCTGGCGGTTGCTGGTGACGAAGCCGATGCCCGCGTCGACGGCGGCGGACACCGAGCCGGGGCGGTACGGCCTCCCGTCGAGCAGCCCTTCGCCGCCGGTGAGGGGCCGGGATCCGGCGAGAGCGCGGCCGAGGTCCATGTGGCCGGCTCCGGTGAGGCCGACCATGCCGAGGACTTCCCCGGCGCGCAGTTCGAGGTCGACGGGACCGGCGCCCTCAGCGGTGACGCCGGTCAGGCGCAGCACCGTGGCGGCGGAGGCGCCGGCGCTGCGCGGGGCGGCCGGCCGGTGGCTCTCCGGCTCGTGGCCGACGATGTCGCGCACGATCCGGTCGGGGCCGTGGTCGGCGAGGAGTCCCTCGCTGATGAGGTGTCCGTCGCGAAGCACGGCGAAGCGGTCGGCGACCTGGTAGACCTCGTCGAGGCGGTGGCTGACGTAGACGATGGCGTGGCCTCGGTCGCGCAGGGTGTGCAGGACGTCGAAGAGCCGGGCGCAGTCGGCGGCGGGGAGGCTGGCGGTCGGCTCGTCGAGGACGATGAGGCGGGCGCGGGTGGCCAGCGCGCGGGCGATGGCCACCAGGGAGCGTTCGGCGCGCGTGAGGTCGGCGACGGCGGCGTCCGGGTCGAGGTGACCGGCGACTATCTCCAGCGCCTCGGTGCAGCGCCGGCGCACCTGCCGCCAGGACACGAGCCCGGCGCGGCGGGGGTATCCGGTGCCCAGGGCGACGTTCTCGGCCACCGTCATCCACTCCACCAGGCCCAGGTCCTGGTGGATGAAGGACATCTCGGCGCTCGCGGCGCCGGAACCGAGCGGGTGCCCGGCGACGGTGACCTGGCCCTCGTCGGCGCGATAGACACCGGCAAGGATCTTGATAAGTGTGGATTTTCCGGCACCATTGTGTCCCAACAGGGCGAGGACGCTGCCTGCCCGGATGTCGAGGTCCACGTCGGCGAGAGCGAGGGTGCCACCGAACCGCTTGCGCAGGCCGCGGATCGTCACCAAGGGGCGGGAGGCCGCGTGCCCGTCGGGCGACGGAGAACTGGGGGCTGTGTCGTCGGGAGCGTCGTTCACGGACTTCTCCGGGGATGTGCAGGCCGAGGACCACTCCATCGGCTCGACCAGAATCCTGAACTCGTCACAGCATGCTGGTCAAGACTCCCGTCGACATATATTGCTCCAAAGTTACGGCGGCCGTACGGAGAGATTCCGTACGGCCGCCGTCGTCACGATCACCCTGCGGGCCCCCGTCCGGGCGGGCCGGCCACCTCACCTCATCGGCCTCCCGCGGACAGCCCCCGCGGGAGCATGGGGTTCTCCAGGCCTGCCGCTATGGCACGCAGATCCTTCAGCAGCGCTTCACGGAACTCGTCGTCGAGTCGGGCCTTGAGCACGGTGACGCTGATCGCGAAGGGTGCCGAGTCGGTGCGGAACCCGGTGACCGGCACGGCCAGGCAGAGGACACCCGCGGTGGCCTCCTCGTCGTCGATCGCGTAACCCCGCTCCCGGGCCACCGCCAGGTCTTCCAGCAGCGCGGGCACCGAGGTGATGGACCGCTCGCTGAGCGCGGGCAGCGTGCGGCCCCGCAGCCGGTCCTCCGCCACCGCCGGGTCCAGAGTGGAGAGGATGGCCTTGCCCGTCGCCGTGCAGTTCGCGGGGAAGCGGTCGCCGATGTTGGCGGTGAGCCTCAGCGGCTGCGTGCCGTCGTACCTGGCCAGGTAGAGCACGTCCAGGCCGTCCAGGACGGCGACCCGGGCGGTCTCCCGCGAGATGTGCGCGCTGCGCCGGCACAACTCGTAGAAGTCGCGCAGCTGGTCGACCGTGGACAGGTAGCGGCCACCGAGTTCCACCAGCTTGCGCCCCAGGCCGAAGCCCGTGCCGTTGCGCGTGATCATGCCCGCCGCCTCCAGGGAGGCACAGAGGTTCCCCGTCGAGGACTTCGGCAGGTCCAGGGCGCGTGCGATCTCACTGACCGACAGCGGGCGGCCCTCCGCCTCGCCGAGCACGTCGAGGATCGCCACCGCTCGGGTCACCGCCGGGACGAGGCTGCCCGGGTCGCTTGCGCTCACCGTCGATTCCACCCATCATTCTGTTCGTCGTTCAGCATGTTGTTATTGTCTCTCGTCTGTCGCCGAACGACAATGCCGTCGCCGCGCGCTTTGTCATCGGGATTCGCCGAGTCTCCCGACCGTAGCGCGCCTTCCGGGCCGGCCGACGACACCCTCCGAGCCTTGGAGCGCTGAGCACCTCATGACCAGCAGCCCACCCCATTCCCCGCCTCCCCCTCCCGACAACGGCCCCCACCTGTCGCGCGAGGAGTTCGATTCCCTCTTCGACGCCGTGCGGACGTGGGGCCGCTGGACGCCCGCCGACCGCGGCGCGTGGAACCGGGTCACCCCGGCCCATGTCCAGCGCGCCACCGCCCTGGTCCGCAGCGGTACCACCGTCCCCATGGCCCTGCCCTGGAACACGGTGGCCGGCCCCGACAACGGCAAACCCGCCCTGCACTACATGTCCGACCTGGGTGACGTCGAGTCTCCGGAGCCGTCCTGCCACAAGGACTTCATCGCCGTCGACTACCACGGCAAGGGCGTCAGCCACCTCGACGCGCTCTCCCACATCGCCTATCGCGGCCGGCTCTACGACGGCCGCACCGCCCGCGAGGTCGTCGACGCCGGCGGCGCCCACTTCGGCGCGGTCTCCGCCCTGGGCCCCCTCGTGACGAAGGGCGTTCTGATCGACCTGCCCGCCGTGCACGGCACCGACTGGCTCGAGCCCGGTACCGCCGTGCACGCCGAGGACGTCGTCGCCGCGGAGAAGGCGCTGGGGGTGACCATCGGCGACGGGGACGCGGTACTGCTGCGTTCCGGCCACTTCCGGCGCCGCGCCGAGCTCGGCGCCTGGAACCCGGACAACGCGAGCGCCGGCCTCCACGTGGACGCCGTACCCCTGCTGGCCGAGCGCGGGATCTCCCTGCTCGGCGGCGACGGCGACAGCGACGTCCGGCCCTCCCCCGTCGAGGGCCTGCACTCCCCCGTGCACGCCCTCGCCATCACCGCGATGGGTGTACCGCTGCTGGACAATCTGGACCTGGAGGCGCTGTCCGCCGCCTGCGCGGCGGAGGGGCGCTACGAGTTCCTGCTCGTCGTGGCCCCGCTGAACGTCCCCGGTGGCACGGGCTCGCCCGTCAACCCGGTCGCGGTGCTGTGATGGCGGGCGCCCGCCCGGCCGGCGGCCGGTTCACCGTCGGTGTCAGCCGCGACTTCCTCGACGCGGACGGACGCAGCGTATGGGGCGACATCCGGCTCGGCGAGCTGGACGCCGCCGGGGTCGACTGGCACTACCTGCCGCACGACACCGAGGAACTCCGCGCCCCGGACGTCGACGGCCTGGACGCCGTCCTGTTCGCCGGCCCCGCCGTCACCGCCCGCACGTTCGACGGCATCATCCGGCCCCCGCTTCTCTTCTCCCGCTTCGGCGTCGGCTACGACGCCGTCGACCTCGACGCCTGCACACGGCACGGCGCCCTGGTCACCATCACCCCGGACGGCGCCCGGCGCCCCGTCTCCACCGCTGCCCTGACCCTGCTGCTCGCGGTCCTGCACAACGTCACCGCCAAGGACCGGCTGGTACGTCAGGGCCGCTGGTCCGAGAGGGAACAGTGGATGGGGCTCGGGCTCACCGGCCGCCGCATCGGCCTGCTCGGGCTCGGCAACACCGCTCGCGACCTGGTCGGACTGCTGCGGCCGTTCGATGCCGAGGTCATCGCCTACGACCCCTACTGCCCGCAGGAGACGGCCCGGGAACTCGGCGTACGTCTCGCCGACGCCGACACCGTGATGGCCGAGGCGGACGCGGTGATCGTGATGTGCGTGCTGACCGAGGAGACCCACCACCTGGTGGATGCCCGGCGGCTGTCCCTGATGAAGCCCTCCGGCGTGCTCCTCAACGTCGCCCGCGGGCCGATCGTGGACGAGGCGGCGCTGATCGACGCGCTGCGGGCGGGCCGCATCAGGGGCGCCGGACTGGACGTCTTCGAGAGCGAGCCGCCCGATCCGCGCAACCCGCTGCTGAGCATGGACAACGTCGTCCTCAGTCCGCACAGCCTGGCGTGGACCGACGAGATGTCCGCCGGGAACGGCGGGAGCGCGGTGCGGGCCGTTCTGGACGTGGCGAGCGGCCGACTGCCGCGCTTCGTCGTCAACCGGGACGTGTTCGGTCACGCGTACCTCTCCGAGCGGCTGGGCGCCCTCGCGGCGGACAGGGGCCGGCAGACGCCCACGGGGGTCCGCCCGTGAACTCCCCTCCGCCCCGGTCCGAGCCGGTCGGCTTCGTCGGGCTCGGCGCGATGGGCCTTCCGATGGCGGCCAACCTCGCCAAGGCGGGCTTCCGCGTCCTGGCCTGGAACCGGGGCAGCGCGCCACTGGACGCGGCGATCGCCACGGGCTGCCGTGCCGCGGCCAGTCCGGCCGAGGTGGCGGCCGGCGCCCGCACCGTCGTCACCATGCTCCCGGACCTGCCCCAGGTCCGGGACGTGTGGGCCGCCCCGGACGGACTGCTCGCGGGCCTGGAGTCGGCCGCGGCGGACCGGGCGATGGACACCCTCGTGGTGATGGGCACCGTCTCCCCCGTCGCCGTACGCGCCCTCGCCGAGGAGCTGCTTCCCCACGGCGTCCGGCTGGTCGACGCTCCCGTGAGCGGTGGAGTGACCGGCGCCCGCGACGCCACCTTGTCGATCATGGCCGGCGGAAGGGAGGACGTCGTGGAACGCGTCCGCCCGTATCTGGCCGCCATGGGCTCGACCGTACGCCGGATGGGCGACATCGGAGCCGGATCGCTCGCCAAGGCGTGCAACCAACTCGTCGTCGCCGGGACGCTGGTGGCCCTCGCCGAGGCCGTCGTGCTCGGCGAGCGCGGCGGACTCGACCCGGCGGCCCTCCTGGAGGTGCTGGCCGGCGGCCTCGCCTCCTCGGAGGTGCTCGCGCAGAAGCGCCACCACCTCGCCGACAGCGACTTCACGCCGTCCGGCCCCGCCCGCTACCTCCACAAGGACCTCGGCTTCGTCCTGGACAGCGCCACCGACGCGGGCGTCGAACTGCCGCTGTCCTCCACCGTCGCCCACCTGTACGCGGCCATCGACGACCGGGGGCTCGGCGGCCTGGACAACAGCGTTGTTGTCCGGCTCCTGCGTGAGGACAACGGCCCCTCCCACCCGCACCACACCTCGAAGGACTGAACAATGCAGACAGGAATCGTCGGCCTCGGACGCATGGGCGGCAACATGGCGGCGCGCTGGCGCGACCGCGGCCACGAGGTGATCGGCTACAGCCGCACCTCGCCGGACCGTGACGTGAACTCCCTGGAGGAACTGGTCGGCCGGCTCGCCGCCCCCCGCGTGGTCTGGCTGATGCTCCCGGCCGGTGACCCCACCCGCCGGGCGCTCCGGCAGCTGGCCGACCTGTTGTCCCCGGGCGATGTGGTCGTCGAGGGGGGCAACTCGCGCTTCAGCGACGACACCGAGCACGCCCGGATGCTCGCCGAGCACGGCGTCGGATACGTCGACTGCGGCGTCAGCGGCGGTATCTGGGGCCGAGAGAACGGCTACGCGGTGATGTGCGGTGGCGCGGACGAGCACGTCCGCCGCGTGTGGCCCCTGCTGGAATCGCTCGCCCCGGAGGAGGACGGCATCTGCCACGCCGGGCCGGTGGGCGCCGGCCACTACGCCAAGATGGTCCACAACGGCATCGAGTACGGCATGATGCAGGCCCTCGCCGAGGGCTACGAACTGCTGGAGGCCAGCGAGTACGTGCCCGACGTGCCGAAGGTGCTGGCGTCCTGGCGGCACGGCACCGTCGTCCGGTCCTGGCTGCTCGACCTCCTCGTCCGCGCTCTGGAGCAGGACTCGGGCCTGGGCGGTCTCTCCGGCCGGGTCGACGACTCGGGCGAGGGCCGCTGGACGGTCGAGGAAGCGGTACGGCTGGCGGTGTCCGCCCCCGCCATGACCGCCGCGCTCTTCGCCCGCTTCGCCTCCCGCAAGCCGGACGCCGCCCAGCTCAAGGCACTCGCCGCGATGCGGCAGCAGTTCGGCGGCCACGCCGTGCACGCCGTGCCGGCCGTTTCCGCGAGTTCGGCCTGACCCCGGGAAGGGCATCAGCGTTGTTCCCCCCTACGGCATTCGGTTCAGGAGGTCAGGTGTCAGTGGATACGGAGGTGGGCGTCGCCGGGCTCGGAGTCATGGGCTCCGCCATCGCTCGCCGATTGCTCGGGTGCGCACACGCGGTACGCGTCTACGACGTCCGGCCGGAGGCCGTCGCGGAACTCGCCCGGGACGGGGCCGCGACAGCACCGTCACCCGCCGTGCTCTCCGCATCGGGCGTGGTGATCCTCTCCCTCAACACCGCGGAGATCGTGGAGCAGGTCGTCTTCGGGCCGGACGGCGTCCTGAGCACCGCTCCCGACGGGGTGCTGGTGATCGACATGTCGAGCATCGACCCCGGACGCACCCGCGAGTTCGCCGAGCGTGCCGCGAGACTGGGCGCCGGCTGGGTCGACGCCCCACTGTCGGGCGGGGCACCCGGCGCCGAGCGCGGCGGACTGACCCTGATGCTCGGCGGCGAGAAGACCCACGTCGAACGCGCACTGCCCGTTCTCGGCGCCCTGGCCTCCCGTCTGACGCACCTGGGCCCGGCCGGTTCCGGCCAGCTGGTGAAGTCCGTCAACCAGGTGCTGGTCGGCTGCGGATTCGCCGCGCTCGCCGAGGCGGCCGCCCTGGTGCGGGCGGCCGGCCTTCCGCCCCGGCAGGTGCTCGACGCGCTCACCGGAGGCAGGGCCGACTCGGCACTGCTGCAGGAGTTCTTCGTCAAGTTCGCGGAGGCCGACCTCTCCCCCACCGGACGGGTCAGCAACATGGTCAAGGACCTCGACGCCGCCCGCGACCACGCCCGCTCGGCGGGCATACCGCTGCCGGTCACCAACGCCGTCGCCGAACTGCATCGCTGGCTCGGCGCGGCCGGCCACGGCGACGCCGACAACGCCGCGCTGATGCACTACTACGCTCCCCTGGAGGTACGGCCGTGAAGGCTCCCGCCCTGTTCGATCTCACCGGCCGCCGGGCCCTGGTGACCGGCTCCAGCAAAGGCATAGGAGCCGCCCTCGCCACCGGACTGGCCGAGGCGGGCGCCGAACTCGTCCTGAACGGCCGCGATCCCGGGGCACTGGACCGCGCCGGGCGGGAGCTGGCCGAGAGGACCGGGGCCAAGGTGCACACGGCCGCTTTCGACGTCACGGACGAGACGGCCGTACGACGGGCGGTCCGGGAGATCGAGGACGGTGTGGGCCCGCTGGACATCCTCGTCAACAACACCGGCGTGCAGCACCGCGAACCGATGCTGGAGGTCTCGGCGGAGAACTTCGAGCGGGTGCTGCACACCAACCTCACGAGCGCTTTCCTCGTCGGCCGCACGGTGGCCGCCGACATGGTCGCGCGGGGGCACGGAAAGATCGTCAACATCTGCTCCGTACAGACCTGGCTGGCCCGGCCCGGCATCGCCGCGTACGCGGCCTCCAAGGGCGGCCTGGCGATGCTGACTCGCAGCATGTGCGCCGAGTGGGCGGGAGCCGGGCTGACCGTCAACGCCCTCGCCCCCGGCTATGTGGTCACCGAGCTGACCCGGCCGCTGGTGGACGACCCGGACTTCGACTCCTGGATCCGGGGCCGCACCCCGGCCCGCCGCTGGGCCACGGTCGAGGATCTGGTCGGCACGCTGGTGTGGCTCGCGGCACCGGCGTCCGACTTCGTCAACGGTCAGGTGATCGCCGTCGACGGCGGGCTGACCGCGGTCGTCTGACCCACCACCCCCTGCACGCAACCGACGGAAGCAGCCGAAGCGTTCGGCAGAGAGCGGGACGAGAACATGGACTCAGCGACGATGCGGGCCGTGGTGGCGCACGGCGCGGGCGACCTGCGACTGGAGGAGCGCCCGGTACCGGTGCCCGGCCCGGGCGAGGTCGCGGTCGACATCCGGTACGGCGGCATCTGCGGCTCCGACCTGCACTACTGGCGCCACGGCGCGGTCGGGGAGTTCCGGCTTCGCGAACCGCTGGTGCTCGGCCACGAGATCGTGGGCCGGGTGCGCGAGGCGGGCCCCGGCACCCAGGCACCGCCGCCGGGGACACCGGTGGCCGTTCACCCGCTGGCGTCCTGCGGAAAGTGCCGGCGGTGCCTCGTCGGGCGACGCAACACCTGCCTGGACACCGGCTACCTGGGCAGCGCCGCCCGGAACCCCCATGTACAGGGCGGCTTCGCCGACGTCCTCGTCGTACCCGCCGAGCGAGTGCTTCCGCTGCCCGACGGCCTGGACCCGCGGCTGGCCGCGGTGGCCGAGCCGGCCGCGGTCGCCTGGCACGCCGTACGGCAGGCCGGCGAGGTGCGCGGCAAACGGGTGCTGGTCACCGGAGCGGGTCCCATCGGCTGCCTCGTGGTGGCGGCGCTGCGGGCCGCCGGCGCGGCCGAGATCACGGTGACCGATGTGCACGAGGCTCCGCTGGCCGTCGCCAAGCAGGTGGGTGCCACGTCGACCGTACGGGTCGGCGCCGGCGCCGAGGGGCTCGACGAACTCGCCGCGGACCTCGCCATCGAGTCCTCCGGCAGCCCGGCGGGACTGCGCACCTGTGTGTACGGAGTCGACCGGGGCGGCCTCGTCGTGGGCCTCGGCCTCCTGCCGCCCGGAGACACCCCGGTGGCCGCCAACGCGCTGATCACCCGGGAACTGCGGCTCGTCGGCTCCTTCCGCTTCGACGACGAGCTCACCGAGGTGCTCCGCGCGCTGGCCGACGGCCGCCTCCCGGTGGACCCGGTGGTCACCTCCGTACTCGCCGCGGCCGACACGCAGGAGGCGTTCGAGCTCGCGGCCGACCCGGCCCGCTCGTGCAAGGTGCTCCTGGACTTCGGCGAACGGAACACGGCCTGAGGCGGGATCCGGCTCTTGGCGCACTCGCCCCCCGATCCCCTCACCCCCGACGGAGTTCAGCATGTCCGGCTCACCCTCCCGCCACCCCCGCGTGGCGGTCAGTCGCACCGGCCTTCCGGGAGACGGCGTCGAGCACCTCGCCGCCCGCTTCGGCGTCACCGCCTGGCCGGGAACCGCACCGCCGACCCCCGCCGAGCTGGCCGGGCTGGTACGGGGCCGCGAGGGCCTGCTCGTTCTCGGCGGTGACCGTGTCGACGCCGCGCTGCTCGACGCGGCGGGGCCCGGCCTGCGGGTCGTGGCCCTCGCGTCGATGGGCTACGACGGCGTCGACGTGGCAGCCGCCGTGGAGCGGGGTGTCGTCGTCACCCACACTCCCGACGTGCTCGCGGACACCACCGCCGACGTGGCGATGGCGCTGATCCTCATGGCCCGGCGCCGCCTGCCCGCCGGCATGGACGCGCTGCGCCGCGGCGCATGGGGCGCCTTCCGGATGGACGCCTTCCTCGGCCTCGACGTGCACGGGGCCACCCTCGGGCTGATCGGCTACGGCCGGATCGCCCGCGCCGTCGCCCGCAGGGCCGCCGGTTTCGGTATGCGCGTGCGGCACCACCACCCACGGCGGACGGAGGACGACGAACTGTCCCGCTGGGTGCCGTTCGAGGAGTTGCTGCGCACCAGCGACGTGGTGTCCGTGCACACTCCGCTGACGGAGGAGACCAGGGGCATGATCGGCGCCGCCGAGCTCGCCCTGATGAAACCGACCGCGACCCTGGTCAACACCGGACGCGGCGGGGTGGTGGACGAGGACGCCCTGCTGGTGGCGCTGCGGCGCGGGGAGCTGCACTCGGCAGGTCTCGACGTGATGACCGACGAGCCGCGTACGGACCCTGCCGACCCGCTGTTCGCCGAGCCGCACCTGGTGGTACTGCCGCACGTCGGCTCGGCGACGGAGGCGACCCGCGCCGCCATGGTGGACCTCGCCGCCCGCAATGTCGCGGCGATCCTGGACGGCCACTGCGCCCCCACTCCGATCCCGGGGACGCCGGGCCTGCCCGCCCGACACCACGAAGGGGTCCGGCCTCGGGGCTGGTGAGCTCGCGACCCCGGCTGACGGCCCGGGCTGTGCTCCGCGGCCCCCCGCCCGGCCGGGTGTTCCGCGCCGGTGCCTCACCCCAGGTAGGCGGGGGCGACGGCGGACGCCATCAGGCGGCGGGACGTGCCGGTGCCGTCGGCGGGGACGGTCCACAGGTCCGAGCCGTAGTCGCCGGGGAGGGCGTAGACGAGGGTGGAGTCGTCGGCCCACAGCGCCTGGTCGTCGATGTTGCGCTGCTCGGCGGTCGCGGTCTCCTTCATGGTGCGCAGGTCGAGCACGTACAGGCGCCAGGGGGCGTCGGGTGAGGCCCCCTCGACGCGTTTCTTGTAGGCGATCCGGGTTCCGTCGGGAGAGAGGGAGGGGCATTCGACGTTGCGGTGCAGGGTGGTGAGGGTGCGTGCGGTGACGTCGCCCCGGACGAGGTAGGTCCGCCCGCCGGTCGCGAGCGTGGCGTAGAAGCGGGTGTCGTCGGCGAAGGTGACGCCCCAGATGTTGGTGTCCGCGGCGTGGTGAGGGTGGCCGTCCCTGATGATGCGGAAGGTCTCCAGGTTGTCGTCGATCGCCCAGGTGCGGGTGTCGACGATGGCGGTGCGGGTGGAGAATTTCGTGCCGGCGTAGGAGTCTCCGCTGACGAAGACCGTCCAGGCCACCAGGTGGCCGGAGGGCGAGACCCGCGCCCGGGTGGGGATGCCCGCTGCCGGGAAGCGGTGCAGCTCGCGCAGGTGCGCGTCGAGTACCACCGCCCGGTAGCTGTCCTCCAGCGCGCCGTGCACGGCCTGCAGGCAGATGCCGGTCCCGGCCGCCGCGTGGAAGCGCAGGCACTTGACGCCGGACGCGGTGCGCGGGCCCTGCGGGTGGTCGGCGGGCACGGTGGCGATCTCGTCGCGGTGCGGGCCCCAGGCCAGGTTGCGCACGAGCAGCCGGCGGCCGTCCGTCGGGCGCAGCGAGACGGTCCCGGCCCGCACGGTGGGGCCGTCCGCCTGCTGCTCGTCCCGCATGCCCGACCGGTGGGCGGCGTGCAGCACCGCGCCGGTGCCGACGGCCCCCAGCAGCACGACGGCGACCAGCAGGATCACGAGGCGGGTGGTTCTGGTCATGCGGGCACCTCATCGGCGGTACGGAGGACGAACGAGGCCACGACCGTGCCGACGGCCAGCGCGGCGGCGGTGACGGCCAGCGCGGTGTGGCCGCCCCACAGGTTCCAGGCCGCGCCGAAGGCGAGCGAGCAGACGAACCGGGCCAGCGCCTGGCCGGTGCCGACCAGCGCCTGTCCGGCGCCCTGGTGCCGTGCCGGGACGGCGCCCGCGGTGGCGGCGGCGAGGACCCCGTCGGTGGCGGCGTAGAACGTGCCGTGCAGTACGAGGACGGCGATGACGGCCGGGATCCCGTGCCAGGGGCTGAGCACCAGGCCGTAGCCGAGCAGCAGGACGCCGTGGCCGGCCAGGAAGAGCCGTCGCCGGTTGACACGGTCGGCGAGGGCGCCGAGCGGGACGGCGAGGAGCAGGAAGACCGCGGCGGTGCCCAGCGGCAGCAGCGGGAACAGGTGGACGGGCAGGGCTTCCTCGCGCTGGAGGAGCAGATACAGGAAGGAGTCGCTGACGGTGGTGAGCCCGAGCAGAGCGGCGCACAGGGTGAGCCGGCGCAGGTGCGGGCGGCGCAGCAGCGCGAGCGCCTGCCGCAGCGTCGGCCGGTCCGGCTCGGGCGGCCGTACGGCTGTGGTGGGGGCGATGCGGCGGGGTACGAAGAGGACCAGCACCAGGACCCCGAGCGCGGCGACGCAGCCGCTGACCGCGAAGACCGCGTCGTAGCCGTCGACGGTGGCCCGCAGCACGGCGAAGGCGACGAGCGGGCCGAGCAGTGCGCCGGTCGTGTCCATGGCGCGGTGCACCCCGAACGCCCGCCCCCGGTGCTCGGGTTCGGTGGCCAGCGAGATCATCGCGTCCCGGGGGGCCGTACGCAGGCCTTTGCCGGTCCGGTCGGCCGCGAGGACGGCGCCGATCACGGGGAGGGTGTGCGCGAGCAGCAGCATCGGCTTGCACACCGCCGACAGACCGTAGCCGAGGCCGGCGACGACCTTGTGCCGGCGGCCGCCCCGGTCGGCGAGGTGGCCGCCGGCCAGCCGGACCAGGGCTCCGACGCCGTTGTTGATGCCGTCGAGGAGCCCGAACCCGAGGGGTGACAGACCGAGGCCCGCGACCACGTAGAGCGGGAGGACGGCGGTGATCATCTCCGAGGAGACGTCCGTGATCAGGCTGACCGCGCCCAGGGCCAGCACGGTGCCGGGCACGGCGGCCGGCCGCCGCCCCGGACGGGAGTCCGGGACGACGGCGGCCGTGGTGCCGCGGGAGTCCGCGAGATACACCGGCGTCAGTTCCAGATGCCGGTGATGTCGGAGGCCGAGGCGGCGTTGCCCGCGTGGGCGCTCAGACCGGCGAGGTCCTCGAGGGTGCGCAGTACGTTGTAGTGGTTGTAGGTGGTGGAGCTGGAGCTGCCGGGGGCGACGTGCTGCCCGTAGAAGAGGGTGGGGATACGGTTCCCGGAGAGCTTGTTGTCCTCGTCGAAGGTGACGGCGAGGACGCTGTTGTGGGTCTTGGCCCAGGTGGCGTAGGCGCCCAGGTTGTTCTTGATCCAGGTGTCGCCCGTGGAGACCGAGCAGTCGTGCATGTCGCTGCACAGGTTCGGTACGACGAAGGACACCTTCGGCAGGGTCGTGTAGTCGGTCGGGAACTGCGCGAAGGTCTTCGCGGTGCTGGTCGGCACGTTGGAGAAGCCGAACCACGGGTTGTGCTTCTGTGCGTAGTTTCCGCTGCTGCAGGTCGTCGAGCCCTGGCTGGGCAGCGACTCGTTGTAGCTCGCCCAGGTCTTCCCGGCGGCGATCAGCTCCGAGGCGAGGTTCGGCTGGGAGATGGAGCCGACCGAGACGCAACTGTCGTCGGTACGGCCCTGGTTGGAGCCCGAGAACAGCATGTAGTAGTTCGGCTCGCTGGGGTGGGTGAGACCGTAGGACTGCGTGAGGTTGGCGCCACCCGCCTTGAGGGTGTTGTTGAGGTACGGGGCGCTGGAGCTGCCGATCACCTGCGAGTAGGCGTGGTTCTCCATCACCACGACCACCACGTGGTCGGGGGTCGGGAGGGTGGCGGCCTGGGCGGTGGTGGCCGTGGCGGCCCACACGCCGATCGAGGTGGCGGTGAGGGCGACGGCCCCGGCGAGGGCGGCGAGCGGGTGTCGGTTGCGCTTGGGAGCCTTTACGGCGGCCATGACTGTCCTCCGGACAGAAGCGACGGACGTACGGGGAGCGGCGCCGCAACCCTAGGAGTCCCAGGATGGACCTGCGTGAAGGGCAGACGAACGCTGGACCTCGCCGGGCAAAGGTCCCCCCATCCACAGGTCACGCACGGCAAAAGTCGCGCTCGCAGACGTCACACCGTCGCCGGCGCCGTGCTCTCGCGCCGCCGCTACCCCGATCGCGGCGGTGCCGTGCTCTCGCGCACCACCAGCCGCGTCGGCACGAGCGTCGTCCCCCGCTCCGTGTCGTGCTGCCGCATCTTCCGCAGCACGGCCTGTACGCACAGCCGGCCGACCTCGGCGAAGTCCTGGTGGACGGTGGTGAGCGGGGGCATGAAGGAGCTCGCCTCGGGGATGTCGTCGAAGCCGGTCACGCTGACGTCCTCGGGCACGCGCCGGCCGCGTTCATGCAGGGCGCGCAGCAGGCCGAGGGCCATCTGGTCGTTGGCGACGAAGACGGCGGTGCAGTCCTCACGGGCGGCGAGTTCGAGGCCGGCTCGGTAGCCGGACTCCGCGGACCAGTCGCCGCGGATGAGTGGCGGCGGGGTGCGGCCGGCCTCCGTCAGCACCGCCCGCCAGGCGTCGGCGCGGCGCTGTGCGGCGAAGGAGTCCTCGGGGCCGCCCAGATGCCACACCGTCTCGTGGCCGAGTCCGAGCAGGTGCTGGACGGCGGTACGGCTGCCGCCCGCCTGGTCGGTGTCGACGACCGTGTAGTGCTCGCCGGCGTCGGAGTCGACGACCAGGAGCTGGACGTACGGCGGCAGCATGATGGTCGCGGCGTCCAGGAGGTGCACCTCCATGATGACGATCACGGCGTCGACGGCCAGCTCCTCCAGCCGGGAGAACGCGCCGCGCACCTCGGCCTGGGTGGGGACGGCGACCGGCAGCAGGGTGACCGCGTAGCCCTCGGCGGCGGCGGAGTTGGCGATCGCCTCCAGGGTGCGGACGTTGCCCGTGGAGGAGAGCGAGAAGGTGATCACGCCGATGGTGCGGAACTCCCCGCGCTTGAGGGCACGGGCCGCGCTGTTGGGCCGGTAGCCCAGCTCCTTCATGGCCGTGAGCACCTGCTGGCGCGTCTCCTCGTTCACACCGGCGTAACCGTTGGACACCCGGGAGACGGTCTGTGAGGAGACCCCCGCGAGGCGGGCCACATCGGCCATGGAGGCGGTCGTCCGGCGTCTCGGCGTCTTCGCCGGGGTTCTCTCGGCCATGTCCACGGTGTCCCCACCTCTCTGTCTTCGCAGATGTCACGGTCCGTGCCAAAGGACCCTTGACCATCGTAATCAGGGCAGTGTAGACATGCCGCCATCCAATGTTTACGTAAACATAACAGTCCGCCAAGCCCCTTGCGTGGCCGATGTTTGCGTAAACATGATGGGGGCGGTGGGGCGTTCGAAATCTCCGCGCAACACCGGCTGTTCCCAAACTGCACGAGCGAGGAACGACATGACGACGCTGCAACCGCCG
Organism: Streptomyces sp. NPDC049687; assembly: GCF_044465285.1. Classification (NCBI taxonomy): domain Bacteria; kingdom Bacillati; phylum Actinomycetota; class Actinomycetes; order Kitasatosporales; family Streptomycetaceae; genus Streptomyces; species Streptomyces sp. NPDC049687. Next base: position 297,906 of record NZ_JBITLN010000002.1, read on the forward strand.
GCGGCCGCCGAGCCGCGGCCGGCACCACCTCCGGCGAGACGGGACCGCCGCTCCTGGACGGGGTGGGGTTTCATCGGTCCCTTCGTGGCCGTGTTCGCCCTGGTCTTCCTGGCCCCGATCGGCTACTCGATCTACCTGAGCCTCTTCCGCGACCAGCTCATCGGCGGCACCACCTTCGTCGGTCTGGACAACTACACCCAGGCGCTGAAGGACGACCAGTTCTGGGACTCCGTCGTCCGGGTGGCCCTGTTCCTCGTCGTGCAGGTGCCGATCATGCTGGGCATCGCCCTGCTGGTGGCCCTCGCGCTGGACAGCGGACGGCTCTACGGCAAGAGCTTCTTCCGCATCACGATCTTCCTGCCGTACGCGGTGCCCGCCGTGGTCGCCACCCTGATGTGGGGCTTCATGTACGGCACGAAGTACGGCCTGGTGGGGGACGTCAACGACGCGTTCGGCGTCACCCTGCCCGATCCGCTCTCCCCCGACCTGGTGCTGGCGTCCATCGGCAACATCGTGACGTGGGAGTTCGTCGGCTACAACATGCTGATCTTCTACTCGGCGCTGCGCGTCATCCCCAACTCCCTCTACGAGGCGGCGGAGATCGACGGCGCCGGACAGCTGCGGGTGATCACCGCGATCAAGCTCCCCGCCATCCGGGGCGCCCTGGTCATCGCGACGATCTTCTCCATCATCGGCAGCTTCCAGCTCTTCAACGAGCCGAACATCCTGCGCCCGCTGGCCCGCAACGCCATCACCACGGACTACACCCCGAACTTCTACACGTACTCGCTGTCCTTCAACGGCCAGCAGCACAACTACTCCGCGACGGTGGCCATCATCATGGGCCTCATCACGATGGTGATCGCCTACGTCGTGCAGCTGCGCGGCATGCGCAAGGGAGCGTGACCCGATGAGCACCCCTCTCACCACCACCTCCCCCACCGCTCCCGCCGAGACGGCCGGCGCCGGCAAGGGCGTGCCGCGCCTGCGCAGCTCCCGCAAGTACACCCCGGGACGGCCGAAGCGCAGCGTGCTGCTGACGGTGCTGACCTCCCTGGTCGTCCTCTACACCGTGGTGCCGCTGATCTGGCTGGCCATCAACGCCACCAAGACCCAGGCGGGCCTGGCCGATTCGAGCGGCCTGTGGTTCGCCCACGACTTCGCCCTGTGGGACAACGTCCGCGACACGTTCACCTACGCCGACGGCGTGTTCGGCCGCTGGCTGCTGAACACCCTGCTGTACGTGGTGCTCGGCGCCGGCGGAGCGACCCTGCTGGCGGTCCTGGGCGGTTACGCGCTGGCGAAGTTCGACTTCCCCGGCAAGCGCGCCGTCTTCGCCACGGTCATCGGCGCGGTGGCGGTCCCCGGTACGGCCCTCGCGGTGCCCACGTTCCTGATGTTCAGCAAGATGGGCCTGACCGACACCCCGTGGGCGGTCATCATCCCGTCGCTGGTGTCGCCGTTCGGCCTCTACCTGATGTGGGTCTTCGCCACCGAGGCCATCCCCACCGAGCTGCTGGAAGCCGCCCGGATCGACGGGGCCGGCGAGGCGCGCACCTTCTTCACGGTCGCCCTGCCGCTGCTCGCCCCCGGCATCGTCACCGTGCTGCTGTTCACCACGGTCGCCACCTGGAACAACTACTTCCTGCCGCTGATCATGCTCAAGGACCCGGACTGGTACCCCCTGACCCTGGGCCTGAGCGCGTGGAACTCCCAGGCGGAGACCATCGGCGGCGACGTGATCTTCAACCTGGTGATCACCGGTTCCCTGCTCACCATCCTGCCGCTGATCGCCGCGTTCCTGTTCCTGCAGAAGTACTGGCAGTCGGGTCTCGCCGCCGGAAGCGTCAAGGAGTGACCCAGCGGCCTCCGGCCGCCCCCAAGCCCCACGTTCCACCCAGCGTTTGCGCAACCCCCACCCTCACCTGTCCCACCCACGAAGAAGTGGAAGCACCTTCATGCGCAGAAAGACCGGCCGCCTGCTGCGCGGCCTCGCCCTCCTCTCCACCCTGGCCCTCGGCGCCACCGCCTGCGGCGGCTCGGACGACAGCTCCGACACCAAGGCGGTCTCCGCCGGGGACATCCAGGCGGCCCTGAAGAAGGGCGGCACGGTCACGGTCTGGGCCTGGGAGCCCACCCTGAAGACGGTCGCCGCCGACTTCCAGAAGAAGTACCCCAAGGTCAAGATCAACCTGGTCAGCGAGCGGTCCGGCGACAAGCACTACACCGCGCTGTCGAACGCCATTTCGGCCGGCAAGGGCGTGCCGGACGTCGCCCAGGTCGAGTACTTCGCGCTCGGTCAGTACGCCCTCACCAAGGGCCTCACCGACCTGGCCCCGTACGGCGCCGACAAGCTCGCCTCCAAGTACACGCCGGGTCCGTGGAACGCCGTGAACGACGGTGACAAGGTCTACGGCCTGCCGATGGACTCCGGTCCGATGGCGCTGTTCTACAACAAGAAGGTCTTCGACAAGTACAAGATCGCCGTCCCGACCACCTGGGACGAGTACCTCGAGGCGGCCCGCAAGCTGCACAAGGCCGACCCCAAGGCCTACATCGCCAACGACGCCGGCGACGCGGGCTTCACCACCAGCATGCTGTGGCAGGCCGGTTCGCGCCCCTACAAGGTCGACGGCACCAAGGTGAAGATCGACTTCGCCGACGCGGGCGCCCAGAAGTTCGAGGCCGTCTGGCAGAAGCTGATCGACGAGAAGCTTCTCGCGCCGATCAACGGCTGGACCGACGACTGGTACAAGGGCCTCGGCGACGGCACCATCGCCACCCTGGCCACCGGTGCCTGGATGCCCGCCAACTTCATCACCGGCGTGCCGAACGCCTCCGGTGACTGGCGCGCGGCCGCCCTGCCCGCCTGGGCCAAGGGCGACAAGGCGAGCGCGGAGAACGGCGGCAGCTCCCTGGCGCTGCCGGCGCTGGGCAAGAACAAGGAACTCGCCTACGCCTTCGTCGAGTACGCCAACGCCGGTGACGGTGTGGCCACCCGGGTGAAGGAGGGCGCCTTCCCGGCGACCAACGCGGAGCTGCAGTCCTCCGAGTTCCTCAGCAAGGAGTTCCCGTACTTCGGCGGCCAGAAGGCCAACGAGATCTTCGCCCAGTCCGCGGCCAACGTCGCCGACGACTGGTCGTACCTGCCCTTCCAGCCCTACGCCAACTCGATCTTCAACGACACGGTCGGCAAGGCCTACGTCTCCGGCACCACGCTGGCGGACGGTCTGAAGGCCTGGCAGGAGGCCTCGGTCAAGTACGGCGAGGAGCAGGGCTTCACCATCGAGAAGTAGTCCTCGAAGAAGCAGTAGCTGAAACGCCGGGCGGCGCGGCACCCGGGCCGCGCCGCCCCCGTGCACCACCCTTGGGAAGGACCGCCATGATCTCCACCCTCCAGTCCCGCATGCTGCGCGGGGCGGACGGTGACCCCGCCCCGCGTCTGGCCTACGGCGCCGACTACAACCCCGAGCAGTGGCCCCGGGACGTGTGGGAGGAGGACGTACGGCTGATGCGGGAGGCCGGTGTCACCGTCGTCTCCGTGGGGATCTTCTCCTGGGCGCGGATCCAGCCGGGCCCGGACACCTGGGACTTCGGCTGGCTCGACGAGGTCATGGACCTGCTGCACGCGGGCGGCATCGGCGTCGACCTGGCCACCGCCACCGCCTCGCCGCCGCCGTGGCTGACCGCGGCCCACCCCGAGATCCTGCCGGTCACCGCCAACGGTGAGACCGTGTGGCCGGGCGCCCGCCAGCACTGGCGGCCCACCTCGCCGGTCTTCCGGGAGCACGCCCTGCGCCTGGTCCGCGAGATCGCCGGCCGCTACAAGGACCACCCGGCCCTCGTCGCCTGGCACGTCTCCAACGAGCTGGGCTGCCACAACGTCTACGACTACTCCGACGACGCGGCCCGCGCCTTCCGCGTCTGGCTGCGCGCCCGCTACGGCACGCTCGACGCCCTCAACCACGCCTGGGGCACGGCCTTCTGGTCTCAGCGTTACAGCGACTGGGAGCAGATCCTGCCGCCGCGCCTGGCCGCATCCCACCCCAACCCCACGCAGCAGCTGGACTTCAAGCGCTTCTCGTCGGACGCGCTGAAGGACCATCTGATCGCGGAGCGCGAGATCCTCCGGGAGATCACCCCCGGCGTCCCGGTCACCACCAACTTCATGGTGATGGGCGGCACCAAGGGCATGGACTACCCGGACTGGGCGGACGAGATCGACTTCGTCGCCAACGACCACTACGTGCACCCCGGACCGCAGGACCGCGACGAGCTGTCGTTCTCCGCGAACCTCGTCAGCGGCATCGCGGGCGGCCGGCCGTGGTTCCTGATGGAGCACTCCACCAGCGCCGTGAACTGGCAGGCCGTGAACGTGGCCAAGCGGCCGGGCGACCTGGCCCGTGACTCGCTGCTGCACGTGGCGCACGGCGCGGACGCGGTGTGCTTCTTCCAGTGGCGGCAGTCGGCGGCCGGCGCCGAGAAGTACCACTCGGCGATGGTCCCGCACGCCGGCGCCGACAGTGACGTCTTCCGCGCGGTGGCCGGGCTCGGCGCCACCCTCGAGGCACTGGCGCCGGTGGCCGGTTCGGAGCGGGAGACCGCGGCCGTCGGCATCCTCTACGACTGGCAGTCGTGGTGGGCGAGCGAGCAGGACTCGCACCCCACCTCCCTGCTGGACTACCGGCAGGAGGCGCTCGACTGGTACTCGGCGCTCCTCGCCCTCGGTGTCCGCGCCGACCTCGTCACCACCCGCGCCGACCTCTCCCGCCACCAGGTCCTCATCGCGCCCGTGCTGCACGTCGTACCCGCCGAGCTCGCCAAGGAGCTGACGCGCTACGCCGAGCAGGGCGGCCACCTCATCACCACCTACTTCTCCGGGGTCGTCGACGAGAACGACCACGTCTGGCTCGGCGGCTACCCGGGCGCCCTGCGCGAGCTGCTCGGCATCCGCGTCGAGGAGTTCGGTCCGCTGCTCGCCGGGGAGAGCGTGGAGCTGGACGACGCCTCCACGGGCACTGTGTGGACCGACCGGATCACCGTCACGGACGCCGACACGCAGGTGCTGGCGCACTACCACTCCGGTGTGCACGCCGGCCGTCCGGCGATCACCCGGCGGACCACGGGCGCCGGTTCGGCCGCGTACGTCTCCACCCGTCTCGGCGTCGACGGGCTGCGCGCGCTGCTGCCCAGGCTGCTGGAGCCTGCCGGGGTGAGCAGTGAACTCCCGGAGGACGTACGGGGATCGGTGGAGCTGACCGTCCGGCGCGGGGCCGAGGGACGGTTCCTGTTCCTGGTGAACCGGACCGACGAGACCGTGCCGGTGGCCGGACTGGACGGAGACGTCCTCACCGGCGGTGACCGCACGGACGGCGCCCTGGTCCTCGAACCGCGCGCGGTCGCCGTACTGCGCCAGGCCCTGTAGAAGGACACGACACCCGCACCCCACGACTCCCCGGCACGGCCCTGACCCGTGCCGGGGGCCATCCCCTCCTGCCCATGTGGCGGCAGGGGCCCGATTCAGCGACCACCACCGCAGTTGGGAGCACAGATGGCACGCCGTACCCACAACAGACGGTCCCTCGGGGCCGCCGCGCTCACCGCCCTGGCCACCGGGGCCGCCCTGCTCACCGTTCCGGCGCAGGCGCAGGCCGACGCCGCCGTCACCGTGACGCCGGACCCGTCGTACCAGCAGGAGAAGTTCGAGGGCTGGGGCACCAGCCTGGTCTGGTTCGCCAACGCCACCGGCGACTACCCGCCCGCGATCCGGGAGAAGCTCGCGAAGCTGCTCTTCGGCGACGACGGCCTGGCGCTGAACATCGCCCGGTACAACATCGGCGGCGGCAACGCGCCGGACGTCAAGGACTACCTGCGCGCCGGCGGCGCGGTCGAGGGCTGGTGGAAGGCGCCGGAGGGCACCACCCGTACCGACACCGACTGGTGGAGCGCGGACGACCCGGCGGACTGGAACAAGGACGCCGACGCCACACAGCGGTGGTGGGTGGAGCGCATCAAGAACGACATCGACCACTGGGAGACGTTCAGCAACTCCCCGCCGTGGTTCATGACCGAGAGCGGATACGTCTCCGGCGGCTTCAACGCCAACGCCGACCAGCTGAAGGCCGAATCGGTCGACGACTTCGCCGCCTACCTGGCGGGCGCCACCAAGCGGCTGGAGAAGGCCGAGGGCATCAAGGTCGACACGATCGACCCGTTCAACGAGCCCAACACCGGCTACTGGAGCACGCGCCTGGGCTCGGACGGCCAGCCCGTCGGCGGCCGGCAGGAGGGCGCCCACATCGGTCCGGCGCTCCAGCAGAAGGTCCTCGCCGCGCTGGCGCCCGCGCTGAAGAAGGCGAAGGTCAAGGCGGAGATCTCGGCGATGGACGAAACCAACCCGAGCATCTTCTCGACCAACTGGAACTCCTACTCGCAGGCCTCCAAGGACCTCGTCGGCCAGATGAACGTCCACACCTACGGCACCGGACAGCGCACCACCGTGCGCGACCTCGCCAAGGCGGCCGACAAGCCGCTGTGGATGAGCGAGGTCGAGGGCGACTGGGGCGACGGGCAGAGCTTCACCGACATGCGTCCCGGGCTGGGGCTGGCCCAGCAGATCGTCAACGACCTGCGCGAACTGGAGCCCAAGGCCTGGGTGTTCTGGCAGCCGGTCGAGGACTACGACAACATGAAGCCGGGCGGCGAGTCGGCCAAGGGCGGCAACTGGGGCTCCATCCAGCTCCCGTTCAGCTGCACCTCCACGGACACGCTCCAGTCGTGCCCCATCCACACGAACACCAAGTTCGACACGGCCCGCAACTTCACGCACTTCATCAAGCCCGGCGACAAGCTGATCAAGGTGGACGACACCTCCAGCGCCGCCGCCGTGACCAAGAACGGCAAGGGCGCCTCGCTCGTCCACGTCAACTCCACGACCGCGGCCCGTACGGTCACCATCGACCTGTCGAAGTTCCGCACGATCAAGGGCAACGCGACCGTCACGCCGACCGTCACCAGTGCCGAGGGCAAGCTCCAGGAGCAGGCGCCGGTCAAGGTCGTCGACGGCAGGGCGACCTTCACCGTGCCCGCCCAGTCCGTGACCTCCTTCGCCGTCAAGGGCGTCTCGGGCGTCGCGAAGAACGCGGGACTCTTCAGCAAGGGCCACTCCTACACGCTGACCGGCGTGCAGAGCGGCAAGGCGGTGACCGTCGCGGCCAACGGCACGAACCTGGTCATCGGCTCGGCCAACGGCACCGTCGCCCAGGAGTGGCAGCTGGACGCCCGCTACGGCAGGACCGGCAACCGCCAGCGCTACGTGTTCGCCAACCCGGCCGAGGGCGAGCGGCTCGCCGTCCGCGACAACGTGCCCGTGGTGGAGCCCGACACCGGCGAGCGGGACCCGGCCACCGAGTGGATCATGTCGACCACCGGTGACGGCACGTGGACCCTGGTCAACGTGGCCACCGGGCGCCTCCTCGAAGTCGGCGGCCAGGCGACCAACGAGGGCGCGGCCGTCACGACGTGGCAGGCCAACTCCGGTTCGAACCAGCGCTGGAGGGTCACGGACGTGACCCCGTAGCGCAGCTGGGCCGGTTCCTCGCCCTGCGGCCCGGGAGCGCTCCCTGAGCGTCCCGGGCCGCAGGGCGTCGTCGCGACATCACCAGGGATCACGCGCGGGCGGAGTGCTGTGCGGGCACCGCTGCCGGGACGCGTTCGAGGACACCGCCCGCGAAGACGTCGTACAGCGGCAGGGTCTCGAGGTGGACATAGCCGATGTGACAGTCGCAGACGGCGAGCGGGCAGGGGCGGGGGCGCAGGGCGGCGCGGTAGGAGCCGTCGTAGAGGTTGCCGAGTTCGGCGCGGACGAAGTGGCAGCGGCGGACCGTGCCGTCGCCGTCCACCGAGATCACCGACTCGCCGGTGCGGCAGGGCAGTCCGGCGCTGGTGTGCGGGTGGCGGCTGTACGGGAACAGCGGGTCGAGCGCGGTCCAGTCGTCGGCCTCGGCGTCCGCGTAGGTGTGGCCCTCGGCCGCGTTGATCCACAGGTAGACGTGCTCGGGCAGGTCGGCACGGAGGCGGCGGGCCGCTTCGAGGTGCTCGGGGAGGCCGACGACGCCGACGCTGAAGCGGATGCCGCGGTCGGCCAGGTCGCGGCACTTGGTGAGGAAGCGGTCGTAGGGGGTCTGGCCCGGGTGGTACGTGCACCACAGGGCCAGGGTGTCGGGGTCGGCCTCGGTGAGCCAGTCCGTGCGGCAGCTGAGGTTGGTCTGGATGGCGACCCGGCGGATGTGCGGGAGGTGGGAGAGTTCGGCGAGCGTACGGCGGTACCAGGAGCGGACCAGACCCTCGCCCCAGGGGGTGAAGAGGATCGACAGGCGGTCGTCGGTCCGCTCGGCGGCCCACCGCGCGAAGCGTTCCAGGGCGGTGCGGTCGGCGCGCAGTTGGGCCGTCGAGTCGCGGCGCTTGGCGAACGGGCAGTAGGGGCAGTCGTAGTCGCAGGAGGCGAGCGGGCCCCGGTAGAGGAGGGTCAGGTCCATTGCGGGCCGGTCACTTCCTCTCGTAGGCGGCCATGGCGGCGCGAACGGCCGGGGAGAACAGGTCGGGGCCGATGGCGTCGGAGTGCGCGAGACCCTCGGGGGTGAGCCTGAGCACCGCGGAGTCGTCGCTCAGCCAGCCCCGGTCGGCGAGGCACCCGAGTTCCGGGCCGAAGTCGTCGGCGGGGGCGCTGCCGAACCGGGCCCGGTATTCGTCGACGGGGAGGCCCTCGGCCTGGAGGAGCGACTGGAGGAGATGGCGGCGGCGTGCCTCGTGGGGGTCCATGCGGTAGCCGACCTCCGCTCGGGTGAAGTCCTCCGTGCCGACGTAGTCGTCGACGATGGCGCGGATCTGGTGCATGTCGACGGCGTAGTCGAAGGAGTAGTGCAGGCCGGACGTGTAGGAGCGGGCGCCGCAGCCGAGGCCGATCATGCCGTCGGTCTGGCAGGCGTAGTCGTCGGCGCCCTGCGGCGGGGCGTCGGCGCGGCGGAACATGCGCATCGACTGCTGCGTGTAGCCGTGCGCGAGAAGGTGGTCGCGGCCGGCGCGGTACAGCCGCAGCCGTTGCTCGTCCCAGGCGGGGTCGGGGCCGACGCCGCGTCTGTCCAGGCCGGTCAGGGGGCGGACGTAGAGGGGGTAGAGGTAGAGCTCCTCGGGGCGCCAGGCGAGGGCCGCGTCCAGGGAGTGCCGCCAGGTCTGCTCGGTCTGGCCGTCGATTCCGTAGATCAGGTCGATGTTGAGGACCGGGACGCCTGCCTCCCGGATGCGGGCGAGGGCCGCCTCGACGTCGGCGCGGCGCTGCGGGCGGACGGCGGCGCGGGCCTCGGAGTCGACGAAGCTCTGGATGCCCAGGCTGAGGCGGGTGGTGCCGCGGGCGGCCAGGACGGCGAGCCGGTCGGCGGTGGCCGTGGCGGGTGAGGCCTCGACCGAGAGCGGGACCGCGCGCAGGTCGGCGCCCATGCGGTGCTCGGCGATGTCGCAGAGGCGCTCCAGCTCGGCTGCGGTGAGGAAGGTGGGGGTGCCGCCGCCGAAGGCGGCCGTGGCGAACCGGACCCGGTCCTTGTCCCCCAGCGCCTCGCGTACGGCGGTCGCCTGCCGTTCCAGGGCGTCCAGATAGGCGCCGGTCAGGCCGTCGGGGGCGCCGATGCGGGTGAAGAGGTTGCAGAAGCCGCAGCGGACCTCGCAGAACGGTATGTGCAGGTAGAGGGAGAGGGCGTCCTTGGGTTCGCTCGCCCAGAGGTCCTTCAGGGACGGGCGTCCAGGGAGGGGGCGGTAGGCGGTCTTGTGGGGGTAGGCGTAGACGTAGTGCTGGTAGGGGCTGGTGAGCTGGGCGGTGGTCATCGGGCGGCCTCGGCGGGGTGGTCCAGGAAGAAGTGGGCGTACGGCACGGTCCACACGGACTCGTGGCCGAGGCGGTGGCCGGTGTAGCCGTCGTCGCCGTAGGCGGTGCCGTGGTCGGAGCAGACGATCGCGAAACAGCGGCGTCGGCTGCTCGCGGCGGTGAAGAGCCGGCCGATGTGCCGGTCGACGTACTCCAGGGCGGCGGCGTGCGTCGCGCGGGTGTCCCCGGTCTCACGGGTCGCGCCGGGCAGGTGGAACCAGTTGGGCTGGTGCAGGGCGGAGACGTTCACGAAGAGGAACAGCCGCTGGTCCCGAGGGAGTTGGGCCACCACGTGTTCGGCGCGGGCGATCTGGTCCTCGAAGGAGTGGGGTGAGGTGACGCCGAACTCGGGTGTCCAGTGGGACTCGTGGAAGAGACCGGGCAGGACCGAGCCGAGCGGGCCCTGCTTGTTGAAGAAGCCCACTCCCCCCAAGCAGACGGTGTGGTAGCCGGCCTTCGCGAGGCCGGAGACCAGGTCCGGGGTGTCGTAGACGAAGGTGCCCTCGGCGGTGGTCTCGCTGCCCGCGAAGCTCGCCGCGAACAGGCGCGGGTGCGGTCCCGGGGTGGCCGGGGTCGGCAGGAATCCGGCGAAGATGGCCTGGTGGGAGGCGTAGGTGAAGCTTCCGGGGGCGTGACGCTCCTCCCAGCGGCCGCCGGGCAGGTGACGGGCGAGATTCGGGGTGCGGCCCGCTTGCGCCAGCTCGACGGCCACGTCGTGGCGGAGCGTGTCGAGGGTGACGAGGAGGATGTCGTGGCTGCCGACGACCTCCTTCATGTCGGGCTCAGGCATGGGGGGTTCCTGTTCTGTGCCGGTCGTGCAGTACGGCGCTCACCTGGGCGGCGTAGGTGTCCCGTCCCTCGGCGCCGCTGCCGGGCAGGCCGGTGAGGCGGGGCAGCAGGTCGCCGAAGGCGTTGACCTCGCCGACGGCGGCTCGGCGCCAGCCGACGGCCGGGAGCAGGTCGACGCCGACGCAGAGGGTGCGTGGGAAGCAGGCCGCCGCCCGCTCGCACACGCCGAGGACGTCGACCCAGCGGGCTCCCGCCGTCTCGACCGCCTCCCGTGCGGCTTCGAGGTCGCCGCGGCTGCCGCCGAGGTGGAGGTTGGTCAGGGGTGAGCGGCTGGTGCGGACCACCGCGTGGGTGGCCCGGCCGGCCACGACGACGACCCTCAGGTCGGCGGCGCGGCCCGCCTGGGAGGCCTTGGGCAGCCAGCGTTCGAGGTGCAGGCCGTCCGGGGCGAGCGCGTCGACGACGGCCGCGATGTCCTGCTCGCGGTCGTAGCGGCGCACTCTGAGGGAGTTGTACAGGCGGCCGTCCGAGGCGAGTTCCACCGAGGTGGTGGCCCTGATCCGGCCGCCGCCGTCCGACTCGACGGCGAGGACGCCCGACGCGGACGAACCGTGCGCGGGTTTGACGAACAGCCGGTGCATCCGGTGCTCGCGCATCAGCGCCCGTACGTCGTCCCAGCCGCGCACCGGGGCTGCCTGCGGGCCCGAGGTCGGTGAGGCGGGCACCGGGACCCCGGCGGCGTCGAGGACCGCGTGGCAGCGGCGTTTGTCGAACAGCACGGCGAGGTCGTCCGGGTCGTCGAGCCGGGTGCCGCCGCGCAGGCCGCGCAGGGCGGCGGTGAAGCGGGCGTACCAGCGGGCCGAGCCCTCGACCCGGGTGGGGTCGTCGGTGCCCCGCAGCAGACGGTCGACCTCGTCGTTCTCACCGGGCGAGTCCACGCGGACGATCTCGTCGGCCGCGAAGTCGGCTCCCCCGGCGCGCAGCACGTCCCTCCAGGCGACGATGCGCGGGGCGGGCAGGCCGGCCGCGCGCACCGCGTCGCCGAAGAGGGCGACGCGGCGGTTCTCCGGGTTGCCGACGACCGCGAAGCGCGGCTGAGGCTGCGGCACGGTCGCCGTACTCACTCGCCCACGGCGACGTAGCGCCAGACCGTGCCGTCGTCCTCGGTGTCCTCCTCGGCGTCGTCACGGTCGAGGTCCACCTCGACGCCCGCCGGCTCCAGGGTCTGCCGGATCCGGTCCTCGAGGGGCTTGGTCAGGTAGTGGTGGTGCAGGTCGAGCTTCTTGAGATGGGTGAGCGGCTGGCCGCCGAGCAGGGCGGCGGCACCCTCGTCGGTCAGGACGCCCATGGAGAGGTCCAGCACTTCCAGGCGGGCGACCACGGGGGCGGAGGCGACGGCCGCGGCGACGGCGTCCTGCATCTCGCTGTTGCGCAGGGCCAGGTGGCGCAGGTTCGGCAGCCGGGCGCCGGACAGGATCGGCTCCAGATCGGCGGCCTCGCTGTCGCCGCCGTAGTCGGGGGTGCCGAGCCACAGGTCGAGGTGTTCGAGGGCGGGCAGATCGCTGCCGCCGACCCCGCGCACCACCTCGGCGGGCAGGCCGCCGGTCTCGACGACGAGCCTGCGCAGCGCGCCGTGGCTCACGGCGGGAAAGCCCAGCCCGGATCCCCCGCGCACGCCGAGCTCCTCCAGCTCGGGGAAGGCGGTGAGGAGGGGGGTGACATCGGTCTGGTTGATCCAGGAGATCTCGCACTCCTCCATGACCATGTCGCCGATGAACAGGGCCCGCAGTGCGGGGAACCGGTTCCGGGCGGCCACCAGCGCCTCGACCACGGTGGTGGGCTCGGAGTCGTACGCCTCCTGCCAGGCGCCGACGATCAAGGCCTTGACGCGGGTGGTGTCGACGGCGGCGCAGAAGCGGGCGAAGGCTTCCGTCCAGTCCTCGGCGGCGTCGTACACGTCGCTGGTGACGCGCCAGGCAACCGACTCGGGGTCGGGCAGGCCGTCGGTCCGCGCCTCGGGGCCCGGGAAGGTGTGGGCCGGCAGCCGGTGGAGCGCGTCGAGGTGGTCACCGATGGTCATGCGGCTGCTCCTGAGGAGAAATGGTGTGCGGTCCGTGATGCCCGCAGTTCTACCAACAGGCACTGACAACGCCCTTCGCCGGGGGCCGCGTTCGGGAACCGACGCGCCTCAGGACTCGCCGGCGCGGGCCAGCACGTCCGTGACCTGTTCACGGACGGCCGCCCTGGCGGGGGCGGGCAGGGCGCCCAGGTCCGTGCGCTCCAGGGCGTGCAGGACCTGTTCGGCGTCCGTGTCGCACGGTGTGGACTCGCTGAGCACCTCGTAGCCGTCGCGCACGGCCACGCGCAGGTGCCCGGGGCCGTCGCCCTCGACGTGCACCGCGGCGGCGACGACGAGCGGCGGCGCCCCGCCCGCCTCGCCCTCCAGTTTGCGGTAGCCGCTGACCAGCGGGGTGCGCCAGCGCAGGGCGAGCAGGAGGTGACGCTTCGCCAGCAACTCGGTCAGGTCGGTGTCGTACACGCTGTCGGGCTCCAGGACGGTGGCCCGGGCGTCGAGGACGATGGCCGCGGGGAGCAGACAGCGCAGGGTGCTGCCGACGATGTTCCCGCCGACCGTGGCCGCACGGCGCACCGCTCCCGTTCCCACACCGGAGGCCGCCCGGTGCAGCACCTCGGGCACGGTGGCGTCGACGCGGTGCAGCAGCACGGCCCCGCCCAGTTCCTCGGGGCCGACCACACCCGCCTCCGGCACGTTGCGCAGGGACACCGCCTGCTCGGGGAAGCCGTCCCGTTGCCAGGCGGCCCACACGAGCGTGGCGCCGCCGATCGGTACCGCCCCCTCGGCCAGGCACTGCTGTGCTTCGGATATGGAGGCGGGCAGACGCACATGCACGACAACCGACCTGCCTTCCCGTGAAGTTCGTGGGGAGGACCGTGTCGCTCGCCCGCATGATCAGTGGCAGCACGGATTCTGCCCAGGCGCGCGGGGGCGCATACAGGGCTCATGGCTGCACTGTGCTTCCGGACCGCGGGAGGGAGCAGAGCACCGGCCAGGGCCGCGCCGAGGAAGACCCCTCACTTTTCCCCTGCATTCCCTCCCCCTCCCTCGTCTCCTCCTTCTCCCCTCTTCTCCCCCCCTCCCCCCTCTTCTCCTCGTTCTTCCCCTACTCCTCCTTCTCCTCCTTCTTCTTCTCCATAACGACGCACAAAATCGGCCAACACCGCTACTCTGTACCGGTATTCGCAGGGAGGCGGGGCGGCGCAATTCCTCGTCACTTTCGGGGGGAATCGAACATACTGTGGAACAGAAACGCTTGCCGACGCGTATCGGCCCTTATCAGGTGTCGGCGTTTCTCGGCCAGGGGGGCATGGGATCCGTCTATTTGGCCCGCAGTCGCGGCGGGCGGTCCGTGGCCGTCAAGGTCATCCGTCCCGAACTGGCCAGGGAACCGAGTTTCCGCAGCCGGTTCGCCCGGGAGATCAGCGCCGCCAAGGCCGTCAACGGGGCCTACACCGCCCCGGTCGTGGACGCCGACACCGACTGCGACCAGCCCTGGCTGGCCACCGTCTTCGTACCGGGCCCCTCGCTGTGGGAGGCCGTTCGCGTGGGCGGCGCGTTCACGTTCGACCGGGTGTGTCAGCTCGGCGCCGGTCTGGCCGAGGCGCTCGCGGACATCCACAAGACCGGCATCGTCCACCGGGATCTGAAACCGCAGAATGTGCTGATGAGTGCGGACGGTCCTCGGGTCATCGATTTCGGTATCGCACATGTGACCGACCTTCCACCCCTGACCGATCCGGACGCACTGCTGGGCACCCCGCGTTTCATGTCGCCCGAGCAGATCACGGGCGGTGCCCTGTCCCCTGCGAGTGATGTCTTCTCGCTGGGACTGGTTCTCGCATTCGCCGCGAGCGACCAGGGCCCTTTCGGCTCGGGAAGCAATGCGCAGCTCCTTTATCGCATTGTGCACACGGAGCCCGATGTGAGCGCTCTTCCCCAGGGATTACGGCTCCTTGTCGCCGCCTGTCTGGCCAAGCGGCCGGACCGGCGGCCCACTCCGGCCGAACTGCTCGACGCCCTCGGCACCCGCGAGGAACCCGCCCCGCCGACCGTGCCCCCGGCCCGGCGGTCGTACACGCCGACGGTGTGGGCCCCCCAGGGCCGACTCGGCACGGTGGACTTCGCGAGCAACGCGCAGGCACTCCTGGCGGACGGGCTGACCGACGCCCTGGTGATCGAGGCGGCCGGTCATGGCACCTGAACCCACCGGGTACTCGGCCCACTTCCTCCTCGACACCGACTGGAACGGTCTGGTGAACCGCTGGGCCACCGGAATCGGCGCGCCGGTCCACGACGCGTCCACGCACATCACGCTCAGCGTGCCGCCCCGCCCGGCGGGGGCCGACCACCTCCAGGTCCACCTCACCACGTCCCGCCGTTTCCTGGTGGCGTTCATGACCACCGGCCGCAGCCTGGCGCCGGGCGAGCTGGCACGCGCCGCCGCGGCCGCCAACGCCTGGAACATCCAGCAGTTGATCCCCACCCTCTCCGTCTGGAACGTGCGCGGCAGCGAACCGCACCTGGGCGGTGTCTGCACCCTGCCCCTGTCCTGTCGGATGACCCAGCGGGACTTCGATGCCACCGCATCGGGCTGGGTCGACCAAGCCGCCACCATGTTCGCCCGATGCCGCGAGGTCTTCAGCCTGTGACACCACCGTCGAGCCCGCCGCAGCACGCGCGTCGGGCACCGGCCGCAGCGGCCCGCCGCACCCTCGTCCACCGCGTCCTGCTCGGCACCACCCTGCTCGGCTCGGCCCTGACGCTCGTCGCCGCGATACCCTCCGGACCCCAGCGACCGGACCCCCCGGTGCCCGGCATCCCGGCGTCCACGCGTACCGCGGCGGGCCAGTGCCCCCAGGGCGACTTCACCTCGTCCGTGCTGTGCTGGGGCGAGGCCGTGGGGCGCGGCCGGAACTCCGTCATCGTGACGATCTCGGCACCGCAGAGCCTTCCGGAGAAGGACGGCCTCGCGGCCGTGTCGGCGGCCGTGCCGAAACTGCGCGACAAGCTCATCGTGATCGTGCCGGACGGGGTGCGCACCGGCTCCGGCGGCACGTTCCTGCTGGCGCTGGCCTCCCAGCGCATCGTCGGACAGCACAGTTCGGTCTCCCCGCTGACGGACGACACCCACCGCCAACTCCGCGACCTCGCCGGCTGCCCGCCCGACGGGTTCTGCGACGCCGTGCACGGCCGGCCGAGGAGCGGATATGACCTGGTGGAAGCCGGACTCGCGCAGGACGGCAACACCTCGCTGTTCACCGCCGGCCCCGCCGAGGTCACGACCGGGCCCTCGGCGGGGCAGGGGAGCGACGACAAGACGTCCGGGGCCCTGGGCTCGGAGGACTCTTCGGACAACCTGACACTCCTCCTCTTCGTGTGCGCCGTGCTCGTCTGCCTGCTGACGGCCTTGGTCGTCCTGGTCCGCCGCACCAACCGAACGGCCGGGCCGGCCCAGCCCGCCACCGCCGCGACGTCCGCCGAAGCCAGGACTGAGCCGCCCCCCGGCCCCCGGCAC
Organism: Streptomyces sp. NPDC049687; assembly: GCF_044465285.1. Classification (NCBI taxonomy): domain Bacteria; kingdom Bacillati; phylum Actinomycetota; class Actinomycetes; order Kitasatosporales; family Streptomycetaceae; genus Streptomyces; species Streptomyces sp. NPDC049687. The sequence continues at coordinate 314,205 of NZ_JBITLN010000002.1, forward strand.
ACCGCCGCAACCCGCCCGTCCGCGCAGCAGGCACCGCCCGCCACGCGGGCGGATCCCGGCCACGCGGCACCCGGCGAACCGGACGGCCACACGACAGCGGCTTCACCGGCCGCCACCCGACAGCGACCGGCGGACCGGCGCAGCCATCCCCACCTGTCGGCCACGGTCCGTACCGTGCTGCGACCCCAGGGCTATGTGGACATCAACGGCCTGCTGTACCGGGCGAGTTGGGGCGGCCGGGGCGAACCCCCCGCCCCGGGACAGCAGGTGGAGGTGGTCCAGGGCCGGACAGGTGAACTGACCGTGTTCGGCCTCGGCGCGACCGGCGGCGGTCCGCACGGCGACGACTCCGCACCGCTCGGATGACTTTGCTCGACAACCCCACGACGGCGAATGCACAGAGGTACTTCCATGCGTGACGAGGGTTCGCACAGTGTTCCGCTCTACTACAACGACATCGTTCCCGACGGCAACGCCCAACGGCAGCCCCTCGTGCTGTGCCTGGACACCTCCATGTCCATGGCGGACGCGCCGATCGACATGCTGAACAAGGCGCTGCAGGAATGGGTGGTCCAGCTGCGCTCCGACATCAACCTCACCAACAGCGTCGAGGTCGCCCTCGTCACCTTCGGCGGGCAGCGCGTGTGCACATGGAAGGGCACGACCGTGCTGGCCGATGCCGCGGACCCGAACGCCTTCGTCGCCGCGCACTCCTTCAGCGCCCCGCATCTGCAGGCCAGCGGTGTCACCCTGATGACGGAGGCACTGCGGACCGCCGTCGACCTGGTGACGGCGCGCAAGACGATGCTGCGCGAGGCCGGCCATCTCTACTACCGCCCGCAGATCTGCCTGATCACCGACGGCCAGCCGACGGACGGCCAGGGACACCTCACCGACGACTGGCGCCAGGTCGTGCCGCTCCTCGCCGACCAGCAGCAGAAGAAGAAGTTCCGGCTGTTCGCGATCGGCGTCGGAGGGATCAGCCCGCGCGGCGAGGAGGTCCTGCGGGCGATAGCCCCCAAGTACTACGCCCGCCTCCAGGGATTCCCCTTCCGCCAGGTGCTGCAGATGATGTCCGCGAGCGCCGGGGCGCAGGACAAGGGCGACGGCGAGGAGATCTACGAGAAGATCTTCGCCCGGTTCACCACCCAGCGGTCGGCGTGGAACGGGTGAGGGTACGACGATGACGTCCATCGCCCCTTGGCGGGTGCACGGGCTCAGTGTGACGGGCCATCGGCACCGCAGCGACAACATGCACTGTCAGGACGCCTTCCGCTGTCACGTCCTGGACGCCGACACCTTCCTGCTCGCCGTGGCCGACGGGGCCGGCAGCCGCCCGCTGTCCCGGCAGGGGGCGGAGACGGCGGTGGACCTGGCCGACAGGTTCTTCCTGCCGGCCACCGGCCTGCCCCGCAGACCCGAGGACGTGAAGCCCTTTCTGCGCCGCGGTTTCGCCGCGCTGCGGGCGGAGTTCCGCCACCGCACCCAACCGCACCCGGACGACTACGCCACCACGCTGACCGTCGTCGTCCACACCACGGGCTGGCTCGGATACCTCAGCGTCGGCGACGGATTCGCGGTACTGCGCTCGGGAACCGTCAAGGGCCAGCCCCAGTTCCACCTCCTGCCCCAGCCGGCGCCGGTCAGCGAGTACAGCAACGAGGCGTTCTTCGTCACCTCCACGGAGGCCACGGACCGGCTGGTGACGGAGTGTGTCGTCGACGACGGGGTGACCGGGATCCTGCTGTCCACCGACGGCCTCACCCAGGCTGCCGTGGAGTTCCCCGGCAACCTCAGGAAGTCCGCCAAGAACCACTTCGTGTCCAAGGTGCTCTCGGCGATGGAGCGATCCGACATCCCTCCCGAGCGAGAAGAGGAAGAACTGACCAAGCTGCTGGAATCGCGTCGGCTCGCCGCGGACAACGCCGACGACAAGACGCTCCTCAGGGCGGTCCGAGGCTGATGCGCGAGGTGTACATCGACGGGCACCGCACCCCGCTGGAGGACGAGCCGCTGGCCTCGGGCGGGCAGGCCGCCGTCTACGCGATCTCCGGGGAGCCCCGGCGCGTGGTGAAGATCTACCACGACCCCCCGGGCGAGGACCAGCAGCAGCGGCTGACCAGCATGATCCGGATGTCCCCGCTGCTCGACCGGGCCACCGACGGCCGTCAGGCCGCCGAACTCGCCTGGCCCGGCGCACTCGCCAGGGACGCCGACGGCACCATCGTCGGCTATGCCATGCAGCGGTTCGGCCAGCCCGACCACGTCCCGCTCGCGGCGCTGTTCGACCGGCGGACCCGGGCCACGTGGTTCAGCCCGGAGCTGGACTGGCGGTTCCTCCTGGGCGTCGCCTGGAACCTCGCCTACCTCACCGTCAGGCTGCACAGCGAGGACATCGTGGTGGGGGACTTCTCGGCACGCAACATCGTCGTGGACCGGGACGGCTTCGTGACGTTCCTGGACTGCGACTCCATGGCCTTCGAGGACCCCGACGACTCGAGGTACTTCCCGTCCGAGATGCACACCCCCGCCTACAGCGCCCCGGAACGCTTCACGCGGGGCACGGCCTCGCGGGCCAGCGACAGTTTCGCGCTGGCGGTCTGTGTGTTCCAGCTCCTGACCGGTGGCGTCCACCCCTTCGCCGGTCAGCCGAGGGACGCCCGCTCGGTCAGCGTCTCGATGCGCAGCCGGATCTCCGACGGGACCTCCTACGTCACCCAGCCGCAGCGCATCATCATGCCCAAGGGGACGGTGTCACCCGGAATCCTCCCGCCGGCCCTGTTCGAGCTGACACAACGTGCCTTCACGGCCTCCGCGGCCGATCCCGGGTCCCGGCCCACGGCGGTCGAGTGGTTCGAGGCCCTCGAGGCGACCCGCAGCTCGGTGGCATCCTGCAAGGCCCGTACCCATCACACCTACGCCCCCCACCTGGGATCCTGCCCCTGGTGCGAACGTCTCGCGCGGCAGGAACCGGACCTCTTCGCGTCGGTTCCCGTGCCACCGCCGCGCACGCCTGTCCCCCCGGCCCCGGCGAGGACCGGCCGCCCCGCCGCCCAGACCCGTCCCACTCCCACTCCCGCTCCCGCGACTCCACAGCCGTCGGGCGGAACGGCGGTGCTGCTCTTGCTGGTGGCACTTCTCGTGCTGGGTGTCCTGGTCCTCGCCGTCCTGTGACGCGGCGTACAGGAGGGTTCCCGAAAACCGGTTGCAGGCGCTTCCTCCTGCCCCTGACGCTGACCCCATGCGCTACCTCCTCCGCCCTGCGACCTTCGCCGACGCGCCCGCCGTCACCGGCCTGCTCAACGAGATCGACGTGATCGAGATCGGCCGGCCGGAGACGGACCTGCACACCGTCGAGACCGATCTGAAGGGTCCCCGGACCGATCTGGAGCGGGACTCCTGGCTCGTCTTCGACGGCGACCGGCTGGTGGTCTACGGACTGCTGTGGGACGAGTCGGGCGGCGAGCGCATCGACATCGACCACTACGTCCTGCCCGACCGGCAGGAGGCGGGACAGCTCGTCCTGGAGGCGATGGAGGCCCGGGCGCTGGAGCGGGCGCGGGAGAACGGTGCCGGGCGGGCCGTGGTGCATCTGCATCTGAACATCCGGCCCACGCTGGACACTTCGCTGATCCTGGCGCGCGGCTGGTCCGTCGTACGGCGGTATCACGTGCTGCGCCGGGCCGTGGACCGCGTCGAGGACCAGGCCCCGCCGCTGCCCGCCGGGGTGCGGCTGCGGTCCTGTGCCGGCGAGGCGGACCGGGTGCGTGTCCACGAGTTGTACCAGGCGTCCTTCGCCGAGCACTTCGACTTCCAGCCGAGCGGCTACGAGCAGTGGCTGCACACCGTGGACGCCGAGGGGCTCGACTGGTCGCTCGTGTGGATCGTCGGCACGGACGACCTCGGGGACGCCGGGTTCCTGATGGCCCGCGACGACCGCGAGGCGATGGGCTGGATCCGCAGCATCGGCGTGCTGCGGGAGGCCCGGGGGCGCGGGCTCGCCGGGCTCCTGCTGCGGCACGCCTTCGCGGCCTTCGCCGCCCGGGGCCGGGACACCGTCGGGCTCGGCGTGGACACCTCCAACGCGACCGGAGCGCCGGAGTTGTACGCACGCCACGGGATGACCCTCCACTACGCCGTGGACACCTGGGAGACCGTCCTGAGCTGAGCCGGCCGGTGCGGGTCGTCAGCCGCTCGACGACAGCCAGGGCACCGGGTCGGCGTAGTAGCCGTCGTAGATCACCTCGAAGTGCAGGTGGGGGCCGGTGGACAGGCCGGTGGAGCCGACCCGTCCGACCGGGGTGCCGGTCCGCACGCTCTGTCCGGCGGAGACGTCGATGCGGGACAGGTGACTGTACGTCGTCTGCAGCCGCTTGCCCTCGATCGTGCCGTGGTCGATGACGACCCGGTTGCCGTAGGCCTTGGTCATGGCCGCGAAGACGACGGTGCCCGCGCGGGCCGCGGAGACCTGGGCTCCCTGCGGGGCGCCGAAGTCCACGCCGGTGTGGAGTTTGGTGACGCCGGTGAGGGGGTGCTTGCGGGAGCCGTAGGGGGAGGTGATGGTGAGGGTGGTGACGGGCGGGGCCAGGATGGCGTCCGCCTGGGAGCCGCCGCTGCCGTCGCCGAGGTCCTCCCGGTCGAAGGCCGCGTACGTGGCGAACAGGGCCTTCACCTCGGTGAGGTAGGTCTTCGCGTCGCCGGGGACACGGCCCGCCTTCGCCACGGCGTCCGTGCCGACCGCGTAGGCGGCGAGGGTGAGGTCGACCAGGTCGCCGTTGACGGTCCCGTCGGTCCTGAGGTCGGTGACCTTTCGGGCGAGGGAGCAGTCCTGGCGGCCGAGCGCCATGATGGCGTCGGCCGGATCGCGGGGCGAGGAGCGGCCGTTGCCGTCGTCGTCCTTGCCCCAGGTGCGCCAGCCGGCGTCGGTGAATGCGGCGATGCCCTGTTCGCCGGAGGGGCCGCCGCTGTCGTTGTTCCAGCCGGTGAGCTGGTCGATCTGGGCGGCGAGGACGGACGCGGTGACGACCGTGCAGGCCTCGGCCGACTTGCGCAGCCAGGGGCCGTAGGTCTCGTTGACACCGCCCGTGCCGTCCTGCTGCGCGCTCGCTCCCGGTGTCCAGTCGTCGGGAAGCCCACCGGTCAGCGCGAGGGCCCCGGCCACGGCGGCGAGCGTGAGCAGTCCGGGCAGGACCAGGAGGGTGAAGGGTCCCGGTCCCCGCCGACGGGGGCTCGGCGCGGGTGGTTCCGGGGTGTTTGCGGGCTGCTGCGGAGGTGTCTCGACGGCGTGCTCGTCGCTCACGCGGCGCGGTCCTGACGGTAGGTCGACGAGCGCCGCGGAAAGGTGCAGTTGTTCACGAGCGGACGGTAGCCGGTGGTCCGCCGCACGTCACCGGACGCGAGGGCAGACCTCCTGCCCTCGCGGGCAACTCCCGTCCGGAGGCCTTCCGGGGAGGTTGGTAGAAAGTACGGCGCACGGGCCGGGACGAGCAGCTCCGGCCACCGTCCGCTCGCGGAGGTACCCGCCCATGACGCTGGGCCACATCTCGGAACTGCACGGCCTGCCGGTGTTCGTGTTCCCCCTGCCCGGGGAGAACGTCCCGGAGTTGCCGCAGCCGGAGTCCGTCGCCTGGAAGCTCGTCCGGCAGGAGAACGACCCGGAGGATTTCGACGACTGCTGGGACCGCTTCCTGGACACCGTGGACCCGGCGAGGGTGCGCGCCCTGGTCTTCGGGGCGGGTGCCTACGGCAGCGAGCTGGACGACGGCAGTCCCGACCGCACGGCCGAGCAGCTCGTCGAGGCCGCCGACCGGCTGACCGGTCTGCGGGCCCTCTACCTCGCCGACCTCACGTTCGAGGAGTCGGAGCTCTCCTGGATCGTCCAGGGCGACGTCAGTCCGATCCTCAACGCCTACCCCCGGCTGCGGGAGCTCGCGGTGCGCGGTTCCAACGGCGGCTTCGACGGCCAGGCGGGCCTGGATTTCAAGCCGGTCCGCCACGAGCATCTGCGGGTCCTGCGCTTCGAGAACGGGGGGCTGCCCGCCCAGGTGGTGCACGGACTCGCCGCCTCTGAGTTGCCCGCCCTGGAACACCTGGACATCTGGCTGGGTGAGGAGTGGTACGGCCGTTCCACCACGGTGGAAGACCTGGCGCCCGTTCTGGACGGTTCGGGGCTGCCCGCGCTGCGCCGGCTGGGCCTGCAGAACGCCGACATCCAGGACGAGATCGCCGCTGCCGTCGCCGCCGCGCCGGTCGTCGCACAGCTCACCGCCCTGCACCTGGGCCGCGGCATTCTCACCGACGAGGGTGCCGCGGCCCTGCTGGGCGGACAGCCGCTGGTGCACCTGCAGGAACTGGACGTGCACCACAACTTCCTGTCGGACGAGATGGCGGAACGTGTGCGGCGGACCCTCGAACCGCACGGGGTGAAGGTCGACGTGTCCGGAAAGCCGGAGCCGGACGAGGAGGAGCGACGGTACATCGCCGCCGGCGAGTGACCGCCGGCGGCGCCCGGCTCAGCCCACCTCGACCAGCAGGTCACCGCCCTCCACCTGCTGGATGCGGTTGATGGCGAGCCTGCTGACCCGCCCGGCCTTCGGCGCGGTGATCGTCGCCTCCATCTTCATCGCCTCGATGGTGGCCACGGTGGCGCCGGCCGCCACCTCGTCGCCCTCGGCGACGGCCAGGGTCACCACACCCGCGAAGGGAGCCGCGACATGGCCGGGGTTGGCGCGGTCGGCCTTCTCGGTCACCGGAATGTCGGAGGCCGCCGCCTTGTCACGGACCTGGATGGGCCTCAGCTGGCCGTTGAGCGTGGACATCACGGTACGCAGTCCGCGCTCGTCGGCCTCGCCGACCGCCTGGAGCTCGATCAGCAGGCGGACACCGGGTTCGAGGTCGACGGAGTACTCCTTGCCCGGGCGCAGACCGTAGAAGAAGTCCTTGCTGTCCAGGACGCTGGTGTCGCCGTACGCCTGGCGGTGGGTCTCGAAGTCGCGGGTCGGGCCGGGGAAGAGGAGCCGGTTGAGGGTGGTGCGGCGGGACTTCTCCAGGCCCTCCCGGTCCTCGGTGCCGAGGTCCTTGACGGGCTTGGCCTCGGTGCGGCCCTCGAGGGCCTTGCTGCGGAAGGGCTCCGGCCAGCCACCGGGCGGGGTGCCCAGTTCGCCGCGCAGGAAGCCGATGACGGAGTCGGGGATGTCGTAGCGGTTGGGCGCCGCCTCGAAGTCCTCCGGGGAGACTCCGGCGCCGACCAGGTGCAGGGCGAGGTCGCCGACCACCTTGGAGGAGGGGGTGACCTTGACCAGGTGACCGAGGATGCGGTCGGCGGCGGCGTACATCGCCTCGATGTCCTCGAAGCGGTCCCCGAGGCCGAGCGCGACGGCCTGGGTGCGCAGGTTCGACAGCTGGCCGCCGGGGATCTCGTGGTGGTAGACGCGTCCGGTCGGGGAGGCGAGGCCCGCCTCGAACGGGGCGTAGATCCTGCGGACGCTCTCCCAGTACGGCTCCAGGTCGCCGACGGCCTGGAGGTCGAGGCCGGTGGGCCGCTCGGAGTGGTCGGTCGCGGCGACGATCGCCGACAGGGAGGGCTGGGACGTCGTACCGGCCATGGAGGCCACCGCGCCGTCGACGGCGTCCGCGCCGGCCTGGATGGCGGCGAGGTAGGTGGCGAGCTGGCCACCGGCCGTGTCGTGGGTGTGCAGGTGCACCGGCAGGTCGAACTCGCTGCGCAGGGCCGAGACCAGCTTGGCGGCGGCCGGGGCACGCAGCAGGCCCGCCATGTCCTTGACGGCCAGGACGTGGGCGCCGGCCTCGACGATCTGCTCGGCCAGGCGCAGGTAGTAGTCCAGCGTGTAGAGGCGCTCGTTCGGGTCGGACAGGTCGGAGGTGTAGCAGAGGGCCACCTCGGCGATCGCCGTGCCCGTCTCCCGTACGGCGTCGATGGCGGGGCGCATCTGGCCGACGTCGTTGAGGGCGTCGAAGATGCGGAAGATGTCGATGCCGGTGGCCGCCGCCTCCTGCACGAAGGCGTCCGTGACCTCGGTGGGGTACGGGGTGTAGCCGACGGTGTTGCGGCCGCGCAGCAGCATCTGGAGGCAGATGTTGGGGACGGCCTCGCGCAGGGCTGCCAGCCGCTCCCACGGGTCCTCGGCGAGGAAGCGCAGGGCGACGTCGTAGGTGGCGCCGCCCCAGCACTCCAGGGAGAGCAGCTCGGGCAGGGTTCGGGCGACCAGCGGGGCGGAGGCGAGGAGGTCCTTGGTGCGCACCCGGGTGGCGAGCAGGGACTGGTGGGCGTCGCGGAAGGTGGTGTCGGTGACGCCGATGGTCGGCGACTCGCGCAGCCAGCGGGCGAAACCGTCGGGGCCGAGCTGGACCAGTCGCTGCCGGGAACCGGCCGGCGGCTCGCCGGCGGGCGTCGGGGGCAGCTTGGTGGTCGGTTCGATCAGCTCGGGGCGCTCGCCGTGCGGTTTGTTGACGGTGACGTCGGCGAGATAGGTGAGCAGCTTGGTGCCGCGGTCGGCGGACGTGCGGGCGGTGAGCAGGTGCGGGCGCTGCTCGATGAACGAGGTGGTGACCCGCCCGGCCTGGAAGTCGGGGTCGTCCAGGACGGCCTGGAGGAACGGGATGTTGGTGGCCACGCCGCGGATGCGGAACTCGGCGACGGCACGCCGGGCCCGTCCGATGGCGGCTGGGAAGTCCCGGCCCCGGCAGGTGAGTTTGACCAGCATCGAGTCGAAGTGCGCGCTGATCTCCGTACCCGCGTGGGTGGTTCCGCCGTCGAGGCGGATGCCGGAGCCGCCCGGGGAGCGGTAGGCGCTGATCCGGCCGGTGTCCGGGCGGAAGCCGTTGGCGGGGTCCTCGGTGGTGATGCGGCACTGCAGGGCCGCGCCGCGCAGCGTGACGGTCTCCTGGGAGAGGCCCAGGTCGGCGAGGGTCTCGCCGGAGGCGATGCGCAGCTGGGCCTGGACGAGGTCGACGTCGGTGACCTCCTCGGTGACCGTGTGTTCGACCTGGATGCGCGGGTTCATCTCGATGAAGACGTGGTTGCCGTCGCGGTCGAGGAGGAACTCGACGGTGCCGGCGTTGCGGTAGCCGATCTGCCGGGCGAAGCGGACGGCGTCGGCGCAGATGCGGTCGCGCAGTGCCGGGTCCAGGTTGGGCGCGGGGGCCAGCTCGATGACCTTCTGGTGGCGGCGCTGTACCGAACAGTCGCGTTCGAAGAGGTGGATGACGTTGCCCTCGCCGTCGGCGAGGATCTGCACCTCGATGTGACGGGGGTCGACGACGGCCTTCTCGAGGAAGACGGTCGGGTCGCCGAACGCGGACGCCGCCTCGCGCGAGGCCGCCTCGATGGACTCGCGCAGCGTGGCCGGGTCCTCGACCCGGCGCATGCCGCGCCCGCCGCCGCCCGCGACCGCCTTGACGAAGACGGGGAAGCCGATCTCCTCGGCGGCCAGGACCAGTTCGTCGACGTCGTTGGAGGGCGCGGACGAGCCGAGCACGGGGACACCCGCCGCGCGGGCCGCCGCGACCGCGCTCGCCTTGTTGCCCGTCAGTTCGAGGGTGCGGGCGTCGGGGCCGACGAAGGTGATGCCCGCCTCCGCGCAGGCGCGGGACAGTTCGGGGTTCTCGGAGAGGAAGCCGTACCCCGGGTAGACGGCGTCGGCGCCCGCCCGGCGCGCGGCGCCGACGATCTCCTCCACGGAGAGGTAGGCGCGCACCGGGTGCCCCGGTTCGCCGATCTCGTACGCCTCGTCGGCTTTCAGCCGGTGCAGCGAGTTGCGGTCCTCGTGCGGGAAGACGGCGACCGTGCGCGCGCCCAGCTCATAGCCGGCACGAAACGCACGGATCGCGATCTCGCCGCGGTTGGCGACCAGCACCTTGCGGAACATCCTGGACCCCTTCAGCCTGACGGTGACGGGACCCATGGTGGCGGTGAGTGACGTTCTTTACCATGTGAGCCGGGCCACTCACCGGGGTGTCTCGCTCGATGGGATGGCTTTCGCCGTTCGAGGTCGGCGAGGTCGATCAGGTTGTCGGCGGCGCTCGCCCGGGTCGTGGAGATCGTCGTGGACCGCTGCCGCGCGGCGGGCGTGCCGGGCCGGGCGCCGCTGTCCGTGGTTCTCCCGCCCGGGGCCGGTCCCGATGTTCTGCCCGTTCTGTTCTTCCGGGCTGGCGACCCGGCACCGCCGGTCTCAGGACCAGGCGATCTCGCCATGGCGGTCGATGAAGCGTCCGGTGCCGGCACCGGGCCCCTCGGTGGCGAGGGCGACGATCGCGTCCGTGCCCTCGGTGAGGGTCTGGGAGCCGCTGTGACCGTTCATGTCGGTCGCGGTGTAGCCGGGGTCGGCGGCGTTGACGCGAATGCCCTTGAGCCCTTTGGCGTACTGCGTGGTCAACATCGTCAGCGCCGCCTTCGAGGAGGCGTACAGCGGCACGACGACGTGCGACTCGGGCCGGCCGGGGTCGTGGGTGAAGGCGAGGGAGCCCATGCCGCTGCTGACGTTGATGATCACAGGGTCGTCCGAGCGGCGCAGCAGTGGCAGGAACGCGGTGGTGGTGCGGACGACGCCGATGACATTGACGTCGAGGACGGCGCGGGCGTCGGCGGCGGTGAGGTCGCCGGGATCACCGAAGGGACCCTGTACCCCCGCGTTGTTGATCAGGACGTCGATCCTGCCCTCGTGCTCGGCGACGTCCTCGGCGGCGGCGGCCACCGACGCGTCGTCGGTCACGTCGACGGGGACGAAGCGTGCACCCAGCGCGGCGGCTGCCTCCTCACCCCGCTCACGGTCGCGGGCTCCCAGAAGAACGGTGTGACCGCACGCGATGAGGCGGCGGGCGGTCTCGCGGCCGATGCCCTTGTTGGCTCCGGTGATGAAAGTGATCGTCATGCCTTCGATGGTTGCCTTGTCGAGGGAGCCGGACCAGGGACACTTCGACGGTGGGAAGACCAGTACCACCCTTGCGCCCCCGCATGTGATCGGGGATGCAGGAGGATGGAGAGCATGGCGACGACACCCCCCGGGGCCGGACTGGGCACGATGATCCGCACGTGGCGGCACCGGCTGCCCCCGTCGGCCGCCGGGCTGCCGGTCGTCCGCAAGCGCCGGGCGGTCGGGCTGCGGCGCGAGGAACTGGCCGACCTGGCCGGAGTGTCGGTCGACTACGTCGTGCGCCTGGAGCAGGGGCGGGCCACGACACCCTCGGCGTCGGTGGTGGCGTCCCTGGCGCGCGCCCTCCAGTTGTCCACCGCCGAGCGGGACCACCTCTACCGGCTGGCCCGGATCGTGCCGCCGGCGGATGGCACGATCTGCGACCATGTCCCGCCCGGCATGCAACGGGTGCTCGTCCGCCTCGGAGACGTACCGGTTGCCGTGTTCGCGGCGGACTGGCAACTGGTGTCGTGGAACCAAGGGTGGGCGGCCCTGCTGGGCGACCCCTTGGCCGCGCCGCCGCGGATGCGCAACTTCGCCCGCGACAGGTTCCCGGTGGACGTCGATCACACCCGCCTCGCGCTGTGGCCGGTCACCGAGACGGATCCCGACGCCACCGACGCCGCCGTCGTCTCCGACCTGCGCCGCGCCACCGGCCGCTTCCCCCGGGACAGCCGCCTGGCCGCGCTGGTCCGCGACCTGAACGCGGGCAACGAGAGGTTCGCCGAGCTGTGGGCGACGGGAGAGGTGGCCGTGAACCGCGACGTCCACAAGACGGTCGACCACCCGTCGGTGGGCCCGGTCACGGTGGACTGCGATGTCCTGACCGACGGCGACACCGAGCTCAAGATTGTCATCATGACCGCCGCGCCGGGCAGTGAGGACGAGACCAAACTCCAGCTCACCACCGTCGTCGGCCCACCGGCCGGCACGCGCAACTGATCCGCGCGCGTCGGCCGACCGGCGGCTCACGGTTTTCGTGACGCACCAAACCCTTCGACACGCATCGACGGGTGATCAGGATGGCCCGCTGGCGGACTGCCCCGGACAGCTGTCCTGGCGGCCGGACAGGTCGCCTGCGGATCCACTCCATCGTGCCTGGTGAGGGTGGTGGTGTGGACGGGGACGGCAGCCTGGTGGGAGGGATGGCCGGCGCAACAGGCTCGGAGCACGCCCTCGGCTGGGGCGGGTTCTGTGGGGTCTGCTCGCGACGGACGATTTCGGCCGCGAGCGGGGCCGGGAGCCAGTCGCCGAAGTCGCTGAGCGGGCGTCCTGTCAGTTCCTGGCAGCGTGCAGCCAGTTCCTCCGTGCCGATGCGCTCGTCGGTGTCGGCGGTCAGGCAGCGCACCAGCAGCGAGTGGAACTGGTCGTCGTACCCGTCGAGCCGGGGCGGGCGATGGGCCGTGTTCGCGATCTGCTCGGCCGGCTCCGCCGGATCACCACCACGTCGCTCACCGCGGCGACGGCGCCCCGGCTCCCCCGCACTGGTGGTGGGCGCTCACGGCACGGCTCGAATCCTCAACGCCGCGCTGGGCGGAGGACCTTGACCATCGGCCCCATCTTGTTCGGTGTGTCGGACATTGTTCGAGAGCTCTTGACGCGGCCATGTACACCGTTTGACACTCTCGCAACATCACGTCACACGGCTGAAACGGCGGTCTCCCATGACGCATAGAAAACGCTTCCGCGCCCATGCGAGACGCGGAGCGGGAAAACTGGCCGCCCTGACCGCCGTGTCCCTGCTCGTCGGGCTCGCCGGCGCCGCGACTCCCGTCCAGGCGACGGAGGCCGCGGACGTCACGGACGGACTCGCCCTCTGGTACAAGCTCGACGGCGCCTCCGGCACGACGGTGACCGACGCCTCCGGCCACGGCCTCGACGGCACGGTCAACGGCACCGCCGACGGGTCCGCGTCCGGTCAGGGGCTCGCCTTCAACGGCTCGGACACCTACATCAAGGTGCCGAACGACGTGATGAAGGGCCTGACGTCGATCAGCGTCGCGTTCGACGTGAAGATCGACGCCGCCCAGTCCACGCCGTACTTCCTCTACGGCTTCGGCAACTCCAGCGGCAGCAACGGCAACGGCTACCTGTTCGCCACCGGCAACTCCTTCCGCACCTCGATCGCGACCGGCAACTGGTCTACCGAGCAGACCACCAGGCCCGCCGACTCCCACAACCTCAGCCGCTCGGTGTGGAAGCACGTCACCTACACTCAGACGGGCAATACCGGCGTCCTGTACGAGGACGGCGTCGAGGTCGCCCGCAACACCTCGGTGACCATCACCCCGGGCGCGATCGGCTCCGGCACGACCACGGCCAACTACATCGGCAAGTCCGTCTACTCGGGCGACAGACTGTTCAAGGGCAGCATGCGCGACTTCCGTGTGTACGACCGCGCGCTCGACGCCGACGAGGTCGAGCAGCTCGCGCTCCCCGTCGCCACCCAGGGTGTCGAGGACGACAGGAGCGCCCTCACCCTCGGCGACACCAGCGCCGTCACCGAGGACCTGGACCTGCCGAAGACCGGCACGGCCGGCGGTTCCACGATCACCTGGGCCAGCGACGACACCGCCGTGGTCTCGGACTCCGGCAAGGTGACCCGCCCCGCCGCCGGCGAGCCCGACGGCCACGCCACGCTCACGGCGACCCTCAAGAAGGGCACGGTCACCGCCACCCGGACCTTCGACGTCACGGTCCTCGCGGCGTTCGACGACAAGACCGCCACCGAGCAGGCCGCCGAGTCGCTCACCGTCCACAACCTGGACGACGTACGCGGCAACCTCGCCCTCCCGGCGACCGGCGACCACGGCACCGACGTCACCTGGTCGTCCGCTCGAGAGGACGTCGTCTCCGCCGACGGAGTGGTCCACCGCCCCGCGCACGGCGCCGGTGACACGACCGTGGAGCTGACCGCGACCGTGACCAAGGGCGAGGCGAAGGCGACCCGCGTGTTCACCGCGAAGGTCCCCGAACTTGCCGAGAAGGAAGCCCTCAAGGGCTACATGTTCAGCTACTTCACCGGCGAGGGCACCGCGAACGGCGAACAGCTCTACGCCGCGCTCAGCAAGGGCAACGACCCGCTGCACTGGCGTGAGCTGAACGACGGTCAGCCCGTCCTGACTTCCACGCTCGGTGAGCAGGGCCTGCGTGACCCGTTCATCATCCGCTCCCCCGAGGGCGACAAGTTCTACCAGATCGCCACCGACCTCAGGATCTACGGCAACGGCGACTGGGACGCCGCCCAGCGCACCGGCAGCAAGTCCATCATGGTCTGGGAGTCCACCGACCTCGTCCACTGGACGAACCAGCGCCTGGTCAAGGTCTCCCCCGACAGTGCCGGCAACACCTGGGCGCCCGAGGCGTACTACGACAAGAACCTCGGCGAGTACGTGGTCTTCTGGGCGTCGAAGCTGTACGACAACGAGGCGCACTCCGGCGACACGTACAACCGGATGATGTACGCCACCACCCGCGACTTCTACACCTTCAGCGAGCCGAAGGTCTGGATCGACCGCGGCTACTCGGTCATCGACTCCACGGTGGTCCAGCACGACGGCACCTACTTCCGTCTCTCGAAGGACGAGCGGAACAATTCCTCCTCCACGCCCAACAGCAAGTTCATCTTCGAGGAGAAGAGCGACTCGCTGCTGGACCTCTCCTGGGACGCGGTCGCCGAGGGCATCGGCAAGGGCGCGATGAGCGCGGCCGAGGGCCCGCTGGTGTTCAAGTCGAACACCGAGGAGAAGTGGTACGCGTTCCTCGACGAGTTCGGCGGCCGCGGCTACATCCCGTTCGAGACGACCGACCTCGCATCGGGCAACTGGACCCCCGCCGCCGAGTACGACCTCCCGGCCAGGCCCCGCCACGGCACGGTCCTGCCGGTCACCCAGGCCGAGTACGACCGGCTGCTGCGCGCCTACCAGCCGGACCAGCTCGTCGAGAGCGTCGACGACGTGTCGGTGAAGACACGGATCGGCGAGGCCCCGGTACTGCCCGCGACCGTGATCGCCCAGTACGCCGACGGGGTCACCCGTCCGGTGGCCGTGAGCTGGGACGACGTCCCGGAGTCGGCGTACGCGCAGGCCGGCGCCTTCACGGTGACGGGGACTCTGCCGGACGGCGCCGCGCTGCCGGTGCGGGCCGAGGTGACGGTCTCCGAGGAGGGCGCCGACGTGCCCGCCGACCTGCTCCTGCACTACGGCTTCGACGAGACCTCCGGCAACATCGCCGTCGACTCCAGCGGCCGCGGCTACCACGGCACCTACGTCCGCACGCCCGCCTTCGGCACCGGCGTGAGCGGGGGATCGTTCCGCATGTCCGGCGGGAGCGACTCGCCCTATGTGAAGATCCCGAACGGTGTGCTGAAGGGCGCCGACAGCGTGACCGTCTCGACATACGCGAAGTGGAAGGGCGGGGACAACTGGCAGTGGCTGTTCGGGCTGGGTCCGGACAGTGACAAGTACCTGTTCGCCAGCCCCTCCAACGGCTCCTCGAAGCTCTACTCGGCCATCACCAAGGCGAGTTGGTCGGCGGAGTCGAAGCTGACGGCGGGCGCGCAGCTCACCGCGGGCGCATGGCGGCACGTGACCGTCACGCTCGACGGGTCGACCGGCACGATGGTCCTGTACGTGGACGGCGTCGAGGCGGCCCGGGCGACCGGCGTCACCATCAAGCCGTCGGAGCTGTACGACGCCGACAAGGACTACAGCGGTTACATCGGCCGCTCCCTGTACTCCGCCGACCCGTACTTCGGCGGCGAGGTCGACGACTTCCGGATCTACGGGCGCGCCCTGTCGGCCGCCGAGGTGCTGGAGCTCAGCGGCAACACGACGGGGATCGCGCGGGTGACGCACCCGTCGCTGAAGGTCGACGCGCTCGTCGACGACACGGACAGCCGGATCACCCTTCCCCTGAAGGAGGGCACCGATCTCACCGCGCTGGCGCCGGAGTTCACCCTGGCCCACGGCGCGGCGATCAGCCCCGCCTCCGGCAGCGTGCACGACTTCACCGAGCCCGTGACGTACGAGGTGACCGGCTCCGACGGCCACAAGCGCACCTGGACGGTCTCGGCGCTGGTCATGAAGAGTCCGGTGCTGCCGGGTCTCAACGCCGACCCGAACATCGTCCGCTTCGGCGACACCTTCTACATGTACCCGACCACCGACGGCTTCGAGGGGTGGAGCGGTACGCAATTCAAGGCGTACTCGTCGACCGACCTGGTGCACTGGACCGACCACGGCGTCATCCTCGACCTGGGGCCGGACGTGAGCTGGGCCGACAGCAGGGCATGGGCGCCGACGATCGCCGAGAGGAACGGGAAGTACTACTTCTACTTCTGCGCCGACGCGAACATCGGCGTCGCCGTCTCCGACTCGCCCACCGGCCCCTTCAAGGATGCTCTGGGCCAACCCCTGCTCAAGGCCGGACAGTTGCCCGGCCAGATGATCGACCCGGCCGTCTTCACCGACGACGACGGCCAGTCCTACCTGTACTTCGGCAACGGCCGGGCCTACGTCGTCCCGCTGAACGACGACATGACCTCGATCGACGCGTCGAAGGTCGAGGACATCACCCCCAGCGGCTACAACGAGGGCACCTTCGTCGTGAAGCGGCAGGGCACCTACTACTTCATGTGGTCGGAGAACGACACCCGGGACGCGGACTACCGCGTCGCCTATGCCACCGGCCCCTCCCCCACCGGTCCGTGGACCAAGCGTGGAGTGATCCTGGAGAAGGACACCTCGCTGGGCATCCTGGGCACCGGCCACCACTCGGTCGTCCAGGTGCCGGGGACGGACGACTGGTACATCGCCTACCACCGCTTCGCGATCCCCGGCGGTGACGGCACCCACCGCGAGACGACCGTCGACAAGCTCGAGTTCGACGCCGACGGACTGATCAAGAAGGTCGTGCCCACCCTCACCAGCGTCGACCCGGTCACGATCGTGCACGCCGGGCCGGACGCCGAGGGCACGGAGGGCGCGGCGATCGCCCTGAACGGCACGCTTTCCGGGGCGGGCGGTCCGAAGTGGACCGTCCAGAGCGGCGCACCCTGCAAGGTCGCGGACCCGACGGCCGCCCGGACGACCGTCACCTGCACCGACGACGGCACGTTCACCTTCACCCTGACCGGCGGGCGCAGCACCGACACGGCCGTCGTCACCGTGACGAACGCGGCGCCCTCGATCACCTCCGCCACCTCTCCCCCGGCCCCGGTGTCGGTCGGCAAGCCGGTGGTCGTCACCGTCCGGTTCGCCGACCCGGGCGCCGGCGACACGCACACCTGCGTGATCGACTGGAAGGACGGCGGCCGGCCGGCCACGGGCAAGGTCACGGCGTCCGGCTGCCGCGCCGAGCACGTGTACGCCTCGGCGGGTCTGCGCCGCCCGGCCGTCACGGTCACCGACGACGACGGAGGCAGGGCCGCCACGACGCTGCCCGAAGTGGTCGTGTACGACCGGGCGGCCGGGCCGGTGGCGGGCGCGGGCATCTCCGCGTCCCCCGGCAAGCCGTCCTTCTCCCTCTCGGCCGGGTACCTGCCGGGGGCCTCGGCCCCGGCCGGCGTGGTCACCTTCGACCTGCGGTCGCCTCGTGTGAAGTTCCGGTCCGGCCACCTCGACTGGCTCGTGGTGACCGGCAACAGGGCGGTCGTCGAAGGCTCCGGCACGGTCGGCGGCAAGAGCGGCTACCGCTTCCGGGTCACCGTCACGGACGGCCCCGACACCTTCCACATGAGGATATGGAAGACGTCCGACGGGAAGGTCGTCCACGACACCGGCCTCATGACGAGGGTCGCCGGCGTCATCACGGTCGGACTGCGGCACCGCTAGAGAACCGGCCTGGCGTCCGCACGCTCGGCCACCCGGTCAGGCCATGGGCCCCCTGCCACCGCAGGGGGCCCATGGGAGCCGAGCGCAACGCGCGCGAGGAGGATCCCGCGGCGACGCCGGTCAGGTGACGGCCAGCAGGGCTTCCAGGGCCGTCGCGGTGTGCGGGTGCCGGGTGAGGAGCACCACGGGGGAGGCGGTGGCTTCCCCGGCGGACCAGGTCCCCTCGTAGCCCAGCAGGTCCGCGAGCGCGTCGCAGGTCGTGGGGTGGGCGGACAGAAGCGCCACACCGGTGCCCGACGTCGACGCGAGAACCGCCCGGGGCGCCTCCGCCGGAAGTCGCCACGGCGGTGTCCAGGCGTCCAGCTCCGCCAGGCGGGCCGGGAAAAGGCGGCCGGCCTCGCGGACGATCAGCGGGGCGAGCTCGGTGCCGCCGGCGCGCAAGGTGGTGATGAGGGTCGGAAGCCAGGGCAGCAGGACCCGGTCGGGCAGACGGGCGAACGCGTTCGACACCGCCTCCACGACGACGTCGGCCAGACCCGGCACCGGCTCCAGGGCGTGCACGAACCCGCTGAGGTAGCGCGGGTAGGCGGGCACCACCAGCGGGTTGGCGAGGAGGCCGGCGCAGCGCTCCCGCAGGGCGGCCCGGGACAGGGTGCCCAGGTGGGTCTGGGCCGCCCACAGAAGGGCGGTGCGGGCGGGCTCGGCCGGATGGGACTGGGCGAGGGCCAGTTCGAGCTGGGTGCGGTCGCAGCCGAGCGAGAGGGCCAGGCTCTCCATGCTGAACAGGAAGCCCAGCATCGCCGCGACCTGGCGGACGGTCGCGTCGTCGTCGGTGAACGCCGTCGGCAGTTGGGTGCAGTAGTGCGCGTAGCCGGTCTTGACGAAGGACTCGATCCAGGGCGGCAGGACGGGTTCGCTGGTGCGGTAGTACGCCAGCAGGCGGCGGACGCGGCGCAGCACCTCGGGCGCGCCGTCGACGCTGCGCTCGCCCGCCAGGACCTCCAGGGCACGGGTGCCCAGTTCGTCCGCGAGGCGGCGGCTGCGCAGGTGGAGGATCGCGTCCTCCACCGTCTCCAGGACGGTCGCGGCGGTGGCCTGGGGCGCGTACGCGGCGCGCCGCAGCCGCTGCTCCAGGACCTGCTCGATGCTGACGCCCTCGTAGCCGAGTTCGATGAGCGCCCGCTGGTGGGTGCCGAGGGCCAGGTCCCAGGACTCCTGAATGGGGCGCTCGCCGAGGCCGCGGTCGCCCATGATGGGCCGGGCGGCCCCCTGGGGCAGCAGTCGGCGCAGCATCCACAGCACGTCGGAGCAGTGGGCCAGTTCGGGTCGGCCGGCGATGTCCAGCAGGGCCCGCTGCACCCCGCGCTGCTGGAGTTTCAGGTTCAGCGGGGCGAGCCGGTCGTGGACGTCGCGGGCCAGGGGCGGCAGCGCGTCGTAGCCGACCTGGCCGACGCGGTCGCCGCCCATCATGATCTCCACCAGCCGGCGCACATCGCGCCGGCCCGGTACGGCGTCCTTCTCGATGCAGGTGACGGCCGCGTCCTGGAAGTCGTAGGGCGTCGGCTTGGCGCGGTCGCGCATTCCGGCCAGCAGGATCGACGTCTCGAAGACGGCGATGGCGTCGGCGGTGGAGGCGAGGTAGCCGTTGCGCCGGGCGGCACGCACGATGTCCACCGACCAGCCGAGCAGTTCGGCCTCGTCGAGGGAGTCGAGGGCGGGCGGCCGCTGAAGGAAGCCGGTGAGCCTGTCGGCGGGCGGGGCCGTGGCGGCGGGCGCCGGGGCGGGCAGGCTCTTCTTCGCCCTGGTGCCCGCCTGGCCCGCCAGCCGGTACGGGCGTACACGGGTGCGTCTGAGGTTCTTGGCCCACTCCGTCGCGGCGATGGACACCGAGCCGGCGGCCAGGCCGAACTGTGCCTCGATCGCGGCGTGGCTGGACGGGATCAGGCCGTGCCGCCATTTGGTGCCGCTCGGCGGGCTGATGGTGAAGGTGCCGGCACCGTGCACGCCGAACTCCTCGACCCGGCTGGCCGCGTGGAAGGCTCCGCAGACGTAGAGGCAGTCGGCGGGGTCGGTGCCGGTGGAGGCGAGGTGCTCGCGCATCCTCGTCCACATGTACCGCTCACGGTCCTCGTCGACCCGGACCTTGTGGGGGTCGCCGGGGGCGAGGCGCCGGAAGAGGCTGCCGATGAGCAGCATCACCTGGCGGTAGGTGTCGTGGTCGCTGTCGCCGAGCGGCAGTTCGACGTACTGGTGCCACCACTCCGACCAGTGGCGGACCCGGCCGTGGCGCAGGAGGTGTTCCTCCAGCTCGGCGAAGCGCGGGCGCAGGTCGCCGATCTCCACGCCGACGGCGTCGCCGTGCAGGGCGCTCTGCTCGTCGGCGGCCGGTGCGTCGGGGTCCGCCTCGCCGGTCTCGCCCGCCGTCTCCCGCCGGGTCTCCCACTGGAAGACGTGGTCGGAGGAGCGGTCGACGAGGACCAGTTCGACTCCGGGGGTGTCCAGGGCGTAGGCGATGGCCTGGTACTCGGCGGAGGCCTCCGTGATCGGGGCGACGACCGACAGGGGCGACCAGTCGGCCGGGAAGCCCTCGATCTCGCTCGCGAACGACTGGACGGCCACCGGGAGGCGGCAGTTGCGCAGTTCGGTGAGGAGGGGTGCCATGTCCTCGCACAGTTCCAGGTAGACCACCTTCGGCTGCTTCTCGCGCAGCCGGCGGGCCATGGCGATCGCCGAGGCCGGTGAGTGGTGGCAGACCGGGAAGATCTCCAGCGGCTCGCGGACCGCGCGCTCGACGTCGTCCACGATGCCGCGCAGGATGCCCTCGAGGGCGCCCGGTCCGTCGGCGAACTCCGCCGCGGCCCCGTGTAGTTGGCCGCGCAGGGCCCCGAACGTGCCGCTGCTCGTGTCGCCGCTCACGACAGGGTCGCGATCGCGTCGCGGCCGCCTTCGAGGAACTCCGGCCAGGAGCCCCCTTCTTCCTTGCTGCGCGGCTCGACGACGCCGTGCAGGTACTTGTTGAGGATGGCGAGGTCCTCGGGTTCGCGCCGGGCCAGGGAGCCGACGAGGGAGGAGGCGAGGGTGTGGGCAGTCAGGGCGCGCTCACCGAAGAAGTTGCTGTGCAGGATGGCGTCCTCGAGGACGCCGATCTGTTCGGCGGTGGACAGGGCGGACTCCAGTTTCTCGTCGTCGCTGCCGGCGGCGGCCGCCGAGGCGCGCAGGTCGGCGAAGCTCTGCAGCAGCACGTCCAGCAGGGTGGGCGGGACGTCGAGTTCGATCCGGTGGCGGCGCAGGAGTTCCTCGGTGCGGAAGCGGACGATCTCCGCCTCGCTCTTCTTGTTGGTGATCACCGGGATGCGGACGAAGTTGAAGCGGCGCTTGAGCGCGGAGGACAGGTCGTTGACGCCCCGGTCCCGGCTGTTGGCGGTGGCGATGACGGAGAAGCCGGGCTTGGCGAAGACGATGTTGTCGCCACCGGCGCCGTCCAGTTCGGGGACGGAGATGTACTTCTCCGACAGGATGGAGATCAGCGCGTCCTGGACGTCGCTGGTGGAACGGGTGAGTTCCTCGAAGCGGCCGATGGTGCCGGCCTCCATCGCGGTCATGATCGGCGAGGGGATCATCGACTCCCGCGACTGGCCCTTGGCGATCACCATGGACACGTTCCACGAGTACTTGACGTGGTCCTCGGTGGTGCCGGCCGTGCCCTGCACGACCTGGGTGGAGTTGCGGCAGATCGCCGCGGCCAGCAGCTCGGCGAGCCAGCTCTTGCCGGTGCCGGGGTCGCCGATGAGCAGCAGGCCGCGGTCCGAGGCGAGGGTGACGACGGAGCGCTCGACGAAGCTGCGGTCCCCGAACCACTTCTGGGCGATCTCCCGGTCCAGGCCGTCGGCACGCTCCGAGCCGAGGATGAACAGGCGGACCATCTTCGGGGACAGCCGCCAGGAGAACGGCTTGGGGTTGTCGTCGATCGACTCCAGCCAGTCCAGTTCCTCGGCGTACTTGAGCTCGGCGGGGGCGCGCAACAGGTCGGTCATCGAAGTGCCTTTCTCAGATCTCGTCACAGCTGGGGGTCAGGTGAGGAACGTCTTGAGCTCGTGGACGAGCTTGCGGATGTGGCCGGAGATCACCGGTGTGCCCTGGTCCTTGAAGCGCTCCCGGAACCAGGGGTTGACGCTGCCGCGCCCGGAACTGGTCACCGAGCCGACGGGGATGAACTTGACCCCGGAGCGGTGGAGGGCGGCCATGCTGTCGAACAGGGGCTGGTGGTGCCATTCGTAGAAGTCGGAGATCCACACCACGACGGTGTTGCGCGGTTCGGCGATCTTCGGCTGGGCCAGGGCCATGGCGACCGTGCCGTCGGTGCCGCCGCCGAGCTGGGTGCGCAGCAGGGTCTCGAAGGGGTCGTGCACCCACGGGGTGAGGTCGAGTGCCTGTGTGTCGTAGGCGATGAGGTGGACGTCCACCTTCGGCAGGCCGGCGAAGATCGACGCCAGGATGGTGCAGTTGACCATGGAGTCGACCATCGAGCCCGACTGGTCCACCACCACGATGAGCCGCTGGGGTGTCGTCCTGCGGGCGGTGTGCCGGTAGTAGAGGCGGTCGACGTAGAGCCGTTCCTCTTCCGGGCTGTAGTTGGTGAGGTTCTTCCAGATGGTGCGGTCGAGGTCGAGGTTGCGGAAGACCCGCTTGGGCGGGATCGAGCGGTCGATGGCGCCGACCGTCGCCTTCTCGACCTGGGTGCGCAGGACTTCGGCGACCTCGTCGACGAAGCGGCGGATCAGCGCCTTGGCGTTGGCCAGGGCCACGCCCGAGAGGTTGTTCTTGTCGCGCAGCAGCTGCTCGATGAGCGACATGCTGGGGGTGAGGCGCGCGGCGAGCGCGGGGTCGGCGAGCACCTCGCGCAGCCGCATGCGCTTGACGAGGTCGGCCTCCAGGGCCCCGAGTTCCGGTCCGATCGCCGGGATCAGGTTGCTCAGGTCCGGGGTGGCGCCCCGGCCGCCGGAGCCGGTCGGGCTGACGCCCGCGCCGCGCCCGCCGCGCAGATCGCCGGGTGAGCAGCCCAGCGCGCGCTCCAGCCAGCCGGCGTCGGACTGCCAGCGGGACAGCTGCCCGGCGCTGACCGCG
This sequence comes from Streptomyces sp. NPDC049687, assembly GCF_044465285.1. Classification (NCBI taxonomy): domain Bacteria; kingdom Bacillati; phylum Actinomycetota; class Actinomycetes; order Kitasatosporales; family Streptomycetaceae; genus Streptomyces; species Streptomyces sp. NPDC049687. The sequence goes on from NZ_JBITLN010000002.1 coordinate 337,093, forward strand.
CCGTTGCCGGTGGCGAAGACGTTGAGCAGCACCTTGGAGACCAGTGCCGCGCGCCGCACCTGCGCCGCTGGGTCGCGGACGTCCGCGTCGCCGTCGTCGTCTTCCGGGGCATCGGCCTCGGACAGCATCAGCCCGTCGAACTCCTCGGCCAGTTCCGGATGGCGCTGCACGATCGAGTCCACGGAGGCCTGCGGGTCCAGCAGGGCGGGTGGCAGGCCGATGTCCTCGACGACGGCGAGGCTCGCCGACTCCAGGGCGGCCTGCTCCTCGGGGTCGAAGAGGCGGGCGAGCAGCCGCCAGTACAGAACCTGTCGGCGGTTGTCGTGAGGCGTCGCCTCGGGCACGTGGTCACTCATTTCCGCAGCAGCCTCCCGGCTCGCTCCCGCAGGACGGTCACGGCGTCGGTGGCGGCCTTCTCCGCCTTGACGCCCGCCTTGTCGGTGGTGCCGCCGGCCCACGCGCCCGCGTGCAGGGCGACGGTCTTCTTGCGCACGGTGGTCTCGACGGCCAGCGGCTGGAGCCGGAACCCGCCGCCGTCCCACCGCAGCAGGGCGATGCAGGCGCCGGAGGCCGCGACGGCCTCGGGGGTGAGGGGGCCGGCGACCGGGACGCGGTCGGTGTCCACGGCGAGGTCGTCCCCGGCGACGGTGAGGACGAGGGTGTCGCCGTCCTGCCGGGTCGTGTAGCGCTCCAGGAAGACCGGTTCGGCGAGGCGCACGGGGTGGCGGTCCAGGGGTGCGGCGGGCGCGGCGGTGGCGGCCGGCAGGGCGACGCGGGCGGTGGCGAAGGGGTCCGCCGGTTCGCCCGGGCGGGCCCGCGTGTCGTCCCAGACGAGGTCGCCCTGGTCGGTGAGGGGCATGGCGTCCAGATGCATGGCCCGGCCCTCGCCGAGGGCCGCGAGCAGCGACAGGTGCGGCCGCAGCAGCTGCCAGACGCCGGCCGCTACGACGGTGTCCGGCTTGGGGACCGAGACGCTCGCGCGGACCAGGCGGGACGGGGTGCCGTCGGCGGGTTCGAACACCGCGTGGACCTGGGCCTGCGCGGCGGTGGCGTGTTCGTGCAGGTCGACGCCGAGCGGCAGCAGCCGGCCGGTGGCGGTGCCGGTGGCTGCGAGGGCGGCGGCGCCGGGCTGGGTGAGCAGCAGGGCGCGCGCCCACAGGTCGCCCCAGCGGCGGGCCGGGATCCGCTCCAGGGCGGATCCGGGGCAGGAGGCGGCGAGTTCGGCGGCGAACCCGTCCAGCAGGGTGGCCAGGCGGCGCAGTTCGGGCCGGGGCAGCATCGCGGAGACGATCTGGGCGGCGCCGCCGACGAGGTCGTGGTCGATGCCGGCCCAGCCGGCACGGGCCAGATCCGCCAGCCAACTGCGGGCGGCCGCGAGAAGGTTGGCCTGCTGGGGGTCGCCGGGGACCGGGTGCGTGTCCTCGCCGCGCGTGCGGCCGGTCGACTCGTCGGCGCGGGCGACGAGCGCGTCGTGGACGGCGCCGAGGAGGGCGGTGCGGGCGGCGGCCAGGGCGAGGAAGTGGTCCTCGCTCGCGGTTCCCGCAGCAGCCTTCTCGGCGGCCTCGGCGACCCGGGCGGCGAGCGGGCTGCCGGCGACGGCCCGGGCGAGCTCCGCCAGGTCACCGGCCTGGTCGGACCGGGGACGCAGGAGGCCTGCGACGAGGCACCGGTCCACGGCGTCGGCCGCGGCGAGGGCCTCGTCGAGCCCCTCCACGGGTGCAGTGAGCGCGCCGGTGTGCTCCGCGTCGTCGGCGGCGGGCACCCCCGTCGCCGCTCCACGGGTCGGCGGGAACCACTGCATCTCGGGCAACGGGGCGGTGACCGGGGCCTGTTCGAGATAGGCGAGGTGGCGCAGGAACCGGCTGAAGACGGGGGCGGCGGCGGCCTTGCCGTCGGCCTGCGGAGGGCGGGCGCCGGTCATCGCGGCGGTGAGGGCGGCGGCGTCCGGCTCGCCGCCCGTCGTCTCGACCCGCAGATACCGGGCGACGCGCTCGGCTCCGTACTGCAGCACCGCCTCGGTGACCAGGGCGCGGATGTGGTTGCAGAACGAGCCGCGGGCGCCGCCGCAGGGCCGGTTGTTGTTGGTGCTGCACGCGAAGGCGTAGGTGCCGGCCGCGACCGACGAGACATACACCCGCTCGATGTCCGAGCCGCTGGAGACGACCCCTTGCAGGCGTCCGTCGGCCAGTTCGACGAAAGGGACCTTGGCGAGCTTGCGCGGCCGGGCGGGCGGCACCACCCGCGCCGTGCTCGCCCTTTCCCAGTTCTCCCAGTCCGACAACGCGCCATCTCCTTTGCGGCACACGGCTGCACACGCCGAATCGGCGCAGCACAAGGGGGTCCGCCGCACCGGATCGGCGCGACACCAAAGAACCTACCGGGGACCACTGACAGTGCGTCCGACCTGCGAGGACAGTGCTCTCCGGACCCTCGCGGCAGTGCCGTGCGGCACGCGGCGGCGGCGTGCGTCCGTATTCCGGTCCATGCCGACCCGCAAACGCTCCGCTCTCCTAGAATCCGGGTGATCACACCGGGGGGCGGGCAGGGGGTGTGGCGAGCGGAAGGGCCGGGATTGAGCGGGGAACAGGCGGCGTTCGGGGCGCTGCTGCGGGAGTTGCGGCTGGCCGCGTCGCAGACCATCGAGGGCCTGGCGGAGGCGTCGGGCGTGAGTGTGCGGGGCATCGGGGATCTGGAGCGGGGGCGGCGGGCGGCTCCGCAGCGCCGTACGGTCGCGGCGCTCGCGGACGGTCTGGGGGTGGACGAGGCGCTGCGGGAGCGGCTGCTGGAGGCCGCCCGGGCGGGGCGTGCCCAGGGCTACAGCCCTGTCGGTGTACGGGCGTTCCCGCGTGGCATCGACGACTTCGTGGGCCGGGAGACGGAGCTGACGCGGCTGGCGACCCTTGCCGAGGACGGCGCGGGGTCCGCCGCCCAGCCGGTGGTGGTGGCGGTGTCCGGGCCGCCGGGGGCGGGCAAGACGACGCTCGCGCTGCACGCCGCGCGGAGCCTCGCAGGCCGTTTTCCCGACGGACAGTTGGTCCTGGACCTGTGCGGTACGGACGAGGAGGCGCCCGGCCCCGCCGAGCTGGTGCTGAACGTGCTCAAGGCCCTTCAGGTTCCCGACCGTGATCTTGTCGGGGCCGGGGCGCAGGGGCATGTCCCTCTCTACCGGCGGTTGTTGGCCGAGCGGCGCTGTCTGCTGGTGCTGGACAACGCGCGCGACGAGGCCCAGGTGCGCCCCCTGTTGCCGGCCTCGGGTGCGAGCATGGTGGTGGTGACGAGCCGGCGCATGCTGACCGGACTGGACAGCGTGCACAGGCTGCCGCTCGGGGAGCTGAGCCCCGCGGAGGCCGCCGAGTTCCTCACCTCCCTCGTCGGGGCCGGGCGCGCCGCTGCCGACCCGGACGCCCTCGCGGATGTCGCCCGGCGTTGCGGGCATCTGCCGCTCGCGTTGCGCGTGGCGGGCAACTGGCTGGCCACCCGCACCGGTTGGACCGTGCGCCGACTGGCCGACCGGCTGGCCGCCGAGGACCGGCGCCTGGACGCGCTGACCGCCGGGGACCTCCGCGTCGCCGCGGCCTTCGACCTGTCGTACCGTCAGCTCACCCCGGCCGCCTCCCGGTTGTTCCGGCGGCTCGCCCTGGTGCCGGGGCCGGACACCGCTGCCGCCGGGGCCGCCCGGCTGACCGGGCAGCCGCTGTTCGACGCCGAGGACGCCCTGGAGGAGCTGGTGGAGACCGGGCTGCTGGGGGCGGACGGCGACCGGTACCGGCTCCATGACCTGCTGCGGCTGTACGCCCGTGCCCGGCTGGACGCCGAGGAGAGCGCCCAGGACGTCGTGGCGGCCCGCACGGCCCTGTACGTCTGGCTGCTGGAGACCACCGTCGTGGCCGGCCGCTGGTTCGAACCGGACCACGGGGCGCCACCGCCCACCTGGCAGGGCACGGTCGATCTGTCGAGCGCGGACCGGGCCCGGGCATGGCTGCAGGCCGAAGGCGCGAACTGGTTGGCCGCCCTGCGCGCGGCGGCGGCCGCCGGGGAGCACGCGACCGTGGTGGAGGTGGCGGAGGCGCTGCACTGGTTCTCCGACCAGTGGATCTTCTGGGGGCACTGGCCCGAGGTCTTCGGCACGGCCGCGCGCTCCGCGCAGGCGCTGGGCGATCCGGTGTGGGAGGCGACGCAGCTGAACTACCACGCGTGGGCGCTGCTCACCTGCGAGGACCGCCCCCAGGACAGTCTCGAGCGTTCCGCCGAAGCGCTCGGCGCGGCGCGGCGCGCCTCCGACATCCAGCAGCAGGCCTGGTCCCACAACTACCGCGCCCTGGCTCTGCGCCGGCTCGGCGACTACGTCCCGGCCGCCGAACACCTGGACCTGGCGGCTCCTTTGTTCGAGGCCGCCGGTGATCTGCACGGCAGCCTCCAGGCGCTGCACGGACGCGGCCTGGTCCTGATGGACTCGGGCCGACTCGAGGAAGCCCTTGTGGCCTACCGGCACCAGTTGACCTTCATGGACAGGGTCCACGATCGGGTCGAGCGGCACATCGCCGATTTCGCCCGGGCCGGAATGCACTCGGGCATGGGCTTCTGCTACGCCGAGATGGAACGGTGGACGGAAGCGATCGATCACCAGAACATCGCCGTGGCGATCTGGCGGAAGAACGGCAACACCGCCTTGGAGAGCCGCCAGCTCACCCGCCTCGGCACCGCCCTGCTGTCCGCCGGGCGCCGGGACGAGGCCAGGGAGGCCTTCGCCCGCTGTGTCGGTCTGGGGCGGGACGCGGATCCCCAGTCCGTCGCCGTTGCCCGCGACGCCCTCGCCCGCCTCGACGCCTCTTAGAGCTCCGAACAAAAGTGGACTCCACTTTTGTTCGGAGCTCTTGGGGTTCGCCCGGCGGGCGAGGATCCCCTCGCCGTGCCGTCCATCCTCGTTCCTGCGGCCCCCCGTGTCTTGTCCCTCAGCGCACCGCGCCGATCCGTCAGCGCACAGCGGACGGCCGCGTCCTTCGACCGCCTTTCTGCCTGCTTCCTGCCTGGAGCCGGCCCCGGCCCCCTGCTTGGCTGAGGGCGGCGGGGAGAACGGGCCGCCGCCGCTCGGAGTTCTCCGCCGGTGTCCCAGGTGGAGAGGAGAACCAGGTGAGCCTGGTACTGACGACGGATGCGGTTCCCGAGGGGGACCGACTCACGTACTGGTGCGACGCACTGGGCGGAGCATGCGGACCGATGGCTGTCACGGCCCACGGCGACGGCCCCTTCCGGGGCCGGATCTCCACCGAACGGCTGGGGTACTTGCGCGTCACCACCCTCGAGGCCGACGCGCACCGCGTCAGCCGCACGCCCGCGCACCTCGCCCGCGCGGGCACGGACCAGGTGGCCGTCTGCCTCCAGACGTCGGGCACGGCCACCCTGGTCCAGGACGGCCGGCGCACCTTCGTGGGCGAGGGCGACCTCGTGGTCCACGACACGGCACGGCCGTACTCCCTGGACTACCCGGGGCGCTTCACCAGCCGGATCCTGTATCTGCCGCGGCGCGTGACGGGCCTGCCCGAGGAGAAGCTGCGACGGGTCACCGGCACCGCGATCGCCGGCACGGAAGGGATCGGCGCGCTGCTGGCGTCCTTCCTGACCGGGCTCACGGCCTCGGTCATCCCCTGTTCCCCCGCAGTGGCGACCAGGCTGGCCGCCAGTGTCGTGGACCTGTTCGCCACGCTCGTCGACGAGCGGACGTCGGCCGAGGGGGCGTACGCCGTCGAGCGGCCCGGCCATCTCGTACCCCGGATCCGGGACCACATCGACCGGCACCTCGCGGATCCCGGGCTGTCCCCGGTGAACATCGCCGCGGCGCACCACATCTCCGTGCGCTACCTGCACCGGCTGTTCGAGGAGGAGGGGATCACCGTGGGCCGGCTGATCCAGCGGCGCCGGCTGGAGGAGTGCGCCCGGGAACTGACCCGGCGGGACACGACGGCTCCGGCCGTTTCGGCGGTGGCCCAGCGATGGGGCTTCGCCAATCCCGCCCACTTCAGCCGGGTCTTCCGCGCGGCCTACGGGCGTTCACCGCGCGAGTGGGTGCGTTCAGGTTCGTTCGTCTGAGGTCACTCCGGCCGGGGCCGCCGCCGCGAGGTCACTCGGGGGTACGGCCCCGGCCGGACGTCCATGCGTACAGCAGCGCCACCCCGGCGACCGCGGCCGCCGCCGTACCGATCGCGCGGGCGTTGCCGCGGGAGCGCCAGGACAGGACCGAGCCGGCCGACTGGGCGGACAGCGCCGAGCCGGCGCTGAGCCAGGAACCCACGGAGGCGAAGGACGCGGCGGAGCCGACGGACCCCACGGAGAGGAAGCTGCCGACCGAGGCGACGGACAGGGAGCTGCCGACGGAACCGATGGAGAGGAAGGAGTCGACCGAGCCGATCGACAGCGCCGAGTTCCTCGACCACAGCGAGCGCCAGGAGCCTTCGGCGCCGTCAGCCTTCGTCGGGCGTCTCGTCACCGATCTCGCCACAGCTCTCGTCATGATCCGATCATAGGCCCGGGCCGGTCAGGACGGCGGCCAGTCGCGATAGGCGATCCGGGCCAGGTCGAGGACCTCGCCGACGGTGCCCCACTCGTCGCGGCCGAGCCGGGCCAGGGGCCGCAGCCGCCGGATGTCGGGGTGGCCGTCGACGACGACGTCCTCCCGTACGGCGGCGTGCACCACCTGACCGAGGACGAGCGTGGAGTTGCCGACGCCGAGGGTGGAGTGCAGCCGGCATTCCAGGGCCACGGGTGAGGCGGCCACGCGGGGCGGCTTCACCCGCAGCGAGGGTTCCCGCTCGATGCCGACCGCGTCGAACTCGCCCTCGTGGGCGGGGAAGTCGGTGCCGCTGGCGTTGATCTGCTCGAGGAGCGGCTCGGGCGCGAGGTTCACGACGAACTCGCCGGTGGCCTCGATGTTGCGCAGGGAGTCCTTGCGGCCGACGGAGGTGAACTGGACGATCGGCGGGTCGGTGGAGGCGACGGTGAAGAAGGAGTGCGGAGCGAGGTTGGCGGTCGTGCCGTCGGCCGCCAGGGTCGACACCCAGGCGATCGGCCGGGGCACGACGACGGCGGTCAGGAGGCGGTAGAAGGCTCCCGCGCCCAGGGACTCGGGGTCGTGGTCAACGCGCATGTCAGCCAGTTCTACCCGACGAAGGTGCGGGAGGCTCAGCCCACCTCCCACAGGAACCGGTGGGTGTGGATGGCGAAGTAGGGGAAGGACTGGACGCCGCTCACGCCCTCGGTCTGGCGCACGGTGTCGTTGACGAAGTCGAGCAGGTCCTTCGCGGTGCGGCTGACCACCTCGGCGAACAGGTCGAAGCCGCCGGAGGTGAGCACGGAGTACACCACCTCGGGGTGGGCGGCGAGAGCGTCGGCGACGGGGCGCGGGTCGCCGTCGGCGGTGATGCCGAGGAGCGCCATGGCCTGGCCCCCCATGGCCATGGGGTCGGTGACGCCGACGACCTGGACGGCACGGGAGTCCAGCAGCCGTTGGAGACGCTGGCGGGCGGCGGAGGCGGACAGGCCGACCCGGGGGCCGAGGTCGGCGTAGGCGATGCGGCCGTCGGTCTGCAGTTCGCGCAGGATGGCCCGGTCGATCTCGTCCACGTGGGGTTCCTTTCCCGGTGGTCAGCCGGCCAGTTCGGCGAGGGCCGCCGCGAACAGCCCGGTGTGGGTGTCGACGTCCTGCTCGGTGGTGTCGGGGCACATCAGGGCCATGTTGTGGAACGGGGTGAGGAGGATGCCCCGGTTGGCGAGGTAGAGGTGGAGGAAGTCCTCCAGTTCGGTGTCGCCGGCGGCCGCTGCCTCGGTGCCGGTGCGGGGCGCCGGGTCGGTGAAGCGGTACTCGGTGCGGGCGCCGAGGCGGCTGACCGACCAGGGCAGGGCGTGGGCGTCGATGCCCGCGCGAACGCCGGCCTCGAAGCGCTCGGACAGCTTGTGCATCCGGGCGAACGCCTCGTCGGTGAGGACGTGTTCGAGGGTGGCGCGGGTCGCGGCGACCGAGAGCGCGTTGCCGGCGAGGGTGCCGCCGACGCCGCCCATGTCGACGAGGTCCAGGTCGGCGCGGCCCAGCAGCCGTTCGGCGAGGTCGGCGGCAAGACCATAGGCGCCGGCCGGAATGCCGCCGCCGACGGCCTTGCCGATGGTCAGTACGTCCGGATCCAGGTCCCAGGCGGCGGTGCAGCCGCCGGGTCCGGCGGAGAAGGTGTGCGTCTCGTCGTTGATCAGCAGCGTGCCGTGGCGGCGGGTCAGCTCGCGCACGCCTGCCAGGTAGCCGGGTTCGGGCAGGACGATGCCGATGTTGGTGAGCGCGGGTTCCATCAGGACGGCGGCCACGTCGCCGTGGGCGAGTTCGCGCTCCAGGTGGTCCAGGTCGTTGAACTCGGCGACCCTGCTGGTGAGGGTGACGTCGCAGGGGGCGCCGACGTTTCCGGGGCGGGCGGTGCCGTGGCCGTCGGGGCCGGTCACGATCAGGGACTCGTCGACGCTGCCGTGGTAGCAGTAGCTGTTGACCAGGATCTTCGGGCGGGCGGTGACGGCCCGGGCGAGGCGGATCGCCCAGCGGTTGGCGTCGGTCGCGGTGAGCGAGAAGCTCCAGCGGGTCAGGCCGAAGCGCCGGGTCAGCTCGGCACCGACCCACTCAGCGTCCTCGGTGGGCAGCATCGCGGTCGCGCCCCCGAGGGTGGTGAAGCGGTGCTGCACGGCGGCGGCGACGGCGGCCGGTGAGTGACCCGCCATGGCCCCGGTGTCGCCGAGGCAGAAGTCGATGTACTCGTGCCCGTCCACGTCCCGGACGCGGGCGCCCCGAGCGGACTCCAGATACCGGGGAAAGGCACCGGCCGTCTTGTTCATCCAGGTCATCGGCACCCGCCCGAAGAGGTGCTCGGCGCGGGCGTAGGCGTCCCGGGAGCGGGGGTTGCGTCGTTCGGCGTCCGCGCTCTCGCGGGCCAGGAGATGACGCAGTCGGGCACGGTCCATGGCACACCCCGGATCCGAGGGACGAGTGATTACGGTGAATCTACGGTCGTCCACCCCGGGTTCTCAAGAGTCCACGCTCGAATCGACCGTCTCCACGATTGATCCACGCGTCACCGAGGTGTGTCGGATCGTCGCCCCCTTCGTCGTCCGATTCATTCCTCGGCCGCCGAGGTCTCCGCCCGGATCCTGGACACGGCCGCTGCCACCTGCTGCTGTACGGCGCCGGTCGGCGGGGCGCCGTGGACGGCGGACACGAGGTCATGGGCGAGGTGGTGCAGCTTGGTGTTGGTGTGCTGTGACGCCTCCACCAGGACCCGCCAGGCGTCCTCGGCACTCAGGGCGAAGGAGGCCATCAGGATGCCGCGGGCCAGGTCGATCACCGGGCGGGTCTGCATGGCGCGCCGCAACTGGACGACCTCGACGCGCAGGTCCCGCAGAGCGTCGCCGCCGGTGGCGGCCGGATCCGCGCCCGCCCCGGTGCCGTCCCACTCGGGGACATGCCCGGCATCGGCCGGCTCGGGCGCCTGTTCGGCGAACAGCGGGCGGGTGCCGGTCAGGGCGAGGAGGCGTTCGACGGCGGGGGCGAGGGTGCGCAGCACCACCGTCTTGCCCTGTCTCAGCCCCTGCTCGCGCAGGTTGAGGAGCACGTTGAGGGCCGAGCAGTCGCAGAAGGAGACACCGCCGAGTTCCAGGTCGACGCCGGCCACCGCCGCGCCGAGGGCGGCCCGCAGGGCATGCTCCAGCCGCTCGGCGGAGCCGAGGTCGAGGTCGCCGTATACGGCCACGACGACGCGGTCGCCGTCGTACCTGACACCGATCTCCGGCACAGGCACCGGCCGGGCGGATGACGCGCCGCCCGTCTCCGCTTCGAGCTTCGCTTCGTACGCAGGCTCCGGCATGACCGCCTCCCCCGGTCACTTTCCATATGACAACAAGGCTGACCCCGGAGCCCGTCATACGTCAACAGATACATGAACCAAAGTTCCGGCGTTGGTATACGTGAATCGTCAGTCGTAGGATTGCTCCATGGAGGGAGTGCCCGAGACGCACAACGGATGGACGTTCCTGACCAACCACGCCCGCGTACTGGCGGCCATCGCGGACGACCGCAGCGTCCGGATCCGCGACATCGCCGCCCGCTGCCGGCTCACGGAACGCGCCGTCCAGAAGATCATCGCCGAACTGGAACAGGACGGCTATCTGTCGCACGTCCGGGAGGGGCGCGGCAATGTCTACCGGATCGAACCGGACAAGGTGCTGCGCCACCCGGCGGAGGCCGGTCTGCAGGTGGACGCCCTGCTCTCGCTGCTCGCCCAGGAGGAGACCACCCGGGGCCGACGCCCCGACACCGAGACGCAGGAGGCCCGCTCGTGACCGCCGCCCGCGGCCGTGAACGGTGGTGAACCGGTCATTGCGGGCCGGGCCGTCGAGGCGAGAGACGAAGGTCACGAATACGTATCGGACATTTAACGCTTCAATCTTCACACCAGTCACACATGTTGGTTAGGTTGACGCTCAGACCGCACGACCGACACCGGGACACCCCGCCGGCCGGCGCGGCCCAACCGCCCGGCAGGGCACAGAGCTTGGGGCACCCCGGACACTCGGGTGCCCGGATCCGCGGGCCGGGCCGGCCGGGCGGAGCACGGAAGGAGTACGTCTTCCATGGCGACGGAGGTCGGCGAGCCGAGCCGGGCGGAGGTCCAGCAGGCGGTCAACGCGCTGTACGACCGGGCCGAGAACGACACCGGTAATTTCAACGCCACGCGCGCCAGGTCGGGCGCGGGCCGCCGCTCCGGTGTCTCACTCGCCCGCGGTGGGCGCGGGTCGGCCGACCCGTCGACCGAGGCCATGGCCCGCAGGTGGTTCGACGTCGCTCGCGGCAGCATCGGCCCGACCGTGCCGGCGGTGTTGCCGGCCGACCGCATGCCGACGCGTCCCGCCGCCCCGGCCGCTCCTCCCCGTGTACCGAAGGAGCTGGAGAAGGCTTTCGAGAACAACGCGCCGCGCGCCCTGGAGCCGGGCCGGAGGCTCGAACTGGAGGCGCCCGAGCGGCGGGTACCGGAGCTGACCGGGCGGGCCGTCCCGGCGCTGCCCCCGGCGACCGAGCGGATGCCCGCGGCGCTGGAACCGCGCCGGGGGGAGCCCAAGGCCCTGCCGTCGGCGTCCGCCACCCCCGGCACCTCGATGGCCGCCGCTCCCGCGAACCGCCAGGCCTCGCTCAAGAACAGCAAGGAGCAGAACGGGCGCAAGCTCACGGCCGCACGGAACCTGCTGGCCCGCGCGCTGTCGCGGTCCGCGCCGTCCCCGGCACAGCTGATGGGGCCGCCCGCCGCCATGCCACAGGCCATGACGGCACAGATGAGACCACTGGCCGGTGTGCCGTCCCAGCCCATGGCCGCACAGCCGATGAGACCGCCGGCGGCTCCCGTGTCCCGGCCCGGGGACACCGCGGAGCAGCAGGCGTACCGGGCGGAGGCCGCGGCCGCGTGGGCGGGCCAGTCGCCTGCGGCCGGTTCCGACGGAGCGCCACAGCTCGGCGGGGGCGGCGGCGAACCGATGCCCGAGGCCAAGATCATGACTCCGGGGGCCGGCTCCAATCCCGGGGGCTCCAAGCCCGCGTCCGTCTTCCCGACCTCCGAATTCGGCGTGGCGAAGCCCGCGTTCAGCTTCCCCATGCCGGAAGTCGACCCCGCGACCGGCTCCTTCATCCTCCCCGACCTCGACGCCGCCCCGACACCCCAAGCCGGCCCGGCAAGCGGCTCGTTCAGCTTCCCCCTGCCCGACGACGCCGCCACCACGCCCGCGGGCGGCACACCCCAAGCCGGCCCGGGTACCGGCTCCTTCGCCTTCCCCATGCCCGACACCGGCCCCACGACACCCGCGACCGGCACCCCGATGCCCCAAACCGGCCCGGGAACAGGCTCCTTCGCCTTCCCCATGCCCGACACCGGCCCCACGACACCCGCGACCGGCACCCCGATGCCCCAAGCCGGTGCCGTGATGGCCGGCGGTGCCCTGCCGTCCGCCGAATACGGCGTGACCAAGCCGCCGTTCAGCTTCCCGCTGCCCGGCGTCGGCCCCACCACGCCCCCGGCCGGCACCCCCATGCCCCAAGCCGGCTACGCGACGCCCGCGGGCGGCACTCCGATGCCCCAAACCGGCTACGCCACGCCCGCGGGCGGCACCCCCGTGCCCGAAGCCGCGGTGGCCGCGCCGATGGGTGGGTTCCCTCCGCCCGAACTCGTGGGCGCCGCCCCCGGCCCCGGCTTCCCGGCTTCCGGAGCCGGCGTCACCGCTCCGATGCCGACCACGGCGACCGGCCTCGCGGCTCCGATGCCGGGCATGCCTTCCCAGTCGACGGGCTTCGCGACAGCGTCGGCCGGGGCTCTCACCGAGCCGGCGCTCTCAGTCCCCGCGCCCGCTCCCGCCCCGGCTCCGGTACCCGCCCCCACCGGCGCCACCTTCACCACCACCGGCGCGGCCTACCTGGGCAAGGCGGACAAGGCCCTCGCCTTCGCACGGGCGCAGATCGGGCGGCCCTGTCTCCCGGGTGCCACGGGACCCGAGTCGTACGACTGCTCCAGCCTCACTCAGGCCGCCTGGCGGGCCGCCGGGGTGACCCTGCCGCGGTCCGCGATCGACCAGGCGAAGGCCTTCACGCGGGTCGGTCTCGACGAGCTCCGCCCCGGCGACCTCGTGTTCTTCCACGACGATCTCAGCCACGTCGGCCTGTGCACGGACGGCGGCACGATGATCCACGCCCCCGGCCCGGGCGCGCACATCCGCGAGGAGTCGATCCTGGCCGTCGGAGAGGGCACGGTACGCGGGGCCGTACGGCCCGCCTGACGCGCCCGCCCGTTCCCGGCACCCTGCAGAGGAACACGCCGCAGAGGGCCGCCCGATGCTCGACCGGGCGGGCCGGCGGCCCGGACGGATCTCCTCCGGGAGGGCCGCCGGCCGCCTCAGCGCAGCGTGGAGCCCGGGCGCGCCTGGGTTCTGCGGACGTTGTTGTACGCGCGCAGGAGGAGTTTGGAGACCGCGCAGGGCGACATGTCCACGTGACACTGCCGGCACGTGCGCACGTGCTCCTCGTAGGCGGTGCGGGCCTGCAGCAGGGCGTCCTCAGGAGAGGGCATGGGGGGTCCTCCGAACGATTACGACGGTTATCGGGGGCCGTACCTACTTGTGAGTAGACCCCACGTCGAAGTGGACCATGTTACTTACGGTAGCGGAAAATGAGATTCCGGCCGTTGTGAGCACCGTCTCCGCTCACATGGCGTGAACTCATCCGTGGAGGACCGCGGACCGGGGCCCATGAGTGCCCGGCCGGCGGCCTGGTGAGGCGTCGTCGGCAGTGCGAGGATGCGCGGGACCCGCTCACCACGACACGAGGAGCCGGCTTGGCAGGCGAGGACGACGGGCGACGCGCTGCGGCGGTGTTCGACGCGCTGGGGGCCACGTACGAGAAGGCGTTCGCGCACTCGGAGGCGCACCGCAGGTCCCTTGAGTGGCTGCTCGGACGGCTGGCGCCGGGCAGCCGGGTGCTGGACGTGGGCAGCGGGACGGGCCGGCCGACGGCCGAGACCCTCACCCGGGCGGGCCACGGGGTGCGGGGCGTCGACATCTCGCCCGTGATGGTCGAACTGGCCGCACGCCAGGTGCCCGGGGCCGTCTTCGACTGTGTCGACGTACGCGAACTCCCGCTGGACGAGGACTCGTTCCACGCGGTCTGTGTGTACTTCTCCCTGCTCCAGATGGACCGCGCGGAGCAGATCGGCCTGATCGGCCGCCTTGCGCGGGCGCTGCTGCCGGGCGGCAGTCTGGTGTTCGCGACCGTGCCGCTGGACGTGGAGGGCGTGGACGCGGTCTTCATGGGGCAGCCGGTCCGGGTGACGAGCTTCGCCGGGGCGGATCTCGTCGACGTGGTGCGGGGGGCGGGCCTGACCGTGCTGGCCGAGGAGAACACGCTGTTCACGCTGGACCATCCCGAGGCCGGGCCCGAACCCCATCTCTTCCTCCACTGCGGCAAGGAGTAGCTCTCTCCGTCGCCCTCGGAGGCGCTCAGACGTCGGCGCGGGACGCGAGAGAGAGGACCAGGGCCGCCGATCCGGTGCCCAGCAGCGCGCCGGCGATGACGTCGCCCGGGTAGTGCACACCGGTGTGGACCCGCGAGTAGCCGACCGCGCAGGCGAGCATGCCCAGCGGGAACGCCGCAGCCGGGAAGGCCGGGCCGACGGCGGCCGCGAAGGCGACCGCCGAGGCGGTGTGTCCGGACGGGAAGGACGCGGAGTCCGGCATCGGCACGTGCCGTCCGGGGAACGGCGAGTCCTCGGCGCGGTGCGGTCGCGGCCGCCGTACGAGCCGCTTGCCGAGCAGGTTGGCGGTCGCCGAGGCCACACCGATGGCGGCGACGCCCAGGACGGCGGCGCGGCGGGCGCTGCCACCGCGCAGGGCCAGACCGGCGGCGACCGCGAAGGACAGCTTGGAGTGGTCGGCGGCCGCGGACAGCCGGCGCAGCGCGGTGTCCAGGGTGGGGGTCTTGGTGATGGTGACCGTCTCGTACAGCGCCTGGTCCAGGGTGGCGAGGTCGCGGACCAGACCCGGGGTGGTGAGCTTCGGCAAGCGGTCAGACATCATAGGCATCCTTGATCGTGCGGGGGTCGGGACGGCCGAGCGCGAGGCGCACGATACGCCTCCAGTCGACCGTGGGGGGCGCGTAGGCCGCGCCGGGGCGGTGTCGTGGCACCCGGACCCGGAGCACGCTGGGCCGTACGGTGCACACCACCGGAGTGGGCAGTTCGAGCGCTTCGCCGTCGACGGCCACCGGGATGCGGTCCCGGTCGGCCTCGACGACCACGCGGTGCGAGGTGAGCGAGGTGATACCGCTGGCCCGTTCGCCGAGCAGCGCCAGCTCGGCGGCCTGGGCGGCGCCCTCCACACGGACGCCGATCACGCCGAGCAGGCCGGCGTCCAGCCGGGGGCGGCGGCCGCCGCCGATCGGGTCGGCACGGGCGTAGGCGTTGTTGCTGACCAGGACGGCCTGCGGCGCGTGGATCCGGGTGCCGTCCGCGTGGACGTCGAGGGTGGGTCCCGCGTCGCCCTGCAGCAGGTCGGGCAGGTGTTCCAGGGCGGTGGCGGCCTTGGCGTCGCGGTACTCGGGGTTCTGCACTATCGCCGCGTACGCCCCGAAGGAGACCGTGTTGACGAAGGGCCGCCCCTGGACGTCGCCGAGGTCGATGCGGAGTTCGATGCCGTTGCTGAGGGCGTCGAGGCTGCGCACGGGGTCGGTGCGGTCCAGGCCGAGGTCCATGGCGAAGTGGTTGCGGGTGCCTGCGGCGACGACCAGGAAGGGCAGGTCGTGTTCGGCGGCGACGGCCGCGACGAGCGCCTGGGTGCCGTCGCCGCCGGCGACGCCGAGCAGGTCGGCCCCCTCGGCGACGGCCTTGCGGGCCTCCGCGACCGGGTCGGTCCAGTTGTCGTCGGTGCCGAGCAGGACGACCCGGGCACCGAGCTCCTCGGCGCGCTCGACGAGGCCGTGCTTCTCGACCTTTCCACCTCCCGAGCGCACGTTCATGATCAGGACGGGACGGCGGGGCGGCGGGGTGCGGCGGCCGTGGGTGCCCTTGGGGCGGCGCAGGGTGCGCAGCGACTGGCGGGCCGAGGCCAGGGCGGCCCCCCACAGCGCGAGGGCGCCGAACGCCACCACCCACAGTCCCGAAGTGGCGTACAGCACGAGCACGCCCACGGGTGCGGTGAGGGCGAGCGCGCCGCCGAGGATCCGGGCGCCGCCCCGGTGTGCGAGCGTCCACCAGACACCCGCCCCGGCGAGGCAGAGTCCCGCCAGGCCGGTCAGCAGGACCACCCAGCCGCCCGATCCGGCTCCGCCGGCGACGACCGCGGCGCAGCCGAGGACCAGGACCAGGGCGAGCCGGGCCCATCTGCGCGCGCGGGCGACGGCGTCCTGGCCCGTCATGCCCGCGGTCCACCTCGAGAGTGTCTTGTTCACGGTGCGCCCGCCATGCTCCGGGGTCCCCTTGTCGTACGTGTGGTACGTGGACAGCAGTCGGTCAATTGTCCATGGCGCAGCAATGGGGTGTCACCGCCGGGTCGTTCGCAGGGTCCAGACGGCAGAAGCAGGACGCCCTTACGGGTACGTCCGCCAGGGCGGCCGCGAACTTGAGCTGCTGGGCGACGATCAGCGCCTCCGCGTCCTTGCCCTGGCGGAGGAGGCACTCGTGGAAGCCGTGCAGGGACCAGACGTTGCCGGGGTGCTGGGACGGGCGCGGCAGGGTGTCGTCGAGGCCGAGGTCGGCGCGGTAGACCGCCTCCGCCTCCGCGACCCGGCCCTGCTCGAGGAGCAGGGCGCCGTAGGCGTGCCGGGTGGGCTGCATCCAGCCCCACGGCTCGTCGTAGGGGAGGTGGTCGTCCAGGGCGACGGAGCGCTCCAGGGCGGCGAAGGCGAGGTCGAACCGGCCCCTGCGGTACTCCAGTTCGCCGTCCAGCATGGCGGAGGCGATCGCGAGGATGTCCCGGCAGGTGTTGTTGAACAGCATGCGGGTCTCCTGGACCCGCTCGGCCGCCGCCCGGAACCGCTCGCGCTCGCTCTCGGCCTGCGCCATCCGGCCGGTGGCGGAGAGGGCGACCCCGCGGGCGTAGTGGAGCAGCGCGGTGGTGAAGCTGTAGAGCTCCTGGTCGGCGGGGAGCGGCAGGGCGAGGACGTCGTCCCAGCGGCCGAAGCGGATCAGCACGTGGAACCGCATCCCGAGGAAGGCCTCCAGCCAGTCGGCCATGGGCGGGCTCTGCACCCGCAGCAGTTCCTCCGGGATGGCGGCCTCCAGCCGGTCCACGGTCTCCAGGGCGGTCCGGCACTGGCCCAGGAACATCGCGCCGTAGATCTTGAAGTGGAGGTCGTGGCAGCGGTACAGCGTGTAGAAGTTCATCGCCCCGGAGCGGGCCACGACCTTCTCGTCGGCGGCGATGGCGGCGGTGTTGTCGGTGACGACCCGCCGGTAGTCGCCGCACAGCACGTCCAGGTGCGAGGGCATGTGCTGGAGGTGCCCGGCGTCGGGCACCAGACCGCGCAGCCGGTCGGCGACCTGGAGGGCGGCCTCGGGGGTGGGGGACATCTCCATGAGGTGGATGGAGAAGTGCAGCACGCCGGGGTGTACGGCCGCGGCCTCGTCGGCGAGCGCGCGGTCGAGCACCTCCTTGGCCTGCGCGGTGCGCGCGCCCTCGGCGGGCCGGCCGGTGCGCGGGTCCCACAGCTGCCAGGGGGTGAGGTTCATCAGGGCGTCGGCGTACAGGGCGGCCACGTCGAGGTCGTCGGGGGCGAGTGCGTGGACGGCGCGCATGGCGTCGGCGTAGGGCGCGTTCCACACCGAGCAGTCCTTCGCGGGCCGCGTCTGCGGGTAGCGGGCGCGCAGGGCGCCGATCAGCGCCCGTTCGACGGGGGTGGCGCCGGCGGCCTTCTCGTGGGCCAGCTCGACGGCGGCGTGGGTGCGGGCGACGGTCCGCCGGAGGTCCTGCTCGTCGAAGAAGTCCCAGGGTTTGTTGTAGTTGGGGCCCAGCGCGTAGGCGATGCCCCAGTGCGCCATCGCGCAGTCCGGATCGGCGCGGGCCGCCGTCTCGAAGCAGACGACGGCCTCCTCGTGGTGGAAGGCGTACGACCACACCAGCCCGCGATCGAACCACAGCTGAGCCTCCGGGGAGGAGGTCGTCACGGGCCGGTGGTGGGTGCCGAGGTCGTAGTACTCCACGGATTCCATGGTGCTCCCGTCGTCGAGCGGCGCGATTCGAGCGACGTATACCGCGCGGGCCGGGGCCCGGACGGTGTCTCGCGGACGGGAGCACCCGTACGAGGACGGTCGGCCGGTGCCTCAGTGCGTACGGCGGACGTTGCGGTAGAGGACGACGAAGCCGGCGATCACCAGGAGGCCGCCGCCGGCCGCCGGCCACAGGCTGACGCCGGTCTCGGCCAGGTCGCCCTGGACGGCCTGGGGCTCGGTGCCGTCGCCGATGCCGGTACCCGTCCCTATGCCGCCGTCGCTCCCGCTGCCGCTGCCGTTGTCGGCCGGGGTGTCGGTGGCCGTGGCGGCCGGGGACGGTGTCGGGTCCGGGGCGGTCGCCGCGGTGCCGATCTCGTCGCCGGCGGTGGTGTCGGGAGCGGGGGTGGCCGCCTTGGGGGCGTCGGCGGTGGGCTTGGTGTCGGCGCGGGGTGCGGTGCTCGGCGAGGCCTGGCCCCGGCCGGGGTCGCCTGCGGCGGGCTCCGTGTCCACGGGGCCGGTCGCGGGGGCCTCGGGGGTCTGGGACTGGTTCTGGGCCGGGGACTCCGGCGCGTTGTCGCCCGGGTCGTCGTCCGCGCCGCCGCCGGAACCGTTGTCGCCGGAACCGTCGTCGGAGCCGTTGCCGGTACCGTCACCAGCGCCATTGCCGGTACCGTCACCAGCGCCGTTGCCGGAATCGTCGCCCGACCCGTTGCCGGAGCCGTCGTCGCCCGTGCCGGCGCCGCATGTGCGGCCGTCGTTGATGCAGTCGACCATCTCCCCCATCAGGTCCTCGTCGAAGACGTTGATGAAGTCGCCGTGGTCCGTCACCGGCTTGTGCAGCTGCTCGGGGAAGGAGTCCACCGCGAACAGCGGCGTCGTACGGCCGCCGTCGGCGAGGCTCGGCGCGTCGACGTCGTAGACGATGCGCTGCACCAGCTGCGGGATGGCCTCGAAGCCGGCCGGGCAGCTGCCGTCGGCGGCGGCGAAGGCCACATGGGTGCGGTGGTTGGCGCTGTCGATGTTGCTGCCGTCCCAGCAGCTCTGGAAGCGGAAGGTGCGCACCACGTCGCTGCCGTCGGGGCAGAGCGGGTACTTGTCCTTCAGCTGCCGGTCCTCGAAACCGGTGCAGCTCCACGAGGCGTTGGCGTTGGCCGGGCCGTTGACGAAGGCCTTGGCGTCGCCGGTGATGATGCGCAGCAGCCGGGGCATGGCGGTGACCTTGGAGCGCGGGCTGCCCACGAAGGTCAGCGTGACGTCCTTGGGGGTGACGATCTCGCCGGCGTTGCCCTCGATGCCACCGCCCGGGCTGTTGGCGTCCTGTTCCTGGGTGCCGTTCTGCAGGCGCAGGACGGGCCAGTAGTACGTGGACTTGTCGCCCTGGTCCGCACAGCTCGTCTCGGCGTTCGCCAGGTCCTCGTCGGAGGCGAAGGCGGTGTTCGACTGGTTGCCGATGTAGTCGTGGAAGTGGTGGGCGCCGTTGCTGACGCCGGGGGCGACGATGACGTTGTCGGAGTTGAACAGGCCGTTCTCGTTCACTCCGCAGCTGGTGCTGAAGGTGCCGCGGGAGGGGCCGGAGGCGGGGTCCGGGGTCTGCTGTGCGCTCTGGACGGAGGTGATGTCCACGTAGTCCGCGGCGACCGGACCGTTCCCGGCCTGACCGCCGTTGCCCTGCTGGCCGTTCTGACCGGACCCCTGAGCCGGGCCCTGTCCCTGACCTGCGTTCTGGTCCTGCTCCTGCCCCTGGGACTGTCCCTGCTGCTGCCCCTGTGCCTGGTCCTCGGTGATGCGCAGGGTGCAGGCGGCGAGGGAGTCCAGGCCCTCCGGGCGGTCGCCGTCGCGGTCGATGGCCTCCGCGATGCGGGCGATCGTCGCGCCGCGCTTGTCCTTCAGCGGATTCATCACCGCGTTGTCGGCGAAGCCGGGGTCCTGCCGTACCGCCTGCGCCTGGTCCTGGAGTTGGCGGTAGGCGGCGGCGATCTGCTCGTCGAGAAGGGCGAGTTCACGGTCGACCTCGGGCTTGGCCTGCTCCGGCACGGAGGTCAGGCCGTTGCCGACGTCGGGGCAGTCGATCGTGACCGAGCCCCCTCCCGTCAGCTCCACGGTCTCTCCGTTGGAGGTGGCCGAGGCATAGACGTTCACCGCCATCAGCCCGCCGCCGCCCAGGATCAGTGCGACTGCGGCGAAGGTCGCACGTCGTCCGCCTGTAGGGCGTCTGCGCCTGTTGTGTACCAAGGAGTGCTCCTACGCGTCGTCGTCAGCGGCCAGGACATGGAAATCCCCGGCCCTATACGCAACCTGACGCAGGAGCGTTCAACCGACTCACGAATTCACAGGAAGATCTCAGACGACGGCTTCCTCCTGCGCTTTCGCCCACCGGAGGCGGCCGCGTTCGTGGACCAGCCCCAGGACGACGGAGGCGGCGACGGCTATCAGGTGCTCACGGCCGGCCAGGTTGGGCTTGGCGATCGACTCGATCACCATCGAGCCACCGGTGAGGACGAAGACGACGGGTGCGCGGCGGACGACCGAGATGTAGGTGAACAGTCCCACGACAGCCGCGGACGGACCGGTGTCGAGCACCTGCCCCGCCTCGGGCGGCAGCCCGAGCCCCCACCAGCCGGGGCCCATAGCGATCATCACCCGCACGGTGAGGGTGCCGGCCAGGGTGGCCGCGTAGGCGACGGCCAGGGTCCGGCCCCGGCCGAGGGCGAGTTCGGCGAGGGCGAAGGCGAGGAAGAGCTGGGTGATGCCGGCCCACACCGGCAGGTCGAGGGCGGGGACGTACAGGGAGACCGGGGTCCGCAGCAGGGCCAGCCACAGGGGAAGGTCGCCCCGGACCCCGCCGAGGAGCCGGACGGTCGTCGCGCCGGCCGGGCGTTGTGCGAGGGCGTGGAAGAAGATGACGCCTCCGCAGGCCACGAACGCCAGCAGCAGCGCGTCGGGGCCCCGCCGGCACAACTCCCGTACGGGGTCGACGACGATGCCGTGAAACTCTCCCCGCACCGTCCGTCCGACGAACGCGGCCGTCCGCGCCAGGGCGCCGCGGCGCGGCCGCTCCTCGACGCGGCGGTCGCGGTACCGCTCCACCTCCGGCCGCAGGATCACCATGGTTCCCCCAGGAAACGCTCATCGCACGCAGTTCACATCCCTGCGACTCCGGCCGTCGCCGCACCGGTGTCGCCCCTGTGAAGACGCGAAGACGGCCTCGGAGGATCACTCCCGCACGGTCCGGAATCCGGACGTCCACCGCGGGTTCCCTTTCCCGAGGCGTGTCAGACCTGTGGCCGGCTCCCCGGCTCCTGCTGCGGGAACGTCTGTACCGCGCCCGGCAGGGTGGGTCTGGGCAGGGTCGCCACCTCCTGCTCCGCCTGGAGCAGTTGCTCCGCCGTGTCGTCGGGCAGGCGGGGCGCGACCGGCCGGGCGGAGGCGAAGCGGAAGGCGGAGGTGAGGTCGCCGAAGGTGGCGCGCCGCCAGGCGCTGATGTTGGGCTCCTCCACCCCGGTGACCCGCTCGAGGAACCGCAGCGCCGAGGTGTGGTCGAAGGCCTCCGTGGCCACCCAGCCGCCCACTGTCCAGGGCGAGACGACGATGGCGGGAACGCGGAAGCCACCGCCGATCGGCAGCCCCCGTACGAACTCGTCGGGTGTGCCGGGGGGCGGGGTCGGCGGCTGCACGTGGTCGAAGAGGCCGTCGTTCTCGTCGTAGCTGAGGATGAAGGCCGTCTTGCGCCACACCTTCGGGTCGGCGGCGATCGCCTCGAGCTTGGAGGCGACGAAGGCGGCGCCGGCCGCCGGCAGGAAGTCCGGGTGCTCCGACTGGTGGCTCGTCGGCATGATCCATGACACGGTCGGCAGCCGGTCGCCCCGGGCGTCGTCCTCGAAGGTCCCCTCCGGCTGCGGCCGTACGCCCCGCTCGTACAGGTCGGAGCCCGGCTGCGCGGCGCGGAAGGCGGCGAACTGCTCCAGCATGTTGCAGGCGTAGTCGTCTTCCTGCTGGTACACCTTCCAGCTGATGCCGGCGGCCTGGAGCCGTTCGGCGTACGTCGTCCAGCGGTACGGCGAAGGCGCGACGTTGCTGGTGATCGGGCCGCCCCGGGCGCCGCCGGGGTCCAGGGTGCCGGTCATCCACAGCAGCCGGTTGGGCCAGGTCGGGCCGAGGACCGAGCAGAAGTAGTGGTCGCAGAGGGTGAAGGTCTCGGCGAGCGCGAACTGGAAGGGGATGTCCTCGCGGGTGTGGTAGCCCATCACGTAGGGGCCGTTGGCGCCGTCGGCCTTGCGGTGGGCCGACATCCAGCGGTCCATTCTGCCGCCGTTCCAGGCCTCGTGCTGCACCGACCAGGCGTGGCTGGTGGAGGGGATGGACTGGGCACCGGTGGTGCGGGTGTCGAGGTGGAAGGGGAGCAGATAGCCCTTCGGGTTCTCGGGGTCCGGCTGGTGGAAGACCGAGCGTCCGGTGTCGAGGGTGAGCGCGTCCGGGTCGGCGAAGCCGCGCACTCCGGACAGGGTGCCGAAGTAGTGGTCGAAGGAGCGGTTCTCCTGCATGAGCAGGACGACGTGTTCGACGTCGGCGAGCGAGCCGCGGCGGGGTTGTCCGGCCGCGACGGCCTTCTGCACGCTGGGCGGGAGGAGGGAGACGGCCGCGGCGGCGCCGAGCGCGCCCACGGCCGAGCCCAGGAGTCTGCGGCGGGTCAACTCGGCCATGGCGGCACCTCGTCGCTCGTGAGGAACAGGGGGAACCCATGGGTTCCCCGGCGGGGCCGAGGGTGTGACGGTATGTCACCCCGCCTCACCCGAAGGCCGCAAGGGGCGCCACCCCACCGCCCGCCACCCGGAAACGCGTCTCCCGTTCCCCGCCGGTTACAGTGCACCGCCGACATCGAGAGGAGACAGCGCGGTGCGCTTCGGGGTGGGGAACGACAGACGGGGGCCGGCCCTGGCCGTCCTGCTGACGGTGCTGGTGACGGGCTGTGCCGCCGGGGGCGGGGAGAAGGAATCGGGGACGGCCGAGGTGGCCCGGCGCGGCGCGACCATCGGTGCGGCCGGCTCGGCCTGTGAGCTGCCCGTGACCTTCGACATCGCCGAGTCCTGGAAGGCCAAGGCCGTGGACGCCGAGGCGGCGGGCGACGTGAGCGAGGAGCTGGCGGACCTGGCCGACGCGTTCCTGCACCAGGGCCCGGTCACCATGGCCTGCGAGATCGACGCGAAGCCCGCCGGCAACATCGGGTTCCTCCGGGTCTGGACCGGCGAGCCCGGCGACGCCGACGCACGCGCCGTACTGGAGGACTTCGTGGCCGCCGAGCAGGGGGAGGACCGGGTCACGTACCGCACCTTCACGACGGGCGACGTCACCGGCGCCGAGGCCGAGTACGTCACCCCCAGTGGCGGGAAGGAGACGAAGAAGCAGCACGCCCTCGCCGTCACCACGTCCGACGGGCCCGTCGTCCTGCACCTCGGCGGACTGGACGACCAGGAACACGAGGAGATGCTCCCGGCCTACGAACTGGCCAAGACCACCCTCCGCACGAAGGCCTGAGCCCGCCCCGCCGCCCCTCCGGCAGCGCGCGGATGCACACCGGGGTCGGCGTGGCGCATTCTTGCTGTGTCGCCCACGCGGTGGTGCACGGACGAGGTAGGGCCGATGACTGGGAGCGCCAGGGACGAGCGGAGGCCGGCCGGGACGCCGCGAGCGCTGCTGACCGCGGCCGCGGCCGACGCGCTGCGGGCGGCGGACGGCCGCGCCGGGGGCGCGTACCTGTGCTCGCCCACGCCCGGGATCCTGCGGCTCGCCGTCCTCGCCGGGCTGCCCGGACCGCTGTTCCGGCCCTGGGGGCGGTTGCATCTGGACCGGCCGTTCCCGGTGGCGGACGTGCACCGGACGGGCGTACCCGTGGTGCTGGCGAACGCCACGGAGACGATGCGCCGGTATCCGCAACTCGCCGCGGGCCTGCCCTTCCATTTCGGCTCCCTGTACGTCCCGATCGCGGCGCGGGGCCGGTCCTTCGGGGTCCTGCTCGTGCTGCGTGCGGCGGCCTCCGACGCCGCGGAGGTGCTGGCGGAGCGCGAGCGGCTGGCGCGGGTGGCGGACGATCTGGCGGCCGGGCTGCTGCGGCTGGAGGCGGACGGCCAGGCCGTCACCTGGGACGAGGAGCCGGTGTGCGTACGGCCGCCGACGGCCGGCCCGGCGCCGGGGCGGGTCGGCCGTTTCTCGTGGGATCCGGCGTCCGACACGGTCGTCGCCGACGAGCGGTCGCGTGCCCTGTTCGGGCTTGCGCCCGGGGACCTTCCCGGCACCCTGGACGCCCTGGCCCGGGCCGTCGATCCGGTCGACGCACACCGGCTGACCGGCCTTCTGCACGAGTCCGCCCGGGGCAACCCGCCGTCCGTTCCGATCGAGGTGCGCACCACGGCGGGCGGACTGCGGCTGCTGGAGCTGTGGGCGGCCTCCGACGCGGCGTACGGGCCCGTCACCGGTGTCCTGCTCGACCCCGGCGCCGGTGCCCTGGCCGACGGCGCCGCCGACCTCCTCCCGGAGGGTGTCTTCTGCCTGGACCGGCTCGGGCTGATCGTCTACGCCAATGCGCGGGCCGCGCACTTCCTGGGCGTGGACCGGGCCGAGCTGGCCGGGCGGTCGCTGTGGGACGCGGTGCCCTGGCTGAGCCAGCCCACCTGCGAGGAGCATCTGCGCGGCGCCCTGCTCGTGCCGGAGCCGGTGCATTTCCACATACGGCGGCCGGCCGACGGTCCACGGGTGTACGAGGGCGACTGGCTGAGCCTGTCCGTCTACCCCGGCCCTGACCTGCTCACCTGTACCGCCGTACCGGCGAACCGCGTCCCGCCCGACTCGGCCCCCGAACCGGTGGCCGCCGAGGTCCCGGTGCCGGACGCGGCCGCGTCGACGAGGCCGCTGTACCGGCCGATCGTGCTGGCGATCGCGCTGACCGAGGCGGTGACCGCCCGCCAGGTGTCGGCGGTGGTCATGCAGGAACTGCTGCCCGCGTTCGGCGGCCGCCGGCTCGCGATCTACCTGCTGCAGGAACGGCATCTGTATCTGGCGTGGGAGAGCGGCTTCCCGGAGGGCTTCCTGGCGCCGTTCGAGGGGGTGGGTCTCGACGCCCGGCTGCCCGGGGTGGAGACGTTGAACACCGGCCGTCCGCTGTTCTTCGACTCGATGCAGCAGCTGGCGGACGCCTACCCGGGCATCGCGCTGGACGCGGAGGAAGGCGCCCGCGCCTTCCTCCCGCTGATCGCCTCGGGCCGTCCGGTCGGCTCGTGCATCCTCGGCTTCGACGGTCCGCGCAGCTTCAGCCAGGAGGAGCGCACCGTGCTGACGGCGCTCGCCGGGCTGATCGCCCACGCGATGGAGAAGGCCAAGCGCTACGACACCGAGGCGGCCCTCGCGCGCGGGCTGCAGCAGGCCCTGCTCCCCCGGCGGCTGTCGCAGCACGCGCGCGTGGAGACCGCGGGGCGCTATCTGCCGGGCACCGAGGGCATGGACGTGGGCGGCGACTGGTACGACGTGGTGGAGGCCGGCGACGGGCTGGCGCTGGTCATCGGGGACGTGCAGGGGCACGGGGTGCAGGCGGCGGCCACCATGGGGCAGCTGCGCAGCGCGGTGCGCGCCTTCGCGCTCGGCGACCGGCCGCCCGACGAGGTCATGTCGGGGACGAACAAACTCCTCATCGACCTCGACCCCGGCCAGTTCGCCAGCTGCTGCTACGTCCGTCTCGACCCCGCCACCGGTATGGCCCGGGCGGCCCGCGCCGGCCATCTGCCGCCGCTGCTGCGCCGCCGGGACGGCCGCACGACGGTGGTGGAGCTGCCGGGCGGAGTGGTGCTCGGGGTCGACCCGTGCGCCCGGTACCCGGTGACGGACCTGCGGCTGGAGCCGGGCGCGATCCTGGCGCTGTACACGGACGGGCTGGTGGAGCGGCCCGGGCACGACATCGACGACGGCATCGCCACCCTGCGCGCGGTCCTGGCCGGCGCGGGTGACGACGGCGGACGCTCCCTCGGGGACGTCGCCGACCGGCTGACCGCCACGGCCCGGCAGGCCGCCGACCGGCCCGACGACATCGCCCTGTTGCTCGCCACCCGCCCGGACGGACTCCAGGCTGCGACGACGTCCGAGATCACATAGCGAGATCACGGCGACCCCGGCCCATGACCCTGTGTGACGCCCCTCGCCTCGCGCGGCCGGGCAGTGTAGGAATGGCTCATGGCACGTGTCCTGGGGCGCTCGGGTGCCCGGCCGGCCCGTCGTCCCCGGGGCCCGGGGGTCCGGCGTGCGCCCGAGTCGGCGCTGGGCGGGCGCAGTCTCGCCGCACAGGTGTTCGTCCTACAGGTGGCGATCGTGCTGCTGCTGGTCGTGGCGGCCGTGGTGGCGCTGCTGCTGCAGGTGCGGCACGACAGCACGCAGGAGGCCCGCAACCGCTCCCTCGCCGTGGCGGAGACCTTCGCCAACTCGCCGGGCCTCGTCGAGGACCTGCGCGGCTCGGATCCGACGGCGGTGCTCCAGCCGGCGGCCGAGGCCGCCCGCGAGGCGGCCGACATGGACTTCATCGTCGTCATGAACACCGACGGCATCCGCTACACCCATCCCAAGCCGGACCGCATCGGCAAGAAGTTCGTCGGGAACATCCAGCCCGCTCTGGACGGCGGCACCGTGGTCGAGGAGGTCGACGGGACCATCGGGCGGCTCGTGCAGGCCGTCGTACCGGTGAAGGCGCCCGACGGGACGGTCGTGGGACTGGTGTCCTCCGGCATCACCACCGAGCACGTCGGCGGCAACGCCGACCGTCAGCTGCCGCTCGTCCTCGGCAGCGCCGCCGCGGCCCTCGTCCTGGCCACCGCCGGCACGGCGCTGGTCAGCCGCCGTCTGCTGCGCCAGACCCACGGTCTGGGACCGCGCGAGATGACCCGGATGTACGAGCACCACGACGCGGTGCTGCACGCCGTACGCGAAGGGGTGATCATCGTCGGCGGCGACGGCGAACTGCTGCTCGCCAACGACGAGGCCCACCGGCTGCTGGACCTGCCCCCGGACGCCGAGCGCCGCCAGGTCCTCGACCTGGGCCTGGACCCCGGCACGGCGGAGCTGCTGGCGTCCGGGCGGATGGTCACGGACGAGGTGCACCTGGTCGGCGGCCGGCTGCTGGCGATCAACCAGCGGCCCACCGACCTGGCGGGCGGCCCGGCGGGCAGTGTGGCCACGCTGCGCGACTCCACGGAGCTGCGCGCCCTGTCCGGCCGGGCTGAGGCCGCCCGTGAGCGCCTCGACCTGCTGTACGCGGCCGGGGTCGGCATCGGGACGAGTCTGGACGTCACCCGCACGGCCGAGGAGCTGACGGAGCTGGCGGTGCCCCGGTTCGCGGACTTCGTCACCGTCGACCTGTTCGAGGCGGTCCTGGACGGGGAGGAACCCGAGGCGCGGGCCACGCTGCGGCGGACGGCGCTGAGCGGGGTCCGCAAGGGCGCGCCGCTGTACGCGGTGGGCGAGCGGATCCGGTTCGTGGACTCGGCGCCGCAGTCCCGCAGTCTGGCATCGGAACGGCCCGTGCTGGAGGCGCGGCTCTCCGCGTCGCCGGGCTGGCGGGCGCAGGATCTGGAGCGGACCGAGCAGGTCATGGAGTTCGGCATCCACTCGCTGATCACCGTGCCGGTGCGGGCGGGCGCGCTGGTGCTGGGCGTGGTCAGTTTCCTGCGGTCGGAGCGGCCGGAGCCGTTCGACCCGGAGGAGGTGGCGCTGGCGGAGGAGCTGGTGGCGCGCGCCGCGGTCTCCATCGACAACGCGCGCCGCTTCACCCGTGAGCACGGCATGGCCGTCACCCTTCAGCGCAGTCTGCTGCCGCGCACCCTGCCCGAGCAGAACGCTCTGGACATCGCCTACCGCTATCTGCCCGCGCAGGCCGGTGTGGGCGGCGACTGGTTCGACGTCCTGCCGTTGTCCGGGGCCCGGGTGGCGCTGGTCGTCGGTGACGTGGTCGGTCACGGGCTGCACGCGGCGGCCACGATGGGGCGGCTGCGCACCGCCGTGCACAACTTCTCCGCCCTGGACCTGCCGCCCGAGGAGCTTCTCGGGCTACTGGACGAGCTGGTGGCCCGGATCGACCAGGACGAGGCGGCCGACGATGCCAACGCGCCGGTGTCCGGGGCGACGTGTCTGTACGCCATCTACGATCCGGTGTCGCGGCGGTGCACCGTCGCCCGGGCCGGCCATCCGCCGCCCGCGCTGGTCCACCCCGACGGCCGGGTGGAGTACCCCGACGTACCGGCCGGTCTGCCGTTGGGGCTCGGCGGGCTGCCGTTCGAGACGGCCGAGCTGGATCTGGCGGAGGGCAGCCGGCTGGTGCTGTACACGGACGGGCTGGTCGAGGACCGGCAGCGGGACATCGACACCGGTCTGGAGCTGCTGCGCTCGGCCCTGGAGCGGAGCGCCTCGGGTACGCCCGAGGAGGCCTGCCGGAGTGTCCTGGACGAGCTGCTGCCCGCCCGCCCGAACGACGACATCGCCCTGATCGTGGCCTGCACCAGGGCGCTCGGGGCGGACCGGATAGCCGAGTGGGACGTTCCGGTGGACCCGGCGGCGGTGGGCGAGGTGCGTGCCGCGGTCGTCCGGCAGCTGGCGGTGTGGGACCTGGAGGAGCTGTCGTTCACGACGGAGCTGATCCTGAGCGAGCTGGTGACGAACGCGATCCGGTACGGCACTCCCCCGGTCCGCGTCCGGCTGCTCCGCGACCGCACGCTGATCTGCGAGGTGTCCGACGGGAGCAGCACCTCGCCGCATCTGCGGTACGCGGCGATGACGGACGAGGGCGGCCGCGGGCTGTTCCTGGTGGCGCAGCTCACCGACCGCTGGGGCACCCGCTACACACCCACGGGCAAGGTCATCTGGGCGGAACAGCCGCTGCCGTAGGGCGGGTCGCCCGCACCGCCATCCGATCTTTGACTCATAAACGATGTTTATGAGTCCATAGACCGGACCCGTGTACCGACTTAGGTATGCCTCAGTTTAGGCTTCCCCGAGTTGATCTGTCGCCGCTCGAAGGGAACCTGATCATGCCCCGCCCCCTGCGGGTAGCCATCGTCGGAGCCGGCCCCGCCGGGATATACGCCGCCGACGCGCTGCTCAAGTCCGATGTGGCCACCGACCCCGGTGTCTCCATCGACCTCTTCGAGCGGATGCCGGCCCCGTTCGGACTGATCCGTTACGGCGTGGCCCCCGACCACCCCCGGATCAAGGGCATCATCACCGCCCTGCACCAGGTGCTCGACAAGCCGCAGATCCGCCTCTTCGGCAACGTCGACTACCCGTCCGACATCAGCCTGGACGACCTCCGCGCCTTCTACGACGCCGTCATCTTCTCGACCGGCGCCATGGCCGACCGCGAGCTCGCGATACCCGGAATCGAGCTCGACGGCTCCTACGGCGCCGCCGACTTCGTCTCCTGGTACGACGGCCACCCGGACGTACCGCGCACCTGGCCGCTGGAGGCGGAGAAGGTCGCCGTGCTCGGCGTCGGCAACGTGGCGCTGGACGTGGCCCGCATCCTCGCCAAGACGGCGGACGAGCTGCTGCCGACGGAGATCCCGCCGAACGTGTACGACGGTCTGAAGGCCAACAAGGCGCTGGAGATCCACGTCTTCGGCCGCCGTGGCCCGGCGCAGGCGAAGTTCTCCCCGATGGAGCTGCGGGAGCTCGACCACTCCCCCAACATCGAGGTCGTCGTCGACCCCGAGGACATCGACTACGACGAGGGTTCGATCGCGACGCGGCGCGGCAACAAGCAGGCCGACATGGTCGCCAAGACGCTGGAGAACTGGGCGATCCGTGACATCGGCGAGCGCCCGCACAAGCTGTTCCTGCACTTCTTCGAGTCGCCCTCGGAGATCCTCGGCGAGGACGGCAGGGTCGTCGGCCTGCGCACCGAGCGCACCGCCCTGGACGGCACCGGCAACGTCAAGGGCACCGGCGCGTTCAAGGACTGGGACGTCAGCGCGATCTACCGCGCGGTCGGCTACCTCTCCGAGAAGCTGCCCAAGCTGCCCTGGGACATCGACTCGGGCACGGTCCCGGACGAGGGCGGCCGGGTCATCGAGGAGAGCGGCACGCATCTGCAGTCGGTGTACGTCACCGGCTGGATCCGGCGCGGACCGGTCGGCCTCATCGGCCACACCAAGGGCGACGCCAACGAGACGGTGTCGAACCTCCTGGACGACCACGCCAACGGCCGTCTGCAGACGCCCGCTTCGCCCGAGCCGGAGGCGGTGGACGCGTTCCTCGCCGAGCGCGAGGTCCGTTTCACGACCTGGGAGGGCTGGTACAAGCTGGACGCCGCCGAGAAGGCGCTGGGCGAGCCGCAGGACCGCGAGCGCGTGAAGATCGTCGAGCGTGAGGACATGCTGCGGGAGAGCGGCGCGTAGCCGTGCCGGGGTGGCCCGGCGGCGCAACTTCGCCGGGCCACCGTCTCCGTACGCCGAGGACGGCCGTCGGCGCCAACGGCTGATCGCCGGTGGCACAAAATCGCTGGGGCGCATGATCGCCGCCTGCTAGCGTCCCCGCGTGTTCTCCCTCCACGAGCCTCCCCTGTTCACCCGGCTGCGCGACGCTCGGCGGGTGCTCGTCGCCGGTGCGGGCGGCGGTTTCGACGTGTACGCGGGCCTTCCGCTGGCGCTGGCGCTGCGCTCGGCCGGCAAGGAAGTCCATCTGGCCAACCTCTCCTTCACCGAGCTGTACGGCCTGCCCACCGAGGTCTGGCTGGAGCCGGACGTCGCGGCGGTGTGCCCCGACACCCCGGCCCGCGGCGACTACTTCCCCGAACACGCCCTGGCCACCTGGCTGGACCTGCAGGGCCTGCCCGCCACGGTGTACGCCTTCCCGCGGACCGGGGTGGCACCGCTGCGGGACGCCTACCGGGCTCTGGTGCGGCATCTCGGCGGCGTCGACGCCCTCGTCCTCGTGGACGGCGGCACGGACATCCTGATGCGCGGCGACGAACACGGGCTGGGCACGCCCGAGGAGGACATGGCCAGCCTGGCCGCCGTGCACGCCCTCGACGAGGTCGAGCACCGGCTGGTGGTATGCCTGGGCTTCGGTGTGGACGCCTATCACGGCGTCAACCACTCCCTGGTACTGGAGAACCTGGCCGCGCTGGACCGCGAGGGCGCCTACCTCGGCGCGTTCTCCCTGCCCCGCGACAGCCGCGAAGGGGCGATGTACCTGGACGCGGTGGCCCACGCCCAGGCGTCCACCCCCGGGCACCCGAGCATCGTGAACGGCTCCGTGGCAGCCGCCGTACGCGGCGACTTCGGCAACGTACGGTTCACCGAGCGCACCCGGGACAGCGAGCTCTTCGTCAACCCCCTCATGTCGCTGTACTTCTGCGTCGACGCCGTGGGCCTGTCCCGGCGCAACCTCTACCTGGACCGCCTGACGGAGACGGTCCTGATGCGGCAGATCAGCACCCGTATCGAGGAGTTCCGCGAAGAACTCCCCTTGCTGCGGCAGCCGCGGGCGTTTCCGCACTGAGGCGCTCTCGTCAGCGTCGGTGTCGTGGCACAGGGGGTTGCCCGATCAGGACTCCGGTCCGGGGCCTGTCAGCCGTCGTCGCGTGCATGGGCCTCGATGACCTTGCCGTGCACATCGGCCTCCAGGTAGGCGCCGCCGTAGTCGTCGGCGAGGTAGACGTTCATCGTCGGAGGGTCGTCGAAGATGGTGGACGCCGGGTCGATCACGAGATAACGGCTGGTGGGGTCGCTGATGTTGAGTGTCCGCCCGGCCTCGGCGAGCAGCTTGGGTATGGCGTCCCAGTTGAAGGTGTTCAGGTCGACGGGGGTCTCCCCGCTGCGCACGGTGCCCCCGGGCCCGTCCTTCACGGCCACGTCCCCGCCCCGGTACTCGTAGCGGTCGTAGAGCTTGGGGTTCCCGTCAACGGGCGCCTCGGCGATGGCGTATTCCGGGTAGACCACGAGGCTGGTGACCCTGGTGCCGCCCATGGCGGCGGACAGCTTCTCCACCGTCGTCCGCACACCGTCCTCGGTGAGCAGGTTGAGCGTCTTCCCGGACTGCCCGTCGGACGCGGCACTCGCGGACGGGGAGCCCGACCGGCCGTTCTGCGAGGCGGTCGCGGAGGGATGCGTCCCGGCCGCGCCGCTGTCGCCGCCGCCGTCCTGTATCTGCGGGACCGCCCAGACGACGACACCGGTCAGGGCGGTACCGATGACGGCCCTGGCGACGGCCGTCGTCAAGGGACGGCGGGATCCGGGTGGGGTGGGGGAGGTCGCGGCCGTCACGTCGACGGGGGCAGGGGCGGAGGACGGCGGCGCGATGGGATACGAGGTCGGCACGCCGGTGAGTCCCGGGGCCGCCACGGAGGCCGAGACGTGATCGGCCACGGGGGCGCCGAAGGAGCCCGGGGGCGTGTGCGAGGCACCGGCGGGTGCGGCGGTGCCTCCCGGCCCCGCGGGCGGGACCTTCCACGCCCCGGAT
The DNA here is from genome assembly GCF_044465285.1 of Streptomyces sp. NPDC049687. NCBI lineage: Bacteria > Bacillati > Actinomycetota > Actinomycetes > Kitasatosporales > Streptomycetaceae > Streptomyces > Streptomyces sp. NPDC049687. The sequence goes on from NZ_JBITLN010000002.1 coordinate 369,333, forward strand.
CCGGCGACACCCCCGGACGGCGGCCCGAAGGCGCCCACCGGCCCCACCGACGCCTCCGGAGCCTCCCCCGTCACCGCCGCCAGCAGACGGTCGACCTCCTCGGCCTCGGGGCGGGCCTGGGGATCGCGGACGAGGAGGGACATGAGGAGGCCGGTCAGCGGGCCTGCCTGCCGGGGTGGGGGTACGTCCTCGCCGAGCACGGCGGCCAGCGTGGCGAGGGTGCTGGCCCGGCGCAGCGGATGGTGGCCCTCCACGGCGACGTACAGCAGCATCCCCAGGGACCAGAGGTCGGCGGCCGGGCCGCCCTCCTTGCCGGTGACGCGTTCCGGCGCCATGAAGTCGGGCGAGCCGATGACGGCGCCGGTGGCGGTGAGGCTCGTGGCCTCGCGGACGGCGGCGATGCCGAAGTCGGTGAGCACGGGCCGCCCGTCGGGGCGCAGCAGGACGTTCGCCGGTTTCACGTCGCGGTGCTCGATGCCGACGGCGTGCGCGGCGCGCAGTGCGGACAGCACCTCGCGTCCCACCCGGGCGGCCTCGACCGGGGTCAACACGCCGCGCTGCAGCCGGTCCTGGAGCGAGCCTCCCGTGACCAGCTCCATCACGATCCACGGATAGGTGCCCTCGCCGCCGTCGACGATGTGGTGGATGGTGACCACGTTGGGGTGGTGCACGCGGGCCAGTGCGCGGGCCTCGCGCAGAACGCGCTCGCGCAGCGTGCGGGCGCCCTCGGGGTCGTATTCGGCCAGCGCCGGATCCGGCGGCCGGACCTCCTTCACCGCCACGTCCCGGTGCAGGGCCAGGTCATGGGCGTGCCACACCCAGCCCATGCCCCCGCCGCCGAGCCGCCGGAGCAGTTCGAATCGGCCGTCGATGACGCGTCTGTCAGGTTCCCCGGTGTTCATGGAGGGAGCTTAGGGGTAGACGCGGACAGTGGTGTGTCCGCCAGAGGGGGCACAGCACGAATGGTCCGCGCGGCCATGGGCATGCTGTGAACGAGGTCACTTCCGGTCGGGCCGCGCCGGAACCTTTCCGGACTCGTCGCCCTCCCCCCACGAACGCCACGAAGGACATGTGCTTTGGCTCTTACGTACCCTGACGCCCCTTCGGCCCGACGTCCCGGCCGTTGCTGGACGATCCGTGTGGTCGGGCACCGGGACCGCACCGCTTCGGTCACCTGCTCGTCGGCGTGCGCGATGCCACCGCGCTCCCGCGACATCGCTGTCCTGCGCCGCTTCGCCGAGGCCCACGCGGCCGCGCACGCCAGAGCGGCGGCGGTGCATCACGACGCCGCCTGCTGGTGCCGGCGTCAGGGGTGCGCGCTGCACGAGGGCACCCGGGTCAACTGCGCGGGCTCGGTCGTCCTCGTGCTGCGGCACGATCCGGCGGTCGGCCAGGTGTGGACGCTCACCGAAGTGTGCTCCGCCTGCGCTCCGTTGATGCCCCACGCGCGCGTGATCAGCCGCGCGGTTCCGCCGCCGTCTCCGCCCCGGGACGCGGAGCGGGAGCCGTACGACCAGCGTCTTTCGCCGTCCGGCCCCACGACTCCGACCGTGGCACCGCCGCGCCTGGTCCCGGGCGGCTTCAGCGCCCCCTCGGGTCCCGGTCCCGGTCCCGGCACCGGCCCCGACCGGACGGGAGGCCGACGCCGTGGCGGTGTCGGCAGGCGCCGCGGCCGCACGGAGACGGAGGGCAGGAGCGACTGAACCGGTCTGCCGTCCCGAGTGCCGGGCCCCGGCTCAGGGCTCGTGTCGGGACTGCGGGGGGATGCGGATGGGGAGGGAGCCCAGGTTCCGGCCGCGGAATGTGGGCGAGGCCGAGGCCGTTCCTCCCGGTCCCGGGAGGTGGGGGCGGTCGGGCGTGGGTCCTGCCGCCAGCAGCTCGGCGATTCGGGTGCCGCTGCGCCGCCCCTCCAGGTGCAGCCGGCCGACGTTGGCCCGGTCGTCCGCGAGCAGCGTGAGTACGGCGGACGGTCCGGCCGCGTAGGTCGCGACGTACCCCCCGGCGCCGCGGACGAGCAGTTCGCGGAACTCACCGCGGGCCGCGAGGTCGGCCATCCGGCGGCCCACGCCGAGGGCGGCCGCCGTGAGTGCCGCCAGCGCCTCCGCTTCGACGTCCGGCATGTCCCGGGCGAGGACGAGTCCGTCGGCGCTGGCCGCCAGCGCCCCCGTCAGCTGCGGCATGCGTGCGCGCAGCCGGTGCAGTTCGTTCAGAACCTCGGCCTCGACGGCCATGACCGTGTCCTTTCGGCGCGTTGTCGGCGAAAGCGGTTCAAGTGCGGGGCGGGACAAGGTAGTTCAGGGGCCCGAAGAGGTCGGGTGCCCTAGAGATTACGGAAAGTACCGACCTCAGGGAACGGCATTGGCATTTTCCCCTGGAACATGCTGTGCCGGTTTTTCCACCGAGGGGTCGCGGCCGTGATCGAGACTGCCGGTGACGGGCCGGGGCGGAAGGGGACGTCGACCTGGGAAGCGCGAGCCCGCGGGGTCGCGCTGGCGGGGACGCCGACGCGGCCGAGGGGAGCGGTGCGCCCGTTGCTGAGCGAGCTCCCCGAGATCAGAGCCACCTTGCCGTCGGGTCTTTCACATCGCCTCCTCGCGCAGCGCGTCGGAGACGGACTTGACGCCGCCGTGCGCGGTGAGCCCGCCGTCCACGGGGATCTCCGCGCCGGTGATGAAGGACGCCTCGTCGGAGAGGAGGAAGACCACGAGCGGGGCGACCTCGTCGACCGTGCCCGTACGGCCGAGCGGTGTCTCCCGGACGTTCGCCTCACGGAAGACGGGCGCGGCGGACGCGGTCATGTCGGTCTCGATGAAGCCGGGGTGGATCGTGTTCACGCGGATCCCCCGGGGGCCGAGTTCCGTGACCGCGGTCTTGGACAGGCCGCGCAGCGCCCATTTGCTGGCGGTGTAGGCGACCGGGTAGTGGCCGGTGAGCGCGGCGGTGGAGCCGACGTTGACGATGGACGCGCCGGGCGGCATCAGCGGGGCGAGGTGCTGGATGCCCAGCAGCGGCCCGGTGACGTTGACGGCGTGGACGCGGGCGAAGTCCTCGGGGCGTACGTCGTCGACGCGGGCGCGCCAGGTGATGCCCGCGTTGTTGACCAGGCCGTGGACCTGGCCGTACGACTCCCTCAGTTCCGCGGCCAGTTCGGCCCAGTCCCGCTCACTGGTGACGTCGAGGCGGCGGCAGTCGCCCTCCGGCTTCGCGTCGGTGGCGATGACCCGGGCCCCCTCACGGGCCAGGGCGTCGGCCTCGGCGGCGCCCTGGCCGCGGGCCGCGCCGGTCACGACGACGACCTTGCCGAGGAGTCTTTTGGGGTACAGGTCGGTCACGGCCGCTCCCGGGTGCTTCGGCGGGCGAGCGGGATCGGCACCGGATCGGCACCGTCGACCACGGTGTTGGAGACGGTGCCGATGCCCTCGACGGTGAGCGTGACGGTGTCGCCGGGCTTCAGCGGGGGCGGTGACTGCTCGCCCCGCACGCCCCACAGCTCCGCCAGGCAGCCGCCGTTGCCGCAGGTCCCCGAACCGAGCACGTCGCCGGGGCGGACGACGGTGCCGCGCGAGGCGTAGGCGGCCATCTCCTCGAAGGTCCAGCTCATGTTGGACAGCAGGTCCCTGCCGACCACCTCGCCGTTGACCTCGGCGGTGAGCCCCAGGCGGAGGAAGCCGTCCGGGTCGCGGTAGGGCTCCAGTTCGTCGCTGGTCACGAGGTACGGGCCGAGGGTGGCGGCCGTGTCCTTGCCCTTGCAGGGGCCGAGACGGACCTGCATCTCGCGGGACTGGAGATCACGCGCGGACCAGTCGTTGAAGACGGTGTAGCCGATGATGTGGTCGCGGGCCCCCTCCGGCGTGAGGTCGCGGCCCTCGCGGCCGATGACGGCGGCTACTTCGAGTTCGAAGTCGAGCACACGCGAGCCCGGGGGAACGGGCACGTCGTCGTAAGGGCCGATCACCGCGTAGGGGTTGGTGAAGTAGAAGGTCGGAGCGTCGTACCAGGCCTCGGGCACCCCGCCGACACCGTCCACGGACCGCCGTACGCCCTCGACATGCTCCTCGAAGGTGACGAAATCCCGGACGGTCGGCGGCTCCAGCGGTGGCAACAGACGTACCTGCGCCACCTGGAGCCGCGCCGGGGTGTCGAGGGCGGCGGCGCCCGCCTCGAGCAGCCCGGCGAGGCCGTCACCGGAACGGATCAGTTCGTTGAGCGACCGTGCGCCGCGGACGGGGTGGAGGGCGCCCTCCTCCGCGACGACGGCGACCCGGCGCTGTTGCTGGTGTTCGTAGACGGCGAAACGCATGAGTGGGACTCCAGGCTCCGGACTTCTCCGGATGTGAGGGGACCGGGGACGCGGCGCAGGAGTCAGGGCGGTTGACAGGCACCGCGCCCCCGGAACGTGAGGGGCTCAGACCGGGGCGGATGGGGTGCCGAGGCCGAAAGGTCCAGGGAAGGACGCGGCGGGGGCTACGGGTTTCACGTGAGTGTCCTCCAGATTGCGTGCGACCAATCTGTCCCGGCCCACCCGATCTGGGAAATCGATTCTCACTATGTTGATCATCTGTCGCGTGGATAAGGTCCCTGGCGACGAGGCGCTGCGCGGGGCACAGGAGTGCGGTGCTGCGTTTGTCATGGGTGACCGATGACAGGCGTGACTGTACGGGGCCGCACGCCCGCCGGAGTCTGGTGACCACCCAGCGGGAGGTGCCCATGGAGAAGCGATACGAGGTCTTCTGTCTCGCCGACGACCACTTCTACGAGACGCCGGACCGCCTCTTCGGCGCCGAAGACGGCCTACCGCAGCTTTACGAGCCCGCCTGCCGGGCGGAGCCGGACGGCTGGCGCCGGCACCGGTCCGGTGATTGGCTGCATCTGTCGCCCGCCGACGGAACCACTCCCCTGCAGGGCTGGAAAATCCACGTGTCGGCCTGCCTGGACAACGCGCAGAAGACGGCCGGCGTCGTCTGGGACTACTGCGTCTCCCGCACGATCCCGTTCAAGTTCTTGCCCGGACCGAACCATCTCTTCCTCAGGAACTCGAAGTACGCCGGGCGGGGCGGCAGCGGGAAGTTCGCCACGCTCTATCCGCGCGACGAGGAACAACTCCACCGTTCACTCCAGGAGTTGGGGGAGCTGCTGGACGGGGAGCAGGGACCCTACATCCTCACCGACCTGCGCTGGCGACAAGGACCGCTCTACGTGAGGTACGGGGGCTTCGCCCAGCGGTTCTGCCCGGACGCCGACGGGACGCTCGTCCCGGCTGTCGAGGACGGCAGCGGCCGCTTGGTGCCGGACCGCAGGGACCCGACGTTCCGCGTGCCGGAGTGGGTGGTCCTGCCGGCCTTCCTCGAGCCGGAGTTGGCGGCCCGCAACGCCACGACCACCGGCGACCTGCCGTACCGGATCGAGCAGGCCCTGCACTTCTCCAACGGGGGCGGGGTCTACGCCGGCCGCGATCTGCGCACCGGTGAGAAGGTCGTGCTCAAGGAGGCCCGGCCGCACGCCGGTCTGGCGGCGGACGGCGCGGACGCCGTCACCCGGCTGGAGCGCGAACGCGCGAGCCTGGAGCGCCTTTCCGGCTCGGGCGTGGCACCGGAGGTACGGGACTGGTTCGTGCTCGGTGATCATCGCTTCCTGGTGATGGAGCACTTGGAAGGCGACACCCTCAACACGTATTTCGGCCGCCGCCATCCGCTGCTCGTCGCCGACCCCGGTCCCGACGTGCTCGCCGACTACACCGCCTGGGCGCTGCGCGTACACCGGTCCGTCGAGGACGCCGTCGCCGCCGTGCACGATCGCGGGGTCGTCTTCAACGACCTGCACCTGTTCAACATCCTCATCGGCCCCGACGGGGAATCCGTGCGGCTGATCGACTTCGAGGCCGCCGCTCACGTCGACGACAACCGCCGGCAGGTCGTCGCCCACCCCGGTTTCCTCGCTCCGGCCGACCGCCACGGCTTCGCCATCGACCGCTACGCCCTGGCGTGCCTGCGCCTCGCGCTCTTCCTGCCGCTGACGACACTGTTCGGCGTCGACCGCGGCAAGGCGGCCCACCTCGCCGACGCGGCTGCCGGGGAGTTCCCCGTGCCGCGCTCCTTTCTGACCGACGCCGTACGCGAGATCACGGGGACGCCCCGGTCGCAGGGGCACGGAACGTCGCGGGCGACCCGTCGAGGTGCCGAACGCCATCTGCCGGTCGATCCCGGCGACTGGCCACGCAGCCGGGACTCGATGCACCGGGCCATCGTCGCGAGCGCCACACCCGAGCGGGACGACCGTCTGTTTCCCGGGGACATCGAGCAGTTCAGGGACGGTGGCGGAATCAGCCTGGCCCACGGGGCGGCGGGCGTCCTGTACGCCCTCGCCGAGACCGGCTGCCCACGCCATGAATCCGGCGAGGAGTGGCTGCTGCGGCACACGACGGACCCCGGATCCGGCACTCCCCCAGGCCTGTTCGACGGGTTGCTCGGCGCCGCGTTGGTCCTGGCGCGCCTCGGTCACACCGGACCCGCGCTGAAACTGGCCGAGAGGGTGCTGGACGAGAGGTGGCAGCGCCTCGGGCCCGACCTGTACGGAGGGCTGGCCGGGGTCGCGCTGGCTCTGGAGGAACTGTCGCGCGCCACGGGCGAGGCGGTCCTGCACGGCCATGCGCTCGAGGCGGCCCAGTTGCTCGCGGACGGTGAGCGCGCCCACAGAACGGACAAGGCCGGCCTGATGTACGGACCCAGCGGCCCCGCACTGTGTTTCCTACGGCTGCATGAACGCACGGGGGAACCTGCCCTGCTCGACCTGGCAGCCGACCGCCTCCGCGCCGACCTGGCGCACTGCGCGATCGACCGTTCGGGCGCGCTCGCCGTGGACGAGGGCCGCCGCTCCATGCCGTATCTCGGCCAGGGCAGCGTGGGCATCGCCATGGTGCTCGACGACTACCTCGCCCGGAACGACGACGAGGAGTTCGCACGTGCCCGTGTGGCGATCCTGCCCGCCGCCACGTCACGCTTCTACGCCCAGTCGGGGCTTTTCGCCGGACGCGCCGGCATGGTGTTGCACCTCGCCCGCACCACCACACCCGAGGTCGCTCCCCGTCATCTCGCCGACCAGGTCGCCCGTCTGTCCTGGCACGCGCTGCCCTACAGCGGACAGCTGGCCTTCGCCGGCGACCAGGTGATGCGTCTGTCGATGGACCTCGCCACGGGAACGGCAGGCTGCCTGCTGGCCATCGGCGCCGCACTCGGGGAGCGGCCGGCCGCGTTTCCCTTCCTCCCGCCGCTCCGGCGGCCCCAGAGCCGGTCCCCGCAGCAGGGGGCCGAACCGGAAGATCCACTCGCACACGCCGCGTGCGTGGAGACCTCGCCCGTACACGTCGCCAACGGAGATCCCGCCGGCTGACGCCGGGACACCCACTCAAGCGGCACCGAGCCGAAAGGATGAACCATGGTATTGCTCGACCTGCAGACACTCGAGACTCCCGAACCGCCGGAGTCGCCGGATAACGCGGCTTCGACGGTCAGCAGCGCGAGCCTGCTGCTGTGCTCGGCGAGCACCTCGTCCACCACTCTGTGTCTGTGACCGCCCCGTCCCGACCCGCTCCCGCCCGTGCGGCGGCCGGGCATCGGTGACGGAGCGAAGGACAGCCCCCGGACGGCAGCCGTCGTCCGGGGGCCCGCCCGGTGACCAGCCGGGCCCTGCCCCCGTCGTGGGAAGGTCGAAACGATGCGCCTGGGCGCCTCCCTCTGCCACGCGTCCGAGCCCCCGACCCGGCGCCTCCTGCGCGATGTTGTGCGTCACAGCGCCGGCCGCTGCACCGCGCTGGGCCTGATCGGCATGTTCACCGCGGCGGCGGAACTGGCCATGCCCAGTGTGCTCGGCCACGCCGTCGACGCCCTGCTGACGGACCGGCGGCCCCTGTGGACCGGGCGCTGGACCGTGCTGGCGGCGGCCCTGACGGCTGCTCTCATCGCCGCCCAGGCGGGCGAGGCCCTGATCACCGGCATGACCGGTGCTCGTACGGTGGCCCGGGCACGCGGGCGGCTGCTGCGTCACGTCCTGGCTGTCGGGCCGCCCGCCCAGGACCGGTTCTCCCCGGGAGACCTGACCACCCGGCTGGTCGGCAACGCCGCGCACACCGGCGCGGCCCCGGCCGCCCTCGCCGGGTTGCCGGCCGCCGCGATCACACCGCTGGGGGCGCTGCTCGCCCTCACCCTCCTCGATCCGTGGCTGGGGACAGCGTTCGTCCTCGGCATACCCGTCCTCGTGCTGCTGCTGCGGGCCTTCGTGCGCGACACCACCGACAGCGTTCGGCGTTACCAGCAGGTCCAGGGCCGGATGGTCGGCCATCTGCTGGAAACGCTGCGCGGGGCCCGTACGGTGGCCGCCGCGGGCACCGTACGGAGTGAGACGGCCCGTATCCTGCGTCCGCTGCCCGAACTGGGGCGGCACGGAAACCGGACCTGGCAGGTCCTGGGCCGTTCGACAGCCCAGGCCGCGGCAATCCTTCCGCTGCTGCAGATCCTCGTCCTGGCCGTCGCGGGCCTGCTCATGACGGCTCACCGCCTGACGGTGGGCGAACTGCTCGCGGCCTCCCGCTACGCGGCACTGGCCACCGGCCTGGGTGTGCTGGTCTCCCGGGTCAACGACGTCGTACGCAGTCGTGCCGCCGCCGGCAGGGTCGCCGAGGTTCTCGCCGAGCCCGCCACCGCCCACGGCACCCGACGGCTCCCGGCAGGCACCGGAAGACTCGAGTTCCGTGGCGTCGCCGCGGTGCGTGGCGGTCGCGCGGTGCTCCGCGAGGTCGACGTGTCCGTTCCGGGCGGTTCGTCGCTGGCCGTGGTCGGGCGTTCCGGGACGGGCAAGTCGGTGTTCGCCGCCCTCGCGGGACGGCTCGCCGATCCCGACGAGGGCGTCGTACTCCTCGACGGGGTGCCCCTGCCGGAACTGTGCCGCGCGGAGTTGCGCCGCGCGGTCGGTCATGCCTTCGCACGACCCGCCCTGTTCGGTGGCACGGTCGGCGGCGCCATCGCCTTCGGTCCCACCGCCGTTCCGCGAGAGAGGGTCGTCTCGGCTGCACGCCAGGCGTGCGCCGACGACTTCATCCGCCTCCTGCCGCACGGCTACGAGACCCACCGCCGGGCGGTCGCCCTGTCCGGCGGTGAGGTTCAACGCCTGGGCCTGGCCCGGGCATTCGCGCACGGCGGTCGGCTCCTGGTGCTGGACGACGCCACCTCCAGCCTCGACACGGTGACCGAGCGCCGCATCGGCGCGGCGCTGTGGCACGGGCTCGGCGACCGCACCCGTGTCGTCGTGGCCCACCGCCCCTCCACGGCGGCCCGCGCCGACCTGGTGGCCTGGCTCGACGGCGGGCGGGTGCGGGCCCTGGCCCCGCACGCCGCGCTGTGGTGCCTGCCCGAATACCGGGCGGTCTTCGAGCCGCCTTGCGCCGAGGCCGACCTTCCGGGTCCCGCCCCTGAGCCGATCCATGAACCGGTTCGTGAGCCGGTCCGTGAGGGAGAGGGGCCGGATGACTGATACGGCCCCCGGGGTCGCCCCCGCAGCGACCGAATGCGGTCTGCGGGACGCCGGCCTCGTCTTTCTGCGCCGCCATGTGCGGGCGCTCGGCGCCCTGGCCGGCTGGTCGGTCCTGGAGGCCGGGCAGACCTTCCTCCTGGGCGTCGCGCTGGCCCGGGCGCTGGACGAGGGTTTCCTCAGGGGCCGGCCCGACCAGGGCCTGGTATGGCTCGGGGCGGCCGCCGTGTCGGTGGTCGGCGCGGCCGTCGGCACCCGACGTGCCTATCGGGCGCTGGCCGGGCTGGTCGAACCGCTGCGCGACGCGCTGGTGCGCCGAGTCGTCTCCGGAGCCGTGCGGCGGGCCGTGGCCGGGCCGCACCGGGCCGACGCGACCGCGGTCTCCCGCCTCACCCAGCAGGTGGAGCTCGCCCGGGACACGTTCGCCGGGGTGACGATGGCCGCCCGTTCGTTCGCCTTCACCGCGGCTGGTGCCCTGGCCGGGCTGGTCGCGCTGAGTCCGCTCCTGCTGGTGGTGGTCGTGCCCCCGCTGGTCGCCGGACTGGGCCTCTTCGTGGCGTCCCTCGGCCCGCTGGCCCGGCGTCAGGATGCCTACCTGACCGCTGACGAGGATCTCGCGCGACAGTGCGGCGAGCTCGCCTCCGGCCTGCGGGACGTCACCGCGGCGGGCGCGCAGGACGCGGTGGCCGACGAGATCGATGCCCTGGTCGCTGCGGAGTTCCGGGCCTCGCGGTCGCTGGCGCGCTGGGAGGTCAACCGTGTTCTGGCGCTCGCCGTCGCCGGGCGGCTGCCGGTCGTCCTGCTGCTGGGCGCCGCTCCGTGGCTGCTGCGCCACGGCGTGACGGCGGGCTCCCTGGCAGGCGCGCTCGTGTATGTCACGCAGTCGCTCCAGCCGGCGCTGCACAACCTGGCGCAGGGTCTGGGCACGGCCGGCACTCGGCTGGGTGCCGTCCTGCGGCGGCTGTGGGCCGGCCCGGCGGGTCGGGGCTCGGACGCCGGTGCTGCGGGAGACACCGACAGGACTCACCCGACGGCTCCGGACGGCACCGAGTCGCCACCCGGACGGACCTGCCGCCACCCCGCCGCACGGCACGCCGTCGTACGGGCGGCTCACCCGGTACCGCACAAGCCTCCCGCAGTGGAGCTGGACTGTGTCACCTTCGCTTACGGCGACCACACCAGGCCCGTGGTCCGCGATCTGCACCTGACCCTGCCCGAGGGCGGGCACCTGGCCGTGGTCGGGCCGAGCGGCATCGGCAAGTCGAGCCTGGCCGGACTCGTCGCCGGGCTGCTGAGCCCCCGCAGTGGGCAGGTGCGGGTCGGCGGTGTGCCGGTCGGCGGCCTGACCGCGGAGCAACTGGCCCGCCTGCGCGTGCTGATCCCTCAGGAGGCGTACGTGTTCTCCGGCAGCCTCCGTGCCAATCTGCTGTACCTGTGCCCCGATCCGCCGCCCGACGCCGCGGTGCGAACCGCTGTCACCCGGATGGGGCTCGACGCTCTGGTCGGCAGACTCGGCGGACTCGACGCGTCCGTCGATCCCTCGGCCCTCTCCGCCGGAGAAGCCCAGTTGATCGCACTGACGAGGGCCTACCTTGCGCCCGCGCCACTGGCCCTGCTGGACGAGGCCACCTGCCATCTCGACCCGGCGGCCGAGGCCCGGGCGGAACTGGCCTTCGCCCGTAGAGCCGGCACCCTCGTGATCATCGCCCACCGGATCACCTCCGCCCGACGGGCCGGGCGGATCCTGCTGATGGACGGCGCGCACACCCGATGGGGGACCCACGAAGAGCTGCTGACCCGCTCGCCCGTCTACCGCGACCTGGTGGGCAGCTGGGACACGACCACACTCAGACCCAGCCCGCCTCCTGGGAGATGCGGATGGCGTCGACGCGGTTGCGTGCCCCCGTCTTGCGGGTGATGGTCGACAGGTAGTTGCGCACGGTACCGTGCGTCAGGTGCAGGTCCCCCGCGATCTCCGCGACGGAAGCTCCCTGCGAGGCCAGCGACAGAACGCTCAACTCCCGTTCGGTCAAAGGGACTCGGGACGCCTGCAGAAAGTCCCATCCCAGTGAGGTGTCCACAAACCGTTCGCCCCGCGCCACACGCCTGATGGCACCGAGGAGAGCCTCGCACGGCTCGCCCTTGCTGACGTATCCCAGCGCCTGCGCCCGCGAAACACGATGAAGCAGCCCCGGTCTGCTGGGCGACGTCAGGAGGAGCAGCCCGCACTTCCGCTCCGTCGCGCGTTCGGCCAGCGGCACCAGTTGAGAGAGATGCGCCGCCGGTTCCGAGGCCTCCACGTCCACCACACACACCCGCGGCTGCCAGGAAACCAGCCCGGTCACCGCATCCGACCACGACGCCGCTCTCACCTCCAGGTCACGCTCGTGGCGTAACAGGATGGCCAGCGCCTGCCGCAGGAGACAGGCGTCATGCACGAGAAGAACCTTGATCACTGTGGCCCCCCAAAGTCGTCTGGGCCACTTCCGGTTACCCGTCCTCTTGTTCGACTATCCCGCCCGAGGAACGTCGTTCGAGGGCGCCCTGTCAACGTCCGGGTTCCGCTCCGCTCCCTCCGCCCGCGGCGGGACACGGCCGGACGGGCGGGCTCCCAGTCCGGATGCAGCTCTCGGTCAGCCTTCCGAACCGGTCTCGGAAGGTGTTGAGGTACGAGCCCCGAGGCGCCCCGGCGCTCGTGGTGTACGCCCGCCGTCCGGGCCGTAGCCGAACCGGATGAGCACCTGGGGATGGCACCGCCTGTGCTGCGGCAGGGCCGCCGCCGCCCGCAGATCGGGCCATTCCATGGCCTGGTGCAGGAGCGAGGTGCGCACCCCTCGGGCGGTCGCCGTGAGCAGGACGTACTGCAGGGCCTGACCCGCCCTCAGCCAGTCCTCCCTCCGGTCGTGCGACGTCCACAGCATCGCCGTCTGGACATGGCGTTCGAACCACAGAGCGGGCAGCCGGTAGGCCGGCCCCGCTCCGATGAAGTCCCGCACCGGCATCCACCCGGCCGCGTCGGGCGGACCGAGGGCGGTGACCGGTATCCCGTACGGTGCGTCAGCGCGTGGGTCGGTGATCCAGGAACGGGTTTCCGCCGTGCGGTCCGGGTCGGCGTGGTTGCGGACCTCGGCCGCGGCGGTCAGATGCAGCAGGCGTTGTGCTCCGGCGGGGTCCGGGACGTGCAGTCGCGCTCCCGCGGCCTGTGCGGCTGCCGTCATCTCCGCGACGACCGGCTCGGGCACCGGCCGGCCGGTGAACGGCGACCGGCTGGTGTGCCGTTCGGCGATGGCGTCGTGGAGGCCCGGGTCGGAGGGCTGGTCGTGCGCGGCGAGCGGGCCGGTCAGTCGGACCGCGGCCAGCAGTGCGGGTTGGTGCGGGTCCGGCAGCAGACTCACCTCGGGCCGCCAGCCCTCGTGGACGGCGGCGAGCCGGAGGTTGAAGAGCGCGGCGCCCACGGACACGTACTGGGCCCGGTGCGTCGGGTCGGTCAACGGCAGCGTGCGCGTCGGTGCCGAGCGGACCTCCAGCACCTGGCTGTCGGGGTTCAGACGGAAGCGCCAGGGCTGCGTGTTGTGGATCGACGGGGCCATCACGGCGGCCGCGAGCAGCGCCTCCACGGTGGCTTCGTCCGGCAGGAGTTGGGTGCGCATGACGCTTCCTCTTTCCTCATCGCACGACGACGAAGGGCCGGTCGGCCACGTCGTGCCACCGGCGGGGGACGACCTGGTCGGCGGCGCTCACCGCACAGCCCTCCCCAGCGCCCGGGGACTGCGTCCGGCCGCCCTGGAGTCAGGGCAGACGAGGCGGGCGGCCGGACGGTGACCGGGCCGGACCGTGCGCGGCACCCACCGCGAGCGACAGCGGTGGAATCGGCCTCGAGGGCGGTCGACGTGGTCGTACACGGGACACCTCCGGATCGGTCGCCGTCAGCATCCACCGGAGGCCGACGCCGACGCGGCGGCCGATGGTCTCCGCGCACGGGGCCGAAGGTCCCTCTTCGCGGAAGGTTCCGACATGGCCGCCGGGCGTCGCGGCACGCGCAGGAGGCGGCATGGGACGGCGTCCGGCCGCGGGGAACGGCCGGGCGCTCGAGGGCCGCCGGCCGAACACGGCGACCGGGAAGGCGCTCCGCGACCGCCCATTGGGCCTCTCGGCCACCCCCACGGGGCCCAATGGCCTCACCGTGGCGACCCCATGACCCCTGCCCGCAACGATCGCGGGTCAGGGACCGTAGTGGCATGGACCGTCACAGAGGTGCGCGGAGGAGCGGACACATGCCGAAACGGAAGAGAAGGGTGTGGCTATGGCGGTGGCGGCACAATCCCCTCAAGCGCCGCTCCGACGTCCTCGAGGCATGGATCGGCGCGCTGGCGGCGGCGGTGGTGCTGCTCACGGCACCGGTGGTGGGTGTGACGGCGGCCGGCGTGGCCGAGCGCTCGGCGCTCGACCAGGCCCGAGGACTGCACCGCGTCACCGCGGAACTCCTCGAGGACGCCACCGCACCCCCGTCCCGGTTCGGGATGATGGGCGGCAACCGGGCACGGGCGACCGTGCGGTGGACGTCGTCCAGCGGCGCTTCCGCGTCCGCGACGGCCTCGGTTGCGGTAGGCGGCAAAGCCGGGTCGCACACCACGGTGTGGCTGGACGACACCGGCCGCCTCCAGCCGGCGCCGCCCACCCCGGCCCAGGCCAGGTCGCACGGTGTCGCCCTGGGAGCGGCCTCGGCCGTGGGCGCGAGCATGCTGGTGCTGGGCACCTGGTGGATGGTCCGACTGCGTCTGGACGTACACCGGAGAGCGCAATGGGACCGTGCCTGGGCGGCGTTCGACACGCCTCAGGGGCACCGGCACGCGTAGCAGGCGGCAGGGATCGGCGGCGGGCTCGTGCGCCGCGGCTCGATGTGCCGGAACTGGTGAACGGCCCCTACCCGCAGAACAGTGGGGCACCGGCTCCACGGCCGCCCGTCGTTCGACCAGCGCCGGCACCAGCCGGACCGGCAGCGGGTCCCGCCCGCCCCGGACTCGCCGACGACCAGCGGCCGCCGGGTGCCGGGACGCACCCTGTGAAGACGTCCGCGATCTCGCCGCCCCGGCCGGTCGGCCGGTGAGGATCCCCACCTCGGCCTCCCCCTGTCGTCGTACGGCCTCGGCCGGCCGGTCGGCCACCTCGGCAGGACTGCTCGCCGCGGCCGCCTCGACGAGTGGGTGGGACAGCGGCCAGGCAGGCTCTTCAGGGCGCGGGCATCTCACTGAGCGGGACCCCGTCCGGGCGGGCGCCGCGGGACGCCGTGGCCCCCGCTGCCCAGTCGGCCGCGGTCGTGACGTCCGCCTGTTGGGGGAACACCTTCTCCGTGAGAACCCGGTGCACTTCCGGGTCGGCGTCGAGGCATCCGTCGGACAGCACGGTGAGGCCGAAGTCCAGGTCGGCCGCCTGGCGCAGGGTGGACAGCACGACACCGCTCGTGGCGATGCCGGTGAGGACGAGGCGATCGATGCCGCCGGCCCGCAGCACCATGTCGAGATCGCTGCCGGCGAAGGCGCTGACACGTCGCTTGGTGACGACGATGTCGCCGGGTTCGGGAGCCACGTCCGGATGGATCCGCGTCATCCGGTCGTCGCCGGCCGGGGCCGCCGGTGCGCTCGCCAGCCGTCCGAACATCTTGTTGCGGGCACTGACTTCGGGGTAACCGGGGCGGAACCCGACGACCACGTGGATCACGGGGATGCCGGCCGCCCGGCCGGCGTCGATCGCCTTGCGCAGGCGCGGCAGGTAGTCGGGGTCGGGGTAGCGGTCCACGACTGCCTGCTGGACATCCATGACGAGAAGCGCTTCCTGGGACACCGTCATCGTTCCTTCCACGCCGGAGCATAAGTCATCAAGTGATTACTTGGTAACGTAACCACGCCCCGGAACGATGTCAACGAGTGATTACTTAAGGGGCTTACCGGCCCTGCGGCCGGGCCGTGCGCGGAAGGGGTCCGAGGTGGTGACGACGACAGGAGCCGGCGTGCCGCCGGAGGACGTGCCGGACACGCCCGGCCGAACCGATTCCCCGCCCGGCTCCCGGCCCGCCGACGGTCGACGGCGGCGGGACGCGGCGGCGACTCGTCAGGCGCTGCTCGGGGCCGCCCGCGGCCGGTTCACCCGCCTGGGGTACGACCGCACGACGCTGCGGGACGTCGCCGCCGACGCGGGGGTCAACCTGGCACTCATCAAACGGTACTTCGGCTCCAAAGAGGGCCTGTTCAAAGCGGCACTGGCGACGGCGCCCCGCTTCCTGGGAGGGGAAGGGGGGTTCCCCGGCGACCCCGCCGCCCTGGCCGAGGCCCTCAGCCGCCAGTTGGCGGCCGGGGCATGGGCGGAGTTCGGCGAGCATCCCGTGCTGATGCTGTTGCGGGACTCCGGCGACGAGCAGGTGGACGACCTGCGCCGCCACGCTCTCGAGGACTTCAGCCGACAGGTGCTCGCTGCCTCGGGGGGCCGGTCGGCGCCGGAGGACGAAGAGCTCCTGAGGGCGCAGCTCCTGGTGGCCCTGGGCGTCGGCGTCGCCGTCCTGCGCTCCGCCGTGGGCCTGCAGCCCTTGGGAGGGGCGACGTCCGACGACCTCCTCGGCCCGCTCAACGACATCGTCGCCGGCCTGCTCACGCCTCCCCCGGCGACCGGTCCGGGAGGAACCGGGTAGCCGGGGGGCAAGTCAGCGGCGGGGGCGTCGGGCCGGATCGTCCGTCGCCGTCACCGTCGTGGCCTTGCGGCCTGCGGTGTCACTCGTCCTGCACCGCGGCGCACAAGCCACCGTCGACGACGATGTCGACCCCGTTCACATAGCTCGCCTCCTCCGACAGCAGGAACGCGGCGACGGCGGCGGCCTCCTCGTAACGACCGGCGCGGCCCAGAGGCGTGCGGCGGATGAGCTGCCGCACCGACTCGTTGCGCGCCGCCTCCATCCGGGTCTGGGGGTGTCGATCGCGCCGGGCGACAGGGAGCACGCGCGTGCGCCCACCGGGCCGAGCCGCACCGCCTCGGCCCGGGCGAAGCGGTGCACGCCGTAGGTGGCCCACGGGTACGCCCACGCGGGGTCCTCGAGGGCCGGGCTGATCGCGTGTGGGATGCGGTCGAGGAACCCCTCCTCCGCCGGGTCGTCCAGGACGGCCGCGACCGCCGGGTCGGGATCGATGTGAGCGATCAGCGGGGACACCGACGCGCAGTACACGAAGGCCGTGCCGACGGTGGCCAGCGGGCGGAGCGCCTCGGCGAGCCGTACGGATCCCACGAGGTCCACCTCGATGATCGCGCGCCAGTCGGCGTCCTCCGGCTCCACGCTCTGCGCGTGGGCGACGGCCCGCAGGGTGCCCAGTTCACCGACCCGCCCGGCCAGGCCCGCCAGGTCCTCCGGGCGGGTGACGTCCACGCCGAGCGGCTCGGCGACGGCCCTCGTGCCGGAGCCGGACAAGTCCTTGGCGAGCGCGGCCACGGCCGCGTCGTTGCGGTCGGCGAGCAACAGCACGTCCACCATGTCGGCGAGGCGCCTCGCGCATGCCTCTCCCGTCCCGCTACCGGCACCGGTGGCAATACCTACGGGGGGTCATGCGCCCCTCCTCACCCGAGACCCGCGTCACAGGACGAGTGCCCGTCTGCGCCGGTTTTCCGGCCCACCCGGAGATCCATGGACGCCATCTTTTAACGTACCGTTTGGTCCAGCAAACCAAGTGCTGCCCCGGAATCCACTTCCCCCGGATGTGCGCCAAGCCGTCCGACGTGGTCCCGATGGGCGGCCTTGGTCGATACTTCGTCACATCAAGCGGGGAGAGAACCGATGCCACGACCGCCGGGCCATGGACCGGGCTTCGAGGTCAGACGACAGAAGATCATCGATGTCGCGGCGGAGCTGTTCGCCCGGCAGGGATACGCGGCGACGTCCATCAACGACCTGGGCCGGGCGGTCGGGCTCGCCAAGGGTGCCCTGTACTACTACATCGGCTCCAAGGAGAATCTCCTCGTCGAGATCCAGGCGCGCGTGATGGGGCCGCTGCTGTCCCGGGCGCGGCAGATCGCCGAGCTCGACACGGATCCTCTGCTGCGGCTGCGCCTGCTGTCGGAATCGCTGCTGACGATCATCTTCCGCAGGCTCGACCACATCTGGGTCTACGAGCACGACTACCGCAGTCTGAGCGGTGCGGAGCTGAAAGCCCTGCTGGGCCAGCGATCCGACTTCGAGCAGTTGATCTCCGGGCTGCTCGAGGAGGCCGTGGGCCGGAGCACCTTCCGCGCGATGCCGCCGCGGCTGGCCACCCTGCAGTTCCTGAACCTGCACAACCACACCTATCAGTGGGTCGATCCGGAGGGGCAGTGGGACGCGTCCTTCCTGGCCCGTGAGTACTGCGCGACCCTGTTCCGCGGATTCGGTGCGCCCGACCACGTCCTGCCGAAGGTCGAGCAGCAGGCCGAGGCATTCAAACGGGAGCGGCCGGAACTGCCACTGGACCCCGAGGCGGAATGGGAGCCCGTCACCGCCACCGGCTGACGAGCGGGCCCGCGGAGACCGTGCCTCGTACGGCGTAACAGAACAGGGCCGGGCAGCGGCGGTGTTCCTAGGCTCGCGGTGACGGCCCGGTGCCGTCGCTTCGAAAGGAACGGCTCATGCGAATACGTGCCGGATTCGCCGCCGCCGTGACGGTGGTCCTCACCGCCGGACCAGTCGCGGGCGTCGCACACGCCCAATCCGATCTGGACTGCGGCGACTTCGTCTTTCAGGAGGACGCTCAGGCGGAACTGAACCGCGATCCCGGTGATCCGAACCGGCTGGACGAGGACCGGGGGCCGGACGACGGCGTCGCGTGTGAGGTACTGCCCCACCGCACCGCCATCAGCTCGACGACGTCCCCGGCTCCGACCCGCGGCGTCGAGGGCGGCGTGGGCGGGAGCACGGATCCGGCCGACTTCGCACAACCTCTGGGGGTGGGCCTGACCATGGGTGCCCTGGGGATGGCGGTCGGCTGCCTGGCCCGCCGGCGCCGACGCTCCGCCGGGCACCGGAGGGGTTGAGACCGCACGTCCGAGGGCGGCGACGTCATGCGGCCATCGCCCGTCCGTCCGCTCAGTGCTCGTGCGGCTCGCCCCTGTGGACCGGCCCGTGCGCCTCCTCGCAGTGCCCCGCGTCCTCGGTGGGCAGCAGCTCGCGGTCGCCGGGGAGAGCGACCTGCAGCACCGGGAGGGGGGCGTGGTCGACCTGGAGGGTGGTGTGGGTGATGCCGTAGTCGTGGCGCAGGAGTTCTTCGAGACCGCGGCGGACGGCGTGGCAGTCGCCCCCCGGCTCGACCAGGATGTGGGCGGAGAGAGCGGTCTGGCCGGAGGTGATCTGCCAGACGTGCAGGTCGTGGACCTCTACGACGGTCGGTTCGGCCACGAGCTTGTCACCGAGGGCGTCGGGGTCGACGTGCGACGGGGCCGCCTCCAGGAAGATGCGGCCGGACTCGCGCAGCAGCCCGTATCCGGCCTTCACCATCAGGCCGACGACCACGAGGGTGGCGATGGCGTCGGCGCGGGCGAAGCCGGTCAGGACGACGATCAGGGCGGCGATGGCGGTGCCGACGAAGGCGAACAGATCGTTGAGGATGTGCTGGTAGGCGCCCTCCACGTTGAGGGAGGTGCGGTTGGCCCTGGAGATGCACCAGGTCGCGGCCACGTTCACGGCGATACCGGCGAGCGCGGTGGCCAGCATCAGGCCGCCCTCGACCTCCGGCGGGGAGATCAGGCGGCGGACGGCCTCGTACGCCAGCCAGGCGCCCAGCAGCAGCAGGGTCAGGCCGTTGGCCTGCGCGGAGAGGATCTCGGCGCGTTTGAGGCCGTAGGTGTAGCCGCCCTTGGCGGGGCGGGCCGCCAGCCGCATCGCGATCAGCGCGAGGACGATGGAGGCGGCGTCGGTGAGCATGTGTGCCGCGTCGGAGATCAGGGCCAGTGAACTGGCGATGACGCCGATGACGACCTCGACCGCCATGAACGCGGTGATGAGGGTGAGGGCGATGGCCAGCCAGCGGCGGTCGGCGTCCGCCGAGACGCCGTGGGAGTGGCCGGCGTGTCCGCCCGCCCCGTGGTCGTGTCCAACGCCGTGCGCGTGCCCCGGACCAGCCTCGTGGTCATGGCCGTGATCGCTCATGCCGACGCCTTCCCCCTCTCGATGGATGCCCTGCTCGCAGTGAAGCGCACACTGACGCGAATCACCAAAGGCTGCATCGGTGACCGTTGTCATGTCGGATAACACGTCGCTGACCTGCACAAACGCGCCGAGGACGACCGGAGCGACGGCACCGTGCGGCACCTGACCGATCAGACGCGGCTCACGCCATCGACGACGAGGCCCTGTACGTCATCAGCTCCTTTCCGTCCCCGCCGATGAGCTGAGCGACGCACAAGGTCCACGTAGTCTTCGGCCGTGGCTGAGACCGAACCGATGCGGCTTCCCGACATGCCGCTGCACGATCCGTTCATCGTGCCCGACGCGAAGTCCGGTATGTACCACCTCTACACGTCCAACGACGCCTCCGTCTCGGGCGTGGACGGGGCGGGCACGATGGTCTACCGCAGCCGAGACCTGCGCGACTGGACGCGCCCCACCGTGGTCTTCCTGACCGCCGGGCAGAAGGGCCTCTGGGCCAAGGACGGCGCGTGGGCACCGGAGGTGCACGAATGGGCGGGCCGCTACCACCTGTTCACCACCCTCCACGACGAGTCGAAGCCGCTTCCGGTGGCGCCGCCGGGCCCCTGGGGGACGCCGTTCCCCATGCGGAACCACACGCGGGGCACGGTCATCGCCGTATCCGATTCCCTCCTGGGTCCCTTCACCGTCCTGACCCCCTCACGCCCCACCACCCCCGAGCACCTGATGGCCCTGGACGGCACGCTCCACGTGGACGACTCCGGGCAGCCGTGGCTGGTCTACGCGCACGAGTGGCTCCAGACGATCGACGGCACCATGGAGGCCGTCCGTCTGACCCCTGACCTGTCCGGCACGACCGGCGCCCCGGTCCTCCTCTTCAAGGCCTCCGACGCCCCCTGGCTCACCGAGCAACTCCCCGCCGGCACCCCCCACCAACTCCCGCCCTACATCACCGACGGCCCCCAACTCCACCGCGCCCCCGACGGCTCCCTGCTGATGCTGTGGTCCACGTACGAGAAGAACACGGCCGGCCCGGACGGGAGCATCGGCGGCGGATACGTCCAGACCTGCGCCGTCGCCACGTCCGGTGACGTCACCGGACCTTGGGAACAGCGCCGCCCCCTGGTCCGCGACGACAGCGGTCACGGCATGCTGTTCCGTGCCTTCGACGGCCGGCTGATGATGGTTCTCCACCGCCCCTTCGACCATGCCCGGGGCAAGCTGTACGAGATGTGCTTCCAGGGCCCCGAGCTACGAGTACTCCGCCGCCGGGCGGACCTGGACGGCGGTGGCTGACGCACCAGGCCCGTCCACCGGGTTCTGGCTGGGCGGTGAAACCGCGCGTCTGTCACGGATCATCCCTCAACCCGGTCCACCAGCCCCCAGGCCAGGGCGCGTCCGGCATCGACGGGCCGGCCGGCGAGGACCAGGAACAGGGTGCGCGGGCGACCCATCCGGCGCGGCACGCTGACGGTGCACGCCGTGCTCTTCGGCCGTGACGTGCACGGAACGCCCCCTGAAAACCGCTCGGGCGGCGCTCGCGCGGTGAGCGCGGGCACCGCCCGGAGCGATGTCGAGGGCGAGGAGAGCGAAGGGACTCATCGCGTTGAAGCCGCTTTCACGGCAGAGGAGAAGGAAGCCCCTTCATGGCCTCGCCACAGGCAATGCTAACAGTCTGCTCGGGACCAGGTCTTGCGGGTTTTCCCGGCTCCCCACCCCGCCGTCTCGGGGATGCTCAGTCGAGACAGAACTCGTTGCCCTCGACGTCCTGCATCACGAGGCACGACTCGTTGTCGTCATCGGCAGGCAGCAGTCGCACCCGTACCGCGCCGAGCGCGACCAGTCGCGCGCATTCGGCCTCGAGCGTGGCCAGGCGCTCTTCACCCACCAGTCCGGTGGCGACCCGTACGTCGAGATGCAGCCGGTTCTTTGCGACCTTCCCTTCGGGAACTCGCTGGAAGTACAGCCGCGGGCCCACACCTGTGGGATCACTGCACGCGAACCATGAACCCCGTTCGTCAGGCGGCAGCGAGCGATCGAAATCGTCCCAAGTGGCAAACCCCTCCGGTGGCGGAGGTGCGACGTACCCCAACACCTCGCACCAGAAACGAGCGACGCGCTCGGGTTCAGCGCAGTCGAAGGTGACCTGGAACTGCTTGACCAATGCCATCGGGCCACCGTAGCAGGGGGACTTCGTTGCTCAATTGCCGGTAGGAATCCGCATGTTGACGAGAGAAACGGCCGTGCGGGCCGCTGCTGTGTCGCACGGCGCACGGCACTTGTGGGACTGGTCGGGTGACGTGAGAGCGATGGGATGTGCGTGGGAGAGCAACCGAGCTGTGGCCGGGCCCTTCTCCGCTGCACCGGCGCGTGCGCCGAGGTGAGCGCGCGGTCGGCGACCACCTCGACGCCCTGTCGCTCGCACTCGCCCCGGGGCGTGGGGCGGCGCTCAGTCACGGGACGGCCTTCAGCACTCAGCCGGGGATCAACTCGCGCAGATTCCCGAGGGTGATGACCCGGGAGTCCGGGTGCAGTCCCTCGGGACGTTCGAGTCCGATGTACATCACGGGCTCGTCCGGGACCGGATCGCCGTCCCACAGATCCACGGCCGTGGTGTCGTCGGACATCCGGTCGATCAGGTACCGGACCGTCAGATACTCGCGCTCCACGAGGGCGCGCACCACCTTGGACACCGACACCTGGTTCTCCTCGACCCGGTTGGCCGACGAGATGCCCTTCAGATACAGGTGCAGCCACTTCGCGCCCCACCGGCCGTCGTCCTCGCGCCGGAACACCAGCGGCAGCGCCACTCGCCCCACACCGCGAAGGTCCGACTTCATCCGCACGGTGCGCGGCTCGAACGGCCGGCCCTTCTGCTCACCGCCGCGCAGCATGAAACCGAAGAACGACTCCTCGACCTCCTCGAAGCTCTCACCGGCGTAGATGTTGACCTGCGGAACGATGAACGGGCTGCGCACCCGGTCCAGGGACAGGTCGATGAATTCCGAGGCCCCGTCGGGCGCCTCGGTGACATCGCCCGAGTGCTTGCCCCCGACAGCCGTGAGGGATGTGTAGGAGAGCCAGGAGTCGGTGCTGTAGTCGGCGTGGAGGAGCAGCGCCGAGAGGTCGTAGTCGGTCCGGTTCCGGGACTCCTTCCAGTACACGAAGAAGCGCAGCTGTTCGCCGTCGACCGCCGAGACCGAACCTCGTGGCAGTACGCCGAGCCCGGCCGCGGTCGCCCTGCCGCTGAGCGGGAGCGCCACGCCGAGGACGTCGGGGTCGAGCAGCAGCCGGCCCGGCGACGGGAGCCTGCGGCGCATTTCGGCGTCGAGGACGGCGATCAGGCGACCGCGGTCGGCGGCGGGGACGGGCGGCCGGACGTCGGGGGCGACCCAGGCGCGGCCCCTGCGGTTGACGAAGATGCGGGGCGCGGCGGTCTCCCGCTCCCGGTTCTGGAAGTGCTCGCGGACCGACAGCACGACCCGGCCGGAGACCTCGGGAGCGACGCGCACCGCGGCGGCCACCACCGCGTCCCGCTCCCCCTGGTCGGCGGCGGTGCGCAGCAGGAGGTCCAGGGTGCGGAACAGTTTGCCGGGAGCGGACGTCAGCAGTCGCACCGCACCGAGGACGTCGGACTCGCCGAGCAGCTTCTCGACACGGCTGTCGAAGGACCGTGCCTCCTTCTCGCCCCGCGCCACGGCGAACACGTCGGCGGCGTGCGGCCAGCGCGGGTACTCGTGCGGATGGAGACGCTCACCGAGACGCTTGAAAGGCTCACGGTACGCGTGGACATCGGCCAGCTTGGCGGGGTTCGCCGCGACCACGGCGTCCAGACCCGCGAGCAGCGCACGGCGGGCCGGCCGCGAGAGGGCCCGGAACCGGGTCGGCTCCTGCATCGTCACGTCGCCGCCCGACAGTGCGCAGGCCAGCCGCAGCACATCGGTGACGGTGTCCAGGAGGAGGTCCGCGCCGACGGCGAGACGGGCCTCGTTGACGACCGCCCGGTTCTCCCGGACCGGGATCGACTCCGGCTGGGGGCCGGGCGCGCACCGCTCGGCGAGGGTCTTGAGGTCGCGCAGGTGGTCCTCGCCCAGTGGTGTCGTGCTGCCCGCCAAGGCCAGGTACAGGTCCGTGAGTTCGTCGTCCAGGTCCCGCCCGAGGTGCAGGACGGTCACCCGGTCGCCCGCCGAGGCGATCAGCTCGTCCTGGGCCGCGAGCATCTCCTCGTAGGTGTGCTGGTAGCGGCCGTACGCGGGCAGGCCGAGCAGGTCCAGCACCCCGTGTGCCAGCTGCGTCAGCACGCTCTCGCGCGACTTGTCGTCGCCGAGCGCCTTCGTCACACACCGCATCCAGAACTCTTCGGTGTCCGGTACGTTCGCCGGAAAGTCGATGAAGTACGCGTTGTGCCGGACGTGGTCGCCCACCATCTCGCTCACGGTGCGCAGCGTCCGCCTGGCAGTGTGCACGACCGCTTCCTCGGACAGCCCCGACAGCCGCTCCAGCAGCTCCGCCGAGAGCTTGAAGCCCACGGATGTCAGCGCCGCGTCGAACTGCCGAGCGGCGGTGGCTCCTTCACCGGCGGAGCCCTCGGGAGAGGGAAGGCGGTGGGTGTGCCGGATGACCAGCGATGCGAAACTGTGCGCCATTCGGGGATGATCGCAGAGGTGTGCGAGCCGGCGCACAGGAGTTTCACGCACCGAGTGCGCGACGGCCTCGGCGCGATTCACCGGCAGCCGTGAGTGCTCACAGAAGGGGGGAGGGCCCCTCGGGCACCGTCAGCAGCGCCAGATGTGCGAGGTCTCCGGGCGGAGGGGTCGTCACCGACCACAGGGGCGCGGGCGATCCGTCGGCGACCGCGGCCGGGGCGTCGGTCAGGTTCATCCGCTCGCGCAGACGGCCGTAGAAGTCCATCGGGCCCAGCCGGACGGCCCGTAGGCGACGCGGGGCGGCGTACACGCCGATCCAGTCCCCCGGGTCGAGAACGCCCCGCACCTGGCCGTCGATGCTGACCGCGGCCGGTCCCGACCGTTCGAGGACGCGCAGTCCGACGGGCTCGTCGGGGGCCGTGACGACCGACCGGTCGAACGCCATGTGCGGGGCGACCGGCGTGAAGACGAGCGCCTCCGCACGGGGCGAGACGACGGGTCCGCCGGCGGCGAAGCTGTAGGCGGTCGAGCCGGTCGGGGTGGCCACCAGCAGCGCGTCGGCGGAGTAGGACGCCAGGAGCCGCCCGGAGATGTACACGCCGACCGACACCTGCCGGTCCCTCGCCAGCTTCTCCAGGACGACGTCGTTGAGCGCGGTGACGTCCAGGGGGATGCCCCACTCGTCGTCGACCTCGCAGTCGGGGCGTACCCGGGGCGGCGGCAGAAGGGGGCCGCGGCCGTACCGCACCCATTCCTCCATGTTCGCCGGTATCTCCAGGCGGCGGGAGGCCCGCAGGGCGAGCAGCATGCGCGTGTCGATCCTGAGCCGGTCCTCGCGCACCGCGTCCAGGGCCGAGCGCACTCCGGAGGCCGACACCTCCGTCAGGAAGCCCACCCGCCCCAGATCGACGCCCAGGACCAGGGCGTCGTTCTCCGCGGCCAGCCGGGCGCCTCGCAGGAAGGTGCCGTCTCCGCCCAGGGTGACGATGAGGTCGGGGTCGCCCGCGGCCCCGACCTCCTCACCTGCGGTGCGTCGCCCGCCGTCATGCCACACGTCGATGTCCGTGCACCGCACCGCGTGCTCTTCGCACCACGCACGGACCACATGAGCCGCCTCCACGGCCTCCGCGCGTCCGCCGTGCACGACGAGGCCGAGTCCGCTCACCGTCATGTCTGCCTCCCAGGAGTCTCGGTCACCAGGTCGTGGCGACGGTGCGGAGGGGTTGGTCGGTGGTCAGTCGCAGTCTCCAGTTCCCGCGGGCGCCTCGCACAGTCTCATCCGGGTGGGCCCGAAACGCGGCGTCGCGCGAGGCCGCACCCCCGACCGTGAACCTTCCCTCGCCCCGGCGTCACCCGGGCTTGTGTTACGGATGCGTTCCGGACTCTTGACGACAACCTTATGACTGCGTAGACATGACTGCGTAGACATGACTGCGTAGGCAGATCCAGACGGTTCTGACATCATCTGGCTGGTACGTCCGGCCATCGGGAGACACCATGACGCGAGGACCAGCACGGAGCGGGAACACCGCGGCTCCGCGCAGCGTGGACGTGGCCCGCCTGGCGGGGGTCTCGCAGAAGACGGTGTCGAGGGTCTTCAATGACGAGCAGTACGTCTCCGCCGAGGTGCGTCGGCGCGTCCTCGAAGCCGCCGAAGAGCTCGGTTACCGGCGCAACAACGCCGCCCGGGCACTGGCCTCCGGACGCACCCGCTCCATCGGCGTGGTGACCCTGGGCACCGCCCTGTACGGCCCCGCCTCGCTGCTCATGGGTGTCGAGCGGGTCGTCCGGGACACGGGCTACGCGCTGCGCGTGGTCAACACGGTGGAAGGCGACCCGGCGGGCGTGGCCGGTGCCGTGGACTCGCTCCTCGATCAGGGCGTGGACGGCATCGTGATCTCCGAACCGATCGACGAAGACGCTGCCGAGGGAGCCGACGGAAACACCTCGCTCCGTATCGACGTTCCGGTCCTCGTCATCGGCGCGCCCTCCCCCGTCACCGCACCCACGGTGCTGACCGCAGGAGGCGGCGCCGACCTGATGGCCCACACCGCCACCGAGCACCTCCTGGACCTTGGCCATCCGACGGTCCATCACCTGGCCGGTCCCCAGCGGTGGTATGCCGCCAGGGACCGCCTAGAGGGATGGCGGGCGACGCTGTCCGCCCGCGGCAGGGCCGTACCGCCGGCCGTCGAGGGCGACTGGTCGGCCGCGTCCGGGTACCGTGCCGGACGCGAACTGGCCGAGGACAGTGACGTGACCGCGGTGTTCGCCGCGAACGACGACATGGCGATCGGCCTGATCCGCGCCCTGTCGGAGGCCGGACGCCGCGTGCCCGAGGACGTCAGCGTCGTCGGCTTCGACGACATCCCGGTCGCCGCCTATGTGACTCCTCCCCTGACCACGGTCCGGCAGCCGTTCGACGCCGTGGCGCAGGAGGGACTCAAGCGACTCGTGCATGCCATCGAGAACCCGGCCGCCGCCCCCCTGCCTGCCGGCGATCCACCGATCGACCTCATCGTGCGTGCCTCCACCGCGCCTCCGCCCAGCCGGACGACCCCGGCTCGTGGCCGGCGTACCGCCTCCCGTCCCGGCGGGAGCGCGCACCCCGCGCAGCTCGCGAACGGAGGCCCGCCCACCCCCCACTGAACACCACCGGTCAGCCCGGACAGCACGTACTCCGGTCCGACGCGTGACCCCAGGCCAAGCCGCTCCCTCCGGTCACGCCCCGCCCCTTCCGACGCCCCCGCCACACGATTGCCGCGGGGCCGCTCCTGAATCCGGCAGACGCTGAGTCACGTTTCCCCGCGGTCTCCGCCTCCGCCCCGTCCCCTCCTTCTCCGGCCGCGCCCTCCACGCTCCACCAGGAACGCTCGCCGGCCCGGTCCACGAGGACACGTCCCCGGCCCCGTCGGCTGTCGAGCCCCGGTCGGCGCGTCCGCAGCTTCCTCCACCACGCTTCCGCACGCCCCACCAGGCGTGCCGCCATCTTCGCCACCGGCGGGAGTTCACCATGCCCAGAAACCTCTCCACGTTCATGTCCGGCTCCTCCCCGATGAGCCGCCGCTTCTTCCTCACCACGACGGGCGCCCTGTCGCTCGGTGCCGCCCTCACCGCCTGCGGCGGTGGTGACTCCGGCGGTTCCTCCGCCGCCGCCAAGCCGGTCAGCCAGTCCGACATCGACAAGGCGATGAAGACGCCGACCGAGCTGACGTTCTGGACCTGGGTCCCGAACATCGCCAAGGAGGTCGCGCTCTTCGAGGCGACGTACCCGGCCGTCAAGGTCAAGGTCGTCAACGCCGGCCAGGGCACCCCCCAGTACACCAAGCTGCGCACGGCCCTGAAGGCCGGCAGCGGCGCCCCGGACATGGCGCAGATCGAGTACCAGGCCATCCCCACCTTCACCATCACCGACAGCCTGCTGGACCTGCGCCCGTACGGCGCCTCCGCGCTCAAGTCCACGTTCGTCGACTGGACCTGGGGCCAGGTCAGCGGACGCGACGGCGAGGTCTGGGCGATCCCGCAGGACACCGGCCCGATGGGCATGCTGTACCGGAAGGACATCTTCGACAAGCACGGCATCGAGGTCCCGGCCACCTGGGACGAGTTCGCCGAGGCGGCCCGCAAGCTGCACAAGGCCGACCCTGACGTCTACCTCACCAACCTCGCCGCCAACCAGGTCGCCGCCTGGCACGGTCTGCTCTGGCAGGCGGGCGCCAAGCCGTACGTCACCTCCGGCAAGAGCGACATCACCATCAGCGTCGACGACGCCGTATCCCGGAAGCTCGGCGACTACTGGGGCGGGCTCGCGAAGGAGGGCGTCATCGGCGTCGAGCCCGACTTCACCGACTCCTGGTACGCGGCCCTCAACAAGGGCAAGTACGCGACCTGGATCACGGCCGCGTGGGGTCCGGTCTTCCTCTCCGGCTCCGCCAAGTCCACCTCGGGCAAGTGGCGGGCGGCCCCGCTGCCGCAGTGGGACGCGTCCAAGCCCAGCTCCGGCAACTGGGGCGGCTCCACCACGGCGGTCATCCGCTCCACCAAGAACCCCATCGCGGCGGCGGTGTTCGCGCAGTTCCTCAACAGCGACCCGGCCAGCGCGAAGATGTTCGCCACCGAGCAGTTCTTCTTCCCCGCCACCAAGGCCCTCCTCACGGACGCCGCGTTCACCGGGGACGCGCCCGCCTTCTACGGCGGCCAGAAGGTCAACCAGGTCTTCGCCGACATCAGCTCCACGGTCAACTCCTCCTTCCAGTGGCCGCCGTTCCTGGACCAGGCGGCCACCGACTGGACCGAGACCGTCGGCAAGTCCCTCGCCGACAAGACCGACACCGTCCGCGCGCTCGGCACCTGGCAGTCACGGCTGACCACCTACGCCAAGGGCCAGGGCTTCACCGTCAAGGCGCCCTAACGGCCCGTCGGGTCCCGTGCGGTGGCGCTGGGACCCGCCCCCACCGACACAGTCCCTTCGCTCAGAAAGGCCCGATGATGACTGCCACAACCGCGGCCTCGCCCAAGGGCGGGAGAGGAGACGGGCCGACACGCCCCGGGCGCGGCGGCAAGAGCCGTCACCGGGCGGCAGGACCGCTGTTCGTCGCACCGTTCATGGTGCTGTTCCTCCTGCTCTTCCTCGCCCCGCTCGGCTACGCCGCCTATCTCAGCCTCTTCCAGGAACGCCTGATCGGCGGGACGGTGTTCGTCGGACTCGACAACTACGTCCAGGCGCTCGGCGATCCGCGGTTCCTCGACGGCATCGGACGCGTCGCGCTCTTCTTCCTGATCCAGGTCCCCCTGATGCTGTTGCTGGCGCTGCTGTTCGCGCTCGCGCTCGACAGCGGCCTGCTGCGGCTCGCCCGGCTGATCCGGCTCGGCATCTTCGTCCCGTACGCCGTGCCGAGCGTGGTCGCCGCGCTGATGTGGGGCTATCTGTACGGACCGGACTTCGGGCCGTTCGCCCAGCTCAGCCGCGCACTCGGTCTGCCCGTCCCCGACTTCCTCAGCGACGGCTGGATGCTCGGCAGCCTGGCGAACATCGTGACCTGGGAGTTCGTCGGCTACAACATGATCATCCTGTACGCCGCCCTGCGCACGATCCCCACCGAGCTGTACGAAGCCGCGGCGATGGACGGCGCCGGCGCCTGGCGCACCGCCTGGTCGATCAAGCTGCCGGCACTGCGGCCCGCTCTCCTGCTCACCCTGCTCTTCTCGGTGATCGGCAGCTTCCAGCTGTTCAACGAACCGAACCTGCTGATGAAGATCGCCCCGGACGTCATCAGCAGCTCCTACACCGCCAACCTCTACGCCTACACGCTCGCTTTCACCGGCCAGCAGGTCAACTACGCGGCCACGGTGTCCTTCCTCCTCGGCCTCGTCATCGTGATCGCCTCCTACGCCGTGCTGCTCACCGCGAACCGCCGGAGGACCCCATGACGACCACGATCCCCACCGCGAAGGCCGCCCCGCCGACGAACGTGCCGTCCGCCGCACCGGCTCGGAGCGCGTCCGCCGCCCGGCGCCGCAGCACGCCGCTGACCATCGCCATGCTGGCGGCCCTGGCCTATTTCCTCCTCCCGCTGTTCTGGCTGCTGATCGCCTCGACCAAGAGCACTCAGGACCTGTTCAACAGCTTCGGGCTGTGGTTCTCGCACACCCCGCAGCTGCTGACGAACGTCAAGGAGACCTTCACCCAGGACGACGGCGTCTTCGTGCACTGGCTGCTGAACACGGTCGTGTACGCCGGGGTCAGCGCGATCGGGGCGGCTCTGCTCGCGGCCGCCGGCGGGTACGGGTTCGCCAAGTTCCGCTTCCGCGGCGACCGGGCCGCCTTCAACCTGGTGCTCGGCGCCGTCATGGTCCCGGCCACCGCCCTGGCCATCCCGACCTACCTGCTCTTCGCGAAGGCGGGCCTGGTCAACACCCCCTGGGCGATCATCCTGCCGTCCCTCGTCAACCCGTTCGGCCTCTACCTCATGCGCGTCTACGCCCAGGACGCCGTCCCCGACAGCCTCCTGGAGGCCGCCCGCATCGACGGGGCCGGAGAAGCACGGATCTTCGGCACGATCGTGCTGCGGCTCCTCGCGCCGGGTTTGGTGACCGTGCTGCTGTTCACGCTCGTGGCGACCTGGAACAACTACTTCCTGCCGCTGATCATGCTCAACGACCCGAATCTGTACCCGATCACCGTGGGCCTCTCCTCCTGGGCCGCCCAGGCCCAGAACGGCGGGGCCGGGGCCAGCAGCGACATGCTCGCCCTGGTCGTCACCGGGTCCCTGATCTCGATCCTTCCCCTCGTCGTGGCGTTCCTCATGCTCCAGCGGTACTGGCAGAGCGGCCTTGCCGCCGGCGGCGTCAAGCAGTAACCCCTCACATCTTCCCGGAGGTTCCCTTCATGGCGGCTCTGCCTGCCCGCGTCCTCTTCGGCGCCGCGTACTACCACGAGTACCGGCCCCCCTACGGCGACGAACGCCCCGCCGAACGACTCAAGACCGACCTCGACCTGATGGCAGGCGCGCACGTCACCGTCATCCGGGTCGGCGAGTCGGTCTGGTCCACCTGGGAGCCCGAGAACGGCCGCTTCGACCTCGACTGGCTCCAGCCCGTCCTCGACGGCGCCCACGAGCGCGGCATCTCCGTCGTCCTCGGCACCCCGACGTACGCCGTCCCGCCGTGGCTGGCCCGCCAGTACCCGGAGATCACGGGCGAGCGCCGCACCGGTGAGCGCATCGGCTGGGGCGCCCGCCAGGAGGTCGACTTCACCCACCCCGCCTTCCGCTTCCACGCCGAGCGGATCATCCGCAGGATCGTCGCCCGATACGTCGACCACCCCGCGGTCATCGGCTTCCAGGTCGACAACGAACCCGGCCTGGAGCTCTTCCACAACCACGGCGTCTTCCAGCGCTTCACCGACCACCTGCGGGAGAAGTACGGCGACGTCGAGACCCTCAACCGCGAGTGGGGCCTGGTGTACTGGTCCCACCGGCTGTCCACGTGGGCCGACCTGTGGACGCCGGACGGCAACGCCCAGCCGCAGTACGACGTCGCCTGGAGGGCGTTCCAGGCCCGCCAGGTCACCGAGTTCATCGGCTGGCAGGCCGACATCGTCCGTGAGTACGCCCGCCCCGAGCACTTCGTCACCACCTGCATCTCCTACAAGCGTCCCGGAGTGGAGGACGACGAGCTGACCGACCGCCTCGACATCGCTTCCGGCAACCCCTACTACGCGATGCAGGACGGCCTGCTGCTCCCCGACCCCACGCCCGACGAGCACGAGCAGCAGTGGCAGACCACCGGGGTGTGGTCGCTGTACCAGACCGCCGACTGGATGTTCTCCTCCCGCCAGGAGCCGTTCCTGGTCACCGAGACCAACGCCGGCTCCATCGGTTCCCCCTGGGACAACCGGCCCGGCTACGACGGGCAGTGGCGCCAGGCGGCCTGGGCACTGGTGGGCCGCGGGGCCCGCATGATCGAGTACTGGCACTGGCACACGCTGCACTTCGGCGCCGAGACCTACTGGGGCGGCATCCTGCCGCACACGGGACGGCCCGGCCGCACCTATGCCGAACTCGCGCGCCTGGGAGCCGAGTTCGAGACCGCGGGGGAGCTCGTCGCCGGGCTCGAACCGGACGCCGACATCACAATGGTCTACTCGACGCCCAGCAAGTGGCTCATGCAGAAGTACCCGCCGCTCGCGAAGCCGGACGGCGAGCCCGACCCCGAGGCCTACCACCGTATCTTCGACCCCTTCTACCGCGGCGCGTTCGACGCCGGCCGCCAGGTGCGCATCGTCCACGCCCGCCAGTTGCACGACCCGCGCGGCGAACGGGAGGACCTGACGCCGCAGGAGGCCGTCCGCCGTCACCCCGTCCTCGTCGTACCCGGCCTGTACATCGCCGCCGACTCGACTCTGGACTGGCTCGCGGACTACGCGGAAGCCGGCGGCCACCTGGTCCTCGGCCCGCGCACCGGCTATGCCGACCACGAGGCCCGCGCCCGCGCCGAGCGGGCACCAGGGCGTCTCACCGAGGTGGCGGGCGTCAGCTACGACGAGTTCGGCAACCTCGTCCGGGAAGTGCCCGTGCTGCCGGCAGACGGCGGACCGCTCGTCCTGCCCGAGGGTGCCACGGCGACCCACTGGGCGGACGGCCTGACCGTCACCGACGCCGAGGCGCTGGTCACCTACGACCACCCGCACTTCGGCCGCTGGCCCGCCGTCACCACCCGCCCCCACGGCGCCGGCCGCGTCACGTACGTCGGCACGGTCCCCGGCCGCGATCTCGCCCGGGCACTGGCCGAGTGGCTGGCCCCCTCCGCCCGCCACACCTGGGGCGACCTCCCGGCGTCCGTCACCGCGACGACCGGCACCTCCCCCGACGGACGCCGTGTCCACATCGTCCACAACTGGAGCTGGGAGCCCGCGAGTGTCCCCGCGCCGGCCGCCCTCTCGGACGTCCTGACCGGTGCATCCGTCCTCGCGGGCACGGCACTGGATCTCGGCCCGTGGGACGTGCGCGTCTTCGCCTGCGCCGACACCGACGGCACCCCGGCCCGCTGAAGCCGGCGACCGCTCCTGGAACCCGAACATCATCTGGTCATCCCCGAAGGAGGGGCCATGCAGAGAAGAAGGCTGGCGAAGGCGCTGGGAGGCGTCGTCGGAGCATCCGTGTTGCTGGCCATACCCGCGTCCGGTGCGCAGGCGTACAGCCCGACCGGCGGGATTCTCTACCAGCTCGGCGGCGACCCGTGCCTGAAGGGCCGGGGCAACTGCGCCGTCTACCCGAAGTCGGCCGAGCTGCCGAGCGGGCGTCTGGTCGCGTCGTTCGAGAAGTCCACGGTCGTGACGGAGACGGGAAGCGCCGACAAGCAGACCCTGCCGGTCTACAAGAGCGACGACCACGGAACGACGTGGCAGCCGCTGTCCGAGGTCAAGGCTCCGGCGTATCTGTCCAGCGATCCCCAGTACGCGAAGTACACGAGCAACTGGACCAACCCGTACCTCTACGTCCTTCCGCAGGACGTCGGAAACCTGAAGCAGGGCACGCTGCTGCTCGCGAGCGTCGTGTCGGGCGACGACTACTACTACAAGGAACACAAGGCGGCCGATCCCAACTGGACGCCGTCCAACGACGGCGACCGCAAGGACCTGGCGATCGCCCTGTACTCCAGCACCGACGACGGTGCGACCTGGAAGATCGTCAACGTCGTGGCGACCGGGGGCTGGCAGGGCGGCAGCGCGGGCGCCGTCGGCCAGAACATCGCGGCCGCGAACACGAACAGGCAGGTGGACCCCCTCTGGGAGCCGTACCTGATGGTCTACAAGGGCCAGCTCGTCTGCTACTACTCCGACGAGAACGACTACACCGGCTTCAACGCCACGACCGGCGTCCCGACCTTGGACCCCGCCAACGACACCGCCACGGACTCACAGGGCCAGATCCTCGTCCACAAGACCTGGGACGGCCGTAGCACGGCGTGGAGCGCTCCCGTCGTCGACATCGCCGGGCTGAACCAGACCATGAGCGGCGGCAAGACGGAGATCGGCGGCGGCCGTCCGGGCATGGCGAACGTCGTCCGCACGACGGACGGCAAGTGGCTGCTGACCTTCGAGTACTGGGGCGGAGGCGTCAACACCAAGTACGTGCTCGCCGACAACCCGCTGAAGTTCTACACCGGCTCCGCCACGGGCACGGGCGTCACCACCCTGCCGCTCGACACCGGTTCGCACGCCCTCGCCACGGGCGGCAGCCCGGTGCTCGTCAGGCTTCCCGGTGGGCGCCTGGTCTACAACGCCGCGGGCAGCGGCAACGTCTGGGTCAACGACAGCGGACGCGGCGACGGTACGTGGAAGGAGTACCAGACGACCTCGCAGGCCGGTTACAGCCGCAACCTGCAGTACGTCGGGGGCACCGGCCGCATCGCGATCCTCAACAACCAGGGCACGTCCACGATCGCCTACGCCGAAGTCGACCTCGGCCACTCGGACGGCGCCTACTACCAGTTGGTCAACCGCAAGACCGACCAGGTGATCGGCACCGGGAACAAGACCAACGACGCCAACATCGGCAACGGAGACGTCCCCGACGTCCGGCTCGAGGCCCCGGGCTCCGCGACGAACGCGGACACCCAGTACTGGCACGTCGTCACCGAGCCGAACGGCGGCGTGACTCTGCTGAACAAGTCGGGCGGCCGCGCGGCGGCCATCTGGACGGGCAACGCGACAGCCGGCCAGAAGATCGGCCAGTGGGTCGACAACAGCGCCACCGGCAGCTGGAACCTCGTCAAGACCAGCGACGGCTTCTACAGGCTCCAGTCCGTCAAGGACACGAGCCTGTACCTGACCGGTGCGACCGCCGGAGCGCAGCTGACCTTGCAGACCGCGCTCACGGACGGTTCCCAGGACTGGGAACTCGTCCAGTAGGGCGGCCCTGCAAACGAACTCCCGTCCGGGCCTGGTCTCCTCCGACCAGGCCCACAGGGCAGCGCTGCCCCCCTCTCTTCACCCCCGGCACCGACGGCGACAATGAGCAGTCGACGGTTCGACGGCTTGGGGGAACGGGGATGCTGACCGGGATCGTGATCGACGCGCTGGATGTCGCGCGCATGGACCGCTTCTGGCAGGACGCGACGCAGGGCCGGACGGGCGGCCTGCGGCTGCGTTTCGTGCCGAGCGCGAAGCCGAAGGCGGCGCACAAGAACCGACTCCACCTCGACCTGGCCGGGGGGCCGGACTGGGAGGCCGAGGTGGCGCGCCTGCTCACCCTCGGTGCGACGCCGGTCGACATCGGCCAGGGCGACGTCCCGTGGGACGTACTGGCCGATCCGGAGGGCAACGAGTTCTGCGTACTGCGTCCCGGTCACCCCGGCGTGCTCGCCGACTCCGGCCTCGTCGCGATCTGCCTCGACGTGGCCGAGGAGGACCGCTACGCGCAATGGGCCTTCTGGCAGGCCGAGGCCGGCTGGCACACGGCCGAGTCCCACCACGGGGGCGTCCGGCTGCGCCGGAGCCCCACCAGCACGGTCTCGCTGGTGATGGGGCCGCCTGCGGCGCCGAAGGCGGGGCGGAACAGAGTGCGCCTGGAGGTCACCCAACGCGACCGGGAACCCGGCGAGTTCCTCGACGCCGGCGGGAACGAGTTCCACGTCACGTACTGACCTCCGGCTGCCCCGTCCAGCCGGAGCGAGCGAACTCACCCGCACCTCGCCGAGGTCGGCCATGAGCGGAAAATCGCTGGAACTTATCCGCCGGGCCGCTAGTTCCCACGGCGTCGCAGATCGCGAGCATCGGACCGCCGACGGGGCGGACCGGCCGTCGACTCGACCATACGGAGTTCTCATGGCCCTGTGGGACCGCTTCAAGGAGTCCGCGTCGCAGATGCAGACCCAGCTCGTGGCGAAGAAGAACGACCTCAAGAGCGGTGCCTTCCGGGACGCGAGCATGGCGATGTGCGCGCTCGTGGCCGCCGCCGACGGCACCGTCGACCCCTCGGAGCGGCAGCGCGTGGCACAGCTGATCGCCACCAACGAGGTGCTGCAGAACTTCGACGCCACGGATCTCCAGCGGCGCTTCGACTCCAACCTCGACAAGCTCACCGCCGACTTCGCCTTCGGCAAGGTGAGTGTTCTGCAGGAGATCGCCAAGGCGAAGAAGAAGCCGGCCGAAGCCCGAGCCGTCATCCAGATCGGCATCGTCATCGGCGGCGCCGACGGTGACTTCGACAAGACCGAGCAGGCCGTCGTACGGGAAGCCTGCTTCACCCTGGAACTGCCGCCGCACGAGTTCGACCTCTGAGTCGTCCTCCCGGCTGTAAAACAAGCGCCACCCGCCCGTGGCTCCCGCCTGTGCAACCTGTACCTCGGCGGCAAGCCGACCGGCACCGACGTCACGGCGGCGGCGCCACCCGCCACGCCTGACCCGCCGCCGGCGGCCGGGGAACCGTCGACAGCGTCTACGTCCCGGTGTCGTTGCTCGTGACGCCGGTGGCGGGCGGGCGGAAACAGGCCGTGACGGTCTTCCCGTGCGGGCACGGGTGCGCCTCCCAGCTGTCGGCCAGCGCGCCGACGAGGAACATGCCCCGTCCGCCGACGCGGTCGCCGCTGGGCTGCCGGGGAGCGGGCAGTTCGGCCGAGGCGTCGTGGACCGCGATGTGCAGGCACCGGCTGTCCCAGGTCATCACGAGCTGGGCGTCGCTGCGGGCGTGACGGTGGGCGTTGGTGACCAGTTCGGAGACGGTCAGCAGCACGGCGTCGACCGTCTCCGGAGTGCTCTCGGTCCAGCCCAGGCCGTCGAGGTGCTGCCGGGCCCAGTCGCGGGCCGCCTTCACCGTGCAGTCCATGGGCAGAGAGCGGGCCCACCCGACGGCCCGCAGCGCTGATCGGTCCATGCTGATCCCTCCCGAGACACTTCGCGACTGGCCGGCGTGTACCCCGGGACGCCGAGGTGACGCGGGGCATACGGCGGTCCACCCGAAGGCGTGAAGATCACACCCCGCGTGCGACACCGCCGACTCAGGTGCCCGCTCCCCGGTGCCGGGAGGCATCGTGAGGTCGTGATCGCGCTCGCCGTCCTCTTCGCCGTCCTGGGCGCCGTCAGCAACGCCGTGGGCACGGTGTTCCAGCGCAAGGCCGCCGCCACGGTGGCGCGGGGCGGCGGCCTGCGTCTGCTGCTCGCCCTCATGCGGCGGCCCGCCTGGTCGGTCGGTATCGCCGGTGTGGTGGGCGCCGCGGTGTTCCAGGCTCTGGCCCTGGTCAACGGACCCATGGCACTGGTCCAGCCCCTCTTCATCCTCGAACTGCCGTTCGTGCTGTTGGTCGCCGGGCCCGTGATGCACCGCAGGCTGTCGGCCGAGGGCTGGCGGGCGGTCGGGGGCGTAGTGGCCGGACTCGCCCTGCTCCTGGTCTCGGCCGCCCCCTCCGGGACCCGGGGACAGGCCTCCATGGAGCGGTGGATTCCAGTGCTGGCGGTCACCCTGGGAGCGATGGCCGGGGCCCTCGTCCTCGCTCGCTCCTCGTCCTCGCCGTTGTTCCGCGCCGCCGCGCTGGCCGCGGCCGCCGCGGTCGGCAACGCGCTGACCGCCGCGCTCATGAAGTCGGCCACGGGCCGCCTCGCCGACGCCGGGCTGCCCGCCTTCCTCACCACATGGCAGACCTACGGCTTCGCACTCACCGGGGTCGCGGCGCTCCTGCTGCTGGAGAACGCCCTGCAGGCCGGCCCGCTGGTCGCTTCGCAGCCGGCGCTGACCATCGGGGACGCGTCGGTGAGCCTCCTGCTGGGCGTCACGCTGTTCGACGAGAGTGTTCGTACGGGGTGGTGGCTGCTGCCCGAGGCGATCGGCGCGCTCCTGATCCTGTGGGGCGTGCTCCGGCTGACCCGCGTGGTGCCGCAGCTGGCCGACGTCATGCGGTGAGCCGGCGGTGGCAGGACGGCTTCGGTGGCTCCGCCCGGTCCGCGAGGTCCCGCTCCGCTCGAAGACCCCTGCCCGCGCACTCGGCCAAGTGGAGGACGCGTACGACACGCCGTACCCAAGCCGGGTGACGCCAGTGTCCACCGGATGCCGGAGTGCCTCGTGTGAGCGGGGGAGCGACGGGGCAACCCATCCTGCATGCGCAAAAAGGAGGCCGGGTCCGGCCGGACACCGGTGCTGCGCCCACGCACCGTCCTCGACGCGCTCGGCGACGCGATCCGTTGCGGGCCGGTCGCTGTGCGGCGGTGTCCGTGACCGGCGACGCGGCCCCGACGCGCCCCGGGCCGCAGCCCGTGCTCGCGCTGCTCGCCGCCGCCCACGGCGGGCCGGCCCTGGCGGTCGGCGTCATCGCGGGCCTGCTCGCGCTCCGCAGCGACCTTCGCCCGCTCGACGCCGCCGTCGTCACCGCGGCGGTCCTCACCGGCCAGCTCACGATCGGTTGGGGCAACGACCTGCGCGACCTGCCTCGCGACCGTGCCGTCGGCCGTACCGACAAGCCGTTGGCCTGCGGAGACCTCCCGGTCGACTGGGTGGTGCGCGCCCTCGTCGTGGCCGGACTCGCCTGCCTCGTGCTGTCCGCGCTGGCCGGCTGGCGCGTCGCGCTGGTCAACGTCGTCCTCGGCGTCGGCGCGGGCCACGCCTACAACCTGGGGCTCAAAGCGACCCGGTGGTCGTGGGTGCCGTACGCCTGTGCCTGCGGGACGCTGCCCTCGGTCGTCACCCTCGCCGGCGCCGCCCCGGCCTGGGCGCCGCCGTGGGCGACCGGTACCGGCGCCGCGCTCGGTGTCGGGGCGCACCTGCTCAACACGCTGCCCGATCTCGCCGACGACGAACGCACCGGCGTCCGCGGCCTGCCCCACCGGATCGGCGAGCGCCCTTCGCGCGTCCTGGCCGTCGTACTGCTGTCCGCTGCCTCGCTGCTGGCCGTGCTCGGTCCCGCCGGGCCCCCTCCGGCATGGGCATGGGCGGTCCTCGTGCTGGTGGCGGTCCTCGTGGTGCTCACCTCGGCCACCCGCGGCCGTGCTCCCTTCCGGGCCGCGGTGGCCATCGCCCTGCTCGACGTCGTGCTGCTCGTGGCGGCCGGTTGATGGCGCCGGCACCCATCCACTGGGACCTCGCGGTGGTCGGCGCCGGACCGGCCGGTGCCGCCGCCGCCCTGGGCGCGTTGCACGCCGACCCGGGTCTGCGCGTCGCCCTCCTGGACCGGGCGGACTTCCCGCGGGACAAGGCCTGCGGCGACGGGGTGGCCCCGCACGTCCTCGACCTCCTCGCCGAGGTCGGCGTCACCGGTCTCTTCGACGACCGCGTCCCGGTCGACCGCCTCCGCCTCGGCCGCGGCAGCCTGATCACCGAGCGGCGGATGGCCCGCCCGGCGTGGGTGGTGCCGCGCCGGATCCTCGACGCCCGGCTGGTCGACGCGGCGGTCGCCGCCGGCGTCCGGCTCCTCCGGCACCGCGTCCGCGACCTGCGGCAGCACTGCGACGCGGTGGTCCTGGACGGGGAGGTCTCCGCCGCGGTCGTGGTCGGCGCCGACGGCGCCCACTCGGCCGTCCGGCGCGCGCTCGGCCTGCCCCGCGGTCCGGTGGCCCTGGCGCTGCGCGGCTACGCCCCGGTCACACCCGGGCGGCGCGGCGCGCAGGTCATCGAGTTCGGCACCCGGCACCAGCCGTCGTACGCCTGGTCCTTCGACCGCGGTGACGGCCTCGCGAACGTCGGGTACGGCGAGTTCCTCCACCCCGGCCGTCCGGCTCCGACCCGTGCCCGACTGCTCGAGCGCCTGGAGACCCTCCTGCCCGGCACCACCGAGGGCGGGCGGCAGTGGGTCGGGCACCACCTGCCGCTCTCGACGGCGCGCCGACCCCTTCCGGCCGGCCGCGTCCTGCTCGCGGGCGACGCCGCCTGCCTGGTGAACCCGTTGACCGGGGAGGGCATCCACTCCGCCGTGGCCACCGGTATCGCGGCCGGTCGCGCCGCCGCCGCGGCCCTGCGTGAGGGACGGCCCGAGCGGGCGGGGGAACGGTACGCCGGTGCCACCCGCCGGATCCTGGAGCCCCACCTGCGCCACACCGCCCTGGCCGCCCGGCTCGCCCGCAGCACGCGCGTCATCGAGGCCGGGCTGCGGGCCTCGGCCGCCGACCAGCGCGTCTTCGACGACCTGGTCGAACTCGGTCTCGCCCGGGGCCGCCTCACCCCCACCCTCATGCTCGGCCTCGGCCGGGCGTTGCTCACACCCATCCGTCCGAGCGGCCGACATCAGGAGCCAGCATGACCATGCGCGTCCTCAGCGTCCGTGGCGTCCTGCCCGAGCACTGCCACCGCCAAGAGGAGATCACCGAGTCCTTCGCCACCACGCTGGTCCAGGGCACGGTCGACCGCGCCGTCGTCGAGAGGTTCCACCGCAACGCGTGCGTCGAGACCCGGCACCTCGTGCTCCCGCTGGAGGAGTACGCCCGGCTCGGGGACTTCGGCCGGTCGAACGACGTGTTCATCCGAGCCGGCGTCGAGCTCGGCGGGCGTGCGGTCGTCGACGCGCTCAAGAGCGCCGGCCTCACACCGGCCGACGTCGACTACATCGTGTCGTGCACCGCGACCGGCCTGGCCGTCCCGACGCTCGAGGCCCGCGTCGCGGCGCAGATCGGACTGCGCCCCGACGTGGTGCGCCTGCCCCTGGTCGGGCTCGGCTGTGTCGCCGGCACGGCGGGCATCGCACGCCTGCACGATCTGCTGCGCGGCCGCCCGGACGGGGTCGCGGTGCTGATGTCGGTCGAGCTGTGCTCGCTCACGCTCCAGCGCCAGGACACCTCGGTCGCCAATCTCGTGGCGAGCGGCCTGTTCGGGGACGGTGCCGCGGCGGTGGTCGCCGTCGGTCCCGAGCATCCGCTCGCGCGGTCCGACGACCCCGCCCGCCCCGAGGTGCTCGCCTCGCGAAGCCGCCTCTACCCCGAATCGGAACGCATGATGGGCTGGGACGTCGGTTCCGGTGGGTTCAGGATCGTGCTCGACTCCTCGGTCCCCGACCTGGTGCGCCGGTACGTCGGCGGGGACGTCCGCGGCTTCCTGGCCGACCACGGTCTGACCGACGACGACCTCGGCTGGTATGTGGCGCACCCCGGCGGCCCCAAGGTCATGGAGGCGCTGCAGGACGCCCTCGGGGTCGAGCGGGACGCCCTGGGCGTGACCTGGGACTCGCTGCGCCGGATCGGAAACCTCTCCTCCTCCTCGGTGCTGCACGTCCTGGCGGACACGCTCGCCGACCGCCCGCCCCGGCCCGGCTCCCACGGGCTCATGCTCGCCATGGGGCCGGGCTTCTGCTCCGAACTCGTCCTCCTGCGCGCCCCGGGGGACGAGAGGTGAACGGTCAGGTCCTGTTCACCGTCCTGGTCCTGGCCGTCGGTCTGGAGCGGGTCGCCGAACTGGTGGTGTCCCATCGCAACGCCGCCTGGAGCCTCGCGCAGGGCGGCGTGGAGTCGGGGCGGGGGCACTACCCGTTCATGGTGGTGCTGCACACGGGCCTGCTCGCCGGCGCGCTCGTGGAGGTGTGGGTGCGCCGACCGGACACCGTACCGGTCCTCGCCTGGACGATG
The DNA here is from genome assembly GCF_044465285.1 of Streptomyces sp. NPDC049687. NCBI lineage: Bacteria > Bacillati > Actinomycetota > Actinomycetes > Kitasatosporales > Streptomycetaceae > Streptomyces > Streptomyces sp. NPDC049687. The sequence goes on from NZ_JBITLN010000002.1 coordinate 410,692, forward strand.
CTCGCCCTCGTCGCGGCCTCGCAGGCGCTGCGCTGGTGGTGCATCGCCACCTTGGGCCGGCAGTGGAACACCCGGGTGATCGTGGTGCCCGATGCTCCGCGCGTGACCGGCGGCCCCTACCGCCGCCTCCCGCACCCGAACTACGTCGCCGTCGCCGTCGAGGGGCTCGCCCTCCCGCTGGTGCACTCGGCCTGGGTCACGGCGGTCGTCTTCACCGTGCTCAACGGGTTCCTGCTCGCCACCCGCATCCGCACCGAGGACGCCGCCCTGACGCGGCTCGCCTGAGGAGACACGCATGGATCTGCTCGTCGCGGGAGGGGGGCCCGCGGGTCTCGCCACGGCCCTGCACGCGGCCCGGGCGGGGCTCGACGTGACCGTCTGGGAGCAGCACGCCGGCACCGTCGACAAGGCGTGCGGCGAGGGTCTGATGCCGGGTGCGGTCACCGCCCTGGCAGCCCTCGGCGTGCACCCGCCGGGGCACGACCTGCGGGGCATCCGGTACGTCGCCGGGCCGCGCCGGGTCGACGCCGACTTCCGGGCGGGCCCGGGCCGCGGGGTGCGGCGCACCGCGCTGCACGGGGCGCTGCGCGCGGTGGCGCTGGCCGCGGGCGTGCGGGTCGAGCAGCGCACCGTGCGCCGTGTCGAGCAGGACGAGGACGGTGTGGTGGTCGACGGCACCCGTGCGGGCCACCTCGTCGCGGCCGACGGCCTGCACTCGCCGATCCGACGGGCCCTGGGCCTGCACCGGCCGCGTCGGGCCCACCGGCGGCACGGGCTGCGACGCCACTACGTGCTCACCCCCTGGAGCGACCGCGTCGAGGTGCACTGGGCCCGTGACGCGGAGGTCTACGTGACCCCGGTGGCCGAGGACCTCGTAGGCATCGCGGTGCTCACCTCCGGCCGCGGACCGTACGACGACCACCTCGCCGCCTTCCCCGAGGTGCGGGAGCGGCTGGCCGGAGCCCGGACTGCCGGGCCCGTGCGCGGGGCGGGCCCGCTCCGCCAGGACGCGAGCGCGCGCACCGCCGGCCGGGTGCTGCTCGTCGGCGACGCGGCCGGCTACGTCGACGCACTGACCGGCGAGGGCATCGCGCTGGCACTCGCACAGGCGCCGGCGGCGGTGCGGGCGGTCATCAGCGGCGACCTGGCGGCCTACGAACGGGAGTGGTGGCGACTCACCCGGCGCTACCGCTGGCTGACCCACGCGCTGCTCGGGGCGACCAGGGTGCCCCCGGTCCGCGCGGCACTGGTGCCCGCGGCGCAGCGGCTGCCGTGGTTGTTCTCCGCGACCGTCGACGCGCTGGCGCGTCCGGTGGGGCCGTGATCAGACGGACTGCGGGCACCGTCGTCACGGCACTAGGCGGCGACGAGGTCGGCCCATCGGGTGACCCCGCCGGAGTGGACGCGCTTGCCGTGCCGGGTCGCCAGGGCGTGCACGATCTGCTCGCCGCGGCCGTGCTCGTCCGGGTCGATGCCCGCGCGTGACTGACCCGGTGCGAGCGCCGGTCCCGCGTCGGTGACCTCGACCCGCAGGGTGCCGGGACCGTGGCCCCTGGCCCACTTCAGCCGCAGCTCGGCCGGGGGCAGGGCGTGCACGATGGCGTTCGTGAGCAGCTCCGACACCACCAGGAGCGAGTCGTCGACGAGGTCCGCGGACACCTTCCAGTCGGCAAGGACCGCCCCCACGCGTCGGCGTACTGCTGCGACGGCCCCGGGGACGGGCGGCAGCGGACACACGTGTTCCACTGTCTCCCGAGGCAGCATGTCGAGCGGTACCGCCATTTTCTCTCCTCCATTGCGTTCCGTGGGCCGGCGCCGGCCGTCGGCGCGGTTGCCGGGCACTCGGAGCACGTTAGGGAGCAAAGGGGTCCGGGTCAACGAATGGGGGTCGGCATTACCGAACACCCATGAAGCGGACCTTTCGCCGCGGTAAGAAGCGGACCCTTCGCCGCGGTAATAGGCTCGCCTCATGACCGGCCCGGTCCAGTCGATCGAACGGGCGGCGGCGATCCTGCGTCTGCTCGCCGGCGGACCCCGTCGTCTCGGGCTCGGTGAGGTGGCGACCTCGCTCGGCCTTGCGAAGGGCACCGCCCACGGCATTCTGCGCACGCTCCAGCACGTGGACTTCGTGGAGCAGGACGCGGCGACCGGAAAGTACCAGCTCGGGGCGGCCCTGCTGCATCTCGGCACCAGTTACCTCGATGTCAACGAGCTGCGGTCGCGGTCCATCAACTGGGCCGACGCCCTGGCCGCCCGCAGCGGGGAGGCGGTCCGCCTGGGCACCCCGCTGGAGGGCAAGGTCCTCGTCGTCCATCACGTGTTCCGGCCGGACGACACGTTCCAGACCCTGGACGTGGGCTCCCTGCTGCCGCTGCACGCCTCCTCGCTCGGCAAGGTGCTGCTCGCCTTCGGGACCGCTCCCGTCGACTCGGCCCTGGAATCGGGGCTGGACGCGTACACCCGGCACACCCTGGTCGACCGGCACCGGCTGGGCCGGGCGCTCGCCGAGATCCGCGAGCGCGGATGGGCGGCCGAGGTCCAGGAGATGAGCATGGGGGAGGCCGGGGTCGCCGCGCCGATCCGGGGGCACGGCGGCCTGGTGGTGGGCGCCATCGGACTGTCGGGCCCGGTCGAGCGGATCTGCGACGGCCAGGGGCATCCCCGGTCGAGCCTGATCACCCTGTTGAGGGAGGCCGCACGGGCGATCTCCAGAGACCTGGGCGCGGCGCGCTGGTGACCCCGCCCCCTCCTAGGGAGCCGGAAGGAGACCCGATCATGGTCGAACGGTATGTGATGTCCATCGATCAGGGCACCAACTCCACCCGTTGCATTCTCTTCGACCACCACGGGCGGCTGGCGTCGGTCGCCCAGCGGGAGCACCAGCAGCACTTCCCCCGGCCCGGCTGGGTCGAGCACGACGCCGTCGAGATCTGGCGCAACCTGCGGCGCATCGTGCCCGAGACGTTGTCCGGCGCCGGTGTCGACGCGGGCGAGATCGCCGCGATCGGCCTCGCCAACCAGCGGGAGACGACGGTGCTCTGGGACCGGCGCACCGGCACCCCCCTGGGCCGGGCGATCGTATGGCAGGACACCCGTACGGCGCCGCTCGTCGCGGACCTGCGCCACGACCCGGGGGACGAGTTCTTCCTCGAGCGGTGCGGTCTGCCCCCTTCGACGTATTTCTCGGCACTGCGGCTCAGATGGCTGTTCGACCACGTCGACGGTCTGAAGCGGCGTGCCGAGGACGGCGAGGTGCTGTGCGGCACGATGGAGAGCTGGCTCATCTGGAACCTGACCGGGGGCCCGGACGGCGGCCTGCACCTCACCGACGCCACGAACGCCAGCCGCACCATGCTGATGAACATCCGCACGCTCACCTGGGACGAGGAACTGCTGGCGTTCTTCGGAGTGCCCCGTGCCATGCTGCCCGAGATCAGGTCGTCCGCCGAGACGTACGGAGCCGCCCACTCGCTCCTGCCGGGCGTACGCATCACGGCCGCCCTCGGTGACCAGCAGGCGGCCCTCTTCGGCCAGACGTGCTTCTCCCCGGGCGAGGCGAAGTGCACCTACGGGACGGGCAGCTTCCTGCTGCTCAACACCGGCACCGACGTGGTGCGCTCCCGGCACGGGCTGCTGACCACCGTCGCCTACAAGATCGGGGACCGGCCGCCGGTCTACGCCCTGGAGGGCTCGATAGCCGTCACCGGCTCGCTGGTCCAGTGGTTCCGTGACCGTCTGGGACTGATCAGCAGCGCCCCGGAGATCGAGACGCTCGCCCTGACGGTCGAGGACAACGGCGGCTGCTACATCGTCCCCGCCTTCTCCGGTCTGTTCGCCCCGCACTGGCGCAGCGACGCGCGCGGGGTCATGGTCGGGCTCACCTCGTACATCACCAAGGGACATCTGGCGCGGGCCGTCCTGGAGGCCACCGGCTGGCAGACCCGGGAGGTCGTCGACGCGATGAACGCCGACTCCTCGGTGGGCCTGAAGCAGCTCAAGGTGGACGGGGGCATGACGGCGGACAACCTGCTCATGCAGTTCATCGCCGACGTCCTCGATGTGCCGGTGGTGCGGCCGATGGTCGCCGAGACGGTCTCCCTGGGCGCCGCCTACGCCGCCGGGCTCGCCGCCGGTTACTGGCCGGACCTGGAGGTCCTGCGCCGCAACTGGCACCGGGCGGCCCAATGGCTGCCGGACATGGACCCCGAACGACGGGAGTCCGAGTACGACAACTGGCAGCGAGCCGTCGAGCGGTCCCTGGGGTGGGTCAAGCCGCCGAGCCCCCCCTGACCAGGTGGAGGGCGTTGTTCAGACGCACCCCGCGAGGGCCACCGTCGTCGTGACCCGGGTGAGCGAGGGTCTCCTCGGCACCGACCCGAATCCGAAGCGCACGGGCGGTTCCACGGGTGCCGCACCACCGAGCCCGACGCCCTCCCAGAACGCCCACACCGCACGGATCGGCCGCAGGTCGCGGGCGGCGTACCACTCGTGGCGACCGGCGCCGGCGCTGCCCCGGGTCCGTACGCCGGGCAGCAGCACCCGTGCGGGCCGGTCCGTCAGCGCGCTCCACGCCGGACGGCGGGCGAGCGCGGTGGGCACCCCACGGAGCAGGAGCCCCAGCAGCCCCCGCCGCCCGGTGACGAAGCGCAGGTCGAGTGAGCCGGCGGTGACGGACCAGGTGTCGTCCGCGACGCTCACCCGCACCGGGACGACGCGTACGGTGTCGAAGGTGTAGGTGCCGCCGATGAAGTCCGCCGTCTCCCGGGTGGGGGCCAGGAGCAGCCGTTCCCCGTCGGCCCGTTCGAGCATCACATCGCTGAACGGACCGAACGGCGACCGTCGCCAGTGCCCGAGCACGACGCGTGTCCCGGAGGAGGTGCCCAGGCCGCCGATCCAGCCGTCGAAGCGCAGCAGCGGCGGACGGGCCCCTTCAGGAAGGGGCCGCCGCCGGGGCGCAGGGCCGCGAGGCTCCCAGCCGGACATGCCGGACTCCCTCCGAGAAGTGCACCACGGGCTCGCCGACCGGCGCGGGCAGTCCCACGGCCGTGGTCAGCGTCTGCTCCAGCACCTCCAGGGCGGCGCCGGCCAGTGGCCACGGCTCGTGCTCGACGGGTATCTCCCAGAGCATGCCGAACCGGTGGGTGTAGGCCCGCCACCGCGAGGTCAGCCACACGTCCCGTGCCGTCGGCTGCCTGATCGGGTCTCCGGGGCGGACGACCAGACGGTACGAGGGTCCCCGCGCCCATCTCCGGCCGGTGTACGAGACGGTGTCGCCGTTCGCGCTGACACCGAGGGTGCCCGGGTGGTACGGCGCGCCGACGGCGCGTGCCGCCAGCATCAGCGGACAGCCGACCTCCAGGGTCAGGAACCACAGGCCGTCCCGGCCGTTCCGGTGCCTGACGTAGGTCCGCACATTGGTCTCCGGGAACGTCCGCCCCCGCACCGCGGCGGGCATGCCGGGCGGGCGCACGTCCGCCATGAGGAACGGGGTCAGCCCCACCCAGGCCGCGCCCTCGTACTCCTCGACGACCAGGTGTGCGGGCAGCAGCGCCTGGACCGTCTCCGGCGGAAAGGACCAGTGGACGAACGTCTGCGTCAGCCACCCCGCCCGCAGCACGGGCAGCCACACCCTTTGCTCCGCTCCGTAGGCCACCACGACCGGCGAGTCCCCCTCGACCGGCCGCCGGAAACGCACGGCGGGCAGGGCTCGCCCCTATGCGGATGGTGGGCGAGCCCTGTCCGCCGGTTCGATTCTCGGGGCCGTGGCGCCGCGGACCCATGGGTGCGCGTGGGCCGACCGTGGTGTACGGCGCCCACGGTGTGCGGGCCGCGCACACCCCGTACGAATGTGCTGGCGGGACGCGTGACGGCCCGTACGGCGGGGAAGGGACACGTTCGACCGGGTACGACCGGTGCCTCCGGGTCCGTCCGCCCCGCCCGGGTGATCAAGCACACCCCCCGGCGCGCGATACTGGCCTGCGCGTCACCTCGTCCGCCCCTGACACCCTCTCCCACGAACGGACTCATGCACATCTCCGCGACCGTCCCGCCCACGACCCCCTCCACGGTCTGGCTCGGCCGTGGCCGCCACACCGGCCCGGCCGCGCCGGACGTGCTGCGCAAGCACCTGCAGGTGCTCAAGGACAGCGGGACGCTCCATGACTTCCGGGAGCTGCCCGACACCGAGACCGCCGAGGGCGAGTCGGCCTTCGAGGCCCGCTGGCAGGTGCCGGAGGAGGTGACCGTGCGGGCCCGGCTGAAGCTGGCCGAGTGGTCGGGCCGCGGTCAGGAGTGGACGCTGGTCGCGGAGGCGGAGCGGCCCTGGGATCCGCGGTGGCCGTCGCCCGCCGGAATGTTCTGGCCGTGGGAGACGGACACCGCGTGGGGCCACGAGACCGTGACGGGTCTGCGGTTCCTCGACGTCAACCCCCTGCCGGCCGACGACAAGGAACTGCGCCGCACGCTCCGGGGCGCCCTGCGCGACACCTGGACCATCGACGTCGTCGTCCACGAGGCCATGACGCCGGACGAGCTCGGCCGGCGTTCGCTGGTCCCGCTGCTGCCTCCGGGTCTGCACCACCGGGTGGTGGAGCACCGGGCGGCGCCGCACCAACTGCGCACAGTGAACTGGGCCCTGAAGGACTTCGGCGTCGAGGTGCCGCGCGGCGGGGCGCTGGTGCTGCCCGGCACCCCCGCGCCGGACGGATACGACGCCGGTGACTTCTCGGTGCGCAGTGTGTTCCTGGACGGCTCGCACCCGACCGAAGTGCTGGACGCGGTACGGCGGTTCGCCGCGCTGCCCGCGCAGTTGCCGGAGGGCGGCGACGCCGCGCTCACCCTGTTGCGGGAGAAGTGGCAGCTGCTGACCCTGGAGGAGGAACTCGCCCGGGAACGCGAGCTGGTCGCCATGTACAAGGAGGCCCTGGAGGCGATGACCCAGTCCCGGGACCTGTACCGGGAGGCCGCCGAGCAGGCGCACGAGGCGCTGGCCGCCTACCGCGAGGCGGCGGAGGCCGGCGGGCAGCAGCAGCCGGCGCCGGTGAAGAAGGGCGGCTCGCCGTTCCAGCAGCTGGGCCGGACCCTGGAGCGGCTCAAGGAGACCACCATGGGCCTGCGGCCGACGCCGGCGGAACCCTCCCAGGACCCGCGCGACCCGGCCGGCCCACCGGCTGACGGTCCCGAGGCGACGGACAGGTAGCCGCGCCCCGGGGCCGGGGTGCGGGGGTCGGCCATGCCGACGACACATGTGACATCCGCCACGTGAACACGCCACCCTGCGTGGCGGCCGGGCGGGCGGCGAACGGCCGGAAATCGCCTCCTCCGTTGTGGTAATCCCGCCGGAAGTGGGGAATTCGGGAACCGAAATCGGGGAAATCGAAAACTAGGCAGGAACGCCGCGCGACGGACCCGGAGGGAGGGCCCGTGGACACGACCACCACGCTCGTCACCGTCGCCGCGGCAGTGGCCGTGGCTCTTCTCGCGATCGCCGCCACGATCCTGTTGCGACTGGTCCGGGCCCGAAAGGACCTCAGACGCGCCGGACTTCCCACCGGCCCGCGCTGGGTGTTCTGGGGCGCGGTCCTGTACTTCGTGCTCCCCACCGACGTCCTGCCCGATCCGGTCTACCTCGACGACATCGGTGTCCTGCTGCTCGCCCTGCGCTCCCTGCGCCGCGCCCCCGACCGCGCGGGGATCCCAACTGACCGTATTTGAAGACGTTTTCGTCCCCCGTTCGGCTCATCTCCCCTGCTCCGCGCCCTGTTCGGGTCCCGACTCGCCGATGATCACGGAGAGTAAGGAAACCAACCACCCGTTCGATTCGTATAAGTGACTGAAGGTCGCACCAATGCAGCGGGCCCGAGTGACGTCGCACAGCGGCACCGCTTGATCGAGGCAGTACCGACGAGGGAGAGAACATGCAACCGTTCGCGCTCAACTACGCACGCCCTGCGGCGGAGTTGGAGTTCGCAACTCCGTACGCCTATGACCCCGGACTGCAGTTGAACGTACTCCTCGACGGCCGTGTCGCCGCTCGTGACCACGCCCTGCTCAGAGAACTGGGGACCACCACCTCCACAGCGGGTTCCAAGACCCACTTCGACGACTGAGCACGGGCCGCGCAAGATGACCGTGCTCATCCTGACCTGCGAAGAGGACGTCACGGCGGACATGGTGGTCGTGCACCTGAACGCCGCGGGCGTCCCGGTCGTCCGGTTCGACCCGGCCGATCTGACCAGCACCGTCGCCCTCTCGGGCGAGTACGTCCACGGTGCCTTCCGGGGCCATCTGTCCTCGGCCGGCCGGCTGGTGAGCCTGGACGGACTGCGGTCCGTGTGGGTGCGCCGGCCGGGGGTCGCGGCGGCGCGGGCGGCCCAGCCGTCCGCATGGCTCACGGAAGAGGCCTCGCAGGCCCTCTACGGCATGCTCCGGGGCACCGGGGCGCGCTGGATGAACCATCCCGACGCGTCCCTGCGTGCCCGGCACAAGCCGTGGCAGCTGCGGCTCGCCCAGCGCAGCGGGCTGCCCGTTCCCGCCACCCTCATCACGACCTTCCCGCAGGCCGCGCGGGACTTCGCGGAGCGCTACCCGGACCTGGTGGTCAAGCCGGTGTCCGGTGCTCATCCGCAGGATCCACCCCGTGCGGTGCCCACCACGCGGGTCCCGCCCGGCGCCGACTTCGCGGCCGTCGCCTACGGTCCGACGCTGCTGCAGCGCCGGGTCGCCAAGCGGGCCGACATACGGCTGACGGCGGTCGGCGACCGGATCCTGGCCGCCCGCAAGGACACGGCGCCCGGCGCGGACCCCGAGGTGGTGGACGTGCGGTACGCGCCCTCCGCCACACCGTGGCGCCCCGCCGACGTCCCGCCGCGCCTCGCCGAGGCCGTACGGACGTATCTGCGCGAGGCGGAACTGTCGTACGGCGCCTTCGACTTCGCCGAGGACGCGGACGGGACCTGGTGGTTCCTGGAGTGCAACCAGTCGGGGCAGTTCGGCTTCGTGGAGGTGGACACCGGTCAGCCCATCGCCCGCACCATCGCGGAGTGGCTCGCCGGACCTGCCCCGAAGTCCGGCCCCCGGCCCGCCGACCGGTGCGGCTCGGCGGCCTCCTGAAGGACACCCCGGTGCGGCCGGGGCCCCGATCGGGGCCCCGGCCGCACCGGCAACCGCTCAGACGGCGAGCGACAACCCCTTGCCGGCCGACGTGGCCCGGGACTCGAGCAGGGCGTCCGCCGCGGCGAGCGCCTCGCGGACCTCGGATGTGCCCATCAGCACACAGAGCGTGTAGGTCACGTCCCGCAGCTCACGGGCCGTCTCCGGCCGCTCCTGCTCCGCCTGAGCGATCCTCAGCGTCGCGTACCGGGTCAACAACGTCCTGGCTACCTTGGGGTCCGGAACGATCACGAGCGCCCCTCTCTACAGTTGTTGCGCTGCGTGTGCCCGGAGCTGGGCGAATCATGCGCACGGGGCGGACGTGTCACCCTCCGGGGGCACTATCGCGCCACGCGGGTTCGTGCCGTACGTAACGCGGGCACGCACGCTGAGTCACGCACGTTCCCCTTCGTGCCACGCCACTCGTGCGCGGTGCGGGTCCGTCACTTCCAGACTGCGAGGAGTACACCCCGAATGGACGACGCCACGGCCGTGACGTTGCGGTCCCTGCTGGCCTTCGAGGACGGCAACGCGCTGCGCCTGCTGTGCGCGCCCGCCGCGGCCGACACCGCGGTGCGGCGGATCGCGGTCGGTCTGGACGACCTGAGCCCCGGTCAGGAGGGCGTCCTGCTGCTGGCGGTCGGGGCGGCCCCCGTCGCCGGGACGGTCGAGGAGGCCGCCCGGCGGGGTGCCTGCGCCGTCGTCCTGGGCGAGGCGGACGAGGGACTCGTGCCGGTGGCCCGCGAGGCCGGCATCGCGCTCCTGGCGCGCGCCGAGGGCACCGACTGGGCCGAGGCCGCCGCGCTGCTGCGGTCGGCGCTGTCGTACGTCGGCGCCGGCCGGGAGGAAGACACCGAGCCGCTGCGGGGCCCGGAGGCGGCGCCCTCGCTCGCCGTGCTGGCGGCGCGGGTCGCGGCGTACGTGAAGGGGTCGATCACCATCGAGGACACCCGGCTGCGGGTCCTGGCCCACTCCGCGACCGGCCCCGGGGCCGACGCGCTGCGCCGGACCGTCATCCTCGGCGGCCGGGTGCCGGACTGGCGGGTGGCCGAGCTGCGCCGCAGCGGGCTGCTGCGGGCCCTGTGGACCTCGCCGGACGTCATTCACAGGGCGGCCGACGGCGACAACCCCGAGCGGCTGGTGGTCGCCGTGCGCAGCGGCCGGGAGGTGCTCGGGTCGATCTGGGCGGCGGCGGACGGCGCGGCGCTGGCCCCGGACGCCGCCCGCTATCTGCGTACCGCCGCCGGGCTGGCCGCTCCCCTGCTGGTGCGCGAGCGGCTGCGGGAGAGCGGCACGGCACACCGCCGGGAGGCCGCGCTGCGCGGACTGCTGCACGGGCTCGGGGACCGCCGTACGCACGCCTGGTCACTGGGGCTGTCCCCGGACGCGCCGTGCGCGGTGGTGGTGGCCGAACGCCGGCCCACGGGACGGGCCGACGACCGCTCCCTGGACGTACTCGTCCTGGAGATCTCGGCGCACCGCCCCGGCACGGGTGTCCTGCGGGACGGCGACCGGCTGGCGCTGCTGCTCACCGGGGAGGGTGCGGCGGCGGACCACGAGAAGGCCGTACGGGCCGTCGTGCGCGACCTGGACGCGGCCGTCTCCTCGCTGCCCGGCGCGGGGGCGGTGTGGCTGGGCGTCGGCCCGGTGGTGCCGCCGGAGCGGGCCGCGTGGTCGCAGGAGCGGGCGATGCTGGTCGTACGGGCGCTGCGGGAGCGGGAGGCCCGGGCGTCCGCCGCCGGACGGCCCCGGCCGGCGCGCTTCTCGGACGCCGCCGGCGTGGGCGCCCCGCTGGAGGTGCTGCGGGTGCTGGACGCGGTGCGGCCGGTGTGGGAGTCGGGGGCCGGACCGGTCCACGAGCTGATCCGCGCGGATCTCGCCACGGGCGGGGAGCTGGTCCGGACGCTGGCGGAGTGGTGCGACACCGGGGGCGACGTCCCGGAGGCGGCCCGTCGGCTCCTCGTGCACCCCAACACGCTCCGCTACCGCCTGGGCCGGGTCCGGGAGCGGTACGACGTGGACCTGGACGACCCCGACACGCGGCTGCTGCTGGCCCTGGCGGTCCGACTGGCCGCTCCTCCGTCGCCCTGAGGTTGTGGGCGGACACAGGGATTGCGGTCGTCTTTGGACCGTACTCCAAAGACGTATGCCTCGTCGGGGGGTGAACCTGGAAGTGTCCCGCCCCTCACCGAAGGAGACCCGGACGTGTCGCTTCCCACCCCGCACCCCACCTCGCCGCCCGCCGAGAAGCTCGCGCCCGCCGTCCGGCAGGCCGTCGCCGACGGCCTGCTGACCGAGGACCGGCCGGTGGCCGGCTTCCTCGACGTCCGGGGCGTGCGCGAAAGCGTCGCCGCGCTGCACGAGGCGTTCGCGGACGTGCCGGACGTGCTGCACGCCTTCGCGGCCAAGGCCTGCCCCCTGGTACCCGTACTACGGCTGCTCGCCGACGCCGGGATGGGCTGCGAGGTGGCGAGCCCCGGCGAGCTGCGGCTGGCGCTGGACGCGGGCTTCGCCCCCGCGCGTGTCGTGCTGGACTCCCCCGCCAAGACCCGCCGGGAGATCCGGGAGGCACTGGAGCTGGGCGTCGCGGTGAACGCCGACAACCTCGCCGAACTCGACCGGATCGACGTCCTGCGCCCCGCCGACTGCGCCTCCGTCCTCGGGCTGCGGGTCAATCCGCAGGTCGGCAGCGGCTCCATCGGCGCGATGAGCACCGCGACCGCGCACTCCAAGTTCGGCGTGGCCCTGCGCGACCCCGGCGCCCGTGAGCGCGTCGTCCAGGCCTTCGCACGGCGCCCCTGGCTGACCCGGCTGCACGCGCACGTCGGCTCGCAGGGCTGCCCCCTGCCGCTGATCGCGCAGGGGCTCGCGGCACTGCACCGGCTCGCCGAGGAGATCAACGCGCGCGTCGGCCGCCGTCAGGTCACCAGCCTCGACCTCGGTGGCGGGCTGCCGGTGAACTTCGCCGACGACTGCGTCACGCCGTCCTACGCCGAGTACGTGGCCGCGCTCACGGCCGTGGAGCCGGCCCTGCTGGACGGCCGCTACCAGGTGGTGACCGAGTTCGGGCGCTCCCTGCTCGCCAAGAACGGCTTCACCGCCGCGCTCGTCGAGTACGTCAAGGAAGCGGGCGGCCGCCGGATCGCGCTCACCCACGCCGGCGCCCACCTCGCCACCCGGACGGTGTTCATGCCGGAGGCCTGGCCGCTGCGGATCTCCGCGTACGGCCCCGACGGCACGCCGAAGCGGACGCCCGTGGTGCCGCAGGACGTCGCCGGGCCCCTCTGCTTCGCCGGGGACGTCGTCGCCCACGCCCGCCCGCTGCCCGAACTCGACGAGGGGGACGTGGTCGTCCTGCACGACACGGGCGCCTACTACTTCTCGGCGCCCTGGGCGTACAACAGCCTGGCCAGGCCCGCCGTGTACGGCTATCTGGAGCAGGGAGGCCGGATCGAGTTCGCGGCGGTCCGGCCCGCCCAGTCGCTGCGGGAGATCTCCCTGGAGAGCGGCCTGGACCTGGCGGACGCGCTGCTGACGGGTTTCGCCGCGCCCTCCCTGCCCTGATCCGGCGGAGAGTGGCGTGCATCACCTGGCCGATTCTGAGCACCCGTCCCGCTGTCGCCGGACGAGGAGAGAACCGTGCTCTGGGTCGCCGTACTGCTGCTGCCGTCCCTGTCAGCCCTGCTGGCGCTCATGGACCGTGTCGAGGACCAACTGCTGGCCCCCGCCACGGCCAGGCGCCGGCACGCGGCACGCCGACGGCATCTGTACCTGATCGGGGGCACCACGGCAGTGCGCGCGGGGGCCACGGACGGGCCCGCGCACAGGGCCGGCCCGGCGGAGGCTCGATCGGCGCACTCGGGCGAACCGGCGAAGGCTCAGCCGGCGCCCTCGGGCCGAGCCGCCGAGGCCCTGGCGGCGGACGCGGGGTCGGCGGCGGACCACGAGGGTCGGCCGTCGGGGGCGCGGGCCGCCTGAAAGGGCCGTGCCCGGCCGCCTGAAGTGGGCGTTCCCCGGACGGGGGCGCACCCCGGGCTACCCCCGGCAAACTTCGTGTGCGAGGCTCGCCCACGGTCTGTTCTCTACAGCAGGGAGAGCCAACAGCATGCGTATCGGTCTGCTCGGCACCGGTCCCTGGGCCGGGATGGTCCACGCCCCCGTCCTCGCCTCGCACGACGGTCTCGACTTCGCGGGGGTGTGGGGCCGCCGGCCGGAGGCCGCCAAGGAGCTGGCGGACCGTCACGGGACGCGGCCCTACGACGACGTCGACGCGCTGCTCGCGGACGTGGACGCGGTCGCCGTCGCGTTGCCGCCGGACGTGCAGGCGGAGCTGGCGGTCCGGGCCGCCGGCGCGGGCTGCCATCTGCTGCTCGACAAGCCCGTCGCCACCAGGCCGGCCGCGGCACGGGCCGTGGTACGGGCCGCCGAGGAGGCCGGCGTCGCCTCGGTCGTCTTCTTCACCACCCGGTTCCTGTCCGAGACCGGCGACTGGATCGCCGAACAGGCCCGGACCGGGGGCTGGTTCACGGCGCACGCCCAGTGGCTGGGATCGGTGTTCGCCGAGGAGAACGGGAGCCCGTTCGCCACGCCCTGGCGGCGGGAGAAGGGCGCCCTGTGGGACGTGGGCCCGCACGCCCTGTCCGTCCTGCTGCCCGTACTCGGCGACGTCCGCCGGGTGACGGCCGCGGCGGCCGGCCCGGGCGACACCGTCCACCTGGTCCTCGACCACACCGGCGGCGCCTCCAGCACGGTGACCCTCAGTCTGACGGCCCCGCCCCAGGCATCGGGCGCGGGCATCGAGGTGTACGGCGCGTCCGGGGTCACCCGGCTGCCGCAGCCCACGGGAAGCGCCGCCGACGCCCTCACCCGGGCCGCGGACGAACTGTGCGCCGCGGCCCGGGACGGCAGTCCGCACCCCTGCGACGCCGCCTTCGGCCTGCGCGTCACCGAGATACTCGCCGACGCCGAGGCCCTGTTGGGCGACGGCGTCGGCGCAACACCCTGACTCCGGGGGGACCTCGTCAGCGGGCGTCGAAGTTCGCCCGTTCGCGTACGACGGGGTAGCCCGCCTCGGCGAAGTGGGCGGCCATGGGGAAGTTGCCCTGGTCGGTCGCGGCGGCGATGAACTGCGCGCCCCGTTCGACGAGGTAGTGGGTGCACTCGGCGAGGAGGTCGTAGGCGTACCCGTGGCCGCGGTGTTCCGGCAGGACGCCGATGAAGCCGACGCAGGGGCCGGAGGGGTTGTGGGCCGGGATGTGGATGCCGACCGGATCGCCGTCCGGGGTGTACGCGACCTGCCACCACTCGCGCGGGGACGGGCACCAGCGGAAGAAGTCCAGCTCCTCCTGGGCGGCTTGGTCGAGTCCGCCCTCCTCGACGGCCTTCAGGGCGTGGGCGTCGAGGGTGGCGGAGTGGATGCGGCGCAGGGCGTCGAAGAACACCGCGTCGTCGGGCTCGGGGGCGAACCGCAGCCTGCCGGGGCGGTCGGGAAGGCCGCACTCCGGTGTCCAGCGGTACACGAAGCGTTCCACGAGCAGGGTGTGGCCGGCGGCGCGGGCGGCAGCGTAACGGGCCTCGGCGGCCGCCCGCAGGGCGGGGTCCTGGCGCCAGCCACCGGGCAGGGCCAGTTCCAGGCCGACCCGCCAGGGCGCGGTGCGCAGGAGTTCGGCGCCCGCCTCCTCCTCTCCGTCGGCGAAGTCGAACCACTCGACGACGACGGGTTCGCCGTCGTCGGGTCCGCCCCACCATGCGGCGCGGGCCACGACCCGGCCGTCGCGCAGGGCGACCCGCTTCCATTCGGGGCGGTATGTCGCGTTGCGGAACGCCTCGGCCGCGCGCAGCGGGTCGGGCAGGGTGTCGAAGAGATGGACGTCGCGCTCGTCGAGCGCGCGGATGACCGGATCGGTCACGGATTCCTCCGGGATACGGACGGCTTGGTGCGCTCCCGGGCGTCGGACACGGAGGTCAGACGTGGCACGCCGGGGTCACGGAACGGGAGCGCGGGGCGGATGAGTACGTCATCGGCGCTCGCCTCCTTCCGTGGTGTCCGGGCGTGCGGTCACACGCTACGGAGTCGTCCTCGACCGCGTCCAACGGTTTTCTCGGCGTGCGGCGGCCGGTGCCGGGGTGGAGCGTGGTGATGTGGCACGAGTGGACGGGGACCGGCGGAGCTGGCTGCGGGGCGCGCCCGCGCCGCCCTGGGTGCGGGCACTGCCCATCCTGCTGATCGCGGGCGTCGGCGCGGCGACGCTGGCGAGCCCCGAGCGGCTCGACATCGGCTTCCTGCTGGGTGCCATCCCGCCGCTGGCGGTGCTGTCGTACGGCCCCGTGGCGACCGCGGTGCTCGGCGCGGCCGTGGTCGTGATGCTCAACGTGCCGGCGTTCGGACTGGACCGGCCGGGCCGGACCGACCTCCTGACGGTCTGTTTCGTCGCCCTGCTGAGCGTGTTCGTGGCGTTCGTGCGCAGCCGCCGGGACGAGCAGGCGGACATGGAGCGCATGGTCGCGGAGGCGGCGCAGCGCGCCGTGGTGCCCTCGGTGCCGGAGCGGGTGGGTCCGGTGTGCTGTGCGGGCCTGTACCGGGCGGCCGAGCGCGGGACGCTGGTCGGCGGCGACTTCTTCGACGTACGGGAGAGCGCGCACGGGGTGCGGGCGGTGCTGGGGGACGTCAAGGGGCACGGACTGGCGGCGATCGCGACGGTGGCGTCCCTGATGGGGGCGTTCCGGGAGGCGGTGCTCGACCAGCCGTCCCTGGAGGCGGTGGCGGCCCGCCTCGACCGGCGGCTGGCGGTGGACTCGGCGCGGGTCCCGCACGCCGAGCTGTTCGCGACGGCCGTCCTGCTGGAGTTCGCGCCGGCCGCGGACGCCGTACGGATCGTGGTGTGCGGGCATCCGCCGCCGGTGCTGCTGCGCGACGGTACGGCGACGGAGGTGGCCCTCGCCCCGTGGACGCCGCTGGGTCTCGGCCTCCCGGACGCGGCCCGGCCCGTCGGCCACGCCGTGCCCCTGCTCCCCGGCGACCGCCTCTTCCTCGCCTCCGACGGCGTCTGGGAGGCCAGGAACACCGCCGGCGCCTTCTATCCCCTCACCGACCGGCTGCCCGCCCTCACCGCCGGCACCGACCCGGCGACCACGGCCGAGCGTGTCTGGGCGGATCTGCTGCGTCACTCCCCCACCGTCGGCGACGACGTCACGATGCTCGTTCTCGCGCCCGGCCGTCCGGCTCGCCGCTGAGGTTCTCGGCGTCCCCCTCGGCGTCGATGTGCGGCAGGATCCGGTCCAGCCAGCGCGGCGTCCACCAGGCGTGCGCCCCGAGCAGGGTCATCACCGCGGGCACCATGAGCAGCCGTACGACGGTGGCGTCGATGAGCACGCTGACGGCGAGGCCCAGGCCCAGCATCTTGACGACGATGCTGTCGCTGATGAGGAACGCCGCGAACACGCTCACCATGATCAGGGCCGCACAGGTGATCACCCGGGCGGTGATCTCCAGGGCGTGGGCGACGGAGTCCTTGGCGTCGCCGGTGCGCTTCCAGGCCTCGTGGACGCGGGAGAGCAGGAAGATCTCGTAGTCCATGCTGAGGCCGAAGATGATGGCGAACATCATCATCGGCACATAGCTCTCGATGGGCACGTCGCCGTTGACGCCCAGCGCGGGGCCGCCCCAGCCCCACTGGAAGACGGCGACGACGACGCCGTAGGAGGCCGTGATCGACAGGACGTTGAGGACGGCGGCCTTGACCGCGACGAGGAGGCCGCGGAAGACGGCGAGGATGATCAGGAAGGCGAGGGCGACGACCACCCCGATGATCAGGGGCAGCCGGCTGGCCACGATGTCGCGGAAGTCCACCTGGGCGGCCGTGGTGCCGGTGACGTACCCCTTGGCGTCGTAGCCGGAGACGGCGTCGGGGAGGGTGTCGTCCTTGAGCCGGTTCGTCAGGTCGGTGGTGGTGGCGTCCTGCGGGGCCTGGGTGGAGTAGACGGTGGCGATCAGGACGTCGCCGTCCTCGGTGGCCGTCAGCGGGGTGACCGTGGCCGCGTCGGGGACGGCGTTCAGGGTCTTCTGCGCCTGGGAGGTGAGGTCGGAGCGTTTGTCCGAGGGGACGTCCGTCTGGTCGATGACGACGGTGAGGGGCCCGTTGGAGCCGGGGCCGAAGGCGTCGGTCATCAGGTCGTAGGCACGCCGGTCGGTGAAGGACGTCGGGTCGGCGCCGTCTCCGATGTGGCCGAGCTGGATGGAGAAGACGGGGATGGCGAGGATCGCGATGACGGCGACGCCGGCCCCGAGGTACTCCCAGGGTCTGCGCTCGACGCGTCTGGCGTAGCGGTGCCAGGTGCCGTGCGGGGTGGCGCCCGGTTCGGCGTCGGTCTCGGCGACCGGTTCGCGCACGTGGTAGCGGTCGATGTGCCGGCCGATGAGCCCGAGAAGGGCGGGGACGAGGGTGAGGGCGCCGACGACGGCGGAGACGACCGTGATGGCGGCGGCGAGGCCGAGCTTGCCGATGAAGGACACCCCGGAGGCGTAGAGGCCCGCGAGCGCGATGATCACGGTGGTGCCGGAGACCAGGACGGCGCGGCCGCTGGTGGCGGTGGCGTGTCCGGCGGCCTCTGCGGGATCGGCGCCGTTCATGAGGTTCTGCCGGTGCCGGGTGATCAGGAAGAGGGCGTAGTCGATGCCGACGCCCAGGCCGATCATGGTGGCGAGGGTCGGTGAGACGGTCGCGAAGGTGAAGGCGGCGGCGAGCAGGCCGAGGCAGGCGAGACCGCCGACGACGCTGATCAGCGCGGTGACCAGCGGCAGACCGGCGGCGATGACGCTGCCGAAGCCGACGAGCAGGACCACGACGGCGACCGCGAACCCGATCAGCTCGCTGACCCGGTCGTCGGCCGTGGGCCGGGCCAGTTCGCCGAGCGAGCCGCCGTACTCGACCTCGGCGCCGGCCTCCCGCAGCGGCTGGACCGCCTTGTCGACGCCGGTCAGGTAGTCGTCGCCGAGGGTGGAGGGCTGGACGTCGAAGCGGATGGTGATGTACCCGGTCCTGCCGTCGTCGGATACCGGGCCGACCTTGCCGGGGGTCTGCGAGAGCGGATTCTGCGCGGCGAGCACATGGGGCAGTTTCTGCAGGTCACCGACGGTGGTGGACATCTGGGACCCGAGGGCGCTCAGCGCCTGCTTGTCGTCGTGCAGGACGATCTGGCTGCTGTAGCCGCCGGCCTGGGGGTCGTGCTCCTTCAGGACCTCCAGGCCCTTCTCGGACTGCACGTCCGACAGCTGGAAGTTGTCCTCGTAGGTTCCGCCGACGGAGCGGTCGATCACCTGGAGGGCGACCAGGGCCACCAGCCAGGCGACGATGACGAACAAGGAGTGATGGGCGCACCAGGCGCCGAGCCTGCGCAGTCCCCCGCGTCGCGGGTCCCCGGCGGTGGTGGGTGCCATAGGGCCCATTGCACGCCCGCCCGATCTTCCCGGCATCTCAGCCGCGTCTGATCGGATTGCACGGCGCGGCTCCAGGATGAATGGTGTTAGTACATTCCTTCGGACGCGAGGAGCAGACATCATGCCGACGTCACAGCCCGGCGCCGCCCGGCCCTCCCCGGAACGCGTCACCCCGGACAACCTGCTCCACACGCGCACCGGCACCGAAGTGTCGCCTGAGGACATGGTCCTGGCCACGGGCAGGGACCTCACCCCGCGCAACCTCGAGTGGGCCCGGCGCAAGCTCGACAAGGAGGGCCCGAGCGCGATCGAGAAGCTGCTGCCCTAGAAGTCCGTACGCTCTTTCGCTGTGGGCCCCCGCGCTGTCAGACTGCGGAGGGTGCCCGACTTCGACATGCTCGTCCTCGGATCAGGTCCCGGCGGTCAGAAGGCCGCCATCGCCGCGGCCAAACTGGGCCGCCGAGTCGCCGTCGTCGACCGCCCCGACATGGTCGGCGGGGTCTCCCTCCACACCGGCACCATCCCCTCCAAGACCCTGCGCGAGGCGGTGCTGTACCTCACCGGTCTCACCCAGCGCGACCTGTACGGACAGAGCTACCGGCTGAAGGAGGACATCACCGTCGCCGATCTCACCGCGCGCACCCAGCACGTGGTCGGCCGGGAGATCGACGTCATCCGCAGCCAGCTGTCCCGCAACCACGTCTCCGTGTTCGCCGGCACGGGCCGGTTCGTCGACGCCCACACCGTCGCGCTGCGCGAGATCAGCGGCCAGGAGCGGCTGATCAGCGCCGACCACGTCGTCATCGCCACCGGGACCAGGCCCGCGCGCCCGGACAGCGTGGAGTTCGACGGGCGGACCATCCTCGACTCCGACAACGTCCTGACGATCGAGCGGGTGCCGCGGTCCATGGTGATCGTGGGCGCGGGTGTCATCGGCATGGAATACGCCAGCATGTTCGCCGCGCTCGGCAGCAAGGTCACGGTGGTGGAGAAGAGGGCCGGGATGCTCGACATGTGCGACGTCGAGGTCATCGAGTCGCTCAAGTACCACCTGCGGGACCTGGCGGTCACCTTCCGGTTCGGGGAGACCGTCGCCGCCGTGGAACGGCATCCGCGGGGTGCGCTGACCGTGCTGGCCAGCGGCAAGAAGATCCCCGCGGACGCCGTGATGTACTCGGCGGGCCGGCAGGGCCTGACCGACGGACTCGACCTGCACCGGGCGGGGCTGACGGCGGACCGGCGCGGCCGGATCGAGGTGGACGAGCACTACCGTACGCAGGTCCCGCACATCTTCGCCGTCGGTGACGTCATCGGCTTCCCGGCGCTGGCGGCGACGGCGATGGAACAGGGCCGGGCGGCCGCCTACCACGCCTTCGGAGAGCCGGTCGGGCAGATGCACCACCTCCAGCCGATCGGTATCTACACCATCCCGGAGATCAGCTTCGTGGGGCGCACGGAGGACCAGCTCACCGAGGACAGCGTGCCGTTCGAGGTGGGTGTCGCCCGCTACCGGGAGCTGGCGCGCGGGCAGATCATCGGCGACGCGCACGGCATGCTGAAGCTGTTGGTCTCGCCCGAGGACCGCACGCTTCTCGGCGTGCACTGCTTCGGGGCCGGCGCGACCGAGCTGATCCACATCGGGCAGTCGGTGATGGGCTGCGGCGGGACGGTCGACTACCTGGTCGACGCGGTGTTCAACTACCCGACGCTGGCGGAGTCGTACAAGGTCGCCGCGCTGGACGCCACCAACCGGCTGCGGCAGTTGGACCGGATCGGGGACTGATCATTCACTCCTCGATGATGTGAACGGCGGCCTCCTCGGCGCCCGCCGCCCCGCCGTCGATCCCCTTGTCCTCGGCGACCTCCTCCTTGGTGGTGTCGGGGTGGGCGCCCTCGTCCGGGGCGACCAGACGGCCGGCGCGGGCGTCGCCGACCTCGGGGTCGAGGGGTTCTCCCGCCCCGTCGGGGAGGTCGCCGATGCCGTCCCCGGCCGGCTCGGAGACGTCCGGGACCTCCTGGGCGAGGCGCTGGTCGAGGGTCTCGCCGTCGTGCTGCTCGGCCGCGGTGGTGCCGTGTTTCGTGACGCCGAGCGGCTTCTCGGGCGGGGAGTAGCCTTCGTCCAGGGTGTCGTCGTAGGTGCGTTCGTCGAGGGCGTCCTGGAGGTCGAGCGGGGCGGCGTCCTCCTGCTCCTCGTTCGTGCCGGTGGGCTGGTAGGCGTCGTCGCCCATCGCCGCGGACCCGGTACCCATGGGTGCCTCCCTCGTCTTCGGACTGCTGGTGTCCCCGTCCGCGTTTCCCGTGTCGCCCGCTCCAATCGCGGTACCTGCCGCGCCCGCGCGGACGCACGGTTACCCACCCGTCAATCTTGAAAGCTCAAGCGGTGGGGCTATCATCACTCGCACACTGGGTGTGACCGTTCCTGAACGCTCTGGTGACCGGCAACCGCCGTGCTCCTCCCCGCCGTCGTTTCCCGAGGACATCCCTCTCCGGTGCGCGGCGGTGCTCCACCCTCACCCCCCATACGCCGTCGTACCGTTCCCCACCGGCGGTGTGCACGAAGGAAAGCGGCACAAGCATGAGCAACAGCACCGGAAGAGGGCTGCAGGCCAACGTCCTCGGCACCTTCGACACGGTGGTGATGGCGGTCGCGGGCAGCGCACCGGCGTACTCCATCGCCGCCACGACGGCGGTCCTGGTGGGCGCGGTGGGCCTGGCCAGCCCGGCGGCGCTGCTGTACTGCGCGATACCGATGCTGGGCATCGCGCTCGCCTTCAGCCGGCTCAGCCGGATCGACGTGAACGCGGGCGCCAGTTACTCATGGGTGGGCCGGACCCTCCACCCCTTCCTCGGCTTCCTCAGCGGCTGGGCGCTGGTCGTCTCGGCGACCATCTTCATGGTGGCGGGATCGCTGCCGGCCGGTTCGATGACACTCGCCCTCTTCGACGAGGGCCTCGCCGACGACACGGCGCTGTCCACGGTGGTGGGGGCGGCCTGGTTCCTGGTGATGCTGGCGGTGGTGCTGGGCGGGGCCCGGCTCACCGTGCGCGCCCAGCTGATCATGTCGGGTGTGGAACTGGCCGTCCTGGCGGTGTTCGCGCTGCTCGCCTGCTTCCACACGAAGGACAACGCGCTGCCGTTCGACTGGTCCTGGCTCGGGTTCAGCCACTTCGACGGGGTCTCCGGCTTCGCGTCGGGCGCGCTCGTGGCGGCGTTCTACTACTGGGGCTGGGACGTGACCAGCAACCTCAGCGAGGAGACCCGCAACAGCCGCCGTACGACCGGCCTCGCGGGCCTGGTCGGCGTCGGCATCGTCTTCCTGCTCTTCGAGGTGTTCACCATCGCCGTGAACATCGTCCTCAGTTCGCAGCGGATCGAGGACAACGGGGCGAACGTGCTGGGCGCACTCGGCGAGGAGCTGTGGCCTGGCGTGGGCGGCAAGGTGCTGATCGTCGCCGTGATGCTGTCCACCATCGCCACGCTGGAGACGACGCTCATCCAGGTGACGCGCTCGCTGTTCGCGATGGGCCGCGACCGTACGATGCCGTCCGCGCTGGGCCGGGTGCACCGCACCTGGAACACGCCGTGGATCGCGATCGCCGTGGTCGGCGGGGTGGCGCTGGCGATGTTCGTCGCCTCCAACGCGCTGGGCTCGGTGGGCGACATCCTGGCCGACGCGATCTCGGCGATCGGGCTGCAGATCGCGGTCTACTACGGCCTCGCGGGCCTGGCGGCGGTCGTCGCCTACCGCAGGACGCTGCTGCGGTCCCCGTCCGACTTCCTCCTCGGCGGGCTGTGGCCGCTGTTCGGGGCGGCGTTCATGTTCTGGATCTTCGCGGAGTCGCTCGGCGAGCTGGAGCCGGCGGCGATCGCCATCGGCATCGGCGGGCTCGCCGTGGGGCTGGTGCCGATGCTCTGGTACTGGCGGCAGGGCAGCGACTACTACCGGCCGGCCCGGCTGGACGCCTCGCGGACCGTCGAGGCGGACTACGTCCCCGACGGGCACGCGGCCGCGCACTCCACCGCCTACGAGGGTCTCCCGACCGACTTCTGAGAGGAACCCCGTTGGCGCGAGACCGTTTCGCTCCCGACTTCGACCCCGACTGCGGGGACGCGTCCCTCTCCTCCGCACGGCACGACATCGTCATCGGGCGCTGGCAGGGCCTGCGGGAACTGCTGCGCACGACCGGCCCCGACTGGCTCGCCCGCGGCCACCGGGTGCGGCTGCTGGCGCAGGCCTGCGCGGGCAGTTCGACGGTGGAGACCTGGCTGGCCGCCGAGCCGCGCAGCGCCGACGCGCTGGTGCTGCGGGCGGCCACGGAGACCGCCCGGGCGTTCAACCTGGCCATCGCCGCGGGCCGGGGCGTGCCGATCGACCAGCAGCGCGTCGACGCGGCGGTGCTGGCGTGCCTGTCGGCCGCCGAGGCGTACCTGGACGACCCCACGCCGTGGATCTCGCTGATCTCGGTGGCCCGCCTCTACCCGGCCGGGGTGCGCCGGCAGGAGATGGCGCGCTGGTGGGACGAGCTGCACCGGCGGGACCCGTTCAGCATGGAGGGCCACCTCCAGGTGCTGCACTACTACTCCGCCCGCTGGCACGGCTCGCACGGCCTGATGTACGACTTCGCCCGCGACGCCGCCGGGGTCGCCCCGCCGGGCTGCCCGCTGCCGGTCCTCGTCCAGTACGCCCGCGTCGAGGAGTACCGCCACGCCGTCGACACCCCCCGGGGCCGCCCCGCCACGGTGGGGCTCGCCCAGCACTGGAACAACGACGGCGCGGTGAGCGACGTCCGCCGCACCTGGGAGCGGTGGATCACCGGCCGGCCGGACTCGGTCATCGCCCCCGGCGAACTCCGTGACGTCAACTACCTGGCTCATGCGGCCTGTTGGGCGGACGCGGACGACGTGGCCACGCCGTTGCTGCGACTGCTCGGGCGGCGTGCCACCCGTACTCCCTGGTCCTACACGGGGGATCCGGCCCAGCAGCTGCTGCGATGGCACAAGGGGTGGGTGCCGCGTTCGTGAATACCGTGGTCGGCCGCGGGTCGTCCGTGGCTGGTCACGCGGTTCCCCGCGCCCTTGGGGCGTTGCGCTTCACGCTGTTGCGTTCGGGCCGTCCGGTCGCCGGCTGCGGTGGGCGACCATCTCGCGGCTCAGTTCCTCGGTCTCCGGCTCGGACAGCCGCTCGAAACCCTCCTCGGTGATGACCGAGACGATCGGGAAGATACGGCGGCTGATGTCGGGGCCACCGGTGGCGGAGTCGTCGTCGGCCGCGTCGTAGAGTGCCTGGAGCGCGGCCAGGGACGCCTCGCGGCGGGTCATGCCGGGGCGGAACAGCTTCTTCAGGGCGCCGCGGGCGTACGGGGATCCGGAGCCCTCGGCGTGGAAGGGCGCCTTCTCGTACAGGCCGCCGGCCACGTCGAAGCTGAAGATGCGGCCCTTGGCGCCCTCGGGGGCGGTGAAGTCGTAGCCCGCGAGGAGGGGGACGACGGCGAGGCCCTGCATGGCCTGGCCGAGGTTCTGCCGGATCATCGTGGCGAGCCGGCGCGCCTTGGCGCCGAGGGTCATGGGGACGCCCTCGACCTTCTCGAAGTGGGTGAGCTCGACCTGGTACAGCTTCACCATGTCCAGGGCGAGTCCGACGGTGCCGGCGAAGGCGACGGCGGTGTGGTCGTCCGCCGGGTGCACCTTCTCCAGGTCGCGCTGGGCGATGAGGTTGCCCATCGTGGCCCGGCGGTCGCCTGCGACGAGGACGCCGTCGCGGTAGGAGAGGGCGAGGACCGTGGTGCCGTGCGGGAACCGGTCCGGGGCGGCCCGCACACCGTCCGGGAAGGGGCGGCGGGTCGGGAGCAGTTCGGGCCGGTGTGCCGCCAGGAACTCGCTGAAGGACGAGCTCCCCGGCGTGAAGAACTCCTCCGCCGGCCGACCCTCGTGCCCACTGCCTGCCGCCATGCCACTCCCCCTCGCCCGCCCGGTCACCGACATCCCCTACCTACCTGCGGCCGGCGGCCGGGAAACACGTGGACGGCTCAGCGGGTGGTCGGCCCCCGGTGCGGGGGCTGAGCGGGAGCCGGGCGCGCCGGGGCCGCGGGTACCGCGCGCACGACGGGACCGTCCCCGTTGACGGTGACCGGTGCGCCGTGGTGGCTGATCGTCAGGGGGCCGCCGGCCAGCAGCGTGTACGTCGCCTTGTCGGGGCCGATCTCCACGCGCAGGCGGCTGCCGAGGAGTTGCACGCTGAAGGCGAGACGGCTGAACCTCTCCGGCAGACGGGGCGCGAAGCGGAGGCTGTCGCCGTCGCGGCGCAGTCCGCCGAAGCCGGCGACGAGGGCCGTCCAGGTGCCGGCCAGGGAGGCGATGTGCAGTCCGTCGCGGGTGTTGTGCTCCAGGTCGGCCAGGTCCATCAGCGCGGCCTCGGCCGTGTAGGCGTACGCCAGTCCCAGATGGCCGGCCTGAGTGGCGATCACGGCCTGGCAGCACGCGGAGAGGGAGGAGTCGCGGACGGTGAGGGGCTCGTAGTAGGCGAAGTTGCGGGCGAGCTGCTCGTCGTCGAAGTGGCTGCCGCAGGTGTACATCGCGAGGACCAGGTCGGCCTGTTTGACGACCTGTTTGCGGTAGAGGTCGAAGTACGGGAAGTGCAGGAGGAGGGGGTACTGGTCGGGGCGGGTGCCGGCGAAATCCCAGTGCTGGTAGCGGGTGAAGCCGGCGTGCTGTTCGTGGACGCCGAGTTCGTGGTTGTACGGGATGTGCACCGCCTCGGCCGCGTCGCGCCAGGCGGCGCTCTCCTCCTCGTCGACGCCGAGCCGGGCGGCCTCCTCGGGGTGGCGTTGGACGGCGTCGGCGGCGGCGAGGAGGTTCGCGCGGGCCATGAGGTTGGTGTACGTGTTGTCGTCGGCGACCGCGCTGTACTCGTCGGGGCCGGTGACGCCGTCGATGTGGAAGGTGCCGTGGGCGTCGTGGTGGCCGAGCGAGCGCCACAGCCGGGCCGTCTCCACCAGCAGTTCGACGCCCGTGGTCCGTTCGAAGTCGGCGTCCCCGGTCGCGGCGACGTACCGCACGACGGCGTCGGCTATGTCGGCGTTGACGTGGAAGGCGGCCGTCCCGGCCGGCCAGTACGCGCTGCCCTCGGAGCCCTCGATGGTCCGCCAGGGGAACGCGGCGCCGCGCAGGCCGAGTTGGGTGGCGCGCTCACGGGCGGCGGGCAGGGTGTTCTGCCGCCAGCGCAGGGCCTCGGCGACGGCGTCGGGCGCGGTGTAGGTGAGCAGGGGCAGCACGAAGGTCTCGGTGTCCCAGAACGCGTGCCCGTCATAGCCCGAGCCGGTCAGGCCCTTGGCGGGGATGGCGCGCTGCTCGGCGCGGGCGCCGGCCTGGTAGACGTGGAAGAGGGCGAAGCGGACGGCCTGCTGGATCTCCTCGTCGCCGTCGACCTCGACGTCCGCGCGGGCCCAGAAGTCGTCGAGGCAGGCCCGCTGTTCGTCCAGGAGGCCCTGCCAGCCGCTGTGTCCGGCGGCGGCGAGGGCCGCCTCCACCTGGTCGCTCATCGCCGGCCGGGAGCGGGCGCCGGACCAGCCGTGCGCGACGAGCTTCTCCACCCGCAGCGTCTCGCCCGGCTCCAGGACGGAGGTGACGGTGAGGCGGGCCACGTCGACGTTGCTCTCGCTGGCGGTGGTGGTCCGCTCGGGGCCGGTGACGGTGTGGTCGGCGGCCACGGCCACCCTGAGCCCGCTGCGTTTCGTACGGTGCACCAGCCGGAGCCGGTTGCCGACGGCGACGTCCTCCTCCGGCTCCAGCGGCGACTTCAGGGCGCGGGCGGCGCGCGGGTCGCCGTCGGGGTCGGGCAGGCTCTCGTTGGCGACCAGCTCGGACTGGATCACCACGCGGGAGCGGCTGCCGACGGCCTCCACCTCGTAGGCGACGGCGGCGACGGCCCGCTGGGTGAGGGAGACCAGCCGGGTCGAGCGCACCCGGATCGTGGACCCGGCCGGCGAGGTCCACTCGCAGGTCCGCTCCAGGACGCCCCGACGCAGGTCGAGCACCCGCTCATGGGCGACGAGACGGCCGTAGCGCAGGTCGAACGGCTCGTCGTCGACCAGCAGCCGGAGGATCTTGCCGTTGGTGACGTTGATGACGGTCTGTCCGGACTCCGGATAGCCGTAGCCCGCCTCCGCGTAGGGCAGGGGGTGCAGTTCGTGGACGCCGTTGAGGTAGGAGCCGGGCAGGCCGTGCGGTTCGCCCTCGTCGAGGTTGCCGCGCCAGCCCACGTGCCCGTTGGACAGCGCGAACACCGACTCGCTCTGCGCGAGGACGTCGAGGTTGAGTTCCGTCTCGCGCACGCACCACGGCTCCACGCCGTACGAACGGTGGGTGATCACGCGTCCCCTCCCCGTCCCAGAAGGTCTGCCAGGTCCTTGACGACGACGTCCGCGCCGTGCGCGGACAGCGCGTCGGCCTGTCCGACGCGGTCGACGCCGACGACGTACCCGAAGTTCCCGGCGCGCCCCGCGTCCATCCCGGCCAGCGCGTCCTCGAAGACGGCCGCCCGCGCCGGCTCGACGCCGAGGTCGCGGGCGGCGGCGAGGAAGGTGTCGGGGTGCGGCTTGCCGGGCAGCCCGCGCTCGGCGGCCACCACGCCGTCGATCCGGATCTCGAAGAGGTGCTCGGCGCCGATCGAGCGCAGCACGTCGCGGGTGTTGGCGCTGGAGGAGACGATCGCCGTGCGCAGCCCACGCGCGCGGACCGCCTCGATGTAGCGCAGGGTGCCGTCGTAGGCCTCGACGCCCTCGGTGCGGATCTTCGCCAGGAGGATCTCGTTCTTGCGGTTGCCGACGCCGTGCGCGGTCGCCGCGTCGGGCGGATCCTCCGGGTGGCCCTCGGGCAGGTGGATGCCCCGGGAGGCGAGGAAGGTGCGGACGCCGTCGGCGCGCGGGCGGCCGTCGACGTACTCGTCGTAGTCGTCGGCGGTGTCGAAGGGACGGAAGCCCTCCCCCTCGCGCTCGCGCAGAAACGCGTCGAAGGTCTCCTTCCAGGCAGCCGCGTGCACCACGGCCGTCCGGGTGACGACCCCGTCGAGGTCGAAGAGGCAGGCCTGGATGGTGTCGGGGAGCCCGAGCGTCGTCGTCATACAGGGTCGGTTCCCCGGGATCGGCCCTCTCAACGGTGTGGCACACGCCACACCTTCGCGCCATCAGTCGTGCGGGAACGAGTGGTGCTCGTGCGCGATCAGCCAGCGGCCGTGCTCCTTGCGCAGGCCGAAGGTGAGGCGCAGCCGCAGGGTGGGGGTCTCGGCCAGCTCCTGGGGTGTGCCGCAGCGCAGCAGGGCGTGGGCGTAGGCGACGTCCTGACCGGCGGTGACGTCGAGGGTGTCGATGTCGAAGCGGGCGCCCTGGGCCTGCCAGGCGAAGAACGGCGGCCACAGGGCCCGGTAGGCCGCGAGACCGCGGAGGCCGGCGTGTGGCGGGGGGACGTAGTACAGGACGAGGTCCTCCGTGTGGTCGGCGAGGACGGTGTCGAGGTCGCCGCGGTGGACGGCGTCGGCCCAGCGGGTGATCAGAGTGCGGATCTGCGTCTCGTCGTCGGACACGGTCGCCCTCCTCTCGATACGAATCGATACGAACCGGTGCGGATCTGCGTGGGGTCTCCTTCCAGGAGACTGCGACACTCTGCTGTGTGCTCACTTTCGACGATCTGGTGCATCGGGCCCGTTCCCTCGCCGGGGACGGCCGGCGGCGCACGCTGCTCGGCATCACGGGCAGTCCGGGCGCGGGCAAGACGACTCTCGCCGAGCGCCTGGTGAGGGAGCTGAACGGCGACGGCGTGCCCTGGGCCGCGCACGTCCCGATGGACGGCTTCCACCTCGCCGACGTCGAACTCGACCGCCTCGGCCGCAGGGACCGCAAGGGTGCCCCGGACACCTTCGACGCGGCCGGGTACGCGGCCCTGCTGCACCGGCTGCGGGAGCGGACGGACGGCGAGGACATCGTCTACGCGCCGGGTTTCGAGCGGGTGCTGGAGCAGCCGGTCGCGGGCGCGGTCCCCGTACTTCCCAGCGCCCGGCTGGTCGTGACGGAGGGCAACTACCTCCTCCTCGGCACGGGTGCGTGGACGCGGGTGCGGGCGGCGCTGGACGAGGTGTGGTTCTGCGAGGCCGACGAGGACGACCGGGTCCGCCGGCTGGTCGCCCGGCACGAGGAGTTCGGCAAGGGCCACGAGGAGGCGGTGGCCTGGGTGGAGAGAAGCGACCAGCGCAACGCCGCGCTGGTGGCGGGAACGCGGGAGCGGGCGGACCTCGTGGTGCGCATACCCCTGTGAGGCCGGGGCCGTTGTCGGCGCCGCCCGTTGCGGTGTCCACGTCGTGGCCCACACCGTGCGCGGCCCCCGGATGCCCTCACCGGCTGACGGCGCGCAGCGTCGACTGCGGCGCCCCGTGGGCGTCCTCCGCTCCGACGACCGCCGTGAAGGCGTCCCTCCTCCCCCCGGCTGACGCCGGAGGGCAGGGCCTGCTCGATGACGTCGGCGAGGACGGCGTTCAGCCCTTCATGCCCGAGGTGGCCATGGCCGGGGTCGTCCCGGTCACCCGACAGGGGCGGGCCGGCGGGTACGCAGCGCGACGGTCAGTGTGTGCGGGCCCTGTCCACCGACGTAGACGCGGTTCCCGATCGTCGCGTCGGTGCCGCCCACCACGGTGTGGTCCTGGCCGGGGTCGTACCGCAGTACGTCGCCGCGTTCCGGCCCGGCGAGCGCTTCGCCGGCCTGGACGCCCACCTCGACCCGGATCTCGTCGTCACCGACCCGGTACGTCATCGGCCCGGTCGTCAGGCACCAGCGTCCGTCGCCGACCGGTACGGCGCCGTCCGGCACTCCGCCCGGCCGGAAGGTCAGTTCGAGGGCCCAGGGCACCCGCGGTCCGCTGATGTCGATCCGGAGGTCGGCACCGTCCTCCCTCAGGTCCACCTCGACGCGGGTCGTGTGGGAGACCTCGTCCCGAGGCCGGTCCGGGAAGGCCATCGCGGCGGAGAAGCGTCCCTCGTCCACCAGCCGGTAGACGCCGTCGTCCCGCCTCCGATCCGCCGGGAGCGGCTGGTAGTAGGCGGCCGTGAGGGTTTCGGTGAGCCGGTACCGGTTGTCGGCGAGCTGTTCCATGCCGGCGGCGCGGAACGGGCCCAGGTCGAAGAACCCCCGCGAGAGACGGACCGCGTCGAGGACGGCGTCGCCGGCGAACAGGCGCAGGAAGGTGGGGTTGCAGGCGAGGCCCGAGCGGATGCGCCGGTGCCCGGGCACGTCGGAGCCGCCGTAGACCACCGTGTGCGCGGTGGTGGAGGCGCGTGCGGCGAGGCGCGCGGTGGTGAGGTACCGGTCGCGGGGCAGTGTCTCGGCGACCGGAGCCGGCAGCGCGTGGCACAGGTCGGGGGTGAGGAGGGTCTGGGCGAGCAGGTCGGGGTCGTCGATGCCGCCTGCGGCCGCCAGCCGCGCCGCCCGGCTGAAGTCGCCCCGGCCGGTGCGGACCGCGAACAGCCGGTAGTGCGGCAGGTAGGGCGCCAGCGGGAACGGGTGGTTCTGGTCCTGCCGTCGCGAGTGGACGGTCTCCACCGTGCCGTCCGGCCTGATGAGGTCCAGGGTGGTGGCGAGGTTGCGTTCGACGGCGTCCCGCAGGTCGGCGCGGCCGAGCACGTCGGCCAGCAGGATCAGCGAAGGGTTGGACACGTGGGCCGCGTAGTTGGCGCTCCGTTCCGAGTACAGGCCCTCCGCGTCGATGTCGACGCCCTCGGCGAGCCACTCCTCGACGCGGTCGAGCAGCCGGTCGTCGGGGAACGACCGGTGCAGTCGGGCCAGCGCCGCGCACAGCTCCCAGCGGTGGTTCGGGGTGTGCACCCCCCCGGTCAGGAGACTGCCGGACGCGGCGCCGGCGATCTGCGCGAGCGCGGCCGTGACGTCGCGCAGTTCCGGCCCCGCGCCGGCGGCGAGGACGTGCGCGTCGCACACGTCGTTGACGGTGAACGCGGAGTCCGGCGGTGACTGCACGTTGTCGCCGCCGGCGAAGAGGCCGGTGGTGGTCTGCGCGGCCCGCAGGGCGCCGAGGTGGGTCATCGCGGCGGCGATGGCCCGCCTGCTGCCGTGCAGTGCCGAGTCCGGGGACCGGTACGCCGCGACCAGGGTCTTCACCCGGCGCGCCAGAACGCGGTGGGTCACACCGGCGGGTTCCTCGTCGGGGACGGCCGCCGGCGGGGTGGCCAGCCGGTCGGCGGCACGGGCCGCCGCGCGGAGGAACTCGTGGTCGAGCGCGGAGGTCACGGTCAGTCCTTCAGTCCGGCATTGATGTCGGCGCTCATCACGTAGCGCTGGAAGACGAGGAAGATGACGATCAGCGGGATCATGGAGATGACCGATGCGCCGAGCAGTACCGACCAGTTGATGTTCTGCGCGCCGACGATGCTCTGGATGCCGATCTGCACGGTGAACTTGTTGGGGTCGTTGAGCATCAGAAGCGGCCAGATGTAGTCGTTCCACCGCCACTGGAATGACAGGATGGCGAGGGTCAGCATGATGGGCCGGGAGAGCGGCACCATGATCCGCAGGAAGATCGACAGTTCGCGGGCGCCGTCGATGCGTGCGGCTTCCACGAGTTCGTCGGGAACCGTCAGGAAGAACTGGCGGAACATGAAGCATCCGGTCGCGGTGAGCACGGCCGGGAGGATGATGCCGGCGAAGGAGTTGTAGAGGCCGAGGTTGCGGACGACCAGGAACTCCGGGGCGAGCATGACCTCGGACGGCAGCATCGTGGTGGCCAGGATGCAGATGAAGAAGACCTTGAGCCACTTGTTGTCGTACTTGGCGAGCGCGTACCCGGTGCAGCAGCTGACTCCCACCGTGAGGATCGTCGTGATCACGCACACGATGGTCGTGTTGATGAAGTACTGGGAGAAGTTGGCACTGCGCCACGCCGTCAGGTAACCCGACAGGGTGGGGTTGTGCGGAACCGGCGTCAGCGGATAGGAGAACAGATCCGAGGCCGGCTTGAGGGAGCTGAGGATGAACCACAGCACCGGCAACCCGTAGAGGCACGCCAGGATCCACAGCAGCGTCGTCGCGGGCACCGCCCGCCGGAGCCCACCGCTGCCCCCGCTGCGGGGCCGCTTCTTGGAGACGACCCGTCCGGGACCGGCGTCGACCGGGCGTGGCATGTCTGTGGTTGTCATCGGTTCTCCACCCGCCGGTTGACGATCAGCTGGATGATCGCGACGGCCATCAGGATGAGCATGAGCACGAATGACGCGGCACTCGCGTAGCCGATCTGGCCCCGTTTGAAGCCGGTCTCATAGATGTACTGGACAAGCAGGTTGTTCGACGTTCCGGGTCCGCCGTTGTTGAGGGCGACGAACACCGGGTATTCCTTCATCGCGTTGATCGTGTTGAGCAGGATGACGATGAACGAGGTGGGCGCGATGCTCGGCAGCGTGATGCTGATGAACTGGCGCCATGGGCCGGCGCCGTCGAGCGAGGCCGCCTCGTAGTACGACACGGGTACGTTTCTGATCGCCGCGATGAACAGCAGCATCGAGAAACCCGTCCAGGCCCATGATGCCGCCATCACCACCACGATCAACGACAGGTCCGCGTTCGACTGCCACGGAACGGCACTTCCGCCGAGCTTCTCGATGACGTAGTTGACCAGTCCGAAGTTCTCACCGAACAGCCACCGCCACAGGACACCCACGACGATGGGCGACAGAAGCCACGGGATGAAGAAGATGACGCGGGCGACCGACGCGCCCTTGGCGTGCTTGCTCACCACCAGGTTGGCGGCGAGCAGCGCGAGCGCGAAGTTCAGTGGAACGAAGAGCACGGCGTACAGCAGCGTCCGGGTCAGCGCGGCGTAGAAGGTGGAGTCCCCGAACAGGTTGTGGTAGTTGTCCAGTCCGATGAACTGGAACGCCCCCACACCCGTGTAGTTCGTGAAGGAGTAGACGAGCCCGATCACCGCCGGCCAGACGAAGAACAGCGCGAAGAGCACGACATTGGCCGCGATGAGGACGAGCGGCGCGATGATGTACCTGTTGCGTCTCCTGGGCGGGCTCGCGGACACGGCCGAGGCGCGTTTTGTCATCTTCCTGACTCCGTGCTGGTGGAATGGATTCCCTGTGGGCTCACGCCATGAGCCCGGCATCACATGGGCGCCGGGGCCGGGCGGCGGTGTCGTGACTCCGCCGCCCGGCCCCCTGGCCTACGATCAGCCACCGACCTGCTGGTTGTAGCCGGCCACGATGTTCTCCAGTGCCTTGTCGGCCGACTGCTGGCCGTTGATCGCCTTGCCGAGCTCCGTCTTGGTCGGGTCCTCGGTGAGGCTCTTGCCCTTCAGCACCCAGTTCGTCTGCGCGGTGTTGAAGTAGCCGGAGATCGGGGCGTAGAGCGGAATCTCCTCGTTGTACAGCTTGAACGCCGCCTGCGCCGCCTCGGAGGTGAAGGGGTACTTCGGG
Organism: Streptomyces sp. NPDC049687; assembly: GCF_044465285.1. Taxonomy (NCBI): domain Bacteria; kingdom Bacillati; phylum Actinomycetota; class Actinomycetes; order Kitasatosporales; family Streptomycetaceae; genus Streptomyces; species Streptomyces sp. NPDC049687. Next base: position 443,746 of record NZ_JBITLN010000002.1, read on the forward strand.
CTCAGACCGCTCTCGACCGGCAGGAAACCGGACGCCTCGCACAGCGCCTGGTAGTGGGCCGGCTCGTACAGCCAGGACAGGAACTTCGTCGCGGCGGCGGCCGCGTCGCCGTTGTTGTTGAAGCCGACCGTCATGCCGCCGCTGTTGACGTCACTGGCCTGCACGGGCTGGGCGGGAGTCGGGACGCTCGCCCAGTCGAACTTCTTGATGCTCTCCGCGAAGGCGGGAACCTGCCACACGCCGGACCAGTAGGCGACCACGTCACCGCTCTGGAACATGGCCGACGGGTCGGCGCCGCTGGTCCACACCGACTTCGGCATGGTCTTGTCGTCGTTCAGTCCGACGAAGTAGTTCACGGCCTTCTTGGTCGCCGCGTCCACCGAGAACTTGCCGGAGGAGTCCGCGTGGACGTACTTGCCGCCCATCTCGTACACCATGGCGCGGAGCCGGGACGGCGACTGGTCGAACGTCAGGGAGTACTTGGCGCCGGTCTTCTCGCGGACCTTGTTCGCCGCGGCGATGAAGTCGGTCCACGTCCAGGTCTTGTCGGGCGAGGACGGGAAGGAGACGCCGGCCTTCTTGAACAGCGTCTCGTTGATGAACAGGCCGGACGCGGTGACGTCCGAGGGGATGGACAGCACCTTCCCGGACGAGTCCTTGGCGAGGAAGTTGGCGTTGATCTTGTTGCTCTTGTCGTTGGCGATGGAGCTGAGGTCGATCAGCTTGCTCGACCAGATCGGGTCCAGCGCCGGCACGGCCGCCACGTCGGGCAGGGAGTTCGCCTGCGCGGCGTTGTGCAGCTTCGTCGCGTAGCCGTCGTAGGGGATGTTGACGAGCTTGACGTTGACGCCGGTTTCCTTCTTGTACTGCGCCACCATCTTCTTCCAGCCCGCGTCCTGCCCCGGAACCGTGGAGATCCAGAACGTCAGCGACTTGGAGGTACCGCCCGAGTCGGATCCCGACCCGCAGGCGGAGAGCAGCAGGGCACCTGCCGTGGCCACGGCAGCGAGGGGGACCAGGCGGCGCATGCCGCCGCGGCCGAGTCGGCGGGAGCGCCGCACACCCACAGTGGTCATCTTCGATCCCTTTTCGTCATTGGGGACGGAGCACGGCGCCGACCGAGGCGGCACGGGTGCATTTTGCAGGAGGGTTCGGCTTTCCGAGGGCGCGGCCTCGCCCGGCCGCGTCATCCTGACGGGCGAGGGTCCCCGGCCGCTGTGGCCGTCGCCGCACAAGCACGCCCTGGTGCGGTTGCCGTACGTTCGAGTACGGGCGGGACGCTCGTCCCAAGCCGGCGTCCCGGCCGACTTAGAAAGCGCTTGTCCGGACATTGGCAGACCGAGTCCGAAACCGTCAATCCTTCGTCCGCGCCGCCTCGGTCACGGTTTGGACTCCTCTGGCGACCGCGAGCCGTGCCGCGCCCACGACGGTGCCGAGATCACCGACCTGGCTGCTGACCACTTCGGTGGGCCAGCTCAGCCGCTCCAGCTCGGCCCGCACACCGGGCAGGAGCTGCGGAAACGCGCCGGTGCTGCCGCCCAGCACGATCAGGCCCGGGTCCAGCACGGCGGTCACGGCGGCGGCCAGCCGGCCCACGTCGACGGCATGGCGGTCCACGACGGCACGGGCGGCGGCCCGGCCCTGGCCGGCCAGGGCGAAGAGCCGCTCGGTGGTGCGCGGGCACGGCCCGTCCCGGTCCGCCCACGTCTCCCTGGCCCGGCGCAGCAGCGAGCGGGCGCCGATGTACTCCTCCAGGGCCTCCCGGCGCGGCTCGCGGCCGTCGTCCCAGGGGTAGGGCAGCCGCGCGAGCTCACCGGCGGCGCCGTTCGAGCCGCGCAGCACCTGGCCGCCGACGACGATGCCGAGACCGATACCGACGCCGATCCGCAGATAGCCGAAGGTGTGCCGGCCGCGGGCGGCACCCTCGTGCAGCTCGGCGAGCGCGGCGCAGTTGACGTTGTTCTCCAGATGGACGGGGACGCCCGGGGGCAGGGCCACGGCCATGGCGTCGAAGACGGGCCCGGCCTTGGCCGTGGCGGGGCGCATTCCGCTGCCCTGCAGGTCCCGGGCGGTGACGTCACCGACGGCGACGACGATGGAGCGCAGCGGGGCCCCCTCGGGCAGCGCGGCGAGCGCCTCCCGTACGGCGTCCGCGGCGTCCTCGCGGGAGGCGGTGGCCTCGGCGAGCAGCATGCCGTCCAGGGCGCAGCCCCTGACCCGGGTCTGGGCGGGGCCGAGGTCGACGGCCAGGACGGCGCCGGCGGCGGGGCCGAGACGGTATACGGCGGCGGAGCGGCCGGTGCCGCTGGAGGCGGTGCCGGAGTGGGCGGCGAGCCGGGCGCCCTCCAGTTCCGCCACAGCGGAGGAGACGGTCGGCTTGGACAGCCCCGCGAGGCTCGCGAGCTGCGGCCGGGTGGCTCTGCTCGCCTGCGCCAGCACGGCGAAGACCGCGCTGGCGCTCTCGGTCAGGCGGGGGGCTTCCGCCACGTCGTGTTCCACAGTTTCCCCCACACGGGTACCGGGCCGCGCACCCGGCCGATCGGTTCGGCGGACTGCGGCGATGGGATGCGACGACGGCGCGCTTTCCCGCCCCGTGACGGCCCGGGAAGGTGCCGCCGAGGTCGAGTGCGCGACTTCTCTTGACGCACTGTACTTCGTTAGTTAACTTCCTAACGAACTTCACGGTACTCGCCTGCCGTGCTCGCCAGAAGCCCGTCCCGGGGCTTCGCTAGTTCACGAGAACCCACAATTTCGCAGGTCACGGTTCGCCCACCGTCGCAGCTCGATGCAACGACGAAAGAGGATCCGTGCAGGACTCCCCCTCTTCGCGCCCCCTCGTGGTCGGCGTCGACGTGGGCGGTACCAAGACGCATCTCCGCGCGGTCGCGGGTGAGGACGTCGTGGCCGACCGCGTCGTGCCGAGCAGCGGCTGGCGGCCGCACGACACCGCTGCCGCCGCCCGGTGGCTGACCGGGCTCGTCCACGAGTCGCTGCCTTCGGGCGTGCGCCCCGCCGCGCTCGCCGTCGGGGCGCACGCCTGTGAGACCCCCCGGCAGTGCGCGCAGATCCGCGCCGCCGTCCAGGATCTTCTCGGCGGGCCCGCGCACATCGTGGGCGACGCCGAGCTTCTCGTGCCCGCCGCCGGGCTGGACAGGGGGGCCGGCCTGGTCGCCGGCACCGGTTCGGTCGCGGTGGGCCTGCTGCCCGACGGCACCCCCGTGCAGGTGGGTGGCTGGGGCGCGGTCCTCGGCGACGAGGGCGGCGCCGCCGGACTCGTCCGGGAGGCGGCACGGGCCGTATGGGCCGCCCACGACCGCGGGGAGGAGCCGGACGCCCTCGCCGTCGGTCTCGTCGCCGCCTTCGGGGTGCCGGAGGTCCCGGCGCTCGGCGCGGCCCTGGAGAGCGCCTCGGACGTCTCCGCCGAGTGGGGCCGGCACGCCCCCGTCGTCTTCGCGGCCGCCGCCGACGGCTCCGGTCTCGCCCGTGCCGTGATCGCCGGGGCGGGCGAGGCACTCGCCGCGCTCGTCGTCCGGCTCGCCGCCCGCGGGGTCGTGGTCGACGACGTGGTGGTGGCGGGCGGCACCGTGCTCGGGCAGCCGGCACTGTACGAGGCGTTCACCGCCGCGCTCGGCGCCGCCGTACCGGGAGCACGGCCGCGGCGGCTGACCGTACCGCCGGTCGAGGGCGCGGTGGCGCTGGCGCGTTCGCTTCTGTGAGGCGCCGACTCCACGTTCATCCGCATGACATGTACTGGTCGCCGGGCCCTCGCGGAAGAGACACAGCCCGGCCGTAGATCTTCGCTCGTATGCGTCATCCGGCTCACAAGTCAACACAAGCCCCACGAGCCGCACATGACTGACCGTATCTCTTCCCTCTGGCCCCACGGCCGAAGAACTCAAGAGAGGCACACCCATGCCGTCATCCGCCGGGCTCTCCTCCCCCTCGGCCGTGAACGCCGTGAACAGAAGGCGCTTCCTGAAGGTCTCCTTCGGTGGCTCGGCGGCGCTGGTCGCCGCCCCGGCGCTGGTCTCCTGGCTGGGCGCCGCCGACGCCAAGGCCGCCACGAGCCCGCTCGCGTTCGTCGACGACTACAAGACGAACGTCCTGACGAACCTCACGCCCGAGACCAACGCCGTGGTGCGGATCCTCGGCGGCTTCGCGCAGGTGTGGAAGACCGGCTCGGCCTGGAACACCGGCACCCCGCTGCGGCCCGAGATCCTTCGCGCCAACATGCGCTACTGCGCCGCGCTCACCGGTGCCCGCACGGAGGCCCAGGGCAAGGAGGCGTTCGTCTACGACCGTCAGCACCAGAGCTACGCGATGATCGCCGGCCTCGGCCCCCTGGCCGACCTCTACAAGGCCGGCGCCAAGGCGGTCACGTCGATCACCAGCGCGCCGGACACCACGCCCGCGACCACGATCAGCGACTCGGTGCCCGCGGACGCGCCCGCCGGCAGCGCGCTCGGCGCCGGGTCGTACACCTCCGACCTCGGCCAGGTCGCCAGGCTCGTCGACACCGTGCGCGGCCCGTACGCCTCGGGCAACCCGGGCAAGTACGCCTTCCAGTACCCGCGCCCCTGGCGCATGAACGAGGACAGCGAGGTCGTCGACACCGGGAGGACCGACGCGCTGGGCTACCCGGTGTACGACTCCAAGGTGGTCGTCGTGCCGCAGCTGCTGCGTCAGCGCGGCACGTCCGCGACCGACGACGGCGGCTTCCCGAGCGGCCACACCAACGCCTTCCACCTGGCGTCGCTGGCGTTCGCCTACGCCGTGCCCGAGCGGTTCCAGGAGCTGGTGACCCGTGCCCTGGAGCTCAGCCACACCCGGATCATGTCCGGCATGCACTCCACGGTCGACGTCATCGGCGGCCGGATCATGGCCACCGCGCTCGCCGCGGCCGCCCTCGCCGACCCGGCCAACGCCGACCTGAAGGCGGCCGCCCGCGCCCAGGCCCTCGCCTACTTCACCGCGAAGACCGGCACCACCGCCGACACGCTGTTCGCCTACGCGCACTCGGACGCCTCCGACGAGTACGCCGACCGGGAGGCCAACGCCCGCACCGTCGCGCCGCGGCTGACCTACGTCCTCGAGCGGCAGGGCCGCAAGGAGCCCCTCACCGTGCCCAAGGGCGCCGAGGTGCTGCTGGAGACCCGGCAGCCGTACCTCACGGCCGAGCAGCGCCGAGAGGTGCTGCGCACGACCGCGCTGCCGTCGGGATACGTGCTGCTGGACGGCTTCGAACAGTGGGGCCGCCTGAACCTGTTCGCAGCGGCGGACGGGTACGGCTCCTTCGACTCCGACGTCACGGTCACCCTGGACGCGTCCAGGGGCGGCTTCCACGCGGCCGACGCCTGGCGCAACGACATCGAGGGCGACGGCGGACTGACCAAGCGCGGTTCCGGCACGCTGACCCTGACCGGCCACAACCGCTACCACGGCGGCACCGCGGTGGAGGCGGGCACACTCGTCGCCGGGCATGCCGACGCGCTCGGCCAGGGTGATGTGCGGCTGTCCGGCGGGACGCTGCGCGCGGAGCTGCCGGTGCGGGTGCGCGGCGCCTGGTCCCAGGAGTCCGGCGCGGTCCTCGACCTGCCGCTGCGCCGCGAGCACGGGGCCGTCCTCACCGTGTCCGGGCGGGTCCGCCTCGGCCGGGGCTCGGTGCTGTCGCTGCGCCTGGACGCCGAGCGGCCCGCGGTCGCCGGGACCACCGTCCGGGTGATCGACGCGGCCGCCCTGCGCGGCCAGTTCGACCGGGTGGAGCTGAACTCCGACCGGCTGCGGGCCGTACCTGTCTACACGGCGGACGGTCTGTCGGTACGACTCCTGAAGCGGTAACGCCCCTGGTGGCGGGAGCTGGTGCACAGTGGGCCCATGGGGCCGCCGCTGACCGCTCCCGCCATCGCCGGGCCGGTGTCGCCGCGGGGCGGATGATGACGCGCACACAGCACACGGTCCTCGAACCGGCTCCCGGAACCTCGGCGGCACGGCCGCGGCCACGCTCCCGCCGCCGGTGGCTCGTGCCGCTCCTGGCCGTCGTCCTGCTCGCCCAGATGGCGGTCGCGATGGTGACGACGGCGGTCCAGCAGACGCCGACCATCGACGAACCGGTGTACGTCGCCACGGCCGCCGACTACCTGCACGAGCACCGCCTCCGCCACAACCCCGAGCATCCGCCGCTCGGCAAGCTGGTCGTCGCCGTCGGGGTGGCCCTCGCCGACCCGCACGTGGACCCGGACTTCACCGGCGACCAGACCGAGGCGGGCCGGCATCTGCTCTACGAGTCCGGCAACGACCCCTGGCGGCTGATGCTGTGGGCGAGGCTGCCGGTGATCGTCCTGACGCTGCTGTTCGGCCTGGTGGTGTTCGTCTTCGCCCGCGACCTCGCCGGGCCGGTTCCCGCCGTGGCCGCGCTCGCCCTGTACGCGTTCTCCCCCGACGTGATCGCGCACGGGTCGCTGGCGACGCTGGACGTCCCGGCGGCGGGCTTCCTGCTGACGTCGGCGTGGCTGTTGTGGCGGGCCCGGGACGGCGGGGCGCGGCTGTATCTGCCGTCGGCCGGGGCCGCGCTCGGCGCCGCGCTCGCCACGAGGATGAGCACGCTGCCCGCCGTCCCGGTGCTGGTGGTGCTGGCGGCCTGGTCGGTGGGGCTCAGGCGCACCCGTAAGGCCCTGCCGGCGGCGGCCGTCGTCGGGATCACCGCCGTGGCGGTGGTATGGGCGACGTATCTGGTGGTCGATCCGCGGCTGCGCTGGGATCCGCGGGGGACCCATGTGCCCGTCGTGCACGGACTGCGCGGACTGCTGGTGCGGCTGCTGCCCCTCCCGGAGGCGTACCGGGACGGCATGCGGATCCAGTTCGGGCTGGAGAACCAGCCGTGGCAGGGCTTTCTGTTCGGGCATGTGCACTCCGGCCCGCGCTGGTACTACCTGCCGGTCGCTGTGGTGGTGAAGACCCCGCTGGGCATGCTGGCCCTGTGGGCGGCCGGGGCGGTCGTCCTGGTGGCCGTACGGCGGCTGCGGCCCGCGGCGCCGTATGTGCTGGTCCCGGCGGCCGTGCTGCTGGTCTCGGCGATGACCGGGTCGCGGAACCTCGGCACCCGGTACGCCGTCTTCCTGCCCATGTTCCTGGCGGTGGCCGCCGGATGCGTGCCGACGGTGCGGTGGCGGTGGCGGCAGGTGGTGACGTGGGGGCGGGTGGTGTCCTGGGGGCTCGTGGCGTTCGTCGCGGTCAGTTCGCTGCGGACGTTCCCCTTTTACCTGCCGTATTCCAACGAGGCGTTCGGCGGGCCGGCGAAGACGCATCTGCGGCTGCACGACTCGAACGTGGACTGGGGCCAGGACCTCGGCCGGCTCGCGCACCGGCTGCACGGACGGTACGCGGGCCGGCGGGTGTGGCTCGTCTACAAGGGCAGCGGCGTGCCCGCGTACTACGGCATCCGGGCCTCCGACCCCCGGCGGGTGCCCCCGCGCGAGGTGCACGGGGTGCTGGTGGTGTCGGACTCCGCGGTCGCCCAGGCCAGGGGGCGGCTGGCGCAGCTGATCCGCTCCAGCCGGGAGGTCGGCGAGGTCGGGCACTCCATCACGATTTACCAGCGGTAACGACCGGCGGGGTGTGCGCCGGGCGCGGTCTCGGGCACGCTGTCCCGCACGCTCTGTGAGCTATGTTGAGCTGCGTGGGAGACAAAGGAGGCGCACCGGTGCCATCGCCGCAACAGGCACGCGCACAGGCATCAGCGATCACCTCGGGCAAGACGGACCCTGAGGCGGAGGTGTCCCCGACCTCCCGGCTCAGGGCCCTCTTCGACGGGCCCCATCTGTCCCCGGGGCAACGGCGCATCGCCCAGTACCTGATCGAGCACATCACCGAGGCGGCGTTCCTGTCGATCACCGACCTCGCCGACCGGGTCGGGGTCAGCCAGCCCTCGGTGACCCGGTTCGCCGCGGCCGTCGGCTTCAGCGGTTACCCCGCGCTGCGCGAGAGGCTCCAGTCGATCGCGCTGGGCACCCTGGCCGGCGGCCCCGCCCCGGCCGAGGTGAACGGGAGCAACGAGTTGCAGGCGGCGGTCGACGCGGAGATCGAGAACCTGGAGAACCTGCGGCGCGACTTCGCCGATCCGGACCGGGTCATCGAGATCGGCCGGGCCCTGTCGCAGTCGACCCCGCTGACCATCCTGGGCCTGCGCATCTCCGCCTCGCTCGCCGAGTACTTCGCCTACGCCGCCCGCCGTGTCCACCCGGACGTACGGCTGGTGACCCGGGGCGGCAGCGTCGCCTACGACGCGTTGCTGCAGTCCCGGGAGGCCGGCGGGACCTGGGTGCTGGCGTTCTCGATGCCCCGGCACGCCCAGGAGACCCTGACCGCGGTACGGGTCGCGCGCAGCGCCGGCCTGAAGGTCGCGCTGGTGACCGATCTGGCGCTGGGCCCCGTGGCCGACGAGGCCGACGTCACCTTCGCGACCGGCACCGGATCGCGCCTGGTCTTCGACTCGTACGCGGCCCCCGGCATGATGGCGGCCGCGCTGCTCCAGGCCATGACCGACGCGGGCCCGGAGCGCACCCAGGCGCGGCTGGAGGAGTACGAACAGATCGCCGAGCAGCACCAGTTCTTCCTGCGTGAGTGACCGAACCCCACGCCCACCCCCTCCCCCCGGAAATGCGCAGAGGGATCATTGCGGACACATCGCACATGAATGTTTTCATACGTCTTGCAAAGCCGACGGCATATATAAATACTGCTCACGGCCGCACCCGCCCGCGAAGGGCTCCTGTACGGGCATCCGAAGCCGTCGTCCCCTACCCACGTCGGCGCCGAGGGTGCTCGGGGCATCGCTCGCGCGAGCGCCCGTGGCGGCCCCGGTCATCCCCTAGACCGGGGCCGCCCCAAAAACGTCGGACCACCCGTCCCGACACCGCACACCCGGAAGCGATGACCATGACTCTGACGACGACGCAGCGCATCAGCCCGGACTGGCCCTGCCAGGTCAAGACCCCCGGCAGCTACGACTGGGAGCGCTCGGCCGCCAAGTGGCTGCGCGAACTGGTGCCCGCGCGCTACGCCAGCTACCCGGTCCTGCTGCGTCACCCGGTGCTGCTCGGCCGCCACGCTCAGATCCAGGTCCAGCAGGAGGTCCGGGTGGCCCGCACCGCCCTGCAGACCGCCCGCGCCGATCTCCCCCGGCTGGGGATGCCGGAGTCGGTCATCGAGCACACCATCAAGGTGTACGCTGCCGAACTCATGCAGTTGCAGCACATCGCCCGCAGCGTCCGCGCCGTGACCCAGGCTCTGGTGGAGCACAACTCCGGCCGCTGAACGGCACGCTCCGCTCCGGGCGTCAACCCCTGATGGGGGCGTTGCCGAAAGGCCGCGATCGCATCCGCGTCCGTGTGCCATCCTCAAGGCGTGACGAGCGAACCCGCCCTGCCCATGGGGTCCGGTGATGTGCCCGACATGGCCGCCCTGACCCGGGTCGTGGCCCGCCAGCGCGCGGAGATGGACCGGCTGCAGGACCTGGCGGCCACTTCTGCCGTCCTGGAACGGGCCAAGGGCGCGGTGATGGCCGGAACGGGGTGTTCCCCTGACGCCGCGCAGGAGGAGCTGCAGCAGCGGGCGAAGGCAGCCCGGCGGACCCTGCTGGAGGAGTGCTGGATCACGCTCGGCTCCCTGGCTCCGCCGACGAGCGCCGCGCCGCGGCCGCCCGTGGCCGACGCCGCCGTCCGGGACGCACCGCTCCCGGCTCCGGGCCAGGCCGGCTCGGCAGCCCTGGCCCGCCTCGCCAAAGCCCTTGTGCGCGTGGGCACCACGCAGGACCTCGCCCGCTGTCTGCTGGACCGGCTCGCCCCGGACGTGGGCGCCGACGCGGTCATGATCTACGCACGGCTGCCCGCGGGCGGACTGGAGCTGGTCGGCCACGCCGGGGTCGACGACACCCTCGCCCGGCAGTGGGGCCGGGTGCCACCGCTGTCCGGGATCGCCGCGCTGGACGCCATGGCCGCCGGAGAGCCGCGCTGGCTGGAGGACGCCGGGGCGGACCAGAAGCGGTACCTGCTGATCGGGGACCCGCCCCAGCAGTGGGGCTCACGCGCCTGGCTGCCCGTGGCCATCGGGGAGTCCGCCGAGGTCGCGCTCGGGGTGCTGCGCCGCAGCGAGGGACCGTTCACGAGCGGCGTGCGAGAGCATCTGCAGGCCGTCGCCCGACTGTGCGCGGGCCCGCTGCGCACCTTCGGGGTCCGGCAGGAGCCCACCGTGCGCGACGCCGCGGACTCCGTGCAGACGGTGTTCGACCGGCTGCCGGTCGCCGCGGTACTGCTCACCCCCGTGCGCGGCCCGTCGGGAACCGTCGAGGACTTCCGGATCGACGCCGCGACCGCAGGCGCGTCCGACGCGGTGGGCCGCAGCGGCCGCGAACTGGTCGGCCTGCGCTTCCTGGAGTGCTGGCCGACGGCGGCGGACGAGCCGCTGTGGCAGGGATGCCTGGAGGCGCTCGCGGCCGAGGAGCCGTACGAGAGCGAGCCGTTCGCCCGGCAGCAGGTCGTCGCCGGGGTCGGCGAACTGTCCACGTACTCGGCACGGGCGGCGCGCATGGGCGACGGACTGGTCGTCAGCTGGGTCCGGCACGAGCCCTCGGACCGGCAGGAACAGCGGCTGGCGGACGTGCAGCGGCTCGGCAGACTCGGCTGGGCCACCTGGAGCCTGGTCACCGGCGAGGGGAACTGGTCCTCCCAGGTCTTCGCCCTCCTGGAACGCGATCCGGCGCACGGACCCGTGCCGCTCGCCCAACTCCCGCGCCTCGCCCTGCCCGAGGACCTGCCCGCGCTGACCCGTGCCGTCGGGGATCTGCTGCGGGACGGGCGGCCGTGCGACGTGCCGTTCCGGATCGCGGCCCGCGACGGCATCCGTCATCTGCGGGTGGTCGCCGAGGCGGTGGCGGACGCCGAGGGCACGCCCGTCGAGGTGCACGGCTTCGTCCAGGACGTCAGCGCCCAGCGCAGCGCCGAACTCGCCCTCGTCGCCAGTGAACGGGCGATGCTCACCCAGCACGGTGTGCTGATGGCCGAGCGCACGGTGGCCGCCCGCCTCCAGGACGCGCTGCTGCCACTGCCGAAGCAGCCCGTGCGGCTGTCCGGTCTCCGGGTCGACATCGCCTATCTGCCCGCGCAGTCGGGGCTCAACGTGGGCGGCGACTGGTTCAGCGCCATCGAACTGCCCGACGGCGACGCCCTGTTCGTGGTGGGCGACGTCGCCGGGCACGGCATGGACGCCGTCGCCTCGATGGCCCTGCTGCGGTTCACCGCCAAGGGCATGATCATCACCGGGTCGTCGCTGACCGGGGCGCTCGTCCGGCTCAACGCCCTGCTGCTGCACTCCCGCGACTCGCACGGCACCGCGACCATGATCCTGGCCCGCTACAGCCCGGCCGAGCGGCGCCTGGTCTGGGCACAGGCCGGTCATCCCCCACCGCTGCTGCTGAGCAACGGCGACGTCCGCTACCTGGAGCGCCCGCACGGCATGCTGCTCGGCGCGAGCGACTCCCCTCGCTACGAGGAGGCGGAGTGCGTTCTGGCACCGGGCGACCGACTGGTGCTGTACACCGACGGGTTGGTCGAACGGCCCGGGGAGAGCATCGACCGGGGCCTGGAGAGACTTGCCCTGGCCGCCACACTGCCCGGCCCCGGCGGATCGGCCCCGCTGGAGCGACTGCTCAGCGCGATGCTGGAGCCGGAGGGGCGGGACGACGTGTGCGTGCTGCACATCCGGGTGCCGGAGGACAGCCCTTAGGCCGGTCTCCCGCGTCCCTGCCCGCCGCTCGCTGCGACAGGCGCCACGCTCCTGTCCCGCCCTCGGGTCCGGAGGGGCACCGCGTCATCCGTTGGTGCGTGACTCCAGCGCCTCGCGGGTGTCGTCGCCGTAGACACCGTCCTCGTCGCCGCGGATGCCGTACCAGAGCTGGAAGCGGGCGACCGCCTCGGCGAGGACGGTGTCGTAGCGGCCGTCGGTGGCGCCGTTCTGGTACACGTCCGGGATCTTCAGCAGCCGCTGCTGGAGGTCGGTCACCTCGGGACCGGTGTCCCCCTCCCGCAGGGTGCCGGCGCCGTCGGGATCGGCCGATGGTGAGGAAGGGGCGGTCTCGGAGGCGGTCGGGGCCGGCTGGACGGTCTCCGCGGCCGCCTCGCCGCCCCGGCCGGGCACCAGGAGGGCACAGGCGAACCCGACGAGCGCCGCGGCGCATACGCCGACGGTGATGGCGGCACGCCGCAGTCCGGCACCGGAGCCCGACCGGTCACGCGCCCGCCCCCCACTCACCACGGACGCGGCCCCGTGGGCGGCACGCCGTCGCCTCCCTGCACTGCCGGCGTCCGCCCCACCGCGCGCCGCACCGGTCCGCCCGGTGACCGTCGCGTATGCGGCACGCCTCCGCTCCTGGACGCCTCCCGGCACCGCCGCACCACGGTACGAACCCGCGGCCTGTCCGGGCCCGGCCCCTGTCGGCCCCGGAGAGAACGCGTACCCGTCGCCCGTCTCGGGCCGCCCCGGCGGAGGCTCGTGCGGGGCGTGGTCGCCTGTCCAGTCCCGGTCGGCGGCCGGTTCCGGCGGGGGTCCGTCCTGCGGACGGTGACCTGCCCGGTCACTCCCGCCGGGCGGACCCACCGGCGGGAATTCCTCCGTCTCCGGCTCGATGTCGGCGGCCGGCTCCGCCGGCAGGGGGATCGACTCGTAGGCGACGGGGTCCTTGGTCAGTTCGGTCATCTCGCGGAAGAGTTCCGCCAGGGCATCGGTGTTCCGGGGCCGCAGGACCCTGATGGGCTCCACGATCCGGCGTTCCTGCGATTCTCCGGGTTCGGCCGGTGTCGGCACCCTGGTCTCCCTCCGTTCCGTGTCCCCCGGGAGAGATACGGGCGTACGCGCGGCGGGGTTCAGTCGGTGAGGAAGCGCCGCAGGGAACGCGCGGTCGCGGCGACGAAGGCGTCCCGCCCGCGGTCGTCGAGGGCGTCCAGGGAGAGGTACGGGTTGAGGTCCTCGAGTTCGACCAGCAGCAGCCCGCCGTCGGGGGCGCGGCAGGCGTCGACGCGCTGGATGCCGTACGCCATGGTGTTCCAGGCGATGAACCGGTGGGCGAAGGCGAGGTCGTCGGCGGTGGGTTCGTAGGGCTGGAGGTGCCAGCGGCGGTCGGGGTCCGGGGCGTACAGGGCGTACTGGAAGTCGTGGTCGACGAAGTAGAAGGAGACCTCGTACGCGAAGTCCACGCACGGCTGGACGAGAACCGTGCCGTCGGCCAGGGCCGGGAGGCGGTCGGGGGTGACGATCCGCAGGCCTATGGAGTCGGCGCCCAGCTTCGGCTTGACGACGTAGCGGTCGGCGTCGGGGAGGTGGCGCAGATCCTGCGCGCGGTCGACCGTGGGGATCACCGGGAACCCCTGGGCGCTCAGGTCGAGCAGGTACTGCTTGCCGGCCATGTCGGCGCGCCCGGTGAGCGGGTTGTAGACGCGTACGCCGTCCCGCAGGGCGCGCTCGCGGAAGGCGTCGTACTGCCGCGGGTAGCCGAGGACGGGCCCGCTGTTGCGGACGACCACGGCGTCGAAGGAGCCCATCAGGGCGGCCGCGTCCAAGGGGTGGCACAGGGCCAGGTCGAAGTCGGTGCGCAGCCGGGAGGTGAGGAAGACGTCCTCGTCGCCGTAGCGGCGGCCCCGGGCCGGGTAGGCGAGGTCGGTGACATAGAGGAGGCGGGGGCGGGCGGGGGGCACTGAGGTCTCCTCGGGGAGGGGGCGGCGCGGAAAGGTTACGTGGGGTCGGGAGGGACTCCTGCGGGGAGGTGGGCGAACGGGTCGTACGATGGCAGGACCGTCGCTTTATCCTCGCTGTTCCTCCTGCTGTCCTCCTGCTGTTGTTCTGCTTTTTCTTCTGAAGGGCTCGTCGACTCCGTGACCACCGCAACACTTCTCGACGGCAAGGCCGCCGCGGCCGACATCAAGAGCGAACTCGCCCCCCGCGTCCAGGCGTTGAAGGAGCGCGGCATCACGCCCGGGCTGGGCACGATCCTCGTCGGCGACGACGCGGGCAGCCGTTCCTACGTGGGCGGCAAGCACCGGGACTGCGCGCAGGTCGGCATCGCGTCGATCCGGGTCGAGCTGCCCGCCGACGCCTCGCAGGCCGACGTCGAGGCCGCGGTGCTGCGGCTGAACGCCGACCCGGCCTGCACCGGCTTCATCGTGCAGCTCCCGCTGCCCGCCCACATCGACACGCACGCCGTGCTGGAGCTGATCGACCCGGTCAAGGACGCCGACGGGCTCCACCCGACGAACCTGGGCCGACTCGTGCTGGGCATCCCGGCCCCGCTGCCCTGCACCCCGCGCGGAATCATCGACCTGCTGCGCCGCAACCACGTGCCGATCACCGGCCAGCAGTTCTGCGTCATCGGCTGCGGCGTGACCGTGGGCCGACCGCTGGGTCTGATGCTGACCCGCGCCACCGAGCACGCCACCGTGACCCTGTGCCACGAGGCCACCCAGGACGTCGCGGCGCACGCCCGGGAGGCGGACGTGGTGGTGGCCGCGGCCGGTGTGGCGCACCTGGTGCGGCCCGACTGGATCAAGCCGGGCGCGACCGTGCTGTCGGTGGGCCTGACGCGCACGGTCGAGGGCGTCCTCGGCGACGTCCACCCCGACGTCGGCGATGTCGCCGGCTCCTTCGCCCCGCCGATCGGCGGGGTCGGCCCGATGACCCGGGCCATGTTGCTGACCAACGTGGTCGAAGCCGCCGAACGGCTCTGACCTCGGCACGCCGTGCCAGGCACTCGGTTCCCCGAGCCGAGGGAACTGAGTGCCATGCGCCCCTCCCAGGTGTTACGTTCCCGTCCATGAGCGCCACTGAGAAGGCGGAGGTCAAGCCGCCCATGCGGGACGCCCTGGTCGCGGCGGCCTTCCGGCTGTTCCTGGAGCGGGGCTACGAGCAGACCACCGTCGACGACATCGTGGCCCTCGCGGGCGTCGGCCGGCGGTCCTTCTTCCGCTACTTCCCCTCCAAGGAGGATGTGGTCTTTCCCGACCACGAGCGGTGCCTGGCCGACATGACCGCCTTCCTCGCCGCGAGCGACGAGGGCGTGGAGCCGGTGCGGCGCGTGTGCGACGCCGCCCGCCTGGTGCTGCTGATGTACGCCGAGAACCCCTCCTTCTCCGTGCAGCGCTATCGGCTCACCAAGAAGGTGCCGGGGCTGCGCGCCTACGAGTTGTCGGTGGTGTGGCGGTACGAGCGCGCCCTCGCCGCGTATCTGCGGGGCCGCTTCGCCGGCCGGTCCGACGGCAGCCTGCGGGCCGACGTGATCGCCTCCGCCGTGGTCGCCGCGCACAACAACGCCCTGCGCTCCTGGCTGCGTTCGGACGGCCAGGGCGACGCGACCGCGGCCGTGGACCACGCGCTGGCGTATGTGCAGTCCGCCTTCGGCACAACTCCCGCGCCGAAGGCGGACGAGCACCCCGAGGACGTGGTCGTGGTGGTCTCCCGGCGCGGGGCGCCGCTGTGGCGCGTGGTGCAGGAGATCGAGACGACACTCGGGCGGAACTGAACCGCTCACATTGAGGGTACGCAGTACCTTTACGGCTGGCACTGAGTGCCATACGCTGGGCGCGTGCACGGTGGCACGGTGAACCGCGCACGTCCGTGCACGGGTGAGCCGCGCACGGGGGATTCCGGCCCAGGGCAGGGAGTTGACCAGCGTGTACCACCACTCAGGAACCGCCGTTCAGCAGACAGCCGGCTCCTCCGCGGGCCTGCTCGAGCGCGCGAAGACCGACGGCGAGGCGATCCTCTTCCAGCGCTGCACCTGGTGCGGCACAGCCATGTACCACCGGCTGCTGTGTCCGGTGTGCCAGGGCAGCGACCTGCGCACCGAGCGCAGCGAGGGCACCGGCACGGTCCGCCACTCGACGGTGGTCCACCGCAACACGCCCTCCGCGCGCAATGTGTCGCTGGTGGAGATGGCCGAGGGGTTCGTCGTGCGCGGCCGGGTCATGGGCCCGCTCATCGGCATCCACAGCGGTGACCGCGTCCGCCTCTCCACGGTGAAGGACCCGGTCCGCGGCGAACCGGTGTTCCAGCTGGTCGACGAGCCCTACCGGGGCTGGCACCACTAAGAGCTCCGAACAAAAGTGGCTCCACTTCTGTTCGGAGCCCTAAAGGCCAGGCACGAGGTCCCGCACGCTGACGGGCCGCCCCGTCTCGAAGCAGCGGTTGGCGGCGAGTCCGACGGCGAGGGCGAGCGCGTCGTCGTGTTCGGTCGCGGTGCTCGGTGAGGTGCGGGGACCGAAGAGCGCGTCGAGCATCCGGGTGTCTCCCCCGCCGTGCGCCTCGTGCTCCACCGTCACCGGGATGTCGACCGGTGGCTTCCACAGCGGGCGCAGGGTGAGCCGTACCCCACCCGCGGTGACCCCCCCGCGGGGCCTGGAGCAGGGCGCGGGGCGGCTGCCAGCGGCTCTCCTCCACCTCAAGTTCCAGCCGTCCGGCGCTGCCGTTGACCATCACCCGGTAGCCCTCCCAGGGGGAGTACGCGGTGAGGTGGTACGTCATCGTCGCGCCGCGCGCGTAGCGCACCAGGACGGCCATGTCGTCCTCGATGGTGACGGGCCCGCCGAAGACGTTGCGGTCGCGCCGGTAGCCGTCGTCCCGCTCGGCGTCCAGGTAGAGGGCGCGCAGGGTGTCGTCGGCCGCGAGGTCCAGCGCGAAGGGGTCGTCGGCGGCCGCCGCGGCGCCGTGGGCGCGGTCGTAGTCGCGGCGCAGTCCGTGGCGGGCGCCCGCCTCCGGGCCGTAGAAGGCGAGTCGGCCGTAGCCGAAGACCTCCTGCGGACGGTCGGCGAGCCACCAGTTGACGAGGTCGAAGTGGTGGCTCGCCTTGTGCACCATCAGTCCGCCGCTGTTCCGTTTCTCCCGGTGCCAGCGGCGGAAGTAGTCCGCGCCGTGGCGGGTGTCGAGGAGCCACTCGAAGTGGACGGAGAGGATCTCGCCGACCGCCCCCTCGGCGAGCAGGGCCCGCACCTTCTCGTGGACGGGGTTGAAGCGGTAGTTGAAGGCGACGGTGAGGGAGTTGCCGGTCGTGCGGACGGTGTCGAGGATGCGGGCGCAGCGGTCGGCGTCGACCGTCATGGGTTTCTCGGTGACGACCCGGCAGCCCGCCCGCAGCGCGGGGACGATGTAGCGGTCGTGTTCGGCGTCGACGGTGGTGACGACGACCTCGTCGACCCCCTCCTCGGCCAGCAGGTCGGTGAAGCGCTCCGGTTCCCAGGGCGTGGCGGGCGGTTGACCGGCCTCGGTCAGCAGCCGGTTGTGGAAGGCCATACGGGTGGGGTTGGGGTCGCACAGGGCGACGACCCGGTGGCCGGGACGGGCGGCGAGGTCCCGGGTGAAGGTCTGGGCGCGGTGGCCGGTGCCGACGACCACCGCGCGCAGAGAGGAGGTTCGGCTCATGGGCAGTGGCCTTTCCCGGGGTCCGGCGGGACAGTCCCCGGGGTGCCGACCTGGCTGAATTCTTGTCACCCATGGGCTGGTTCCGCGGACCACAGGCAACCCACAGATCCCGTTTCGAATCCTTGGTGACGTGAGGTGCTCCCGGGACGGACGGGGTGCCCGCGCTCCAAGTGTGAGGAGGGGACCCTTGATCCATGCCCGGCGAATAGGTGTCACCGCCATGGCCGTGCTCGCGGCACTGGCGGCATCACCGGGACTGGCCCAGGCCCAACAGCCGCACGGGACGACGACGTTGACGGCGGCTTCCGAGAGCGGGCTGCCGCCGGGCTGGCGCGTCACCGGGGAGGGGGCCGCGCGTGAGCTGGTCTGGCGGTCGGACAGGGTGGTTCCGATGGGCGACTCCCGGGTGGAGTTCCACGCGGACGGCCGGCTGCTCGGCGTACCGGAGGCGGCCAGGGACGGACACACGTTCCGGCTCACCCTGGACCAGGACGTCCCGCTGAAGGACCTCCAGGTCCTCGCGGGCGGACGCCGATTGGACGCGCCCGCCGGCAACTCCGGCAAGGAGCCGAAGAAGGCGCTGTCCGCCGCGAAGCCCCCGGCCGCGCTCCCGGCGAACTCCGTGGACCCCGGCAAGCCGGGTCCTTTCCGCACGGTCACCGGCGAGTACGACCTCGCCCCGGTGAAGCTGCCGGACTTCCCCGAACCGGTCGAGATGCAGGCCGTGGTCGTCGCGCCGAAGGGCGCCACCGGCAAGCGGCCGCTCGCGCTGTTCCTGCACGGCCGCCACACCACCTGCTACAAGCCCGGCGGCACCGAGGACGACGTCGACATCACCTGGCCGTGCCCCGCCGGCATGGAGTCGATCCCCAGCTACAGAGGCTATCTGCAGGACCAGAAGCTCCTCGCCTCGCAGGGCTACGTCACCGTCTCCATCTCGGCCAACGGCGTCAACGGCCAGGACTGGGACGCCGACGACGGCGGCGCGCAGGCGCGTTCCTCACTGGTGCGGCAGCACCTCGCCAAGTGGGCGAACTGGGCGGCCCATCCCGGCACCGCCCCGGCCGTCGTCCACGACGCGCCGAAGGCCGACCTCTCCAAGGTGCTGCTCGTGGGCCACTCGCGCGGCGGCGAGGGCGTCAACCGGGCCGCGATGGACAGCCTGTACCCGGCACCGGCCGCCCAGGACGGCTACCGCGGCCCGGTCCGCTGGAAGATCGCCGGCACGGTCCTCATCGGACCGACGATCTTCGGCCAGAATCCGGTCGCCGACGTTCCCTCCGCGACCATCCTGCCCGGCTGCGACGGCGACGTCGCCGACCTCGAGGGCGAGACGTACCTCGACGGGTCGCGCGGCATCGGCACGGGCACCGCCCTGCACAGCGCCGTCTACGTGGTCGGCGCCAACCACAACTTCTTCAACACCGAGTGGACGCCGGGCAAGTCCGCGGCGCCCTCCTTCGACGACTTCTGGACAGACCCCGAGGAGGGGCAGCGCGACCCGGTGTGCTCCGTGGGCGCCCCCACGCGGCTGACCGCCGACCAGCAGCACCAGGCCGGCACCACCTACATCGCCGCCGCGGCCCGGCTGTTCGTCGCCGGTGACGACCGGGCGCGTCCGCTCCTCGACGGCACCGGCGGGCGGGCGCCCTCCGCCGACCCGGCCCGCGTCCTGACGCACGCGGTCGGCGCCCGGCGCACGGGTGGTTTCCTGCTCGACGACGGGGTGCAGGTGACCGGCGGCCGGGTGTGCTGGAGCGACCCCGACCCGGCCAAGGCCTGTGTGCCGGGCGGCAGCGCCACGGGGATGTCCCCGCACTTCCAGTGGTGGTATCTGGAGAAGGACACCGGCAAGCGCGGGGTCGCCATGGAGTGGTCCGCGCCGGGCACGCCGACGACGTTCACCTCCCCCGATCCCGTCTCCCTGTCCGGCTCCAAGAGCCTGGCGCTGCGCGTGTTCGTACCACCGAACACCACCGGCACCCAGTTGGACGTGACCGTCACCGACTCCCACGGCCGTCGCGCGAAGCTCGGCCGGGTCACGGTCGACGGGCTGCCGGGCTCCGAGCACACCTCCTCCTACTGGGCCCGCGAACTGCGCGTTCCGCTGACCGCCGCCACCCGCGCCGGGCTGGACCTCAAGCACGTCGAGTCCCTCCAGCTGACCCCGCGTTCGCCGTCCGGGCAGGCGTGGTTCATGGACGCCTGGGGCTGGGCTCCCGGCCTGCCGGCGGTGAAGTCGGCGGCGCTGCCGCGCGTCGACATCGGCCGGCTCAAGGTCGAGGAGGGCGACTCCGGCACCCGCACCTACCACGTCCCGGTCCAGGTGTCCGGACACGGCAGCGGCCAGGTCCGCTTCTACGTCGTCGACAACGAGACCGGCGAGGCCGAGGAGAAACTGGTCACGGTACGGCCCGGCGTCACCCCGATCGACGTGCCCGTCGAGGTGACGGGTGACACGCGCTACGCCTACGACGAGCAGCAGGACCTCCTCGTGAAGCCCGTGCGCGGTGCCGTCGTCGGCTCCGGCCGCGGCGGGGTCACCGCGGTGAACGACGACCCGGAGCCCGGGATCACCCTCACCCCGGTCACGGACAGCGTGACCGAGGGCGGCACGCTGACCTGGCGGATCTCCCTCTCCGAGCCGGCCGACGTCGAGCTCTGGCAGCCCCTGCGGGTGCTCCCGGTCACCGGGGGCGCCGAGCTGTCCACCAAGGACGTGGACCCGCAGTGGCTGCTGGACACCTCCGGTGAGGCACCCGACCCGGAGCGCCCGCTGTCCCAGGCGAGCCTGTGGGTGTGGATGAAGGTCCCGGCCGGGGACTCGAGCGTCGACTTCACCGTGCCGACGGTGAAGGACGGGGTGGCCGAGCCGGCCGAGTCGGTGCGCCTCGCGCTGACCGACGACGAAGCCGACCCGCTGCCCGGCCGGCCCGTGGTGACGGGGACGGTGACGGACGCGCCGTAAGCCGCGCCCGCCTGACAAAAGAAAGGGGGCATGGACCGGCCCGGCCCATGCCCCCTCCTGTGTGTCACCGCGTGATACGGATCCCGACCGTCCCGTCCAGGCCTCGCCGCAGTCGGCTGCCCAGAAGGACCAGGCGCCCCATGATGCCGTACTTGCGGGCGAGCAGCGTGCGATAGCGCGCGGTGGTCTCCGCGTCGCAGATCTCGGCGGTGGCCGGGACCTGGTCGCCGGTGGGGTTGCCGCGGGCGTCGCAGGGTCCGACGAGGACATCACCGCGGGCCCGGATCCGCTTCACCTTCCAGGAGTCAGCGGCCGACCAGGCGCCGATCGTGTCCCCGTCGCGCACCACCCACACCGGGGTCGCGACCCCGGTCCCGTTCTTCCGGTAGCTGGTGATCAGCAGGTACTTGCCCGCCCCCAGGCGCTCGAGCGCGTTCTCGTCCATGCTCAGCAGTCTAGGGCGGGACACCACCTCGGCAGCCTCAGCTCCCGGTCCGGCCGGATCCGCGGGCGCCCGGTGTCGTCCCGGCTGCGCACCGCCGAGTCGAGGGCGTCCGGGCCGGGCTCGACGCCGCGGCCCGAGGGGAGGATCAGCGCAGGGCCGCCGCCATCCGCCGTACGCCCTCGGTGAGAATCTCGGGCGAGGTGGCCAGATTCAGCCGTGCGTACCCCGCCCCGCCGGTGCCGAACTCGGGCCCCCGGCTGAGCGCCACCCGGCCGCGCTCCAGGAAGACCTCGGCCGGGTCGTCCCCGAGGTCCAGGGCCCGGCAGTCCAGCCAGGCGAGGTAGGTCGCCTCCCCCGGCCGGTAGCGCACCCCGGGCAGGTGCTCGGCCAGCAGATCGGTGAGCAGGCGGCGGTTGGCGTCGAGCCCGGCCAGCAGGGCGTCCAGCCAGGCGGTGCCGTCGCTCAGGGCGGCGGTGTGGGCGAGGACGCCGACGTGACTCGGTCCGTGCGAGACCTCCTCGGGCAGCAGGGCCAGGTCGGCGGCGGCACCGGGGCCCGCCACGGCCAGGGCCGCCTTGAGACCGGCCAGGTTCC
Organism: Streptomyces sp. NPDC049687; assembly: GCF_044465285.1. Taxonomy (NCBI): domain Bacteria; kingdom Bacillati; phylum Actinomycetota; class Actinomycetes; order Kitasatosporales; family Streptomycetaceae; genus Streptomyces; species Streptomyces sp. NPDC049687. The sequence goes on from NZ_JBITLN010000002.1 coordinate 465,207, forward strand.
ACGCCTTGGAGGCCGACATCAGCGACAGGCCGTTCTCCGCGCCGGGTACGTCGAGGTAGGGCACGAAGTCGACCCCGGTGGCGGTGAGCGGGGCGTGGATCTCGTCGACGACGACACGGACGCCGTAGCGCTCGGCGAGGGCGGCGACGGCGGCCAGCTCCCCGGCGGTGTGCACGGTGCCGGTCGGGTTGTGCGGGCTGCACAGCAGGTGCGCGGCCCGCCCGCCGCCCGCGACGGCCCGCCGGTAGGCCTCCTCCAGGACGGCGAGGTCGAGTCGTCCGTCCGCACCGAGCGGGGCCTCGGCGATCCGGCGGTCGAGATGGGTGACGAACCGGAAGAACGGCGGGTAGACCGGCGGGTTGACGACGACCGGGTCGCCGGGCCCGGTCACCAGCTTGAGCATCTCGACGACGCCCAGCATCACATCGGGCACCATCGCGGTCCGCTCGACCGCGAGTCCGTGCCACCCCCAGCGTTTGGCGGCGAAGCCGGCCAGCGCCTCCGCGTAGGCGGAGCCCACCGGGTAGCCGGTGTCGCCGAGTGCCATCGCCTCCGTGACCGCACGGACCACGGGCTCGGCGAGCGGCACGTCCATCTCCGCGACCCACAGCGGAAGGACGTCGGCCGGATAGGTGCGCCATTTCATGCTCGTACGACATCGGAGCCGGTCGAGGGTGACGGCGCGAAAAGGGTTTGGTGCACCGGAGGTTTCGTGCGGGATGCTGTTCATGGGGCACAAGATAGGGGGCCGTGGTGTGACCTGGGATCGCGCGAACGGGACATCTCTGGAGGTGGCCTGCGACGAGTCCGGCTCGGACGGGGAGAATCTCACCGGCGGGAACACGGATGTGTTCGCGCACGGCAGTGTGCGGCTGCCGGAGGAGTTCGCCGCCGCGCAGGTGCGGGAGATCCGTGACCGTATCCGTTCGCCCGCCGAGGAGTACAAGGCGAACCATTTGCTGCGGGAGAAACACCGGGCCGTCCTGGAATGGCTGCTGTCGGAGTCCGGACCGTTGTACGGGCACGCGCATGTACACCTGGTCGAGAAGGCGTTCTTCGTCGTGGACCGGACCGCCGACCTGCTGCTCGACGAGCCGGAGATGGCCGGCCAGCTCTTCCGGGAGGGGCGGCGGACTTTCCCGGCGGCCACATGGCGGCAATTCCTCGAAGCGGCCAACCGATTGCTGCGCGTGCGGGCCGGTGAAGGAGCGGAGGAACCCGTCGAAGCGTTCTTCCGCACGGTCGGCACACTGTGCGAGGAGTACTCCGGAACGCGCGCGGCGGACATTCTGGCGCTGCTGTCGGCGGAGCGGTCCCGTGCCATCGCCTACCGGGACGGAATCCGGGACGGCACGGCCGCTCTCGTTCCGGTGCTGAATCCCCTGCTTCCCTCCATTCTGCGCACGGCCGCGCACTGGAGCCGCGGCGGGCGGGCGGTCCGGCTCGCGCACGACCGGCAGAACATGCTCACGCCGGAGCGGATCGCCTGGATCGAGGAGGCGGCGGGGCGGGAGGGCATCGCCCTCGCCGGGCTGCGGCTCGTCGTCGCCCGGGACGACGCGCGGGTGCAGCTCGCCGACTTCCTCGCCGGGATCGCCCGCAGGATCGCCTCCGACGAACTGAACGGGCGTGGCGACCCGGTGCTCGCCGCGCTGCTGCGCCCTTACACCGGCGGATCGGCGGTGTGGGGCGACGAGCGCAGCTGGGCACGGCTCCAACCGGCGGCGGCGCAAAGCGGCGGTCCTGCCACGGGCGTCAACTTCCCTGTCTAGATTGTTTGTTGACTGCGCACGTCACCACTCCTCCCGCCGGAGCCGACCCATGACAGAGAACACGCGTATCAACATCACCCAGCCGCACACGGCCCGCATCTGGAACTACTGGCTGGGCGGCAAGGACAACTACGACGTCGACCGGGCGACCGGCGACCGGATCCGGGAGTTACACCCGGGCATCGGCGAGTACGCGCGCGCCGACCGGCTCTTCCTGGGCCGCGCCGTGGAGCATCTGGTGAGAGAGGCCGGCATCCGCCAGTTCCTCGACATCGGCACCGGTCTGCCGACCGCGGACAACACCCACGAGGTCGCCCAGCGTCTCGCCCCGGACGCCCGGGTGGTGTACGTCGACAACGACCCGCTGGTCCTGGCGCACGCCCGGGCCCTGCTCACCAGCACGCCCGAGGGCCGCACCGACTACCTCGACGAGGACCTGCGCAACTACGACGCGATCCTCCAACACGCCGCGAAGACACTGGACTTCGACGAGCCGGTGGCGCTGATGCTGCTCGGCGTGGTCATCTTCATCGGCGACGACGAGGACCCGTACGGGCTGGTGCGCCACCTGCTCGACCGCCTGCCGTCGGGCAGCCATCTGGTGCTGTCGCACACCGTCACCAGTCCGGCGATGCCCGACGTGGACGAGGCGGTGATGTTCTGGAACGAGCACGGCACGCCGAAGCTGACCCAGCGCACGCCCGAGAACGTGGCCCGGTTCTTCGACGGCCTGGAGCTGCTGGAGCCGGGTGTGGTGTCGTGCTCGCGCTGGCGCCCGTCCCCGGAGGGGACCGGCGGGGCCGAGCCGGCGGAGGTCGCGATGTTCGGCGGGGTGGCGCGAAAGCAGTGAGGTGATCCCCGACGCCGATGTGATCACGTCCGGGGTGAACGCGGCCGGGCCTTCGCACGTATGGGGATGAGGGCGCTCGACGACCGGAGAGCCCCGCGGCGTTGAGGCCGCACGTTCGGGGTTTTCGGGAGCCAGGCATGAGGCACGCACGACGACGGATCGTCCGGCGAGTGACACGGCTGGCGGCAGTCGGCGGACTCCTCCTGGGAGGAGCCATGGTCACCCAGGCGGCCATGGCGACCGAGACGCCCGCCGGCTCGGCGACGCCGCGCAGCGCGCCGGAGTCCGTCGTCACCAATCCCGGGGCGGCGCTTGTCAAGGAGCTCGGCACCTCCCGTACGGCGGGCACCTGGCTCGACGCCGAGGGGCGTCCGGTCGTCGCGGTCACCGACGAGGAGTCGGCCGCCACGGTACGCGCGGCGGGCGCCACCGCGAAGCTCGTGGGCCACAGCATGAACGAGCTCAAGTCGGCCGCGGCAACGCTGCGTTCGGCACCCAAGGTGCCCGGGACGGCGTGGGTCATGGACTACCGGACCAACGAGGTCGTCGTGCAGGCCGACAGCACCGTGTCGGGCTCCGACTGGGCGCAGCTGACGAAGACGGCCACCGGCATCGGCAGCTTCGTGCGCATGGAGCGCACCACCGGCAAGTTCACCACCCGCCTCAACGGCGCCCAGCCGATCCTGTCCACCAGCGGGCGCTGTTCGGCGGGGTTCAACGTGACCAACGGGACGAACGACTTCATCCTCACCGCCGGGCACTGCGGGCCGAACGGGTCGACCTGGTTCGCCGACAACACGGCCAGGCAGCAGGTGGGCCAGACCGTCAACCAGAGCTTCCCGGTCAACGACTTCTCGCTGGTGCAGTACGCGAGCGGCAAGGCCGGTGACGGGGCCGACGTGGTGGCGATCGGCGACGGCAACGGGGTGCGCATCACGGGCACGGGTGACGCGGCCGTCGGCCAGCGGGTGTTCCGCAGCGGCAGCACCACGGGGCTGCGGGACGGCCAGGTCACCGGACTCGACGCGACGGTGAACTACCCGGAGGGCACGGTCAGCGGGCTGATCGAGACGAACGTGTGCGCCGAGCCCGGCGACAGCGGCGGGCCGATGTTCTCCGAGGGCATCGCGCTCGGCATCACCTCGGGCGGCAGCGGTGACTGCACGACGGGCGGGACGACGTTCTTCCAGCCGGTGACGCGGGCGCTGGCCCAGCTGGGGGTGACGCTGATCGTGGCCGCGCCCTCGGACAACGCCGGCCAGGGCTCCACGTCGCCGTCCGGTGCTCCGCAGCCGTCGGTCTCGCCCACCCAGGCGGCGATCGCGCCGGGTTCGACCTCGCCGGGCTCGACCACCCCCGTGACGGGCCTCGGTGACGGCGCGACCCTGGCCTCCCGGCTCACCGACCCGAAGAACATCGGCCCCGGTCTGCTGGTGATCGGCGGCAGTCTGGTCGCCCTGGTCGCGACCCGGTACTTCCGCGCCGAACAGGACCGCAGGGCCTACCGGGAGTACTACTCGGCGACCTGGGGCTGAGTCGCCCGCAGGGGCCGCGGACAACGAAAAGGGCACCCGGTCAGGGTGCCCGCTTCGGTCGACGAGGCTCGGAGATCCTCAGGGAGCGTCAGACCGCGTTCAGCGGCTGCGGGGCCGCGGCGGCCCACTCCAGGACGAGCCGCTGGTACTCCTCACGCTGCTCGACGCTCAGTGTCCCGCCCGACCGCAGCCACAGGGCCCGGATCTCCTCGTTGACCTCGTCAGCCGAACGATCGGAAACGGTTTCAACAGTGGTGGACATGATGTGAGCATACGGCTGCCGAGGTGAAGGCCGCGTGAGTAAGTACGCATAATTCGGGCATTCGACACCGTGTTACTGATCACGTCCATCTGTCAACCCCCGCGCGCCCGTTCATCCCTGCGCCCACCCCTCCGCCGTGCCCAGTACCAGCACCTGGATCGCCAGTACGGCGGCTCCGCGCGCCCAGTCGTGGAAGTCCGACACCTTGGTCTCCAGGTCGACGGGGGCGGCCATCGGGTGCCGGTGGGCGCGGATGGTCTCCTCCACCGTCCCTCCTGCCACGTCCATGAGGCCGACGCCCTCACCGGCCAGGAGGATCTTCTGCGGCAGGACGAAGTTGGCGATCTGCGCCACCAGCGTGCCCAGGGCGCGGGCCGCCTCGTCGACGACCCGGGCGGGCAGGGGGTCCCCGGCGGCGGCGCCGGAGAGGATCTCCTCGTACGTCCACTCCCGGCCGGTGGCGGCCTGGACCTGGTAGCGGATGCTGGGGATGGTCAGCAGCGAGACGGCGCTGCCGCGTTCGCCGTCGGGGGTGAGCGGGCCGTGGGGGTTCACGATCCAGTGGCGGCCGAAGCCCCGGTCCTCCTCGGCGAAAGGGACCCGCTTGCCGCCGAGGACGAGGCCGTAGCCGAGACCGGCGCCGATGGTGAGCACGGCGAAGCGGTCGAGGCCGCGGCCGGCGCCGAACCAGGTCTCGGCCTCGACGAGGGCGGCGACGTCGTTCTCGACCACCACCGGCAGCCCCGTGCGCTCCTCGGTGAGCGCGGCCAGCGGCACGTCGCGCCAGCCGAGGAAGGCCGACTCCCCGACGACGGCACGGTCCTGGACGAGCCCGCCCACCCCGATGCCGATGCCGGCCAGACCGGGGTGGGTGCGGGCCAGTTCGTCGGTCATCTCGCCGAGGACGGCGACCACCTCCCCGGGTTCGTGGCTGGTGAGCGGGCGGTCGTGGCGGGCGACGATGTCGCTCCGGAGGGTGGTGACGACGCCGTACACCATGTCCTCGGTGACCTTGAAGCCGAGGAAGGAGCGGGAGCCGGCGACCACGTCGAGCGGCTGTGAGGGGCGCCCCTGCCGCACCTCCGCCGGGACGCCCCCCTCGGGCACCTCGACGAGCAGCCCCGACTCGATCAGCGGTTTGGTCAGCCGGGTGAGGCTGCCGGCGGAGAGGTTGAGCCGGCGCGCCAGGTCGGTGCGCGACAGCGGGCCGTGGACGAGCACCTCGATCGCGACCGAGCGCTCTCCGGAGCTCAGCGGCAACCAGCTGGCGGTACGTGCGGTCATGAGGGTCAGTCTCCCCCACCTGTTCGCCTCGGTGATTTTTTTTGCCATGGAAGTATCGAGGTCACTCTAGGGCCCGTGGAGTCCACGCCAAAAGATGTGCGCACGCCTCTTGACGCCTCGATTCTTTCGGTTCAAAAGTAAGTCCGAGAGTGAGCCGCGACAGACGAGGGAGTCTTCCGATGACGATCGCCTCCAGCAGCCCGAGCAGAGCGCCCACACGGCGGGGGAACGGGGACGGACGCCTCGCCGCGGTCTTCCTGGCACCGGCCCTGCTGGGTTTCCTGGTCTTCCTGCTCTGGCCCACGCTGCGGGGCGTCTATCTGAGCTTCACCCGCTTCAACCTGCTGACGCCGGCGGAGTGGGTGGGCCTGGCCAACTACGACCGGATGGTCCACGACCCGATCTTCTGGAACTCCCTGCGGGTCACCGTCGAGTACGTGGTCATCAACATCGGTGTCCAGACGGTCTGCGCCCTCGCCATCGCCGTACTCCTTCAGCGGCTGACGCAGTCCGCGCTGCTGCGCGGGATCGTGCTCACCCCCTATCTGATGTCCAACGTCGTCGCCGGTGTCGTCTGGCTGTGGATCCTCGACACCCAGCTCGGCATCGGCAACGAGGTCGTCTCCGCGCTCGGGTTCGACCGCATCCCGTTCCTCGCCGACGAGACCTGGGCCATCCCGACGATCGCGCTGATCAACGTCTGGCGCCATGTCGGGTACACCGCGCTGCTGCTCTTCGCCGGGCTCCAGGCCATTCCGAGCGACATGTACGAGGCGGCGAAGGTGGACGGCGCGAGCGAGTGGCGGATGTTCTGGCGGATCACCATGCCGCTGCTGCGGCCGGTGCTGGCGGTCGTGCTGATCATGACGGTGATCGGTTCGTTCCAGGTCTTCGACACGGTCGCCGTCGCCACGCAGGGCGGACCGGCGAACGCCACCAACGTGCTCCAGTACTACATCTACGGCGCCGCCTTCGGCCGCTTCCAGTTCGGCTACGCCTCCGCGATGTCCGTCGCGCTGCTCGTCGTGCTGAGCGCGATCACCGTCCTGCAGTACCGGCTCACCCGGGCCGGCCGGACCGACCTCGGCTGAGAGGAGACTTCCATGGCTGTCGTGGCAGACACACCGGCGACCACGCCGACCGCACCGACCACCACGACCGTACGGCGGACCGGACGCCGGCCCTCCATCGGCCGGATCGCGGCATGGGCGGCGATGGCCGCGATCGTGCTCATCACCCTGCTGCCGTTCTACTGGATCCTGCGCACCGCGTTGTCCACCAACACCGCGCTCGCCGCCCACCCCGGCGACCCGCTGCCCACGGGCCTCACCACCGGTGGCTTCGAGCGGGCCCTGGGCCTGCAGTCCACCAAGGAGGCGATCGCCCAGGGCGGCGCGGGCGGCGGGCTGACGTTCTGGCGGTATCTGATCAACTCGGTGGTCGTCTCCACCCTGGTCACCGTCTGCCAGATCTTCTTCTCCGCGATGGCCGCGTACGCCTTCGCCCGGCTGCGCTGGCGGGGCCGGGACCAGGTGTTCGGGCTCTTCCTGGCGGGGCTGATGGTGCCGGCCATCTTCACCCTGCTGCCGAACTTCGTGCTCATCAAGCAACTCGGCCTGGTGGACACCTTGCTGGGCATCGCGCTGCCGACGATGTTCATGACGCCGTTCGCGGTGTTCTTCCTCAGGCAGTTCTTCATGAACGTGCCCCAGGAGGTCGAGGAGGCGGCCCTGCTGGACGGCGCCGGAAAGGTCCGGATCTTCTTCCGGGTGCTGCTGCCGATGGCGTCCACGCCGATCCTCACGCTGGGCGTGCTGACGTACATCACCGCCTGGAACGACTACTTCTGGCCGCTGATGGTGTCCTACAGCGACAGCTCGCGGGTGCTCACCGTGGCCCTGGCCGTCTTCCGGGCACAGACCCCGCAGACCGGTTACGACTGGTCCGGCCTGATGGCGGCCACGCTCATCGCCGCCCTTCCGATGCTCGTGCTCTTCGGCTTCTTCGCGCGCCGCATCGTCGGCACCATCAGCTTCACCGGAATCAAGTGAGGGGACGGGCATGCGAGTTCGTATGCGTACGGTCGTGGCGATGACCGGGGCGCTGGCGCTGTCCCTGGTGGCCGGGTGCGCCCAGGGCGGCGCCGCCGGATCCGGCGCGCACACGGTGACGTACTGGCTGTGGGACGCCAACCAGCTGCCCGCCTACCAGGCCTGTGCGAAGGGCTTCGAGAAGGCGAACCCGGGCCTGAAGGTGAAGATCACACAGATGGGCTGGGACGACTACTGGACCAAGCTCACCGCGAGCTTCATCGCGGGCACCCAGCCGGACGTGTTCACCGACCACATCCAGAAGTTCGGCCAGTTCGCCGATCTTAAGGTGCTGGAGCCGCTCGACGACCTCGGCATCGACGAGTCGGCGTACCAGTCCGGGCTCGCCGCCAACTGGAAGGGCCAGGACGGACACCGCTACGGCGCGCCCAAGGACTGGGACACCGTCGCGCTCTTCTACAACCAGAAGATGGCCAAGGCGGCCGGGCTCACCGCACAGGACCTGAACGGGCTCTCCTGGAACCCGAAGGACGGCGGCACCTTCGAGAAGGCCGTCGCCCACCTCACCGTCGACGTCAACGGCAGGCGCGGCGACGAGGCGGGCTTCGACAAGGACCATGTGAAGGTGTACGGGCTGGCCACGGGCGGCGCCGGGGACGGCGACGGCCAGACGCAGTGGAGCACCTTCGCCGCCTCCGCGGGCTGGACCTACACCGACAAGAAGCGGTGGGGCACCGAGTACCGGTACGACGACAAGACCTTCCAGTCCGTGATCAAGTGGTACTTCGGCCTGGCGAAGAAGGGCTATCTGGCCCCGCTCACCGACTACAACGCGGGCGCCAACCCGGCCAACGCGCAGGTCGCCGCGGGCAAGGCCGCCGCCGCCTTCGACGGTGCCTGGATGATCTCCACGTACTACGCCTTCAAGGGCATCAAGGTGGGCACCGCCGTCACCCCGGCCGGCCCCACCGGCAAGCGGGCCACGATGATGAACGGCCTCGCGGACTCCGTCACCAGGAGTGCCCGCAACAAGGAGGGCGCGAAGAAGTGGGTGCGGTATCTGGCCTCCGACGAGTGCCAGAAGACCGTGGGAGCGTACGGCATCGTCTTCCCGGCCACCCCCGACGGCACGAACGCCGCCATCGCCGCGTACAAGAAGAAGGGCATCGACGTCACGGCCTTCACCAAGCCGGTCGCCGACCACGAGGACTTCACCACCTTCTCCTATCCGATCACCGACTACGCGGCCGACGTGTTCGCGTTGATGCACCCTGCCATGCAGGACGTGTACGGCAACGGCAAGTCCGTGAGCAGCCTCGACGAGACCAACGACCAGATCAACCTGATCCTCTCCCAGTGACTCCACCAGTGAAGGGCACGCCCCCCATGACGTTCTCCCTCGGCATCGTCGGCGCCGGCCAGTTCTCCGGCCAGTTCGCCACGCTGTTCCAGGCCCACCCCGGCGTCGGTGACGTGTACGTCACCGATCTGCTGCCCGAACGGGCCGAGCAACTCGCGTCCGCCCAGGGGCTGGCCGGCACCTTTCCCTCGTACGAGGCGATGCTGGAGTCGCCGGCGGTCGACGCGGTCGCGATCTTCACCCAACGCTGGACGCACGGCCCGCTGGTGCTGCAGGGCCTGAACGCCGGCAAGCACGTGTACTCCGCCGTTCCCATGGCGATCAGCACCGAGGAGATCGCGGCGATCATCGACGCGGTCAAGGCGACCGGGCTGACGTACATGATGGGCGAGACCAGCCAGTACAACCCGGCGACCGTGCACGCCCGCAACCAGATCGCCGAGGGCGCCTTCGGACGGATCTTCTACGCCGAGGGCGACTACGTCCACGACATGGACCTGGGGTTCTACGAGGCGTACCAGTACAGCGGCGGCGAGAACTGGAGGGCGACCGCCAGCTATCCCCCGCTGCTGTACCCGACGCACTCGGTGGGCGGGGTGCTGGGCGCCTGGCGGACGCACGCGGTGAGCGTGTCGGCCATCGGGGTCGTCGACGAGCGGCGCGACGGCGTCTTCGACCGGTCGGTCAGCCAGTTCGGGAACGACTTCTCCAACGCGACCGCCCTGTTCGAGGTGGCGGGCGGCGGTTCGTTCCGTACGAACGAGTTCCGGCGGGTGGGCTACCCCTCCCACATCCGGGAGTCGCGTTTCCGGTTCTTCGGTACGGAGGCGAGCATGGAACAGCTCGCGACGGTGGCGCTGTGGCAGGACAAGAAGGGGGTCAAGGACATCAGCGAGCTGCTGGAGCCCAAGCCCACCCTGTCCCCCGACGACCCGTCGCTCCAGCACATAGCGCCCGACCTGAGGGCCGCCTTCACCTCCGGTTCGGCGCCGGTGCACGACCGCTCACGGCTGCCCCGGGTGTTCGACCAGCTGCACAACGGGCACGAAGGCAGCCACCACTTCCTGGTGGACGACTTCGTGACCGCGGTCAACACGCGCACGCTGCCGTCCGTGAACGCCTGGGTGGCGGCCCGCTACACCCTGCCGGGCATCGTCGCGCACGAGTCGGCACGGCAGGGCGGGGTGCGGCTGGAGATCCCGGACTTCGGGGACGCCCCGGAGAGCTGAGCCGGGCGGGCCGGGTGCCCTCAGGTGCCCGGCTTGCGGCCGTAGACGAAGACGTCGTCGCCGTTCTTCAGCAGCGACCAGTACTTCTTGGCGGTGGTCGGGGTCATGTTGACGCAGCCGTGGGAGCCCGGCGGGTTCCACATGCTGAGGTTGACCGAGTGGAAGGCCTGGCCGCCGTCGAAGAACTGGCTGTAGGGCATCGGCACGTTGTAGATGCTGGAGACGTGGTCGATGTCCCGCCAGTAGATCTTCTTCAGGCCGGTGCGGGTCTCGTACCCGTTGCGGCCGGTGCGGACCGGGACGGGACCGTAGACCAGCCTGCTGCCGTCCTGGATCCAGCTGAGCTGGAGGGTGAGGTTGACGCAGGCGATCCGGCCCTTGTTGGTCGGGCAGGCACCGGACCGGTTCGGGTTGGTGCCCACCGCCTTCTGCTTGTTCATGAGATCCATCACGCCCCAGGTGACGGATCCGGCGTAACCGATGTTCGGGGTGATGCCGTGCTTGGTCTGGAAGGCCTGGATCGCCCTGCAGTCGGCTGTGGACTGCCTGCCGTCGACGGGCCGGCCGAGGAACTTCTCCACCTGCTTCTGGTACGGCCCGGCCTGCGTGGTGCAGGTCGCGGCCTGGGCCGGCGCGGCGCCCAGCACGAGCGTCAGCGGGGCCATGAGCCCCGTGACCCCGAGAGCGACGGCTCCTCGTCTGCGTATGTCCCCCATGGGTGCCCTCTTCCTGGCGCGGTTGCGGCGATCTCGTCAACCTAGACCGGTGACCGGGGGCGGCGGTTGTAGTCCCGCTCAAGCTGTGACGAAACGGTGAACTTCCTGTCCGCCCTTGTCCCGCACGACAGGCGGGAAGGCCGGCGGGTGCGGGGAGCGAGTGCTCAGCGGTAGCCCGTCACGTCGGCCGGCCTGCCCGCGTCCTGGACCTCGACGAGGTAGCGCCAGGCGTCCGGGCGGCTGCCGTCGAGGTCGGTGAAGCCGTACACCGGGGCGAGGCCGCCACTGGAGAGGGACCGGCCGTTGAAGCGGGCCACCTCGGGGTCGGCCGCGAGGGCGGCCACGGCCCGGCCGACGTAGCGGGGTGTCTCGGAGATGGCGAAGTGGGGGACGCGGTCGAGGGCCTCGCGCCAGGTGTCCTCGGTGACGCCGAAGGTGTCGAGCATGAGTTCCGAGCGCAGCCAGCCGGGGGTGAGCGCGACGGCGGTGGCGCCGCGTGGGCCGAGTTCGTGGCCGAGGGCGAAGGCCATGCGCAGGACGGACGCCTTGGCGAGGTCGTAGAAGAAGTTCACGCGGTAGGTGTCCCGGTTGTACTCGGCGGTGCCGTCGGTCATCTCGACGACCAGGCCGCCGGGGTGGCGCAGCAGCAGCGGCAGGGCGTGGTGACTGGTGACGGCGTGCGTCTCGACGGCGAGGCGGAGGAGCCGGAGGCCGTTGTCGAGGTCGTGCTCCCAGACCGGGGTGTCCCACTCGAAGAGCTTGTCCCCGCCCCAGATGTCGTTGACGAGGAGGTCGAGGCGCCCCTGCTCGGCGTCGATGCGGTCGACGAGGGCGCGGACCTGGGTGGGTTCGAGATGGTCGGTGGGTACGGCGATGCCCTGGCCGCCGGCCTCGGTGACCAGGTCCGCGGTGTCCTCGATGGTCTCGGGGCGGTCGTACTCGGAGCGGCGGGCGCGGGTGGTGCGTCCCGTCACGTATACGGTGGCGCCGGCCGCGCCCAGTTCGACGGCGATGCCCCGCCCGGCGCCCCGTGTCGCTCCGGCTACGAGCGCGACCCTGCCCTGCAGCGGACCCGGCATGTCCGGCCTCCCTTTCCCTGGTGAGTGGTGACACCCGAGCGGTGTCACTCCGAGGGTGCCGGGGAAGCCGGACATCTCCTGTCACCTTTGTCAGTGGCCCCGGGCGATCCACTCTTCCAGGTGCGGTGCCTCGGCACCGATGGTCGTGGCCTCGCCGTGGCCGGTGAGCACCTTCGTCCCGGGCGGGAGGGAGAGCAGCTTCTCGCGGATGGACGTGATGATCGTCGGGAAGTGCGAGTAGGAGCGGCCGGTGGCTCCGGGGCCGCCCTGGAAGAGGGTGTCGCCGGTGAACACCACACCTAGCCCGGGGTCGTAGAGGCAGACCGCGCCGGGCGCGTGCCCGGGGGTGTGCAGAACGGTCAGGTCGGTGCCGGCGGCCTCGATGACCTGTCCGTCGGCCAGATGGGCGTCGGGCTCGCGGCCGGGGTGGGTGAGCTTCCACAGCGGCAGGTCGTCGGGGTGCAGCCAGATGGTGGCGCCGGTGAGGTCCGCGAGGGCGGGGGCAGCGCCGACGTGGTCGTTGTGGGCGTGGGTGCACACGATGGCGGTGAGCCGGCGGTCGCCGACGGCCTCCGCGATGGCGGCGGCGTCATGGGCGGCGTCGATGACGACGGCCTCGTGGTCGTCGCCGACGATCCAGACGTTGTTGTCCACGTCCCAGGTGCCGCCGTCGAGGCTGAACCGGCCCGAGGTGACGAGGTGTTCGATGCGGGCGGCCATCACAGCACCACCACCGAACGCAGGACGTCGCCGTGGTGCATCCGCTCGAACGCCTTCTCCACCTCGTCGAGGGCGATGGTCTCGGTCACGAACGCGCCCAGGTCCAGGCGCCCCTGCAGGTGCAGGTCGATCAGCATGGGGAAGTCGCGGGAGGGCAGGCAGTCGCCGTACCAGGAGGACTTCAGCGCTCCGCCGCGCCCGAAGACGTCCAGGAGGGGGAGTTCGAGCTTCATCTCGGGGGTGGGCACCCCGACGAGGACGACCGTGCCGGCGAGGTCGCGGGCGTAGAAGGCCTGCTGGTACGTCTCCGGGCGGCCGACCGCCTCGATGACGACGTCGGCGCCGAAGCCGCCGGTCAGCTCGCGGATCGCCTCGACCGGGTCGTTCTCCTTGGAGTTCACGGTGTGCGTGGCGCCCATCTCGCGGGCCTTGGCGAGCTTGCGGTCGTCGATGTCGACGGCGATGATCTTCGCCGCTCCGGCCAGGTTCGACCCCGCGATCGCCGCGTCACCGACCCCGCCGCAGCCGATGACCGCGACGGTGTCCCCGCGCCCGACGTTGCCGGTGTTGATCGCGGCACCGATGCCGGCCATCACCCCGCAGCCCAGCAGACCGGCCACGGCCGGCGACACCGACGCGTCGACCTTCGTGCACTGGCCGGCCGCGACCAGCGTCTTCTCCGCGAAGGCGCCGATACCGAGGGCCGGGGAGAGTTCGGTGCCGTCGAGCAGGGTCATCCTCTGCTCGGCGTTGTGCGTGTCGAAGCAGTACCAGGGGCGGCCGCGCAGACAGGCCCGGCACTGTCCGCACACCGCTCGCCAGTTCAGGATGACGAAGTCACCGGGCGCCACGTCCGTGACACCCTCGCCGACGGACTCCACCACGCCCGCGGCCTCATGTCCGAGCAGGAAGGGGAACTCGTCGTTGATGCCGCCCTGCTTGTAGTGCAGGTCGGTGTGGCACACCCCGCAGGCCTGGATCTTCACGACCGCTTCCCCCGGGCCGGGGTCCGGCACCACGATCGTCTCCACCCGCACCGGCTCGTTCCTGCCCGGCGCGATCACTCCGCGTACTTCCTGCGGCATGGTGCTGCCCCTTTCTTCGGCGGTCATCCGTCCCAGGTCCGACCCTACGCGTGACTGATCGGTAGGGGCACGGCCGACGGCTCCGGAACCCCTCCTTGCGGCCACGCTCGGCTACCGCCGCCGTAGCCTGAAGGCTCCGTCCGACCCCCGAGGAGCGCCGTGAGCAACGCAGAGACAGCCGACGTACGGCCCCCGTGGCGGCTGCTGCTCGACTACGTACGACCGCACCGCTGGACACTGCTGGCGGGAGCGGTGCTGTCGCTGGTCACCGGAGCCACGGGGCTGCTGCTGCCGCTCGTGGCACGGGGGTTGATCGACGACCTGGCCCACGACCGCGCGATAACCGGCGCGTTGCTCGCCCTGACAGCGCTCGTCGTCGCCAACACGGCGGTGGGGGCGCTCGGTTCGTATGTGCTGCGGCGCACCGCCGAGTCGGTGGTGCTGGGTGCGCGGCGGACGCTGTCCTCGTATCTGCTGCGGCTGCGGATCCCGGCCGTCGACCGCAGCGAGCCCGGTGATCTGATGGCCCGGATCACCTCCGACACGACGCTGCTGCGCGAGGTCACCACCGACTCTCTGGTCGGCCTCGGTACCGGTGGGCTCACGCTCACCGCGACCGTCGTGATGATGGGTCTCGTCGACCCTGTGCTGCTGGGGGTCACGCTGGCCGTGGTCCTGGGTGCGGGCACGGTGCTCGGGGTGATCGTGCCGCGTATCAACCGGGCGAGCCGCCGGGCGCAGGACGCGGTCGGCGTGATGGGGGCCTCGCTGGAGCGGGTGCTGGGCGCCCTGCGCACGGTCAAGGCGTCGGGCGCCGAGCACCGGGAGGAGGAGACGCTGCACGCGGCGGCCGAGGAGTCCTGGCGGCAGAGCGTGCGCGCCGCCAAGTGGTCGGCGGCGGCCGGGAACACGGCCGGCCTCGCGATGCAGACCGCGTTCATCACCGTGCTGGCGGTGGGCGGTGCGCGGGTCGCCACGGGTGCGATCGACATCGGCACGCTGGTGGCGTTCCTGCTGTACGTCTTCTATCTGATGTCGCCGATCCAGCAGGTCGTCGGCGCGGTCACCCAGTACCAGACGGGCGCGGCCGCCCTCAGCCGTATCCAGGAGGCGCTGCGGCTGCCGGCCGAGCCGGTGGCCCGGCCGGCGCCGCTGCCCTCCCCCGCCGCCGAGCCGGCCTCGCTCGCCTTCGCCGACGTCCGCTTCCGGTACGCCGACGATCTGCCGTACGTCCATCACGGGGTGACGTTCGACGTGCCGGCGCGCGGCATGACGGCGTTCGTCGGGCCGTCGGGCGCGGGCAAGACCACGGTGTTCTCGCTCATCGAGCGGTTCTACGACCCCGAGTCGGGCACGATCAGCCTCGACGGCCGCGACCTCACCGACTGGGATCTGCCCCTCCTGCGGTCCTCCATCGGGTACGTCGAGCAGGACGCGCCGGTGCTGTCGGGCTCGCTGCGGGAGAATCTGCTGCTGGGCAACCCGGAGGCGGACGAGGACACCGTGCGGCGGGTGCTGAAGACGACCCGTCTGGACGGGCTGGCCGCCCGGCTGCCCCAGGGCCTGGACACGCTGGTCGGGCATCGCGGGACCAAGCTGTCCGGCGGCGAGCGGCAGCGGGTGGCCATCGCCCGCGCCCTGCTGCGGCGCCCCCGGCTGCTGCTGCTCGACGAGGCGACCTCGCAGCTGGACGCGGTGAACGAGGCGGCGCTGCGCGACACCGTCGCCGATGTCGCCCGGACGACGACGGTGCTGGTCGTGGCGCACCGCCTGTCGACGGTGACGACGGCGGACCGGATCGTCGTCATGGACGCGGGCCGGGTCCGGGCCGTGGGGACGCACCGTGAGCTGGTGGCGGGCGATCCGCTGTACGCGGAGCTGGCGGCGACGCAGTTCCTCGCGACGGCCGAGTGAGGCGCCGCTCGTCCCCGGCGGCGAGGGCCGGCGCGAGTGGGGCCGCCTCCCGACGGTCCGGGTGCGGCCCTCAGGGAGCCGGCGGTCAGGCCTGGAGCCCGGGGAGCAGGCCGGTGACGGGGGCCACGAGGTCGGTGACCTGGTGCAGTTCGTTCAGCTTGTCGAGTTCGCTCACCTGGTTCAGCTCGGCCAACTGCCGGGAGACCGGCGGGAGGTCGGCCCGGTGCTCGGCGGGGAGCCCGCTCGTGGTGAGCGCGTCGAGCGTGGTCATCAGGCTGGTCCTGCCGGTGTCCGGGGCTTCGGCCGCGTGCGTCAGGGGCGCGGCGAGACCCGTGACCCCGGCGGCGAGAGCGGCGGCGGCGACGATACGTCGAGTGAAGATCATGCCCTCGGCAACGCGGCGCGCGCCGCCCCGGACACGGCCGGCGGGCACCGCTCACCCGACAGGCGGACCGCCGCACCCGCTCGCCGGGCCGTGGCGGCTGCGCTTGCCGAGCCCCGTGCGGCGGAGGAGCCTCGAAGGTGAGGGCGCGGCCGACACCTCTCCCCCCGGGTCCGCGGCCCTCCAAGGAGGTCACCATGGGCACCGCGGCAGGCTCCGCCTTCGACACCGACACCCTGCGCAGGGCCATAGAAGGCCCGGCTCCGAACACGCTGTTGTCGCTCTACGCGGACGACGCGGAACTGCGCGTCGTCGATCACAACACCCAGCCCAGCAGTCCTCGCGTCCTGCACGGCCGGAGCGAGATAGCCGAGATGCTGGACGACGTCTACAGCCGGGACATGACGCACAAGCTGGAGGAGTGCGTCGTCCAGGGCGACCGCGCCGCCTTCAGCGAGTCCTGCGAGTACTCGGACGGCGTGCGCGTACTCGCCGACTCGATGCTCAGGCTGCGGGACGGCAAGATCGTCGAGCAGACGATCATCCAGGCCTGGGACGAGTAGGAAGGAAGTTCGCCGGGGCCCAGGTCACCTCCCGGCCTGGGCCTTCTCGATGCGGGCGGGTTGCCCGAGCCGTCGCGGCCGTCGGACGGTCCCGGCTGATCAGGGGCAGGACGTCAAGCGGGGCGCGTGGACGTCGACACGGGCTACGCGGGCGGTGTCGTCGCCTTCGACTCGGCGGTGGAGAGGGACTCGGCCGGGAGGTAGCGGGCCGGGACGACGTGCCAGTCGAGGGTGATGCCGTTCGTCTCGGACGGCTGGGTGTCGCCGGTGTAGGTGTAGAGGGGGGAGCCGTCGTAGGTGAGCTGGAGGGTGCCGTCGTCGGGGCGGGTGGTGGTGCCGAGGGTGCCGGCGACGCCCGGGGGGAGGGTTGGGGTGCCGCCGGCGGCGACGCGCAGCGGTCTGCGCAGGTCGGTGCAGGCGCCCGCGCAGAGGCCGCGGTCGTAGGTGTACAGGGTGTGGCCGGCGGTGTCCGTCAGGACGTGGCCCATCGACTCGGTGGCACCGACCAGCACCGTGGGAGCCGGGGCGAAGGCCAGGCACCCCAGTGCGGCGATGACCGCGAGCAGGGGTTTCGTCAGTGTGCGCATGGAGTTCCTCGCAGTCGGTCAGTAACCGATCCTGATGCCGGTCACGGTGTGGGTGTCCGTCCGGGTGCCGGTCGCGCCGGAGAATCCGACGAGCACGTTGGGCGGCAGGGTCACCGCCTTGTCGATGACCTGGGTGCCGTCGACGCTGACGACCAGGTGCCCAGCGCTGGTCACGGTGGCGTCCACGGTGTGGGAGCCGGTGCGCAGGGCGGGGACGGCGGTGGAGGTGGCGATGTAGTTCGGGCGTCCGCCGGTGCTGCCGTTGGCGACGCCGACGAAGTTGGCGGAGGGCTCGGTGCCGTTCCTGTAGGTGTCGAGGGCGACGGCGAGTCCGGGGAGTCCCGCGTAGCCGAGGCCCATGCCTCCCCCGCCGAGGGCCTTGGCGGTCGTCCTCGACGCGTCGAGGAGGAGCAGAGCGAGGCCGTCGGCGCCGGTGCCGCCGCCGATCGTGGCGGTGAACCGGGCGCGCAGGCGGGCGGACGGGACGGCGGTGCTCTGGATGCCGGTTCCCCGGGTGTCGGCGGTGGCGGGGGTCAGGATCAGGTTCGTGGCGTTGGAGAGGACGGCTGAGCCGTTGTAGCGCCAGCCGTTGGGGCCGGGCGGCGGTACGGCGTACGAGGTGGCGGTGACGGCGACGTCCCGCACGGTGTGGATGTCGGTCCGGGATCCGGTGCCGCCGGTGAAGGCGACGAACGCGGTCGGGGGGAGGGCCGGCACGGTCGTCTTCAGGAGCTGGGCGCCGTCCATCGACACCGTGATCGTCTTGCCGGAGACCGACAGGGCGACGGCGTGCGGACCCGAGCGCAGATCGGGGACCGCGGTCGTGGTGGAGGCGTACGTGAGGGACGTACCGCTGCCGGTGAGGGCGATGCCGACGAAGTTCGCGGAGGGGTCGCTGCCGTTGCGGTAGGTGTCGACGGTGACCGCGATGCCCGGCACGCCGGCCCAGCCGAGGCCGCCGCCGGTGCCGCCGAGGGTGCTCGGGGTGGCCCTGGCCGGGTCGACGAGGGCGAAGGTGAGGCCGTCGGCGCCGGTGCCGCCGCCGATGACGGTGGTGAAGGTGGTGTTCAGGCCGTCGGTGAGGACCGGGACCGGGAAGACCGCCGAGCCCGCCTGGTCGCGGGTGGCCTGGGTGAGCTGGAGGTCGTCGCCGGAGAGCTGGGCGGAGCCGTTGAGCTGCCAGCCGCCCGCGCCCGGCGCCGGGAGGGTGACGCCGGTGCCCTGGGTGCCGGTGCCGGTGAGGGCCTCGTTGTGGGCACCGCTGCCGTCGTCGGCGGTGAGTTCGTAGGTGCCGCTGACCGCGCCGACGGAGGTCGGGGAGAAGGTGACGGCCTGGTGGACGACGTCCTCCGGGCCGATGACCTGGCCCTCGCTGAGCGGGTTGCTGACGTGGAAGGGGGCGGCGGGGGCCTTGGCCTTGGTGATGGTCAGCGGGATGTTGCCGGTGTTGCCGATGTCGAAGGTCTTCGTGACGGACTGGCCGACCTTGACCTGTCCGAAGTCGGTGGAGGTCGGGGTGATCGTCAGATGCGCCTCGCCGGTGACCGCGGAGCCGGTCAGTGCGACGGTGACGGTGCCGTGCTGCCCGGTGACGGAGAAGGCCGAGGAGTCGTCGCCGGCCTCGGTCGGGGCGTAGGTCACCTGGACGGTGACGGACTGCTTCGGCTGGACGACCGTGCCGTTCGCGGGCAGTCCCTGGACGGTGAAGGGAGCGTCCGGGGCGGTGGTCGCGGAGATCGTCTCCGGGCCGGTGCCGGTGTTGGTGAAGGTGACGCCGAGGGTCTTGTCGGTGGTGGTGGGCACGGTGTCGAAGGCCACGGAGGGCGGGGAGGCGAGCAGGCCGTCCCGGGTCGCGTATCCGGTCAGGCCGAGGCCCGTGTCGCCGAGGTCGGTGGCGAAGTTCAGTACGACGTTGTCGGGGCCGGGCGTGGTCGGGGCGAAGGAGACCGGGACGGAGTAGGTGTCGCCGGTGTGCAGGGTGCGGGGCAGTCCGGCGGGCGCGGCGGAGAAGGCGCTGCCCGCCGGGGCGGTCACGGCGTTGATCGTGACGTCGCGGGTCGCGGTGACCGTGGCCGTGGCGTGCCCGGTGCCGCCGACGGGTACGTCGCCGAAGTCCACGGTGTCGCCGATGAGGGCGGCGTTGGAGGGCCGGCCGAAGGCGAGGACGTGGCCGTCGCGGGTGCCGACATAGACGCGGCCGCCGTCGGTGGCGGGCACGGAGAACTTGGAGGCGACGCCGATCGGCGCCGACCACAGCCTCTTGAGGGTGCCGTTCACCGGATTGGCGTCGTACGCGCGCAACTGCCCCTTCGCTCCGCTCGAACCGTCCGAGTACACCACCCACACGACCGCCGAGCCCGGCGTGGTGCCGGTGGAGGTGATCACCGGCGAGCCGGAGGTGTAGCCGAAGGTCTCCGTGGAGCGGCCGGTGTTGGTCAGCGCGGGCAGGCCGGTGCCGGTGACGCCGTACTTGAACGCCCGCAGCGGGCCGCGGCTGCCGACCGTGTAGACGTAGCCGCCCTGTCCGCCGTACACGCCGGGGTGGCCCCACACGCCCTCGTAGGGGCCGAAGCCGCCGAGGACCTTGTCGGTGCCGCCCGAGCCCTGGCTGCGGCCGCCGAGGCCGTCGCGGTCGAGGAGGAACAGCCGGCCGTCCTTGCCGATCTGCACCAGGAGATGGGGGTGCTGGGCGGTGCCGAAGACGTCGTCGGGGAGGGCCACCGGGCCGCCGGAGCCGAAATCGGTGTCGTTCTGGTCGAGGGTGGGGGCGTTGGAAGGGCTGAAGAAGTCCTGCGCGGACATCGTGCCGTCGCTGTTGACGCCGATCCGGACGACGGCCTCGGCCAGCTGGCCCGGCGGCCTGGAACCGGGTCCGGGGGCCGGGGAGATGCCGTTGCCGGTGGAGAAGAGGATGCGGCCGGGACCGTCGGAGACCAGGCCGCCGCCGCTCATCCAGATGCCGGCCATGCCGTTGGCGGAGGAGTTCTCGGTGGCCCACAGGGTCTGCTTGCGGGTCGAGGTGTTGACGCCGAGGACGTATCCGACGTAGGGCGTGTGGTCGCAGTGGGAGGCGAAGCCCGCGTACACCGAGCCGCCCATCAGCAGCAGACCGGGGCGCTGCATCGCGGTGTAGGCGTTGAAGGGCCGGGTCGGGTCGTTGACCGGGGCGCCGGCCACCTTGACCGGCCAGCCGCTGCGCTCGGCGCCGGTGGTGGCGTTCAGGGCGTGGACGTACCAGCTGGGGTGCTGGGTGTCGGGGCCGTCGTTGACCTTGGAAGTGAGGTAGACGGTGCCGGTGGCCGGGTCGTACACGGGGGTCGCGGTCACGCCGATGTTCGGGACCAGGTCGCCGCAGCCGATGGCCGAGGCGGGCCAGGCGGCGCCCAGGTTCTTCGTCCAGGTCTTGGCGCCGGTGGCGGAGTCCAGGCCGTACACCTTGTTGTTCTCGGTGGCGACGACGACCGTCTTCCCGACGACGAGGGGCTGGGCGTAGACCTGTCCGTCGACGGTGGTGGAGAACTGCTGCCCGAAGTCGGAGCTGGAGACCTGGTCGGGGGCGAGGCCGGGTTCGTTGGCGTCCCAGCCGGTGCGGTAGGTGTCCTCGGACACGGTGGTGACGTCGGCGGCGCGGGAGCGTCTGTCCTCGGGGACGGCCGGGGAGGCCGTGCTGAGGCCTCCGGTCAGCAGACAGGCCGTCACCAGCGAGGCGAGGAAACCGAACCTGCTCTGCATGCGCCGCTCCGCCCGGGTGATGCGAGGGCGGGCGTGTCCCGCCGATCGTCATGATCGGCGGGACGGTGCGATTTACGGATGATTACCGGCGGATGTGCCCGTGGGATCCACCCGGACAGGTGTACGCGCCGTCAGGTGAGCGTCCACTTCTGATTGTCGGCGCCGCTGCACGACCACAGGACCATCGGTGTGCGGTTGGCCGTGCCCGCCCCGTTGGCGTCGAGGCAGAGTCCCGCGTTGACGTTGGTGAGGGTGCCGTCGCTGTTGACGTTCCACTTCTGGTTGTTCTGGCCGTTGCAGTCCCAGATCACGACCTTGGTGCCGTTGGTGGTGCCCAGGTTGTAGGCGTCCAGGCACTTGTTGCCGTACACCACCAGTTCCTTGCGGGAGGTGTACGTCCAGGCCTGGTTGGAGCCGCCGTTGCAGTCCCAGATCTCCGCCTGGGTGCCGTTGGTGATGGTGCTGTTGTAGATGTCCAGGCAGCGGCCGGACTGCTTGCCGACGACCAGGGTGGCGTTCATGCCGGGCAGGGGTTTGACGGTGATGTCCGCGAGGGTGGGGGCGCCCGTGAAGACCAGGGTGTTGGAGGAGCCCTTGGACAGGGCCACTTCGAGGGTGATGGTGCCCTGGCTCGATCCCGTCGGCGGGAAGGAGACCGTGGTCGCGGTCTGGCCGTTGACCTTGAGGGTCGCGGTACGGGCCGTGGCGGCGGTGTTGGTGTAGGCCACGTCCACGATCTTCAGGCCGGTGGCGCCGGCGACCACTCCGGAGAAGCTCGAGGTACCGGTGTAGGTGCTGCCGGACGCCTCGGTGCCGCCGGTGACGGTGAGCATGACCGAGCCGCCCGCCGGGACGTTCGCGGTGTAGCCCGTGCCGTACGAGCCCACGTCGGCACGGGCCCACAGGTCACGCACGGTCGCGGAGGCGTTCGTCAGGCCCAGGTCGGACCAGCGCACGGTGATGTTGGCCGCGGCGGAGGTGCGGTTGAGCAGGACGACGGCGCGCTTGCCGGTGCCGGCCAGGACCTTGCCGTACACCTGCAGCCCGCTGCTGTCCTCGGCGACCTTGACGCCCTGCAGGCCGCGCGGGTCCTGGTCGACGGCGATGACCTCGGGGTTCTTGAGGATGTTCGCGGTCTCGGTGGTCATCGTGCTGAGGTCGTTTCCGGCCAGCAGCGGGGCTCCGGAGATGGCCCACAGGTTCATGTGGGTGCGGTTCTGGGCGGCGGTGAAGCCGTCCATGCCGACCATCAGCATGTCCGGGTCGTTGTAGTAGCCGGTGTGCTGGGCGGTGGGGTGCAGGCCCTGGTCGAAGTTGGACAGCAGGTTCGTCATCGACGGCTTGTTGCCGTAGAAGATGATGTCGGTGCTGGTCCGGTACATGGGAGCGAGGCCCGGGGCCCAGTTCCAGGTGTTCTGGTAGCCCCAGTTGCAGATGGAGAGGGTCAGCGGACGGCCGGTGGCGGCCGCCGCCTTGGCGACCGCGCCGCTGATCGCGGTGTACGTCGTCGCCGCGTCGAGGCCCTCGGCGTCACCGCCGCACCAGTCGACCTTCACGAAGTCGAAACCCCACTTGGAGAACTGGAGCATGTCCTGCTCGTAGTGGCCCTCACTGCCGCTGCCCGGGGCGGCGGGGCGGCCGGTCGGGAAGTAGTAGCCGCAGCCGTCCTTGCCTGCGTCCGTGTAGATGCCGGCCTTGAGGCCCTTGCTGTGGATGTAGTCGGCGATGGCGCTCATCCCGCCGGGCCACTCGGACTCGTCGACGGTGATGTTGCCCGCGCTGTCACGGGTGCCCTGCCACCAGCCCTCGTCGATGTTGACGTACTGGTATCCGGCGGCCGGCAGACCCGCCGCGACGAACGCGTCCACCTGCTTCTTGATGACGCTGTAGTCGATCTTGGCGGCGAAGCTGTTCCAGGACGCCCAGCCCATCGGGGCGGCGGGCACCGGTATCTGACGGCTCGTCGCCGCCTGCGCCGCGCCCGGACCGGCGAACAGCAGAGCGGCGGTCGCGGTCAGCGCCAGGACGAGGAGGCGTACGGCGGCGGATCTGCAACGCCGGAGGAGATGCGAGCGCGGTGGGGGAAACATACGGCGGCTCCGTGTACGAGAAATTCGAAATACCGAACGAATGTCGGCGAACCGAACGTGCTGCGCGCCGAAAGTAGAGCCGCGGGAGGGTGAAGTCAACGGCCGTGACAGAAGTGGTGTGACCGGTCTCAAGAGTGAAGTGGCCGCTTTCGCAGGGTCGTTCACACCTCATCGGCCCGGGCGCCGCCATACTGTCCGGCGTGCGAGTGGCGATCATGACGGCGGGCTCCCGGGGCGATGTCGCCCCCTTCACCGGTCTGGGGCACGCCCTGGTGCGCGCGGGCCACGAGGTCACCCTGGTCACGCACGAGCGGTTCGCGCCGCTGGTGGCGGGCTCGGGGGTGGGCTTCCATCCCCTCCCGGTCGACCCCCGGGCCGAACTGGAGTCGGCGCGCGGGCGCGGACTGCACCGCAGCGCCACCGGGGTGGGCAAGCTGGCGCGGGTGGTGCGGATGGCGCGGGCACTGGTCGGACGGATGACCGACGACGTCGTTGCGGCGGCCCGGACCAGCGAAGTACTGCTGCTCTCCGCATCCATGGCGCCCCTCGGCCACACGGTCGCCGAGGGGCTGGGCCTGCCCGCGCTCGACCTCCCGCTCCAGCCGATCGCCCCCACGAGGGAGTTCGCGCCGCCGATGCTCGGCGGCGGCTCCTTCGGTGCGCTCGGCAACCGCCTGGCCGGACACGGCGTGCAGTGGGCCGTGGAACGCGTCTTCGCGCCCGCGCTCCCCGAACTCCGCGCCCGCCTCGGCCTGCCGCCCGCCCGCGGCACCCGCAGGCCGCCCGGGCCGATACTGCACGGCTTCAGCCCGCTGCTGGTGCCCCGGCCCCGGGACTGGCGGGCGGGGCTGGACGTCACCGGGTACTGGTGGCCGTACGACCGTGAAGACCGGCTCCCCGCCGAGCTGCGGGACTTCCTGGGCGCGGGCCCACCACCGGTGTATGTCGGCCTGGGCAGCGCGACCGTGCCCGATCCGCGCCGGCTGAGCGCCGAGGTGGTACGGGCGCTGCGGATGGCCGGGCTGCGTGGGGTGATGCAGCGCGGGTGGGCCGGTCTCGCCGCCGACGGCGACGACATGCTGACCCTCGACGAGGTGCCGCACTCCCTGCTGTTCCCGCACATGGCGGCCGTGGTCCACCACTGCGGCGCGGGCACGACGGCGGCCGGAGTCCGGGCGGGCGTGCCGGCCGTACCGGTACCGATCCAGTTCGACGAGGGCTTCTGGGCGGCCCGGCTGGTCGCGGCCGAAGTGGCCCCGCGCGCACTCCCCCTGCGCGGGCTCACCGCCGAGAGGCTGGCGGAGGCGCTCGTACAGGCCACCCGGGGACCGGAATTCGGGGAGCGCGCACGGGAACTGGGGGCACGGGTGCGGGACGAGGACGGGGTGGGGCGGGTGGTGGAGGCAGTGGAGCGACTGGGGTGACACCACCTGGACGGGGGCAGGGCACCTGCGGACAGGCCCGGCCGCGAACAGCACCGCGCCCGCCCGACCACCCCGTCAGCGCACCTCCGAGTCCCACCCCGCGGGCCGCAGTATCCCCAGAAGTTGCCGCACCAGTTCGTCGACCACCTCGTCCAGGGTCGCGTCCACCCAGCCGGCGCTCCAGTCGTGGAGGAGGCCGTTGACGCTGCCGATGAAGGCGGTGGAGGCGAGGCGGTAGTCGCGGGGGGCCGCCTCTCCGCGCGCGGCGGCGGCCGTGGCCTCGGCGCAGATCAGGTCGACCCAGCGGGCGCGGCGGGCCAGGCGCTGCTCCTCCAGGCGGGGGCTGACGCCGACGATCTCCACGAAGGTGATGCGGATGCGCCGCGGGTCGGCGGTGACGTTGGCCGCGTAGGCGCGGAAGATCGCGGTGACCCGGTCGGCGAGCGGCAGGCCCTGGGCGGCGGCGAAGGCGCTCACGACCGCTTCCTCCGCCCAGTCGTTGACCCGGAGGTGCAGGGCGGCGAGGACGTCCTCGAGAGTGCGGAACTCCTCGTAGAACTGGCGGGTCGACAGGCCGGCGGCCTCGCTCAGCGCCGCGACCGTGGTGCAGCGGTAACCGGGTGTGCCGCCGAACAGTTGCAGCGCCGCGTCCAGAAATCTTCCGCGCCGCTCGGCCTGCCGCTCGGCCGCGGTCTTGCCGCCGTACCGGCCGGTCGGCGCCCTGAGCCTGCCCGTCACTGGACCCTCCCTCGTCGCTCCGTGCTCCCCGCCGCCAATTTTGTCGTGCACGGAGTCTTGTGGCGAAGGGCACCCCTTCCTTACTTTCCAGTAAGTCCATTCTGAACGCAGCCGTGTTCAGATTCGGGCGAGCCGTCACCCGTATGCCCCCCCCTTCCGCCACTCCAGAGGAGAGAGCAGTCATGGCTGCCTTCAGGCCCAGGCACCTTTGCTCCGTAGCCGCCGCCCTCGTCCTGACCGTCACCGCCCCCGCGACCGCCGCCACCGCCGCGTCGGACGCCTCGAACGCCGCCGCGCTGCGCGAGGTGCTGTTCGTCGGCAACAACTGGGAGGGCACCTCGGACGTCATCAAGTCCACCGGTGACTTCGCGAAGATCGGCCGGATCAACGTGATCCCCGACAAGGACGAGCGGATGGCGGAGATCAGCGCCGACCCGATCAAGTGGATCTACTTCATGGCGATCCGCAACGGCGTCGGCGAGGGGCACGACCAGTTCGTGGACGACATGTACTCCACACCCGACGGCAAGTCCGTGGTCGTCTCACGGCCCAGCTTCGCCGACGTCGTCTCGATCAATTTGGCCACCGGGGCGATCAACTGGCGCTTCCCCGTGTCCGGTTACCGTTCCGACCACATGGCCGTCTCCCCCGACGGCACCCGGGTCGCGGTCTCCGCGTCGACGGCGAACACCGTGCACGTGCTGGACATCGACACCGGCAAGCAGCTCGGGTCGTTCGCCACCGGCGACAAGCCGCACGAGAACATCTTCAGCAAGGACGGCAAGTACATCTACAACATGGCGATCGGCGACGTGAACACCGATCTCGACGCCCCGTGGCTGGACTGGACGAAGGGCGACCGGCACATCACCGTCGTCGACGCGACCACGTACAAGCAGGTCAAGACCATCGACATGCGGGCCAAGCTGGACGCGATCGGTCTCACGGACTACTCGGACGCCGTGCGCCCGGCCGTGTTCTCGCCGGACGAGTCGAAGCTGTACTTCCAGGTGTCGTTCTTCAACGGCTTCTTCGAGTACGACCTCGCAGCCGACCGCATCACCCGCACCAAGACCCTGCCGAAGAACCCGGCGACCAGCGACGACCGCACCTCCTTCGTCAACGACTCGCGCCACCACGGCCTGTCGATGAGCCCCGACGGCAGCAAGCTGTGCGTCGCCGGCACGATGGACGACTACGCGACGGTCGTCAACCGCAGCACCCTCCAGGAGGGCCCGCTGGTCACCGCCTCCAAGCCGTACTGGGCCACGGTCAGCGGCGACGGCAAGGACTGCGTGATCTCCGAGAGCGGCGCCGACCAGGTCACGGCGATCGACTTCGCCACCGGCCAGAAGGTCCTGTCGATCCCGGTGGGCGACCACCCGCAGCGGGTCCGGCTGGGCCATGTCGCCGCCGACTGGACGGGCACCGGCAGCTGACGGGACGTGGACGAGGGGTGGGTGGCGGGCGCCACCCACCCCTCCTTCTTGCGCCTCGGGCCTATCCCACCTTCTGCGCCACCCACGCCGCCAGCTCGCTGCGGGCCGCGGCCAGCAGCGTCGCGGACGGCGAGGTCGCCCCGTTGGTGACCAGCGCGTAGTGCACCACGCCGGAGTCCGGGGCGCCGAGCAGCAGACGGCGGCTGCCCGTCCCGCCCGGTTCCGCGGCGACGGCGATCTTCGTGGAGGACGTGTAGGCCGGCGGGCCGTACACCGTGCCCAGATCGGAGACGACCGTGGTGGACGCGGTCGGGAAGGACGCGGGCAGGTGCAGTTCGGTCGGCGCGCTGCCGCCGTTGGAGCGCCAGACCAGCACGCTGTACTGGCCGGAGCCGACCAGCGAGGCCACATTGGGCAGGGTGCTGGGGACCGGGTTCCAGGTGAGGGTGGTGGAGCCGTCGCGGGAGCGGTCCTCGTAGGTGAAGGCGACGGTCGTGCCGGAGGTGGCGCTCGGGTAGACGCGGTCGAGCAGCCGGGCGTCCTGACGCAGTGTCGCCGTGCCGCTGTCGTCGAGGCGTACGGCGGAGAGGTCCTCGTCGTTCCAGGCGTCACCGGAGGTCCGCACCTTGTCGGCGTTGCCGTTCATCAGCTCGTGGTGGCGGCCGTTGTAGATGTCCCACTGCCACTGCGAACCGGACAGCACCGGGCCGGAGGTGGCGGGGGTGGTCCACCAACTGGCGCCCTTCACCCGGGAGTCGAGGCCCTGGTACATCGCTTTCAGGACGGTCGGCGCCTTGCCGGAGACCGAGCCCGACAGCGGATGGCCGAACTCGCTGACGATCGCCGTCGTCCCGGCCGCCGAGGCCCGGTCACGGACCGTGCCGAAGTCGGTGACGTACTGGCCGTCCTCGGCGTTGCCCCACATCAGGACCCCGGAGATCGCCTTCTGGTCGTAGAAGTGGGTGTTGAAGACGTACCGGGAGCCGAGCGTGCCGGCGTCGAGAAGGCCGCCCTCCTCCTTGCTGACGTTGCCGTTCCAGAAGAGGTTCGGTTCGACGAAGGCGGGCTTGTCCTGCCATCCGGCCGCGTCCATCCGGGCGCGGAACCTCACGTAGAAGGGCCACAGCAGGTCGCGTTCCCAGGTGCGGCTGGCCTGGCCGGAGTCGTAGGTGCCGGCGTACGGCTCGTTGTAGGGGTCGAAGCCGAGGACGCCCGTGAACTGCTCGGTCGTCAGGTTCTGCTTGATGTACGCCATCGTCTGCTGGGCCATGGCGAGGAAGGAGTCCTGGAGGCCGTGGGCGTTGTGCCAGAAGTCGTACTGGGCGGCCTTCACCGCGCCGTTCTGGGTGAGGTTCTGGCCCCAGAGGAAGCAGATCCCGCAGGACTCGTCGGGGTAGTTGCCGAGGTCCACCGCCCACTGCGGGGCGCCGTCGCCCGTGTACCAGCTGTCGGGGTCGAAGAGGTAGCGGGAGTACAGGTCCTGGTGGAAGTCGGGGTAGACCCGGATGCCCGCGTCCAGGAAGGCACGCATCTGGGCGGTGGCGGCGGCCAGGTACGTGGTGTCGACCTGGCCCTTGACCGGTTCGGCGTAGGCCCAGGAGAGCAGGAAGCGTACGGAGTTGCCGCCGCCGAGGGCGCGCAGGGCCGTCGCCGACTTCTTGGCGTCGGCGACCGAGGCGAAGGGGAGGCCCTTGTTCTCGGCGAGTTTGGTCTCGCCGGAGACGTTGTAGCCGCGCAGCACGACCTCGCGGCCGTTTCCGTCGACGAAGCGGCCGTTCGACACGGTGAGCGCCGTGCCGTCGAAGGAGAGGGAGTCGGGGACGGTGGCCGCGGCGGCGGACGGGGTGACCGCCGCCGTCAGGAAGCCGCAGAGTCCGCAGAGGACAACCAGAACAGCGAGCAGACGTGCCCGGATATTCGGCATGTCCACTACAGTCCGGTGATTTCCGGACACCGTCAATACCTTCTGACCCACGAGTAAGTTGACTGTCCGTCACCCCCTTTGCTGTGACTCACCTCGGCTTTCCCTGCCGTCACCCACGTCACTCAGGCACCCGTCCGGCCCGTCACGTTCAGCAGGTACTCCTTACGGTTGAGCGGGTTGTGGTCGGTGCGCGGCCGCTCCGGGACCGTGCCGTGGACGACGGGCGCGTGGTGGTCGAAGGCGCTCTCCCACTCCCCCTCACCCCGGGTCAGTCCGGGGACGCGCTGCTCCAGGCCGTGCACCCGGGCGGCCGGTACCGCTCCCTCCAGCACGCACCGGCCGCCCCGGGTCTCGGTCGTCCGGGGCACGGCCCGCAGCGCGGCGAGCACCGGCAGCAGTCCGCCCAGCGTGTCCGCCGGGGCCTCCAGCCGGAAGCGGTGCATCGGCTCGTACACCCGCGTGCCCGCCCGGCGCAGCGCCTCGACGAGGACCAGCGGGGTCAGACCGCGGAAGTCGTACCCGGTGCTGGACATGCTCTTGTCGAAGCCCTGGTGGGCATGGCTCTGGCGGGGCCAGTAGCCGGAGTGGGTCATGGTGACCGCGCAGTCGGTGACCTGCCAGCCGTGCAGGCCCTGCCCGAGCGTGGCGCGGACCGTGTCCTCCACCGCCTTGAAGAAGGCGTACGGCATCGCGCCCAGCTCCACCTCCAGGCCGAAGGTCACGCCGGCGCCGGGCGGGGCCGGCTCGACGCGCAGGCCGACGGTGGCGAGGAAGGGGTTGGCGCCCTTCTTGATGAACTCGGCGGCCTCCCCGGTACCGACCGGGCGCTCCACGCACAGGGGCGTCGTCTCGCGGAAGGTGACGTGCAGGCCGTACTCGTCCGCGAGGGTGGCCTGGACGACCTCCTTCTGCACCTCCCCGTACAGGGACACGGAGGTCTCCTGCCGGACCTCGTCGTGGCGCAGTCCGATCAGCGGGTCCTGTTCGGCCAGTTGGGTGAGGGCGAGGTGCAGGGAGCGCCGGTCGGTGTCCGGGCCCGGCACGACGACCGTCTCCAGGGTCGGCGGCGCGAAGAAGTGGCCGTACTCCTTGTGCGGTTCACCGAGGGTGTCGCCGACGCGGATGCCGGTGAGGCCCCAGAGGCGGGCGATACGGCCGGCCGGGACCGACTCGTGGCGTACGTCGGTGCCGTGGCCGAAGACGCTGATCGCGGTGACCCTTCCCTCGCCCTGCGCGACGGGGATCCGGTCGCGGGTGCGCAGGGTGCCGGAGAACAGGCGGGCGTAGGCGATCTTCTCGCCCGCCGGGCCGCGCTCCACCTTGAAGACGGTCGCGGAGAGCGGACCCTCGGGGTCGCCGTCGGCGGCGGGCAGCAGCTCCTTGATCGCGGCGATGAGTGCGGGCACCCCCGCACCGGTCGCGGCGGAGCCGAAGTACACCGGGTGGACCAGGGTGCGGCGGGTCTGGGCGCGCAGGGCGTCCCGTACCCGGGCGGGCGCGAGGGTGCCGTCGACGTAGGCGGCGAGCAGGTCGTCGTCGTGGTCGGTGAGCACGTCCTCCGGCACGGGGCCCGGGTGGAAGGCGGCCGAGCCGGTGCCGAGGTCCGTGACCGTGCCCATCGGGACGACCGGGGCCGACAGCCGCTCGGTCAGCTCCCTCAGCACGTCCGCGTCGCGCGCCCCGCGCCGGTCGATCTTGTTGACGAAGACGAGCGTGGGGA
Organism: Streptomyces sp. NPDC049687; assembly: GCF_044465285.1. Classification (NCBI taxonomy): domain Bacteria; kingdom Bacillati; phylum Actinomycetota; class Actinomycetes; order Kitasatosporales; family Streptomycetaceae; genus Streptomyces; species Streptomyces sp. NPDC049687. Next base: position 495,663 of record NZ_JBITLN010000002.1, read on the forward strand.
TGCCCAGCCGGCGCAGGGTCCGCATCAGGATCCTGGTCTGCGCCTGGACGCCCTCGACGGCAGAGACGACGAGGACGGCCCCGTCGAGCACACCCAGGACCCGTTCCACCTCGGCGATGAAGTCGGGGTGACCGGGGGTGTCGATGAGGTTGACGGTGACGTCGTCGACCGGGAAGGAGACGACGGCGGACTTGATGGTGATGCCGCGCTGCCGCTCCAGCGCGAGGGTGTCGGTCTGCGTGCTGCCGGCGTCTACGCTGCCGATCTCGTCGATGATCCCGACGGAGTGCAGCAGCCGCTCGGTGAGGCTGGTCTTACCTGCGTCGACATGCGCGAGGATCCCGAGGTTGAGCAAGTGCACGAAGTGTCATGTCCTTTGAAATGGGGGTCGTTCCTTCCTGCTGGGTGGACATGAACGATGTGCGCATCTCGGCTCCTGCGAAGTCGGGGAGTGGTACTCGCGCAGTGCAGCAGAAAGGCGAGCGGAGCGGCAACGGATTAACGTGCGAACGTGCGTGAGATTCTGCCGGTGCTGAACGGGTGGTACGCCGCCGGTGTGCCGTTCGGGCTCGCGACCGTGGTCGAGGTCAGCCGCAGCGCGCCGCGCGGTCCCGGCGCGTCGATGGCGGTGGGACCGCACGACGAGGTCGTGGGCAGTGTGTCGGGCGGCTGTGTGGAGGGCGCCGTCTTCGAGCTCGCCCAGGAGGCCGTGGCGAGCGGGGAGGCCCGGCTGGAGACCTTCGGCTACAGCGACGCGGACGCGTTCGCGGTCGGGCTGACCTGCGGCGGGGAGATCACGGTGCTGGTACGGCCCGTCGCGCCGGGCCGCGATCCCTCGTTCGGCGCGGTCGCCGCGTCGGTCGCGGGAGGCGAGCCGGTGACCACGGCGACGGTGACCGACGGCCCGGCGCCGCGCGGCGCCACGCTCGCGGTCTGGCCGGACCGGGTCGTCGGCACGCTCGGCAGCGAGGGTCTGGACGCGGCGGTCACGGCGGACGCGCGCGGTGAACTCGCTCTCGGCGTCACGGGCGTACGGCGCTACGGGCCGCGCGGGCAGCGGCGCGAGGACGCGGTCGCGGTGTTCCTGCACTCCTTCGCGCCGCCGCCGCGCATGCTGGTGTTCGGGGCGATCGACTACGCGGCGGCCGTGGCCCGGATCGGCGTCTTCCTCGGCTACCGGGTGACGGTGTGCGACGCGCGTCCGGCGTTCGCCACGCCGCGTCGCTTCCCGGAGGGCGTCGAGGTGGTCGTCGACTGGCCGCACCGCCGTCTGCGCGCCACGGACACCGACGAGCGCACCGTGATCTGCGTCCTCACCCACGACCCCAAGTTCGACGTGCCGCTCCTTCGGGAGGCGCTGCGCCGGCCGGCGGCGTACATCGGCGCGATGGGCAGCCGCCGCACCCACGACGACCGACGGCGACGGCTGGTGGAGGCCGGGCTGACCGAGCGCGAGCTGGCGCGGCTGCGCTCGCCGGTCGGCCTCGACCTCGGCGCCCGTACACCCGAGGAGGTGGCCGTGTCGGTGGCCGCCGAGATCGTCGCGCTGCGCTGGGGCGGCAGTGGTGCCCCGCTGACGGCGACAGCAGGGGCAATCCATGGTCAAATGCCCGAAATTCCGTCGATTTAGGGCGTGTGAGAGGGGAGGGGGCGGGGTAGTCGCCCCTTCAACGGACAGGCATGCATGTCCTGTGTCTCCGTGAGGGAAGGAGGTCCGTGAAGACACGCACACTCGCAGCAGCCGGGCCGCCTCCGACCGTTTCGGCCGGGAGCGGCCCGGTTCCTTGTGAGCGGGGCGTCAGCGCGGTGGCAGCCGGTGCAGGACGACGTCGGTGAGGCGGCCGTCGGCCACGGTGGCGGTCAGGTAGGTGCAGTGCGGCTGCCGACGGCGGTCGGTCGGGGAGCCGGGGTTGAGCAGGCGCAGTCCGCCGGGGGCGGTGGTGTCCCACGGGATGTGACTGTGCCCGAAGACGAGGACGTCGAGGTCGGGGAAGCGGGCGGCGCAGCGGGCCTCGCGGCCCTGGGCGGGGCCGGTCTCGTGGACGACCCCGAAGCGCAGCCCGCCCAGGTCGGCACGGGCGACCTCGGGCAGCCGGGCGCGCAGCTGCGGGCCGTCGTTGTTGCCGTACACGCCGATCAGCCGGTGGCTGCGGTCCTCCAGCAGGTCGAGGGTGGCCGCGTCCACCCAGTCCCCCGCGTGGACGACGACATCGGCGCGCGGAAGCTCCTCGAGCAGCGGGTCGGGGAGAGCCTTGGCGCGCTTGGGCAGATGGGTGTCGGACATCAGCAGCAGACGCACACGTCCAGGCTACGCGTGCCGCCCGCGACAGCGGCCCGTCCCCCGGCCGGGCGAAGGCGGTGGATCGGCCGGAGGCCCGCAATGGTGGGCAACGGCTGGTGAACGCTGGGGAACAGGACAGGTGGCCCGGCAGCGGCGGAGTTAGCATCGGGCCACGCGCATCCGCCCGACGGCGAAGATCAAAAGGGGGCCAGGAGCCCGATGCCGGTCAAGGTCAGCGTCATCGTGCCGGTCTACAACCCCGGCCCCTACATCGAGGACTGCATCGCGTCCCTGCTGAGGCAGTCGCTGCCGCCCGACGAGTACGAAGTGATCTTCGTCGACGACGGCTCCACCGACGCCACCCCGGCCCGCCTCGACGCGCTCGCCGCCGAGGACCCCCGGGTGCGCGTCGTCCACCAGGAGAACTCCGGCTGGGCGGGCAGGCCCCGCAACGTCGGTATCGACGCCGCCCGGGGCGAGTACGTCATGTTCGTCGACAACGACGACCACTTGGGCGACGAGGCCCTGGAGCGGATGTACGCGTACGGGGTGGCCAACGACGCCGACGTCGTCGTGGGGAAGATGGTCGGCCGCGGCCGCGGGGTGCCCGTGGAACTCTTCCGGACCAACCGGCCCAAGGCGAACGTCGAGAACGCGCCGCTGATCGACAGTCTCACCCCGCACAAGATGGTCCGCCGGGCGTTCCTGGAACACACCGGACTGCGCTTCCCCGAGGGGCGGCGCCGCCTGGAGGACCACGTCTTCGTCACCGAGGCCTATCTGCGCGCGGACAACGTCTCGGTGCTCAGCGACTACGTCTGCTACTACCACGTCCGGCGCGACGACGACGCGAACGCGGGCTTCCAGCGCTTCGACCCGGTCGGCTACTTCAAGAACCTCCGTGAGGCCCTGGACGTCGTCGAGAAGTACACCGAGCCGGGTCCGCTGCGCGACCGGCTGTTCCGGCGCTGGCTGCGCGTGGAGATGGTCGAACGCCTGCGTGGCAGGCGCTTCCTGAAGCTGCCCGAGGACTATCGCAAGGAGCTGTTCGACGAAATCCACGGGGTGGTCGTCGAGCGGTTCGGGCCGGGCGTGGCGGCACCCCTGCAGCCCACCCAGCGGGTGGTGGCCGCGCTGGTCACGGACGGGCGCTACGAGGATGTCGTCGCGTTCGCCGAGTGGGAGGCCGGTGTCGCGCTCACCGTGGACCCGGAGGACGTCCGCTGGGACGACGGCGTGCTGCGGATCGGGTTCGCCGCCGAGCTGACGCACGACGGCGGTCCGATGACGTTCCCGGCCGCCGGGGGCTCCCCGCGGTGGCCGCCGGCGGATGTCGGCGAGGCGGTGCGGTGGCTGGGCGAGGACACCGTCGGCCGGTTCGGGAAGGCGAAGCCGGACCTGCTGCTGCGCGACCGGGCCAGCGCGGCCCAGTACTTCCATCCGGTCGAGGTCGTCCGGGAGACGGTTCCGGCCGGGGACGGCAGCCGGGTACGGCTGGTGCTGCGGGGGACGGCGACCGTCGACCCCTCGGACCGCACGGTGCTGCCCGCCGACGGTCTGTGGGACGCGTACGTTCGGGTCGGCCTCGGCGGCTGGACGAAGGAGCTGCGGCTGGGCCCGGCGCCCCGCAACGACCGTCCCGCCCCGCCCGCCGGAGTCGTCGCGGGCCGCGTGGTGCTGCCGTACTGGACCGACAGGCATGCCAGTCTCGCGCTGGACGTCGACCGCGCGGGCAAGCGGCTGGGGCTCGGCCGGCTCGGGCCGGGGGACGTCACGGTCGCCGGCGAGCGGATCGGCGCGGACCTGCCGCTGTACGTGCCCGCGCGCACCGAGGCGCTGCTGCGGCTGACCGGGGCCGGCTCCCGGGACGTTCCCGCCGTGCTCTCCCCCGGCGGCCGGCTGGAGGCCTTGCTGCCCACCGCGGACCTCATGGGCCGCGCCTGGCGCACGGCGCTGTGCCTGACCCCGGGCGCGAAGGAGGCGCGCTTCCATCCGCTGTCCGTGGCGCTGCGGGTGGGAGCCGAGGGGGTGCGCGTGGTGCCGGCGCCCCGGCCGGGCGGCCTGCGGAGGCTGGCCCGCCGGGTACGCCGCACACTGCACCGGCTGCTCGGGCGGGGCACGGCCCGCGGGGGATGACGGCACGCCGTCGCCGGGGCACGCATCCCGGTGGGTCCGGGGCTCAGCGGCTGAGCGTCACCTGCTCCGCCAGCGCGCCGCGCAGCGCGCCCCACCCCCGGGACCGGGAGAGGCCGAGGTTGCGGGCGCGGACGAGGGGGCGCCAGAAGCCGGCCTCCAGCAGGGTCTCCGGCGGGACCGCCCGCACCCGGTCCAGGACCGTCTCGGGGACCTTCTGCGGGTCGGGCACGTCGAACTCGGCGAGGATCTCGTCGTACTTCTGGCGCAGCACCGGGTTGCGGGGGTCGGCGCCGAAGACGACGAGCTGGCCGGTGGGCTGGGTGTCGACGAGGACGGTGACCAGGTCCGGGCGGTAGCGGTCGAGGATCTCGGTGACCTTGTAGACGTCGCCGGCCCAGGCGCCGGTGTGGCGGTCGCGGGCCGCCTCGTCGACGTTGCGCGGCAGCATGTCGTCGAAGACGATCACGCTCGCCCAGTCGGAGTGCCGCTCGATGTTGATGAAGTCGCGCAGCGCGTACTCGAACAGGTGCATGCCGTCGATGAAGGAGAGGTCGAGGGTGGTGCGCCGCCAGTGGCCGAGGGGGTGGCGGCCGCGGCGCAGGTTGCGCCAGGGGTGGCGGCCGCCCTTGAGATGCTGGAGCGGGTTGGCGCGGGCGAAGAAGTCGTCGCTGGTGGCCTTCACCAGGTGCACGTCGCAGCGGATCTCGGTGGTCACCTTGAACGCGGGGTCGACGGCGATGCTCGGCACGCGGGACAGGCGCAGGCTTCGGCCGTCGTTGACCCCGATCTCCAGGTAGTTGCGGTTGGCGGTGACCTTGTGCAGTTCCCGCAGGAACTCGTGGCGTTTCACGAACGGACTCCTTGGGTCGCCTTGCGGATGAGGGGCAGTGCTGCGTGCAGGGCCGTGCGCCAGTCCCGCAGGGGGCCGAGGCCCGTCTCCCGCCAGCGGCCGTGGCCGAGCACGCTGTACGCGGGGCGCGGCGCGGCGCGGGGGAAGGCGTCGCTGGTGGTGGGGCGCACCCGGTCGGGGTCGGCGCCGATCTCCCGGAAGATCTCGCGGGCCAGTTCGTACCAGCTGGCCTCGCCGGCCGACGTGGTGTGGAAGACGCCCCTGGCGGTGCGGCCGGCCCTCGGCCCCAGGTCGGCGATGCGGGCGGCGACGTCCGCGCTCCAGGTGGGCTGGCCGCGCTGGTCGGCGACGACGTCGAGGGTGTCGCGGCGGGCCTCCAGATCGAGCATCGTACGGACGAAGCTGTGGCCGTGGACGCCGTACAGCCAGGCGGTGCGCAGGACGACGGAGGCTTCCGGGAGCTCGGCGCGGACGGCCCGTTCACCGGCGAGCTTGGTGCGGCCGTAGGCGGTGCGCGGGGCCGGGGGGTGGTCCTCCGGATAGGGGGCGGTGGCGTCCCCGGCGAAGACGTAGTCGGTGGAGACGTGGATCAGCCGGGCACCGTGCGCGGCGCAGGCCCGGGCGAGCAGTCGGGGGCCTTCGCCGTTGATCCGCAGGGCGCGGGGCTCGTCGGTCTCGGCGTCGTCGACCGCCGTATGGGCCGCGCAGTTGACGACGAGGTCGGGGCGGTGCGCGGCGAAGGCCCGGTCCACGGCCCCGGGGCGGGTGATGTCCAGGCCGGCGTGGTCGAGGCCGGTCACGTCCTCGCCTCGCCGGGCCAGTTCCTCGACGGTGTCGCGGCCGAGCATGCCGCCCGCTCCGGTGACGAGCCATCTCATACGCCGCGCGCTCCCCGCTTGAGGGGCTCCCACCAGTCTCGGTGGTCCCGGTACCAGGCGACGGTGTCGGCGAGGCCGGCTCCGAAGTCGTGGCGGGGCCGGTAGCCGAGCTCGGTGCGGGCCTTGGTCCAGTCGACGCTGTAGCGCAGGTCGTGGCCCTTGCGATCGGGCACGTGGTCGACCCGGTCCCAGCCGGCGCCGCAGGCGTCGAGGAGCAGGCCGGTCAGTTCACGGTTGCTCAGTTCGGTGCCGCCGCCGAGGTTGTAGACCTCGCCGGGGCGGCCCTTGCCGCGGACGAGGTCGACGCCTCGGCAGTGGTCCTCGACGTGCAGCCAGTCGCGTACGTTGCGTCCGTCGCCGTAGAGGGGGACGCGCTCGCCGTCGAGGAGGTTCGTCACGAAGAGGGGGACGACCTTCTCGGGGAACTGGTGCGGGCCGTAGTTGTTGGAGCAGCGCGTCACACGGACGTCCAGGCCGTGGGTGCGGTGGTAGGCGAGGGCGATCAGGTCGGAGGACGCCTTCGACGCGGAGTACGGGGAGTTGGGGGCGAGCGGATGGTCCTCGGGCCAGGAGCCGGTCGCGATGGAGCCGTACACCTCGTCGGTGGAGACGTGCACGAACGGGCCGACGCCGTGCCGCAGTGCCGCGTCCAGGAGGGTCTGGGTGCCGAGCACGTTGGTGCGGACGAAGGTCGCCGCTCCGTCGATGGAGCGGTCCACGTGGGACTCGGCGGCGAAGTGCACGACCTGGTCGGCGGCGGCCGTCAGCTTGTCGACGAGGTCGGCGTCGCAGATGTCGCCCTGCACGAACTCCAGGCGGGGGTGGCCGATGGGCAGGTTGGTGAGGGTGCCCGCGTAGGTGAGCTTGTCCAGGACGGTGATGTCCAGGGCGGTGTCGCGGGAGAGGAGGCCGCGGACGTACGTGGAGCCGATGAACCCGGCGGCTCCGGTGACGAGGAGGTTCATGTGTGGATCTGTACCTTGCTGTGATCGCCGAGTACCAGCCGGTGGGCGCTGGGTACCCCGGGCGCCGGAGTCACCTCGACGTGCCGGCCGATCAGGGAGTTCTCGACGCGGCCCACTCCGTCGATGGAGGAGTCGCGCAGCACGATGGAGAACTCCAGTTCGCTGTCGGTGATCCGGCAGTTCTCGGCCACGGAGGTGAAGGGGCCGATGTAGGAGTCGCGGACCTCGGTGCCCGCGCCGATGACGACGGGGCCGACGAGCCGCGAGTTGACGACCCGGGCGCCCGCCTCGACGACGACCCGGCCGACGGTCTCGGAGGCCTCGTCGACCTCTCCGTCGATCCGGCGGTCGAGGCCCTCCAGGACGGTCCGGTTGACCTCCAGCATGTCCACGACGTTCCCGGTGTCCTTCCAGTAGCCCTTGATGATCGTGGAGCGCACGTCGGCGCCCGCGTCGATCAGGTGCTGGATGGCGTGGGTGATCTCCAGCTCGCCGCGCCGGGACGGCCCGATGGCGCGTACGGCGGCGTGGATCGCCGGGGTGAACAGGTAGACGCCGACCAGGGCGAGGTCGCTCTTGGGCCGTTCGGGCTTCTCCTCCAGGCCGACGACCTGTCCGGTCGCGTCGAGTTCGGCGACGCCGAAGGCGCGGGCGTCGGGGACGCGGGTGAGGAGGATCTGGGCGGCGGGGCGGGTTCTGCGGAACTCGTCGACGAGGTCGGTGATGCCGCCGACGATGAAGTTGTCTCCCAGGTACATCACGAAGTCGTCGTCGCCGAGATAGTCGCGGGCGACGATGACCGCGTGGGCGAGGCCGAGGGGTCTCTCCTGCGGGATGTAGGTGATGTCGAGGCCGAAACGTGAGCCGTCGCCGACGGCGTCACGGATCTCGTCGGCCGTGTCGCCGACGATGACACCGACCTCGGTGACGCCCGCGGCGGCGATGGACTCCAGGCCGTAGAAGAGCACGGCCTTGTTGGCCACGGGGACGAGCTGTTTGGCCGATGTGTGGGTGATCGGCCTGAGTCGGGTACCGGCACCGCCGGACAGCACGAGAGCCTTCATCGCCTCACCTCGGCTCCCGGTGGTGCCCGGACGCCTAGCTAGTCGTGGTCACTAGTCCTCACCCCTGACGATGTTCCATTCCGGGCCGGAGCGCATCCCGGGCGGGGCGCCGGGAGTGACGACGGCGGGCAGGCAGGTGCGCAGGGCCCACAGGTCGTGGCGGAGCCGGCGGGCGCGGGCCCAGCCGGTCTCGGCCCGGCGGACGGCGGGTTTCTTCCCGGTGGACGACGGGGCGGGGGCGGACGGGGTCACAACGGTTCATCACCTTTCACATGGGCCCACGGAACTCTTCACGTGCAGCCACGGACGGCCGAGTACCCTGCTCACCCGCGCGGACACCCCGACCTCAGGGGTCCAGGGGAACCTCGGCCCACACCTGCTTGCCGCCGCTGACCGGCAGCGTGCCCCAGGCGGCGGACACGGCCTCCACGAGGAGGATGCCGCGTCCGCCGGTGGCGTCCCAGCCCAGCTGCGTGGGTTTGACGGGGGTGCGGGGCGAGGCGTCGGTGACGGCGACGCGCAGGCGGTGGCCGATCAGGGTGAGGTCGAGACGGACGGGGCCGTCGGTGTGCACCAGGGCGTTGGTGACGAGTTCGGAGACGACGAGCAGGGCCGTGTCCATGGCGTCCTCGGGCATGTCCCAGGAGCGCAGGCTGCGCCGGGTGAAGCGGCGGGCGTGCCGGGCCGCCTCGGGCACGCGCCAGACGGTCCAGCCCTCGCGCAGGGGCCTGACGGCCATGCCGTCGTAGCGCAGCAGAAGCAGGGCGATGTCGTCCTCGCGGTGGGCGCCGCGGAGCAGGGCGTCGGCGACGAGGCCCAGGTGGGCGGGGTCGGAGAGGGACAGTTCGTGGGCGAGCCGGTCCAGGCCGATGTCGATGTCGAGCTCGGCCGACTCGACCAGACCGTCCGTGGTCAGGGCGATGATCGTGCCCGGCAGCAGCCTCAGCGGGGTCATCGGGAACTCGGCGCGGTCCAGCACGCCGAGCGGCGGGCCGCCGTCGGCCTCGACGATCTCGGTTGCGCCGTCCGGGTGACGCAGCACCGGCGGCGGGTGTCCGGCGCGCACACACCAGGCCGTGCCGGCCTCCATGTCGACGTCGACGTAGCAGCAGGTGGCGAAGAGGTCGGTCTCCAGCTCCATCAGCAGCCGGTTGGCGTGGGCGACGACCACGTCCGGCGGATGGCCCTCGGCGGCGTAGGCGCGCAGGGCGGTGCGCATCGGGCCCATCAGGGTGGCGGCGGCCGTGCTGTGGCCCTGGACGTCGCCGATGACCAGGGCCACATGGTGGTCGGGCAGCGGGATCACGTCGTACCAGTCGCCGCCGACCTCCAGGCCCGCGGTGGCCGGCAGATAGCGGGCGACGGCGACCCCGCCGGGAAGCTCGGGCAGGCGGCGCGGGAGGAGCTGACGCTGGAGCATGCCGACGAGTTCGTGCTCGGCGTCGAAGGCGTGGGCGCGCAGCAGGGCCTGCCCGGCGAGACCGGCGGAGGCGGTGAGCAGGGCACGTTCCTCGGGGCCGAAGTCGTGCGGACTGTCCCAGCCGATCAGACAGGCCCCCGCCATCCGGCCCGCGGCGGGCAGCGGGAGCACGGCGAGGCCACCGGGGCCGACCTCGGCGAGCCCGGGTTCCAGTTCGGTGGCGCCGGCGGGCCAGATCCGGGCGCGGCCCTCGCGCAGCGCGGTGGCCAGGGTGGGCATGGAACGCACGGGCGCGTCGGGCCACTCGCCGCGCCACTCCGACCGCCACAGCTCGGGCCACGCCTCGGGTTGGGGCGGGTCGAGGACGGTGACGACGAGCCGTTCGTTCTCCAGCTCGGCGAGGGCGATCCGGTCGGCCCGCAGCGGCTCGCGCAGCGCGCTGACGACGGCGTGGCTGACGTCGCGGACTGTCCCGGCGGTGGCGAGCGCGGCGGCCAGACGCTGGACCCGGGCCACGTCGGTGACCTCGGCGCGCAGGGTGGAGGCGTCGGCGACGGTGCCGGCGAGCCGCGCCGGCCGGCCCTCCCTGCCGGGCACCAGCCGGCCGCGCAGCCGCAGCCACCGAGGCGGTCCGTCGGGCCGGAGCACCCGGAACTCCAGCTCGCGCTCGCCGATCGACATGTGGTCGGCCTCGACCACGGACATCAGCGAGGGCAGGTCCTCGGGGACGGTCCGGGCGAGCAGGGTCTCCACCCGGCCGTCGAACTGCTCCCGGTCCATGCCGAACAGCTCCAGGATCGCGTCGCCGACCTCGACGCGTCCGGTGTCCATGGCGAGACCGAAGGTGTCGGCCCTCGGTTCGCGGCCCTCCTCGGGAGGGGCCGGCGCGGGTGCGGCGAGGGCCTCCGCGACGCGTTCGAGGCAGCCGCGGTCGTCGCTGTCGAAGCCGCCCGGCCGCTCACTGACGGCGAGCAGACAACCGGCCTCGCCGTCGTGCACGGGCAGCACCGCAAGCTGGATGTCCCGGAAGGGCACCCGTCCGGCATCCGCGCACTCGGCGAGCCGGTCGGGGCCCAGCCACTGCGGGCGCCCGGTGCGGTGCGCCTCGGCGGCCGGGGAGTGCCCGGCCCCGGTCGCACCGGCCTGCACCGGGTAGCTCTCGCGCAGCCCGTACAGCGTCCCGGGGACCCCGGCCCACTCGGTGAGGCGGAGCAGGCCGTTGTCGCCGGGGCGGTACACGGCGGCGAGGGACGCGCCCGTGAAGACGAGCGCCTGTTCGAGGATCCGCCTGACCCGCTCCGATGCCACGGAATCCGACATGATCGTTTCGAGGGCGAGTTCGGCGCGCACGGGTCCCGTCCCGCGCGCCGCCGCACCCTCATTGACCACGTCCGCAATTACAGCGCTTGTGGGACGAGTGCGCAGCCCCTGTGGGCCCGGCCCCGCTCGCCGTGCGCGGTGGGTCGCCAAGGGGCAGATTTGGACCCTGGGAGTCCAAGGCGGCCGGCGGGGCGAGGAGGTGGTCGCCATGTCCGACGGACAGGAGTCGGGTCCGGCGCCGACGGCCGTACGGACGCCGGTCGACCGCCCCCTGCTGTCCCTGGCGCTGACCTCGATGATGGAGGCCGTCGGCGCGCATTCCGGCGCGGTCTACCTGGGCCCGGCCGAGGAGCCGGTGCTGCAGATGGCGGTGATGGCGGGGCTGCCGCGGGCGTTCGCGGCGCCCTGGGAGCGGGTGGGGCTGAGCGCCCCGATCCCGGTCGCGGAGGCGGTGCGCGAGCGGCGGCTGGTGTGGGTCGGCGGGGAGGAGGAGATGGCCCGCCGCTATCCGCGGATCGCGGTCGTCCTGCCGTACTCGTTCGCGCTGGCCGCGATGCCGGTGGCGACGGAGTCACGGGTGTACGGCGCGGTGTTCGTGACCTGGCCGGGCTCGCATCCGCCGGAGCTGTCCGAGGGCGAGCGCGAGCAGCTGACCTCGGCCTGTGGCCGGCTGGCGCGGCGGCTGGAGCGGGCGGCGGCGGAGAACCGCGCGCTGCGGGCCGAGTCCGATCTGGTGGACGCCGGGCCGATCGGCGGAATCTCGGGCACGCTCGGCACCGTGGAGGCGGCGCGGATGGTGGCCCGGCTGCCGTACGGGATGTGTTCCCTCGACGTCAGCGGGCGGGTGGGCTTCGCCAACGCCGCGGCGGCCGAGATGCTCGGGGTGCCGGTGAGCGGGCTGCTGGGGACGCATCTGTGGGCGTCGGTGCCCTGGCTCAACGACCCCTCCTACGAGGAGCGCTACCGGGCCGCGCTGCTCAGCCAGGACCCCGTGTCGTTCGTGGCGCTGCGACCGCCCTCGGACTGGCTGTCGTTCCGGCTGTATCCGAGCACCACCGGGATCAGCGTCCGGATCAGCCGGGCCCGGGGCGTGTCGGAGTTCGGCCCGTCCGTCCCGCGCTCGGGGGACGCCCCGACCCGGCTGGTGTCGATGTCGCAGGCGCTGAGCATGGCGGGGGCGCTGACCGAGACACGGAGCGTGCAGGACGTGGTGAGGCTGGTGGCGGACGAGATCGCGCCGGCCGTGGGCAGCCGGGCCCTGGTCCTGCTCGGGGCGCGGGCGGGGCGGCTGCGCGTGCTGGGCCACCACGGGTACCCCGACCCGCATGTCGTGGAGCGGTTCGACGGGATGCCGCTGTCCGCGCCGACCCCGGGCGCGCACGCCGTCGCCCACGGCGTCCCGGCGTTCTTCGAGTCCCGGCAGCACCTGGAGCACCTGTACCCGCTCCGGCACTCCGCTCCCGACGGCTTCGCGGCCTGGGCGTACCTGCCGCTGATCGCCTCCGGCCGCCCGGTGGGCGCCTGTGTCCTGGCGTACGCCGAACCGCACGTCTTCTCCACCCACGAGCGCGCGGTGCTGACCAGCCTGGCCGGGCTGATCGCACAGGCCCTGGACCGTGCGCTGCTGTACGACGTCAAGCACCAGCTCGCCCACGGGCTGCAGGCGGCCCTGCTCCCCCCTTCCCTGCCGCGGCTGCCCGGCATCGAGGCGACCGCCCGCTATCTGCCCGCCACACGGGGGATGGAGATCGGTGGCGACTTCTACGACCTGGTCCCCTCCCGGCCGCTCGCGGCGGCGGTGATCGGGGACGTCCAGGGCCACAACGTGACGGCGGCCGGGCTGATGGGGCAGCTCCGTACGGCCGTGCGGGCGTACACGGCCGTGGGGCAGGAGTCGGCGGAGGTCATGCGCAGCACCAACCGGCTGCTGATCGACCTGGGGTCCGAGCTGTTCGCCAGCTGTCTTTACCTGCGGCTGGATCCGGGGCGCGGGCGGGCGGTGATGGCGCGGGCCGGGCATCCCCCGCCGCTGCTGCGCCGGGCGGACGGACAGGTGCGGGTCCTCGACCTCGCGGGCGGGCCGCTGCTGGGCATCGACGGCTCGGCGACCTATCCGACGACGGAGGTCGAGCTCGGTCCCGGGTGTGTTCTCGCCCTGTACACGGACGGGCTGATCGAGTCGCCGGGGGTGGACATCGAGGACGCGGTCGCCGATCTGGGGCGGCGGCTGGGGGAGAGCGGCGGCCGTCCGCTGGAGGAGCTGGCCGACGAGCTGGTGGGGCCCCACGCGACGGCCGAGGAACGGCTCGACGACGTGGCGCTGCTGTTGCTGAGGGCGCGGGCGCAGACGTGAGCGGTCCGGCCCCCGCCGGAGGACCGGACCGCTCAGATACCGCTGGGTCAGTGCGACTCGGTCACACCGGAGCCGTCCTCCAGGCCGTTGCCGGACTGGTCCTGGCCGCCCGCGTTCTCGTCGGCACCGCCCTGAATGGCTTCGCCCGTCTTGTCGTCGACACCGTCGCCGTTCTCGTCCACGGCACCGGCACCGGCCTCGTCGCCGCCGCCCTGAATGGCTTCGCCCGTCTTGTCGTCGACACCGTCGCCGTTCTCGTCCACGGCACCGGCACCCGCACCGGCACCCGCACCGGCCTCGTCGCCGCCGCCCTGAATGGCTTCGCCCGTGTTGTCGTCGACACCGTCACCGTTCTCGTCCACGGCACCGGCACCCGCACCGGCCTCCTCGCCGCCGACCTGGTCGTCGGCGCCGATGCCGCCACCGCCGTCGCCGAGGGTCGCGCCGGTGGCCTCGAGAGCGGTGGTCACGGGCTGGAAGAAGGTCTCGCCGCCGGCGGTGCAGTCACCGCTGCCGCCGGAGGTCAGGCCTATCGCGAGGCCGTCCTGGGTGAACAGGGAGCCGCCGCTGTCGCCGGGCTCGGCGCAGACGTCGGTCTGGATGAGGCCCGTGACGGTGCCCTCGGGGTAGTTCACCGTGGCGTCGAGGCCGAGCACCGTGCCGTCGTTGAGGCCGGTGGTGCTGCCCATCCGGAAGACCTGGGTGCCGACCGTCGCGTCGGCGGCCTGGCTGATCGCGACGGTCTGCTGACCGACGTTCACCTCGCTGGGCGCTTGTGTGTTCGGGTCGTCGTACTTCACGAGTGCGAAGTCGCCGTCGCCGGGGAAGGTCGCCTGGTCGACGGTGGCGATCGGCTCGCCGTTCTCGGAGTCGGACCACTGCTCGGCCGCGACCCCGCAGTGACCGGCCGTCAGGAAGGCCGGCGAACCGTCGCTCGCGGTGACGTTGAAGCCGAGGGAGCAGCGTGCCCCGCCGCCGAAGATGGCGTCACCGCCGGAGACGAAGGGCTTGAAGGTGCCGGCCGACTTCTGGAGGGTCGCCATGCCCGAGCCGAGGGTCTTCACCGTCGACTCGACCTGGTCCCACTTGCTGCCGGTGACGGTGGAGTCGGCGGTGACGAGGATCTTGTTCGTCTTGGGGTCCACGGCCCACGCGGTGCCGGGGATGGTCGCGTCCGCCTTCAGCGTCTTGGCGGCGGCCTCGAGTTCCGCGGTGCTGTTCTCCACCTGGCGGACCTTGGCTCCGGCCTTCTTGGCCTGGACGATGACGTTGTTGTCGTCACCGGAGACGTTCACGACGTTCACCACGAGCTGCTGACCGTCGGAGTCGTAGTACGAGCCGGCGAAGGCTTCACCGAGCAGCTCCTGGAGCTGTGCGGCGAGGTCCGAGGCGTCGCCCGCCTTCAGGGCCTTCACCGAGGCGGCGTCGTTGGAGCCGCCGTCCTGGGAGGCGTTGGCCTGGGGAAGCAGGATGGCCGCCGCTCCGAGCGCCGCCACACCGCCGACCGCGATGATGGCCTTACGCTTCGTAACTCGCTTGTGACTCAAAAAACTCGACCTCCTGGGGGACGGGGTCTGGCTGCCGGTGGTCGGCAGCTCCGTACAGCGGCGCCTGGTTGGCCATGGGTACGCGGGGGGCACGCGATGCGTTCAATCGCGTTTGCCAACTTCCTTTGCGAAACACGGAATCGGCCATGACCCGCGTCTGACCCGACGGCCCGGGGAACAATCACCCATATGACGATGACGACCGCCGAAGCCGACAAGATCCTTTCCGCCAACTTCGCGCCCTGGGTGCTCGCTCTGGACCTGTCCGTCGAGAGCCTGGGCGAGGACCGGGCGTTGCTGCGTATTCCCTGGTCAGCGTCGCTGGCACGGGAGGGCGGAGGGCTGTCGGGGCAGGCCCTGATGGCGGCCGCTGACACGGCCACCGTGATCGCCGTGTCGGCAGCGCGGGGAGCCTTCGTCCCCATGACGACGGTGCAGCAGTCCACCTCGTTCCAGCGCGCGGTGGCTGATTCGGATGTCCTGATCGAAGCGGTCCTGACCAAGCTGGGCCGCCGGATGGCGTTCGCCGACATCACGATGACGGCCGTGCGGACGGGGGAACTGGCGGCGCGGGCGAGCACGGTCTACGCGCTGCTGGGCTGAGACCGAGCGCCCGCCCGCCGAATCGATACCGACGGTGACCGGCTACTGACGGGCCGTCCCGATCCCTGAGCGGAATCCCTGCTTCAGAGAATCTGCACATCGATTGCCCAACCGGGTCACCGCGAGCGGGGATTCTGCACAACTCGGCGGCACCGCCCACGCCATTGGGGCAGGAGTGTCGGATTCGCCGCGACGGCCCCCGCCGCTCATCCGAGCGAACCCGGCCCGAGGTGTGAAGGAGTCGGCGGCAACTCGTGCCCGCCCCTGCACGGTTCAACGCCCCTGTGACGCAAGTGCCCAGGTGGGACGGTTGGTTGATTGGCTGTGCCGACGGCAAACCTGCTTTGATCCATCGCACCGCAGGGCCCGTACGGCTCCCGGAGACGGGCGCCCAGAGCTCGCGGTCGCGGCCGTCGTCTGTCCCCAGAGGGGGCCGCTCCCCCTGATGAGAAATCCATGTGAAGGGAAGTTCCACCATGAACTCCACCCCCCAGGTTGAGACCGTCGAGATCTCCGACGCGGACCTCGACAACGTCTCCGGCGGTCTGTCCGTGAACGCGCTCGGCACCGTCACCGGCCTGGTGGACGGCGTCGCCCCCGTCTCCGGCCTGGTCGACACGGCCGTGGGCACCGTCGAGGGTGTCACCGGTCTGAACACCGCGCCGGTCACCAGCCTGGTCGCCGGTCTCTGATCGCACCCGGTGTGACCTTCTGAGTCCCGGAGCCGTCCCCCGGCTCCGGGACTCGTCGCAGTGCCCGAACCCCTCGAGAGAAGCCCGTGCAGTTCCGCCAACAGGCCCTCGCCAAACTCCAGTCGCCGGAGGAACTCGACCTCCCGGTGCGTTTCGCGCGCCCGCAGGGCTGGCTGGTGCTGTCCGTGACCGTGGTCGTCATGGCGGCCGCGTCCGTCTGGGCGGTGACCGGCTCGGTCGCGTCCACGGTGAGCGCGCCCGCCGTCCTCACCCACGGCGAGGGCAGCTACATCCTGCAGAGCCCCGCCGCCGGCCAGGTCACGGCGGTGCTCGCGAAGGAGGGCGAGCGGCTGCCCGCCGACTCCCCCGTGCTCAAGGTGCGGACGGCCGAGGGCGACGCCGTGGTGCGGACGGTCGCCGCGGGCCGGATCACCGCGCTCGCCGCCACCATCGGGCAGATCATCTCCACCGGCGCGAACGTCGCCTCCGTGGAGAAGGTCGCCGACGCCGACGACCCGCTGTACGCGACGGTGTACGTCCCGGCGGAGAACGCCGCGTCGATCCCCGCGGACGCGGCCGTCGACCTGACCGTGCAGACCGTGCCCTCCCAGGAGTTCGGCGTGCTGCGCGGCCATGTGAAGTCGGTGGACCGTACGGCCCAGTCGGCGCAGCAGATCGCCGCGTTCCTCGGCGACAGCCAGCTGGGGCGGCAGTTCACCGAGGACGGCCGTCCGGTGGCCGTGCTGGTCCGGCTCGACACGTCGGCGTCGACGAGGAGCGGCTACAGGTGGTCGTCGGCGGACGGACCGCCGTACCGGCTCACCTCCATGACTCTGGCCACGGGTTCTGTCCGGCTGGCCGATCAGCGTCCCGTCGATTGGCTGCTGCCGTGACCACCGCCGAGCAGACCCGGAGCAGGCGGCGGGCCGCACCGCCCCGGCGCACGGTCCCCAAGAGCCGCGCGAAGACCGTCCGTACACCCACCGTGCTCCAGATGGAGGCGGTGGAGTGCGGCGCCGCCTCCCTCGCGATGGTCCTCGGCCACTACGGCCGGTACGTCCCGCTGGAGGAGCTGCGTATCGCGTGCGGAGTCTCGCGCGACGGTTCCCGGGCGAGCAACCTGCTGAAGGCCGCGCGCGGTTACGGGCTGACGGCCAAGGGCATGCAGATGGACCTGGCGGCCCTCGCCGAGGTGAAGGCGCCCGCGATCCTCTTCTGGGAGTTCAACCACTACGTCGTCTACGACGGCATGGGCCGCCGCTTCGGCCGCCGGGGCGTGTTCGTCAACGACCCCGGCAAGGGCCGGCGTTTCGTGCCGATGGAGGACTTCGACGGCAGCTTCACCGGGGTCGTGCTGGTCCTGGAGCCGGGCGAGAGCTTCGAGCGGGGCGGGCGCAGGCCGGGCGTGCTGGGCTCGATGCCGGCCCGGCTTCGGGGCACCGCCGGCACCCTGCCCGCCGCCGTACTGGCGAGCCTGCTGCTGGTGCTGGTGGGCGCGGCGGTCCCGGCGCTGAGCCGCACCTACATCGACATGTTCCTGATCGGCGGTCAGACCTCGCTGCTGGAGGTGCTGTTCGCCTCGATGGCCACCTGCGTGGCCCTCACGGTCGCGCTGACCTGGCTCCAGCAGGCCAACCTCCACCACGGCCGGATCATCTCCTCCACCCTCTCCAGCGCCCGCTTCCTGCGCCATCTGCTGCGGCTGCCGGTGACGTTCTTCTCCCAGCGCAGCCCGGCCGACCTGGTGCAGCGCCTCCAGTCGAACGACGCGGTCGCCGAGACCCTCGCCCGCGATCTGGCTTCCGCGGGCGTGGACGCGGTGGTCGTCGTCCTGTACGCCGTCCTCCTCTACACCTACGACCCGCAGCTGACCTTCGTCGGCATCGGCGTGGCGCTGCTGAACGTCGTCGCGATGCGGATCGTGATCCGGCTGCGCGCGACCCGTACCGCGAAACTGCGCGCGGACAACGCGCGGCTCATCAACACGGCGTACACCGGGCTGCAGTTGATCGAGACGATGAAGGCGACCGGCGGTGAGGACGGCTACTTCCGCAAGTGGGCCGGGCAGCACGCGACCACGCTGGAGGAGCAGCAGCGGCTCGGGGTGCCGAGCGCCTGGCTGGGCGTGGTCGCGCCGACGCTCGCCTCGCTGAACAGCGCGCTGATCCTGTGGATCGGCGGGATGCGGGCGATCGAGGGTCATGTCTCGGTGGGTCTGCTGGTCGCCTTCCAGGCGCTGGTCACCCGGTTCACGGCCCCGCTGACCCGTCTGAACGGCGTCGCCGGCCGCATCCAGGACTTCGCGGCGGACGTGGCCCGGCTCAGGGACGTGGAGAACTTCCGTGCCGACCCGCTCTACGACCGCCCGGGCGGCGCCGACTCCACGCGCCGTCTGCAGGGTCACGTCGAACTGGAGAACATCTCCTTCGGCTACAGCCCCCTGGACAAGCCGCTGCTGTCCGGCTTCGACCTGACCGTCGGGCCGGGCCGGCAGGTGGCGCTGGTCGGCGGTTCGGGAAGCGGCAAGTCGACCGTGTCCCGGCTGATCTCGGGGCTCTACGCGCCCTGGGAGGGCGTGATCCGCATCGACGGACAGCGCCTGGAGGACATCCCGCGCGGGGCGCTGGCCTCCTCCGTCTCCTTCGTCGACCAGGAGGTGTTCCTCTTCGAGGGGACGGTCCGCGACAACGTGGCGCTGTGGGACCCGTCCGTCCCGGACGACGCCGTGACGGACGCGCTGCGGGACGCGGCGCTCTACGACGTCGTGATGCGCCGGCCCGGCGGCATCCACAGCAGGGTCGAGCAGGACGGCCGCAACTTCTCCGGCGGCCAGCGCCAACGCCTCGAGATCGCACGGGCGTTGGTGCGCCGGCCCAGCATCCTCGTCCTGGACGAGGTGACCAGCGCGCTGGACGCGGAGACCGAGCTGGTCGTCATGGACAACCTGCGCCGGCGGGGCTGCGCCTGCGTGGTGATCGCCCACCGGCTCAGCACGGTCCGCGACAGCGACGAGATCGTCGTCCTCCAGCACGGCACGATCGTGGAGCGCGGCCGGCACGAGGACCTCGTCGCGCGGGGCGGGGCGTACGCGGCACTGGTCAGGGAGCGGTGAGATGACAGCCGTACCGGAAGAGGACCACGTCCTCGCCGCACTCGGACGGATGGGCGCCCGCATCGACTGCGCGGGCTCCGGCCGGCTCGACCTGGAAGGCCCGCAGGTGCTGTGGCTGGTCGCGGCCGGGGCGCTGGACCTCTTCGCGGTGGACGCCGAACAGCAGGGCCACTGGCACCATTTGGGCCGTCTGGAGGCGGGAGCGCTCCTGCTCGGCCCGGTTGCCGGCCCCCAGCACACCCTTCTCGCCCGGCCGTTGCGCGACTGCGTGGTCCACCGCATCGGCCTGCGCGAGCTGTACCAGACCGCGAACACCCAGACCTGGTCCTACGACGAGTACGGCAACCCCCAGTACCTGCCGCCGGCGTCGAGCCCGCTGGAGTACGCGCTCGCCCTCGGGGTGGGCCGTGGTCTGTCCGTCCTCTTCCAGGCGCCGATGGCCACCGAGCGGCCCGCCGAGGTCACCGACGACGACGTCTTCTGGATGCAGGTGCCGCCCGGCAGCGTCCAGTACGGCTCGCTGTACGGCGCGGAGGCGGCCGCCGATCTGCTGATGGACCCGGCGGTGTGGCAGTCCATGGTGGACCAGCAGTACCGCCTGCTCACCACACTGGACCGCTGGATCGAGCAACTGGAGCGAACCCACGAGACGCGCGCGGCCGCCGGCATCAAGGCGGGCGAGGCCGTGCGAGCCCGGGCCGACCGGACCCTGCTCGCCTCGATCGGCGGGAAGTCGGGGCAGCGCACCACGTCCGCCGACGCGGACGCCACCTTCGCCGCGTGCAGGCTGGTCGCCGAGGCGGCCGGCATCACCCTCGCCGAACCCGCGCGGGCGGGCGCCGGCAACGACCGTCTGGACCCGGTCGAGCAGGTGGCCCTCGCCTCCCGGGTGCGCACCCGTGCCGTACGGCTCGAGGGGCGCTGGTGGCGGGACGACGTGGGCCCGCTGGTGGGTCACCGGGCGCTGTCGGGGGCGCCGGTCGCGCTGCTGTGGCGGCGTGGCGGTTATGCCGCCGTACACCCGGCGACCGGGCGGGAGACGCCGGTCGAGAAGGCGAACGCGGAGGAGTTCGAACCGCGGGCGGTCATGTTCTACCGGCCGCTGCCGGAGCGGCGGCCGAGTCCGCTCGGGCTGCTGCGGTTCAGCATGCGGGGCACGGGCGGCGATCTGGCGAACCTGCTGCTGAGCGGGCTGGTGACGGTGGCGATCGGGGCGCTGGTGCCGATCGCCACGGGCAGAGTGCTCGGCGAGTACGTGCCGAAGGCCCAGGAGGGGCTGATCGTGCAGGTGTGTCTGGCCGTGATGGTCAGCAGCGTGGTCGCGGCGGCGTTCACGCTGCTGCAGAACCTGACCATCCTGCGTCTGGAGGGCCGGATCGAGGCCACGCTGCAACCGGCGGTCTGGGACCGGCTGCTCAGGCTGCCGACGAAGTTCTTCGCCGAGCGGTCGACGGGCGAGCTGGCGAGCGCGGCCATGGGCGTCAGCGCGATCCGCCGGCTGCTGGCGGGGCTGGGCCCGTCCGTGGCGCAGTCGGTGACGGTCGGCGCGATGAATCTCGGCCTGCTGCTCTGGTACAGCGTCCCGATGGCGCTGGCCGCGATCGGCATGCTCGTCGTGATCGCCGGTGTGTTCCTGGGACTCGGCCTGTGGCAGGTGCGCCGGCAGCGGCAGCTCGTGGTGCTCTCCAACAAGCTGAACAACCAGGCGTTCCAGACCCTGCGCGGGCTGCCGAAGCTGCGGGTGGCGGCAGCCGAGAACTACGCGTACGCGGCCTGGGCGGAGCGGTTCGCGCACAGCCGTGAGCTCCAGCAGCGCCTCGGCCGGATCAAGAACCTCAACACGGTGCTGGGGGCGGTGTACCTGCCGTTGTGCTCCCTGCTGATGTTCATGCTGCTGGCAGGTCCGGCGCGGGGCGCGCTGTCGGCGGCGGACTTCCTCACCTTCAACACGTCGATGACGATGCTGCTGACCTCGGTCACCTCGTTGACCGGTGCCTTCGTGTCGGCGGTGGCCGCGCTGCCGCTGTTCGAGGAGATCCGGCCGGTGCTGGAGGCGACTCCCGAGGTCCGCACGGCGAGCACCCGCCCGGGTCCGCTCTCCGGCGCCCTTGAGGCCCGCCGGCTGTCGTTCCGCTATTCCGACGACGGCCCCCTCGTCCTCGACGACGTGAGCTTCGCGGTCCGGCCGGGCGAGTTCGTGGCGATCGTCGGTCCCAGCGGCTGCGGCAAGTCGACTCTGCTGCGCCTCCTGATCGGCTTCGACAGGCCGGTCTCGGGCAGTGTCCTCTACGACGGCCAGGACCTGGCGGCGCTGGATCAGTCGGCGGTGCGGCGGCAGTGCGGTGTCGTCCTCCAGCACGCCCAGCCGTTCACCGGCTCGATCCTGGACGTCATCTGCGGCACCGAGGCGTACTCGCCGGAGGAGGCGATGGCGGCCGCCGAGATGGCGGGGCTCGCGGAGGACATCAGGCGGATGCCGATGGGCCTGCACACCATCGTCTCCGGCGGCGGCGCGGTCTCCGGCGGCCAGCGCCAGCGGCTGATGATCGCGCAGGCGCTCATCCGCCGGCCGCGCATCCTCTTCTTCGACGAGGCGACCAGCGCCCTCGACAACGAGACCCAGCGCACGGTCATCGAGAGCACGCGCAAGCTGAACGCCACCCGTGTCGTCATCGCCCACCGTCTGTCGACGGTGATGGACGCCGACCGGGTCGTGGTGATGGAGAACGGCAGGATCGCCCAGCAGGGCCCGCCCGCCCAGCTCCTCGCGGACACCGGCGGACGGCTGCACGGGCTGGTGCGGCGGCAGCTGGCGTAGTCAGGTCCCGCCGGGCACCGGCGCACCGGACGGGAAGCCCGCCTCGACGTAGGCGCGGTAGTAGGTCTCCCACGACCGCGCTCCCCCGTCGGACGGCGCCGCCTGCCCGTCGCGCACCTGCGCGTCGAGGGCGGTCAGGCAGACCTCCCAGCCGGCGGCGTTGCGGGCGGCCGCGTCGGCGGACGCCAGGACGTTCGTGAGGGTGAGGCTGGTGCCGTTCTCGTCGGCCTCCAGGTCGAAGCGGAGTTCGTCGCCGCCCCACTCGAAGGACAGCCGGCTCAGGGCGTCCACGGCGAGTACCGTGCCGGTCGACTCCGGCATGTGGGGGTCGCCGCCGAACCTGATCGTGGCGCCGGGCCGCAGCTCCAGCTCGACCCGGGACGGGAACCAGTGGGCGAGTTCGGCGGGGTCGGTGACCAGTTGCCAGATCCGGCCCACGGGATGGGCGTAGGTGCGGGTGAAGCGGATGGCGGGGCGGCCGTCGTCCAGGGTGAGGCGGGTGCCGGTGAGGTCGGGCGACATCGCCGGCCGGCCGTGTCCCGCGGGGTCGGAGTGGTCCGCGCCGTGCTCCGTCCAGCTGTAGAGGTGCAGTTGGATGCCGTCGGGGTCGTCGAAGACGAGCAGCCGGCCGAAGGTGGCCTCGATGAGCGGGGAGTGCGGGACGCCGAGCGCGTCGAGGTGGGCGGCCCAGGCCTCGACGGCGGCGCGATCCCGGACGGCGAAGCTGACCGGGTCGAAGTTCCGGCAGCCGAGGGCCGCCTCCGGGTTGACCCGCAGGGCGAGCAGGGTGTCCCCGAGCCCCGGGACAGGGCCGCCGACTCCGCGCAGAACACCCTCGGCGTCGGGGAACTCGTGCGTGACCTTCCATCCGAACACCCGGCCGTACCAGTCGCGGGCCCGGTCGAGGTCGGTGACGGGGATCTTCACGTGATGGATTCCGGCGAGTTCCGGCATGACGTCCACGCTACGGCTCCGCCCCGCCCCCTCGCTAACGAAACTTTGCCGTTTCGCTGGAAGTGGTCTAACCTCGATGTGTACGAAACGGTTTCGTTTGCGGTTTCTTTGCCTTCCCTCTGCTCCTCCCGCACCAAACCCCCTGGAGTGGTTCCCCATGCCCTCGAAGATCTTGACGGGCGGCGCCCGAACAGGCGCCGACCAGGCGCCGCAGGCCGCCTCCACCAAGAAGTGGTGGATCCTCGCGGTCGTCGCCCTGGCCCAGCTGATGGTGGTCCTGGACGCGACCATCGTGAACATCGCCCTGCCCTCGGCCCAGGCCGACCTCGGCTTCTCCGACGGCAACCGGCAGTGGATCGTCACCGCGTACGCGCTGGCGTTCGCCTCCCTCCTGCTGCTCGGCGGCCGGACGGCGGACCTCTTCGGCCGCAAGACCACCTTCCTCGTGGGAGTCGTCGGCTTCGCCGCCGTCTCCGCGGTCGGCGGCGCCGCCACCAATTTCGAGATGCTGGTCACCGCCCGCGCCCTCCAGGGCGCCTTCGGCGCGTTGCTCGCGCCGGCCGCGCTCTCCCTGCTCAACACCACGTTCACCGACGCCAAGGAGCGCGCCAAGGCGTTCAGCGTCTACGGCGCCATCGCCGGCGCGGGCGGCGCGGTGGGCCTGCTGCTCGGCGGCGTCCTGACCGACGCCCTGGACTGGCGCTGGACCCTCTACGTCAACGTCGCCATCGCCGTGCTCGCCTTCGCGGGCGGCTGGATCCTGCTGACCAACCACCGCGACGCCCAGAACTCCAAGCTGGACGTCCCCGGCACCGTGCTGGTCGCCACCGGTCTCTTCGCCCTGGTGTACGGCTTCTCCAACGCCGAGACCCACGACTGGGGGTCGCCGCAGACCTGGGGCTTCCTGATCGCGGGCGGGGTGCTGCTGGTGGCGTTCACCTGGTGGCAGACGCGCGCCGCGCACCCGCTGCTGCCGCTGCGCATCCTGCTCGACCGCAACCGCGCGGCCTCCTTCCTCGCCGTCCTCATATCCGGCGCGGGCATGTTCGGTGTGTTCCTCTTCCTCACCTACTACCTGCAGCTCAACCTGGGCTTCAGCCCGACAAAAACCGGTGTGGCGTTCCTGCCGATGGTCGGCGCGCTGATGGTGACGGCGCAGATCGGCACGACGGTCCTGGTGCCCCGGATGGGTCCGAAGGCGGTCATCCCGCTGGGCTTCGCGATCGCCGCGGTCGGCATGGCCTGGCTGACCGGGATCGGCGTCGGCTCCCACTACGCCAGCGCGGTGCTGCCGCAGCTGGTCGTCACCGGCATCGGCCTGGGCCTGGTCATGCCGCCCGCCATGCAGATGGCCACCGGCGGGGTCGCCGCCGAGGACGCCGGCGTGGCGTCGGCGACGGTCAACGCGATGCAGCAGGTGGGCGGTTCGATCGGTACGGCGCTGCTGAACACCCTGGCCGCGGGCGCCGCGACCGACTACCTGGCCGGCCGGGACGCCTCCAGCAAGCTGGTCCAGGCGCAGGCGACCATCGAGAGCTACACCACCGCCTTCTGGTGGTCGGCGGGCCTCTTCGCGGCGGGCGCGCTGATCGCGTTCCTGCTCTTCCGCCGCGGGGTGCCGCAGCAGGACGCGGACGCCGCACCGGTCGTCCACATGTGACACGTCCGGGGAGCCGCACCGGGGAACGAGGGGCCGCCGTCCGTGGGGACGGCGGCCCCTCCTGCCCGTCGCGCAGCGTAGGGAAGCGTGCCTTTGGGTACTCGCCGGGCCATGAGAATCAGTGTGCTGGACGTGGGGTCGAACACCGTGCGGCTGGTGGTGGCGGACGTGGAGGGCGGGGTGCCACTGCCGGTCCACACGGCCAAGTGGCGGCTGAGGTTGTCCGAACAGGTGAGACCGGGCGCGCCGATCCCCGAGGAGGCCGTGGAACGTCTGGTGGCAGCGGTCACCGCGGCGGCCCGTACCGCGGACCGGTGGGGTGCGGCGGGCCCGCTGGCCTTCGCGACCGCCGTGGTGCGCGCCGCCCCCAACCGGCAGGAGGTGCTGCGCGCCGTCCGGACCCGGACAGGTGTCGCGCTGTGCACCCTGCCGGGCGAGCTGGAGGCCGAGCTGACCTTCCTCGGCGCGCGGCGCTGGATGGGCTGGCGGTCGGGTCCGCTGGCGATGCTGGACATCGGCGGCGGCTCGTTCGAGGTGGCCTTCGGGCGGGGCCGGCTGCCGGACTTCGTCGCCTCGCTGCCGCTCGGGGCCGGCCGGCTGACCCACGACTTCTTCGCGGGACAGGACCCGCCGTCCCCGGAGCAGGTCCGGGCGGTGCGGCGCCGGGTCCGCCACCAGCTCAGGGACGTGGCCGCCCGGATCCGCTGGGAGGGCCCGCGCACCGCGGTCGCCACCTCCCGCACGTTCCAGCAGCTGGGCCGGCTGTGCGGGGCCTCGCCCGGACGGCACGGTCCGTTCGTGGAGCGCACCCTGCACCGCCGTGACCTGGGTGCGGCGGTCGAGCGGCTGGCCGCGCTGCCCGCCGCGGAACGCGCCCGGCTGCCCGGTATCTCCGCGCCGCGCGCCGCACAGAGCCTCGCCGGGGCGGTGGTGGGGCACACGACGATGAAGCTGACCGGGCTGCGGACCGTCACCGTCTGCCCCTGGGCCATCCGCGAGGGCGTCATGCTGCGCCACATCGAGGACGGGGCGTCCTGGTGGGCGGAGGTGACCCGCCTCGCCGACGAGACCACGACCACCCCCGAACCGGTGCCGCTGCGCGTCGCGCGACACTAGAGGGCGTGTTCCGAAGGTCCCGTCCGGCCCGCGACGCCTGGCGCGGCGCCTCGCCGCGTTGCGGGGATCGTCCGCGTACGCCCCGTACGACGCCCGGTGCGCACGGCACCGGAGCGACGGGCCCCGCCCTCCGGGCGGACGACGCCGCTTTCGCCACACGCCCTGGACAGCAACGATGACGGAAACGTGAGGAGTCAGCCATGTCCGACGACCGCGAGCCCCCCGAGACCGCGCTCGAAGAGGTACTCAGGGAGATAGAGGACGCCGAGACCCGCGCGGACGATCCCGAGGACGAGCGGCGCCGCCGCCGGGGCGAGGCCGCCGAGGCCATCACCCCCAACCAGCGCGCCCAGGAGGAGTCCGAGGGCGACTGACGGACGGGTGGACCGGTGTCCCCGGGGTACCCGGCGCGCATGGCACACGAAGGCCCACGACTGCCGTCCCCCCGGGGCCCGGTCTCGGCGGCCGTCGCGGCGTACCTGCTGGAGAAGGGCCCGCTCCCGTCCGCCGGGGCGGTCGCGTCCGCCGCCCCGTACGGCGACGACCTGCAGCTGGCGCTGTATCTCTGCTACGAACTGCACTACCGCGGCTTCGCCGGGGTGGCCCCCGACCGCGAGTGGGACCCCGGCCTGCTGCGGGTGCGTGCCGCGCTGGAACACCGCTTCCTGACCGCCCTGCGTGAGGACACCACCGTCCACGACACGGTCGACGACGCGCTCGCGGACCTTCTCGTCGAGCCCGTCGACGGGACGGGCGTCAGCCATTTCCTGTCCGCCGACGGTGAGTTGTGGCAGCTGCGCGAGTACGCGGCACAGCGCTCCCTGTACCACCTCAAGGAGGCCGACCCGCACGCGTGGGTGCTGCCCCGGTTGTGGGGACGGGCCAAGGCGGCGATGGCGGCGGTCGAGTTCGACGAGTTCGGCGGCGGCCGCCCCGACCGGGTCCACGCCCTCCTGTTCGCGGACCTGATGACCGACCTCGGCCTGGACACCGCCTACGGCCGCTATCTCGACGCCGCCTGCGCGCAGACGCTGGCCACGGTCAACCTGATGTCCCTGTTCGGGCTGCACCGCTCCCTGCGGGGCGCGCTGGTGGGCCACTTCGCGTCCGTCGAGATCACCTCGTCCCCAGGTTCGCGCCGGCTCGCCCGGGCGATGCGCCGCGCGGACGCCGGGCCCGCCGCCGTGCACTTCTACGACGAGCACGTCGAGGCAGACGCGGTCCACGAGCAGGTCGTACGTCACGATGTCATCGGCGGTCTCCTCGACGAGGAGCCGCACCTCGCCCCCGACATCGCGTTCGGCATCGACGCCACCGGTCTGCTGGAGGACCGTCTCGGCGACCACCTGCTCACCGCCTGGCGCGCGGGACGTTCGTCCCTGCGCACGGCCCTCCCCACCGCACCGACTCCCGAAAAAGACCATATTTCCTGAATGTCGGGGTACCTGATCGGCGTGCAACCACTGGTGCTCCCGGGCGTCTACGCCCCTCAGGAGGACACCGCCCTGCTGGCCGGGGCGCTGTCCGAGGAACCGCTGTCACCGGGCGCCCATGTCCTGGACGTGGGGACGGGTTCCGGCGCGCTGGCCCTGGCGGCGGCGCGGCGCGGCACCCGGGTGACCGCGGTGGACGTGTCATGGCGGGCGGTGTACGCCGCGCGCCTGAACGCCTGGCGGGAGCGGCTGCCGGTGCGGGTGCGGCGCGGGAACCTCTTCGACCCCGTGCACGGCCAGTCCTTCGACCTCATCCTGACCAACCCGCCGTATGTGCCGGCGCCGGCCGGCGGACAGGCGCCGCGCGGAAGGGCCCGGGCCTGGGACGCGGGCCGGGACGGCCGACTGCTGCTGGACCGGATCTGCCGCGAGGCACCCGGGCTGCTGCGACCCGGCGGGGTGCTGCTGATGGTCCACTCCGCGCTGAGCGACCCCGCCAGCACCCTCACCTTCCTGCGGACGTCGGGACTGAAGGCCTCGGTGACCCGGCGGCGCCGCATCCCCTTCGGGCCGGTGCTGCGCGCGCGGGAGGACTGGCTGCGGGACCGGGGGCTGCTGTCCGCCGACGAGGAGAACGAGGAACTGGTGGTCGTCCGTGCCGAACTCCCCTGCTGACAGGCCCCGCCGGATCAGTGTCCGGCGCCAGGGTCCACTGCTCGTCGAGGGCCCGGTGGAGGTGGAACTCGAGGACGGGACGACGGTGACGTCCGACCGCTTCCGGGTGGCCCTGTGCACCTGCCGGCGCAGCCGCCGCTATCCCTGGTGCGACACGAGCCACCGGGACTCCCGCCCCAAGACCCGCAAGACAAGCGAGACGCCTGGAATTCACCGGGACGAGTGAAACAGATCTTGTCTCCTGCAGCGTAGGGATGGTGTGCGCCTCGCCGGGGTAGCTACCGCCTTCGACAGCACCCCCTGCCGAGGTGGAAACGGACATGACGCCACCGGCCAACTCGCATGCGCGTACTCGTGTCAGCGGCCCGTACACCGTGGTGGAGGTGGCGGGCGAGATCGACCTGGCCACGGCGGGCCTCCTCGCGGACCATCTGGACGCCGCGACGGCCCTGGCGGCCCCGGACGTCCTGGTCGATCTGCGGAGTGTGGTGTTCTTCGACTGTTCGGGGCTGCGGGTGCTGTGCCGGGCCGAGGAGCGGGCGCTGCGGGCCGGCGGACGGCTGCGCATCGTCTGCGACCAGCCGTCGCTGCGCCGGCTGCTCGGCGCGACGGGCCTGCTGGGCCGGTTCCCGCCGCTCGACTCGGTCCCCGGCACCCTCCCCGGCAGTACGGGGTGATCCCAGGGGCCGGCGGGCGGCCCCACTCCGCCCGTCCGGCCCCTGGTTACGAGATCGCGGTCGTCCCGTGTTCAGTGGCTCGCACTCCCCACGTCACGAGCCGGTCACGGCGCCCACGGGAGCCACGCGATCCCGGTCTCAGAAGGCGAAGAGACTGCTCCCGGCAGCGTTCTTCACACACTCGTTGGCGAAGGCGCGCTCGAAGGAGACGCGCTTGCCCTGCCACACCCCGTCGACGGTGACGACGACGGGGTCGTACTGCTTGGTGCACATGGCACCACCCGGACCCGCCAGGGCGTCCAGGTCGCCGCCGGCGGCGCGCAGTTCGGCGCAGGCCGAAGCGGCGGCGGGGTGGGTGCCGGAGGGCCCGGGCGCACAGCTCAGGGTGACCGCCCGGGCGGCGCCGACGGTGGCGGCGCTCTCGCCGTGGCCAACGGTGAGCACCAGGGCGGACGGGGCGTAGAGCGAGGCCGGTGGTGCGGCCGGGGCGGCGAGCGCGGCCCCGCCGAGGGGTGCGCAGAGGGTTGCGGCCGTGAGGCCGAGGGTCGCTGCCCAGCGCGCGGTGTTCCGCATTGTGTGCATCCTTCCGCTCGATTCGGGGGGTGCCGCATCCGGCGCGATCGGTGCCGAACGCGGCGACCGCGAGTCTGCCGAGTCCGCGGCGGAAACTCACATCGACCCCACAGGTTTCAGTAACCTTGCGTATTGAATCAGTGGCGCGAAGTCACGGATTCACACGTTCCAACTCCCGAAGCAAGCGCTTCATGATCCGCTCCCTCGGCCACAGTGGCCGATTCCCATCTGTTCGTTAATCGGCCTGAAACATTCCGCTCCCGCCCTCTTTCCGCTCTCGGCTGACCGCTGCGCGACCCCTTGTGTTCATGGATCATCGGAGTAATGGTCATTACATGATTACTTCAGAGCAGACAGAGAAGCTGAGGGGCTGGTTCGCCGGGCGGCTGCCCGACGACCTGTTCGAGGAACTCGTCGAGGTCGCGGTCGACCGCGAGGAGATCACCGTGATCGGCCGCGTCCCCGCGCCCCGGCTGGCCGAGGACGCCCCGGCCGCCGAGCGGGAGGCGGCCGTGACCGCCCGGATCCAGGAGTTCCGGGAGCGCACCCGGGAGGCCCGGATGGCCGTGGCCCGGGACGCCGAGCACCGCTTCCGCCGGAAGGTGTCCTGGGGCGTGGTGTGCGACGGGGAGCGGGCCCTGTTCACCCATGTGGCGGCGCCGGTCATGACCCGGCTGCGGCAGCCCGAGCGGCAGGTCCTCGACACCCTCATCGCCGGGGGTGTGGCGCGCAGCCGCAGCGACGCGCTCGCCTGGTGCGTCCGGCTGGTCCAGCGGCACACCGACGACTGGCTCGCCGAACTGCGGGACTCCCTGGAGCACGTGCAGCGGGTGCGGGCGCAGGGACCGGACGCGGAGGACGGTTCGTCCACTCAGGACGCGGAAGAAGGATGATTCGCCACTGGCCGGGGTCCTGCCCCACCTCGTGGGTTCGGCGGACCCCGTCCCGGACGGCATCCGCCCGCGTCACCCCCCTCCCCGCGGCAGCGACGGCCGCCCGGTCCGGGCCGCGACGTTCGCCACGTTGATCACCACGGCGGCCGTTACCGGTTCGTGCCCGGCTGCAACTGGCGGGGTATGACCGCCTGATGGGTGTCGGCGCTGCTCAGTGTGCTGTTCGCGAACTCTCTGCCCGCGCGCTCGAGGGCGGGTCCTGGGAGCTGGTGGAGATGGACACGGGCCACTGGCCGATGTTCTCCCGGCCACGCGAACCGGCCCGCATCCTGCGCGAGTCGGCCGCCGCCCGCTGAGCCGGTACCGGTCGGTATCGTCGCCGTGCGCGCGGGCTCGACGACGAGAGGCGGAACGTACGGATGGCGAAGCACTGGGCGGACTTCCAGTACGAGATCTATCTCAGCGGGATGACGGGCGGGGTTCCCCGGCTGCCCACCGATCTGACCCGGCTGGAGGAGCTCACCGAGCGGCTGCTCGGGCCCGGTCCGGTCGGCTATGTGGCGGGCAGCGCGGGGGACGGCAGTACGGCGCGGGCGAACCGTGCCGCCCTTCAGCGGCGCCGGATCGTGCCGCGCATGCTGCGGGACGTGCACGAGCGGGATCTGTCGGTCGAGGTGCTGGGCCGCGCCCTGCCCGCCCCGCTGGCCCTGGCGCCGGTCGGCGTGCTGTCGATCATGCATCCGGACGCCGAGTCCGCGGCGGCCCGGGCGGCGGCCGCGCAGGGGGTGCCGTACATCCTGTCCTCCGCGTCGAGTACGCCGATCGAGCAGGTCGCCGAGGCCATGGGGGACGCCGAACGCTGGTTCCAGCTGTACTGGTCCAAGGACCGCGAGGTGACCCGGAGTTTCCTCGGCCGGGCGCGCGCGAG
Organism: Streptomyces sp. NPDC049687; assembly: GCF_044465285.1. NCBI lineage: Bacteria > Bacillati > Actinomycetota > Actinomycetes > Kitasatosporales > Streptomycetaceae > Streptomyces > Streptomyces sp. NPDC049687. The sequence goes on from NZ_JBITLN010000002.1 coordinate 526,611, forward strand.
CGGTTTCACGGTGCTGGTCGTCACCCTCGACACCCCGCTGCTGGCCTGGCGTCCACGCGACCTCGACCAGGCGTATCTGCCGTTCCTGCACGGCGTGGGCACCGCCAACTACTTCTCGGACCCGGCTTTCCGGGCGGGCCTCGCCAAACCGGTGCACGAGGATCCGAACGCGGCCGTGCTGCACTTCCTCGGTCTGTTCGCGGACCCCGGCAAGACCTGGCCGGACCTGGCGTTCCTGCGGGAGAACTGGGACGGCCCGATCGTCCTCAAGGGCGTCCTGCACCCGGACGACGCCCGCCTCGCCGCCGAGGCCGGGATGGACGGTGTGGTGGTCTCCAACCACGGCGGCCGGCAGGTGGCCGGTTCGATCGCGGCCGCCGACGCGCTGCCCCGGGTCGCGGCGGCGGTCGGCGACCGTCTGACGGTCCTCTTCGACAGCGGCATCCGCACCGGCGACGACGTGTTCAAGGCCCTCGCCCTGGGCGCCCGGGCGGTCCTGCTGGGCCGCCCGTACGTCTACGGCCTCGGCCTGGACGGACAGCCCGGAGTCGAACACGTCATCCGGTGTCTCCTCGCCGAACTCGACCTGACGATGGCCCTGTCCGGCCACGCCACCGTGTCGGCCGTCGGTCCGCAGGACCTCGTGGAGGAGGCCGGCTGACTCCCGCTCAGGCCGTGTCCGCGGAGAGCTCCACCGGCTGCGCCGGCGGGGGTGCGTCCGTGCCGGTGACGGTCAGGGAGCCGGGGGTGGCGTAGGCCGTGTCGGGGAGCCAGCGCTGGGCGGTGGAGTGGTCGCGGACCTTCACCACGACGTCGGCACCCGGGTCCTCACCGGCGCCGGCCAGGGCCAGGGCGTCGTCCCAGCGCGGCAGCAGCTCGCCCTGGACGGTGAAGTCGTAGCGGACGTCGTCGGCGCGGGCGTCGCCGGTGTCCGCGCAGTCGCCGAGGATGACCACCCCGGCGTCGGCGTGGGAGTCCACGCACAGGTCGGGCTGGGCGGCGCTGCGCAGCTGGCCGTCCTGGGCGTACGACCACAGCTGGGTGGCGTCGGCGCCGCAGTCGGCGAGTTCCAGGCCGGCGCCGGCCTTCGCCTCGCCCCTGACGTCCAGACAGAGGTCGCCTGCGGCGTTGCGCAGCCTGGTGCGCTGGGGGGCGGTGGGGAGTTGGGCGGTGCCGGGTGACGTCGGAGAAGCGGTCGCGGCCTGCGAGTCGGTGCCGGGGACGGCACCGCTGGTGGAGGCGGCCGGGTCGGCGCCGCCGTCGTCAGCCCACATCCCGGCGGCGAGCAGGGTGGTCACCAGCCCGGCCGAGGCGAGGCCCACGCCGGTGAAGAGGGCGCGCGGGGACCTCGCTTCCCCGTTCGCGCGACGGCGCGGCGACGGGATGCGCGAGAGCAGGTTGCTCCCCCGCCCGCCGCGCGGGCGTCCGCCCCGGTGCCGGGCGGACCCCTTCAGCCGTACGGTCTGCTGTTTGTCGCGGGCCGGGCGCGAGTCGTGGTAGCGGCGGGCGCCCCAGCCGAGCACCGCCTCGGCGAGCAGGAGGCCGAGGCCGCCCTCGAACTGGCCGAGCTGTTCGGCGGCGGCGCGGCAGTAGCGGCACTCGTCGAGATGCCGGCGGACGTCCGGGAGCAGTTCGCCGCCCCGGCGGATCGGCACGTCGAGGAGGCGGTTGTAGAACCGGCACTCCTTGCTCGGGGCGAGTTCCCGGTGCGCGCGGACCAGGCCCTCACGGAGCTTGTCCCGGGCCTGTTCGAGGGCGGCGGTGACCATCTCGGTGTCCATGCCGAGCAGTCCGGCGGTCGCGCTGATCGACTCGGCCTCGACCTCCACGTGCCACAGGACGCAACGGGCGACGGCGGGCAGGCTCTGGAAGGAGCGCTCGGCCAGCACCCGGTTCTCTGGGATCATGGACTTCGCGGTCCGCATGCCCCGGGCCCCGGCCGGCTTCTTCAGCACCGGCAGGACGCCGGCGATGTCCTCGTCGGCGGACCACAGCCGGGCCATGTCCCGCACGGTCACCAGCAGCCGGGGACGCAGCGCGGTGCCCGGCTCGCCCAGCTTCAGCCGGTCGAAGACCTGGTGCACGGCGGCCGCGGTCAGCATGTTCGCCACACTCCCGGAAGAGGCGAGGCAGATCACCGCGTACTCGTGCACCGGCCGCCAGTGCCGGGCGATCAGCAGCGCGGTGGACTGGGCGACCTCGCTGTCCGTGCCGCCGCGAATCCCTGCGGCGAGCGACTCGTCGGATTCGCCGGGGCCCCCTCCGGGCGGAGGGTAGGGAGGACGAGGAGGCTGGGTGGACACTGAGTGGTTCCTTTGGTGCGAGGGTGGTTCACCATTGCACAACTAAGTCGCGCGCAACAAGGCGCGAAGGCAACCTGGCCGTTGTTGAAAGGAAGTCGACAGGGGGGCTCAACTCCGCGCCCCGCCGCACCCTTTTCGTCCGACCTTGCGCCCCGTGTGAAACACACGCACGTGTGAGCGTGCCGCGCACCTTCCCGACACGTGCGGCGCGTAGTGGACTGGGGAGCGGCCACTTCCTCGGAGGCCCCGCGCAGGACGGCGGCTCTCCTGCGCGAAAATGGCCGCCGGCCTTGTTCCTCCCGCCCTCGGCCGGCGGCCCACAACACCTCCGAGCGGTTATATCTGCCAGGACCTCAGCCGGTCGGCCGCGCCGTAGACGTCGGCCTTGCCGTCGATCAGGTCCCGGGCGAGGTCCACGAGCGCGCCGTAGGGCGGGTCGATGCCGACGCCGCTGACGAACATGTACGCCACCGCCGTCGCACAGGCGAACCGGGCGTTGGCCGAGGGCAGGGGCTTGAGCAGGGCGAGGGTGTGCAGCAGCGCGGCGGCCCGCCAGGCCGGGTCGGAGTCGACGCCGAGGCGGGGCGGATCGACCCGGTGCCGGGCGACCGCGGCGACCAGCGCGGAGAAGTCGTTGACGGTCGGCTGGTCCGGCAGGACCTCTTCGTGGCGCTGGAGCAGCCAGGGCACGTCGATGTGGATGACGGGTGTCATCGGTCAGGCTACCCGCCCCTCGCCCTTGACAGCGGGTTCGTCCTCGGGGAAGGCGGCGGCGAACTCGTCGGCGTGCGAGGCGAAGAACCTGCGGAACGCCTCCGCACCCTCCTGCAGCGCCCGGTGCCGGGCGATGTCGGCGGCGGCCGCCTCCCGCACGAGTGCCTTCATCGACGTACCGCGTTCCTTGGCGATCTGCCGCAGGTCCTCCAGCTCGCGATCGCTGAACTCCACATTGAGGGCTGGCATGCTCTCACGGTACCGCTCGGGTACCCACTCGTAAATATCCCCAGGTCAAGACAGTGTCAACGAGCACCGAGGCGGTACCGGGAAGCGGCCGCCCGCTATCCCTGGTCGGCCACGAACGAGGCCATCCAGGTCAGTGCCGCGTTCCAGTTGATCGCGTTCTCGTTCGTCGACCAGGACTGGATGTCGTCGATGTAGCAGAACTGGCCCACGCACCCCTGGAGCTTGCTCTGCGCGTAGGGGTCCTGGATGCTCGAGTTCGCACCGCCCGCGAGGGTGCCCTTCGGCGGGTCCGGGAGGTTCGGGTCCAGCTGGTGGGCGTACCAACGGCTGTGCTGGCGGTGGGAGTTGACCTCGCCGTAGCCGGTGACGTACGAGAGGTTGAGCGCGTTGCGGCCGAGGACGTAGTCCATGCTCTGGACGGCGGCGTCGCGGTACTTCGAGGCGCCGGTGAGGTCGTAGGCGGTGGCGATGACGACCGCGTTGTTGAGGACCTGGTGGGTGGAGCCCCAGTCGTAGCGGTTGCCCTCGGGGGCGTACGGCATGCCGTACGGCTGTGAGGCGAGCGTGGCCAGGTAGGTGTCCGCGCCCCGCACCACCGACCCGCGCACCTTGTCCCGCCCCGGCAGCCGGCTGGGGACGAGCGCGAGGTCGAGGCGGCCTGCGGCTGCCGTACGGGACCAGTCGAAGCCGTAGGGGACGAAGATGTCGGCCGTGTGGACCGGCGAGTCGATCACGTAGTCGCTGAACGCCTCCTCCCCGGTGGTGAGATAGAGTTCCGCGGCCGCCCAGTAGAACTCGTCGGTCGCGTTGTCGTCGTTGTAGGCGCCGCCGCCGTTGGCGTCGTCGGCGCTCGCGTAGAGGTCGGGGTGCGCGAGCGCCGCCGCCCAGGCCTTGCGAGCGGCCGTCAGCGCCCTGGCCGCGAAGGCCTTGTCGTAGGGCCGGTAGAGGCGGGCGGCCTGGGCCGCCGTGGCGGCCAGGTTGAGGGTGGCCGTGGTGGTCGGCGGGTGCAGCTCGCGCTGTTGCGGGTCGTCGCTCGGGAGCAGCGGCAGGCCGGTCCACTGCTCGTCGTGGATCTTGTGGTGGGCCATGCCGGCGAGCGGCTGCCCGTCCGGTACCTGCATCTTCAGCAGGAAGTCCAGCTCCCAGCGGGCCTCGTCGAGGAGGTCCGGCACCTTGTTGCCGCTCTCGGGCAGCGCGAGGGTGCCGTCGCCGAGCTTCGACGGGTGGCCGGTGCGGGCGAGGAGGGAGCGTTCGTAGGTGCTGAGCAGCTCCCAGGTGGCGATCCCGCCGTTGACGACGTACTTGCCGTGGTCGCCGGCGTCGTACCAGCCGCCGGTGACGTCGAGACTGTAGTCGCAGACGCCCGGCTGGCAGGGGACGTTCGCGTCGCCCCGATTGGGTGCGACGCCCGCATGGCCGGCCGGCCTGCCGTAGCCGGGCCGCAGGTCGTTACGGATCGCGATGCCGCTGCGCTGGGTGTAGTAGTACTTCACCGAGTCCTGGCGCAGCTGTTCGTAGGCGGCCGTGCCGATGTCGAAGGGGCGGCTGGTCTCGCCGTCGGCGACCAGCGTGAAGCCCGTACCGCGCTTGCGGTAGGCGCCGAAGTCGAGGGTGTGGACGTTCTGCCCGGAGGAGACGTCCAGGCCGCGCGGTACGGTCCAGCCGTGCGCCACCGTCGCCCCGGAGGCACTCTTCAGCTGCCAGGGCAGCCTCTCGGTGGCGTCGGTCACGAGGGTGGCGTTCTTCGGCCCGGCGGGCAGGTAGGCGACCTGGTTGACGCGGACCCGCGGCCCGGTGTCCGGCTGGTACACCTCGGGCGGCACCCCGCCCAGCAACGACACGTCGTCCAGGCAGAACCGCCAGGGGTCCGCGCTGCCGCCGACCTGGAAGGCGACCTGCCCCTGGGTGGAGTCGACGGGCGAGGTGAAGGTGTACGTGTACGAGTCGCCCGACTCGCTCAGCACCGGGGTCGCCTCGTACCAGGTGTCGTACGGTGCGGCCCCGAGCCCCACGATCGCCCGCACCACATGCCCCTCGGGCACCCCGGAGGCGGCGAAGGAGAACCGGTACGAGGACCCCTTGACCAGGGTGATCGCGTCCTGGCCGATCGCCGAGTCCCAGCGGTTCACGGTGCCGCCCGGCACCTGCGCGCACAGCCGTCCGTCGGACAGGCCCGCGGTGACGTTGCTGGTCCACCAGGGGTCGGCGGTGGTCTCGAAGCCGCCGTTCCTGACCTGCTCGACCTCCTCGGCCCCGGCCTGCTGGGCGGGCAGCGCGGTCAGCGCCGCGCCCAGCAGGGCCGCGAGGGACAGCAGGGCGGTTCTGCGTCGTTTCACGTCCGGCTCCTCGGTCGACAAGTCATGGGAGCGCTCCCAGCAAGGTCGCACGCCCATGCTTGTCACAGCCATGACACCGCGTCAACGGTCCGGACGGGACCGCTTCCCGCCGGGACCGTACGACGCCTGCGTCCCCGCCATCCGATCCGTACCGCGCCTACGCCTCCGGCGTGCCGATCCACACCGCCACGCCTACACCTCCAACCTGCTGATCCGCACCGCCCCTCGCGCCTGCCCCGGCGCACTGCTGGTCAGCGTCAGCCGCAGCCGGGAGCCGCGTACCGCGTCGAAGGTGATGACGGTCGGCGCGTCCGAGTCGACGGCCCAGTCGACGGTCGCCCCGGTGACCGGCTTGTACCGCTCCCCGTCCCCCACCGCGACCTCGACCGCCGCGGGCAGGCTGTGCGTGGCGTCGACCGTGAAGGACACCGCCACCCGGTCGAAGTCGCGGGTCCGCCCCCAGTCCACCGAGACCCAGTCCTGCGCCCGTGCCCCGTCGAAGGCGGGCAGCAGGGCGGTGGCCGCCTTCGAGAAGGCGTTGGACCAGCCGGTGGCCGGGTCACCGTCCAGCACGGCGGCGGGCAGGGTGTCCGCCCGTCCGGAGTAACTGGCGTCGGCGTAGGGATAGTTCGGGGGCGCCGGATGGTCAGGGGCGAAGGCGGCGGCCTGCGTGGTGGCCACCGAGCGGGCGGGGGTGGTGCGGACGGTGGCGGTGCCCTTGCGCAGACCCTCCACGCTCGCCGTCACCTTCAGGGTGCCCGCCTCGGTCCCCGACCGCACGATGGCAAGTGCCTTGCCGTGAAAAGCGGTTCGGGTGCTCGCCTGGTACCGCTCGGCGCTCTCCTGCCGCCCGTTGTCGAGCCCGGCGACGGAACCGCCCTTCACCTGGAAGGAGATGAGGTGCTCGGAGTCCGGCACGACGACGCCGCGCGCGTCGACGACGTCGGCGGTGACGAAGACCAGCGAACGCCCGTCCGCCGGGAGGGACGTGCGGTCCGGGGTGAGGCGTACGGCGTGCGGGGCGCCCGCGGTGCGCAGGACGTCGGTGGCGACCACCTTGCCCTTCCGGCGGGCCACCGCCTTCAACTCGCCCGGCTCGTAGGCGACTTTCCACGTCAGGTGGAGCTTGCCCGCGCTGCCGTTGGGGCTGGTGTAACTGCCCGGGTAGGGGCCGCTGGTGAAGGTCTTGTCGTCGCCGGTGGCCTCGGTGGTCTCCAGGTAGGTGCGGCCGTCGACGGTCGTCTTGGTGTCGAACTTCCGTACGCCCAGGGACCTTCCGTTGAGGTACAGCTCGACGGTGTCGACATTGGCGTACGCCCACACCTCGACCGTGTCGCCCTTCTCGTGGTTCCAGGTCATCGGCACCAGATGGACCATCGGCTCCTCGGTCCACTGGCTCCGGAAGAGGTGGTACATGTCCTTCGGGAAGCCGGCCGTGTCGACCGCGCCGAAGAAGGACGCCTTCACCGGGAAGACGTTGTACGGCGTCGGCTCGCCGATGTAGTCGATGCCGGACCACAGGAACTGCCCGGCGAACCACTTGCGGTCCCGGTCCTTCTTGTGGCCGTACTCCCCGCTCATCGTCCAGGAGGCGAGATTGTTGTCGTAGGACGAGGTCGCCCGCCTCCCGGGCGTGTGGTTCTCGCCGGTGTTGAGGTGCTCCGGCTCCTGGTACGTCCCGCGCGTCGAGGTTTCCGAGGAGGACTCGGACTCGAAGAGGAACAGGTGCGGGTAGGTGGCGTGCAGGACGTCCACCGACTTCGCGGTGTTGTAGTTGAGGCCGAGGCCGTCCAGCTTCGCCAGCATCAGATCGGCGGCGGAGCCCTTGGCGGGCGGGTTGCGGTACTTGTCGGAGCCGATGACGAGGGGGCGGGTGTCGTCGGCGGCCCTGATCGCGGCGATGATCCGGTCGGCCATGGCGAGGCCGGCGGTCTGGGTGGAGTCGGGGATCTCGTTGCCGATGGACCAGAGCACGACGGCGGGCGAGTTGCGGGCGGCGAGGACCATCTCGGTAGCGTCCCGCTCGCACCATTCGTCGAAGAACCGGCCGTAGTCGTACCGCGTCTTCCCGGTCTTCCAGCAGTCGAAGGCCTCCACCATCATCACGATGCCCAGTTCCTCGCAGACCCGGATCATCTCCGGGGAGGGCGGGTTGTGGGAGGTGCGGAAGGCGTTGACGCCCATCGACTTCATGATCGTCATCTGGCGGCGGATCGCGTCGGCGCTGACCGCCGCGCCCAGGGCGCCCAGGTCGTGGTGGAGGTCGACGCCCTTGATCTTGGAGTGCTTGCCGTTGAGGAAGAACCCCTCGTCCGGGTCGAAGCGGAAGGTGCGGATGCCGAAGGGCGTGCGGCAGGTGTCGGTGCGCCGGCCGGCGACGCGGAGCTCGGTCTCCAGGGTGTAGCGGTGGGGTGCGGCGAAGTCCCACAACTTCGGTCGGCGAACCGTGAGTTCGTGGGTCTCCGTGGCCCCGTCGGTGACGGTGACCGTGGACGTCGTGCGGGCGACCGGGCGGCCGTCCGGGGCGAGGACACGGGAGACGACCTCGACGTCCGTACCCGCGCCGGAGGCGTTCGCGACGGTGGTGGCCACCCGGACGAGGGCCCGTTCGCCGGTGACCTCCGGGGTGGTGACGCAGGTGCCCCAGCGGGCGACGTGCACCGGTTCCGTGATGACCAGGCGGGCCTCGCGGTAGATGCCGCTGCCGGAGTACCAGCGGCTGCTGGGGAGACGGTTCTGCACCTTGACCGCGATCACGTTCTCGGTGGTGCCGTCGGTGTGCAGCAGATCGGTCAGGTCGAAGGCGAAGCCGGTGTAGCCGTACGGGTGGCGGCCGACCTCGGTGCCGTTGCAGTAGACGTACGCATCCATGTAGACGCCGTCGAACTCGACCGAGATCCGCTTGCCGGCGTGGGCGGGCGACAGGGTGAAGCCGAGGCGGTACCAGCCGAGGCCGCCGGGGAAGAAGCCGGTGCCGCTGGTGGTGCCGTTCTGTGTGGTGGGGGTCTGTTCGATGCTCCAGTCGTGCGGGACCGCCACCTCGCGCCAGGCGGAGTCGTCGTAACCGGGCGCGGCGGCGTCCGCGTACTGTCCGGTCGGGTCGGTGATCCCGCCCGGGTCGACCAGCGCGAAGCGCCAGCCGTCGCGCAGCGCCACCGTGCGGCGGCCGGCGACGCCCGCGGCTGCTTCCGCGGCCTCGGCCGGGCTGCCGAGGAGTGCTCCGCCGGCCGGGGCGGCCGCGGAGGCGATCAGGACGGATCGGCGAGTGACTGTCACTGGCGGCTCTCCCTCTCAGGACCCAGAAGTACTCACAACTGATCTCTCAAGTGATCGTTACCAAACAGAATCTGACGACGCGCCACTCCTGCCCGTCAAGGGGCCGGAGGCGTTCCGGTGACCCACGGGCACCGAGCGGCACCAGTGAGTCACTTCGGCCGGATTTTGCCCTTGACCTCGGCCGCAGCGCGCCCGCTCGGGCCCCTGCGGGGGTTCTCGTCCGTGCGGCAGCGGGACGGTCTAGGCTGGTACGGATGTGGCCCACTTGTTCACTGTGAGTGTCCGCGATGGAGCGACGACGATGAGCCCGGAGTACCCGTTCGACGAGGCCGCGACGGCCCGGGGGGTCGTCGACGACACGGGCACGGTCGTCGAGTGGAACGAGGGCGCCCGCGCCCTGCTCGGCTGGGCCCCGGCCGAGGTCGTGGGCAGGCCCGCCCGGGAGTTGCTGGCCGGGGAGGCCCCTCCGGTGCCCACCGGCCCGCGTTGGGACGGAACGCTCACTTTGCGCCACCGTGACGGCCGGCCCGTGCGGGCCTGGCTGCTCGCCCACCACCGTCCGCCCCGGGACGGCACGCCCGGCAGCTGGCTCGTCGTGACCCCGCTGACCGGCGACGGTAACCGCTCCCCCGGCGATCCCCTGGCCGCTGCGGTGCTCGCGCAGTCGCCGTGCGCCACCGCGGTCTACGACGAACGGCTGCGGCTGACCCGGATCAACGAGGCGATGGCCGAGGTGATCGGGCTGCCCGAGGAGCGCATCAGGGGGCTCAGACTCTCCGAGATCGGCGGCCGTCCCCAGAGCGCGGAGCTGGAGGGGCACATGATCCGGGTGCTCGCCAGCGGGCGGGCGGAGGACGTCCAGACCTACACGCGCACCGGCGGCGAGGGCCACGCGCACGCCTGGCTGGCACGGTTCGCGCCGGTCACCGACGCCGAGGGCCGGGTGCGGGGCGTGTGTCTGGCCGCCCACGACTTCACGGAGAACTACCTCGCCCGCGAGCGGCTGCGGCTGGTCAACGAGGCGAGCGTAAGGATCGGCACCACCCTGGACGTCACCCGGACGGCCCAGGAGCTGGCCGAGGTGTGCGTGCCCGCGCTCGCGGACTTCGTCAGCGTCGACCTTCTGGACCCGCTGGACGACGGTGACCCCCCGACCCGGTTCGCCGCCCCACTGAGCCTGCGCCGCGCCGCCCACCACTCCGTCAACCCCGGCAACCCGATGGCGGTCGCCAAGCCCGGCGAGCTCCTGCGGTATCCGGCCGGATCGCCGCAGGCCGACTCACTGGTCGCGGGGCGCACCATCGTCGCCTCCGTGGGCGAGCTGAACGCGTGGCTGGCCTGGGACACCCTGCGCGGCGAGCGGGTGCGCCAGTTCGGCGTCCACTCCACGATGTCCGTGCCGATCCGGGCCCGGGGCACGACCCTCGGAGTCGCGGTCCTCACCCGGTACCGGCGGCCGGACCCGTTCACCGCGGACGACGTACTGCTCGCGGAGGAGATCACGGCACGGGCCGCCGTCTGCGTCGACAACGCCCGCCGGTACTCCCGGGAGCGCGAGACGGCCCTCGCCCTGCAGCGCAGCCTGCTCCCGCGCAGCCTGCCGCACACCGCCGCGGTCGACGCCGCCTCCCGCTATCTCCCGGCCGCCCGCGCCGGAGTGGGCGGCGACTGGTTCGACGTGATCCCGCTGTCCGGGATGCGGGTCGCCATGGTCGTGGGGGACGTGGTCGGACACGGCATCCAGGCCTCGGCCACCATGGGCCGGCTGCGTACCGCCGTCCGCACCCTCGCCGACATCGACCTGGCCCCCGACGAGCTGCTCACCCACCTCGACGACCTCGTCGTACGGCTGTCCGAGGAGGCCGACGGCGAGGGCAGCCCCGGCGAGGTCGGCGCGACCTGTCTGTACGCGGTGTACGACCCGGTGTCCCGGCGCTGCACCCTCGCCCGGGCCGGGCACCCCCCGCCGGTGCTGCTGCGGCCGGGCGGAGTGCCGCGGCGGATCGAGCTGCCCGCCGGTCCCCCGCTGGGCCTGGGCGGGCTGCCGTTCGAGTCGACGGAGCTGGAGCTGGCCGAGGGCAGCGTCCTCGCCTTCTACACGGACGGTCTGATCGAGTCCCGCGAGCGGGACGTGGACACCGGTCACCGACTGCTGGGCGAAGCCCTCGCCGCGTACTCGGACTCCCTGGACGAGATGTGCGACCGGGTGCTGCACGCCGTGCTGCCCGCCGGTGGCGTCGCCGACGACGTGGCGCTGCTGCTCGCGCGCACCCGGGGGCTGCCCGCCGCGCGGGTCGCGACCTGGGACATCCCCGCCGATCCTGCGCTGGTCGCGCCGATCCGCAAGCAGGTCGTCGGGCAGCTCGCGCGGTGGGAGCGGAGCGAGGCGTCGTTCACGACCGAGCTGGTGGTGAGCGAGCTGGTCACCAACGCCATCCGGTACGGCTCCCATCCCATCCGGCTGCGGCTGATCCACGACGAGACGACGCTGATCTGCGAGGTGTCCGACACCAGTCACACCGCGCCGCATCTGCGCCGGGCGAAGACCTGGGACGAGGGCGGCCGCGGCCTGCTGCTGGTGGCCCAGCTCACCCAGCGCTGGGGCAGCCGGCACACGGCCGAGGGCAAGACGATCTGGGCGGAGCTGGGGTTGTTCGAGGAGGCGGACTAGTACTCCAGCAGCACTTTGACGTTTTCCCTGTTCAGGGGCGGTTTGGGCGAGTGTGGTGGGCTGGTCGTCGGACTGTGCTCTCTTTCCCGGGTCGCCCCTCGATCGTGTGCAGCCGCCGCTGATAGTGGCAGCGGTGGGCGACGGCTTGACGTCGTCTGCGCCAGTGTGACCATCTCAGCGCGCCTGCGGTGATGAGGCGTTGGTGAAAGGCGATGGGTGAGTGGACGGTTGCCAGGAGCAAGAGCGACTGCTACCTGCGGATTACCGGCGGGGTGCGCGCGAAGCGACGCGCTTCACCCGGCGTCACCCCAAAGCGCTTCTTGAAAGCCCGGCTGAAGTGGGCGGGGTCGGGGATGCCCCAGCGGCGCCCAACCAGCAAGACGGGTTCGTCCACCAGCGAAGTCGTCAGGTCTCGATGAGCCCCCTTGAGTCGTTGCTCGCGCAGGTAGCCGACAATGGTCGTCCCCTCGGTGGCGAAGAGGCGATGCAGGTAGCTGAGGGAAACACCGCAAGCAACGGCGACATCGGCGGGAGCGAGTGTGGATTCGCCGAGGTGTCGCACGATGAACGACTTCGCCAGGGACAGATGCACGGACGGCGGGCTCCCCATCGCTCCTTCGTCGGACATGAACGCGACGCACAGACTGACCAGCGCATGCTGAATCGCGACCTGCTGGCTGGGATCCGAATGAGCCGCACTTCCGCCGGCCAGTGAGGTGAGTAGCGCACCGAGTGCCGCGCCGACCCCATCCGCAGGGGGCGTAGCCCGCGTCGTCCGATCGGCGAGCACCTTCTCGGGCAGCGGCAACAGCCGCTTGGGCAGGAGGCCAATGGTGAACTGGAAGGCTCCTGACGTCGCGAATCGGAACGGTCGCGAACTGTCGTACAGCACGAGGTCGCCGGGTTTGAGAATCGTCGTCCGCCCGTCCTGCTCCATGTGACAGGAGTGACCGTGGTCCATGGACAAGACGTGAAGGACCTCTGGGTCGCCGGTCCTGATGTCCGATGGGCGTCGCTCGAAGACGTGCTGGCTCGCACGAATCCGCCGCAGCCGGGTCTCGGCGATGCTCGCACCCGCGACACGCCCGTGCAGCTCGACGAGGGTCGGCCGCACGGCAAGGGGGACGAACTGATCACAAACGCTGGAGCGCCAGTATTCCGTCCGCTCTGCGGCAGGTCGATTCGCAGTATCGACCTGGAACGAATTCGGCATGGCTCATCGTGTGTTTCTCACGCCGAACCAGTCAACCCCCGTTCGGGAGCGGTTCATGGGCGAGATTGCCCGTGTCTCCACATGCCTTGACTACGGCAATCCAAAGGCGCTCCAGGTCACCTTCCGCCGTTGACGCGGGCACTTCGGGGGTCGTTTGCTCCTGCGCCAAGACGTATCGGCAGTGCCGTGCCGAGGATCTCGCGTCGACCGGAGCGAAGAACTGTACGAACACAGAGGAGAGCGGCCATGGAGTTGCCATCTCGCCGAGCGGTCGAAGACCTCGCCAATGAGCTGAAGCTCGGCATCACCGACGACCTGGACTTTTACCACGCCGCCGCGAACGGACTGCTGGGATCATGGGCGGTCGTCGACGGGCTCTACGAGCGCGAGGTGGCGCCCAGGGCGCCCGAACGGGACTGGTCGGAGCCGACTGACAACCCACTGGGGGCGTGGTACGTCAGGACTCACCTGCGCAGGACCGAGTCCGGCCCGCTGGCGGGCCGCCGGGTCGCGATCAAGGACAACGTCGCTGTGGCCGGCGTCCCGATGATGAACGGCTCGGAAACGGTGCGCGGCTTCGTCCCGAGGACGGACGCCACCGTCGTCACTCGCCTGCTCGACGCCGGTGCCACCATCGCCGGCAAGTCCGTGTGTGAAGACCTCTGTTTCTCCGGCGCGTCTCACACGGCGAAGAGCGGACCGGTCCGCAGTCCGTGGGACCCCAGCCGCACCGCCGGTGGCTCCTCGAGCGGCAGCGCGGCGCTGGTCGCCGCGGGTGAGGTCGATCTTGCCCTCGGCGGCGACCAGGGTGGTTCGATCCGCATCCCGTCAGCCTTCTGCGGTGTGGTGGGCCACAAGCCGACCTTCGGCCTCGTGCCCTACACCGGCGGCTTTCCGATCGAGCAGACGATCGACCACCTTGGTCCCATCGCTCCGACGGTCGCCGACGCCGCGGCCATGCTGACGGTGATCGCCGGGGCTGACGGTCTCGACCCGCGCCAGCCGACGGGTGTGACCGGCACCGACTATGTCGCTGCACTGTGCGAGTTCGATCGTGGTCTTCGGATCGGTGTTGTCACGGAGGGCTTCGAGCAGGCCAACTCCGATCCGGGGGTCAACGCGGTCGTACGAGCTGCGATCGAGCGTCTGACTGCCGCCGGCCACCTCGCAGAGGACGTCTCGATTCCGTGGCACAAGCACGGCGCTGCGATCTGGGACGTGATCTCGGTCGAGGGAGCGACCTGGCAGATGGTGGACGGCAACGCCTACGGCCTCAACTGGAAAGGCGCCTACGACCCCGACCTGATGGCCTTCTACGGCGAGCGGTGGCGCCAGAACCCGGCCGCGTTCTCGGAGACGGTCAAGCTCGTGGCGCTCGGTGGCACATACGCCCTCCGCAACGGGTACGGCGCGAGCTACGGCAAGGCGCGCAACCTCGAGTCGGTGCTCGCGGCCGCGTACGACACAGCCCTTGACCAGTACGACGTCCTCGTCATGCCGACCCTCCCGATCACGGCCAGCCTCATCCCCGCTGCCGACGCGTCGGCCGAGGAGATCGTGACGCGAGCGCTGGAGATGGTGACCAACACCGCGCCCTTCAACGTGACAGGCCACCCGGCCTGCACGATCCCCGCCGGCCTGAGCGAGGGCCTGCCCGTCGGCCTCATGGTCATCGCCAAGCGATTCAGCGACGCATCACTCCTGCAGGCAGCGCACGCCTTCGAGCAGACGCTCGGAATGCTTCCCCGCCCCCAGCACACGTAAGGAGGGACCCGAATGAACGGTGTATTCGACCTCGCTGGTACCGACGGCATCGGCCCCGTTGTCGTCCCTGAGCACGAACCGGTCTTCCGTGCCGAATGGGAGAAGGCCGTCTTCCCGATGTTCGCCATGTGCTTCCGCGCAGGGTTCTTCGGCGTGGACGAGTTCCGCCACGGAATCGAGCTCATCGACCCGGCCGTCTACCTGAAGTCGCCGTACTACGAGCACTGGGTGCACACCGTCGAGCACTTCGGCGAGAAGCTGGGCAAGCTCGACATGGCCGAGCTCGACCGCCGTACCGCCCACTACCTGGCCGACCCGGACGCTCCGCTGCCGCAGCACCAGGACGACCCGGAGTTGCTCGCGTTCGTCGAGGCGGTTGTCCCGGCCGGTGCGACCGCGAAGCGTGAGTCCGACAAGGCCGCTCGCTTCAAGGTGGGCGACATCGTCCGGGTCGACCGGTCGGCTCCGAAGGGCCACACGCGCCGCGCCCGCTACATCCGTGGCGCCGTCGGTGAGGTCGTCCTGGCGCACGGCGCGTTCATCTACCCCGACACGGCGGGCAACGGACTCGGCGAGCACCCTGAGCACGTCTACACCGTCCGGTTCACCAACGAAGAGCTCTGGGGTGCCGATCACGCCGAGCCCAACGGTTCCGTCTACTTCGACGTCTGGGACCCGTACATCGAGCCCGCCACCCCTGCGTCCGCCAACACCCAAGGAGCTGTCGCGTGAGCGTCAAGATCCGTACTCAGGAAGAAATCGCCGCTCGGGTCAAGGCGCTCGAGTCCATGCTCATCGAACAGGGCGTCATGACCACCCAGGCCATCGACCGCATGGTCGAGATCTACTAGCACGAGGTGGGCCCGCAGCTCGGCGCGAAGGTCGTGGCCAAGGCGTGGAGTGACCCGGAGTTCAAGGCGCGCCTGGTGGAGGACGCCTCCGAGGCCTGCAAGGAGCTCGGCATCAGCGGTCTCCAGGGTGAGGACATGGTCCTCGTCGAGAACACCGACGACGTACACAACATCATTGTCTGCACCCTCTGCTCCTGCTACCCCTGGCCCGTCCTCGGACTGCCGCCGAACTGGTACAAGGACCCGCAGTACCGTGCCGCCATCACGCGCGAGCCCCGCAAGGTCCTCAGCGAGTCCTTCGGCTTCACCGTTCCGGAGAGTGTCGAGGTCCGCGTCTGGGACTCCAGCAGCGAGATGCGCTACTGGGTGCTTCCGCAGCGCCCGGCCGGCACCGACGGCTGGAGCGAGGAGCAGCTCGCCGAGCTCGTCACCCGCGACTCGATGATCGGCGTCGGTCCGGTCGCTCAGGTCGCGTCGTGACCACCGCGGCCACGCCTCCGGCGCCGTACGCGAGTGCCACGACACTCGGGGAGTCCCGCCGTGAAGTCGAGGAGCTCATCTGCGGGATGCCCGTCGCCGATCCGAGCGAGCTGGGCTTCGAGTTCCCCTGGGAGATCCGCGCCTTCGCCATGGCGGTCGCTGCCCACAGGGCACTGCAGTTCGACTGGTCCGCATTCCAGGGTGCGTTGATCTCCTCGATCCGGGAGTGGGAGACCACTGCGGCTGAGAGCGGTGCGAAGTGGTCTTACTACGAGCACTGGGTGACGGCGCTCGAGAACGTCATGTCCCAGCACGGCGTCATGGCCACGTCCGACCTCGACCAGCGGGTCGCTCGGGTCATGGCCGAGTCGCCCAACCGCAACCACCACGAGGCCCACACCGAGCCGATCGCCATCGACCCGGCCACCCCGCCGCGGGCCTGACCTGAAAGGAATCGCCGACATGGCACACAGCAACGCCACGGTCGCGAACGCGCCCGTCGTAACCACCGCCCTCAGCATCGCGCTCGCCGTGTTCGCCCTGCTGACCGTCCTTTTCCTCCTGCAGGAGAACGGGCTCCTCATCCCGTCCGGGGCTGCGCACTACCTGCACGAGGTCACGCACGACGCGCGTCACGCTCTCGGCGTGCCGTGCCACTGAGAGGTCGACTCCCATGGCCGCGATGACCGTAGGTCGCACCATCGGCTACGGCGCCCTGGCGGGCGCCGTAGCCGGCGGTGCCGGTGCCGCTGTTCAGTACTGGCTCGTCGAGCCGTCCATCCGCGCCGCGATCGCGATCGAGGACGCCAAGTCGGCGATGGATCACGCCGATCACGATCACATATCCGATGCGGTCGTCTCCAGGGGAGAGCAGGTCGGATTCGGCATGCTCACCGTTCTGGTCGTCGGAACCCTGGTCGGTATCGCCTTCGCACTGGTTCGTCGTTTCCTCGGTGCCCGAGTGCCGGGGAACTCGGCTGCCGGTTCGGCGCTGGCCCTCACGGGGCTTGGGTTTGCCGCATTCACCCTCGCCCCCGCGATCGTCATCCCCGCCAATCCGCCGGCGGTCGGCGACCCGGCCACCGTCGACGCTCGAACGGTGACGTACATCGGAACGATCTTCTGTGCGGTCGTACTCACGTCAGCGGTGACCTCCTTGGCGCGTCAGCAGCGTCTCGAGCCGGGGCTTCGGGCCGTCGCCGCCACGGCGCTCGCCGTCGTCGGTTCGATCATTCTGCTCTGGGCGATCCCTGACGTCGCCGACCCGATTCCCTCCGACGTGCCCGCTCAGTTGATCTGGAACTTCCGGCTCGGCTCCCTGGCCCAGATCGGTCTGATGTGGCTGATCATGGGCGGGGTCTTCGGGTACCTCTCACAGGCCGTTGCCCGTGCCCGGAGCGGGGTCGGCGCCGCAGCTTCCGCTGCGGTCGCGCCCAGGTGAGCCGGACATGACCGCAACGTCGGCCCCGAAGACGGATCCTCGACCTGGCCAGGGGCCGCGGATCAGGATGTGCCGGGGTTGCTGTTGCGGCACCCGGCGCAAGCACCCCGACGTGGATCACGACGGCATCGCGGAGATTCTGGCGCACGAGAGCGGGAGCGACGTCGAGCTGGTGAGCACCGACTGCCTGTGGCGGTGCGAGCTCTCCAACGTCGTTGTCGTCAACCCCTCCGCGGACGCACGACGCGCGGGCGCCCGACCGGTGTGGATCCAGAAGGTCAACACGCTCGAGCGGGCCCGCGCGATCGCCGAGTGGGTCCGCCGAGGCGGACCTGGGCTCGCCGAGCCGCCCGACGACCTCGGCGACGCCGACCCTCGGTCCGTTCTCCACCGCTCGCCCCTCGCCGGCTGGTGACCGCCGGCCGCTGAGGCCACCGGTACCCCTTTCGCTGTTCGCCCGCTCGAAGAGAAGGAAGATCATGGAATCCGCGATCGACACCCACCTCCAGTGTCCGCGCACGCTGTCGCGGCGCGTCGCTGACGACTACCAGCCGCCCTTCCCGATGTTCGTCGCCCGGGCGGACCAGTCGCTCCAGCAGGTGGTCATGGCCTACTTCGGTGTTCAGTACGCCGAGGACTCGCAGCGGCCGAAGGCGCTCGCGGCGCTGCGGCACATCGTTGAGAGCTTCGACCTGGCTGACGGGCCGGTCCGCCACGATCTGACCGACCACATCGACAACCGGCACCACCACAACCTGATGGTCGTCGCGTACTGGGCGGACCCCGCGGCGTACTGCCGTTGGCTGCGCTCGGACGGGGTCGACGGTTGGTGGAACTCGGACGAGCGCCTCACCGAGGGTCTCGGCTACTTCCGTGAGATCGTCGCACCGCGCGTCGAGCAGTTCGAGACGCTGTACGCCTTCACCGAGGACTTCCCCGGTATCGGTGGCGTGATGGGCACGTGCAGCGGCGACGTCAGCGAGCACGCGTACTGGGGCTCGATGCGCGACCGCATTCCGCTCTCGCAGACCGACTGGATGCAGCCCAAGGACGAGCTCGCCGTCGTCTCCGGTGACCCGTCCCAGGGCGGGCGCGTCATCGTTCGGGGCCACGACAACATCGCCCTGATCCGCTCGGGTCAGGACTGGCGCTCCGCCGGCGAGGCCGAACGGGGTCTCTACCTCGACGAGATCCTGCCGAGCCTTGAAGCCGGTATGGACTTCCTGCGAGACAACGGCGAGACGGTCGGCTGCTACAGCAACCGTTTCGTCCGCAGTATCGACCTCGACGGCAACGAGCTCGACGAGAGCTACAACATCGGACACTGGCGGTCCCTGGACCAGCTCGAGCGGTGGGCGGAGTCCCACCCGACGCACCTGCGCATCTTCGTCACGTTCTTCAAAGTCGTGGCCGGTCTGGAGAAGCTTCGCCTTTACCACGAGGTCTCGGTCTCCGACGGCAAGGACCAGCTCTTCGAGTACATCAACTGCCACCCGCTCACCGGGATGATGCGGGACGCGGTCGTTCCGTCGGGCGTCTGAGGAGGACTCCGCTCGTCGCCGGTCGGTTGTCGGGCGGAGCCCGCGCTCGGCTCGACAACCGACCCCTGCATCGGACGGACCGACGACGTCTTCAAGAAGGTCCGGCAGCTGGTCGAGTCGGTCAACGACACCCTCAAGGGCCAGCTCGACCTGGAAGACCATGGCGGCCGTTCCTGGTCACTGATCGCCTACGACCACCGACCGGAGATCGGACTTACTCGTCTGGGGCGTTTCCGGCCCATTGGCCCCGGCGCCGGGCCTCTCGGCCCCCCGCCCCTCGCTCAGTCGCGTCCGCCGCCGGAGTAGGAGCCGTATCCGCCGAAGCCACCGTACCCGGAGCCGCCGTACCCGGAGCCGCCGTAGCCTCCGGACGAGCCGGACTGGCCGTTCCAGGTGCAGTAGTACCAGGAGTAGTACGAGCAGGAGGTGCTGTTCGACGAGCCGGCGGAGCTCTTCGGCTCAGGAGCGGCCGAGGGGGTGGGGGACGGTGCCGGGTCGGGCGCCTGGGTCTTCGCCGACTTGGTGCCGGGTGCCGGCGCCGGCGCGTCCGAGGAGGTGCTGTCGGCGCCCCAGTTGACGAACTCCATCTGCGGGTCGGGCTGCGAGGTGTCGATCACCCAGCGCTGGGCGGTGCCGTCCGCGCGGGTCTTCAGGACCAGAGCGCCCGAGCCGTCGGTGGCGGCGGGGGCGAGCGCCAGGTTCTGGTTCGAGCGCGGCACGAGCGTGCCCTGGAGGGTGAAGTCGTACCGGATGTTCTTGACGGCCGCGTCCGAGGCACCCGTGCACAGGCCCAGCCGCACCGAGTAGCCGAGGCGGGAGTCGAGGCACAGGTCGGGGTCGGCGGCACTGCGCAGCAGCCCGTCGGTCTCGTACGTCCACTGCTGGTCCGCGTCGGACGAGCAGGTGGCGAGCTCGATCTCGGCGCCCTGGACGGCCTTGCCGTCGACGAGGCCCATGCAGAGCCCGGAGGCGACGTTGTGCAGCCGGCCGTGCAGGGTGCCCTGGGTCTCCTCCTCGGCGATCCAGGACGGCTTGTCGGTGGCCGTGTCGGTGCCCGCGGACGGGGTCTGCGACGCCTCGCCGCCGGCGGTCGGACCGGTGCCGCCGTCGGAGCCGAGGGCGGCCCACACCACGAGCGGGAGGACGACCATCCCGCTGACCGTCAGGACGGCGGCGGTGAGGTTGCGCCGGCGGGCGCGGCGGGCCGCCTTGCGGTCCGATCGGCGGGAGGCGGGACGGCTGTCGGTGCCAGGGCCGGTTCCGGCGGCGTTCCGGGCACCGCGGCGCCCGGCGTCACCGGGTACGGCGGCCTCGCCCGCCGCACTCCCCTCCGGGGCCCTGCCGAGCGGGTCCGCCGTGCCGGGTGCGTGGGCCGTGCCCGGCCCGGGGGACTCTCCCCGCACGTCGTCGAAGGCCTCGCCGCTCATGGCCGGGCTGCGCCGCTCCCTCGGCGCCTCGGCGCGTGCGCGCCCGTCCGCGGTGGCCCTGCCCTCCAGGTAGGCGCCGGCCGCCCAGCCCAGGATGCCCTCGGCCAGGGCGACGCCCAGAAGGCCCTCGAACTGCAGCAACTGGTCGGCGGTGTACGCGCAGTGCCGGCACTGCGCGGTGTGCGCGCGCAGGTCGGGGTCGACGTCGACGCCGCCGCGCCGGCAGGTGACGTCCAGCAGCCGGTGGTAGCGGTGGCAGTCGTCGTCGGTGGCGAGTTCGCGGTGGACCTGGAGCACTTCCTCGCGCAGCCGCTCGCGGGAGCGGCGTAGTTCGACCCGGGCGCCCTCCTCGTCGAGGCCGAGCAGACCGGCCGGGACCGCCAGGGGTTCGGCCTCGGCCTCCGTGTGCCACAGCAGGCAACGGGCCGACTGGGGCAGCCGCTGGAAGGCGCGGGCCAGCATCCGCCGGTTGGGTGGCGGGAGCAGCAGGACGGCCACGCGGTCTCCGTCGCCGTCCACGGCGCGCAGGTCGGGGTGGAGCAGGTCACGGCGGCCGTCGGAGTCCCACTCGGCGGCGAGCCGGCGGACGGTGGCCAGCAGATGGGGGCGCCATGCGGCGGTCGGCCCGTTCTGCTGCTGGGTCGCGCCGAACAACCGGGTGAAGGCCGCCGTGGTGAGCATGCCGGCCGCGCGCTCGCCGTCGGTGCACAGCCGCGCGTAGGCGAAGGCCGCCTCCCAGTGCCGGTCCAGCAGCTCGCCCACGGGGTAGAGCGCGGGCGACGCCCCCGCCCACTGTGTCAACTCGGAGCTCAGCTGTTCGTCCGTCGCGTCGAGGCGGCGAGCCGAAGGGGAATTCGACAGGCCTGCGTCATTCAAGGCTGCATTCCTCCTGGAAGCATGTCCTGGGGACACGGACACGCGGCAAAGGGCAGGGTTCGGCACCAGTGTGAGGTCGGCAGGGGACGGCTCTTTTGAAGCGTGGGGGATGCGACCGAACACCGGGCCTCGTGCGCACGGAGGAGAAAGCGTTGTCCGTGCGCCGACAAGGCACACCTTCGCACAGCCGGACCAGGAGGAACAAGAGATCTCGCGGTTTCGTGCGCGGTACGCGGGAGCCGAGGATCTGACGTTCCGTCAATAGAATCCCGAACGAGGACGACTTCGGGGCCCTTTGGGGGCGGTCACTGTATTGGTGTCCCTTTCGGGAGGGTAATTACGGCACGCATTCCGTTCCGTCGACCGAGGAGGAGCTCCATGTCCGTCACCGGCGCCGGCCTGACCCAGGCCGGGTTGAGGCAGTACGAGAAGGACGGTTTCACCGTCGTACCCGGGCTGTTCGGATACGGCGAAGTGGGCCGCCTGTGCGCCGAGTTCGCGGCGCTGCAGGCGGCCGGGAGCTCCGTGCCGGGGCACTTCGAGCCGCGGGCCGGGGACGATCCGCTGGACCGGTACCCGAGGGTGATGCATCCGCACGAGATCAGCGCGCTCGCCCGGCGGATGCTGCTGGACGCCCGGCTGCGGAGTGTGCTGGAGGAACTGCTGGGCGAGGAGGTGCTGGCCGCGCAGAGCATGTTCTACTTCAAGCCGCCGGGGGCGCGCGGGCAGGCCCTTCATCAGGACAACTTCTATCTGCGGGTCGAGCCGGGCACGTGTGTGGCGGCGTGGCTGGCGTGCGAGGTGATCGACCGGGACAACGGCGGGCTGGAAGTGGTGCCCGGTACGCATCGGATGGAGTTGTTCTGCCCGGACGAGGCGGACGAGGGGGTGTCGTTCGCGCGAGAGTACGTGCCGCCGCCGGCCGGGCTGGCGCCCGTGCCGGTGGACATGGCTCCGGGGGACGTGCTGTTCTTCAACGGCAGTCTGGTGCACGGGTCGCAGCCGAACCGGTCCTCCGACCGCTTCCGGCGGTCGTTCATCGGGCACTACGTGGGGCGGTCGGCGGAGCGGATCGGCGGTTATTACCGGACGTTGTCCATGAGTGGGGCGCGGGTCTCCTTGCCGGAGAGTGAGGGGGCGGGACCGTGCGGGACCGAGTTCGCGTCGCCGTCGGGTCCGCACTAGGGGGTGGTACAGCCCCCGCGTCCTGCGTCTCTTTCAGTGGCCGGCGACGGGGTGGGGGCCGTAGGGCTGCTCCAGCTCCTCCAACTCCTTGGCCGTCAGCGTGAGTTCCACCGCCGCCACCGCGTCCTCGATGTGCTGGGGTTTCGCCGCTCCGATGATCGGGGACGTCACCGTGTCCTGGTGGAGGAGCCACGCCAAGGCCACCTGGGCGCGGGGGACGCCTCGTTCCGTGGCGATGCGGGAGACGGCCTCGACGATGGTGTGGTCGCCCTCCAGGTAGAGCGTGCTGCCGAAGTTGTCCGTGGAGCTGCGAGCGGTACGGGCGCCCCAGTCGCGGGTGAGGCGGCCTCGGGCCAACGGGCTCCAGGGCAGTACCCCGACGCCCTGGTCGGCGCAGAGCGGCAGCATCTCGCGCTCCTCCTCGCGGTAGAGGAGGTTGTAGTGGTTCTGCATGGAGACGAACTTCGTCCAGCCGTGCCGTTCGGCGGTGTACTGCATCTTGGAGAACTGCCAGGCGTACATCGAACTCGCCCCCAGATAGCGGACCTTGCCCGCCTTGACGACATCGTGCAGCGCCTCCATCGTCTCCTCGACCGGGGTGTGCGGGTCGAAGCGGTGAATCTGGTAGAGGTCGACGTGGTCGGTGCCGAGGCGGCTCAGGCTGTGGTCCAGTTCGGACAGGATCGCCTTGCGGGAGAGGCCGCCGCCGTTGGGACCGGGGCGCATGCGGCCGTGCACCTTCGTGGCGAGGACGATCTCGTCGCGGCGCGCGAAGTCACGCAGCGCCTTGCCGACGATCTCCTCGCTGGTGCCGTCGGAGTAGACGTTCGCCGTGTCGAAGAAGTTGATGCCGGCGTCCAGCGCCTGCCGGATCAGCGGCCGGGACGCCTCCTCGTCGAGGGTCCACTCGTGCACGCCCCGGTCGGGGAGACCGTAGGTCATGCAGCCCAGACAGATCCGCGAAACGTCCAAACCGGTCGAGCCGAGCTTCACGTACTGCATCGTCGCTGCCCCTGACGTCGGTGTGGACACCCACAGGGGAGCCTACGTCGCCCGGCGCCGCTGCGGCGGGGTGACTCACCCCAGCAGGTCGAGCGCCCGCTCCCAGCCGAAGTCCTCCCGCTCGCCGCCCTCGTAGGGGTATCCGAACCGAGCGCCCATGTCACGCAGGCGTATCAGGCTCTCCTGGTAGGCGGGGTGGGCGGCGAGGGCGCGGGAGACGCAGGGCAGGACGCCGATGGGGACGCCCTGGCCGGACACCTCGCACAGGGTGCCCAGGGCGAGGGTGTCGGCGATGCCGGCCGCCCACTTGTTGATGGTGTTGAAGGTGGCCGGGGCGACGACGACGGCGTCGGGGTCGGGGAAGGGACGCGGATCGCCGGGGCGGCGCCAGGCGGAGCGGATCGGGTGGCCGGTCTGCGCCTCCACGGCGACGGTGTCGAAGAAGCCGTTCATGGCGGGGGGCGTGGCGATGACACCGACCTGCCACTCGCGCTCCTGCGCGGCGGTGATCAGCTTGCCGACGCCCGCGGCGATGCCGGCGGCACAGACGACGACGTAGAGGAAGGGCGGCTTCTCGTCCTGTGCGGTCACGCCGGAAAACCTACTGGAGCGGGGCCGGCGGTCCGCGTTCGGCCCGGGCCTGGGCATCTTCCGGTACCGGACCCGCTGCGGTGTCGTGCCCGGGCACACCGGGAACTTCCCCGGCCACACCCGGCTGGCGGCCGCGACGCCGGACCGCCGCCGCTCGCCGACGTTCTCCGTGACCGGCCGGGTCAACGAGGCCCGGGCCCCCGCCGTGGCGGCGCGGACGCGCGCCCTCCGGGAGGACTTCGTCTGCGCCCTGCCGCGGGGCCGGCACTGAGGTGCCGTGTCACCGGTCCGGTCCGGACACCGTGATCGCGCCGACCGGGCAGGCCCGTGCCGCCTCGCGGACCATCGGGTCCCCGGCACCGTCCTCCCGGCCGGGCAGCAGCGTGCTGAAGCCGTCGTCGTCCTGGGTGAAGACGCCCGGCGCGGCGAGGGCGCACTGGCCGGCGCTGATGCAGACGTCCGTGTCGATGTGGATGCGTGCGTGCTCGGTGTGCATGGCGGTGCCTCTCACCAGGTCACGGGGAGTTCCAGCATCCCCTGGATGGTGTCGCCCGGCTTGATGCGGACCTCCTCGGCCGGGATCGCGAGCCTCAGGCCGGGGAGCCGCTCGACGAGGGTGCCCAGGGCGATCTCCAGCTCGGCGCGGGCCAGGTTCTGGCCCAGGCACTGGTGGATGCCGAAGCCGAACGCGAGGTGGTGGCGGGCGGGGCGGTGCCAGTCGAGGGTGTCGGGGTCGGAGTAGGTGTTCTCGTCGCGGTTGATGACGGAGGTCGAGAAGACCACGCCGTCGCCGGCCCGGATCGTCGTCCCGGCGATCTCGATGTCCTCGGTGGCCAGCCGCAGCAGCCCGTCGGCGATGGACAGCAGGCGCATCAGCTCCTCGACTGCCGTCGGCAGCAGCGCGGGGTCGGCGCGCAGTTCGGCGAGCCGCTCGGGGTGCTGGAGCAGGGTGTACGTGCCGAGGGAGATCATGTTGGCGGTCGTCTCGTGGCCGGCGACCAGCAGGATGGTGGCCAGGGCGATCGCGCCCTCGCGGTCCACCGTTCCGTCGCGCAGCTGTTCGTGGACCAGGGCGTCGAGGACGCCGTCGCCGGGAGGGCTCTCCATCTTGCGGTCGATGAGCGCCCCGAGGTAGTCGTCGAGCCGGTCGCGGGCGTCGCGCACCTCCTCAGGCACCCGGCTGCGCAACATTCGCCGGGACTGCTCCTCGAAGAACTCGTGGTCGGCGTACGGGACGCCGAGCAGCTCGCAGATCACCGTCGAGGGCACCGGCAGCGCGAAGGCGGAGACCAGCTCGGCGGGCGGCCCTTGGGCGAGCATCGCGTCGATCCGCTCGTCGACGATCCGCTGGATGGCCGGCCGCAACGCGGTGGCGCGTTTCAGCGTGAAGCTCGCCACGAGCAGGCGCCGCTGGGCGTGGTGTTCGGGGTCGTCGACGTTCAGCAGGGCGGCCCGGCGGTCGAGCAGCGCCTTGAAACGCGGAGAGGTCGCCGGGTAGCCGGGGCGGGTGCGGTCGGTGGACAGACGGCGGTCGGCGAGCAGGGCGCGGGCCGTGTCGTGGCCGGTGACCAGCCAGGCGGTACGGCCGTCGTAGAGGGTGACGCGGGCGAGCGGGCGGGCGGCGCGCAGGGGGTCGTAGGCCGTGGGCGGATGAAAGGGGCAGGTGCGGTTCTGGGGGAAGTCGACGGGGTGCGTGAGTTCCGTCATGGGAGACCTCGCAGGCGAAGGGTGCGGCGTGCCGATCTGTGGTGCCGTTCGTCGTGCCGTCTGTCACACTGATCGCCATTAGATGCCCCAGGCACCTACATGACCACGCAGAGTTCGGCCAGATGGACGAAGGGCGCGAATTGGCCGGAACCAGCCGCTCCGGGTTTCCGCCGCCCCGAGCCGGCCGGGAAATCCGGTTGCCGTCGGCCGCCCCGGACCCGCAGGATCCGGCCATGTTCACCTTCGAAGCCCCGCTGCCGCTGATGTCCGACGCCGTCCGTCCGGCGCGGGTCCAGCAGCAGCCCGGCCGTCCCCGAAGGCCCGATCCCGCGCGTCCGTGACGGCCGCGCTCCTCGCGGGCCTGATCGCGGGCTACGGCATCGCCGTGCCCGTCGGGGCCGTCGCGACCTACCTCGTCTCCCTCACCGCCCGTACCTCCCTGCGCACCGGCGCGTGCGCCGCGCTCGGCGTCGCCACCGCCGACGGGCTCTACGCGCTCCTGGCCACCGTCGGCGGTTCCGCCGTGGCCGCCGTGCTGCGGCCGGTGCTGGTGCCGCTGCGCTGGGCCTCGGCCCTGGTACTGCTGGCCCTCGCGGCCCGCGGCGCGCTGACGGCCGTACGCCGGTACCGCGCCCACCACCTCGCCACCCGCTCCGCGCCGCCCCCTCCGAACCCCGCCCGGGCCTACCTCGGCCTGCTCGGCATCACCCTGCTCAACCCGACCACCGTCGTCTACTTCGCCGCACTGGTACTCGGCGCCGGCACCACGGACGCGGTAAGGCCCCTGGAACAGGGTGTGTTCGTACTGGCGGCCTTCGCCGCGTCCGCGAGCTGGCAGCTGCTGCTCGCCGGGGGCGGTGCGCTGCTGGGCCGGGCGCTCACCGGTAACCGGGGGCGGCTGGTGACGGCCCTCGTGTCGAGCGGGGTGATGACCGTGCTGGCCGTGCGGATGGCGAGATAGCGCGCTCCCGACCGGCACCGGGGCGTCCACAGCGCGGCCATCCGATCGGGATCGCCCTCGGGGATTACCCGCGGGCCAATGGCGTACTCGGAAGAGCGGTCCGACGCGGATGAATTCCGGCGATGCGGGTGTTGAAGCAGACAACCAGTCGGACCGACGACGTGACGAAGACGCGACGAAAGGGACCCATACCATGCCTCTCGAAGGCGAGTACGAGCCCAGCCCGGCCGAATGGGTGCGCGAGCAGGTGGAGTTGTACGAGAGCTCCGGCGGCACCAAGGGGACCACGCTGCTGGACACGGGCCTTCCGGTGATCGTGCTGACCACCCGGGGCGCGAAGAGCGGGAAGATCCGCAAGACGCCGCTGATGCGGGTCGAGCACGACGGGCGGTACGCCCTGGTCGCCTCCCTGGGCGGGGCGCCCCAGCACCCGGTCTGGTACCACAACGTCAAGGCCGACCCTCGGGTGGAGCTCCAGGACGGGCCCACCAAGCAGGACATGACGGCCCGTGAGGTCACGGGTGAGGAGAAGGCCCAGTGGTGGGAGCGTGCCGTCGCCGCGTATCCGGCGTACGCCGACTACCAGAAGAAGACGGACCGGGAGATACCGGTGTTCGTCGTGGAGCCGGCCGACGGCTGAGCCGGGAGGACCGGGCCTCCCGGCGCGGCCCCGGCGGGATCCGTAGAAAAATCTGCCGCCAGAACGCATGAACGGCTCCGCACCGGGCAACCGACAGTCAGGCCCCGCCGCGCTCCCCCGTCGCGGCGGGGCTTTCTCGTTCCTCGCGCGCGGGGCGGTCGGTCACGTCGAGGAAGATCTCGCCCGTCTCCGGGATCTCGCGGGCGACGGCGCGCTTGATCCGGACGGCGACCTCCTCGACCCGCTCGCTGTCCATGCCCGGCGCCAGGTCCACCCGGGCCGCGACGAGGGCCGTGTCGAGGCCCATCTTCATCGTGAACACCCCCTCGACGCTGTCGATCTCCGGCTGCGCGTCCAGCAGCGCCCGGATCCGCTCGGAGGTCTCCGGGTCGGCGGCCTCGCCGATGAGCTGGTCGCGGGCCTCCCGGCCGAGGCGGTAGGCGACGTACACCAGCAGGGCGCCGATCGCGAGCGAGGCGGACGCCTCCCACACGACGCTCCCGGTGACCATGTGCAGGGCCATGCCGATCGCGGCCAGGGTGACACCGAGCACGGCCGTGCCGTCCTCGGCGACCACGGTGCGCAGGGCCGGGTCGCGCATCGTCGCGGTGCCGCCCTGCCGGCGCACCTGGTAGAGGGCGCGGACGAGGGAGACGCCCTCGGCGAGGAAGGCGACGCCGAGGACGATCAGACCCGCCACATAGCCGCTGAGTGTTTCGTCGGCGCCGCTCCTGAGGGCCTCGACGCCCTGGAAGAAGGAGAAGCAGCCGCCCATGACGAAGATCCCGACGGCGGCCAGGAGTGACCAGAAGAAGCGTTCCTTGCCGTAGCCGAAGGGGTGGCGCCGGTCGGCCGGGCGGCGGCTGCGGCGCAGCGCGGCCAGGAGGAACACCTCGTTGAGGCTGTCGGCCACGGAGTGCGCCGCTTCCGACAGCAGCGCGGGAGAGCCCGCGGCCAGACCGCCGACCGCCTTGGCGACGGCGATCAGGAGGTTCGCGGCGAGGGCCACGAGGACGGTGAGGCGTGTCTTGCGGTCGGCATGTGTGTTCGACGATGTCCCGCTCACCTGAGCCGACTGCCCCGGCCCGTCGGGCTCACACCGTGCCGTCGGCGGAAATCGGGGAACGCGTTCAGCAGAACGGCTCGGACAGGAGGAGACACGATGAGCGGCGGGGCCGACGACAACACCGTTGGCGGCAGTGCCCCGGGCGGCAGTGCCGCCGGCGGCACCACCCAGGACGGCAACAGCGCGTACGGGCACAAGCGGTTCCAGCGGTCCAAGAGCCACTTCTCCGACCGGATCACCGCGGACGGCCGGGACGGCTGGCCCGTGGAGGCGGGCCGCTATCGGCTGGTGGTCAGCCGTGCCTGCCCGTGGGCGAGCCGTGCGGTGATCTCCCGGCGGCTGCTCGGGCTGGAGGACGCTCTGTCGATGGCGATCGCCGACCCGGTCCAGGACGACCGCAGCTGGCGTTTCACCCTGGACCCGGACGGCCGTGACCCGGTCCTCGGCATCCGCTATCTCGCCGAGGCCTACGACAGGCGGGAGACCGGCTACCCGGGCGGCGTCAGCGTGCCGGCGCTCGTGGACGTGCCCAGCGGCAGGCTGGTGACGAACGACTACCAGCGGATCACCCTCGACCTCGCCACCGAGTGGCGGGCCCTGCACCGCCCCGGAGCGCCCGATCTGTACCCGCAAGGGCTGCGCGACGAGATCGACGCGGTCATGGCCGAGGTGTACGAGGACGTCAACAACGGGGTGTACCGGGCCGGCTTCGCCAGCACCCAGGAGGAGTACGAGGAGGCCTGCGCGGGCGTCTTCCGGCGGCTGGAGCTGCTGGCGTCCCGGCTGGCCGGGCGGCGCTACCTGGTCGGCGACACGGTCACCGAGGCGGACATCCGGCTGTTCACCACGCTGGTCCGCTTCGACGCGGTGTATCACGGCCACTTCAAGTGCAACCGCTGGAAACTCACGGAGAACGAGGTGCTGTGGGCGTACGCCCGCGACCTCTACCAGACGCCCGGCTTCGGTGACACGGTCGACTTCGATCACATCAAACGGCACTACTACCAGGTGCACACCGGCATCAACCCGACGAGGATCGTCCCCGTCGGCCCGGACCTGGCCGGCTGGCTCACCCCGCACCACCGCGAGCGGCTCGGCGGCCGCCCCTTCGGGGACGGTACGCCACCGGGGCCCGTGCGCGCGGCCGAGGAGGTCCCGCCGCCGGGGCGTCCCTAATCACCCATCCGACCCAGACGTCAAGGAGAACCTCGTGGTCAAGAAAAGGAAACTCCCCCTCGTCTACCAGCCCGTGGGTTTCGTCCTCGGCTGGGCGAGCGGCGCACTGGCGGGGCTCGCCTTCCGCAAGGCGTGGCAGGCGATACGGCACGAGGACGACGCCCCCGACGCCCTGGACCGCGACCGCGGGTGGACCGAGGTCCTGCTGGCGGCGGCGCTGCAGGGCGCGATCTTCGCCGCGGCCCGCAGCGCCGCCGACCGCACGGGCGCGAAGGCCATCGAGCGGTCCACGGGGGTGTGGCCGGCGAAGGAGAAGGGGGGCCGGGACTGAGAACCCCCGGGGCCCCTTCCCGGGGCCCTTGAGGGCTCTCCCCGAGAAATCCTGGGAGACCCGGCCCCGGGAAGCCCCCTGTCGGCTCACCCCTGTTTCGGCGCGGTGGACGGCGCACGCCGCAGGGTGAAGGAGTGGCCCGCCGGGTCGGCGTAGCCGCGCTCCTCGTGCGGGCCGGCGGCCCCCTTGGTGTCCACGGGCCGGCCGCCGAGGCCGACGATCCTGCGTTCCGCCTCGTCGAGGTCGTCGACGACGAAGTCCAGGTGGGCCTGGAGGGAGTTCTCGGGGCGGGGCCAGCTCGGCGGGGTCGCGTTGACGTCGCGCCGGAAGGCCAGCCGGGTGCCGCCGGCGCCCCTGATCTCGACGCGGTTGGCCGTCACATCGGTCTCCTCGGCGTCCAGGAACCCCTTGTAGAACTCGGCGAGCATCTCGGGCTCGGCACAGTCGAGCACCACGACGCCCGCTTTCACCAGTGCCATGTCTTCTCCTCCACGAGGTGCCGGACGGGCCGCTCCCGCCCCGAACCTTGCGGATACCCCCGTATCGGCGCCATGTTCGCGCATCTCCCTGGACTTCTTGGACAGCTGTCCCGCTATAGTGGACACCTGTCCAAGAAGTTGGGGGAGACCATGGAGATCCTGGCGAACGTGCTCGTCGTGCTGGTGGCCGCGTTGCACTTCTACATCCTGGTGATGGAGATGTTCCTGTGGCAGAAGAAGCCCGGGATGGGCTTCCACGGCTTCGACGCCGAGATGGCGCGGCGGACCGCCGCCATGGCCGCCAACCAGGGGCTCTACAACGGGTTTCTCGCCGCGGGGCTGGTGTGGGGGCTCGTCGCCGGTGACCCGACCGGGTTCCGGGCGCAGGTGTTCTTCCTGTCATGCGTGATCGTCGCCGGGGTGTACGGCGCCGCCACCGCCAACCGGCGGATTCTGGTCGCGCAGGCCCTGCCCGGCGCGCTCGCGCTGGCCGCCGTGCTGATCGCGCGGTGAGCGCGGTGAGCCGCGCCGAGCCCGAGGACCCGAGGGCGGCCCGCACCCGGGCGAGGCTGCGGGCGGCGCTGCTCGAGGAGTGCGCCGAGCGGCCGCTGGAAGAGGTCGGCGTGGCCGCGCTGGTGCGCCGGGCCGGGATCGGCCGGGCCACCTTCTACGTGCACTACCCCGACCTGGAGGCTCTCGCCGTCGACGCCTGCGCCGATGTCGTACGCGAGGCCGTGGAGGCGCTGCACGCCTGGCAGGGGCGGCCGGACCCGGTGCGGGCGCCCGCCGCGCTGGCCGGGTTCTTCGCCTCGCTGACCCCGCACGCCGTGCTCTACCGCACCCTGCTGGCGCCGGGCGGCGGCGGACCGCTCGGCCGGGTGCTCCACCGGGACCTGCGCGCCTACAGTCTGCGGGAGCGCGAGCGGGCGGGCGCGGCGGACGCCCCGCTCGTGGCCTCCGCCGTCGCCGCGACCTTCGCGGGGGTGCTGGCGGACTGGCTGCACGGCGATCTCGACGGCACCCCCGAGGAAATCGCCGACCAGGTCTGGCAGTTGCTGGTCGTTCTGCACGCGAGCCGTTGAGCGTCGGTCACATGCAGGCCACCGGTTCCTTGGCCAGGGGCCAGGCCTCGACGCCGTCGGGCGTGCGCACGTAGGCGGTCGTACGGTCCTCCGTCAGCCACAACCGCCAGTCCCCGTAGCGGTATCCGGTGTCTCGCGCGTCGGCGGGCATACGGACGTCGCCGTCGTACGGGGCGGTGAGCTGCTCGTCCGGGAGCAGGCCGCCGGGGTCGCGGACGTACTGCCGGTGGTCCTCGCCCCCGCCCATTTCCAGGAAGTGCGCCTTCTGCCAGCCGCAGTGCTCCGCGCCGGCGTAGCTGCTCAGTGTCGTGGTCGGGACGCGCTTTGCGTTCCGGTCGGTCCAGATCTCCTCGTCGCCGGTGACACTCGCCGGGAGTTCGGCCGGGTCGCAGGAGGCGTTGGTCTCCGGGCCCCAGCCCGGCCGGTCCTCCTGGTCCTTGGCGACGACGACCGCCACCTTGGTCCGCCCGCCGACGTCGTACGAGTACAGGACGCGGTCGGCCTCCTCGCGCTCCACGCGGAAACCGGTGCGGGGTCCCGTCGGCTCGAACATGTCGAAGTAGAGCCGAAGCCCCTGCTCAGGGGTGTCACCGCCGTCGCCCCTCCCCCAGCCGTCGGGCCCGCCGCCCCGGAAGATCTCCCCGTCGCACTCCAGTGCCCGGCCCGCGGCGCCCGAGGCCAGGAGCATGGCCTCGGGGGTGTCCTCGTCCGTCTGCCGGGTGGGGATGTCCAGCGGACCGCTGTAGGGCGTCACCGCGGGCCAGTAGTCGATGATCAGGTCCTCGTCGTCCTCGGTGCCGCATCCCACGGCGGCCACCAGTGCCGCCGTCACCGCCACGAGTCCTCTGCGCATGTCCGTCCACCCGTTCCCTCGACCATCGCTGCGCCACTTCGACGCCGGATCGGTCCGGAACGTTCAGCGGGTCGCCTGGAACGTCCTGCGGTACGCCTGCGGGGAGACCCCGATCTCGGCGTGCAGGTGCCGGCGCGGGGAGGCGCCGGTGACGAAGCCGAGGCGGCCGGCGATCCGGTCCACGGAGAGGTCGCCGGCCTCCAGCAGGTGCCGGGCGTGCGCGACGCGCTGCTGAATCGGCTGGCGGCCGGGGCTGGGGCCGACCTCGTCGTGGAAGCGGCGGGCGAAGGTGCGCGGACTCATCCGGGCGAGGTCGGTGGGGGTGAGGGGCTCGCCCAGGCGCTCCAGGGGGCCCAGGCCCGGTGGCCGCGTGCCGGCCGCGCCGGTCGCGGGCACCGGCTGTTCGATGTCCTGCGCCTGGCCGCCGTCGCGGAACGGCGGGACCACACAGCGGCGGGCCACCTTGTCGGCGACGGCCGATGCCGCCGAGGCGCACAGGCTCGGCGACACCGGCCGGACCACCGGGAAGCTCGTGCTGACGGTGGACTGACGGATGTCAGAAGGTCAGGACCGGCTTGATGGTCTTGCCCGAGGTCATGTCCTGGACCGCCTGGCCGATGTCCTCGAAGGCGTAGGTGCCGATCAGGCGGTCCAACGGGAGCCGGCCTTCCTTGACCAGCCTGACCAGGGCCGGGATGAAGGTCTGCGTCTCGCTGTCGCCGAGGGTGAGGCCGACGACCCGCTTGCCGCCGAGCAGCCCGTTGACGTCCAGGGCGACCTCGCTGCCGAACGGCGGGGCCCCCACGACGACCAGGGTGCCCCGGCCGGCGAGCGCGTCGACGCCCTGGCGCAGCACGCCCGTGTTGCCCGTGGTCTCCACGATGCCGTCGGCGCCCTGCCCACCGGTGATCTCCGCGATCGCCTCGCCCAGCGCGGTCTGGCCGGAGTCGACGGTGTGGGTGGCCCCGAGTTCCTTGGCCAGTTCGAGGCGTTCGGCGACCCGGTCGACCGCGATGATCGTGGTGGCCGGGGTCAGGGCGGCCGCCATGACCGCCGACAGACCGACCGCTCCGGCGCCCAGGACGACGATCGTGCTGCCGGTCGCGGGCTTCAGCACGTTCCAGACCGCGCCGACACCCGTCTGCACACCGCAGCCCAGCGGGGCGATCGATGCCAGCGGTACGTCGGGGTCGACCTTGACGAGGCTGCGCTCGTCGACCAGCGCGCGCTCGGCGAAGGAGGACTGGCCGAAGAAGTGGCCGCCGAGGGGCTCGCCGTCCCGGCTGATGGTGGCGGTGCCGTCGGCCCGGCGGCCGCCGAGCAGGTTCAGCGGCAGCCACGTGGTGCAGTAGGCGGGGTGACCGCCGTGGCAGTTGCGGCAGTCGCCGCAGGAGGTGAAGGACAGCACGACATGGTCGCCGGGGGCCACGCCGGTGACGGCCGAACCGACCGCCTCCACGACCCCGGCACCCTCGTGGCCGAGGACGCCGGGCAGCGGGAAGGGCAGTCCGCCGCTCGCCACGCCGAGGTCGGTGTGGCACAGGCCGGCCGCCACCAGACGGACCACCGCCTCGTGCGGGGCGGGGTCGTCGAGGACGACGTCGGACAGGGTGAAGGGGGCTCCGCCGGACTCGACGACGGCGGCGCGGGTGGTGATGGACATCGGTTGAACTCCCTGTGCGCTGCGGCGCGTTCAGTCGAGCGAGACGACGACGGACTTGACTTTGGTGTAGGAGGCGAGCGCCTCGGGGCCGTACTCACGGCCGAAGCCGGAGTCCTTCACCCCGCCGAAGGGGACGGCCGGGTCGAGCATCGCCCAGTCGTTGACCCAGACGATGCCGGCCTGGAGGCGGTCGGCCACGCGGTGGGCGCGGGCGAGGTTGCCGGTCTGGACACCCGAGGCCAGACCGTACGGCGTGGAGTTGGCGAGCGCGACGGCCTCGTCCTCGCTGTCGAAGGGCTGGACGGTGAGGACCGGGCCGAAGATCTCCTCCTGGATGACACGGGAGTCGTTCGGGAGGTCGGCGATGACGGTGGGCTTGTAGTAGTAGCCGCCGTCGAGGTCGAGGCGCTCCCCGCCGCAGACGACGCGGGCGCCCTCCTTGCGGGCGATGTCGACGTACTCCTCGACCTTGCGCAGGTGCTTCTCCCCCGCCATCGGGCCGATGACGGTCTCCGCCGCGCGGGGGTCGCCGAGCGGGACGCCCGGGACGGCCTCGGCGAGGATGTTCAGCAGGGTGCTGTAGACCGGGCGGGCCACCAGCAGGCGCGGGCCGCCCATGCAGAACTGGCCGGTGTTGAAGACGAAGCCCTTGATGACCGCGCCGACGGCCTTCTCCAGGTCGGCGTCCTCGAAGACGATGTGCGCCGCGTTGCCGCCGAGCTCCATGGTGACCGGCTTGAGGTTCTCGCCGGCGATGCTCGCGGCGTGCCGGCCGATCGCGGTGGAGCCGGTGAAGGCGATCTTGTCGACGCCGGGGTGGCGCAGCAGCGCCTCGCCGGCGACCGGGCCGCTGCCGGTGACGACGTTGAGGACGCCGTCGGGGACACCGGCCCGCTGCAGCAGTCCCGCCATGTACAGGGCGCTCAGCGGGGTCTCGTCGGCCGGCTTGTGCACGACCGTGTTGCCGGTGGCGAGGGCCGGGGCGATCTTCGAGCCGGCCAGGATCAGCGGGAAGTTGAACGGGGTGATCGCGGCGACGACACCGATGGGCCCGCGCTTGGTGTAGGCGAGGGCGTTCATCGGGGTCTCGCGGTTGCCGCCCTCCAGGGAGAAGGCGAGGGTGGCGTAGTACTCGTAGTCGTTGGCCGCGTTCGTGACGTCGACCACGTGGGCGAGGGTGATCGGTTTGCCGACGTCCAGGCTCTCCAGCCGGGCGATCTCGTCGGCCTCCTCGCGGATCAGCTGCGCCACGCGCAGCAGGATGCGGCCGCGCTCCCGGCCGCTGAGACCGGACCACTTGCCGGAGTCGAAGGCCTCGCGCGCGGCCCGTACCGCCGCGTCGACGTCGGCGGCGCCCGCCTCCGCGACGGTGGTGACGACCGCGCCCCGGGACGGGTCGACCACCTCGGTCCGCGCTCCGTCCGCGGCCTCGCGCCACTGTCCCCCGATGAACAGTCGACCGGGGTCGATCTCGAAGGTGGTCATCACCACTCCTCAGCATCGTCGCCAAGATTTCAACCAACAGGATTCCTGTTGGTCCGCAGTCTCATTACAGACAGGTTTCCTGTCAATGGTTTACGCTCGGACTCATGGCCGGCACGCAGACAACCCAGGCAGCATCCGCACCTCCGCCCCACAAGGCGCCCCCGTCCCTCCTTTACATGGTGAAGCAGGTCGAGCTCGTGGTGCGATCCCGTCTGGACGAACTCGTCAAGCCGTCCGGAATCACCGCCCTGCAGTACACGGCGCTCACCGTCCTGGAGCGGCACGACGGGCTGTCCGCCGCCCAGCTGGCGCGGGACTCCTTCGTGACCGCCCAGTCGATCGCCGACCTGGTGCGCTCCCTGGAGAACCGCGGTCTGATCCGCCGCGAGCGCAATCCCCGCAACCGGCGCGAGCTGCTGATCCTGCTCACCGATTCCGGGCGCGAACTGCTCGAGCAGTGCGCGCGGCCGGTGCGGGAGCTGGAGGATCGGATGGTGCGGGAGCTCACGGCGCACCAGACGGAGCAGTTCCGCACGGCGCTCTCCAAGGCGTGGCAGGCCCTGTCCTAGACTCCCGCGACCCCCTTCGTTCACGATCCGAAAAAACTCGATCGAGACACGCCCTCATTTCGAAGACATATGTCAATCGAACATGCTGGAATTCACTCCATCGGGGGTACCTTGCTGGGGCGGGGAACTGCTGCGCACGCCCCCGCCGTTGGAGGCTCCCGACCGGTGGAGCGGGTTGGAGGCGATGTCGTCGTGCAGCAGGAACGCGCCGCGGACACCCCGCATCTGCGCGTCCGGCAGGAGCGGGGCTACACGGTGCTGGAGTTCCGCGGCGAGATCGACATCGTCGCGGCGACGGAGATCGGCCCGCGGCTCGACGAGGCGACCACAGGGCACGCGCCGCGGGTCGTCATCGACCTCTCGCGGATCGAGTTCTTCGACTGCTCCGGGCTGCGTCTGCTGTACCGGGCCCGGAGCCGCGTCCTCGACCAGGGCGGCCATCTGCACCTGGTCTGCGCCCACCCGCTGACCCTGCGCGTCCTGCGGGCCACCGGACTGCACCGGCTGCTGCCGCCCGCGACGACGCTGGACGCGGCCCTGGGACAGCCCGAGGCCACGTCCGGCTCGTTATGACGGCGCATGCGAGCGCCTCATTGCGACGATCAGCGCCTCACCCGAGGACCAGCGTCCTACCCGACGGTCAGCGCCCTACTTGACCATCTTCGTGACCTGCCCGGCCGCCACGTCCGCTGCGGCTCGGCACCCCCTCGTCCACCGCGCGCACCGCGTCCAGCGGGTGCAGCCCGAGCGCGTCCACCGTGGTTCGCCTTCGAGTGCCCTGAGCGCGCGGACCACTCCTTCCTGCCTATTCGCCGCGGACCGCGTCGAACAGGGCGCTGACGGACTCACCGTTGTGAATGCGGCGCACGGCCTCCGCGAGGGCGGGGGCGATGGACAGGATCCGCAGCTTGTCGGTGTGCTCCTCGGCGGGCACCGGCACGGTGTTGGTGCAGACGATCTCCAGGACGTCCGGCTGCTCGCTGAGCCGTTTGAGGGCCCCGGCCGCGAACAGGCCGTGGGTGCACGCCACCCGTATCGAATGCGGCTGCAACTCCCTGAGTCGGTCCAGGAGTTCGAGGACGGTGCTGCCCTTGGCGATCTCGTCGTCCAGGACGATGACGTCCCGCCCGGCGACCTCCCCGATCACCGAGCTGATGCTCACCCGGTCGTCGGCGTAGCGCTGTTTGGCGCCGGCCGCCACCTGGGCGCCGATCATCCGGGCGAAGGCGGCGGCCTCCTTGGCGTTGCCGAGGTCGGGCGAGACGACCGTGGTGGAGGTGAGGTCGTAGCGGCGGAAGTGGGCGGCCAGCTCACGGAGGGCGTGCAGATGGTCCACGGGCATCGAGAAGAAGCCGTGCACCTGCGGTGAGTGCAGGGTCATGGCGAGGACCCGGTGCACGCCTGCCGCCGCCATCAGGTCGGCCACCAGCCGGCCGCCCAGGGAGATACGGGGCGCGTCCTTCTTGTCCGAGCGGGCGTAGGAGTAGTGCGGCATCACGACGGTGATCCGGCCGGCGGACGCCCCGCGGGCCGCGTCGCACATCATCAGCAGCTCGACCAGGTGCTCCTGCACGGGCTTCACCAGGGGCTGGATCAGGAAGACGTCCCGTTCCCGGCAGTTGGCCTGGAGCTGCACCTCCAGGCAGTCGTTGGCGAACCTGCTGACGCGGGTGGGGCTCAGCGGGACCCCGAGGTGGGCGCAGACCTCGGCGGCCAGCTCGGGGTGGGCGCTGCCGCTGAACACGGAGATGTCTCGCACGAAAGGGGCTCCTCGACCAGGTCCGGCTGGAGGCGGGATCTCTCACGGGATCTCTCATGCTACGGACCGCGTCCGTTTCGCCCACCACGGGGAATCCAAGAATCCGGCTTGAGGAGGCCGGGAATCCGGTCACCGCCTTCCCGGGTTCCTGCGGTCGCAGTCGCCGCGCACCGCCCGCACCGGCACATGGGCGCGGCGCAGGGCGGGGCGACGCGCGGGCCGGACTCCATCAGCAGCGCCCTGCGGCCGGCCGGGGACTGGCCGCCAACCGGTCGACACGGCGTTGCTGCGCCGGAGTGAGCCGGTCCCGGATGTCGCCCTCCTCGCCGCCCTGCCAGGCCGGTGCCCACAGGACGCCGGGCAAGGTGAGGATCGTGCGTTCGACGTGGTCGGGGTGAGCGGCGAGGTACTCGGCGGCCTGCATGGCGCCCCAGGGGGCACCGAGCAGCACCACCCGTTCGGCGCCGATCCGCCCATGCACCGCCTCCCGGTCGGCGGCCTGCCGGGCGACCGTGCAGCCGCTCGGATCGGCCGGCCGGGATGCCGTCTCGTCGAGCGGCTGGAGCACCGTGGCCCAGGCCGCGACGGAGCCGACGAGCAAGGTGACCCCCTTGCGCCGCACGACCCCTACACGGGCGTCGCGCAGGACACGACGAGCCCGGTGCCGGCGGCCACCGCGAGCAGCGCGGGGTCGGCGGCGGGTGGCATCCGGTTGCCGACGCTCTGTCACAGGTCCGCGACAGCGCGGTCTGACAGGGGGCTCGGCGGGAATCCGGTCAGGTAGGAAGGAGGGCCGTCGCCATGACGACTCCCGTCAAGCGCCTCCCGAGGCGCATGCCCGGCTGGGCCAAGGTGCTCACCGCGGTCGTGGTCGTACTCGTCGTGATGTTCGCCGGGATCAGGCTCAGCCTGCTGCCCGGACTGCGCGATTTCTTCGGCACCGAGACCAAGGACCGCTCGGGTCCCGCCCTGCTCAAGTCCATCCAGGACATGAGCCGTTACGACGCCGCCTCCGGCAACTTCCAGGTCGTCGTGGACCTGGAGAAGGACGCCAAATACCTCCCGGACGCGATCCGCGGCACCCGCACCCTGTACGTGGGGGCGGGCACCGTGGACGCCTATGTCGACCTCGGCAAGGTCGGCGACAAGGACGTGACGGTCGACGACGACCGCACCTCCGCCACGCTCCGGCTGCCCCACGCCCGGTTGGGCAAGCCGGCCCTCGACCCCGACCGCTCCTACGCGGTCTCCAAACAGCGCGGTCTCCTGGACCGCCTCGGCGATCTCTTCTCGGGCAACCCCAACAGCGAGCAGGCGGTGCAGAAGCTCGCCGTGAGGCACATCGGCGAGGCGGCGAAGGACAGCGAGCTGACCGCGCGCGCCGAGACCAACACCACCGACATGCTGGAGGGCCTGCTGCACTCCCTCGGCTTCAAGGAGGTCAAGGTCACCTACGGCACATGACCCAGGGCCCCCGGCAGGGCCAGCGCGCCCAGCAGGGCGGTGCCGACCAGCAGCCAGGCCACGTAGTCGCCGACGTGTCCGGACTGCAGGCGGCGCAGCGGCAGGGCCCGGCGGGGGGCGGACAGGAGTCCGGGCCTGGTGACCGCGACGGTCGCCAGGCCCGCGGCCAGCAGGGTCGAGGCCAGGCCCAGCAGAACACCGGGCAGGGTCCAGTGGACGGAGGTGAGGGCACCTCCCGAACCGGTCTCGTTCACGGCGTGCGCGACCACGTGGGCGAGGCCGGGGGCCACACCGACGGCGACCGCGGCGGCGAGCAGCAGCGCGGGGACCACGGTCATGGTGTCGGGGATCCGGGTCAGCCGGCCTCGGGTCTCGGGCCGCTCGCCGGAGCCCGTCGTCTCGTAGTCCTCGCTCTCCCGCGGGCGCGGGCCGAGGCCCAGGAAGACACGGGCGGTGACCCGCAGCACCGCCCCGGCGGTCACGGCGGAGACGGCGACGTAGAGCACGGTGAGCGGGTGGCCGACGGCCTCCTCGGTGACCGACTTGCCGAGGGCCGTGCCGAACGGCGGCAGCCCGGCCAGGCCCAGCGCGCCCACGCCGAACATCACGGCCACCCCCTTGAGCTTGCGGGCCCTGCCGTGCAGGGCGTGCTCGTCGACACTGCCGTAGCGGTCGAGGAGGATGCCGGTGCACGCGAAGAGGGCGGCCTTCACACCGGCGTGGCCGAGGAGGTACAGGGCGACGCCATCGTCGGCCTCCGGTTTCAGGACGCCGACGCCGACCAGGAAGAGCCCGGTGTGCGCGATCGTCGAGTAGGCGAGCAGGCGTTTGATGTGCCGCTGGTACCAGCACATCACCGCGCCGACGGCCGCCGTCAGGGCGCCCAGGACGACGAGGGCCCGTTCGAGGTCGGCGGCCGGGATGCCGCCGGGCCCGGCGAACACGGTCCCGTACACCCGCCACACGCCGTACACGCCCATCTCGACCATGACCCCCGACAGCAGCATGCACACGGGGGTGGGCGCGACGGCGTGGGCGTCGGGCAGCCAGAAATGGAAGGGCACGACGGCCGCCTTGACCAGCAGCCCGGTCAGGAGGAGGACGAAGGCGGCGAGCACGAGCGCGTCCGGGCCTCCGTGGGTGTCGAGGCCGCGCCCGATCTGTGCCATGGCCAGCTCACCGGTGCGCCCGTACAGCAGGCCGATGCCCATCAGTATCGCGTAGGCGCCCAGTGAGTTGACGATGCCGAAGGTCAACGCCCCCTGTACGGCCCGGGGTTCGTCGATGCGGTAGCCCGTGAGCGCGTAGGCGACGACGCTCATCAGCTCGAAGAACACGAACGCGTCGAACAGGTCCCCGGCGATCGCGAACCCGCACATGCCCGCCTGGAACACCAGCATCAGCGCCGGGAAGGAGGCGGCGTGGCGGCGTGGCGGCTCCTCGAAGTAGCGCCAGGAGTACGCCAGTGCGGCGAGGGTGAGCAGCGAGGCGAGGGCGGCCATGCCGAGGCCGGGGCCGTCGCCGACCACGACGATGCCGACGCTCCGCCCGTTCACGGGTGTCCGGCCGCCCACCCATTCCACCGTCGGCGGTGAGGAGTCGAGGAGCAGGACCAGGGCGAGGGCGGCGGTGCCGGCGGAGACCGCGCAGCCGAGCGACTCGGCGGCGACCCTGGGCAGCCGCCGGCCGCCGGCGACCAGCAGCCCGGCCCCGAGGAGCGGGACGGCGACGAGCAGCGGCAGGAGGTGGTTCATCAGCCGCGCAGCTCGGAGAGTTCGTCGGGGTCGAGTGTGCCGTGCCGCTTCGCGACCTGGACCACCAGCGCGAGCAGCAGTGCGGTGACGGTGGCTCCGACGACGACATCGGTGAGGGCGAGGGCCTGGACGACCGGGTCGACGACCGGCCGGGAGCCCGGCTTCAGGTCCGAGAAGACGGGCGCGGTCGCGTGGTCGCGGTAGCCGACGGCCAGCAGCAGGACGTAGGTGGCGGACTGGCAGACGGCGAGGCAGCCGACGGCGTGGATCAGGTTGCGGCTGGTGGCGAGGCCGTAGCAGCCGACCAGAAGGATCCAGACGGCCACCAGGTAGGGAAGCACGTCCATCACGGAGGTCACCTTCCGCTCTCCTCCTCGATTTCCACGGCCTGGTCCAGGAAGCGGGCGAGCAGCACGACGACCGCGCAGGCGACCTCCATGCCGATCGCCGCGTTCAGCAGCGGGACGGTGCCGCCGGACGACAGGCTGTTGAACGTGCCGTACGGCAGCAGGGTGTTGGCGAGGAACGCGGTGCCGGCGAGGACCGCGGCGAGTCCGGTGACGAGGTAGGCGGAGGCGGAGAGGGCGTCGCCGA
Source organism: Streptomyces sp. NPDC049687 (assembly GCF_044465285.1). Lineage (NCBI taxonomy): Bacteria > Bacillati > Actinomycetota > Actinomycetes > Kitasatosporales > Streptomycetaceae > Streptomyces > Streptomyces sp. NPDC049687. The sequence continues at coordinate 568,114 of NZ_JBITLN010000002.1, forward strand.
CCTCGTAGATGCCGAGGGGCCGGACGCGTTCCAGGGCGCGGTAGTCGGCGCCGAGGTAGAGCAGGTGCAGGGAGGTCGCGGCGACGACCCCGCCCTGGAAGCCGCCGCCGGGGCTGAGCTGGCCGTGGGCGATGACGTAGAGGCCGGTGAGCAGGGCGACGGGCAGGACGAGGAGGGCGTAGCGGCGGACGGGGGCGGCGACCTCGGCGGGTTCGGGGCGGGCGCGGCGTTCGTCGCGGGCCTGGCGCAGCAGGACCACACAGCCGAGGACGGCCGCGAACAGGATGGCCATCTCGCCGAGGGTGTCGAAGGCGCGCTGGTCGAAGTTGACGGAGGCGATGGTGTTGGCGCTGTGCCGGGCGAGCGAGGCGTGGACCGCGCGGTCGCCGTAGGGGTGCCGGTCGCCGCCGAAGCGGGGCAGGTCGAGACAGGCGGCGACGAGGAGCGCGGCGAGTCCGGTGCCGCCCGCGCAGACGAGCCACAGGCGGAAGCGGGGGTTCACGGCCCGTCCTCCTTCCGCCGTGGCCGGCGCCGCACCTTGCGGACCGTCAGCATCAGCAGCAGCGGAGTGAGCGCGGAGCCCACGGCCAGTTGGGACAGGCCGACGTCGGGGGCCTGCAGGACGGTGAAGAGAAGAGCCAGTGCGGTGCCGAGGACGGCGAGTACGAGGGCCTGGCGCATCGGGTCGCGGGTGGCGACGGCCACGGTGGCGGCGGCCGCGACCAGCAGCAGCGCGACGACGATCACTACGTCGGTCAGCACGTCAGCCACCGCGCACCCCGCCGAAGCCGCCGGACAGCGCCCGTGAGGCCATGACGTTGCCGCCGATCAGCAGCGCGCCGACGACCAGCAGCTTGCCCGTCTCCCGGCTCGGGCCCGCGGCCACGCACAGGGCCGCCACGACGGCCGCCCCGAGTCCCGCGACCGCCCAGGTGACGCCCCGGGCGCGCGGCGGGTCCCCGGCGAGTTCGTCGGCGAGCAGCCGGGCGAAGACGAGGGTGCCGACGGGGCCCAGCAGGGCGAGGACGAGGGCGAGATCGACGTAGGAGGGACGGTCGTAGCCCTGCGAGAGGAGCAGCAGACCGGGACAGGCGAGGGCGGTGCAGAGGTTCTGGGCGACGACACGGCGGCGCAGCGGGCCGGTGGCGACGCCCCACACGGTGGCGCCCACTCCCCCGGCCAGGACGACGGCCGCCGCGCACAGCCAGCCGTTCACCGGTCGGTCACCGCCCGCCGGGCCGCCCGGGCCGCGAGCGCCGCGACGGCCGAGGCACCGGCGCCGACCGCGAGTTCGAGGGGGTCGACGGTGCTGATGAGCAGCAGCCAGAGCAGGGCGAGAGCGGCCCACCAGGCGAGCAGCTCCCCCAGGGTGAGAAGCGCCGTACGCCGGTGCATGCGCGCCTCCTCCCCAGGACTGATCACTTTGTTCGGCTTTGCTCCGGTTGCGTATCCAAGCACGGAGTGCCCCGGCAGCCGGTACGGAAACGCCGACTGGCGCCTTCCCCGCCGCATCCTGCGGCCGTACCTGGGTAACCGCCCTATGTCGCAGGTCAGTTGAAGACTGGAGGACCGCATGGCCCGCTCAGCCTCACGTCCGTTCCCCGGGTTCCGCCTGCGCACCACCAAGCGGGACAAGCCGGAGAGGAAGCCGGAGCCACCCGCACGCCGGCCGCTCGCCTTCCCCCTCCGCCTCCTGGCCATGCTGTTCGCGTTCGCCTTCATGGTGGGGTTCGCCGTCCTGCTGGCGCGGCTCACGCTGGAGCCGTCGCCCGCCTCCGAGGCGCTGGTGCACACGAACCTGCGTCCGGGCCGCTCGCTACGGGCCTACCTCGACCAGCCCGAGCTGCGCGACGCGGTCAAGCAGATCGGCGGGAACGTGCTGCTCGGGGTGCCGTTCGGCATCCTGGTGCCGGTGCTCGCGCCGCAGGCGCGCGGCATGCTGCGCGTGCTGCTGCTGACGGCGTCCGTGATGCTCCTCGTGGAGTTCGCGCAGGGCGCGCTGGTGACCGGGCGCGCCTTCGACATCGACGACGTCATCCTCAACACGGCGGGCGCGCTGCTCGGTTACCTGCTGCTCGGCCGCCGCGTGAGCCGCGCGGTCCACCCGCGACACCGCCGCGGCCGGGCGAAACACCCATAGGTCGTGTGGTGAAGTCCCGCCTGCCCGGCGGCGCCGGGCCCGCCCTCCGGGCGGACGACGCCGCTTTCACCACACGCCCTAGCGCGGTTTCCAGGTGTACCGGTCCCCGCCCACCCAGCGGACCACGTCGGGATCGTCGAGGTCGTGGACGGTGATGCCGAACGCGGCGGCCGTCTCCAGGACGTCGGTGACGGCATGCGCCTCACCGACCACTTCACCGTCGATCTCCACGATCCGGAACGGCGGCGTGCCCGGCTGTACGCCGAGCACCATGATCCGTGGATGGGAGATGTAGGGGCTCGCGACTTCGGTCATGTAATAGAGCGTAAATCGCAACCGGTCGGTACGAATCGCCGGAATCGGACCGGACGGGCGACGGCCACCCCTCGCCTCAGGTCCGGCGCCAGTCGTCGCCGTCCAGGTGTGATCCCGCCTGGGGGCCCATCCGGAGCATGCCGCCGTCGACGGCCCAGGACGCGCCGGTGACGTAGGAGGCGTCGGGGCCGGCCAGGAAGGCGATGACGGCGGCGACCTCGCGGGCGTCGCCGGGGCGGCCCAGCGGTACACCGGGCCGGTCGACGGCGTGCACGTCGACGTCCTCCTGCCCGGTCATCGGGGTGGCGATCTCGCCGGGGGCGACCGCGTTGACGGTGATGCCGTACTCGGCGAGTTCCAGTGCCATGACCTGGGTGAGCAGCCCGAGGCCGCCCTTGGCCGCGCAGTACGGCGCGGCGCCGACGCGCGGCTGGTGCTCGTGCACCGAGGTGACGTTGACGATCCGGCCGCCGTCGCCCTGCGCGATCATGTGCCGGGCCGCCTTCTGCCCGCACAGGAACGGCCCGACCAGATCCACGTCCAGCACCCGGCGCACGTCGTCGAGTTCCAGGTCGAGGAACGGCGTCATGGTGCCCGTACCCGCGTTGTTGACCAGCACGTCGATCCGGCCGAGCCGGTCGCACAACTCGTCCACCGTCCCGGCTGCGGTGGGCAGCCGGGTCAGGTCGAGCTGGGCGACGGCGGCCCGCCTGCCGTGCGCCCGGACCTCCTCGGCGGTCTCCTCCGCACCCTTGAGGTCGCTGTGCCAGGTGATCCCGATGTCCATCCCCGCCGCGGCGAGGCGTACGGCGGTGGCGCGGCCGATGCCGGAGTCGGCTCCGGTGATCAGGGCCACCCGGGGGCGGGGCGCGGCGGGGGCGGACATGGGACCTCCTCGGGAGGGGGGACGGTGCTCCGCAGTACCCGGGTACCCGGGTGACAAACCGTGCCGCCCGTCGTGCGGGAGGCGCCGGGCTGGGGAACTCTGGAGCCAGGAGGTGGCGATGGATCCCGTCGAGGCCCTGGACCGGATCGCCTTTCTGCTGGAGCGGTCCCTGGCGCCGACGTACCGGGTGAAGGCGTTCCGTACGGCGGCCCGGGTGCTGTCGCGGCTGCCCGGCGAGGAGGTGTCCCGGCGCGCCGAGGCCGGGACGCTGGAGGCACTGAAGGGAGTGGGCCCGAAGACGGCCCAGGTGGTGCACGAGGCGCTCGCCGGGGAAGTGCCGTCCTACCTGCGGAAACTGCAGGGCGAGGTGGGGCGGCCCCTCACCGACGGGGCCGGTGGCCGGCTGCGGGCGCTGCTGCGCGGGGACTGCCATCTGCACTCCGACTGGTCGGACGGCGGCAGCCCGATCGAGGAGATGGGCCGGACGGCGGCCGACCTCGGCCACGAGTGGGCCGTACTGACCGACCACTCGCCGCGGCTGACGGTGGCCCGCGGGCTGTCGCCGGAGCGGCTGCGCCGGCAACTGGAGGTCGTCGAGGAGCTGAACGCGACCTGGGCGCCGTTCCGGCTGCTGACCGGCATCGAGTGCGACATCCTCGACGACGGCTCCCTCGACCAGGAGCCCGAACTGCTCGAACGGGTCGACGTGGTCGTCGTGTCCGTGCACTCCAAGCTGCGCATGGAGTCCCGCGCGATGACCCGGCGCATGGTGAAGGCCGTACGCCATCCGCACGCGAACGTGCTCGGGCACTGCACGGGACGCCTGGTGACGGGTCGGGGGCGGCCGGAGTCGGAGTTCGACGCTGACGAGGTGTTCGCGGCCTGCGCCGAGTCCGGTACGGCCGTGGAGATCAACAGCCGGCCGGAGCGGCTGGACCCGCCCCGGCGGCTGCTGCGCCGGGCCGTGGACGCGGGTGTCCTCTTCTCGATCGACACGGACGCGCACGCGCCCGGTCAGCTGGACTGGCAGATCCTCGGCTGCGCGCGGGCGGAGGAGTGCGGGGTGCCTCCGGGGCGGGTGGTGACCACCTGGCCGATGGACGGGCTGCTGGCGTGGACCCGGGAGGGGCGGGTCCCGGCGGGCGTGGGGGGCACCTGACGTGGTACCCGTGCGCCGCGAGAGAGAGGACCGCCCATGGAACGCGCCGCCGTCTTCGACGTCGACGGCACCCTCGTCGACACCAACCACCTGCATGTGACCACCTGGTGGGAGGCCTTCCGGCAGGCAGGCCACCGGGTGCCCATGCACGCCGTGCACCGGGCCGTGGGACTCGGCTCCGACGACCTGATCGACCACCTGCTGGGCGAGGACCGCGACAAGGACCAGGACGCCGGCCTCAGCGCCGCCCACAAGGCGCTGTACGGGCAGTACTTCGACCGGCTGCCGCCGATGGCGGACGCCGGGCGGCTGCTGAAACGCCTGCACGGCGACGGCTGGACGGTCGTCCTCGCCACCTCCGCGAGCGGGGCCGAACTGTCGGCGCTGCGCCGGGCCATCGACGCCGACGAGGCCATCGCCGCGACGGCGAGCGCGGACGACGTGAAGGAGGGCAAGCCCGCCCCCGAACCCGTGGAGCACGCCCTGGAGCTGGCCGGGATCCCCGCCGAGCGGGCCGTGTTCGTGGGCGACACGGTGTGGGACATGCGGGCGGGCCGCCGGGCCGGAGTGCGCTGTGTGGGCGTGCTGTGCGGCGGGATCCCGCGTGCCGACCTGGTGGAGGCGGGCGCTCAGGCGGTGTACGAGGATCCCGCCGACCTGCTGGCGTCGCTGAGGCAGAGTCCGCTGGCCTGAGGCCGGTGCCGCGGAGGGACGCGAGGGATCCGCGGGGGCGGCGCTTGACTTCGAGGGCACTCCAATTCGTAGCGTTCCGGGCATGAGCAACAGCGACACCGCACAGCACAAGATCGGCTCGGGCTTCGGCGCCACGAGCACCGCCGACGACGTCCTGCGGGGCATCGGCCTGACCGGGAAGCTGGCGATCGTCACGGGCGGCTACTCCGGCCTCGGCCTCGAGACGACCCGTGCACTCGTCAAGGCGGGCGCCCGGGTCGTCGTCCCCGCCCGCCGCCCGGACACCGCCCGCGAGAACCTCGCCGGCATCGAGAACGTCGAGGTGGACGAGCTGGACCTCGGCGACCTCGACAGCGTGCGCGCCTTCGCCGACCGGTTCCTCGCCACCGACCGCACGGTCGACCTCGTCATCGACAACGCGGGGATCATGGCCTGTCCGCTGACCAGGGTCGGGCCCGGCTGGGAGGCCCAGTTCGCCACGAACCACCTCGGTCACTTCGCCCTCGTCAACCGTCTGTGGCCGGCGATCGAGCCGGGCGGGGCCCGTGTCGTGTCCGTGTCCTCGCGCGGCCACCACTTCTCCGGGATGCGCTGGGACGACGTGCACTGGCGGCACGGCTACGACAAGTGGCAGGCATACGGGCAGGCGAAGACCGCGAACGTGCTGTTCGCCGTCCATCTGGACGCGCTCGCCCGGGACCGCGGTGTGCGGGCCTTCTCACTCCACCCCGGCGGGATCCTCACGCCTCTGCAGCGGCATCTGCCCAAGGAGGAGATGGTGGCGAACGGCTGGATCGACGAGGACGGCAACCCGATCCCGCAGCCCGGCTTCAAGACCCCGGAACAGGGCGCGGCCACCCAGGTGTGGGCGGCGACCTCGCCGCAGCTGGACGGCATGGGCGGCGTCTACCTGGAGGACTGCGAGATCGCGGGGCCCGCCCCCGAGGACGGCGAGCGGGTCGGGGTGAAGGCCTGGGCGACGGACCCGGAGCAGGCGGCCCGCCTGTGGGAGCTGTCGGCGGAGCTGACGGGCGTGAACGCGTTCGCCGGCCAGGGCGTGTGGTGAAGTAGCGCCGCCGGGCAGGCGGGGCTTTCACCACACACCCTTGTGCCGCGGCAGGCGCCATTCGCCCGTTGCCTGCCTGTGCGGCACCAGCCAGGTCGGGTCCGCGATGTGGCGCCGCCCGCCCGGAGAGCCGGGCGGGACTTTGCGGACCCGACCGCGGGGGTACTCGGTGGGTCTCCGCAGGACCGCCGAGAGGAGCCGAAAGTGACCAGCTCAACGGGCAGTGCCGTCGTCGTCACGGGGGCCACCGGCAACGTCGGAACGAGCGTGGTGCGCCTGCTGTCGGAGGATCCGGGCGTCGCCTCGGTGCGGGGCCTGGCGCGGCGGGTCCCGGACTGGGCGCCGCCGAAGACCGAGTGGACCGGGGTCGACCTTGCGTCCGACGACGTGGATCCGACCGGGCTGTTCCAGGGCGCCGACGCCGTGGTGCACCTGGCCTGGGCGTTCCAGCCGACGCACGATCCGGCGGTGACCTGGCGCACCAATGTGCTGGGGAGCATGCGGGTGTTCGAGGCGGCGGCCGCGGCGAAGGTGCCCGTGCTGGTGCACGCGTCGTCGGTGGGCGCGTACTCCCCGGGTCCCAAGGACCACGAGGTGGACGAGTCATGGCCGACGCACGGCTGGCCGGACGCCGCGTACTGCCGGGAGAAGGCCTATCTGGAACGGGCCCTGGACATCTTCGAGCGGGAGCATCCGGCGGTGCGCGTGGTCCGGATGCGGCCGGCGTTCCTGTTCAAGCGGGAGTCGGCGAGCGAGCAGCGGCGCATCTTCGGCGGCAGGTTCCTGCCGGGGCCGGTCGCCCGCCCTGAGCTGCTGCCGTTCCTGCCCGACATCCCGGGACTGCGGGTGCAGGCGCTGCACACCGACGACGCGGCCGAGGCCTACCGGCTCGCCCTGCGGACCGACGTGCGCGGCGCGTTCAATCTCGCGGCCGAGCCCGCCGTGGACGCGGACCTGCTGGGCGAGATGTTCGGCGCCCGTCCGGTTCGCCTGCCCCGTACGGCGGCCCGCTCCGCGATCGCCGCGGCCTGGAACCTGCGCCTCCTGCCCGCCTCGCCCCACCTCTTCGACGCGGTCCTGCGCCTGCCCCTGATGGACTGCACCCGCGCCCGCACCGAACTGGGCTGGCGACCGGAGCACACGGCCACGGAGGTGCTCCAGGAGTTCCTGCAGGGCCTGCGCGCCGGAAACGGCGAGGCCACGGCTCCGATGCGGGGGCGGAAGGTGGGCTGAGGGCTCCGGGCACCGACCGCACTCGAGTCCCGGCTCAGGCGGAGGGCTCGTCCGGTACCGGCTGTTCGGGGTTGGCGGCGGCCGTGTGCGGGGCACCCTGGCGGCCGGTACCCGCCTCGTCGGTGTCGGGGACGTCGGCGTCGGGCTCCTGGAGTTCGTTCACGTCCCAGGGGTCCTCGCCCGCGTCGGCCTGCTGGTCGGGCAGGTCGCGGGGGATCGGCGTGCCGTTCTCGCCGGGGCCCTCGTCGCGGTGGTCGGCCACGGCGTGCTCCCTTCGGGGTGGTTCGGTGCAGGCGCGAGTACCTCTGCCGGGACCGGCGAAACGTCAATGCGGAGGGCGTTCCTCCAGGGTCGTGCGCCAGACGGGCCGCGGGCCGCTGGGCAGAGGCTCGGGGCGCCTGCCGCCCCGGGCGAAGAAGTCGGCGAGCGGCAGGATCGCCGCGCCCACGGTGACCGCGTCGGGACCGAGCCGGCCCAGTTCGACGGTGGCCTTCCGGGCCGGGTGACGCAGGGCGTACGCGGTGGCGTGGCGGCGTACGGCGGGCAGGAAGCGGGCGCCGAGCCGGAGGCCGGCCCAGCCGCCGATGAGGATGCGCTCGGGCTGGAAGAGGTTGATCAGATCGGAGAGGCCGGCGCCGAGGTACTCGGCGGTCTCGTCCAGCACGGCGCGGGCCACGGGGTCGGCCTCACTGCCGTCGGCCGGGTGGGCGGCGGCGAGCATCGCGGTGAGCGCGCTCTCCTCGTCGGTGTCGGTGGGCGGCCGTCCGCCTGCCTCCCGCCAGCGGTCCAGGAGCGCCTCGGCTCCCGCGTAGGCCTCCAGGCAGCCGAGGGCCCCGCAGCGGCAGCGGCGGCCCCGCACCCGTACGGTCAGATGCCCCCATTCGAGGGCCCGGCCCTGCTCCGCATCGGGGGTGACGAGGCTCGCGCCGACGCCGGAACCGAAGAGGACGACGACGGCGTTGCGGGCGCCGCGTCCGCCGCCGAACCACATCTCGGCCTGGCCGAGGGTCCTGGCGCCGTTGTCGATGAAGTACGGGACGCTCGCGGGCAGCGGTGAGCCCTCCCGCAACAGCGCCTCCAGGGGTACGGCGTCCCAGCCGATGGTCTGGCCGTGCACGACGGCGCCGTGCTCGGGGGTGTGCTCGACGATGCCGGGGACGCCGACACCGACGCCGAGGAGCCGGTCGGGGGCGAGGTCCGCCGTCGCGAGCACCTCGGTGACGCCGTCGCGTATGTGGCCGACGATCCCCTCGACCTCGTACCGTTGCCTTTCCAAGGGGCGTTCGGTGCGGGCGAGTTCGGTGAGGGTGAGGTCGAACAGCTCGATCCGCACCCGGGTCTCGCCGACATCCACGCCGATCATGTGACCGCTGGTGGGGACGGCGCGCAGCAGGATGCGGGGGCGGCCGCCGTCGGAGTCGACGCTGCCGGCCTCCTCGACCAGCCCGTCGGCGACCAGGTCGGCGACCACGTTGCTGATCGAGCCGGAGCTCAGCCCGGTGGCCGGGCCCAGCTCGAAGCGGCTGAGGGGGCCGTCGAAGTAGAGCCGTTGCAGGACGGCCGTGCGGTTGGCCCGCCTGAGATCGCGTACCGTACGCCCGTTCCGCTCCGCCATGACGCTCCCTCCGCACCCTGCCCGACCTGCAAGATACCGCCGGGGACGGGCCGGGCGCGATATTCCTCCAGCCCTTAGTTCACGGGGTGAGCTAAGCCGTTCCCGCGTTGTGCAGCTCCTCCCGCCACGCCTCGCCGCCTTGTCGTCGGTGCCGGGCGTGCGGTCCCGGTACAGGGCGCGGAAGGCCTCACCGGGGTGGAGGCGTGCCGCGGGTCCACATGAACGCGCGGTCACGAGCGGGCGCGGGGCCTTGCCGGCCGGCCGTGTGCGGGGTCGTTAGGCTGCCCCGATGACCACCATCCGGTACCTGCTGTCGATCGCGAGGGACGAGACGTCGGATCCGGCGCTGCGGCCGCTCCCGGGGGAGGTCGCGGAGCTGCTCGCGGACATCGGGGCGCCACCCCGGCTCGTCGCGCATCTGCGGGCCGTGCACGAGGTCGCGGCGCAGCTCGTCGAATGGGTCGGCGCGCACTGCCCCGGACTGGCCGTGGACCGCGATGCGGTGCTGTTCGGAGCGGCCACGCACGACGTCGGCAAGGTGGTGCACCCCGGTGAGCTGTCGGGTCCCGGGGCCCAGCACGAGGAGGCGGGGCTGGAGCTGCTGCTGGCGCGTGGGGTGGCCCCGGAGCGGGCGCGCTTCGCGCGAAGTCACGCCTCCTGGCACGCACCGGGCGTCGGCGTCGACGATCTCCTGGTGAGCCTGGCCGACAAGGTGTGGAAGAACAAGCGGGTGGCCGACCTGGAGGACCTGGTGGTGGCCGAGCTGTCGCGGGCGGCGGGCCGGCCGCTTTGGGAGGAGTTCCTGGCGCTGGACGAGTTGCTCACCTCCGTCGGCGAGGGCGCGGACCGGAGACTGGCCTGGCAGGCGGCCCACCCTCTCCGGGTACCCCACGGGTGAGCACGCCGAGCGGGACGCCGTGACGTGGCGCGACCGCGCGCCGACGCGAGAGGGGACTCACCCCGGACGGCGTGACCTACCGGCTCCGTCGCCTGTCCGCGCGTCGGCACGCCGCGAACCGCACGGAACTCGTCGCACCCGCCGACGTCCTGGGTGTGCCGGCGGCGGGCGTGTGGCCCCCGGTGCCGTGGCCTCCCGCCGGAGGCGAACAGACGACGGTGGTGCCGGGCCGGGGAGCCGGCGATCGCTCCCTCGGTCGACATGACGCCGAGCCGCCCGCGCGCCGCCGACTACCCTTCCCCACCCTGCGAGGGCACCCTGGGGACGGAAGAAACGTTCGAGCACTGAGGGAAAGGGGAACTGGTCCGGGAATGCGAGAGGTGAGTGAGCGGGCGGCGCCGCTCGTGCGGTTCGTGCGGCGCCACAGGGAACCCGTGGTCGTCCAGGCTTTCCGCTCCACCGCGGCGGCCACGATCGCGTACGTCGTCGCGCTACGGCTCAGTCCCGAGGCCGCCCCCCTCACCTCGCCGCTGACCGCGCTGCTGGTCGTCCAGGTCACCCTGTTCGCCACGCTCACCAACAGCGTCCGGCGGGTCAACGCGGTGGTGGCCGGTGTTCTGGTCGCCATCGCCTTCAGCCAGCTGGTGGGTCTGACCTGGTGGAGCCTCGCGCTGCTGATCCTGGCCGCGCTGGCCGTCGGTCATCTGGTGCGGGTGGACGAGTACGTGCCCGAGGTGGCGATCAGCGCGATGCTGGTGCTCGGTGTCACCACCGTCGGGGACACCGCGTGGGCGCGGATCGTGGAGACCCTGATCGGCGCGGTCGTCGGGCTCGGCGTCAATCTGCTGCTGCCGCCTCCGGTGTGGGTCGAGGAGGCGGGCGAGTCGATCGAGGGGCTGGCCCGCCGGCTGCGGCAGCTGATGCTGCGCATCGGGGAGGAGGCCGCCGGCCGCCCTGCGGTCGAGCAGGCGGCGGCCCGGCTGCACGAGGCACGCCGGCTCGACCACGACATCGTGGAGGTGGACGCGGCGCTCCGGCAGGCCGAGGAGAGTCTGCGGCTCAATCCCCGGGTCCAGGAGGGATTGCTGCACCGGGTGGTGCTGCGCACCGGGCTGGACACCCTGGAGATCTGCACGGTCGTCGTGCGGGTGCTGGCCCGCACCCTGACCGATCTCGCCAAGGAGCGTGAGCCGCGGCCGCTGTTCGCGGCCGAGACCGGCGAGGCCGTGGAGCGGCTGCTGTCGGAGATCGCCAACGCCGTGGTCAGCTTCGCGGTGCTGGTCACGACACAGGTGAGCCTGAACGCGGACGCCGCCGAGGCCCGGCTCACCGCGGAGCTGCGGCAGGCCGCGGCCACCCGCGACAAGCTGGCCCAGCTGCTCCTGGAGCAGCTCCAGCACGACGCCCGGCAGTGGCAGCTGCACGGCGCCCTCCTGACCGAGGTGAACCGGATGCTCGACGAGCTCGACACCGAGTACCGCTCGCGCCGTCTGCTGGAGGAACTGGACCACGTCTCGGCGGAGCAGCGCGAACGCATGCCGCGTCTGACCCGGCTGCGCGAGCGTCTGGGCGTTCAGGAGGAGCTGTGGCGGAACCGCACGGGGATCAGCCGGCGTTCTCTCTGACAGACGCCGGGACGGGGCCGGCGCGGGATCGTGAGGGAGCATGCCGATGGCCGGCACCGCGGTACGGATCGACGGGGACACACTGAGGCTGCCGGGCGGGGTGGCGGTGCGGTTCATGCGGACGCTGCGGCTGCCGGAGAGCGGCACGCACGATCTGCCGCCCGGCCTGGGTGTGTTCCCCGTCCGCCGGGTCGCCGACCACCGGGACACCGTGCCCGCCGACTGGCTGGCGCGCGGTGGCGTGATGCTGCCGATGTATCTGCGCGAGGCGATGTGGCTGGGCTTCGCGGGCTCGGCGGAGCCGGCCGCGCTGCAGGTCGGGGCGGGCAAGGTGTGCGCGGTCTCCGGGAAGCCCTGGAGCGACCGGCTCTCCCGCGACCCGCAGAACTACGTGGCGCTGCCGCGCCAGCCCTGGCTGGACGGCATCAATTCCGGGAAGGGCACGGTCCGCCAGTTCGTGGCGGTGCCGCTCGGGATGGGCGCGACCGTGGAGGGCCAGGTCACCGGCGAGGAGGTGTGGGGCGGGGTCCAGCTGCAGTCGTTCCCGCTGAACGAGGAGAAGCGCGCCGCCTGGCGGGAGGCCGAGCGCCGGCTCTCCTCGCGGACGACGAGCGTGAAGTCGGTGGGCGGGTACGGCGCCCCGCCCGCGCCGGGCGCGATGCCGATGATGCCCGCCGCGGCCCCCGCTCCGGGGAGCGCGCCCCGGCCCCGGGCCGCCGCCGCGATGGGCCTGGGGGTGGGCGGTTCGATGCGGCAGGAGGTCTACCGGGACACCCGCCCCGTCTCGGACTACACCGAGGAACCCGCCGCCCGTGTCTTCGTGCACCTGGTGACTCCGCCGGAGTGGCGCCGCATCACCGGCGAGGAGCCCCCGCCCTCCCCCGTGGACCGCGCCGCGTACACCAAGGCCGGTCTGCCCTGGTACGACTACTACGACCAGGACGCGCACGACGTCGCCCCCAGCGACACCCTGGCCGCCGTGCAGCCGGTGGGCGACTGGCTCGGCGCCGACCTGGACCCGTGGCAGGAGCCCGCGCCCGGCCAGGTGCACCACCTGAAGGACGCGCCGGGGAAGCCGGTGGAGGACGGCGACTGGTAGCGGGTCCTGGGTCTTCCCGCTTTGCGTTCGGCAGCCGGTTCACGTCAAGGTGGCTGTCACGGCGGGGGCATACGACGACCTGAGGTGCGGGCATGAGCGGTGGGACGGAAGGGGCGTGCGGAAGCTGGAGCAGGCGCCGCTTCGTCGGGGTGCTCGGCGGCGCGGCCGCGGCGGCGGTGCTGGCCGGATGCGGCGACGACGGTGGCACCCGGGAGGTCCGGGAGCCGCGGGAAGCCGCGCCGCCCCGGCAGGGGTCGCCGTCCGCGCCGCCGTCGTCCTCCCCGAGCCCCTCCGGCCCCCGGCCCCTCTACATCGGGACCTACACCTCCGCCGAGGGCGGCGGAAAGGGCGTGGGCGTCGCCTCGTACGACCCCTCGACGGGGCGGATCACCGGCCGGGGCACGATCACCGGCGTCCCGGACCCGTCGTATCTGGCGGTGCACCCGGACGGCGGAACGCTGTACGCGGTCGACGAGCGCGCGAAGGGCTCCGTGACCGCCGTACGGCTGTCGGACCGGAAGGTGCTGGGCAGCCGGGCGACGGGCGGGGCCCAGCCCTGTCATCTGTCCGTGCATCCGGGCGGGCGCTGGCTGCTGAGCGCCGACTACGGCTCGGGAAGTGTGGCCGTGCACCCGATCGCGGCCTCGGGGGCGCTGGGCGAGCGCACCGACCTGGTCAGACACACCAGTCCCGCACCCGGCCCGGGCCAACAGGGCCCGCACGCGCACCAGTTCATCACCGCGCCGGACGGCGGACACGTCCTGGCCGTCGACCTCGGCACCGACACGGTGTACAGCTACCGGCTGGACGAGAGGGCGGGCACGCTGAGAGAGGTCGCGCGGGCACACACCCGGCCGGGCGCGGGACCGCGCCACCTCACGTTCCACCCCGGCGGCCGGCACGCCTACCTCGCCAACGAGGCCGACGACACGGTCGCCGTCTGCGCCTACGACGCCTCCACAGGCCGGCTGACCATCGGCGCGCCGCAGTCCACGGGGGCCGGGGCGGACCCCAACTATCCGGCGCAGGTGGCGCTCACGCCGGACGGCGCGTACGCCTACCTCGCCAACCGCGGCGACAACACGCTCGCGCGCTACGCGGTGGAGGCGGACGGGGCCCGGCTGCGGCTGCTCGGCACGGTCCCGGTGGAAGGGGACTTCCCCCGGCAGATCGCTCTCTCGCCGGACGGCGGTCTGCTGTTCGCGGCGAACCAGCGCTCCGGCACCGTCAGCGTCTTCGAGGTGGACGGCGGGAGCGGTGCGCTGCGGCTCACGGGCGAGCCGTTCGCGTCACCCGTCGCCGTCTGTGCGCTGCCGCTGTAGGGCGCGCGGGCATGACGCGGCGCTCGCCTGGCCGAGCAGGACGTGCATGCGCTCGGTGAGCTGTCCGAGGTCGTCGGCGGGCGCGTGGAAGGGCAGGCGTACGTCGCCGTGGGCGCGGGCGCGTTCGATGCGCAGCGTCAGTCCGTGCCGGTCGACGGCGAGCGGCTGGACCCGTACGGCACCGTGCAGACTGTCGCTCGAGACGAGCCGGGTGAGCCGCTCGACGGCGTCGGGGTGGGCGTCGGCGAGATGGGTGAGCAGCTGGGCCTCGGCGATGGCGAGGGGGTCGGGCCGGGCCTCCGCGAACTCGTCGAGGGGGACGACGACCGCGCCGCAGGGCTGTTTCAGCACGACCCGGGTGGCGTGGAAGACCAGGTGGTCGTCCTCTGGGGCGAACCAGCCGGCGAGCCAGAGCCTGGCGCGGACACGGCCTCGCACGGGGACGGGCGCGACGTCGGCGAACTCCAGGACGGCGGACGGCTCGCCGCGGGGCGCGCAGATCGCCGCCGTGCGCAGGAAGCTGTCCTCGGGCACGCGCACGTGCACCCGCCCGTCCTCGTCGACGGTGTGCGCGCCGACGAACTCCTCGCGGCCGCCGTCCGCGGTCACCGTGCAGGACCATGCGGCTGCCAGCACCGACCTGGCCCGCTCGGCCGCACCGGGCACCGCCGTCCAGCTGTGGCTGTCACCCATCCCAGACCTCCTTAGGTAAGCCTTGCCTAACCTATCGGAGTTCCAGGCGTACGCCAACCGGCACAGGTGATCTTTTACGGCACCTTTCAGTCCGTGATGACCCCGAGCAGCGCCCGCGCGCACAGCTCCCGCACCTGCTCCCGCGTCAGATCCCGCCCCCGCAGCCACTCCAGGCAGACGGCCGTCGTGAAGGCCAGCCAGCCGCGCACCGCCAGGCGGACATCGGGGCGCCCCTCGAAGAGGGGGCCGAACTCCGGGTCGGCGCCGAGGGCGGCCAGGATCTGCTGCTCCTGCGCCGCGAGCGCCCGTTGGTAGACACGGCGGACGGTCTGGTCGCCGGCCGCGTCCGCCCGGTGGAAGGCGCGATAGCCGTGCGCGTGGGTCTCGACGTACTCCAGGTAGGTGTCGAGGCCCGAGGCGAGCTGCTCGCGGACCGGGACACCGGGCACCGCCGCCGTCATCCGCAGCATCCGCTCGCTCTCGCGCTCGACGACCGCCGCGAAGAAGTCCCGTTTGGTCGGGAAGTAGTGGTAGAGCAGTCCGCGCGAGACCCCGGCGATCTCGGCGACCTGCTCGATCCAGACGTCGTCGTACGGACTCTCCGAGAACAGCCGCGCGCCCACGGACAGGAGCTGCTCCCTGCGCTCCTCGGTGCTGAGTCGGCGCCGGGTGCGCTCGCCCTGGTTCGCGGCCATGGCCGCACTTTACTTGACGCCGGTTCAGTGGCCGGATCAGACTGAGGCGCGCTATTGAACCCATGTACAACAGAACCAGGCTGCCGCTGGATCAAGGGAGATCACGTCATGGCGGAGACGGTGACGACGACCGGGGAGACGTTGCCCAAGGGGTTCCGCGGCGCGGAGCTGGGGTGGCCGGAGCTGCACCGCATCCCGCATCCGCCGCACCGGCTCCCGCTGCTCGGCGACGTCCTGGGCGCGAGCCGGAACACACCCCTGCAGGACTCCCTGCGGTACGCCCGGCAGCTCGGGCCCATCTTCCGGCGCAAGGCGTTCGGCAGGGAGTTCGTGTTCGTGTGGGGCGCGGAGCTCGCCGCCGACATGGCGGACGAGTCGCGGTTCGCCAAGCACGTGGGACTGGGGATCGCCAACCTGCGGCCGGTGGTCGGGGACGCGCTGTTCACGGCGTACAACCACGAACCCAACTGGCAGCTGGCGCACGACGTGCTCGCGCCGGGGTTCAGCCGGGAGGCCATGGCGGCCTACCACCCGATGATGCTGGCCGTCGCCGAACGGCTCACCGCTCACTGGGACGGCGAGCTGGCCGCGGGGCGGTCCGTGGACGTGCCGGGGGACATGACCAAGCTGACCCTGGAGACGATCGCGCGCACCGGCTTCGGGCATGACTTCGGCTCGTTCGAGCGCACCCGCCCGCACCCCTTCGTGACCGCGATGGTGGGCACGCTCACCTACGCGCAGCGCCTCAACACCATCCCCCACCCGCGATTGCTGAGGCGTGCCGCGCGACGGAACGCGGCCGACATCGCCCATCTCAACCGCACGGTCGACGACCTCGTACGGAAACGTCGCGGCGGGGGCGGCGGGGACGGGGACCTGCTCGACCGGATGCTCGACACCGCGCACCCCGAGACGGGCGAGCGGCTGTCCGCGCAGAACGTGCGCCGGCAGGTCATCACCTTCCTGGTCGCGGGCCACGAGACCACCTCCGGCGCGCTCTCCTTCGCCCTGCACTACCTCTCGCTGAACCCGCAGGTCGCGGCGCGCGCCCGGGCCGAGGTGGACCGGGTGTGGGCAGACGCGGCGGTGCCCGGCTACGACCAGGTGGCAAAGCTGCGGTACGTGCGCCGGGTGCTCGACGAGGCGCTGCGGCTGTGGCCGACGGCGCCCGCGTTCGCACGGGAGGCCCGCGAGGACACCGTGCTCGGCGGGGAGCATCCGATGCGGCGCGGGGGGTGGGCGCTGGTGCTGACGGCGATGCTGCACCGGGATCCGCAGGTGTGGGGCGCCCACGCCGAGCGGTTCGATCCGGACCGCTTCGACACCTCCGCCGTCCGCTCCCGTGCCCCGCACACCTTCAAACCGTTCGGCACGGGAGCACGGGCCTGCATCGGACGCCAGTTCGCCCTGCACGAGGCCACGCTCGTGCTCGGACTGCTGCTGCGCCGCTACGACCTGCGGCCCGACCCGGCCTACCGGCTGCGGGTCGCCGAGCGGCTCACGTTGATGCCGGAGGGGCTGCGGCTGGGACTGGAACGCCGTACGGCGCCGGTGGGGTCCCCCGAGCCCGCGCCGCGCCCGGACGCGCCGGACCGAGCCGCGCCGGGCGCGTCCGTGCCGCACGGGACGATGTCAGAGCCCCGCTGTCCAGTGCACCGGGCGGGTGACTGACTCCGGCAGCCGGGTGCCCGCGCTGCCCCGGGCCGCGTTCACCTGCGGCTGGGTCAGGAAGAACGCGCCGGTCAGGTCGGCGTCGGTGAGGTCGGTGTCGCGCAGGTCGGCCCCGATGAGATCCGCCCCGCGCAGATCGGCGCCGGTGAGGTCGGCGGCGATCAGACAGGCGCCACGCAGGTTCGCGCCGCGCAGGTCGGCGCCCTTGAGCCGGGCGCCCATCAGGTCGGCGCCCCGACGGTCCTTCCTCCGGCCACGGACGCCGGCCCGGGTGAGTTCGCTGGTCTTCAGCAGCAGGACGTTGACGTCCTGGCGGTGGGCCGGGACGTCGAGCGCGGCCAGCTCGTCCGGGGCCAGCCGGGTGAGCTCCTCCGTCCTGTCCAGGGCCCGGCGCAGTTCCGGGTGGACCGGGCGGGCGGCGGGCAGGGTGAGGGCCTCGGTGAGGTACCAGAGCAACTCGTGCAGCTGGCGGACGACCGGGAAGACCTCGGCCATGCGCCGGGCGTGCTCACCCGGTGCGCCCCGCCAGTCCCGGCCGCCGAAGGTGAGCTGCGAGACCTTCTGGCCGGCGCCGAAGCAGTCGTACACCGTGCAGCCGGTGAAGCCCTTCTGCCGGAGCCGGTCGTGGATGCCGCAGCGGTGGTCGTCCGCCAGATGGGAGCAGGGCCGGCCCGCGGGCTTGTCGAACGCGAAGTCCGCGGACCGGGCGAAGGGCAGGGCCACGCAGCACAGGCCGAAGCAGTTGCCGCAGTCGCCGCGGAGTTCCTCCCGGCGCACCATCTCGTCTCGCATACCCTCCACCCTACTGACCTGCGCTCACGCTCCCTCCGGGATGTCCAGCCCGGCCACCCGCCCCGGGTCGGCCAGGATGTGCAGGGCGACGATCCGGCCGTCGACGACGGTGACGCCCATGACGGAACGCACCTCCCCTTCGGGGCCGTTGAGGATCCCGACCGCGTCCCCCACCAGAGCGAGCCGTCCGGCCGGCGCCAACTGCCGGAAGAACATCGCCTGTTCGGCCACCGTCTTCGCCCCCCGTACCACCTTGGAGGCGGCCGCGCCCCGCACCAGCTCCCCGGCGTCGGCACGCAGCACCACATCGGGGTGGAGGACGGCGAGCAGCGCCTCGAAGTCACCGCCGCGGGCGGCGGCCAGGAAGGCGGACACCACCTCGCGCTGCCGGACCAGGTCCGGCTCCGCCGAGGGCGCTGCGCCCTGGACCCGGCGGCGTGCGCGGCTGGCCAGCTGCCGGGTCGCGGCCGTGCTGCGCTCCACGATCGGCGCGATGTCGTCGAAGGGCACGGCGAACATGTCGTGCAGCACGAAGGCGAGCCGCTCCGCGGGCTCCAGGGTCTCCAGGACGACCAGCAGAGCGAGCCCCACCGCGTCGGACTGGAGCACCTCCTGCTCCGGGTCGGTCCGGGGCAGGGGGCGGATCACCGGATCGGGGACGAAGGTGTCGTAGCCCTCGTCCATCGGCTGTTCGCGGCGTGCGGTGCGCGAGCGCAGCAGGTCGAGGCAGACCCGGCCGGTCACGGTGGTCAGCCAGCCGCCCAGGTTGCGTACGTCGTCGATGTCGCTGCGGCTGAGTCTCAGCCAGGCCTCCTGGACGGCGTCGTCCGCCTCGGCCAGCGAGCCGAGCATCCGGTAGGCGACGGCCTTGAGGTGCTCCCGGTGCTCCTCGAATCGCTGTGCCAGTACGTCCGTGTCCTGCACTGCGCCACTCCCCCTGTCGGCACGGTCTCTATCGGTTGAACAGTTCGAACGCCACGGCCGGTCTGCCCCCGAAGCGCTCCCCCACGGAGTGGGCCACCCCGGTCAGGAATCCGCGTACGTACGTCTCCGGCTCCTCGTCGGTCAACGCCTCGATGTAGAGGCGGTGTTCCAGGAGCGAGCGCACCGCGCGCTCCAGGCCCGCCGAGGCGTCGACGGCGTGGGTGGGAGTGGCCGAACCGGCGACCGCGACCCAGCGCACGCCGTTCCACGGCTCGAGGCCCTCCTCGGTCAGCTCCGGGAAGATCCAGCGGTTGCCCGCGTCGCCGGCCGCGTCGAGCGTGGCGCGGCCCACGGCGACGTGGTCGGGCGTGTTCCAGACGACTGAGCCCCAGGTGTCGCGGTGGTTGAGGGTGATGACGAGTTCGGGGCGGTGGCGGCGGACGGCGGCCGCGATGTCGCGGCGCAGGGCGGGTCCGTACTCGATCACACCGTCCCGGTGGTCGAGGAACTCGACCGTCGACACCCCCACGACGGCGGCGCTCGCCCGCTGCTCCCGCTCCCGCAGCGGGCCGCACTCGTCGGGCGCGATGGTGTCGATGCCCGCCTCGCCGCGGGTCGCCAGGACGTAGACGACCTCTCGGCCGGCGTCGGTCCAGGCGGCGACGGCCGCGGAGCACCCGTACTCCAGGTCGTCCGGGTGCGCCACGACCGCGAGGGCCCGCTGCCAGTCCTCGGGCATCGGCCGGAGCTGGGTGATCGTCGGCTCGGTCATGCCTGAAGACTAATCGGTGACGGTGCATCACACCTCGTCACGGAGGAGCGCCAGCAGGCGGTCCAGGACGCGGGGGCCGCCCGCCCGGACGCCGTCGTGTTCGAACTCGTCGGTGACCCAGGTGCGCAGTCCCCGGATGGCGCGGGCGGTGCGCAGGGAGTGGGCGGTGTCGACGTACAGGTCGTCGTGGTAGATCGCGGCCGCGACCGGGACCTCGTTGGCGGCGAGGCGGGCGGAGTCGTACAGGGGCGTCCAGTCGGTACGGGCGGCGAGGAGCTCGGCGGTCTCGCGCAGGGGCCGCAGGGCGGGGTCGGTGTCGAACATCCAGGGGTGGACGGTCTCGCCGGTCAGGAGCAGCGGTCCGTCGCCGGTGAGCGCCTTGGCCGCGTCGAACTGCGGGAACTCGGCGCGCACCCGCTCTGCCGACCATGCGGTGGGACGGGCGTCCTGGCCGTAGATGGCCTCGTGGACGAGGGCGTAGAGGGGGTGGCCGGCGAAGGAGAGGAGGTTCTGGATCTCCTCCTGGAAGGCGTCGGACAACCGCGGGCCGTGCGGGGTGGGGACGAAGGCCTCTTCGAGGAGGTGGTGGAGACGGTGGCTGCCCTCGCCGCCGCCGAGGAGGATACCGAGGGTCTGGAAGGCCTCGACGGTGAGGCGGTATCCGTTGGGGAGCGTGACCTCGTGGTGGAGCAGGTGGTCGGCGATCCGGCGGATCCGTTCGACGTCCTGCGGGTAGCGGGCGTAGTGCGCGGCGACCTTGCGCTCCATGCGCGGGTAGGCGGCGCGGTAGACGTCGTCGGCGTGGGCGTCGAGGGAGGGCAGACCGCCGGTGATCACGGCGGCGGCCAGGCCCTCGGGGGCGAGGGAGAGGTAGCTGACCGTGCAGAAGCCGCCGAAGCTCTGGCCGAGGACGGTCCAGGGGGCGCCGCCGGTGACCTCGCGGCGGACCAGCTCGCAGTCACGGACGATCGAGTCGGCGCGGAAGCGCGTCAGGTAGTCGGCCTGCTCGGCGGGGCCTCCGCGCAGTGGCAGCGTCTGGCGGTTGGCGGGCGTGGAGTGGCCGGTGCCGCGCTGGTCCAGCAGCAGCACGCGGAACTCCTGCAGCGCGCGCCCGAGCCAGGCCGGCTTGCCGACGAAGCGGTGGGCGCCGAAGCCGGGGCCGCCCTGGAGGTAGAGCAGCCACGGCAGGTCCTGGTCCGCCTTGTCGCTGGCGACGACCTCACGGGCGTACAGCCCGATCGTCTCGCCCGAAGGGTCGCTGTGGTCGAGGGGCACGGTGAAGCGGCGATCGGTGAGTACGACGCCGGGCTGGCGGTAGCTGAGGGACAACAGGGGTCTCCTGGGACGCTCGAGGTGCGGGCCGCGTCCCAGTTCAGCACATGTCCGAGCGGCTCAGGAGCCCGGGGGATCATGAACAGCTACTGAACGGCGGCTCAGCGCACCGAGAGGCTGGAGCGGCGCACCACCAGTTCGGGCTGGAGCACGACCCGTCGGTGCTCGTGCCCCCGGCCGCTCTCCTCCGTCTCCTCCAGCAGCAGCTCGGCGGCGAGCGCGCCCATGGTGACGGCGGGCTGGCGGACCGAGGTGAGGGGGACGGCCGCGGCGGCGGCGAACTCGATGTCGTCGTAGCCGACGATGGCGAGGTCGTCGGGAACGTTGACGCCGGCCGCGTACATGGCCTGCAGGACACCGAGGGCGAGCAGGTCGTTGGCGCAGAACACGGCCGTGGGGCGGTCGGCGAGACCGAGCAGGCGGGCGCCCGCGTCCCGGCCCGCGGCCACGTCGAGCCGCTCGGTGGGCAGCTCGCGCAGGCACTGCGGGCCGAGGCCCGCCTCTGCGAGCGCGTTCAGCGCGCCGGTGCGGCGGTCACGGACCTGGTTGAAGCCGGGCGGGCCGCTGACGTAGGCGATGGAGCGGTGCCCCGCGTCGATCAGATGCCGTACGGCGAGGGCGCCGCCCGCCACGTCGTCCACGGACACCGAGCACTCGGTGGTGCCCTCGGAGACCCGGTCGACCAGCACGAACGGGATGCCGTGGCGGCGGAAGGAGTCGATGTTGCGGCCGGTCGCGTCGGCCGGGGTGAGCAGCACGCCCCGCACCCGCTGCTCGGCGAAGAGGGAGAGGTACTCGGCCTCCTCGCCCACGCTCTCGGCGCTGTTGCAGACCATCACGCCGAGCCCGGCGTCACGGGCGGCCCGCTCGGCACCGCGTGCGACGTCCACGAAGAAGGGATTGCCCATGTCGAGGACGAGCAGCCCCATGATCCGGCTGCGCCCGGCCCGCAGCTGGCGCGCGGACTCGCTGCGGACGTAGCCGAGGCGGTCGATCGCGGACAGCACACGCGCCCGGGTCTCCGTGGCGACGGTGTCCGGGCGGTTGATGACGTTGGAGACCGTGCCGACGGAGACTCCGGCGGCACGGGCGACGTCCTTGATACCCACCGACTGGGCCATCAGGCGGGGACCTCCAGGTGAACGGGGCACGGCGGGACGGCCTTCACATTACCGTCGTACCGCCGCACCCCTGTCCGGGGCGCTGTCCTGGTCATGCGGGCAGCGCGAAGTCGATGACGTGGAGCGCCGAGGGGGTCGTCCCGCTCGACTTCTCCTGGTACATGAACGACAGCGTGTTGTCGGCCTTGACCCGCGGTTCGTCGATCACGACCTCGCCGAAGGCGTTCAGCCCGCTGCCGTCGGACAGCACCGCCCAGTCGGTGTACCCGGACGCCTTCGAGGCGCCGGCGATCCGGCCGAAGGGGAAGATCGCGTAGGCGTTGTCGTACTTGTCCAGGACCAGTTTGGTGCGCTGGCTGGAGTTGAGCGGGACGGGGATCTCCGTCTTCTGCCAGGTGCCCGAGGAGTTCTTGCGGACGTGGAAGGCGCGGCCGTTGGCGGTGCGGTCGCTGACGTAGTCGGTGGTGCACTGGCCGAAACGGCCGGGGACATAGCTGATGATCGCGTGCGGGCGGCCGGCGGAGTCGGTGAACTGGCTCTCCTGGTTCATCAGGGAGTGGTCCGGGTTGAGCGGGTCGACGACCAGCCCGCTGTCGGTGACGGCGACCCTGTCGGACCCGCCGGTGGTGCCGACGACGGTGCCGGCGTTGTTGCGCCAGGTGCGCCCGCGGTCGTCGGAGTAGACGTAACCCGTGTCGTGGTTGGTGATGCCGCCGCTGGAGCACATCACGGCGCCGTTCTGCTCGCGCCAGGTGAAGAAGGAGTGAAGCCGGCCGTTGACGTCGTAGTCGATGCCGTGGAGGTACATGTTGCGGGCGGTCGAGGAGCCGTGCTCGCTGGTGTACGTCCCGGTGGAGCTGGTCCACTCCCCCAGCGCGGTCCACGTCGAACCGTCGTACTCGGCGAGGGCGTTGCGGCCGTTGCCGGAGATGCCGACGCGGTAGCTGAGCTGGAGCCTGCCCTCGGGGGTGGCGATGAACTGCGGGTAGGTGAACTGCGTGGTGAGGGCGAGGCCGTCGAGGGTGGTCTGCACGGCGCCGAAGACGGACGACGTCCAGGAGGTGCTCGCCGGGTTGTCGAGGAGTCCTGCCACCGACTTGACGTAGAAGAAGCCGTCGCTGTGGGAGTCCATGTTGAGGTGGAGCCGGCCGTCCACCTTGGAGACGCCCATGGAGATGACGTTGTGGGAGTCGCTGGACTTGAGCACATGGGAGAGGGTGACGGTCGACCAGGTGGTGCCGCCGAGGACGCGGCGGCCGACGACCGCGTTGCCGGTGGAGGTGTACCAGGTGGCGTACTGGTAGCCCTTGTAGGTCAACAGCCCGTTCTTCTGGAAGGAGTTGTTGTTGACCAGGCCGTCGTAGGAGACGAAGAAGACGGCTTTCGCGTCGAGTTGGGTGGTGCCCTTGCGGGTGACCGAGGGGCCGGGGTCGGCGGCGCGTGCGGTGCCGGTGGCGAGGACGGGGGCCGCCGCGGCGCTGAGGAGGGCGCCTGCCAGCAGGGTGCGTCGTCTCATCTCGGGGGACTCCGTTGTCGTACGAGAGCGGGGCGGGGGCGGTGGTGCGGTGGGGTCAGGCGAGGTGGAACACCTCGGTGAGCGGTTTCATGGCCTCGTCGGGCCGGGTGCCGTCCAGCGACTCGAAGAACGGCGCCATCTCCGCCTGCCAGCGGGCGTTGACCTCGGTGGCCTCCATGCCTGCCCGGGCGGCCGCGAAGTCCTCGGTCTCCAGGTAGCCGACGAGCAGGCCGTCGTCTCTCAGGAAGAGGGAGTAGTTGTGCCAGCCGGTGGCCGAGAGAGCTTCCAGCATCTCCGGCCACACGGCGGCGTGGCGTTCGCGGTACTCGGCGAGGCGGTCCTGTCGGACCTTGAGCAGGAAACAGACGCGCTGCATGAAGTACCGCTCCGGGACTAGAAGTTGAACTGGTCGATGTTCTTGGTGTCGAACACGGTCGGCTTGCCGAGGCTGATCACACCGTCCTTGCCGATGGTGTACGAGGTGCCGCCGGCCGTGAAGGTCTCGCCCTCCTTGCCGGTGATCTGGCCGGAGACCAGCGCCACGGCCGTCTGCGCGGCCAGCGCGCCGAGCTTCGAGGGGTCCCACAGCTCGAAGGCGTCGACGGTCCCGTTCTTGACGTACTTGCGCATGTCGTTGGGGGTGCCGAGGCCGGTCAGCTTGACCTTGCCCTTGTACTTGGAGCCGGAGAGGTACTGGGCGGCGGCCTTGATGCCGACCGTGGTCGGGGAGATGATCCCCTTCAGGTTCGGGTACTGCTGGAGCAGGCCCTGGGTCTGCTGGAAGGACTGCTGGGCGTCGTCGTTGCCGTACGCGACCTTGACGAGCTTGATGTCCTTGTACTTGGCGTCCTTCAGCTCGTCCTTCATGAAGTCGATCCAGGTGTTCTGGTTCGTCGCGGTCTGCGCGGCCGACAGGATCGCGATCTCGCCCTTGTAGCCGATCTGCTCGGCGAGCAGCTGCACCTCGGTGCGGCCCAGGTCCTCGGCGGAGGCCTGCGAGACGAAGGCGTTGCGGCACTCGGGGTTGGTGTCGGAGTCGTAGGTGACGACCTTGATCTTGTTGCTCATGGCCTGCTTGAGCGCGGTGCACAGGGCGCCCGGGTCCTGCGCGGACACGGCCATCGCGTCGACCTGCTGCTGGGTGAGCGTGTTGACGTACGACACCTGCCCCGAGGTGTCGGTCGCGCTGGAGGGACCGACCTCCTTGTAGCTGGAGCCCAGCTCCTTCAGGGCCGCCTCGCCGCCCTTGTCGGCGGAGGTGAAGTACGGGTTGTTGACCTGCTTCGGCAGGAAGCCGACGGTCAGGCCCTTCTTGGTGGCGGCGTTCGGGTCGGCCTTGCCGGTGGCGGCCGCCGAGGCACCTTCGCTCTTGACGTCCTCCTTGGTGGTGCCGCCGCAGGCGGTGGCGGCGAGAGCGAGCGAGGAGACGGCGGCGAGGGCCGCGCAGGCACGGCGGAGGGATGACTTGCGCATGGTGGTGTGTCCTTTACGAGGGTGAGACGAGGCGGAGTTACGACGTCGGTGTCGAGGCGGCTCGGCGGCCCGCCCTCGCGACGGAGATCTGGCGTGCGACCCGGGGGCCGAGCACGGAGACGACGAGCAGGACGCCGGTGACGACGATCTGCGACTGGGCGGAGACGTTCAGCAGGCTCATCACGTTCTGCAGCGCGCCCAGGAGGAACACCCCCGCGATCGCACCGCCCAACGTGCCCTTGCCGCCGTCGAAGTCGATCCCACCGAGCAACACGGCGGCGACGACGGACAGTTCGAGCCCGGTGGCGTTGTCATAGCGAGCGCTGGCGTAGTGCAGCGCCCAGAAGATCCCGGTCAGCGAGGCCATCAGCCCCGTCACCGTGAACAGGATCAGCTTCTGCCGCTTGACGCGGATGCCGGCGAATCGCGCCGCCTCCTCGCTGGCGCCGGTCGCGAAGAGCGAGCGCCCGAACGGGGTGGCGTGCAGGACGACCACCGCGATCGCGAGCAGGACCAGGAAGGGCAGGAAGGCCTGGGGGAGGAAGCTGTTCCCGACCCGCCCGGCCGCGAAGTCCAGGTACTGGGAGGGGAAGTCGGTCACCGCGTCGGAGCCCAGCACGATCTGTGCGATGCCCCGGTAGGCGGCGAGGGTGCCGATGGTGACGGCGAGCGAGGGCAGCCCGAGGCGGGTCACCAGCAGGCCGTTGACCAGCCCGCAGACGACACCGAGCAGCAGGCAGATCGGGATGATCGTCTCGATGGTCATGCCCTGGTTCCACAGGGCGCCCATCACGGCGCCGGACAGCCCGGCCGTGGAGGCGACCGAGAGGTCGATCTCGCCGGAGACCACCAACAGGGTCATCGGCAGGGCGATCAGCGCGATCGGCAGGGTGTTGCCGATCAGGAAGGACAGGTTCAGCGCGTTGCCGAAGCCGTCCACGAAGGAGAAGGAGAACAGCAGCAGGACGATCAGGAGAGCGCTGACAACGGTGTCCCAGCGGATCGCGCGGGCCAGGGACTCAGGCACGGGCCTCCCCCTTCTCTACGGCCGGCTTCACGGACGCCGACTTCTTCTTCAGGGCGGCCGCCACCCGCAGGGCCACGATCCGGTCGACCGCGATCGCGAGCAGGAGCAGGACGCCGTTGATGGCGAGCACCCAGACCGAGCTGACGCCGAGGGCGGGCAGCACGCTGTTGATGGACGTCAGCAGGAGCGCGCCGAGCGCGGCGCCGTAGACGCTGCCGGAGCCGCCGGTGAAGACGACACCGCCGACCACGACCGCGCTGACGACGGTGAGTTCGTAGCCGTTGCCGGTCCCGGAGTCGACGTTGCCGAACCGGGCCAGGTACATCGCGCCGGCGAGGCCGGCGAGGCCGCCGCAGAAGGTGTACGCGGCCAGGATCCGCTTGCGCACCGGGATACCGGCCAGACGCGCGGCCTCCGGGTTGGAGCCGAGGGCGTAGAGCTCGCGGCCGCTGCCGAAGTGCTTGAGGTAGTAGGCGGTGGCGACCAGGACGGCGAGGGCGATCAGCGCCAGCCACGGGACGGCCGAGATACCGCCGGAGCCGAAGTCCACGAAGCCGCCGGGGAGGTCGGCGGCCGTGATCTGCCGGGAGCCGACCCAGATGGAGTCGATGCCCCGGATGATGTACAGGGTGCCGAGGGTGACGACGAGGGCGGGCACCTGGCCGAGGCTGACCAGCAGGCCGTTGAGGAGCCCGAAGCCGATGCCGAGCAGGACGGCCAGCACGATCGCGATCACCGGGTTGCCGCCGCCGTGCAGATAGGTACCGGCGGCGAAGGCGGTGATGCCGAGGGTCGAGCCGACCGACAGGTCGACGTTGCGGGTGATGACGACCAGCGACTGGCCGGTGGCGACCAGGACCAGGATGGTCGCGTTCAGCAGCAGGTCCTTGATGCCCTGCTCGGAGAGGAACTCGCTGTTGCCGGCCTGGGTGACGGCGATCATCACCAGGAAGACGACCAGGATGGCGAGTTCGCGCATCTTGAAGACACGGTCGACGAGCCGGGTGCCACTGGACTTGGGCACCTCGGCGACGGGGGCCTGTTCAGGAGTGGTCACCGTCATGCGGCGGCCCTCCCCGTGGCTGCGGCCATCACGGTTTCCTCGGTGGCGTCGGAGCGGGGGATCTCGGCGGTGAGCCGGCCCTCGTGCATCACCAGCACGCGGTCGGCCATGCCGAGGATCTCGGGCAGGTCGGAGGAGATCATCAGAACGGCGACCCCGTCGGCGGCCAGCTCGCTCAGCAGCCGGTGCACCTCGGCCTTGGTACCGACGTCGATGCCTCGGGTCGGCTCGTCGACGATCAGCACCTTGGGGGCGGTGGCCAGCCACTTGGCGAGGACGACCTTCTGCTGGTTGCCGCCGGAGAGGGTGTTGACGGTGTCGGCGATCCGGGCGTACTTCACCTGGAGCTTGACCGCCCAGTCGAGGGAGCGGCTGCGCTCGGCGCCCCGGTCCATCAGGCCGGCCTTGACGGTCGTACGGAGTCCGGTCAGGCCGATGTTGCGCTCGATGGACATGTCCATCACCAGGCCCTGGGCGCGCCGGTCCTCCGGCACCAGGGCGAGGCCCGCGGCCATCGCGGTGGAGGGGGCGCCGTTGGTGAGGGCGCGGCCGTCGACCGTGACCTCACCGGCGTCCCAGCGGTCGATGCCGAACACCGCCCGGGCGACCTCGGTGCGCCCCGCGCCGACCAGGCCGGCCAGGCCGACGATCTCGCCGCGCCGGACGTCGAAGGAGACGTCGGTGAAGACCCCCTCCCGGGTCAGCCGGCGGACGCTGAGCGCGACCTCGCCGGGCTCGACCTCCTGCTTGGGGTAGAGCTCGTCGAGGTCGCGGCCGACCATACGGCGGACCAGGTCGTCCTCGGTCATGCCGTCGAGGGGTTCGCTGGCGATCCAGGCGCCGTCGCGCAGGGTCGTCACCCGCCGGCAGATCTCGAAGATCTCCTCGAGGCGGTGGGAGATGAACAGGACGGCCGCGCCCTGGTCGCGCAGGGTGCGCACGACCCCGAAGAGGCGGGCGACCTCGCTGCCGGTGAGGGCGGCGGTGGGCTCGTCCATGATCAGGACGCGGGCGTCGAAGGAGAGCGCCTTGGCGATCTCGACGATCTGCTGGTCGGCGATGGACAGGCCGCGCGCCGGGCGGTCGGGGTCGAGGTCGACACCGAGCCGCGCCATCAGGGCCGCGGTCGCCGCGTGGGTGGCCTTGTGGTCGATCCGGCCGAGGGCGCGCCGGGGCTGGCGGCCCATGAAGATGTTCTCGGCGATCGAAAGGTCGGGGAAGAGCGTGGGTTCCTGGTAGATCACGGCGATGCCGGCGTCGCGGGCGTCGCCGGGGCCGTGGAAGACGACGGGCTCGCCGTCGAGCAGCACCCGGCCGGCGTCCGGTCGGTGCACCCCCGCGAGGGTCTTGATCAAGGTCGACTTGCCCGCGCCGTTCTCCCCGGCGAGGGCGTGCACCTCGCCGGGGAACAGCTCCAGGGAGACGCCCCGCAGGGCGCGTACGGCGCCGAAGGACTTGGCGACGTCCTGCAGCGCCAGCACCGGGGCGGGTCCCGTGTCGGACGGGTGGGTCATGGGTGGCTCCTCGACGACGTCCGCGGACGGTGCCCGTCGCAGGGCCGTCACGACGTCGTGAAAGGTTTCAACTGGATTGCCGGGACGTTAGGCAGGCCAGGCATGTCACGTCAATGGGTCCGTCTCGAAAAGTTTTCGATAGACGAAGGTCACGCGGCGGTCACGGAAACGGCATGCGGTCCAAGGGGTTGACACTCCCATCACAGGCTCATAGCTTCCCGTCTTGAATCGTTTCATCCGGACGTGGTTCCGGACCGATGTCACAGGAGCCCGAAGTGACCGACCTCGCCGCGGTGAAGGCCGCGCTGAAGACCCAGGCCGTCGAGACGCCGTCGTGGGCGTACGGGAACTCGGGGACCCGCTTCAAGGTGTTCGCCCAGCAGGGCGTGCCCCGCACCCCGCAGGAGAAGCTGGACGACGCGGCGCAGGTCCACGCGGTCACCGGCGTGGCGCCGAGCGTGGCGCTGCACATCCCCTGGGACAAGGTGGAGGACTACTCCGCACTTGCGAAACATGCCGAGGACCGGGGGGTGCGGCTGGGGACGATCAACTCCAACACCTTCCAGGACGACGCGTACAAACTGGGCAGCATCTGCCACCCGGACGCGGCGGTGCGGCGGAAGGCCGTCGATCATCTGTTGGAGTGCGTCGACATCATGGATGCGACGGGATCCGGTGATCTGAAGCTGTGGTTCGCGGACGGCACGAACTATCCGGGTCAGGACGATGTGCGGGCGCGGCAGGACCGGCTGGCCGAGGGGCTGACCGAGGTGTACGCGCGGCTGGGGGACGGGCAGCGGATGCTGCTGGAGTACAAGTTCTTCGAGCCGGCCTTCTACACGACCGACGTGCCGGACTGGGGGACGGCCTACGCGCACTGTCTGAAGCTCGGACCGAAGGCGCAGGTCGTGGTGGACACCGGGCATCACGCGCCGGGGACCAACATCGAGTTCATCGTGGCCACGCTGCTGCGCGAGGGGAAGCTCGGGGGGTTCGACTTCAACTCGCGGTTCTACGCCGATGACGACCTGATGGTGGGGGCGGCGGATCCGTTCCAGCTCTTCCGGATCATGTACGAGGTCGTGCGTGGCGGTGGGTTCGGCTCCGAGGTGGCGTTCATGCTGGATCAGTGCCACAACATCGAGGCCAAGATTCCGGCGATCATCCGTTCGGTGATGAACGTGCAGGAGGCGACGGCGAAGGCGCTGCTCGTCGACCGGACCGCGTTGAGCGCCGCTCAGGCGTCCGGTGACGTGCTGGAGGCCAATGCGGTGCTGATGGACGCGTACAACACGGATGTGCGGCCGTTGCTTCGTGAGGTGCGGGAGGAGATGGGGTTGGACCCCGACCCGATCGCCGCTTACCGGGGGTCCGGGTGGGCCGAGAAGATCGTCGCCGAGCGGGTGGGCGGGGAGCAGGCGGGGTGGGGCGCGTAAGCCTCTGCCCGGATCCGTCCCGTCGCGGGGTGCGGGCCGCACGTGGCTGGTCGCGCCCACGCGGCGGGGCCGCACGTCGATACGGCCCCGCGGCCCTGGAAGACCTCCACTCACGTAAGGACTGAACGTTCATGTCATTGCATCCCGAAGCCGCCGCCCTCCTCGCCCGGTCCCACCGGCTCGGCTCCGATGCCCGGAACACCAACTACGCCGGCGGGAACGCGTCCGCCAAGGGCACCGACATCGACCCCGTCACCGGTGGGGACGTGGAGCTGATGTGGGTGAAGGGGTCCGGTGGTGACCTCGGGACGCTGACCGAGGCAGGGCTGGCCGTGTTGCGGCTGGATCGGTTGCGGGGGCTCGTCGAGGTGTATCCGGGGGTCGAGCGCGAGGACGAGATGGTCGCCGCGTTCGACTACTGCCTGCACGGGAAGGGCGGGGCGGCGCCGTCCATCGACACCGCCATGCACGGGCTCGTCGACGCCGCCCACGTGGATCATCTGCACCCGGATTCCGGGATCGCGCTCGCCTGCGCGGCCGACGGGGAGAAGCTGACCGCCGAGTGTTTCGGGGACAGTGTGGCCTGGGTGCCGTGGCGCCGGCCCGGGTTCCAGCTGGGGCTGGACATCGCCGCGATCAAGGAGGCCAATCCGCAGGCCATCGGTGTGATCCTGGGCGGGCACGGGATCACCGCCTGGGGCGCGACCGCCGAGGAGTGCGAGCGCAACTCGCTGCACATCATCCGGACCGCGGAGCGGTTCCTCGCGGAGCGGGGGAAGGCCGAACCCTTCGGGTCGGTCATCGAGGGGTACGGGGCGCTGCCCGAGGCCGAGCGGCGGGAGCGGGCCGCCGCGCTCGCGCCGTACGTCCGGGCGATCGCCTCGCAGGACCGGCCGCAGGTCGGGCACTTCAACGACTCCGAGGCCGTTCTCGACTTCGTGGCCCGGGCCGAGCATCCGCGGCTCGCCGCACTCGGTACGTCCTGCCCGGACCACTTCCTGCGGACCAAGGTGCGGCCGCTGGTCCTCGATCTCCCGCCGACCGCTCCGCTGGAGGACGCGGTGGCGCGGCTCAAGGAGCTGCACGCCGCGTACCGGGAGGAGTACGCCGCCTACTACCAGCGGCACGCCGAGGCCGACTCCCCCGCCATGCGCGGCGCCGACCCGGCCGTCGTGCTCGTGCCGGGGGTGGGCATGTTCTCCTTCGGCAAGGACAAGCAGACCGCCCGGGTCGCCGGCGAGTTCTATGTCAACGCCATCAACGTGATGCGCGGGGCCGAGGCCGTGTCGTCGTACGCGCCGATCGAGGAGCGGGAGAAGTTCCGCATCGAGTACTGGGCGCTCGAGGAGGCCAAGCTCCAGCGGATGCCCAGGCCGAAGGCGCTGGCCACCCGGGTGGCGCTGGTGACCGGGGCCGGCAGTGGGATCGGGAGGGCCATCGCCCACCGGCTGGTCGCCGAGGGCGCCTGTGTGGTCGTCGCCGATCTGAACGGCGAGAACGCCACCGCCGTCGCCGAGGAGCTGGGCGGGGCCGACAAGGCCGTCGCCGTGGCCGTCGACGTGACGTCGGAGGAACAGATCGCCGAGGCCTTCGAGGCCGCCCTCCTCGCCTTCGGCGGGGTCGACCTCGTCGTCAACAACGCGGGGATCTCCATCTCCAAGCCCCTGCTGGAGACCTCGGCGCGCGACTGGGATCTGCAGCACGACATCATGGCCCGGGGCTCCTTCCTCGTCTCCCGGGAGGCCGCCCGGGTGATGATCGCGCAGGGGCTGGGCGGGGACATCGTCTACATCGCGTCGAAGAACGCGGTGTTCGCGGGGCCGAACAACATCGCCTACTCCGCAACCAAGGCCGACCAGGCCCACCAGGTGCGGCTGCTGGCCGCCGAGCTCGGTGAGCACGGGATCCGGGTCAACGGTGTCAATCCGGACGGTGTGGTGCGCGGGTCGGGCATCTTCGCGGGCGGCTGGGGTGCTCAGCGCGCGGCCGTGTACGGCGTCGAGGAGGAGAAGCTGGGCGAGTTCTACGCGCAGCGGACCATCCTCAAGCGGGAGGTGCTGCCCGAGCACGTCGCGAACGCGGTGTTCGCGCTGACCGGCGGGGAGCTGACCCACACCACCGGGCTGCATGTGCCCGTCGACGCGGGTGTGGCGGCCGCTTTCCTCCGGTGACGGCCGTGCGGTCGTACGCCGCGGTCGACCTCGGCGCGTCCAGCGGGCGCGTCATGGTCGGCCGGGTCGGGCCCGACACGCTGGAACTGGACGAGGCCCACCGGTTCGTGAATCGTCCCGTGCGGGTGCCGGAGGGGCTGCGCTGGGACATCCTCTCCCTCTACGCCGGCGTGCTGGACGGGCTGCGGGCGGCCGGTCGGGTCGACTCCGTCGGCATCGACAGCTGGGCCGTGGACTACGGCCTCCTCGACGCCGACGGGACCCTGCTCGGCAACCCGGTGCACTACCGGGACGCGCGGACCGACGGTGTGGCGGAGAAGGTGTGGGCGACGGTGCCGGCGGCCGAGCTGTACGCGGCGACCGGCATCCAGTACGCGCCCTTCAACACCCTGTACCAGCTCGCCGCGGCTCTTGGGACGCGCCAGCTTTCCCACGCCGCACGGCTGTTGCTCATCCCCGATCTGCTGACGTACTGGCTGACCGGCGAGCAGGGCACCGAGCTGACCAACGCCTCCACGACCCAGCTGATCGATCCCCGGACGCGCGACTGGTCGTACGGCCTCGCCGCGCGGCTCGGCGTCGACCTGGAGCTGTTCGCGCCACTGCGGCAGCCGGGTGATCCGGCCGGGGTGCTGCGGGCCGGGGTGCTGGAGGAGACGGGGCTGCGCGGGCCGGTGCCGGTGACGGCCGTCGGGTCGCACGACACGGCGTCCGCGGTGGCCGCCGTGCCGGCCACCGGTGAGCGGTTCGCGTACATCTGCACCGGCACCTGGTCCCTGGCGGGCCTCGAGCTGACGGCGCCCGTGCTCACCGAGGAGAGCCGCGCCGCCAACTTCACCAACGAGCTGGGGCTGGACGGCACGGTCCGCTATCTGCGCAACATCATGGGGCTGTGGCTGCTCCAGGAGTGCGTACGGGCCTGGGGCGACCCGGATCTGGGTGCTCTGTTGCGGGAGGCGGCCGCCGCTCCGGCGCTGCGGTCCGTCGTGGACGCGGGGGACGCCGCCTTCCTCGCACCGGGGCGGATGCCGGAGCGGATCGCCGAGGCGTGCCGGGCCACCGGGCAGCCGGTGCCCGGGACGCGCGGTGAGATCACGCGGTGCATTCTCGACTCGCTCGCGCTGGCCCACCGGCGCGCGGTCGAGGACGCCCAGCGACTCGCCGGCCATCCCGTCGATGTGGTGCACATCGTCGGGGGCGGCACCCGGAACGCGCTGCTCTGCCAGCTCACCGCCGATGCCTGCGGGCTGCCGGTGGTGGCCGGGCCCACGGAGGCGGCCGCGCTCGGCAACGTACTCGTTCAGGCCCGTGCGCACGGTCTGGTCGGCGACCGGTCCGACATGCGGCGACTGCTCGCCCGTACCCAGCCCCTGACGCGCTACGAGCCGCAGGGCGGTACGGGGCCCTGGCGGGAGGCACAGGCCCGGCTCGCCGCGCGGTGAGCCGGGGTCTCCCGCAGGGCCCCCTGCCGGGCTACCCTGCACACATCCGATGATCGACCCCCAAGGAGCCGCGATGCGTGTCGCACTGTTCCTGACCTGTGTCAACGACACGCTCTATCCGGACACCGGCCGCGCGGTGGTGAAACTGCTGACCAGACTGGGCGTCGAGATCGACTTCCCGATGGCCCAGACCTGCTGCGGACAGGCCCACTACAATACCGGCTACCGCCATGAGGCCGAGCCGCTCGCCCGGCATTTCTCCGATGTCTTCGGGGAGTACGAGGCGATCGTCACGCCGTCCGGGTCGTGCGGGGCGATGGTGCGGGAGCTGTATCCGCGCATGGGCGAGCGGGCGAGGGCGGAGGGGCGCGGGGACACGCTCGCCGCGACGCTCGCGCCCGTCGTCCCCAAGACGTACGAGCTCACCGAGTTCCTGGTGGACGTGCTCGGGGTGACGGACGTCGGTGCCTACTATCCGCACACGGTGACCTACCACCCGACCTGTCACGGACTGCGCGGTCTCGGGCTCGGGGACCGGCCGCTGCGGCTGCTGCGGGCGGTGAAGGGGCTGGAGCTGGTGGAACTGCCGGGGGCGGAGGAGTGCTGCGGCTTCGGCGGCACCTTCGCGCTGAAGAACCCCGACGTCTCGGCGGCGATGGGCGCGGACAAGGTGCGCAATGCCCAGGACACGGGCGCCGAGGTGCTGTGCGCGGCCGACAACTCGTGTCTGATGCACATCGGCGGCACGATGGCCCGGCTGAAGGCGGGCCTGCGGCCGGTGCACATCGCGGAGATCCTGGCGAGCACGCAGGACGAGCCGGCCGGTGCCGCCCCGCAGGGAGCCGCCGTATGAGCGGGACCTTCGTCGGGATGCCGGCCTTCCCGAAGGCGGCGCACGAGGCCGTCGGCAACCCGACGCTGCGCGGCAATCTGCGGCACGCCACGCACACCATCCGCGCCAAGCGGGCGAAGGCCGTCGCCGAGGTGTCCGACTGGGCGGCGCTCCGGGAGGCCGGCAAGCGGATCAAGGACCACACGCTCCGTCATCTGGATCGGTACCTGGTGCAGTTGGAGGAGTCCGTCACCGCGGCGGGCGGGACGGTGCACTGGGCCGCCGACGCCGAGGAGGCCAACCGGATCGTGGCCTACCTGGTGAAGGCGACGGGCGAGTCGGAGGTCGTCAAGGTCAAGTCGATGGCCACCCAGGAGATCGGGCTCAACGAGGCGCTCGAAGCGGAGGGCATCCGCGCGTACGAGACGGATCTCGCCGAGCTGATCGTGCAGTTGGGCCGGGACAGGCCCTCGCACATCCTCGTCCCGGCCATTCACCGCAACCGGGGTGAGATCCGGGACATCTTCCGCAGGGAGATGAGCGAGTGGGGGCGGCCGGCCCCGGAGGGCCTCACCGACACGCCCGCCGAGCTGGCGGAGGCGGCCCGGCTGCACCTGCGCGAGAAGTTCCTGCGCGCCAAGGTCGGCATCTCCGGCGCGAACTTCATGGTCGCCGAGACCGGCACCCTGGTGGTCGTCGAGTCCGAGGGCAACGGGCGGATGTGCCTGACCCTCCCCGAGACGCTGATCTCTGTCGTCGGCATCGAGAAGATCGTGCCGACCTGGAGTGATCTGGAGGTCTTCCTGCAGACCCTCCCCCGCTCCTCGACCGCCGAGCGCATGAACCCGTACACGTCGACGTGGACGGGCACGACGGAGGGCGACGGGCCGAGTACCTTCCATCTGGTGCTGCTGGACAACGGCCGCACCGACACCCTCGCCGACGAGGTCGGCCGCCAGGCCCTGCGCTGCATCCGCTGCTCGGCCTGTCTGAACGTGTGCCCGGTGTACGAGCGGGCCGGCGGGCACGCCTACGGCTCGGTCTACCCCGGCCCGATCGGCGCGATCCTCAGCCCCCAGCTGCGGGGCACGGGAAGCGAGATCGACGCCTCACTGCCGTATGCCTCGTCGCTGTGCGGGGCCTGCTACGACGTGTGTCCGGTCGCCATCGACATCCCGGAGGTGCTGGTGCATCTACGGGAACGGGTCGTCGAGGGCGGGCCGGTGACCCGGGAGGGCAACAAGGTGGTGCTGAAGCCGGCGAAGGGGCACGCGGCCGAGCGGGCCGCCATGCGCGCGGCGCGCTGGGCGTTCTCCCACCCCGGCGCCCTGCGCACCGGACAGCGGCTGGCGTCCCGGACGCGCCGCATTCACCCTCGTACCCTGCCGGGGCCGGGGAAGGCGTGGAGCGGGTCCCGGGAGCTCCCCGCGGTTCCGGCGGAGCCGTTCCGGGACTGGTGGCAGCGGACCCAGGGCGGCAAGGGGGGTGCCGAGTGAACAGCAGGGAGCGGATTCTGGGCCGGGTGCGGCGCGCGCTGGCCGACGTACCGAAGGACGACACGCCGTACGATCAGGCGTTCTCGCGCGACTACGTGCGGGAGCACGGGGAGCGGGGCGTCGAGGAGACGGTGGAGCTGCTGGCCGAGAACCTGGCGGACTACCGGGCGCACGTGCACCGCTGCCCGGAGGGTGAACTGCCCTCCTTGATCGGCCGGTTGCTCGCCGAACGCGGGGCGAAGTCGGTGGTCGTGCCGCCGGGTCTGGATCCGCGGTGGCTTTCGGCGACCGATGCCGACCGGATCGAGGACCTCGCCGGGAGCAGCCCCCACGAGCTGGACCGGGTCGACAGTGTGGTCACCGCGTGTGCGGTGGCGATCGCCGAGACCGGGACGATCGTGCTGGACGGCGGGCCGGACCAGGGCCGGCGCCGGATCACCCTCGTGCCCGACCACCATGTGTGCGTGGTGCGCGTTCCCGGGCAGGTCGTGTCGTCCGTGCCGCAGGCTCTCGAACGGCTGGACCCCGCCCGCCCGTTGACATGGATCTCGGGTCCGTCGGCGACCAGTGACATCGAACTGGACCGGGTGGAGGGGGTGCACGGCCCGCGCACGCTGGAGGTGATCCTGGTCGGCTGAGGGCGCCCTACAGGTCCCTCGGCTCCAGGGGATCGTTCGCCGGTCCCTGGACGACCCCTCCGTGGACGTCGAAGCGGGAGCCGTGGCACGGGCACTCCCAGGCGCGTTCGGCGCGGTTGAAGGCGACCAGGCAGCCCAGGTGGGTGCAGCGCGCGGAGAGGACGTGCAGTTTTCCGTCCTCGTCGCGGTGGACGGCGCAGCGTTCGCCGGAGACGCGGACGACCGCGCCGTCGCCGGGGGCGATGTCGTCCACCGACGGGCCGGACGGCGTGGGCAGCCGGTCGCCGACGAAGTGGCGGGCCACGTCGGCCTGGTGCTTGAGGAAGGCGGCGCCCTCACGGACGACGGAGGCGATCCGGCGGGGGTCGTACAGATCGCTCCAGGGGCTGGGGCGACCCGCGATCCGCTCGGCGATGAGGCAGCCGGCCATGATGCCGCTGCTGAGGCCCCAGCCGCCGAAGCCGGTGGCGACGTGGACGTTCTGGGTGCCCGGGTGGAGCGGGCCGACGAGGGGGACGGTGTCGGTGGACTCGTTGTCCTGGGTGGCCCAGCGGTGGGTCAAGGTCAGCTCACCGAAGTGGTCCGTCGCCCAGCCGAAGAGGCGCTCGAAGCGCTCCTCGACGTCGCCGCCCGTGCCGGGCGTGAAGTGCTCGCCGGTCACGACGAGCAGCCGGTGCCCGTCGCCCAGGGGCGCGGTGCGCAGGGAACGGGTGTTCCGTTCGGGGGTGATGTACATGCCGCGCGGGGCGTCGGTGGCGTCCAGGGGCGCGGCCACGACCAGCTCGCGGCGCGGGGAGAGCCGGGTGAAGAGCAGGGCGCGGTCGAAGACGGGGTAGTGGGTGGCGACGACCACGTGCCGGGCGGTCACCTGGGTCTCGGACGCGGGTGACCGGGCGGTGAGCACGCAGGGCTCGCCCTCGTGGAGGCGGGTGACCCGGGTGTGCTCGTGGATCGTGCCGCCGAGCCGCCGGATGCCGTCGGCGACGGCCAGCAGGTACTTGCGGGGGTGGAACTGGGCCTGGTCGGCGACCCGGACCGCGCCCGCGACGGGGAACCGCAGCTCCGTCTCGGTGACGAACTCGGCCGCGAGCCCGGCCTCCCGCGCCGCCTTCGCCTCGGCCCGCAGGTCATCGGCCCGGGCGGGGTCCTCGGCGTAGGTGTAGGCCGCGGTGTCCTCCCAGTCGCAGTCGACGCCGAGCAGGTCCGCGATCTCCGCGGCCCGGTGGATGGCGTCCGTCTGCGAGCGGGCGTAGAGCCGGGCGGCCTCGGGACCCCGGGTGCGGCGCAGCCGGTCGTAGACCAGGGTGTGCTGGGCGGTCAGCTTGGCGGTGGTGTGTCCGGTGACCGCGGCCGCGATCCGGTCGGCCTCCAGTACGGCCACGGAGCGGCCACGCCGGGCCACCTCCCACGCCGTGCTGAGCCCCGCGATGCCCGCGCCGACGACGGCGACGTCGACCGTGAGCGGCCCCTCCGGCGGGGGCTCGGGATCGCCGGGCGGAGCGCTGTGCAGCCAGTACGACCCGTGGAGATGCGCCTGCTCGTCCATGGGGGCCGAGTTCCCGTGTCCGGCCAGGCCACACGACGGACCTGGCCGGACACCGGGCGGCCTACTGGTTGCCCGGGGCGGCGCTGATGTCGCCGAGCGCCGAATCCGGGTCGCGTTCGATGGCCAGGTCGCCGAGGGAGACGATGCCGACCGGCCGGCCCTCCTCGACCACGGGGACGCGGCGGACGGCGTGCTCGCGCATCACCTGGACGACCAGGTCCAGCTCGTCGTCGGGGCCGACGGTGACCAGGTCGTCGCTGCAGGCCTCGGCCACGGTCGTCCGCTCGGGGTCCTCGCCCTCGGCCAGGGCGCGCACCACGAGGTCGCGGTCGCTGACCAGACCGCGCAGCCGGTCGTCGTCGGTGACCAGGACGACTCCGATGTCCTCGTCCCGCATACGACGGGCCACGTCCTTCACCGAGGCCTGCGGTTCCACGGTCACGGGAGGCGCGGTCATGATGTCGCGCACGTGCTGGGTCACGGCGTTCCTCCTTCCGGCTCCGGCGGTGCCCGTCACCGCCGCTCGGCGACCGGGTACCCACGCCTGGCGGCGGCAGACGACGAGGTCAGACGTACGTCATCGGGCAGCCGTACCGCAGGGAGTACTGGGCGGCGCGCAGGTAGACGGCCACGTAGAAGGCCGCGTCCGGGTCGTCGGTCCACGGGCCGGGAAGCGCCTCGGCGGCCCTGCGCGCCTCGTCCTCCATGAACCACAGGCTCAGTTCGAGGTTCGAGCCCGTGGCGGGAATCGCGTCCAGGGGCAGGCCGATGATCCCGGCCAGCCGCTCGGCCAGGGCGAGGACCTGGGGGGCCCCGGCGACCAGCGTCTCGTCGGTGTACGCGGAGCCGACGGGCAGCCGGATCTCCTCCCGCAGCGAGAGCGGAACCAGCACGGACCAGTCGAGCAGGGTGCCGCGCTCCGGGCCGGTCAGGTGGGCCCGGCACAAGGCGTCGAAGCCGTCCATCGAGGGGCTGATCTTCTCCTCGAACCAGCCCGGGAACTCCCGCTCCGTCTTCACCGGCCGGTACGGCGGCAGCCCGCGCCGCGCCAGCTCGGCGTCCAGCGCCGAGGCGATGTGCCCGTATCCGTCCTCCCCTCGCCCGGCCCAGTCCTTCGCGTCGACATTCACCAGATACACGCCCATGGATCGCAAGCTACCGTCCCCCACTGACAACATCGACAAGCGAGGTGAACAAGCGCTTAGATAGTGCCCCTGAAACCGAACCAACCCGCGATCGACCGTCGGAGGCCCCGTTGTTCACATCCGTCGACGAAGTCTCCGCCCGTCTCGCCGAGACCGGCTATCTGGCCTCCCCGGCCGTCGCCACGACCGTCTTCCTCGCCGACCGGCTGGGCAAGCCGCTGCTGGTGGAGGGCCCGGCCGGGGTGGGCAAGACGGAACTCGCCAAGGCCGTCGCGCAGGTGGCGGGGGCCCGGCTGGTGCGGTTGCAGTGCTACGAGGGCGTGGACGAGTCCCGGGCGCTGTACGAGTGGAACCACGCCAAGCAGCTGCTGCGCATCAGCGCGGGCCGTGACGAGACCTGGGACGAGACCCGCACGGACATCTTCAGCGAGGAGTTCCTGCTGCCGCGCCCGCTGCTGACCGCGATCCGCGGCGACGAGCCGACGGTGCTGCTGATCGACGAGACGGACAAGGCCGACGTCGAGGTGGAGGGTCTGCTGCTGGAGGTGCTGAGCGACTTCCAGGTGACCGTCCCGGAGCTGGGCACGATCACCGCGACCCGCCGCCCGTTCGTCGTCCTCACGTCCAACGCGAGCCGCGAGCTGTCGGAGGCGCTGCGCCGCCGCTGTCTGTTCCTGCACATCGGCTTCCCCGACGAGGAACTGGAGCGGCGGATCGTCCGGCTGAGGGTGCCCGGCCTCGACGCGGCGCTGGCCGAGTCCGTGGTCCGGGTGGTCGCCGCGCTGCGGGCGATGGACCTGCGCAAGGCGCCCTCGGTCGCCGAGACGGTCGACTGGGCACGCACCCTGCTCGCGCTCGGCGCCACCACCCTCGACGAGACCGTCGTACGCGCCAGTCTGGGCGTGATCCTCAAGCACCAGGACGACGTCCTGAAGGCCGGGGCCAAACTCGACCTGGACGCCGTGTGAGCGGCGACGCCGCCGAGCGGCTGACCAGGTTCGTGGCCGCGCTGCGCGCCCACGGCGTGCGGATCGGCACCGGCGAGACCGTGGACGCGGCCGAGGCGGTGGCGGTGCTCGGGTTCACGGACCGGGGACTGCTGCGCGAGGGCCTCGCCGCGACGCTGCTGCACACGACGGACCAACGGCGGCTGTTCGACACGGTCTTCGACCTGTACTTCCCGTACGGCGTCGGCGCGCCCGCGGGTGAGCCCGGCGGCCGCGAGGACCTGCGCGACCGGCTCGCGGAGGCGCTCGCCGACAACGACCGTGGCCTTCTTGGCCAGTTGGCGATCGAGGCGGTCGACGGGCTGGGCGGGTACGGGAGTTCACCGGGGGCGGACGGCTGGTCGTCGCACCAGACGCTCGAACGACTGCGCCCCCAGACGCTGTTGGCCCGGGTGCGGGACGACCTGCGACGGCGGGGCGGCGCGAACGGGTTCGCGGACCGGCTCCTGGAGGACGAGATCCGGCGGCGCATCGAGGCCTTCCGTGGCCTGGTGGCGGCGGAGGCCCGGCGGCGGGTGGCGGAGCGGCGGGGCCGGGACGAGATCGCCAGGCGGGCCGTGGCGCCCACCGCGGACCGGGTGGACTTCCTGTACGCGGGGCGGGACCGGCTGGCCGAACTGCGCCGCACCGTACAGCCGTTGGCGCGCAAGCTGGCCACCCGGCTGGCCGCGCGCCGCCGCCGTGCCGCGCGCGGCACGATCGATCTGCGGCGGACCCTGCGCGGCTCGCTGTCCACGGGCGGGGTTCCGATGCGGCCCGTGCTGCGGCGGCGGCGTCCGTCCCGGCCCGAACTGGTTCTGCTGTGCGACGTGTCGGGCTCGGTGTCCGGGTTCTCCGACTTCACCATGCTGCTGGTGCAGGCGCTGCACGACCAGTTCAGCAAGGTGCGGGTGTTCGCCTTCGTCAACCGGATCGACGAGGTGACGGGGCTGCTCCGGCACGGCGCGGCCGACCCGGAGGGGCTCGGTGCCCGCATCCAGGCCGAGGCGCGGCTGACGGGCCATCACGGAAGCAGCGACTACGGTGTCGCCCTGGGCGAGTTCGCGGAACGGTACGACGCCGCCGTGGGCCCTCGGACGACGGTGTTCGTGCTGGGGGACGCGCGGACCAACATGAGCGACCCCAACCTGCCGGCGGTCCGGGAGATCGCCGAACGGGCCCGCCTCGTCCACTGGTTGAACCCGGAGCCCCGCGCGCTGTGGGGGACGGGTGACTCGGCGGCGCCCGAGTACGCCGGGCTGGTCGCGATGCACGAGTGCCGCAACGTTCACCAACTCGGCGTACTGATCGGGCGGTTGCTTCCGGTGTGACCGGACCGGCCTACTCTTCCTTGGCCTTCGCGTACTCCTTGGCCATCGATCCGGCGAAGTCGTACACCACGCACTGCTCGTCCCCCACCACCCAGGCGTCGTGACCGGGCGACACCACGAAGACCTCGCCGGGGCCCACTTCGGTCTCTCCGCCCTCGTCCATGGTGATGTGCATGCGTCCCGAGACCACGTAGCCGTTGTGGTGGATCTGGCAGCTGTCGGTGCCCGCTATCGGCTTCACCGACTCCGTCCAGCGCCATCCGGGTTCGAACGTCCCTACCGCGAAGTCGAGCCCCGTCATGTGGACGGCCTCGAGGTGCCCGCGGGGGAAATCTCGCCGCTCGTCCGGCTTCTCGAGCGTCTTCACTTCCAGCATCGCGCTCCCTCCTTCCGGCCGCACCCACGCACGGCCGGGGCCGGTCTCCCCGGCGGCCCTGACGTCACCGGTGGGGGCCGCACCCCACGTCTCCATCGTCCGCCCCTCCACCAGGGGCCGCCATTCGGGGACGCGGCCTCAGACCCCGCCGCCGCACAGCTCGGCGAAGCGGCCGGTGTCGATGTTGCCGCCCGAGACGATCACACCGACGCGGCGGCCCGGGGAACCGAC
Source organism: Streptomyces sp. NPDC049687 (assembly GCF_044465285.1). Lineage (NCBI taxonomy): Bacteria > Bacillati > Actinomycetota > Actinomycetes > Kitasatosporales > Streptomycetaceae > Streptomyces > Streptomyces sp. NPDC049687. The sequence goes on from NZ_JBITLN010000002.1 coordinate 610,388, forward strand.
CCGGCCCGCGAGCAGGGCGGCCAGGGGGGTGGCTCCGCTGGGCTCCATGACGATCTTCAGCCGCTCGAAGGCGAACCGCATGGCGGCACGGATCTCGTCGTCGGACACCAGGGCGATCTCGTCGACGAGCCGCCGGTTCACCGAGAACGTCAGCTCGCCGGGGATGTGCAGGGCCTGGCCGTCGGCGATGGTGCGCGGCACCGGGATTTCCACCCGCCGGCCCGCCTCCAGTGACCGCTTGGTGTCGTCCCCCGCCTCCGGCTCCACGCCGACGATCCGGATGCCGGGCCGCAGCCCCTTGGCCGCCGTGGCGCTGCCCGCGATCAGCCCCCCTCCGCCGACCGGCACGAGAAGGGTGTCCAGTTCCCCCGTCTCTTCCAGGAGTTCGAGCGCGGCGGTGCCCTGGCCGGCCATGACGTGCGGGTGCTCGTAGGGCGGGATCAGCGTCAGGCCCCGCTCGGCGGCCAGGGCCTCGGCGATGGCCACCCGGTCGCCGGTGTAGCGGTCGTACGTCACGATCTCGGCGCCGTACCCCTCGGTCGCCGCCCGTTTGGAGCGCGGGGCGTCCTCGGGCATGACGATCACCGCCGTGGTGCCCAGTTCCCGCGCGGCGAGGGCGACCGCCTGGGCGTGGTTGCCGGAGGAGTACGCGGCGATGCCCCGGGCCAGCTGCCCAGGGGTCAGCCGGGAGGCCGCGTTGTAGGCGCCACGGAACTTGAAGGCGCCCACCCGCTGGAAGTTCTCGCACTTCAGAACCGTCTCGGCACCGACGGCCGCGTCCAGGGTGCGGGAGCGCAGTACGGGGGTGCGGTGGGCGACGCCCTTGAGCCGGGCGGCCGCGTCTCGGACGTCGTCGAGGGTGATCGGCGGGGATGCGGTGGTCACGGAGTGGCTCCCTCGGGGGTGTCGGTGGTCGTCGCCCTGGCCTGCGCGAGGTAGTTGTAGGCGGAGGCGCGGGAGATGCCGAGGCGGGCGGCTACCTGCTCGACGGCGCGCCGTACGGCGAACACGCCCCGCTCGTCCAGGCCGCGGAAGAACGCGAGCCGGCGGGCGCGGTCGAGTCCTGCCCAGGTCTGGTCCTGGCTCCGGAGATGGGCGTCGAGCAGGGCCTCCACGACGGAGTCGATGTCGTCGCCGAAGGTGGTCGTCACCGGCGGCTCCGTGGCCGGCCCGGCGAGGGCGCCGAGCAGATCGCGCACCCGGTCCATCTCGGTGACGTCCACGTTGACGCACAGCGCGCCGAACACCGCGCCCGCCGAGTCACGCAGCACCATCGTGGACGACTTCACCAGTCGGCCGGCGCCGGTGCGGGTGACGTAGTTCAGCTCGTCACGGGCGTCGTCGCCACGGGCGAGGACGCGTAGGCCGATCTCGCTCATCGCGCCGCCGACCGTCCGCCCGGTGACCGACCCGGCGACCGCCACCACGGACCTCTCCGGCCGCCGGTAGTCGTGCAGGACGACCTCGCACACCGGCCCGAAGGTCGCGGCGATGCCGTCGACGACAGGGGCGAGCGCCCGCAGGATCGCGTCCCTCTCGGCTTCCCTGGATCCCATGGCCACATTAGACCACGAGTCCAGATGCTGGACCAGAAGTCCAAGGCGGCTTCGTGCGCCGCCCCCTTCAGGGGAAGCGTCGATCAAGGGGTGGTGCCGCCAATTACGGCTTCCCTAGGATGTGTTGTCGACCGCGCCGGCACAGGGCACGGCGGGGAGCCTGGGGGAAGAGATGCAGCCTGGCAAGCAGCTGTCCACGGAGATCGACGCCACGGTTCCGACGGCCGCGCGCATGTACGACCACTATCTGGGCGGCAAGGACAACTACGCGGCCGACCGGGCCGCCTGCGAACAGCTCGACAAGGTGGTCCCGAGCACCCGCGCCCTCGCGCTGAACAACCGGCGCTTCCTGCAGCGCGTCGTGAAGACCCTGGCGCAGGACCACGGCATCCGGCAGTTCCTCGACCACGGCTCCGGCCTGCCCACCCAGGACAACGTCCACCAGGTCGCCCAGCGCATCGACCCCACGACCCACGTCGTCTATGTCGACAACGACCCCATGGTCCTCGTCCACGGCCGCGCCCTGCTGGAGCAGGACGAGCGCACCACGGTCATCCACGCCGACATGCGCGAGACCGAAGCGATCTTCACCCACCCCGACACCGAGCGGCTCATCGACTTCTCCCAGCCGGTGGCCGTGTTGTTCAACTCGGTCTTCCACTGCATCCCCGACAGCGACACCGACGGCCCCCTCGCCGTGGTCCGCCGGGTGTCCGAACGCCTCGCGCCCGGCAGCTGTCTGGTGATGTGTCAGCTCGTCAGCGAGGACCCGAAGGTGCGGGAGTTCGTCACCGACTTCATGGACCAGGCCACCCAGGGACACTGGGGCCGGGTACGCGAGGAGAAGGACGTCGCCGAGTGGTTCGAGGGGCTGGAGATCCTCGAACCGGGACTGGTGGAGGTCTCCACCTGGCGACCCGACACCGAGGTCGCACCCCGGCAACTCACCCAGGAGTGGATCGAGTTCGGCGGCGTGGGCCGCCTGGGCTGAGACCGACCGGACGGGCCCGGGCCGTCAGGCGTAGCGCTCCCGTATGGTCCCCTCTAGCATCGCCAGCGTCTCGCGCGGCTGGAGCGCCTGGTCGGCCAGCCGGTCCAGGGCGACCCGGTACTCCTCCGTCTCGTCCCGGTCCTCCAGGAAGGTGGCGCTCCTGATCTGCTCCAGATAGACGACGTCGGGCAGATCGGCGCCGCCGAAGCGCAGATAGGTGATCGGTATGGCCGGCGCCGAGGCGTGGGTGACGTCCAACGGCACGACCTGGACCGTCACATGGGGCAGCCGGGCCAGCTTCACGAGGTGCGCGAGCTGCTCGCGCATCACGTCGCGGCCGCCGAGGACGCGCAGCAGCACCGACTCGTCGAGGATCGCCCACACCCGCGGCGCGTCGGCGCGGTGCAGCAGATCGGTGCGCCGGGTCCGCAGTTCCACCCGGCGCTCCACCTCCCGGGCCGAGGCCGAGGGCAGCCCGCGTTCCACGACGGCACGGGTGTAGGCCGGGGTCTGCAGCAGGCCCGGCACGTACTGGATCTCGAACGTACGGATCGCGGTGGCCGCCTCCTGCAGTCCGACCAGCCGGTCGAACCACTCGGGCATCAGCCGCTTGTCGTACCGCTGCCACCAGCCCGGCTCCCCCGCCTGCCGCAACAGCTGCAGCAGCACGGAGGCCTCGTGGTCGTCCGCGCCGTAGAGCGACAGGAGCGCGCGGACATCACCCTCCGTCGGAGGGCGGCGCCCCTTGCCCGCCTCGATGCGCGACAGCTTCGCCGGGCTGAACCTGACGGCACGCGCGGCCTGGTCCTGGGCGAGGCCGGCGTCCTCCCGCATACCCGCGAGCTGGACCCCTACCAGCATTTTCAGCAAGGTCGGGGCGGGCTCCGCGCGGTTCAGATACGGTTCGAGGCGGGAGACTCGAGGTGACTCGGCAGGCATCCTGTGACTCCCCACGGACCGGCGGACGACAGCACCCATTATCGCATCCGACGGCCTACGACCGTATGGAGCACGCGAATTGAGCCGCGTGTCACGCGCCGGACGCCACCTCGGACCCCTCACGGCAGCCACCTGCACAGCAGGTGCCTTCACAGCAGGTGCCTTCACAGCAGGTGGTCGAACTCCCCGCCCTTCGCACCCGCCAGGAACGCCGCCACCTCGGCCGGCGTGTAGACCAGGGCCGGACCGTCGGGGTCACGGGAGTTGCGCAGCGCCACGCCCCCTCCGGCCAGCGCCGCGACCTCGACGCAGTTGCCCTCCGCGTTGCTGTGGCTGCTCTTGACCCAGCGGACGCCCAGCGAGCTCGCCCGCACTCCATTCGGCACGGATCCCGTTGCGGACCCCGGTACTGACGACACGGCAACTCTCCTCGTCTGTACGCGCGCAATTTCCCGTGAAATTGCACGAGGACATCGTCAGCGTGGATAATAGCCATGCCGTCAACCGCCCTTCCGGCAACCCGTCCTGACCTCGCCTCAGGGAGATGCCCCGTGCCATCACCTGCGCAGTTCCGGAGCCACGAGTCCCTACGCGACTCGCCGAGAACGGCAACCCTGCACCTCAAAGGCAGCCGGGAGGGATTCGCCGAGGCACGGGACTTCACCCACCGCACGCTCGACGGCTGGTCCCTGGACCACTGCACGGACGACGCGGTCACGGTCGTCACCGAACTCGCCGCCAACGCCGTGCTGCACGGACTTCCGTATCCGAGGACGGACCACTTCGACGTGCGGCTCAGACTCACCCTGCGCCGATCGCATCTGATGTGCGCCGTCACCGACCCCAGCGACAGTCTGCCCGTCTACCCGCACACCGGGGACGACCTGCTCGAGCACGGCCGCGGGCTGCACATCGTCGAAGCCCTCTCGGAGCACTGGGGCTGGACCCGCCGCTCCCCCGTGGGCAAGACGGTCTGGGCCATGCTGCCGACCCGCACCGCACTGACATGACCGCCACGAACACCACCCCGCCCCTCAAGGACCTGGGACAGGTGCCCTGGCCCGAGATCCAGGACACCACCGGATCCGCCGCCGGCATCCCCGCCCTGCTCACCACCGTCGCCCGCGGCGACGCCGACACCGCGGAGACCGCACTCGGCCAGCTGCGCCGCCGCATCTGCCGGTACGGCTTCGTCGTGGACCAGGCGACGGCGGCCACGGTCCCCTTCCTCTGGGAGCTGGTGCGCCTCCCCCAGGTCACCTGCCGGGTGGAGATACTGCGCCTGTTGAAGAGCATCGCCGACACCCGCCAGTGGGAGACCACCGCGGCCGCGTACCCCAAGCTGCTGCGCCACCCCGACAATCACCTCGCCTGGGAACGCCAGGCCCGCCACGCCGTCCGCGCCCAGCGCGGCCTCCTCCAGGACCTTCTCAGGGAACGGGACACCGAGATCGTCGAGGCCGGCCGGGAACTCGCGGCGACGCTGAAGGACTGAGTCCCGGCCTGCGGGGGCCGACACGCCGCCGCACCCGGCCGCCGGAGGCCCGGCAGGCACCGCGAGGGGGCGAACGTCGTCTGTCGGGGCACTAGGTTGTCCGCATGAGCAACCTTGACCGTGCGCCCGTGCCGAGCGTCTGCGGCGGGCGCGGGTTCGTCGTCGCCGAACCCGTCCGCGAACTGCTGAGCCCCCGGCAGGTGAAGCTCGGCGAGTCGACCGAGGTACGCCGGCTGCTGCCGAACCTCGGCCGGCGCATGATCGGCGCCTGGGCCTTCGTCGACCACTACGGCCCCGACGACATCGCCGACGAACCGGGCATGCAGGTCCCGCCGCACCCGCACATGGGTCTGCAGACCGTCAGCTGGCTGCACGAGGGCGAGGTGCTGCACCGCGACTCGACGGGGAGCCTGCAGACCATCCGGCCCAGGGAGCTCGGCCTGATGACCTCGGGGCGCGCGATCAGCCACTCCGAGGAGAGCCCGAAGGCACACGCCCGGTTCCTGCACGGCGCCCAGCTCTGGGTGGCGCTGCCGGACGCCCACCGCCACACCGAGCCCCGCTTCGAGCACCATGCCGACCTGCCCGCGGTCACCGCTCCCGGCCTCACGGCGACCGTGATCCTCGGCGACCTCGACGGCTCCCGCTCACCCGGAACGGCGTACACCCCGATCGTGGGCGCCGATCTCGCTCTCGCCCACGGCACGGACGTACGGCTCCCGCTGGTGCCCGAATTCGAGTACGGCGTACTGGCGATGTCCGGCGAGGTGCACGTCGACGGCGTACCCGTCCTGCCTGGCTCGATGCTCTACCTCGGCTGCGGCCGCACCGAACTCCCCCTGCGCGCCGAATCCGACGCCGGCCTCATGCTCCTCGGCGGCGAGCCCTTCGAGGAGGAGCTGATCATGTGGTGGAACTTCGTCGGGCGGTCCCAGGAAGAGATCGAGCAGGCTCGCGAGGACTGGGCAGGAGGGACCCGTTTCGGCGAAGTGCAGGGCTACGACGGAGCACCGCTCCCCGCCCCCGCCCTGCCGAAAACTCCGCTGAAACCACGCGGAAGGGTGCGCTGACCTGGGTAGTCAGGGACGCCCCTTTGGTGGCACGACCCCTCGGGGTCCCACCCAGGAACCTCCGAGGCTGTCCGCGTTCCTGTCGGCTCCGCATCCGCCTCGACCGTCGGACGGCAGCCGGTGCCACCGCACTAGGGCATGTCCGGCTTCCAGTCCTGGGCGAGGAGCCCGAGCAGCACCTCGTCCAGGAACTCGCCCATCACCCAGGCCGAGGAGCGCAGCACGCCCTCGCGGACGAACCCGTTGCGCTCGGCGGAACGCAGCATCGCGGCGTTGTCCGACAACGTCTCGATCTGCAGCCGCTGCAGGCCACGCACCACGAAACCGTAGTGGCACAGCACCGCGACCACGTCGGTGCCGTAGCCCCTGCCGCGCGAGGACGGCAGCAGCCCCAACCCGATGTGCGCGGACCGGTTGTGATTGTCGATGCCCCACAGCGTCGCGGTACCGACCAGCGTGCCGCCGTCCAGCTCCACCACGGAGAACGGGACGAGCCCCTGCTCCTTGTCGTCCACCACGAGCCGCGAGTCCTTCGAACCCGGCGTGATCGGCCGCCACGGCCCGCTTTCCGCACGAGAGGCGTTGACCACGTCGTCGTAGAGCTCGGACCGCAGGACCGGGATGTCCTCCTCGTGCCGGGCCCGCAGCCCGACCTTCTTCCCCTTCAGCATGCGAGCTTCCTATCCGACCGCGCCGGCCTGCGGCAAACGAATAGGAGGCCGGCTCAGTCGCGGGCCAGGACGGTGGGCGCGAGGGCTCAGTGGAGGCAGAGGCAGAAGGGATGGCCGGCCGGATCCGCGTAGACGCGCCAGTTGGCCCCCGGGTGGAGCTGGTCCGTCCGCTCCAGCACGGTCGCGCCGAGGGCGAGCGCCCGCTTCTCCTCCCCATCGAGATCGTCCACATCGAAGTCCAGGTGGAGCTGCTGCGGGCGCTCCTGGCCGGGCCATTCGGGCGGTTGGTAACCGTCCACCCGCTGACAGGCCAGCGGTGTCCCCTCGAACCCGTGCACCTCGGCCCAGTCGGGCTCCTCGGGGTCCGCGATCACCCGGCCGCCGAGCAGCTCCGCGTAGAACTCAGCGAGCCGTACCGCATCAGCGCAGTCCAGCGCGACCGCCTGCAGCTTTCGAATCACTTGCGACATCCCTCGCTCTTCGGTCGCTTCCGCGACGCCCCCCGTACGGGAGGGTCGTACCCGCCACCGCGGCGGCCATGCGCGACGGCACGCCGGACCAGCGGCCGCCCGCCGCCCTTGCCGGGCGCCCTGTTGGTGATCACCGGTGGGAGGCCGACGACAGCCGGCCCGCGCCGGACATGCCGAGTGTGCGGCTCCGCCCGGAGATCGGGCGGAGCCGCACAGCGTGAACGGTGCGCGGTGCGGAGCCGGACCGTCAGAAGCTCAGTTTCCAGGAGTCGATGTACCCGACGTCAGCGCTGTAGACGTCCTGGACGCGCAGCTTCCAGGTGCCGTCGGCGGGTTCGGCGGAGGCGTCGACGGTGTACGTGGCGTGTACGTCGCTTGCGCTGTCGGTGGCGCTCGAGTTCTTCAGCCGGAACGTGGTGCCGCCAGGGGCGACGAGGTCGATGACCAGGTCACCGCGGTAGGTGTGGACGATGTCGACCGAGACTTCGAGCTGCCCCGGGGCGTTGCCGCCCCGACCGGTCACCAGCAGCGGCGACTCGGCGGGATCTCCGGCGTCGGCGACCTCGACATCGCCGGGATTGACGAAGAAGTCGCCGCCTGACGGTACGACGGTCCAGTCGATGGTCTTCCCGGTCGACTGCCCGTCGGCGGTGGTCGCCTTGACCGTCGGTGCGTAGTCACCCGCCTTCTCGGGGAGGCCGGAGATCACACCGGTGGCGGAGTCGATGGACAGCCCCTCCGGCAGGCCGGTGGCGGAGAAGGAGATCCTCCCCGGTCGGCTGGTCGTCGCCGCGATCCGTACCTCGGCCGGCTGACCGACCGCCGAGGTCTGCGCGCCCGGAACGGTCAGGGCGATGTGGTTGACGAAGCGCGTGCCGACGTTGACGGCCGCCCAGGCGTTGCCGACGGCCTCGTACGCCTCGCTGGACCGGCCGAACAGGTCGGCGGCGGCCTGGAGGGTGGCCTCACGGGCATCCGCGTAGTCGGTGGTCGAGGTCATGTACGTGGTCAGCGCCCGGTACCAGACGTTCTGCGCGTTGTGCAGGCCCAGGCCGGCCACCGGCTGTCCGTCGTAGGTGGGGCTGTCGTAGGTCACGCCGTTGACGGTCTTCCTGCCGCTGCCCTCGGCCAGCAGATAGAAGAAGTGGTTCGCCACGCCGGAGGAGAAATGCGGGTTGAGCGAGGCGGTCTCGGAGGACCAGTAGTCCTGCGAAAGGCCGTCCTTCGAGGGCTCGTCCATGTAACGCAGCGGCGTGCCGTCGCCGTTGATGTCGATGAGCTCGCCGACCTCGTAGTCGGGGACGTCGCTGGGATTGTGCGTGAAGAACTCGACAGCGGCGGCCATGATGTCGCTGCTGCCTTCGTTGAGTCCGCCCGACTCACCGGCGTAGATGAGGCCCGCGGTGGCGGACGTGACGCCGTGTGTCATCTCGTGGCCGGCGACGTCGAGTGCGGTGAGCGGGTTGAGGTTGTCCTCGCCGTCCCCGTAGAGCATGCAGAAACAGTCGTCGTCCCAGAAGGCGTTGACGATCTCGTCGCCGAAGTGGACGAGGGACTTCGCCGCCCGGCCGTCCCCGGATATGCCGTTGCGGCCGAACTGGTCGTGGTAGAAGTTCCACGTCTGTTGCGCGCCGTAGGCGGCGTCCACCGCCGCGGTCTGGCCGTTGGCCGGCCTTCCGTCGCCCCAGACGTCGTCGTCGTCCGTGTACAGGGTCTCGCCGCCGACCTCGGTGTGGTGGGCGTCGAAGACCGAGTTGTTGCGCTGGGCGTCGTGCAGTGTGTAGACATCGTTGTCGCGGCTGGTCTGCAGGTTGACCGTGCCGTTGAACTGGCCGTGGCCGATGCCGGGGAGGACGGTCTCGAACTTCTGGAGCTGCTTGCCCGAGGTGGCGTCGGTGACGACATGGAGCCTGCTGGGGCCGCCGTCCTCCTGACGGCCGGTGGTGACGGACTCCCAGGCCAGGGTCGGCGTCCCGCCGGCGGCCCAGACCACCAGCCGGGGCGCGCCGTCCATCCGGGCCTGCTCACCGCCCTCGGACTTCGCGATGCGCAGCGCGGCCTTCCCGGCCACGGCGGCGGGGACTTCGGCCTTGGTGGTGGGAACCGTGATCCGCGCGCTTGTCGCCCTGCTCACCGTCCGGCCGTCGGCGCGCTCATGGACCACCAGGTCGCCGCCGAGGACGGGCAGTCCGGCGAAGGTGCGTTCGTAGCGGGTGTGCACCGTGCCGTCGGAGTCCTTGAGGACGTCCTTCGGGAGCAGTTCCTCCTTCGCGCCCAGCCCGATGGAACCGGCCGTGCGGGCACTGGCGTCGGCCGCGGACTTCAGCAACTTGGCGCGCTGGGAGGCGGTGAGGTCGACGGGCTCGGCCCCCGGTCGCAGGGTGGGGGATATCTTCGGGGGGTTTCGCTTCGGGTCCGGCGCGGCCTGGGCGCCGGCGGCGGGGAGACCGGCGGTCGCCAACGCGGTCGCAGCCACACAAGCGGCTGCGGCAAGACGTCTGGTCCGGGAGGATCGGGGATCGCGGGCACGTAAGGAACTTGTCACTCCGGCTCTCCTTCTGACCGTTCGTGGGCGGTCATTCGAGACAACGGCTGCCGTGCGGTGTGAAGATCCTGTCAGTGAGCTGTGTGCGCTGTCAGTGATCGAACGGTTGATTGACCTGAATTCGATCTTGCTTCGAACCGCGATCCCCGAAAGTCGGCTGCGATCACATGCGCCTTTACCCGGCTGGAACATGCAAGGGAAAGCAACAACTTCGGCCACTTTCCCGCCTGTTCAGGAGCCCGCACGGACCGCGTGCCCCGGCCCGGGCGGAAGCCGATGGAATTCCTCGACGCGCCGGGGCCCGGTATGCCGACTGGAAGCGGGGCTCGCCTCCGGAGCGGCGGCCTGGTGGGCGGTCAGGCGCGGGAACACGGTTCCTCGGCTCCGGCAAAAGCCGATCCCGGCCGGCCGCCGAGATCGTCGCGACCGGGATACCTACATGGGCCCCGCCTCGGTTGACGCGCTATGACGCGGGTCACAGCACGGCACTCGAACGACGGCCGGCCACCCCCGCGGCCGGCCTTCCTCGCCGTCTTGCGCGCCCGCGAGCCGGACCCGGGCAACGGAGAAACGGCCGGGGGTGGGGAGGGGAAGGGCGGCCCGAAGCCTCCTCGCCGGTCGGGAGACCGGCGGTTCGGCCTCTGCGGAGACCGTATCGCCCGTACCCTTCGTGGTATCTACGGCGTCAGACAGCGGGCGCCAAACCCCTGGAGGCAACACTTCGTGCTGATCGCTCAGCGTCCGTCCCTGACCGAAGAGGTCGTCGACGAGTTCCGCTCCCGGTTCGTGATCGAGCCGCTGGAGCCGGGCTTCGGCTACACCCTCGGCAACTCCCTCCGCCGTACCCTCCTCTCCTCGATTCCGGGTGCGGCGGTCACGTCCATCCGCGTCGACGGCGTCCTGCACGAGTTCACCACCGTGCCGGGCGTCAAGGAGGACCTCACCGACCTGATCCTCAACATCAAGCAGCTGGTCGTCTCCTCGGAGCACGACGAGCCGGTCGTGATGTACCTGCGCAAGCAGGGCCCGGGTCTGGTCACCGCCGCCGACATCGCGCCCCCGGCCGGTGTCGAGGTGCACAACCCCGACCTCGCCCTCGCCACGCTCAACGGCAAGGGCAAGCTGGAGATGGAGCTGACGGTCGAGCGTGGCCGCGGTTACGTCTCCGCCGTGCAGAACAAGCAGGTGGGCCAGGAGATCGGCCGTATCCCGGTCGACTCCATCTACTCGCCGGTGCTGAAGGTCACGTACAAGGTCGAGGCCACGCGTGTCGAGCAGCGCACCGACTTCGACAAGCTGATCGTCGACGTCGAGACCAAGCAGGCGATGCGTCCGCGTGACGCCATGGCCTCCGCCGGCAAGACGCTGGTCGAGCTGTTCGGTCTCGCCCGCGAGCTGAACATCGACGCCGAGGGCATCGACATGGGTCCGTCCCCGACGGACGCCGCCCTGGCCGCCGACCTGGTGCTGCCGATCGAGGACCTAGAGCTCACCGTCCGTTCGTACAACTGCCTCAAGCGCGAGGGCGTCCACTCCGTGGGTGAGCTCGTCGCCCGCTCCGAGGCCGACCTGCTGGACATCCGCAACTTCGGTGCGAAGTCCATCGACGAGGTCAAGGCGAAGCTGGCCGGCATGGGCCTGGGCCTCAAGGACAGCCCGCCCGGATTCGACCCGACCGCCGCCGCCCTCGGCGCGGACAACGACGCGGACGCGGGTTTCGTGGAGACCGAGCAATACTGAGTTCACCTCGAAGCCGCCGAAGCGGTCCGGGGCGCCCGTTCCGTCGGGATCCAGGGCTGCGACGGGGCTCCGCCGCCCGCGCCGCAGCTGCCTGCCACGCCGCTGAAACCGCTGGGAAGGGCGCTCTGACCTGTGGAAATCCAGGGGGCGTCGTCACAGGGGTTCAGTCGGCATGGGGGTGTACTGCACCACCAGGAGCGCGAGGTCGTCGGTGCGCCGTCCGGTCGTACGGGCCTTCCCGAGCAAGTCGTCGATCAGCAGGTCCAGATCCCGGTCGTCGGCGCGGGCGAGATGGTGGGCGAGGTGGGCGATGGAGTCGTCGAGGTCCGTCTCCGGTGTTTCGACGAGGCCGTCGGTGTAGAAGGCGAGCATCAGGCCGGCCGTGAGCGGGATCTCGGTCACGGGGAAGACGGCGTCGGGGTCGATTCCCAGGAGCGGTCCGGGTGGGACGACGACGGGCCGGGTATCGCCGTCGGGGAGGCGCAGAAGGGGCGGCGGGTGGCCCGCGCTGGCCAGGGTCACACGTCGGCGGGCGAAGTCGAGGTGGGCGTAGAGGCAGCTGGTGAACAGGTCGGGGACGAGGTCGGTGACGAGCCGGTTGGTCCTGGCGAGGACCTGGTCGGGGGGCGTGCCCAGGGTCGCGTGGGCGAGGACACCGGTGCGGACCTGGCCCATCAGGGCGGCGGCGGCGACGTTGTGGCCCTGGACGTCACCGATCACGGCCGCGGCGGCGGTGTCGCCGAGCCGGATCAGGTCGTAGAAGTCTCCGCCGATGTCCATGCCCCGGGTGGCGGGCAGGTAGCGGGCGGCGACCCGCAGACCGGTGACCTGGGGAAGGGTGCGCGGGAGCAGTGCCTGTTGAAGGCCGTGGGCGAGTTCGTGCTTGGTGTCGTACAGGCGGGCGCGGTCGAAGGCCTGGGCGATGAGTCCGGCGAGCGACGTCAGGACGGCGCGTTCTTCGGCCGGGAACGCGTGGGGGTGGTCGTAGGACAGGACGCAGCAGCCGACGGGTCGGCCGGAGATGATCAGCGGCAGGAAGGCCCAGGCCTGTTTGCCGCTGGCCCGCGGTGCCTCGGGGTAGACGCACCGCATTTCCTCGGGGTCGGCGAAGAACGCGGGGATGCCGGTGCTGAGGGCACGCCCGGCGGGGGTGAAGTCGGTGTCGAGGGGGAGGCCGTCGAGCCGCTCGATGACGTGGGCGGCGTAGCCGCGGTATCCGGTGATCCGCAGCCGGCCGGCGTCGGCGGTGGACAGGACCAGGCCCTGGGCGCCGAAGGCGGGCATGATCTGGTCGGCGACCAGGTCGATGACGTCCTGGACGCCCACGACCTCGGTCAGCGCGGCGGCCAGGTGGGTGAGCTGGTACAGCTGACCGGCGCGGGCCGGTGTGGCGGTGCCCGTGGACCGGCGCGGCGCCGGTGAGGGCGGGGGCTGTGCGCCGCTGGGCACGATGCGGACGCTGATGCCGCTGGCGTCCGGGTAGAGATGGATGTCCAGCCAGTGGTCCGGTGGCCGGCAGGCGGTGAACGACACGGACTCCCGGCTGATCACCGCGGCACGGTAGCGGTCCTCGTAGGTGGGGTCGTCGAGCCAGCGCAGGGACTGCCACGGCAGGGTGCCCAGCAGCTCACCGGCTTCCCGTCCCAGCAGGTCGCAGGCGCCGGAACTGACGTAGGTGAAACGCCCCTCCAGGTCCAGGGCGCAGCTTCCGCCGGGCAGGCGCTCCGCGAAGTCGGCGGCGGCCGTCGCCGGGCTCCCGGACCGGCGGCCGGTTGCCGTGGGGACGACTCGGAGCCGACCGCCCCGGGCCGGTGGCCTGCCGTGCTCGGCGGCGTCCTCCAGCAGTCGGGCCAGACGTCGGCAGCGCGACGCGATATGACCCCGCTCCCGCCCGGTCATGTACGACGGCCGGGTGGCCGGCCACATCAGCAGCAGCGCGCCCCAGCGTCGGGCACCGGTGACCGGTGCGGCGAGCAGCACCAACGGGTAGGGAAGCACCATCGCGGTGCGCGGATAGGAGCGGGCCATCTCCTCCTGGCCGGCCACCCACACCATCCGGTCCTCGCGGACCGCCTCGGCCACCGGTGCCGGAGCAGCCATGGACACCCTCGCCCACGGAGCGGCGAACTCGGCCGGAGCCCCGCACAGCACGTCCAGCCACAGCACCTGCTCGTCCGATGCGAGCAGGTACAGAGCGCCGACGGACGCGCCGGTCTGCCGTACCGTCTCCGAGAACTCGGTGTCCAGCTCGTTGTCGGCGGCGGCCGGATCACCCGCTCCGGTCACGAGGCACCTCCAGCATCGCGGGGGAGCTCCCCGGACGGCCGGGTCGATCCTCCGCTCCCCTCAGCGTGCGGCCTCCGCACGTCGGACCTGCCCGGACTCGCCCTATGAGGACGCTACGCCCCGCGGGAGCCGGTCGGCACGCCGTCCCCCGCGGAACCCGCCCAGGACGGCGCTCCGCCGGGTGGCCGAGCCGCACACGGGTGCGGAAGCCGCTCCAGTCTGTTCAGTCCTGCTTTCCGCGCCCGGTGAGCATGTCACGCAGGCGGTCGACCATGCCGGTGCCGGGCGCGAGGAGTTTGTTCGCCGGCGGGGTGTCCGGCGCGGAGGGATGCGGGCGGGTGGGAGCGTGCCGCTTGGCCGCGCGGACCTTCTCCCCCAGCTCCTCCAGGGCATCGGCGGAACAGACGTCGGCCAGCATGGGGAAGAGTCGATTCTCCTCGTCGCTGACATGCGCCGTGACCGCGTTCTTCAGCCGCAGAATCAGCGTGTCGAACCGTCCGTCGCCGGGTTGGCAGCTTTCGAGCTCCTTGAGCATGCGCTCGACTTCGGCATGGTCGGCGATCTCTTTGTCGGCGAGGTCGTCTCCTCCGTCGACGTACCGGCGCACCGCCGGGTACAGGTACTGCTCCTCGGCCACCGAGTGCCGGATCAGCTCCATGGTGAGCCGGTCAGCCAGTTCGCGTCGCTGCACGTCGGCCCCGGGCAACGCTTCGATCTGCGAGAAGAGGTCGTCCACCTCGCGGTGATCCGCGGTCAGTTCCCGGATGACGTTTCCGCCGTGTCCCATGGGATCTCCACTCCTTCGTCGTTCTGGACGCAGGACAACCGCGCGGTCCTGCGAGGACTCCACCGGCTTGGCGCCCAGCACGGATACCTCCCCGCGCACGCCGACAACATCACGCCGATTCACCAGAAATACTCCCATCTTTAATATTTTGCGATGTTTTATACCGAGGTGAGCGCGGCACTCGGGTCATCCATGGGAGTGCGCTCTTCGGGGTGCGGAACAGGGACGGCCGATGACGACGATCGGCGTGGAAGAGGAGTACCTGCTGCTCGACCCGGTCACGGGCCTGCCCGTGCCCCACGCGGACAAGGTGCGCGTCACGGCCGGTCTGGCGTCACTCGCGGCCGACCAGGAAGTGCAGTACGAGCTGTCGCAGGCGCAGGTCGAGGTGGCCACGCCGGTCTGCGCCACGCTGGAGGAGGTCGGGGGACACCTGCTGCGTCTGCGGCATGCCGTCGGCGCGGCCGCCGAGGCGCACGGCTGCCGGATCGCCGCTTGCGGGACACCGCCGTCGCGCCACGGTCGTCCCATGGCCGTCACCGACCGGGCCCGCTACCGGGCCATGGCTCTGCAGGCCCCTCAGCTGGTCGCGGAGCAGCTGGTGAACGGCATGCACGTGCACGTCGCCGTGCCCAGCCGGGAGGCGGGCGTGCACGTCCTCAACCGGATCCGGGTGTGGCTGCCGACACTGACGGCCATGTCCGCGAACTCTCCGCTGTGGGACGGCCACGACACCGGATTCGCCAGCTGGCGCACCGTGATCTTCGGTCGGTGGCCGGTCAGCGGCATACCACCGTCCTTCTCGGACTCGGGCGATTACGACCGGCGGGTTCGGCACCTCGTGGACAGCGGCCTGATCTCGGACGAGGGGCAGTTGTACTGGCAGGCCCGGCTTTCGGACCGATTTCCCACGCTCGAGGTGCGGTGCCTGGACGTGCAGCTGAACGCGGACGACGCGGTCATGTTCGCCGGCATCGTCCGGGCCCTCGTGGAGACCGCCCTCACGGAGGTGGCCGCGGGTGTCCCCGCCCCGGAATGCGCCCCGGAACTGCTGCAGGCCGCCATGTGGCACGCGGCCCGCCACGGTCTGAGCGACGCCTTGATCGATCCCGGAGGCGGTCGACAGCGTGCCGGCGACGTCCTGTACGAGCTCCAGCGGCACATCACTCCCGCACTCGACACGGCGGGCGACGGCCGGCAGGTCGCGTCCCTGGTCCACCGGCTCCTGCGGAACGGCAGCGGGGCGGACCGACAACGCGCCGCCCTCGCCGAAGGCGGACTCCGGGCGGTCACCGCCCTGATCACCGGTGAAAGCACCACGCCGTGATCCGGCTGCGCATCTGACGCGCCTCCTACCACGCCTCCAAGCACGGAGCGATCGGCCTGACCACCAGCGCCGCCCTCGAATACGCCCCGCGCGGCATCCGGATCAACGCCGTCCGCCCCGGCACCATCGACACCCCCATGGTCAGCGACATGATCGCCAAGGCGAGAACTCGACCGCGCCGAGGCCGAGGCCAACCAGCCCGTCAACCGCCTCGGCACGGCCGAGGAGATCGCCCAGGCCAGTCCTGTGGCTGTGCAGCCCCGGCGCCGGCTTCGTCGTCGGCGTCGCCCTCCCCGTCGACGGCGGTTACGTGGCCCGATAGCGGCCCGCGCCCGTGCCGCGCCACCCGCCGCGAGTCAGCCTCGGTCGCAGTCCTCCGACTGTAGCCATGGACATAATAGCCATGTACTCTATAGCCCATGAGCAAGGGTTCCGAACGGGCCACGCCCGGTTTCCTGGTGTGGCGGCTGTCGACGAAGTGGCGGGTGGCGGTGGACCGGGCGATGGCGCCGCTCGGGCTCACGCACGCGCAGTACTCGCTGGTGGCGTCGCTGTACGGCATGCAGCGCGACGGTGAACGCCCCAGCCAGCGCCGTCTCGCCGACCACACCGGCCTCGAGCCGCTCTACGTCTCGAAGCTGGCCCGCACCCTGGAGTCCGCCGGACTGATCGAGCGGACCCGGGATCCCCGGGACCCGCGCGCCATGCGGCTTGCCCTCACCGAACAGGGCCGGGACGTCACACAGCGGGCCATCACGGTGATCCAGGGGCTGCTGGAGCGGTTGCTGGAGCCGCTGGGCGGCCTGGACAGCCCGCGGACACGCACCTTCGCGAGCGAACTGACGGCCCTGCTCGACGTACCTCTCGACGTCGTCGCCGACCATCCCCAGGGGGAGACATGACCACCGCACCCACCGTCGACGGCCGCGCCATCGGGCTCGCGCACTACGCCGGCCGCTCCGTACTGGAGCACGTCCTCACCCGCCACGGGGCCACGTTCGCGCGGCACATCACCCTCCGGGCGGCGGTCGTCGCCGACGGACCCGTGACCGCGGACGCCCTCGTCGCCGAGGTCGTCGGGGCACTGAAGACCGACCCCGCCGCCGTCCGCGTGACGGTCGAGGAACTCCTCGCCGAGGAGCTTCTGTCAGCCGACGGTCCGCTGCTGCGGCCCACGGAGGCTGGCCGTCAACTGCTCGCCGTGGTCGGCGCGGAGACGGGCGAGATCTCCGCCCGGATCTACGCCGGCATCCCCGCGGAGGATCTGGCCGCCGGCGGGCGCGTGCTGACCCTGGTCACCGAGCGGGCCAATGCGGAACTGGCCGCGCTGACCCGCCAGGAGTAGTGGAATATTCAACCATCACGTCCGGTTGACGGCCTCGAAGGAGGTCACGAGTGGACACGAGGACATACGACACCGAGTACTACGCCCACGGAACGCCGGCCGAGCGCTGGGAGCGCGCGCGGCTGTTCTTCGACGCGCGGGACTACACCGCCGCCGCGCGGGTGCTGGTAGGGCTGGTCGAGGAGGTGCCGGAGCAGACCGGACCGCGGCTGCTGCTGGCCCGCGCCTACTACCACTCGGCCCAACTGCAGCGCGCGGAAGGCGAGTTGCGGGTGATCGTCGAGCGGGACCCGGTGGAACACTACGCCCGGCTGATGCTGGGCCGCACCCTGGAGCGGCAGGGGCGGCACACCGAGGCGGGACCGCATCTGCGGATCGCCTCGGCGCTCGCGGGAGACTTCCCGCAGGACTGACGCGGCATGGACGAGCGGCCCGGCGGTGACCATCGGTCACCGCCGGGCCGCTGCCGTGTGCGGCGGATCAGGCGGCCGCCCGCCGTCCCCGCCGGTGCGCGATCTCTCCGAGGACGACGTCCACGACCAGGAACCCCGCGAGCGGTATGCCGAGCAGCGGGACGAAGTAGCCGAGCGCGGCGACCGCCGCCATCAGCGGGACCAGGACGTACGGCGGGACCTGCGCCCAGGCGCCGCGCGGGATCGGCCGGCCGAATGAGGAGCCGCGGCCGCGCTGCCACCACATGCGGTAGCCCCACACGATCAGCAGGATCAGGGAGAGCGCGAGAAGCATCAGCGCGATCTGGTTGACCAGCCCGAACAGGACCCCGGTGTGCAGGTCGATGCCCCAGCGGGTCAGCTTGGCGAGCAGCGGGTAGTCGTCGAACCGCAGCACGTCGGTGACCTCGCCGGTGGCCGGGTCGACGGCGACGGAGTCCTGCTTCTCGGGCCAGCTGCGCCGCACCTGCTTGACGACGTACGCGGAAGACGCGTCGGCGGGCGGGACGATCTCGACCGGGTCGCCCAGCCCTTCGGCGCGGGCGGCCGCCAGGATCTTGTCCAGGCCGACACCGTGCTCGCCGTCACCGCCGGCGCCGGAGGCCGCGTCGTGGCCGGCGTGGTCGCCGCCGCCCGCGGACGCCGAGACGGACGGGGTGGACTGGCCGAGGGAGGTGCGCAGCTCGTCGATGTTGGCGCCCGCGTACGTCGACCAGGTCAGACCGGTCGCGGACAGGAAGAAGAACCCGGCGGCGGCCCACACGCCGACGGTGCCGTGCAGGCCGAGCGTGCGACGGCGGCCGCCGGTACCGCGCACCTTCCGCAGGGCACGCCGGCGGGAGAACCACAGCACGACACCGCCGCCCGCGATCACCCAGAGCCAGCTGGCGGCGAACTCGCTGTAGAGGCGGCCGTTCTCACCGAGGTGCAGGTTGCGATGGAACTCGCCGATCCAGGTGCGCAGGGGCAGCGCGCCGGTCGAGCCGTACTGCTCGAGCGCGCCGCGCACCTTGCCGGTGTACGGGTCGACGAACACGGCGAGCGTGTGGGTGGCGTCGACTCCCTCGACGCCGGACAGCAGCACACGGGTCGTGGCGCCGGGCTCCGGGGAGGGCCGTACGGCCGAGACCGTGCCCTCGGGGTGGGCCTTGCGGGCCGCGTCCACCTGCTCGGATATCGGCAGCTCGGTCTTGCCGACCGGCACGGTCATCTCGTGGGAGTACACGAGCTTCTCGGCCTGGAACGCGCCGGCGTACAGGAACCCGGTGAGTGCGGCGACGAGCAGGAAGGGCGCGACGAACACGCCCGCGTAGAAGTGCAGGCGCAGGATCAGCGGGCGCAACGGGGCCCAGCGGCCGGGGGACTTGGGCGCGGGCGCGGCGGCTGCCTCGGGGGCCTCGTCCGATGGGGGTCCCCCCGCCGGAACGGAGCCGGAAGTGGGGGAGGTCGAGGGAGCGGTGGACATCGGCGGGCTTCTCCGGGGTCAGGGGGACGTGTTGAGCCGTGACGGTCCAGTAGTCGGGCCGGGACGACGCCGAGTTCCCGCCACTTCCAGTGACCTGCGTCACATAGGCTCGGCTCGTGGCATGCTGGCCCGATGGCAGCCCCCAGTCCCCGCGTCCCCCTCGCCGAACGCGTCGAGGAACTCCTCGCCCCCGGCGGCCCGTTGCCCATCGTCGCGGCCGGCGCCCCGGTGCTGCGCTCCGGCACCGAGCGCTACGAGGGTCAGCTCGACCCGGCCCTGCTGGCCCGGTTCGTCGAGGCGCTGCGCGTCACCATGCACGCGGCGCCCGGCGTGGGTCTGGCCGCTCCGCAGGTCGGCGTGGAGCTGCGGATCGCGGTGATCGAGGACCCGGCCCCGGTGCCGGAGGAGGTGCGGATGGCCCGCGGCCGGGTTCCGCAGCCGTTCCGGGTGCTGGTCAACCCCTCGTACGAGCCCGTCGGTTCGGGCCGTGCCGCGTTCTTCGAGGGCTGCCTCAGCGTGCCCGGGTACCAGGCGGTGGTGGCCCGCCACGCCGAGGTGCGGCTGACGGGTGAGGACGAACACGGGCGGGCGCTCGACGAGGTGTTCGCCGGGTGGGCCGCCCGGATCGTCCAGCACGAGACGGACCACCTCGACGGCCTGCTCTACCTCGACCGGGCCGAACTCCGTTCACTGACGGCCAACCAGACGGCGCTGGAGCTGTGGGCGCATCCGACACCGGAGGCGGCGGCCGAGGCGCTCGGGTTCGAACTGCCGTAAACGGCCGGTCACTTGTCCCGGAACGCTTCCAGCAGCCGCAGCCACACCTCGCTGATCGTCGGGTAGGAGGGGACCGCGTGCCACAGGCGGGCGATCGGGACCTGGCCGGCGACGGCGATCGTCGCGGAGTGGATCAGCTCGCCGACGCCCGGGCCGACGAAGGTGACCCCGCGCAGGATCTCGTGCTCCAGGTCGACGACCATCCGGGCGCGGCCCTTGTAGCCCTCGGCGTACAGGCCCGCTCCGGCGACCGACGACATGTCGACGTCGACGGCGCGCACCCGGTAGCCGGCCTGTTCGGCCTCCGCGAGCGAGAGGCCCACGGCGGCCGCCTCCGGGTCGGTGAAGACGACCTGGGGGACGGACTCGTGGTCCGCCGTCGCGGCGTGGGCGCCCCACGGGTCGCTGTCCGGCGGCTCGGTCCCGGCGGCGCGGGCGGCGATGGCGGCGCCGGCGATCCGTGCCTGGTACTTGCCCTGGTGGGTGAGGAGGGCGCGGTGGTTGACGTCGCCGGTCGCGTACAGCCAGTCGGTGCCGGTGACGCGCAGGCTGTCGTCGACGGTGAGCCAGGAGCCGGGTTCCAGGCCGATCGTGTCGAGACCGATGTCGTCGGTGCGGGGGGCGCGGCCGGTGGCGAAGAGGATCTCGTCGGCCTCGATGCGGTCGCCGTGGTCGGTGACGACCACGACGGTGCCGTCGGAGCGGGTCACCGACTCCACCGAGGTCCCGGTCCGCACGTCCGCACCGGCCTCGGTGAGAGCCTCGGCGACCAGCTCGCCCGCGAAGGGCTCCATGCGGTTCAGCAGGCCCTTGCCGCGTACGAGGACGGTCACCCGGGCGCCGAGGGCCTGCCAGACCGTGGCCATCTCGGTGGCGACGACTCCTCCGCCGACCACGACGAGCCGGCCGGGCACGGACTGGGCGCTGGTGGCCTCCCGGCTCGTCCACGGCTTCACCTCCGCGAGGTTCGGCAGCTCGGGCAGGACGGCACGGCTGCCGGTGGAGACGACGACGGCGTGGCGGGCCGTGAGCGTCCTGTCCCCCACGGTCACCGTGCGCGGGCCGGCGAGTCTGCCGTGGCCGCGGTAGAGGTCGGCGCCGATGCTCTTCAGCCAGTCGGCCTGGCCGTCGTCCGTCCAGTCGCCGGTGTACCAGTTGCGGCGGGCGAGGACCGCCGCCGTGTCCAGGGGGCCCTGCACCGACTGGCGCAGGCCGGGCAGCCGGCGGGCGTCGGCCCGGGCGATGACCGGGCGCAGCAGGGCCTTGCTCGGCATGCAGGCCCAGTACGAGCACTCGCCGCCGACCAGCTCGCTCTCCACGACCGCGGTGGTGAGGCCGGCCGCACGGGTGCGGTCGGCGACGTTCTCCCCCACGGGCCCGGCCCCGAGCACCACGACGTCGTACGCGATGGTTTCCGTTTCCGTCATGGGGTCAGTCTGGTGGGTGGTGTGCGCGGTGGCCACACGGGTAGGGGCGCGGAATACGCCTCCGGTCGGCCGTGTTGTGCGGACGGCTTCACCCCATGCCGGGAAGCACCTGGCAGGAAGCACTGGGAAGAAGGAATCAGGTCATGAGCAGCACCGTGGAGCTCACCAAGGAGAACTTCGACCAGACGGTCACCGACAACGACTTCGTGCTGATCGACTTCTGGGCGTCCTGGTGCGGGCCGTGCCGTCAGTTCGCCCCGGTCTACGAGAAGGCCGCCGAGGACAACCCGGACCTGGTCTTCGGCAAGGTGGACACCGAGGCGCAGCCCGAACTGGCGGCGGCCTTCGGCATCCAGTCCATCCCGACACTGATGATCATCCGTGACCGCGTCGCGGTGTTCGCCCAGCCCGGCGCGCTGCCCGAGCCCGCCCTGGCGGATCTGATCGGGCAGGCGCGCAAGCTGGACATGGACGAGGTCCGCAAGTCGGTCGAGGAGCAGCAGGCCAAGGCCGGCGGCCAGTGACGGCCTGAATCCGGTGCCGCGGCCCTGGGGCGTGTTTCGAAAGTAGCGTCGTCCGCCCGGAGGGCGGGCCCGGCGGTGCCTGGTGCGTGCGATCGCAAGGCGGAGGGTCGCCCCGATACTGGATGTATCGGGG
>NZ_JBITLN010000002.1:632397-1085292 GCF_044465285.1 Streptomyces sp. NPDC049687
CCATTCTTTGCGCGCCCGCCCCCCCCCCCCCCCCCCCGGGGGGGGGGGGGCCCCCCCCCCACCGCCGGGCAGGCGGGACTTTCACAACACGCCCTAGAAGGGGTACGGCGCGACGTCCCCGCGTACCGTCGTCCAGCGCACGTCGGTGAAGGCCTCCAGGTTGGCCTCGCCGCCGAAGCGGGCGCCGGTGCCGGAGGCGGCGACGCCTCCGAAGGGAGCGACGGCCTCGTCGTTCACCGTCTGGTCGTTGATGTGGACGATACCGGTGGGGATGCGTTCGGCGAGGTCCAGGCCGCGGGCGGAGTCGCGGGTGACGATGCCCAGGGAGAGGCCGTAGGCGCTGTGGGCGGCCAGGGCGGCGGCCTCGTCGGGGGTGCTGAAGGGGCGCACGGGGGCCACCGGGCCGAAGACCTCCTCGGCGTACGCGGGGGTGTCGTCGTCGACGCCCGCGAGGACGGTCGGCCGGTAGAAGAGGTTGTCGTGGTGCCCGCCCGCCGCGAGCTTGGCGCCGGCGGCCGTGCTGGCCTCGACCAGGCCGTGCACCTTGGCGAGCTGACCGCCGTCGATGAGCGGGCCGAGGTGGACCTGCGCGCGGTGCGGGTCGCCGACGGCGAGGGACTCCGCCTTGGCGGCGAGCCGCTCGACGTACTCCTCGTAGAGAGAGGCGTGCACCAGGTGGCGGCCGGTGGTCATGCAGATCTGGCCCTGGTGGAAGAACGAGCCCCAGGCGGCCGTGGAGATCACGGCGTCGAGGTCGGCGTCCTCCAGGACGATCAGGGCGGAGTTGCCGCCCAGTTCCAGGTGGGCGCGCTTGAGGTGGCGTCCGGCTGCCTCGCCGACCGCGCGCCCCGCGGCGGTGGAGCCGGTGAAGGAGATGACGGGGACGCGCGGGTCGGCCACGAGCGCGGCGCCCGTCTCAGCGCCGCCCGGCAGGACGTGCAGCAGCCCCTCGGGCAGTCCGGCCTCGGCGAAGACCGCGGCGAGGGAGAGACCGCCGCAGACCGCCGTGCGCGGGTCCGGCTTCAGGACGACCGCGTTGCCGAGCGCGAGGGCGGGCGCGACCGAGCGGATGGAGAGGATCAGCGGCGCGTTGAACGGGGAGATCACCCCGACCACCCCGACGGGGACCCGCCGGGTGTACGACAGCCGGGGCGCCTCGCTGGGCAGTACCTGGCCGGCCGGGCGGGAGGCGAGGGCGGCGGCCTCGTAGCACTCCTGGGCGGCGACGTGGAGTTCGAAGTCGGCCTTGCCCGGGATGGAGCCGGACTCGCGGACGATCCACTCGCGCAGCTCCTCGGCGTGCGCGGCGAACAGGTCACCGGCCTTGCGCAGCACCCCGGCGCGGACGAAGTGCGGGAGGCGGGCCCACTCGGCCTGCGCGGCCCGGGCGGCCTCGGCCGCCGGGGCCACGTCCTCGGCGGCGGCCAGGACGACCGTGCCGAGCGTCTCGCCGGTGGCGGGCTCGGTGACGGTGTGCTCCCCGCCCGTCAGGGCGCGGGACGGCGAGGTCTGCCAGGTCTGGGGGTCGAGCAGCGGCATGGATGGCTCTCCGATCGGTGACCCGCGGGACGCACGGCTCACAGGGGAGCAGAGGTCCCATCTGGTTGAGCATGCAACATCCTAGTCCTGTCAGATGACAAGCCCCTGGTCAACTCGATTCGCGGTGCACGATACTTGCTCCGTACAGGTCGTGCGACTCGGGCTCGGCGCTCGGGTTGCGCACCGCACGGTCGACGATGGAGGCCAGGTCGCGGCCCGAGGGCAGCGCTATGCGGACCGTGCTGAGCCGGGGCCGCAGCAGCCGGCCGAGCATCAGGTCGTCGGCGCCGATGACGGCCGTGTCCTCCGGGACGCGTATCCCCTCGTCCTGCAGGGCCCGCATCAGCAGCATGCCGTATTCGTCGTTGTAGGTGAACACGGCGTCCAGACCGAGATCCGTCCAGCGGGCGGCGAGGGCGGCCGCGGACTCCTCCGTGTAGGCCAGGGACAGCTCGGTGACGGCCGCGTCGGTGCCGTGCAGGGCCTCGCGGGCGCCGTTCAGGCGGGGCCCGGAAAAGATCTCCAGGCCGGGTTCCGCGGGCACGACGACGCCGATCCGGCGTCTGCCGCGGGCGTACAGGTGCTCGGCGGCGCTGCGGCCGACGCCCGCGTGGTCCAGGAGCAGCGCGTGGGCGCCCTCGACGGGCACGGCGCTGAGGGTCACCACGGCCCGGGCGCCGGACCGCTTGAGGACGGCGACCCCTTCGGGGCCGATGCCGGGGCCGGGCACCAGCACCGCCACGGGCCGCAGTTCGGCCCAGGCCCGGGCGGCGTCGTCGCCACGCAGACCGGTGGCGCCGTACTGGACGACGGTGTAGTCGAGGCGGCTGAGCGCGCCCTGGAAGTCGTGCACGAACTGGCTGTAGAGCGGGCCCGCCGGGACGGGCAGGGTGGGCATCAGGACCATACGGCTGTGTCCGGCGCGCAGGCTGCGGGCTGCCGCGTGCGGCACGTACCCGAGCTCCTTGGCGGCCTCGTGGACCCGGCGGCGGGTGGGCTCGCTGATGCGTACGGCGCTGGTGTTGTTCAAGACGTAGGAGACGGTCGCGCGCGAGACGCCGGCCAGGCGGGCCACGTCGGCGCTCGTGGGCACGGAGCGCGGCGCCGGCGACTTCGTCGGCGTGGGCGTGTTGGGTATCTGCACCATGACGTACGGCATCTTGGCAGAAGCTGTGAGTGGGGGCCGCGCGGGGGGCACGGGTCGGCGACCCCCGGCCGGCTCAGGGCCGAGGGGCCGTCACCCGGTCCACCAGGTCGCTCCAGCCGTCCTCCAGCCGCGCCAGGGGCACCCCGCGCTGCCGGGTCAGATGGTGGACCAGGGCCGGGTTGAGGTAGCCCATCAGCGTGTGGGCGAGGAGTTCGTGGTCCGCGCGGGGCAGCGCCTGGCGCAGGAGCAGCAGCAGGTGGCTGTGGTGGACGCGGTGGACGGGCAGCGAGTAGCGGCGGTCCGGGCCGGGCTCGGCCGCCAATTGCAGGTCCAGCTGGTCGACACAGCGCCGCAGCATGGCGGTGCCGAACGCCCGCAGCCGCTCCACGGGCGGCGCGCCCGGGCCCAGCGGCGGGGGGCCGCTCAGGAAGGCGGCCTGCATCTTCTGCTCGGAGTGGTCCAGAAGCGCCGTCAGCAGTCCGGTGCGGTCGCCGAAGCGGCGGAAGACCGTCCCCTTGCCCACGTTCGCCGCGGCCGCCACCGCCTCCATGGTGACCCCGGCCACGCCGTGCTCGGCGATCAGCCGGGCGGCGGCATCCAGCAGCCGGGCGCGGTTGCGGGCCGCGTCGGCCCGCAGGCACGGCTCGTCGCCGGTCGTCCCCAGCTGGAGCAGCTCGGGCTCACCGGTCCTCTCTTCGGGCTCCGGGCGTGGGGGCAGAAGCATGGACATGAACTCAGCGTAAAGCACTGGGAATGAAACTGGACCGCGGTCCGGTTAGGGTGCTAGAACATTAAACGGACCTCGGTCCGGATCGTAAACGCCGTGTTTCAGCTTCCTGGGAGTTCCCATGTCTGTCCGCATCCTCGCGCTCGTCGGCAGCCTCCGCGCCGGTTCGACCAACCGCCAGCTCGCCGAGGCTGCCGTCAAGGTCGCTCCCGAGGGCGCCGAGGTCGAGCTCTACGAGGGCCTGGCCGATGTCCCGTTCTACAACGAGGACATCGACGTCGAGGGCAGCGTCCCGGCCGCCGCCGCCAAGCTGCGCGAGGCCGCGCAGGCCGCCGACGCGTTCCTGCTCTTCTCCCCCGAGTACAACGGCACGATCCCGGCCGTCCTGAAGAACGCCATCGACTGGCTGTCCCGCCCGTACGGCGCCGGTGCCTTCGGCGGCAAGCCCGTCGCCGTGGTCGGCACCGCCTTCGGCCAGTTCGGCGGCGTGTGGGCCCAGGACGAGGCCCGCAAGTCCGTGGGCATCGCCGGCGGCAAGGTCATCGAGGACCTCAAGCTCTCCATCCCGGGCTCCCTGACCCGCTTCGCCGAGACCCACCCGGTCGACGACGCCGAGGTGGCCGCCCAGCTGACCGAGGTCGTGGCCCGTCTGCACGGCCACGCGAGCGAGGTCGCTGCCTGACGTCCGGGACGTCCCAAGGGGCCGTGGCGCAGCCGCCGCGGCCCCTTCGCCGTGTCCCGGTACGCGCCGCCCCTCAGTCCAGCTCGGCCAGCCGCTCCACGGCCGGGGCCACGAACCGCTCGATCCAGGCGGACGTCTCCCCCAGGCGGGGCGCGAGGATCACCGTGTCGATGCCGAGCTTCGTGTAGCCGGTCAGGTCGCGCAGGAAGGCGTCGAGGTCGCCCTCGGTGGCCGCCTCGCCGGAGTAGGTGATCGTCTTCAGTACGGTGTCGTAGTCCCGCCGCTCGGTCTCGCAGTGGCCGCGCAGGACGCCGAGCTTGTGCCGGACCTCCTCGGGCGAGGAGGCGAACAGGTTGCAGGCGTCCGCGTGCCGGGCGACCAGCCGCAGCGTCTTGCGCTCGCCCATGCCGCCGATCAGGATCTCCGGGCGCGGGGTACTGACGGGCGCCGGGACGCACAGGGTCTCCGCCAGCCGGTAGTGGCGGCCCTCGAAGGGCCCGTTGTCCGCCGGGTCCCACATCCGCAGACAGATCCGCAGGGTCTCCTCCAGCCGCTCGAACCGCTCGGCGAGCGGCGGGAACGGCACGCCGAGCCCCTCGTGCTCACGGTCGTACCAGGCCGCGCCCAGGCCCAGGGAGGCCCGTCCCCCGGAGAGCACGTCGAGCGTGGTGGCGATCTTGGCGAGCAGACCGGGGTGCCGGTAGGTGACGCCGGTGACCAGGGCGCCGAGCTTCACCGTGGAGGTGTGGGCCGCGAGGAAGGCCAGGGTCGTGTACGCCTCCGGCATGGGCTCCTCGGCGCCGCCGTTGAACTCCATCTGGAAGTAGTGGTCCATCACCGACAGCCGGCTCACCCCGGCGGCCTCGGCGGCCCGCCCGGCCGCGGCGAGCTCGGCCCCGAGCGCGGGCGCGCCCCCGGAGTTCCCGAACTGGTTGATGTGCACACCCACGCGCATGTCCGTCTCCACTCCCGCGGCGCCTTGACCGATCCTGGTGACGCTAGACCTTGGAGCGCTCTCGAAGTCAAGGCTGCCGGTCGGGGACGGCGCGCGTTTCCACTGGGTAACCAGTTGCCCAATGTCGTCCAAGGCGCAGACCGCGGCCCACCTCGTCTGATAAGGCTTGAGGGATGCAGACCCTTTATCGACGACTGCTCGAACTGATGCCCCGT
Source organism: Streptomyces sp. NPDC049687 (assembly GCF_044465285.1). Lineage (NCBI taxonomy): Bacteria > Bacillati > Actinomycetota > Actinomycetes > Kitasatosporales > Streptomycetaceae > Streptomyces > Streptomyces sp. NPDC049687. The sequence goes on from NZ_JBITLN010000002.1 coordinate 637,663, forward strand.
ATCGGCTTTCAGGTGACCGACCTCGGCCCGGGTACGGCGGTGGTGTCCCGGCGCGGCGGCCCCTACCAGGTGACCGACGTCGGCCAGGGGACGAAGGTGCTCTCCCGACGCGGCGGCCCGTACCGGGTGACCGGTGTGGACAAGGACACCTGGATCCTGCGGCGGACGCGCGACGGTGCCCGGAGCGAGGTGTCGAAGAAGGGCGTGGTTCCGCTCGGCGACACCGGTGCCGTGCTCCTCATGGAGGACCCGGAGCACCAGGACGAGCGCAAACTGCAGCTTTCCGCTGCCGAGTACCTGTGCGTCCAGCATGTCACCGCCATGCTCCAGCTGTACGGCGTCAACTGCGTCTTCGACGTCGGCGCCAACACCGGCCAGTACGCCAAGCGGCTGCGCAGGGCCGGGTACACCGGTCGGATCGTGTCCTTCGAGCCCACGTCCGAGACGTTCGCCAAGCTGGAGAAGGCCGCCGGGAACGACCCCGACTGGCGGGTGTACCAGTGCGGACTCGGCCGGGAGGAGACGACCGCCGAGATCCACAAGAGCTGGATGACGATGAATTCGCTGCTGCCGCCCAGCGACTACGGCAAGGACCGCTACAGCCGGTTCAAGAAGTCCGACACCGAGGAGATCCGCATCCGCCGCCTCGACGAGGTGATGGACGAGGCGCTGGACGGCCTCGCCGACCCCGTGCCGTATCTGAAGATGGACACCCAGGGCTACGACCTGGAGGTGTTCGCCGGGGCGGGCAAGCGCGTCGGGGAGTTCGTGGGCATGCAGTCCGAGGTCGCGTGTCTGCGGCTGTACGAGGGCAGCCCGGGAATGGCCGAGGCGGTCGCCGCGTACGAGGCGGAGGGCTTCGGCATCACCGGGATGTACCCGGTGACGCGCGAGGCGACCACCGGGCGCGTGATCGAGTTCGACTGCGTGATGATGCGGGCGGAGGCCGCGCCTAAGGCGTAGCGGCCGCCTGTGCCTCCTGTTCCCGCCGCTTGGCCGCCCGCAGGCTGGTGACCGTCGTGACCGCGAGGACCAGCACGATGAAGCCGAGCGAGACCGGGATGCCGATCTCGGGGACGTGGACGCCGGACTCGTGCAGCGCGTGCAGCAGCAGCTTGACGCCGATGAAGCCCAGGATGATCGACAGGCCGTGGCTGAGGTGCACCAGCTTCTCCAGCAGGCCGCCGATGAGGAAGTACAGCTGCCTGAGGCCCATCAGCGCGAAGGCGTTGGCGGTGAACACGATGTACGGGTCCTCGGTGAGCCCGTAGACGGCGGGGATGGAGTCGAGGGCGAAGAGCACGTCGGTGGAGCCGATCGCGAGCATCACGACGAGCATCGGGGTCATGACCCGCTTGCCGTCGCGCTCGATCCACAGCTTGGTGCCGTGGTAGCGGTCGGCCACACCGAAGCGCTTCTCCACCGCCTTGAGCAGCTTGTTCTCCTCGTACTCCTCCTCGTGCCCGCCCTTCCTGGCGTCCTGGACCAGCTTCCACGCGGTCCAGATCAGGAAGGCGCCGAAGAGGTAGAAGACCCAGGAGAACGTGGAGATGATCGCCGCGCCGGCGGCGATGAAGAGCGCGCGCAGTACCAGCGCCATCAGGACGCCCACGATCAGCACCCGCTGCTGGTACTGCGGGGGTACCGCGAACTTCCCCATGATCAGGACGAAGACGAAGAGGTTGTCCACGCTCAGCGACTTCTCCGTGATGTACCCGGCGAAGAACTCGCCCGTCGGCCTCCCGCCCCCGAAGAGGAACACCCCTAGCCCGAAGAGACAGGCCAGCACCACCCAGACGATCGTCCAGGTGCCGGCCTCCCTCACCGAGACCTCGTGGGGTTTGCGGCCGATGAGGAAGTCGACGGCGACGAGCGCGCAGAGGGCGGCCACGGTCAGCAGCCAGACGGTGAGGGAGACGTTCACTGGGTTACTCCTGATGCCTGTGTGGGGAGGGGAAATCGTTGTCACGACGGCCGCGCGTTTCCACCCCTCACAGGTGAACAAGAGGTCATGCCCAGGCAAGGTGCGGAGCCGAGTGGAGGGCGCGGGGAGGGCGCGGGGGGGCCACCCGCCATACGGCGGGCAGGTTCCGCCGGACGGCGGAGCTCCGACGGACGGCTGATGTGCGGATCATGGCCGCACGAGCCGCCGCGTTTCCACGTGAGGAGAAGCCATGACGCCCATTCCCCCGCCGTTCGATCCGGAACTCGCCGCCGCGCTGGAGCTGATCAAGGAGATGATCCAGCCGGGGATGGCCCCCGAGGACATCGAGACCGTCCGGCAGGGGCCGGGCATCGCGATGATGGCCGACCTGGACCTGACCGTGGGCGGTGCCTTCGAGGCCGAGGACCGGACGGTGCCGGGGCCCGCGGGCTCCCCCGACATCTCGCTGCTGATCTGCCGTCCCACCTCGCCGGCCCCCGACCGTCCCCGTCCGGTCGTCTACCACGTGCACGGCGGCGGCATGGTCATCGGCAACAACCGGGTCGGCGTGGACGTGCCCCTGGAGTGGGCGCGGGAACTGGACATGGTCGTGGTGTCCGTGGAGTACCGCCTCGCACCCGAGCACCCGCATCCGGCACCGGCCGAGGACGTGTACACCGGTCTGCTGTGGACGGCGGAGCACGCCAAGGAGCTGGGCGGGGACCCGGAGCGCATCCTGATCGCCGGTGCCAGCGCGGGCGGTGGACTCACCGCGGCGCTCGCCCTGCTGCTGCGCGACCGGGGCGGCCCGCAGCCGATCGGACAGATGCTGCTGTGCCCGATGCTTGACGACCGCAATGACACCGTCTCCTCCCACCAGATGGCGGGCATCGGCATCTGGGACCGCACCGCCAACGCGACCGGCTGGGGCGCGCTGCTCGGCGAGCGGCGCGGCGGCCCGGACGTCTCCCCCTACGCGGCGCCCGCCCGCGCCGAGGACCTCGCCGGGCTGCCCCCGGCCTTCCTCGACGTCGGCTCCGCCGAGACCTTCCGGGACGAGGTCGTCGCCTACGCCTCCCGGATCTGGCAGGCCGGCGGAGTCGCCGAGCTGCATGTCTGGCCGGGCGGCTTCCACGGCTTCGACGGGTTCGCCCCGCAGGCCACGCTGTCGAAGTCGGCGCGGGCGGCGCAGCTGGACTGGCTGCGACGGCTGCTCGCGGAGTAGGCCCCGGAGCGGGGTCAGCGGCAGGAGAACTCGACGGGACCGGCGTTCACCTCGACGGTCCCGTCCGGGTGCAGAACCGCCGGCGCTCGGTTGTCCGGTCCGGCTTCGACGGCGGGACTCCTCATCGACGTACGCGTGGCGCATGATGGCCGTATGAAAGAGCTGGCCGGGCGTCTGACCGCACTGGACCCCGACGCCGGTGCCGCCGTGCAGGTCATCGCCTACTTCGACCGGCTGGCCGAGGCGCGGGCCGGAGTGGAGGCGCTGGTGCGCGGGGCCGCCGTTCTGGCCGGGGTGCCCGCGCGGCTCGTCGACGCCGACCGGCGGGTGCGGGTCCGGGTGGAGGCCGACGGCGCCCGGCGGGACTCGGACCTGCCGCCGGACCCGGGGTGGCCGTCCGCCGCGCTGACGCCGGGCGGTGCGCCCGCGCTGTGGCTGGAACGCGCCGACGCCGCACCCAGCGTGGTCGACGCGGTGATCCTGGAACGGGCCGCCGGAGCGGCGCGCCTCGTCCTGGACCGCACACGCGGTCGGGCCCCGCTCGACGATCCCGCCCTGGTCGAGACCCTCCTGGACGCCACGGCCGCCGAACCGGCCCGTCTGCACGCGGCCCGGCGCCTCGGCCTCGACCCCCTCGCCCCCGCCCGGGCCGTCGCCACACCGGGCGGGCGGCCCCGGGTCGTCCCCTCGGAGCGGCCCGCCCCCGGGGCACCCGGCGTCCGGACCGGTGTCGGTCCCGCCGTGGCCGTCCTCGATCTGCCCCGTTCCTGGGACGCCGCCCGTACCGCGTTGCGGTTCACCGCCGAGGGGACCGCGCAGGACCCCGGGCCCCGGGTCGTGTACGCCGACGAGCTGGGCGGGATCGCCCTGCTGGCCGAGCTGGTCGTGCCGGGCGCCGAGCCGCCGCCGGACGTAACTGCGGTGGAGGCGGCCGCCGCGGACGCGCCCTGGCTGCTCGGCACGCTGTACGCCGTCACCGCGACGGCGAGTCTGCGGGCGGCGGCGGCCGAGGCCAATGTGCACCACTCCACGCTCCAGGACCGGCTGGCCCACGCCGAGCACCTGCTGGGCTGGCCGGTGCGTACCCCGCAGGGCCGGCTGCGGCTGCACCTCGCGCTGACCATGCGGCGGCTGGCACGGCCGTAGAGCCGTGCCCCGCAGGGGGTGTTCAACCGTTCGGTTGAACGGGGATTCCACCGGACGCCTGTCATCCGGTCCGTCCGGACGACGCGCGGCACAGCTCGGGCACAGCAGAATCGGCAGCGACCGCGGCGCCCGGTCCCCCACCCCCCTCAGAGATCAGAGAGGTCTCCGCACCATGCCCAGCTCTCCCAGCAGAAGGCGTGTCCTCGCGACCGGCGCGGGTGCCGCCCTCGGCCTCGGCGCCCTCGGCACGCCCCCCGCCTCGGCGTCCCCGGCAGCCGCGAAGCCGGCGTCCTCCCGGCACGCCTCCGGTGCCGAGGAGACCCGGTCGCTCGACGAGCTGTACCAGGCCGCCCTCGCGGAAGGGGGCAAGCTCGTCATCTACGCCGGAGGGGACACCCCGACCCAGCAGGACGGCACCAGGGCGGCCTTCCTCAAGGCCTTCCCGGACATCGACCTCACGCTGATCGTGGACTACAGCAAGTACCACGACGTGCGCGTCGACAACCAGTTCGCCACCGGCACCCTCGTCCCCGACGTCGTCCAGCTGCAGACCTTGCAGGACTTCGTCCGCTGGAAGTCCCAGGGCCGGCTGCTGCCCTACAAGCCCGCCGGGTTCTCCAAGGTGTACGACGCCTTCAAGGACCCGCAGGGCGCCTGGGTCGCGATCGGCGCGATCGCCTTCAGCTTCATGTACGGGACGGCCGCGGTCGGTTCGGACGCGCCGCGCACCCCGCTGGACCTCGTCGACCCCAAGTGGAAGGGGAAGATCGCCTCGTCCTACCCGCACGACGACGACGCGGTCCTGTTCCTGTACTCGCTGTACGTCAAGCACTACGGCTGGGACTGGGTGGCGAAGCTGGCCGCGCAGGACGTGCGGTTCGCGCGCGGCAGCAACTCCCCCGGTGAAGCCGTGCGCGCCGGCACCCACGCCATCGGTGTCGGCGGCTCCGGGGCTCCCCTGGCGACCGGACCGGTGAAGTTCGTCCTGCCGGACGGCGCCCCCTTCATGGCCTGGGGCCAGCGGGCGGCGATCCTCAAGGCGGCGAGGAACAGCACGGCCGCCAAGCTGTACCTCAACTGGCAGCTGTCCACGGCCACCCAGCGCAACTCCTTCAGCGGCTGGTCGGTACGGACCGACATCACTCCCCCGACCGGGCTGAAGCCGGTCTGGGAGTACCCCAACGCCAACGTCGACGGCTTCCCCCGCTTCATGTCGGACCGTGCCGAGGTGGAGCGCCTGAAGCAGACCTTCGCCCTGTACTTCGGCGAGGTGAAGGGCGACCCGACACCGGGCTTCCTCGGGCTGCACCCGGGCGCCTAGGACCGGAGGCGGACGGTATTCACACCGTCCCTCGACGGATAGACTCGGACCCCCTGTTCGAACAGATCATCGTCCAAGGGGTCCGTCGTGTCCGATCGCGCTCCCGTCCGTACCCTTGCGAGGGCCGTCCGCGGGAGCCGGCCGACGCCCGCCCTCCTCGCCCATGTGACGTTCTTCGTCGTGGTCGGCGCCGGGCTGGTCCGGCTCGTGCAGCTGAGGATCGGGCTGTGCTTGGAGATCGTCACCGTCAGCGGGCTGCTGGCGCTGGTGTACGCGGGCGGGCTCGCCGCCGGGACGCGGCTGGGGCGGATCGGCGGGCATCTGTGGGTCGCGGCGCTGCTGGGGCTGTGGACCACGCTGGTCCTCCTCGCTCCCTACTCCCTCACGGGCGCCTATGTGTGGGGCGCCCTGCCGCTGGCCTGTGCGGCGCTGCGGGTGCTCGAGAGGCGGGCGGCCGGGGTGACGGTGGCCGCCCTCACGGTCGTACTCGCCGGGCAGCTCGTCCGCAGCGCCGGGCGGTTCGATCCGGAGATCGTCCTGATCCCGGTGGCGGCCGTGTGGGGCACGGTCGCCCTCTACCGCTCCCAGCAGCGTGACTCCGCCGAACGGCTGCGTCTGGTCGAGGAGTTGCGCGGGACACGCGATGTCCTGGCCCGGCAGCAGCGGCAGGCCGGGATGCTGGCCGAGCGGGCCCGGATCGCCCGGGACCTGCACGACACGCTGGCCCAGGAACTCTCCGGCGGCGTCATGCTGTTGCAAGCGGCCGACCGGGACTGGGACGCGCGCCCGGAGGTGGCGCGCGCCCGGATGCGGGCCGTCGCCGACGGGCTGCACGCCAATCTCGCCGAGACCCGCAGGATCATCCGCGACCTGACACCGTCCGCCGTGGACGAGGCCGGTCTCGAGGGAGCGCTGCGGCTGCTGTGCGCCCGGGCCGAGGCGGAGGGCGCGGCGGCCCGGGTCCGGTTCAGCACCGTCGGTGCGCGGCAGCCGGCTCTCGACGCGCGTGCGGCGGCGACCCTGTTCCGGGTCGCGCAGAGCACGCTGGCCAATGTGCGCGAACACGCGCGCGCGGTGAACGTACAGGTCACCCTGCAGGCCCAGGCGGACCGGGTGGAGCTCGAAGTGCGGGACGACGGCGCGGGGTTCGAGGCCGGCCGCACGGGCATCCCGTCCCAGGCCGCCCGGGGTCTCGGACTGCCCGCCGCCCGGGCGCGGCTGCGCGAGTGCGGGGGCGACCTCGACGTCGGCAGCTCGCCGGGTCGCGGGACGTGTGTGCGGGCGACGGTGCCGACCCGGTCGGAGAGCCGCCCGGGCGCCCGCCCGGCCGTCCGAGCGGCCGCCCGGTGAGCGGCCCTCCGTTGCGTCTGCTGGTCGCGGACGACCACGCCGTCGTACGGGCCGGGCTGCGCGCGCTGCTGGAGGGGGCACCGGACCTGGAGGTGGTCGCCGAGGCGGGGTCCGGGGAGGAGGCCGTACGGCTCGCGGTACGGCTGGCGCCGGACGTGGTGCTGATGGATCTGCGGTTCGGCGGCGGGGGCGGGCCCGGGATCGACGGGATCGAGGCGGTGCGCAGGCTCGCGGCCGAGGCGCCGGGGATCCCGGTGGTGATGCTGACGAGTTACTCGGGCCGGGCCGACGTCGTGCGCGCGCTGGAGGCGGGGGCCCGGGGGTATGTGCTGAAGGCGGGTCCGCCGGATGAGCTGTTCCGGGCGGTACGGGGTGCCGCCGCCGGTGCGCTCGGACTCGCGTCGGAGGTCGTGGGCGAGCTCGTGGCTCAAGCCCCGTCGCCCGAGCGGGAGTTGAGCGGGCGGGAGGTCGAGGTGGTGCGGCTGCTGGCGGAGGGGCTGAGCAACCGGGCGATCGCCGAGGCGCTGTTCCTGAGCGAGGCGACGGTCAAGACGCATCTGGTGCGCGTGTACCGCAAGCTCGGCGCGGACAACCGGGCGGCGGCGGTGTCGGAGGCGGTGCGCAGGGGGTTGCTGGACCTCGCGTGACACGGCGCGGGGGGGGCGTCCGTTGGTGCGGACGCCCCCCCGCGCGGTGTCTCAGACCTTGGCCTGCTCGGGTTCGGCGGCCGGGTCCGTCTCGTCCTTGCCCGCCGCGACGGCGCGGGCGGCCGGGATGACGGCCGCGATGGCCGCGGAGACCAGGGCGAGGGCGCCACCGACGAGGAGCGCGGTGCGGAAGCCGTCCTCGGAGGCGAAGGTGTAGCCGCCCATGGTCGTGGTCATCTGCGAGAGGATCACGCCGATGACGGCGGAGCCGATCGAGGTGCCCAGCGAGCGCATGAGGGTGTTGAAGGCGTTGGCGGCGGCGGTCTCGGTCAGCGGCACCGAGCTCATGATCAGGGCGGGCATGGCGCCGTAGGCGAGGCCCACGCCGCCGCTGGTGATGAGCGTGACCAGCATGACGCCCCAGGCGGAGCCCATCAGGGCCAGGGAGACGAAGTAGCCGGCGGCCAGCACCAGGGCCCCGCAGACCAGCGTGAACTTCGGGCCGCGGGCGTTGGTGAGCTTCCCGCCGAGCGGTGAGACCAGCATCATCATCAGGCCGCCCGGGGCCATCCACAGACCGGCCGCGAGCATCGACTGGCCGAGGCCGTAGCCGGTGGCCTCCGGGAACTGCAGCAGCTGCGGCATCACCAGCATGCTCGCGTACATGCCGAAGCCGATGAAGACCGAGGCGAGGTTGGTGAGGAGCACCCGGGGGCGGGCCGTGGTGCGCAGGTCGATCAGCGGGTCGGTGGTGCGCACCTCCCACACGCCCCAGCCGACGAGCGCCACGACGGCGCCGGCGAACAGGCCGAGCGTGGTGCCGTCGGCCCAGCCCCAGTCGGCGCCCTTGGAGACACCGAGCAGCAGACAGACCAGGCCGACGCCGAGGCCGATCGCGCCGGGCAGGTCGAAGCGCTGGCCCTTGGCGCCGGCGGGGACGTCCGGGACGAGCGTGAAGATCAGCACCGCGACCACGGCGGCCAGGGCGGCGGAGCCCCAGAACAGCACGCGCCAGTTCGCGTACTGGGCGACCGCGGCGGCCAGCGGCAGGCCGATGGCACCGCCGATGCCCATGGAGGCGCTGACCAGCGCGATGGAACCGCTGAGCTTCTCGGCCGGTACGACGTCCCGCAGCAGGGCGATGCCGAGGGGAACCATGCCCATGCCCATGCCCTGCAGACCGCGGCCCACGATCATCGTCACGACGTCGGAGGCGAGGGCGCACACCACCGAACCCACGACGAGCGGCACCGAGCAGGCGAGCAACATCCGGCGCTTGCCCACCAGGTCGCCGAGACGGCCGACGACCGGTACGCAGACGGCCGCCACCAGCAGGGTGACGGTGATCACCCAGGCCGCGTTCGAGGAGGAGGTGTCCAGGATCTGCGGCAGCTCGGCTATGAGGGGCGTGACCAGCGTCTGCATGATCGCCGCCGTGGTGCCGGCGAAGGCCAGTGTGGCGATCACGGCACCTGAGCGGGCCGGGGGCTGGGGAGCGGGGGCGTCCAAGGGGGACTCCTCGATGAAGTGTGCAGGAAGGATGTGCATCGTACATGCCGTGTGTATCAAGCACATGATGTGGTCCCTGCACACCCGTATGCCAGGATGACCCCATGGAGACGCCCACCCATGAGGTCGAGTACGAGCAGATGCTGCTCAGCCGTCACACGTTCCTGAACCAGCGGGGCGGCCGCCGCAAGAACAGCCTCATGGAGCGCAGCGCCTACATCCTGCTGAGCCGGATCAGGGTCCAGGGGCCGATGTCGATCGGGGAGCTCAGCGAGGCCTTCGGCCTGGACGCCTCCACCCTGAACCGGCAGACCGCGGCGGCGATGCGGGCCGGCTTCATCGAGCGCATCCCCGATCCCGAGGGCGGGGTGGCCCGCAAGTTCCGGCTCACCGACGAGGGCATGCGACTGCTGGACGCGGAGCGGGAGGGGATCGTCGAGATCCTGGACCAGGTGATGAACGACTGGTCGGACGACGACATCGCCGCCTTCGCCGGCTACCTGCGGCGCTTCAACAACGGCATCGAGGCCATCGGCGGCCGCCCCTGGCCGCGCCCGTAGCGGCGTACGTCGGCTCGGGCGGGCGTGAGTTCCCCGGCCCGATGCGCCGGGTGGAGCGCCGTTCACGGGCGGGCGGGCCGGGGCATGCTCGCTGCCGGGGCACTCGTCACCGCACGGCGCCCCGCAGGGTGTCCGGGGGAACCCGGGCCGACCGGACCTGACGCAGGGGGGAAGATCCGTGGGGTGGATGACCGAGCAGTTCGGGGAGTCACACGAAGGGATCGCGGGCGCGGTTCTCGCCGGGGGCGACGAACCCAAGCCGGTGTACCTGGGCTTCGGCGGCGGCACGGACAGCGGTGTCGAGACCGGCGAATGGTGGGCCTACGACGGTCTCTCGAACCGGCCGAGGGCCGCGGCCTTTCGCGCGGCGTGCGCGTGCGGCTGGCGGGGCGAGTCGTATCCGATCGACTGGGAGGAGCCGGCGGACGGCCCCCGGCCCGACGTGGACACCGGTGACGCGTACCGCGACTGGAGTGAGCACATCCGTGCCGTGGAACGCCGGACCGTCCCCCTTCCCGACGAACTCACCCAGCTGATGGACCAGTTGGAGGACCTGCTGGCCGCACTGGCGGAACAGGCCCCGGTCGCCGCCCTCAAGGCCGCGACCGCCCTGGAACGCCTCACCGCCGACATCGCCCAGGAGGCGGCCTACGCGATCCAGGAGGACGAGGTGCCGTGGGAGAGGATCGGCACGGCCCTGGGCCTGAGCCCGGACCGGGCCGAGTCACTGCTCACGCACTACCTGCTGCGCCCGTAGGGCGGCGGTCACTTGCCCGGGAACGCCAGGGGCGCGGTGTTGACCTCCTCGGCGCGGGTCCGCGGCGGGCCGTGCGGCCCGGGCACCTGGTGATCCGTCACGCCCAGGCGGTCACCGGCACGAACGAGCTGTCCTGGCGGAAGAGATCCGTCCCGTCCGAGCGCTCCACGCGCAGTTGGTAGTTGTAGTGCCGCAGGTAGTAGCCCGGATAGTTGTACGACTCGAAGCGCACCGCTCCGCTCGTCGTGCCGGTGCGGGCGACGAAGGTGGCGTCCTTGGCGAACGTGGAGGTGCCGTCGTTCGCGTCGAAGCGGGCGCGGAAGTCGTAGTGGCGCAGGTAGTTGCCGGCCGCGTCGCGGAAGGAGTAGCCGTTGGAGTCGGCAAGGCCCGCGACGACCGTGAAGGTGGAGGCCTGCTTCTCGGCGGTGGTGCTGGAGCCGGTGACCACCGGGAGGTTGAGGAGGGAGGACTGCTCCTGCCAGTAACGGGTGGAGTAGTTGGCCGACCGGAAGGAGCGGGTGGCGTTCTTGGTGATGCTCGGGCCGCCGGACACCGTCTCCTTGACGACGGTGAAGTGGCGGGCCGTGCCCGAGATCGCCGGCAGGGCCTTGGGCGCGCTCCAGGTGGCGAAGGTGTCGTAGCTGTCGCTGTAGTAGTAGTTGCCGTCGCCGTAGCCGTCGAAGAAGATCCGCCACGCGCCGTTGTCGAGCTGGATCACCGAGGGGCCTTCGCGGTAGCTGCCCCAGCCGGCCCAGTCGCCGGTCCTGGAGATCGTGTAGGGGCCGGTGAGGCTGGACGCGGTGGCGTACTCGATGTACTTCGCCGTCTCGTTCTTGGTGAAGGCGTGGTACGTCGAGCCGGTCTTCACGATGTACGTGTCGATGTGATTGGAGCCGATGCCCGAGAGGGCGACCGGCGAACTCCACGCCGTGAGAGTGGAGTTGGTGGCCTTCAGCAGATACGGCGTGAAGATCCACTCGTCGCTCGTCACCGAGCAGGACACGATGATGTTGACGCTGCCGTCGCTGTCGACGAACCACTCCGGCGCCCAGGCACGGGAGAGGCTGGCGATCGGGACGGTGTAGTCGTACAGGAAGGTCCAGTTGACCCGGTCGGAGCTGCGGGCGAAGCCGATCGTGGTGCTGACGTCCTGCCAGGTGTGGGTGGTGTAGGTGAGGTAGTAGTAGCCGTTGGTGTGCTTGAAGACGCTCGCGTCACGGATGCGGTTGGCGGGCGGGGTGTACGCGGAGGACTGCACCAGCCGGAAGTCGGTCGCGTCGTCGGACTGGTAGACGTTCACCGTGCCGTCGTTGCTGTTGAGGAACGGCACGATCGTGTACCGGGTGGCGGAGCCGCTCGGGGGTGCGGCCGCGGCGGCCGTGCCGAGAAGCCCGGGCAGCTCGCCCAGGGCGAGGGCCGAGACGGGAAGGGCGGCCATCGCCCGGAGCAGGGCGCGGCGCGAGGGCGCGGGGGGACGTGTGGTCACGGGCGGCTCTCCCTGGGACTCGTGCATTATTCGTACGTCCGACATGTCGAACAAGGTTCGAGAAGTCGTGCAGAAGGTAGAGGCGAGGCAGGTGCACGTCAATGGTTTCAACACGCCCGGACGCCACCTGTGCGAAACCTGTCCGGCTCCGCCCGTTCGGGAGTTACTCTCCGGTAGACGCCATGCACCCGGAGGTGATCCCGCCATGACGCTCGACCGTGCCCAGGGCCTGGCCGAGTCCGCCCGCGCCCTGTCCGCCGGGGAGGTGACCTCCCGTCTGCTCGTCGAGCAGACGCTCGCCCGCATCGCGGCCACCCAGGACACCCTCAACGCCTTCCGGATCGTCCGGACCGAGGCCGCGCTCGCCGAAGCCGAGGCCGCGGACCGGGAACTGGCGGCGGGCGTGCGCAAGCCCCTGCTGGGTGTGCCCGTCGCCGTCAAGGACGACATGGACGTGGCCGGTGAGCCGACCGCCTTCGGCTGCGCGGGCACGCACCCGGCGGTCGCCGCGGACGGGGAGGCGGTACGGCGGCTGCGCGCGGCCGGAGCCGTCATCGTGGGCAAGACCAACACCTGTGAGCTCGGTCAGTGGCCGTTCACCGAGGGTCCGGCCTTCGGCGCGACCCGCAATCCGTGGAACACCGAGCACACCCCCGGCGGCTCCTCCGGCGGCTCGGCGGCCGCGGTGGCGGCGGGCCTGGTGCCGGCCGCGCTGGGCTCGGACGGCGCCGGTTCGGTCCGTATCCCGGCCTCCTGGACGCATCTCGTCGGCGTGAAGCCGCAGCGCGGCCGGATCTCCACCTGGCCGCGCGGCGAGTCCTTCCAGGGCATCACCGTCAACGGCACGCTCGCCCGCACGGTCGCCGACGCCGCGCTGCTCCTCGACGCGGCGAGCGGCAACCACGACCTCGACCCGCACCGGCCGCCCGCGATCGACGCCTCGGCGGCGGTGGGCCGCGACCCCGGCCGGCTGCGGATCGCGCTCTCGCTGACGCCGCCGTTCACCGCGGTGTCCGCGCGGCTCGCGCCGGAGGTGCGGGTGCGGGTCGTCGAGCTCGCCGCGCGCCTCGCCGACCTGGGACACGAGGTCGAGGAGGCCGACCCGCCGTACGGGCGGATCGGACTCACCTTCGTGCCCCGGGCGACCGCGGGGATCGCCGAGTGGGTGGCCGAGGCACCCTTCCCCGACCTCCTCGACCCGCGCACCCGGGGCGCCGCCCGGCTGGGCCGGCTGCTCGCCGGGGCACCCCTGCGGGCGGCGCGGCGCGCCGAGGAGGTCCTCCACCGCCGTATCGGCGCGTTCTTCACGTCGTACGACGTCGTCCTCGCGCCGACCACGGCCACTCCCCCGCCGCGCATCGGGGCCATGATGCACCTGGGCGGATTCGCCACCGACCGCGCGATCATCGCCGCCTGCCCCTACGCCTGGCCGTGGAACGTGCTGGGCTGGCCCGGCGTCAACGTCCCCGCCGGCTTCACGCCGGCCGGCCTGCCGGTCGGGGCGCAGTTGCTCGGCCCCGCCCACAGCGAGCCGCTGCTGCTGTCGCTCGCGGCGCAGCTGGAGGCGGAGCTGCGCTGGCACGAGAGCCGGCCGCCGGAGACGGCGACCGCGGAAACCCCGGCGGTGTGACGGCGTTCGGCCCCTACTCTGTGACCATGGACGATACGTCGATGGTCGGGCTCATGGGGCGGGTCACCGGAACGGTCGGGCCCGGGCTCGTCGGCGAGGTGATCGTCCGCGTGCGCGGCGGCGCCGAGCACTTTCTCGCCTATCCCGCTTCCGGCACGGACCGCATCGAGCGCGGGACGATGGTCACGGTGGTGGAGTACCTGCCGCCGCGGACCGTCTACGTCTCGGCGATGTACGGCGGTTGAAGCCGTGTGTGCCGGTTCGGCACCGTGTGTACCAAGCGGGCAACAGCGGTTCACCGTGTCTGTACACGGCTCGTGCGCGGGCTCACACTCCCGTTTACGTTCGGTGCCCCGAGGGGCACCCCGCACTGGGGGAGTGCATGCTCATGGAAGTCGGATTCATCGTCGGGGCGGCGGTCGCCGCCGTCCTCGTCGTGATCGGCGCCTTCAAGTCGATGTGGCGTGTCGCGGAGCCCAACGAGGCGCTCATCATCTCCGGTTCGAAGCACAAGCTGGAAGGCCTCGAGGAGGGGATGGGATTCCGCATCGTCACCGGGCGGGGCACGCTGGTGACGCCCGGTATGCAGGCGGTCCGCAAACTCTCGCTCGACCTCAACCAGACGGAACTGCACGTCGACTGCGTGACCCACCAGGGAATTCCGCTCAAGGTGCGGGGCGTGGTCATCTTCAAGGTGGGCGACGACTTCGTGTCGATCGCCAACGCGGCCCGCCGGTTCCTCGACCAGCAGAAGCTGATGGCGGAGCGCGTGCACACCGTGTTCGCCGGTCATCTGCGGGCCATCGTGGGCGGGTTGACGGTCGAGGACATGATCCGCGACCGGGAGAAGCTGACCGGGCAGGCCCGTGCCGCGTGCGGCACGGAGATGGAGAAGCTGGGCCTGATCGTGGACTCGCTGCAGATCCACGAGATCGAGGACCCGACCGGGTACATCAAGAACCTGTCCGCCCCGCACCTGGCGGCCGTGCGGCGGGACGCTCGTATCGCTCAGGCGGAGGCCGACCGGCTCGCCACCGAGGCCGAGCAGCTGGCCTTCGGCCGGATGGCGGAGGCCACCCGGGACAGCGAGATCCTCAAGGCCGGATACCAGGCCGAACAGGACAAGGCCGCGGCCAAGGCCCGGCAGGCCGGGCCGCTCGCCGACGCCGCGGCCCGCCAGGAGGTCGTGGTCGAGGAGACGCGGGTCGCCGAACTCGAGGCGCGCCGGCGCGAACAGCAGCTCCAGGCGGACGTCCGCAAGCCGGCCGACGCCAAGGCCTACGAGAAGCGGACACTGGCCGAGGCCGAACGCGACGCCCTGATCTCGGTCGCCGAGGCCAAGGCGGCGGAGACCCGGGCCACCGGTGAGGCGGAGGCCGCCGCCACCCAGGCGAAGGGCCTCGCGCAGGCCGAGGCGAACCGGGCCAAGGGGCTCGCCGAGGCCGAGGCCATCAAGGCCCGTGCCGCCGCCCTCGCCGAGAACCAGGAGGCCGTCGTCGCCCAGCAACTCGCCGAGAAGTGGCCGGAGATCGTCCAGGCGGGCGCCTCCGCGTTCGGCAACGTCGACAACATGGTGCTGCTCAACGGCGCCGACGGCATGGCCGATCTGTTCGCCAAGGCACTCACCATGGGCGGGACGGGGCTGGGTCTCGCACGCCAGCTGCTGGCGTCCATGAACCAGAACGGGCAGGCGCCGGGCGGGACTTCGCCCCTCAACGGGGTCGCCGTCCCGCCGTCGCAGAAGGTGCCGGTCGAAGGGGAGTGACCCACTGGTGAGAGGTGCTCACGAGGGCAGCCCGTAAGGTGCCCCCGTGAGCACCTCTACCGATGGATACGTCCCGGGCCGCTTCGGCCCCACCGCCACCACCGAGGCCGACCCGCGCCAGGTGGGCCGCGTCCGTACGGAGTACTCGCCCGCCCACGACGGCGACCCCGACCCCGGTGAGATCGTCTGGACCTGGGTGCCCTTCGAGGAGAACGACGGCCGGGGCAAGGACCGTCCGGTGCTCGTCGTAGCCCGTGAGGCGGGCGGCACCTTCCTCGCCGTACAGCTCTCCAGCAAGCGCCACGACGGCGACCGGGAGTGGGTCTCGATCGGCAGCGGGCCCTGGGACACCTCCGGGCGGGACTCCTGGGTGGACGTCGACCGCGTGCTGCGACTGCACGAGGACGGTATGCGCCGCGAGGCCTGCGCGCTGGACCGTATGCGCTTCAACCTCGTACGCCATCGGCTGCACGAGCGTTACGGCTGGACCTGAGCCGACCTGTCCTCGAACGCCTTCTCGAAGGCGCCCCGCACCACACCGCCCGGCGTACGGTCCAGCACCCCGAACACCACGTGCTCGAACGTGCGCCCGAACCGTCCGCCGGGAGCGAGGAGCGCCCGGAACGCCTCCGCCACCTGCGCGGGGTCGTTGCGGAACACCCCGCAGCCCCAGGCGCCCAGCACCAGCCGCCGGTAGCCCTGCGCGGCGGCCGTCTCCAGGACCCGCTCGGCACGGACGGCGAGGGCGCGGGGCAGTTCGGGCGCACGCTCGGGCGCCCTGCGAAGCACCACGCCCGCGTTCGGCGCGGCGGCGGTCAGGAAGCCGGCGGTGTACGGCTCGTCCAGTAGTCGGCCCCGGTCGTCACGGAAGACGGGCACGGCCGGTGAGTGGATGACCCGATCGGTGTAGAACGGGTCGCGGTGGGCGCGGTGATGGTCGTAGAACTCCCGGGCCTCCAGGAGGCAGGCGTACAGCGCGGAGGCGCGGCACAGTGCCTCCTCCTGTGCCTGCGCGCCGTTCAGAAAGCCGCCGCCGGGGTTGCGGGCGGAGGCGAAGTTCAGGACGGCGACCGGGACGTCCGCGAGCCGGCGGGCGGCCTCCAGGCTGCTCTCGCCGGTGACCTCGACGGCCGTGGCCTCGACGGCGGGGGCGTCCGGCACCCGGACCGGTTCCGGCCCCACCATCCTTGTCCCCGCCCGGGCCGCCCGGACGGCCTCCGTGAGGGGCACCTCGCGCCCGTGGGACGCGCGGTAGCCGCCGGCCGCGACGATCTCCTCCGTCTCGCGGGCGATCCCCCGCAGCCGGGCGCTCATGGCGCCACCCCCGTGGACTCCGTGACGGTGCGGATCTCCCCCGTTGTCGTACTCATGCACGCATCGTGAGCGCTGACGGACAGGCGGTGCAACGCGTTTTCCCAGGGCCGGAACGCGCGGGGAACGCCCAGGGAACAGCGTGCAACCAGCACGGATTCGAAGCTCCACGGACCTTTGTGCACCGATTTGTACCCTTGTGTGTTTTGGGTCGAGGGTCTTGGGTGGGACAGATGTGATGCCTGCCCGGCGGCCCCGAAGCCGGTCCGGTGGCATGGTGGAACCTCAGGAGGATCCCGATATGTCCGATTCGGTCAGCGACTGTCCCGACAGTCCCGGCGACTGTATGGAGCACCGCGACACCCTTTCCGAAGCCGAGGTCGAGGCCCTGGTCAGGGGCATCTGCTTCAAGACCGGTCCGCCCCGGACGCTCGGCGTCGAACTCGAATGGCTCATCCACGAGCTGCACGGTCCGCGGCTCCCGGTGACCCCCGAACGGCTCGAAGCGGCCTACGCCGCTCTGCGGACCGTGCCCCTGGAGTCGGCGCTCACCGTCGAACCCGGCGGCCAGCTGGAGCTCAGCTCGCCGCCCGCCGCCTCCCTGACGGAGTGCGTGGGCACCCTCTCCGCCGACCTGGACGCCGTCCGCGCCGTCCTGCGCGAGCACGACCTCGTCCTCGCCGGCTTCGGCACGGACCCCTGGCAGCCCCCCCGCCGGTTCCTGCGCGAGCCGCGCTACGACGCCATGGAGACCTGCCTCGACCGCACCGGCCCCGCCGGCCGCGCCATGATGTGCACCTCGGCCTCCGTCCAGGTCTGCCTGGACGCCGGGTACGAGGAGCCCGGCCCGCTGGGGCACGGGCGGCGCTGGTGGCTGGCGCACACGCTGGGCGCCGTCCTGGTGGCGGCCTTCGCCAACTCCCCGCTCCTCCACGGCGAGCCCACCGGCTGGCAGTCCACCCGGCAGCTGCTGTGGATGGAGATCGGAGCGGGCCGCGCGGGCGCCCCCGCCCTGGACGGCGAGCCACGCGACGCCTGGGCCCGGCATGTGCTGGACGCACCGGTGATGTGCGTACGGCGCGGCAGCGGGCCCTGGGACGTGCCCGAGCGGCTGACGTTCCGCGAGTGGACCCGGACGGGCGAGCCGACCCGGGCGGACCTCGACTACCACCTGACCACGCTGTTCCCGCCGGTCAGACCGCGCGGGCACCTCGAACTGCGCATGATCGACGCGCAGCCCGGCGACGACGGCTGGATCGTGCCGGTGGCGGTGGCGACGGCGCTCTTCGACGATCCGGAGGCCGCCGAGTGCGCCTACCGCGCCGTGAAGCCCCTGGCCGAGCGGGCCCGGCCGCAGCCCGCCCCGCACAACCCGCTCTGGTCCGACGCGGCCAGATACGGCCTGGCCGACCCGGAACTGCACGAGACCGCCGTCGCCTGTTTCACGACGGCCCTCGGGGCCCTGCCCCGCCTCGGCGCCACCGACGCCGTCGTGGAAGCCGTCGCCGCCTACCGGGACCGCTATGTGCTCAAGGGCCGCACGCCCGCCGACGACCAGCTCGACCGCCTGCGGGGCACGGACACCCGCGCGTACGGGAAGGACCTCCGCCGATGACCACCGAGCCCACCCTGGACGCCGACACGCTGCGCGAGCGCGCGCTGACCACCCTGACCACCGCCCGCGCGCGCACCACGCTCCTGACGACCTGCGTCGAGGACCCCGACCTGACCGCCCAGCACTCCCCCCTGATGTCCCCGCTGGTGTGGGACCTCGCGCACATCGGCAACCAGGAGGAGCTGTGGCTGCTGCGCACGGTGGCCGGCCGTGAGGCGATGCGTCCCGAGATAGACGGCCTCTACGACGCCTTCGAGCACCCGCGTTCCGAGCGGCCCTCGCTGCCGCTGCTGCCGCCCGCGGAGGCCCGCCGGTACGCGGCGGAGGTGCGCGGCCGGGTGATGGACGTGCTGGAGTCGGCCGACTTCCACGGCACCCGGCTCACCGAGGCCGGCTTCGCCTTCGGAATGATCGCCCAGCACGAACAGCAGCACGACGAGACGATGCTGATCACCCATCAGCTCCGCACGGGCCCGCAGGCCCTCACCGCCCCGGACCCACAACCCGCCCCGTTGTTCACCGGACCGGCGGAAGTCCTGGTCCCCGGCGGCCCGTTCACCATGGGCACCTCCACCGAGCCCTGGGCGCTGGACAACGAACGCCCCGCGCACCAGCGCGAGGTGGCGCCCTTCCACATCGACACCACCCCCGTCACGAACGCCGCGTACCAGGCGTTCATCGACGAGGGCGGCTACGAGGACGAACGCTGGTGGACCAGGGAGGGCTGGGCGCACATCCGCCGGCACGGCGTCCACGCCCCGCTGTTCTGGCACCGTGACGGCGGGCAGTGGCTGCGCCGGCGGTTCGGAATCACCGAGGTCGTGCCGCCCGACGAGCCGGTGCTGCACGTGTGCTGGTACGAGGCCGACGCCTACGCCCGCTGGGCCGGGCGCCGGCTGCCCACCGAGACCGAGTGGGAGAAGGCGGCCCGCTTCGACCCGGCGACCGGCGGCTCGATGCGCTACCCGTGGGGCGACGCCGATCCCGCGCCCGAACACGCCAACCTGGGCCAGCGCCATCTGCGGCCCGCCCCCGCCGGAAGCTACCCAGCCGGTGAATCCCCTCTCGGGGTACGCCAGTTGATCGGCGACGTGTGGGAGTGGACGGCCAGCGACTTCACGCCCTACCCCGGGTTCCGGGCGTTCCCGTACAAGGAGTACTCGGAGGTGTTCTTCGGCCCCGAGTACAAGGTGCTGCGCGGCGGTTCGTTCGCGGTGGACCCGGTGGCCTGCCGGGGCACGTTCCGCAACTGGGACTACCCGATCCGGCGGCAGATCTTCTCCGGCTTCCGCACCGCCCGCTCGGAGACGGTCTGATGTGCCGCCATATCGCCTGCGTAGGACCCGCAGAGCCGCTCGGCCGGGTCCTCGTGGAGCCCCCGCACAGTCTGTACCGCCAGTCGTGGGAGCCCCGTCGGCAGCGGTACGGGACGGTCAACGCCGATGGTTTCGGGGTGGGTTGGTACGCCGAGGGCGACCCGTTGCCGGCCCGGTACCGCCGCGCCGGACCCATCTGGGCGGACCTGTCCTTCGCCGACCTGGCGCGGGTCGTGCGCTCCGGGGCGCTGCTGGCCGCCGTACGGGACGCGACCCTCGCCGGGGCCGACGCGGAGGCGGCCGCGGCCCCGTTCGCCGCCGGGACCTGGCTGTTCAGCCACAACGGGGCGGTGCCGGGCTGGCCGGACCGTCTGGCCTCCCTGGCCCGCTCCCTGCCCGCGGCCGACCTGCTGTCGATGGAGGCCCGCAACGACTCCGCGTTCGTGTGGGCCCTGGTCCTGGCCCGGCTGCGGGCCGGGGACACCGAGGGCCAGGCGCTGGCCGACACCGTGCTGGAGGTCGCGGCGGCGGCTCCCGGCTCCCGGCTCAACCTGCTGCTCACCAACGGCGAGTCGATCACCGCGACCGCCTGGGGCGACACCCTCTGGTACCTGACGGAGCCCGGCGGCCGCACGGTCGTGGCCTCCGAACCGTACGACGACGATCCGCGCTGGCGGGAGGTCCCCGACCGCACCCTCCTCGCGGCGAGCCGCAGCGAGGTCCTGCTCACCCCGCTGAAGGATCCGACCACGGACGCGGCACCCGTACCCCCCAAGGAGACCCGCACGTGAGCCCGTTCCAGATCACCCGCACCCTCCCCGAGGACGCCACGGACGCCGCCCTGCGCGCCGACGTCGGCAAGGGCCTCACCACCACCCCGAAGACCCTCCCGCCAAAGTGGTTCTACGACGCCCACGGCAGCGAGCTCTTCGAACAGATCACCGAGCTGCCCGAGTACTACCCGACGCGCGCCGAGCGCGAGATCCTCGTGGACCGCGCCGGCGAGATCGCCGCCGCCTCCCGCGCCCGCACGCTCGTCGAACTCGGCTCGGGCTCCTCGGAGAAGACCCGCTATCTCATCGACGCGCTGACCGGCCTGCACACGTACGTGCCCGTCGACGTCAGCGACAGCGCCCTCACCCAGGCCGGGCTCGCCCTGATCGCCGAGCGGCCCGGGCTGAACGTCCATGCCCTCATCGCCGACTTCACCAGGGAAGTGGCCCTGCCCGACACACCGGGCCCGCGCCTGCTGGCGTTCCTCGGCGGCACCATCGGCAACCTGCTGCCGGCCGAGCGCGCGGTGTTCCTGGCCTCGCTGCGCGCCCTGCTGGCCCCGGGCGACGCGCTGCTGCTCGGCACGGACCTCGTCAAGGACGAGGGGGTGCTGGTGCGGGCGTACGACGACGCGGCCGGGGTGACGGCCGCGTTCAACAAGAACGTCCTGGCCGTCGTCAACCGCGAGCTGGGCGCCGACTTCGATCCCGGCGCCTTCGACCACGTGGCGCTCTGGGACGCGCGTCACGAGTGGATCGAGATGCGGCTTCGCTCGCGCACCGAGCAGACCGTGAAGATCCCCGCGCTGGACCTGGCGGTGGACTTCACGGCCGGCGAGGAACTGCGCACGGAGGTGTCGGCGAAGTTCCGGGAGGACGGAGTGCGGGCCGAACTCGGTGGTGCGGGACTGGAGTTGACCCATTGGTGGACGGATCGTGAGGGCCGTTTCGCGCTGTCGCTGAGCACCGTCCGCTGAAGCGTCAGCCCGGCGGGGGGCTCGTCGCGGGCGGTGCCGTCCGGGCGGGCGCCGGCGCCGGGCTCGCGGACGTCACCGGACCGGCGGACGGGGGCTGCGCGCCCGACGGGGTCTGCGGACCGCGGGCCGCCGTTTCGGGGGCCGCGGGCGCGTCGGGCACGACCGCGTCGGACCCGTCCAGGCAGTCGACGAAGCTGACGAAACCGGGCCGGCCGCCGCCGTCGGTGACGGCGAACTCCTCCGACGGGTGGCTGCGCAGCAGACACATGTCGTAGCGGGCGACGGTCGGCAGGGAGTCCCGCCGGCCGTCCGTCCGGTACTCGTGACGGCCCATCAGCTGGCAGGAGTCGTAACGGACCAGCGGTCCCTTGGGCCCGACGACATAGCGGTGAGGCCGGGCTTCGGGTGCGAAGTTCTTGAAGGCGAGTCCGGTGTCGTCGCAGTCGCTGAAGTGGATGGTGCCGCTGCGCCACACGGAGTCGATGATCCGCGCGTCCGGGTTGCGCACCTCGAAGCGGATGTCCTGGGCGTGGAACCGCTGCACCGAGTCGTGGTGCTGGGCGACGGGGAAGCGGAAGAAGGTGCTCGTGGTGCCGTACTCCGGACTCTGCGGGCGGGTGCCGGTGATGATGTAGGAGCCGCCCCGGCAGGTGATGGAGCCGCCGTAGGGGAACTCCAGGAAGTTGCCCCACTCGTACTCGACCTTCATGTCGTTGAACCAGTAGTTGAGGAACTGATCCTGGTCGTTGGGCTCCTGCCGGCGGCCCGTGAGGCCGGAGTACAGGAACGCCCTGCGGTAGGCGCCGCCGACCCGGCACGCCTCCCAGCGCATCTCGGAGTTGGTGTCCGTGCCGTCCAGGGAGATGCCGTACTCCCACTCCCCCATCCACTCGCACTCCGAGAACCGGTAGTCCTGCGCCTGCCCGGTGGAGTAGGAGCTGAGGAAGGAGGCGCCCGGAGTGGCCGAGCGGAACTGGATGCGTTCGAAGGAGAGGTTGGACCAGATGTCCTCGTTGCGGCAGAGGTAGGAGCCCGGTCCGACGGGCGGGCGGAACACCAGGGTGGTCATGCGTTTGCCCGCGCCGCAGAAGCGCAGCCCGTTGACCGGACGCAGCGGGGCGGCTCCGTCCAGCAGGGCGCGGGGGCGGGTGATGAGGAACTCGCCGGGCGGGATCTCGATCACCGTGCGGCCGACCCCGCGGGAGGCCCGGGCGGCGGCGAGCGTGTAGGCGTATGCGAACGCCGCGCTGTCGTCGGTGCGTCCGTCGCCCACCGCGCCGAGGTCGCCGACGTTGATCACGCGTGACAGCAGGCCGACCGCCGGACGCCCCTGTCCGGGACCGTCGGGGGCGACCGGGGCGACGGGGCCGCCTCCGGGTCCCGACGCGGCCGACGCGCTGTGGGCGGTGAGGACCGTCGCGCCCAGCAGTGTCACTCCGCCACGCAGAAGCTGCCGACGGCTGACAGGGGACATCCCGCCTCGCCGTTCTGCCATAATTGCCTTCTTTCCAGCGGTTTTTTAATAAAGGAGGGAAATGGCCGAGTTTGTCGCGGTGCTCAGACATCTGTCGGCGGCGCAGAAGCCCGCCAAGGGGGTCTCGCTCTACACGCGGTTCGTCAACCGGCCGGCCGGCCGGGTCCTGGCGGCGCTGGCCTACCAGATGGGGGCGACGCCGAATCAGCTGACGGTGCTCGGCGCCCTGTTCACCTTTCCGGCCCTGACCGCGGTGGCCCTGCTGCCGCCCACGCCGACGATGGCGGTCTGCGTGGGCGCGGCCCTGGCGGTGGGGTTCGCGCTGGACTCGGCGGACGGTCAGCTGGCGCGCGGGCAGCGCTCGGGGAGTCCGTCGGGCGAGTGGCTCGACCATGTCCTGGACTGCGTCAAGATCGCCGCCCTCCACCTGGTGGTGCTGGTGTCGTTCTACCGGTTCTTCACCCTGCCCGGCCCGGTGTGGCTGCTCGCGCCGATGGTCTTCCAGCTCGCCGCCGTGGTGATCTTCTTCGCCGGGATCCTGACGGAGAAGCTCAAGGGGCGGACGCCGGGCGGTGTGCCGCCCGGCTCGCCCCCGGCGCTGCGTGCCGTGCTGCTGCTGCCGGTCGACTACGGCCTGACCTGCCTCAGCTTCCTATTCCTGGGCAGTCAGGACGTCTTCCTTGTGGTGTACTGCGCGCTGCTGCTGGCACACGTCCTGTTCATGGCCGCCTTCCTGGTGAAGTGGTTCCGCGAGCTGCGCTGACGGGATGGCCGGCGGCTCGTGCGCGGCCAGCATCCGCAGGGCACTGCGCAGCAGGGTGCTGGAGGTGTGCATGGTGTAAGGGAAGTAGACGACCTCGACGCCGACCTCCCCGAACCGCCGCTCGTACTCCTGCCACTTGGGCGTCCCGCGCCAGTCGTCGCCCTTGAAGATGACGTGGAACCCGACGCGCTTCCAGACGTTCAGCTTGTCGAGCTCCGTCTCCACGATGGCGTCGTCGACGCACCGCAGACCGCGGACGATCTCGAGGCGCTCGGCGAGCGGTACGACCGGGACCTTGCCCTTCAGCCGCGCCGTCAGCTCGTCGGAGGAGACCCCCGCGACGAGCCGGTCGCAGTGCCGGCGCGCCTCACGCAGGATGTTGAGGTGGCCGATATGGAACAGGTCGTAGACGCCGGGCGCGAATCCGATGCGGGTCACCGCGCGTCACCCGTCCCTCGTCGCGCCGCCTGCGACGGTCCGTCCGCGCTCTGCTGCGCGGTCCTCTTCGGCACGTTCACGCTCAGGGAGCGGGACTTGCGCGAGGTGTTCGAGCCGTCCGTCACCTCGATGGCGTACCGGTGGCTCGAACCGGCGGCCACCGAGTCCTTGTAGGTCATCTTCGGGCGGTCCCAGTAGGTGGACGACTTCGTCTGCCGCGCGACCAGCTTCCCGTCGCGGTAGATCCGGTACGTCAGTGAGGCGTCGTCGCGGTCCCAGGCGGCACGCCAGGTGAGGGTGACCTGGCCGGGCTGGGACGCCGCCAGGGAGAGGGAGGGCACCTCGGGCGCCCCGGTGTCCTTGTCCCCGAAGCGCGTGAGGCCCTGCTGGGGCTTGTCGTTGACCTCGGTGAACTCGCCGCCCGCCCACAGGACGCCCTTCGACACCACCAGGGCGCGCGGGCCGACCTCTTCGCCGAGGCCGCCGTCGGTGTCGGGGAACCAGTGCAGGATCCTGCGGTCCTCGACGGACTGGGCCAGGAAGTGCTGCCGGTCGCCCCGCTCGGGGAACCCGCCGGGCGTCT
Source organism: Streptomyces sp. NPDC049687 (assembly GCF_044465285.1). Taxonomy (NCBI): domain Bacteria; kingdom Bacillati; phylum Actinomycetota; class Actinomycetes; order Kitasatosporales; family Streptomycetaceae; genus Streptomyces; species Streptomyces sp. NPDC049687. The sequence goes on from NZ_JBITLN010000002.1 coordinate 662,233, forward strand.
CGTTGCAGTTGTGCGAGTGGGAGGCGCTGTACAGGACGCCCTTGAAGGGCACGACGGACTGGGTGGCACCGAAGCAGGTGTCCTTCCACACCATGGTGCCGTTGGCGAGCCGGCCCGCGATACGGCCGTCGTAGATGCCCGGCCCGTGGCCCTCGGCGCCCACGAAGAAACGGGTCTTGTCACGGGCGATCGTCTTCACCGACGACTGGGTCGGGAACCAGCCCGGGTAGGTGAGCACCGTCGCACCGGTGGTGGGGTTGAGAGCCACCAGGGAGCGGGCGCGCTGTCCGTTGACCGTCTCGAAGTCGCCGCCGACGAAGAGCCGTCCGTGCGAGGTCGCGGCCGACAGGGCACGCACCGGCTGGTCGATGTCCGCCTTGAAGGGCAGCAGGGCGGCGCCCTTCGGGGAGACGGCGGCGATGTGGTTTCTGCTCTGGCCGCCGACGCGGCCGAAGTCACCGCCGAGGTAGACCGTCCGGTCCGTCGCCTCGATGGCGCGGACGGTGGCCGACACGGCCGGCTTGAAGTCCTTGCGCACGGAGCAGTCGGCGGTGTTGACGGCGACCATGTTGGCGGCCTTCTCGGATCCGACGCCGTCGAAGGAACCGCCGACGTACAGCACCCGCCCGTCCGGCGAGGCCTTCATGGCCCGCACGGTGTGGTTGTGCCCGGTGAACGTCGGGGCGCAGGGCAGGAGTTTGCCGGTCACCGCGTCGAACGCGGCGAAGTTCTTGCGCGCTGACTGGCGTTGGCCGGGCGCGGCACCCGGCGGGCGGACCGTGTCGAAGGATCCTCCGACGTAGACGACGCCGTTCGCGGCGGCCAGCGACCAGACGATGCCGTCGGTCTGCCAGGTCGGCAGCGCGTCGGCGGCGAGCGTCTTCGGGTCGCCTTCGGCCGCCGCGGCGAGGGAGGCGTCGAGCAGGGCGGTGGTGCACACGAGGGCGGTGACGGCGACCCTGGTGACCGGCTTCGTACGGAGCTTTCTCAGGTGCAAGGGAACCCCGGGTGGCAGTGGTGGGAGTGGTGCGAGACGGGACGTCGGCCGAGAGGCCGGGACGCTGCGGCCGGGCCGGTCTCATGCGGCGCGGCGGCGCAGCACTCCGACCAGCTCGCTCACCCTCAGCGATGTCCGATATCGCCACAAACTAATAGCAAATACACACATTCCCAAGGCCATCCCCACGGCGAGTCCTGACGGAGTGTCACCCTCCCTCGTACGGGCGGCACCCAGCACCACGGAGACGGTCAGTCCGACGGCGACGGCGGTCGTGTAGCCGCGGTCCACGGTGGTGAAGCCGAGGCGCAGCCGGATGAGCAGGGCCGCGGCGAGGTTCTCCACGACGATGGCCGCGCCCCAGGACACGGCGGCACCGAGCACGCCCCAGACCGGGACCGCGAGCGCCCCGACGGTCAGCTGCACCGTGAACGCGACTGCAGTGATGGCCAGATGCCATGAACTCCTGCCCGCCATGAGCAGTACCGTCTGGGCGTTGCCGACGGCGACGTTGACCATGGAGGCGGCGCACAGCACCACGAGTGCCGGCGCGCCCTGGACGAACTCCGGTCCGAAGGCGGCCAGGAAGGTCTCGGGGAAGGCCGCGACGAGGACGAACAGCGGCCAGGAGAAGAGCACGATCCAGCAGGTCGACACGCGGTGCAGGGAATGTGCCTCGGTGTCCTCGCCGAGGGCGAGCAGCCGGCTGATCTCCGGTGCGACGGCGAGCCGGACGGCGAGCTGGAGCAGGGTGCCCGCGGTGACGATCCGGCCGATCGCCGTGTAGACACCCGCGTCCCCGGCCGTGGCCAGGGCCGACAGCAGGATGACACCGACCCAGGCCGCGCTGATGTCGAAGACGGAGGAGACCGCGCGGGGCGCGGCGAAGGACCAGAACGTCCGCCAGGACACGGCCCCGCCTCCGGCGGAGCGGGAGTACCTCGCGCCCCGGCCGGCGCGGCAGCGGCGCAGGGCGAACCAGGCGGCCGCGGAACCGGCCAGCGCGGGCAGCAGCCACGCCGAGGCGAGGGCCGGCAGGCTGGGCAGGTAGCAGGCCACGGGGAGGGCGATCAGCAGGCGCAGCAGCGGCTTGCCGACCTGCTCCACGCCGACGAACGGCACGACCGTGCCGTATGCCCGGGTGGCGCCGAGCAGGACCATGCCCACGGTGGCGACGGGCAGGAAGAGCCCGAAGAGCCGGACCAGCGCCACGGCGTCCGCCTGGGGCAGCTGGGGCAGGAGCAGGGTGGCCACCGTGGGTGACAGCAGCAGGGGCGCGGCGGCCACGATGGAGGCGGCGGCCGCCGGCAGGACGGCCATGCGCAGCAGCACGCCGACCGAGCTGCCGTCGTGGAGGGCGAGGTCCCGGGGGACGAAACGAATGAGCCCGGCGTCGGCGCCGAGCTTGCAGGTGTTGCTGAGGATGGTGAACAGGGCGACACCGGTGAAGACCACGCCCGACCCGTCCGCTCCCACGGCGCGGGTGACCAGGCCGACCAGAAGGAAGGAGAAGACGGCGTTCGCGGCGGAACCCGCCATCCCCCACCACCCTCCCCGGGCGACCGCCGCCACCGCGCCCGGGGCGGGGGCCCCGGCGCGGATGGGAGCGGTCGCTTGGGGTGCGGTCACCGGCGGGAGACCGAGAGGGTGCCGTCCTGAGCGGGAAGTTCCATCGGCGCGGGGGCGTGCAGCGCCGGACGGTACTTCGGACGGCGGCGCGGCAGACCCAGGCGCCGGCGGGTGCGTCCGGCGTCGAGCACGGCGCCGAGGAGGCGGCCGCCGGAGCAGTCGATCAGTTCCTGCACCTGCCGGAGCTCCTCCTGCCGGGTGGTGCCCAGTCCGGCGACCAGGACGACACCGTCGACGCGCTGGGCGACGGCGAGCGCGTCGGCGTTTCCGAGGAACGGCCCGGCGACGACGACGGTGGACGAGTCGGCGCCCGGCAGCATCCGGTTGACCTCGGCGGGAAGGGCCCGTCGGGCGTGCGGGCCGGCGCCGCCACCGGAGCTGAAGGCGAACCGCCCGGCCACGTCGGCGTCGACGAGGACGCTCCCGCTGGGCAGGAACGCCTCCTCCAGGGTGGGCGCCTCGTACGGCATCAGCGGCAGCCGGTGGGCGAGTTCCGAGGTGTCGGGGGCGGCGTCGACCAGCACCACCTCGCCCCCGTACTCGGCGAGCGCGGCGGCCAGGTTGGCGGCGACCTCCTCGGCGGCGTCGGCATTGCGGGGGGCGACGACGAGGACGTGTCCGGTGCCGTCCGGGCTCCCGGTCTTGCGCAGCCGGAAGGCCAGGGCCCGGAACGCCTCGGCGCGGGCGCCGCCGGTGCGGCCGACCTTCAGCAGCTCCTCGCCCGTCTCGTCGTCGGGCAGGACGCCGAGCACCTGCGCGCGCAGGGCGGCCCGCACATCGCCGACCGACCGGACGCGGGTGTCCAGGGCGGAGCGCAGCCAGGCCAGCACCACGCCGATGAGCAGGCCGCACACCAGACCGAGGCCGAGCAGGGTCCGCAGTCCCGGTCCCACCGGCAGGCCGGGGGCGGTGGCCCGGCGGACGACGTCACCGGCGTCGGTGTCCCGGGACTTGATGTCCAGGACGCGCTTCTGCAGGTTGTACAGCTGGCTCTGCGCGGCGGTCTTGGTGTCCGGCCGCTCCAGCTTCTCCTGGGCCAGCTGCTGGTTGAGCACCTGGATCTGCTGGTCGAGGGCGCCGGTCGCGCGCCGTACCGCGGACTCGTTGCGGGCCTTTCGGTCGGCGAGGTAGGCCTGCGCGAAGGCGTTGGCGCCGCGGGCCGCGCGCCGGGGCGCGTCGGCGGTGAACTCGAAGCGCAGCACCCGGGACTTCATCGGATTGGTGACCCGCAGCCGGGCCGCGAGCGTGCCCGCCTGGCTGTCGGGCCGGCCCAGGATGTGGGCCGTGCGCCGGGCGACCTCCTCGCTGGTGGCGATCTGCTGTTCCGTGGTCATGCTGACCTGGTTGTCGGCGGAGACGCCGACGGCGCCGAACGGGTCGGCGGTGGAACGCACCAGGACCTCGCTGGTGGCGGAGAAGGTGTGCGCGCGGTGCTGGGCCAGGGCCAGACCGCCGAGCAGTCCCAGGAGGAGGCCCAGCGCGATCAGGGCGCGGTGGCGCAGGATGCGGCGCAGTTGGTCGCGTAGTTGGTCCGGCTCGTCGTACCGGTCGTCGAGGTGGATGGGGCCGGTCACGGGTGCCCTCCTGTTCCGGGGATCGATGCGTGACGGGTGGGTGCGGTCGGCATCGCCGACGAGGCGAACCGGGATGCCCGGGCAATGGGGCTGCTGATGAGCAGCGGGACGGCCACCAGCAGGGTCAGCGGGCCCGCGATGGCGAGCAGACTGCCGCGCAGGAAGACCATCTGGTAGAAGGCGAAGGCCGGGACGAGCAGGGCCGCGAGGGCGCCCGGACTCTCGCGCAGCCGGTGGCGGACGTCGTCCACCCGTCGGCCGAACGCGCCCAGCAGGCAGAACACGACGATCACCGCGAAGGGGCCTGCCCACAGGTAACTCTCGATCCACAGGGGCGCGGAGAGGTTGTGGAACTCGTATCCGGCGTACTCGGCCAGGGCGATGCCGGTGTCCGAGGGTTTCTCCGGCCAGATCGAGCGCGGCACCATGAACAGCGGGGGGCCGAGCAGGTTCTGCGGGGCGAAACCGTTGTCGTGCGCGAAGTCGACGCCGGTCTGCACCTGCTGGAAGGCGTCGTAGTCGCCGTTGGTGGTGAACTGGTCGGAGAGGGAGACGACGGCGAGGGCCTCCCGGTCGCTGTAGCGGAAGTAGTCGCTGTACGGGAAGACGAACAGCAGCGCCCCGAGGAGCCCGGCCGCCGTGACCCGGAAGGCACGGAGCCGGCACAGCCGGGGCACGGAGAACAGCAGGGTCAGCAGGACCATGCCGGCCCAGAACCGCGGCTTGCTGATGGGGTTGTTGACGACGACGTTGAGCGCCAGCAGCACCGGCAGCAGCAGCCAGCGCACCCCGCGCAGCCAGCGGTCGCCGCCGGGCAGGCGCGGCACCCGCAGCAGGCCCAGCAGCGCCCAGAACGCGGGCACCGACAGCGACCAGCTGAGCAGGGACCGCAGCGAGGAGTCCTCGCCGCCGGCCTCGGTGATGGCCTGGCGGCTGGTGAAGTAGGCGCCGAGACGGCCGGGTTGGGTGGAGATCAGGAGCGCCGCGAGGGCGAGCGCGAGTCCGCACAGGGCCAGCAGGCGCCAGGGCGCGAGCCGGCGGGAGAGGACACGTTCCAGGAGACCCGGCGGGGCGGTGTCCGCCCGGGTGCGTTCCCGGCGGTCGGCGAGGGCCGTTCCGGCGCTGTAGGCGAGGAGCCCTAGTTCGACGACGGCCACGGCCCCGAGGGCGGTCACCTCGTCGGTCCGGTACGGCCACGGGTACACGTCGGCGGCGAGCATCGCCAGGGGTGCCAGGCCCAGCCAGATGTAGGCGAAGACCCAGAAGCCCAGGGCGACGAACCGCACCCGGGACGCGGTGAGCACCCGGGCGAGCGCACCACCGGCGTGTGCCACGACGACACCTTGCAGGGCGAGGGCGGCCGACACGTGCACACCGGGCGACTGGAGGATCAGCCCCGGCAGCAGGACGGTCAGCACCACGGCCCAGAGGGAGACCGCAGCCACACTGCGGACGCGCGCGTCCTGCATCCCGGCCTCTCCGTCGAGCGAATTTTTAGGCTGAAACATCACTGAAAGATATATAGCGCTTACATCGCGCTAATCAGCCCAGGCGCGCACAAATCGCGAAATTCTCGGCGTGCCAATTACCCCAAATCATGACAAGTCTGCATAGCTTATCGGCCATCAGATCTCCCGATTCGCAGAGGAGTTGTGCATGAGCCAGCAGGTAGACGTCGTCGTCGCCGGGGGCGGGGGATTCATCGGCGGTCATCTGGTGGGCGACCTGCTCGCCCAGGGCCTGACCGTCCGCTCCCTCGACATCAAGCCGCGGCAGGAGTGGTACCAGGTCCACCCGGACGCCGAGAACGTGGTCGCCGACCTCTCGCTCCTGGACAGCGCCCGCGCGGGCGTCCGGGGCGCGCGGCAGGTGTACATGCTGGCCGCCGACATGGGCGGCATGGGCTTCATCGAGAACAACAAGGCCGCCTGCATGATGTCGGTGCTGACCAGCACCCACATGCTGCAGGCCGCCCACGAGGCCGGTGTGGAGCGCTACTTCTACTCCTCGTCCGCCTGCGTGTACGCCGCCGGCAAGCAGACCGACCCGAACCTCACCGCACTCAAGGAGGAGGACGCCTACCCGGCCCAGCCGGAGGACGGCTACGGGTGGGAGAAGCTCTTCTCCGAGCGCATGTGCCGGCACTACGCGGAGGACTACGGCTTCGTCACCCGCGTCGCCCGCTACCACAACGTGTACGGCCCGCACGGCACCTGGAACGGCGGCCGGGAGAAGGCGCCGGCCGCGGTGTGCCGGAAGGTGGCCGAGGCGGTCCTCAGCGGCGACCACCGGATCGAGATCTGGGGCGACGGACTGCAGAGCCGTTCCTTCATGTACATCGACGACTGCCTGCACGGCAGCCAGATGATCATGAACGGGGACAGCGGTGTCCCGGTGAACCTCGGCTCGTCGGAGCTGGTCACCATCAACCGGCTGGTCGACATCGTCGAGGAGATCGCCGGTGTCCGCTGCGAGCGCGCCTACCGCCTCGACGCCCCGCAGGGCGTGCGCGGCCGCAACTCCGACAACACCCTGATCCGCGAGATCCACGGCTGGGAACCGTCGGTGACCCTGGCCGACGGCCTGGAGAAGACCTACGCCTGGGTCTACGACCAGGTCAAGCGCGCCCAGCAGTGAGGGACATCCGATGAGGATCCTCGTCCACGACTACAGCGGCCATCCCTTCCAGGCCCAGCTCAGCCGCGAATTGGCGCGCCGCGGCCATGACGTCGTCCACTCGACCTGCACGGCCTACGTCTCCGGCAAGGGCAGGCTCACCGGGGACACCCCCGGTCTGCGCTTCGCCACCATCGGGGACGGCACCGCGCTGAAGAAGGACGCCTACTTCCGCCGGCTGCGCCAGGAGACCCTCCTCGGCCTCGAACTGGCCCGGCAGGTACGGCGGGAGAGGCCCGACGTGGCCCTGCTGTCCAACCTGCCGATCCCGGTGCTGGTGGTGGCGGCGGGCGTGCTGCGGCGGCTGGGCATCCCCTGGGTGCTGTGGCACCAGGACGTGACCGCCGTGGCGCTGAAGAGCTTCGCCGCCGAGGGCGTGGCGAAGTCCATGGGCGTCGCCGCCAAGGTCTTCGGTGCCGGCGAGAAATGGTCGGCGCGGCAGGCCTCGGCCGTCGTGGTGATCGCCGAGTCGTTCCTGCGCGTTCACCGCGAGTGGGGCACCGCCGGCAAGGTCACCGTCATTCCCAACTGGGCGCCGCTGGACGAGATCCTGCCGGTCGACCGGGCCAACGCCTGGTCGGCCGAGCAGGGTCTGGACGGCGTGCGGACCGTGCTGTACTCCGGCACGCTGGGCCTGAAGCACAACCCGGCCCTGCTGGTCCAGCTCGCCGAGCGGCTGCGCGAGCGGGGCACCCCGGTGCGCCTGGTCGTCGTCAACGACGGCCCGGCCGTGCCCGTGCTGAGGGAGGCGGCGGCCGCGCGGGGCGTCGAGCTGACCCTGTTGCCCTTCCAGCCCTACGAACGGCTGCCCGAGGTACTGGGTTCGGGCGACCTCCTCGTGGTGCTGCTGGGCGCGGACGCCGGGGAGTTCTCGGTGCCGTCCAAGACCCTGTCGTACCTGTGTGCCGGGCGCCCGGTGCTCGGGCTGATGCCGGCCGGCAACCTGGCCGCGCAACTGCTGCGCCGGGCGGGGTCGGCGGTGTTCGCGCCGGAGGAGTCCGCGCTCGACGAGGCGGCCGCCTGGGCGGGGGAGATCCTTTCCGACCCGGTGCGCGCCGAGTCGCTGGGGAAGGAGAGCCGCGCCCTGGCGGAGCGGGAGTTCGCCCTGCAGGACTGTGCCTCGCGTTTCGAGGACATCCTCCGTACGGCGAGCAGCGCCCCGCCGCGCTGAACCGGCGGTTCGGCCGCGCGCGGCGGCCGAACCGCTTGCCTCATCGTCGTCCCGGCCGGTCCCGGTAGAGGTCCTCCAGACGGTCCACGACCGCGCGGATGGAGAAGACCTCGTCGATCGCGCGCCGGCCGGCCTCGGCCATCCGGCCGCGCAGGTCCGGGTCGGCGAGCAGCCGGCCCACCGCGTCGGCGAGCGCCTCCGGGCTGCCGTCGGTCACCAACGCCGCCTCCCTCTCGGCCAGTTCGGCCGCGATGCCGTTGCTGTCCGTGCACACGACAGGGGTTCCCTCGGCCAGCGCCTCCAGGACCGTCATCGGGAACGGCTCCAGCACGCTGGGCAGGACGTACACCGCGGCCTTCCGGTAGGCCTCCAGGGCGGCGGAGTGGTCCAGCGCGCCGCCGTAGGAGACCACGTCGCCGATCCCCCGGTCACCGATGAGCCGCCGCACTCCGGGGAGGGATCCCTCGTCGGCTCCGTAGAGCGTGAAGCGCGCCTCGGGGTTCTCCTTGTGGACCAGGGCCGCCATCTCGACGAAGGCCTCGGGGCGTTTGCGCGGGTGCAGCCGGGCCAGGAAGAGCACCTCGTGGTCGCCGCGTGTCCCGGCGCCGGTGCCGTGGGCGGACAGGCGCAGGCCGTTGGGCAGGTGGATCAGCGGTGGCCCGTCGGGGCCCAGCACCGCGGACAGTTCGCGCCGCTCCCGGTCGGTGAGGACGAGACAGGCACGCGCCCGGCGCAGCAGGGGCACGAACAGCCGGTCGAAGATCCGCGCCACGGGGGTCGTACGGGGCTCGACCATGCCGTGGGTCTGCGTGACGAAGTCCTTGCCCCGCAGCCGCGCCACGGTGAGCCCGGCGAGGGAGACGAGGTCGCGGCCCGCGTGAAGGTGGACGGCGTCGGCGCGGCCCATGGCCCGCCACAGGTCCCACAGCAGCAGGGGATGCATGAGCCCGAGGCAGCCCCGTCCCGGGACGACGCGCCGGGCCGGACGGGAGACGAAGGGGACGTCTCCGACGCGTTCTGGGGCCCGTGCCGTGCCTTTGGCGCCTCGCCACAGCGACACCAGCGTCACGTCGTGACCGCGTGCCGCGCACTCCTCCAACTGGGCGGCCGCCACGCTCGTGGGGCCGCCGAAGGCCCCGTCGTCGCTGACGAGCGTGACCACGTGGACCAGCCTCATGCGGTACCTCCCGTCGTCAGGACCGAACCCGACGGCACGTCCTGGTGGGCGACGGCGCCGGCGCCCACCACGGCGCCCGGGCCGACGGTGACCCCGCGCAGCACGACCGCGCGGGCCGCGACCCAGCTGCCCGGCTCCAGCCGGATGGGGCCGTTGTCGAACTCGAAGGTGACGGAACGGCGGCGGTGGCTGCCGGTGCACAGCAGCGCGCTCTGCGAGACGCAGCAGTCGTGGCCGATGGTGACGGGCTCGAGGTTGAGGATCCAGGCGTCCTCGCCGATCCACACGTCGTCGCCGACGTCCAGTTTCCAGGGCCAGTGGACGCGCACCCCGCGCCGGATCAGCACCCGCTGTCCGACGCGGGCGCCGAAGGCGCGCAGCAGCGGCGGCCGCCAGCGGGCCGGGAACCACCACTTGACGAACAGCAGATGGAGCACGGCGAACCAGGCGGCCTGCGTCAGCACAGGGCGCCCCTTGTCGTATCCGGCGCCGGTGAAGCCGCGCAGGTGCCGTGCCACGAGGGGCGGGTGTGTCGCGTCCCTGACGGATGTGGTCTGTACCATGACGCGATCCTTCACGCCCGGAGGGACGGATCCCCCGCGATGACGCCGTGTTGGCGGCAGACCTGCCCGGATGGCGGATGCGGCCCCCGGGGCCCGGGCCGGCGGGGCCGGGCCCCGGGGGCCGCATCCGTCCTCAGTACGCTCCCTGGCCGTCCAGCACCGCACGTACGGTGCGGGCCATGACGTGCACGTCCCCGGACAGCGACCAGTTGTCGACGTAGCGCAGGTCGAGCGCGACCGTCTCGCGCCAGGACAGGTCCGAGCGTCCGCTCACCTGCCACAGGCCGGTCAGGCCCGGCCTGACGTTGAGCCGGCGCATCTCGACGCCGTTGTACTTGACGACCTCCTCGGGCAGCGGCGGGCGCGGCCCCACCAGGGACATGTGGCCGAAGAGGATGTTGAACAACTGGGGCAGCTCGTCCAGCGAGTAGCGGCGCAGGATCCGCCCGACGGGGGTGACCCGGGGGTCCCGGCGCATCTTGAACATGTGTCCGTCGTTCTCGTTCTGCGCCTCCAGACCGCTCTTGAGCCGGTCCGCGTCGACCACCATGGTGCGGAACTTCCACATGGCGAACCGCATGCCGTGCCGGCCGACCCGGGTCTGCCGGTACAGGACCGGGCCCGGTGAGCCGAGCCGGACTGCCAACGCCAGCAGGAGCAGCAGCGGTGAGAGCAGGAGGATCAGCAGCAGGGCGCCCGCCCGGTCCACCACCGACTTCGCGACGGTGTGCGCACCACGCTGCAGGGGCGGGGCGATGTGCAGCAGGGTGAGTCCGGCCGCCGAGGTCAGCCGCACCCGCCGACGTGCCACGTCGGTGATGCCGGGCAGCACCATGAGCGAGCGGCCCCGGTCGTACAGCGCCCAGGACAGCCGGCGCATCCGCTCTCCCGACAGGTACGGTCCCGGCGCCACGAAGACCAGGTCGGCCCCGAGTTCGTCGGCCGCGCCGAGGACGACGGCGGCGTCGGTCTCGGGGGTCTCGGGCGTCTCGCAGGGCAGCCGTACGCACACCGGTACCCCGGAGTTCAGCTCGCCCTCGCCCACCGGGCAGGCGCCGACGATGACGTACTCGTGGTCGGTGCGCTGGGCGAGCTGCCCGACCACCGCGTCGAGTGCCGAGGCCTCGCCGACGACCAGGACGTGGCGCAGGGAGCGCGCGTTGCGGCGGGCGGCCAGCAGATGACGGTGGATCGCCTTCTGGCAGACGCCCGTGCACACCAGGGCGGGGATGAGCGCCGTGAACGCCTCGGCGGGCACACTGTTCAGTCCGCAGACCACGCGCAGCGTCGCCAGGGCGCCGACCAGGACCAGCCAGTCCCGTACGACGGCCCGCAGACCGCCTCCGTCGCCCCAGGCCAGGGGTGTGTAACGCTTGCTCACCACCCCGATCAGCGGCCACAGCAGGGCAGCGGCGGCCGCCAGGCGCAGGGGATGGGGCTCATGGACCTCCACGATCGTCGCCGTGACCGGCAGGGCCGCGGCCAGCAGGTCCACACAGACGGAGAAGGGGCCGTACCAGTGGGCCCGGGTCTTCTCACGGTGGATGGGGTGACGCGCCACGGGAATCGGCGCCTGTCGGGACATCGCGATCCTGAACCGCCGCATGGTCTCCTTCAAACCCCCAGTCGCAGATCAGATTCCTCACATGATCCTTATATCACTGCATGGGTAAGAAAATAGTCTTTTATGGCGGTGCGTGGCACCGTGTGGCATGGCGACGCGGCGCGGGTTGGGGCACGGTGGAGTGACGTGTGACGACGTGACGACGCCGTCACGGCTGAGAGGAGCACCTGATGTCGAACCACACCTACCGGGTCACGGAGATCGTCGGCACCTCGCCGGAGGGCGTCGACCAGGCCGTCCGCAACGGCATAGGCCGCGCCTCGCAGACGCTGCGCAACCTGGACTGGTTCGAGGTGACGCAGGTGCGCGGGCAGATCGAGAACGGCGACATCGCACACTGGCAGGTGGGCCTGAAGGTGGGCTTCCGCCTGGACGAGACGGACTGACCACCGAGGCCCGCCGGGTACCCGCCCGGCTGGGCCCGAGGTGTGTTTCGAAAGTCCCGCGTCCGGCCCGCGACGCCGCTTTCGAAGCGCCTCAGGTACGGCCCTCCCGCTCCTGCGCCTCGCGCAGTTCCGGCGACGGCGCCGTCCAGCGCGCCCGCACGACCGTGAACCCCGCCCGTTCGGCGTCCTCGCACACCAGCACGTCGTCGTCCACCAGGACCCGCACCTCCCGGTCCCGGGCGAGCCGGCGCAGGATCTCCAGCTTGGTGCGCCGGGCGGGCCGGCGGTCGTCGTCGCGCCGCATGTACACGCGCCCCTCGGGCAGTCCGTGCGCGGCGAGCCACTCCTTCGTGTCGCGCCGGCAGCGCTCGGGCCGTCCGGTCAGGTAGACGATCTCGCACTCCTCGGCGCTCTCCAGCACCAGCGCGATGCCCTGCGGAATCGGCGGGTCCTGGGGCGCGGCGGCGAAGAACGCGTCCCAGTCGCGCGGCCTGCGCTCCAGGAACCGCTGCCGATGGGCCGTGTCGGCGAGGGTGTTGTCCAGATCGAACACGGCGAGCGGCCGCCTGCTGCTGTCGGTCACGCCCTCCACCCTAAACAGGGAGCCGAGCGGCCCGCGAGGAATCCCGTGGGCCGTCAGGTGTTGAACCTCGTATGAGCTCCGCGATCGCCTCTGCCCGCTTCTCCGTCCTCGACCGCTCCCGCATCCGCGAGGGCCACACCGGCGCGCAGGCGCTGCGGGACACCGTGGCGCTGGCGCGGGAGGCCGAGCGGCTCGGCTATCACCGGTTCTGGGTCTCGGAGCACCACGGTGTGCCCGGCGTCGCGGGTTCCGCGCCCACCGTCCTCGCGGCCGCCGCGGCGGGGGCGACACGCACGATCCGGGTCGGCACCGGCGGGGTGATGCTGCCCAACCACCGGCCGCTGGTCGTGGCCGAGCAGTTCGGCGTGCTGGAGTCCCTCTTCCCGGGACGGATCGACATGGGTCTGGGTCGCTCGGTGGGCTTCACCGACGGTGTGCGCAGGGCGCTCGGCCGGGACAAGGACGACGCCGACGACTTCGCGGCCCAGCTGGAGGAGTTGCTGGGCTGGTTCCGGGGCACCTCCCCGAGCCGGGTGCACGCGTACCCGGCGGAGGGGCTGAGCGTTCCCCCGTTCGTGCTGGCCATGGGCGAGGGCACGCTGATCGCGGCCCGTGCGGGCCTGCCGATGGTCATCGGCGACCTCCGCGACCGGGAGCGGATGCGCCAGGGCGTCGACCGCTACCGCACCCACTTCCGCCCCTCCCCCTGGGCGTCGGAGCCCTACGTCGTCGTCTCGGGCACGGTCGCGGTGGCCGCCACGCCCGAGGAGGCCCGCCGGCTCCTGTTGCCGGAGGCCTGGTCGATGGCGTACTCGCGGACCCACGGCACCTTCCCGCCGCTGCCGCCCGCCGAGCGGGTCGAGGGGCGGCCCATGACCGCGAAGGAGCGCGGCTTCTACGAGTCCGGTCTGAGCGGCCACATCGCGGGCACCGAGGAGCAGGTGGCCGACGAGCTGGAGAGGGTGCTGAAGGACACCGGTGCCCAGGAGATCCTCGTCACGACCAGCACGTACGACCGCGAGGCGCTGCTGGACTCCTACCGGCGGCTGGCCGGGATCGTCAACGGGGAGAACCGCACCGGGTGACGCTGCTCGCGCCAGGACCGGTAGTGGTCGATCAGGGTTTCCTCGACGGGGCGGTAGCTGAGGCCCAGTTCGTCGATGCTGCGGCTGTTGTCCACACGGAAGCGGATGCCGAGGTGTTTGCGGATGTAGTCCTGGGTGAGCCCGAAGGCCGGGCCGAGAAGGCGAACGGGCCAGTGCGGGAGGGCTGTCCGGGGCAGGCGGAGGTTTCGCGGGTGGTGCTCGAGCAGGATGCGGGACATCTGGTGGAAGGACGTCATCTCCTCAGCCGCCACGATGTAACGGCCGTGCGCTTCGGGGCGTTCCGCCGCCTCGATGTGGGCCAGGGCGACGTCCCGTACGTCCGCCGTGGTGAAGCTGAAGTCCGGGGCGCCGTAGAAGAAGTAGCCCTTGAGGAGCTCGTCCAGCAGGAAGAGGCTGCCCGAGTCGGAGGCGGGGGTGAGGGAAGGGCCCAGGATCAGGCCCGGGTTGACGGAGACCATGCGCCAGCGGTCCTGGGCCGCCTCCGCCTCCCACGCGGCTCGCTCCGCCACCGTCTTGGCGTAGTGGTACGGGTTGTTCTCGACGGTGCTCGTGGAGTTGAAGTACTTCTCCGACAGGACCCGCCCGTCCATGTCCAGCACGTCGACGTAGTCGCCGAAGACCGCGCCCACGGTGGACGTGAAGACCACTCGGCCGACCGTCTCCGTCCGCTCCACGCTCGCGAGCACGTTGCGGGTGCCCAGCAGCGCGGGCTCCACCACGTCCCTGCGGCCGTCCTTGATCTTCTCCGGCATGAGAAAGGGCGACGCCACGTGGAAGACGACCGCACAGCCCTTCATCGCCTCGTCGAAGGAGCCCTCCCGCAGCAGGTCCGCCTCGAAGATCTCCAGGCGGCCGGGGTGCGCCCGGCCCATCGCCCGCAGCGGGTCCACCTTCGCCGCGTTCGCCGTGCCGCGCACGGTGGTGTGCACCCGGTAGCCGCGCTCCAGGAGCTGTCGCACCAGATGGGCGGCGACGAAGCCGCTGCCCCCTGTCACCAGGACCGTCTCGCTCGAACTCTCTCTCACGCGCGCTCCCCTCAGGACGTCGGGCCTGTCATGATCCCACCACGACGCTCAGCGGACGCTCAGGGCTCCCGGATTGACGGCTGGGCAGGCAGCATCACCTCTCCGCTGCGCTTGAGTCGCTGCCAGGGCAGGCGGTAGCCGTTGATCGCGGTGAGGCACGCCTGGAGCAGAACCAGGTACATCAGCTGACGGTAGAGGACCTGCTGCAGCGGAAGCGCCCAGAGCGGCCGGAGCCTTTCGCCGTCGAGGTGGAACGCGTAGACGGCGCAGACGGCCTGCACCGCCAGCACCCCGGTCCAGGCCAGCATCGTGCCGAGCCGGTTGCCGAACACCAGCCCGTAGACGGTCAGGATGTCGATCAGCGGGGCGAGGAGAGGGGTGAGGATCTGGAAGACGGCCAGCAACGGCAGGCCGACGCGGCCGAAGTGGCCCGCATGGCCGCGTTCGAGCAGCGCGTGACGGTGCTTCCACGCGGCCTGCATGGTGCCGTAGCTCCATCGGTACCGCTGGCGCCACAGCTCCCGCGGCGAGGCCGGCGCCTCGGTCCAGGCGAGGGCGTCCTCCGCGTAACGGATCTCCCACCCGGCCCGGTGGAAGGCCATGGTGATGTCGGTGTCCTCGGCGAGGGTGTCCCCGCTCATCATCCCGGCGTCGCGCAGCGCCGCGGCGCGGAACGCCCCGACGGCACCGGGAATGGTGGGCAGACAGCGCAGCAGGTCGTACGCGCGGCGGTCGAGGTTGAAGCCCATGACGTACTCGATGTGCTGCCACCGGCCGAGCAGGCGCCGGCGGTTGCCCACCTTGGCGTTCCCGGCGACGGCGCCGACGCCGGGGTCGGCGAACGGCTGCACCAGGCGGTGCACGGTCGAGGGGGCGAACACCGTGTCGGCGTCCAGCATGACGACGAGGTCGTGGGAGGCCCGCAGGATGCCGGTGTTGAGGGCGGACGACTTGCCGCCGTTCGGCCGGCGGATGACGGTGACGCCCTCGAGGGCCAGGGATTCCGCGAGGTCCGCGGTGCCGTCGTCGGAGCCGTCGTCCACGACGATGATCTCGACGGGGTGATCACCGGCCGCGAGGGAGCGGAGCGTCTTGGCGATGCAGGGCCTCTCGTTGTAGGCGGGGACGACCACGCTGACCGGCCGGGTGACGGGCTCGCCCCGGCCGTCACGCAGGCGCCGGGTCCTGCGGGCATGGTGACGGGCCAGTACGAGCAGCAGCGCACACCGGGCGAGGACGAGTGAGCCGACCACCAGCAGCAGCACACCGGCGACCGACACCACCGTCCTGGACACGGTCACAGCGGCGACGAAGATCCGCCCCTGCCACAGGTCCGCCGTGTCGACGCGGCCGGTGAGACGGGCGGCGCCGAGGGCGTCCGCGAGAGTGGTGAAGCGGTAGCCCTGCGCCTCGAGCCGGGGGATCAGGGTCTTGAGCGCCTCGACGGTCTGTGATCTGTCTCCTCCCGCGTCATGGAGGAGGACGACCGCGCCCCGGCCCGGCGTCCTCGGGGTGGCCGCTTCCACGATCGCCCTGGCGCCCGGCCGCCGCCAGTCGTTGGTGTCCTGGTCGATGAACGCCAGGATGTACCCCTTGTCGCCGAGCCGCCGGGCCATGGACCATGCCGGGCCGTCCAGGGCGGAGGGGACCGAGGAGTAGGGCATCCGCAGCAGCGAGCTGTTGATGCCCGCGGCCCCCGCGAGGGCGAGCTGGGTCAGCGCCAGCTCACGGTCGACCTCGCTCGCGGACAGGGTGGTCAGGTCCCGGTGCGAGAAGGTGTGTACGCCGATCTCGTGGCCGGAGCGGATGAGCCGGCGCAGGACCCCGGGGTGGCGGGCGACCTGCTGCCCGGTGACGAAGAAGGTGCCGGGCGTGCCGTAGTGGTCGAGAACGGCCCGTACACGAGGCGTCCAGGTGGGGTCGGGGCCGTCGTCGAAGGTCAGGACCACCGTCTTGTCCGGAGCGCGGTAGGTGCGCGGATGATCACGGGTGGTGTCGACGATCGGGCCGCCCTCGGTGACCTCCCGGGGGACGCCGGCGGCCGATCGTGCGCCGCGCCCCACGTGGTCACCGGCGAAGCCCCGGGTGGTGTACGCCTCGACCAGGAGTACCGAGACGAGGAAGGCCAGCAGGACGAGCGGTACGACGATGCGGAAGCGATGCCGGGACGGCAGCCGCGCTCGGCTCCGCCTCGGACCGGATGACGTCGGTGCGCGGCGGACCGGCCGGTGGAGGCGCGGACGCATCAGGGAGCCTCGGCGACCGGTGTGCCGGCGGGCGGAGACGTGCTCGGGTCTTCGGACGGGGCGGAGGGGCCGGTCGACTGCGGGGTCGGCTCCGGCGTGGGCGCGGGTGGAGCGGGCGCCGGTGGAGCGGGGGACTCGGGTGACGGTGGGGCGGACGGGTCACTGGTTTCCGGTGCGGGCTCGGGCGACGGCGGGGGTGAGGCGGGAGTGCCGCCGGTGCCGGGTTCCGGTGCGGGAGCGGGCGACGGTGGCGGTGAGGCGGGAGTGCCGCCGGTGCCGGGTTCCGGCGCGGGAGCGGGCGGATCGCCGGCCGGGGTCGTGGGTTGCTCCGGCGAGGGTGGCACCGGGGTCGTCGGTGTCTCCGGTCCGGCGCCGGCCGGAGGTGCCGGCGCGATGGTGAGCGGGGGGCTTCCGGACGGCGGAGCACCGGGCGGGGCGGGTGGCGCGAGCTGCGGGACGAGGAGGGTGCCCGGACCGGCTGCCGTCCCGGGGCCGTACGGCCCCGGGCGTACCGGCGCGGACGGGTCGCCGCGCGCTGAGGGCGCTCGGACCGGGGGGTGCCGTTCCGGTGCGGCGGGCCCCGCCGCACCGGGGACGGGGACCGGCAGGATCGTCTGCGGCGCGAAGGGCGTTGCTCCCATCAGGCTCAGCCCCAGCACCGCCATGTACGCGGCTGCCAACCCGGCCAGCCCGTATCCGGTACGCCGGAGTATCAGCGCACGTCGGCCCGAGGAGTCGACGAACACGGGGACATGGTCACCGGTCGACGACTCTGTCCCCATATGTTCTGACTTGGCATGATGAAGCACCATAAAGTCAGCGTACGTCCGCGCAGGGCGTGCCCAGCAGGGGGTCCCTCCACCGGCGACCGGGGCCGGACACCACGATCGACGGCCGGGCCGATCACGCCGGTCCCGCCGCGAGCCCCGGCACCGCCAGGCCGCCGTGCGGCACGTCACGGCGCCCGTCGAGGTGTCCGCCCGGCCGCGTCCGGCCCAGTGAGCGGGCCTCGGCGGCACGGGCGAGTGTCCTGCGGTCGGTGTGGTGCTCCGTGCCGAGCGGGGGCGGGACCTCGACCTCGGCCGTGAGTCCGCGTGCCGCGACCACCCGCCACACCGAGGCGAGCAGCGAGTCGTCACCGACGAACGCGGGCGCCGTGGTGGCCGCTCCCCCGGTGAGCCGGTAGCGGATCCGGACCGGCTGGACCGGGACCCCGGCGTCGAGGGCGGCCTGGAAGGCGGCCCGGCGGAAGCGGCCCTGGGCGCGACCGCACCAGGTGCTGCCCTCGGGGAACACCGCGACGGCCTGTCCGTCCCGCAGCGCACCCGTGAGGCGCGCGACCGTGGCGGGGAGCGCGCGCAGCCGGTCGCGGTCGATGAACAGCACACCGCCGCGCGCGGCCAGCGCGCCCGCCACGGGCCACTGCCGGATCTCGGCCTTGGCGAGCATCCGGGCCGGGCGGACGGCGGCGAGCAGCGGGACGTCCAGCCAGGAGATGTGGTTGGCGACCAGCAGCAGTCCGCCGGTGGGCGCGGCGGCGCCGGTGAGGTGGATCCGGACGCCCGCGGCCCGCACGATCCACCGGCTCCACCGCCTCACCAGCCCGTCGGGGACCCTCCCGCCGAGCGGCAACAGCGCGATCCCGGCGAGGATCAGCGCCACGACCGCCGCGAGCCGCAGTACGGCGCGCGGTACGGCCGCGGCGGACACCGACGCCTCCACGCACGCCCGCGGGGTGCAGGGCGCGCCGGGCAGCCAGACGCTCATGAGGCCGGGACGAGGGAGAGGAAGTGCCGCAGGTAGCGCGGGTTGACCCGGCGCATCGACAGCAGCACGTACAGGTCGGCCACCCCGAAGTCCGGGTCGTGCGCGGGCTCCCCGCACACCCAGGCGCCCAGGCGCACATAGCCGCGCAGCAGGGCGGGCAGCTCGGCGCGGCCGGCCGGCGGCGCGACCTGCGGCACCCACGGCAGCAGCGGTCGTACGCGGTACTCCTCGGGCGCGAGGTTCCTCTCCCGCACCCGGTCCCAGGTGCCGGCCGCCAGGGCGCCGCCGTCGGCGAGCGGGATCGAGCAGCAGCCGGCCAGCCACTCGTGGCCGCGGTCCACCATGTAGCGGGCGATGCCGGCCCAGATGAGGCCGATGACGGCGCCGTCGCGGTGGTCGGGGTGCACGCAGGAGCGGCCGACCTCGACCAGGCCGGGCCGGATCGCGTCGAGCGGGGTCAGGTCGAACTCGCCCTCCGAATAGAGACGGCCGGCGACCGCGGCCCGCTCCGGCGGCAGCAGCCGGTACGTTCCGACGACCTGTCCGGTCTCCGTGTCGCGCACCAGCAGGTGGTCGCAGTAGGCGTCGAAGGGGTCGACGTCGAGGCCCGGCTGCGGGGAGGACAGCAGGGCGCCCATCTCGCCGGCGAACACGTCGTGCCGCAGCCGCTGCGCGGCCCGTACGTCGTCCTCGTCGCGGGCCAGGGTGACGGTGTAGCGGACGGGTGCCGTGGACTGCTGGGGACGGTCGAGCGTGGAAACGCCGGTCATGGCTGACTCCTGGACACGGGCCACATCGGGGACGGTGGCGCTCCCCCTGTTTCTCCCGACCCCGGTTGGCGTGTACGTGACCGGTGCCGAGAGCGGGGATGTGGGAATGTTGAATGCCAGGCGCTCGTGCGGTCGCCGGAAAGCCAGACGGGACCGGGGATGAGCACCACTCCCGGCCCCGCCCGTCCGCACTGTTCGGCGAACGTCTCTTCGCTGTTCGGGTGGCCCTACCTCTTCGCCACCTTCCGCGTGGCCCGCAGCCACTCCTTGTTCATGCTCGTGATGGACACCAGCGGAATGCCCTTGGGGCAGGCGGTCGCGCACTCGCCCGTCAGCGTGCAGCCGCCGAACCCCTCCTCGTCCATCTGGGCCACTATGTCCAGGACCCGGGTCTCGCGCTCGGGCGCACCCTGCGGCAGGACGTTCAAGTGGTTGATCTTCGCCGAGGTGAACAGCATCGCGGCGCCGTTCGGACACGCCGCCACGCAGGCGCCGCACCCGATGCACTCCGCGTGCTCGAACGCGAAGTCCGCGTCCGGTTTGGGCACCGGCGTCGCATGTGCCTCCGGCGCGGCGCCGGTCGGGGCGGTGATGTAGCCGCCGGACTGGATGATCCGGTCGAACGCCGACCGGTCCACCACCAGATCCTTGATCACGGGGAAGGCCGAGGCCCGCCACGGCTCGACGTCGATCGTGTCGCCGTCCGCGAAGGACCGCATGTGCAGCTGGCAGGTGGTCGTGCGCTCGGGTCCGTGCGCGTCCCCGTTGATGACGAGGGAACACGCCCCGCAGATCCCCTCCCGGCAGTCGTGGTCGAAGGCGACGGGGTCCTCGCCCTTGAGGATGAGCTCCTCGTTGAGCGTGTCGAGCATCTCCAGGAAGGACATGTCGGGGGAGATGCCGTCCACCTCGTAGGTGGACATGGCGCCGTCGGCGTCGGCGCCGCGCTGCCGCCAGACGCGCAGGGTGAGCTTCATGCGTAGCTCCGCTGGGTGGGATGGACGTACTCGAAGACCAGGTCTTCCTTGTGCAGGGTGGGCGCCTCGCCGGTGCCGGTGAACTCCCAGGCGGCCGCGTAGGCGAAGGTGTCGTCCTTGCGGGCGGCCTCGCCCTCCGGGGTCTGCGACTCCTCGCGGAAGTGGCCGCCGCAGGACTCGGCGCGGTGCAGCGCGTCGAGGCACATCAACTCGGCGAGCTCCAGGTAGTCGACGATCCGGTTGGCCTTCTCCAGCGACTGGTTGAACTCCTCACCGGTGCCGGGGACCTTGACGCGCCGCCAGAACTCCTCGCGGATCTGCGGGATGCGCTCGAGCGCCTTGCGCAGCCCGGCGTCCGTGCGGGCCATGCCGCAGAACTCCCACATCAGCTCACCGACCTCGCGGTGGAAGGAGTCGGGGGTGCGGTCGCCGTCGACGGACAGCAGCAGGTTGAGCCGGTCCTGGGTCTCGGCCAGCACCTCCTGGACGACGGGGTGTTCGTCGGTCACCGCGCCCTGGTGCGGGTTGCGGGCGAGGTAGTCGTTGATGGTCGCCGGCAGCACGAAGTAGCCGTCGGCCAGGCCCTGCATCAGCGCGGAGGCGCCGAGCCGGTTGGCGCCGTGGTCGGAGAAGTTGGCCTCGCCGATCGCGAACAGGCCGGGGATCGTGGTCTGGAGGTCGTAGTCGACCCACAGCCCGCCCATCGTGTAGTGCACGGCCGGGTAGATCCGCATCGGCACCTCGTACGGATCCTCGTCGGTGATCCGCTGGTACATGTCGAAGAGGTTGCCGTACTTGGCCTCGACGGCCTCGCGGCCCATCCGCTCGACGGCGTCGGCGAAGTCCAGGTACACGCCCTGCCCGCCGGGCCCCACGCCCCTGCCCTCGTCGCACACGTTCTTCGCGGCGCGGGAGGCGATGTCGCGCGGGACCAGGTTGCCGAAGGACGGATAGACGCGCTCCAGGTAGTAGTCGCGCTCGTCCTCGGGGATCTTGTTCGGCGGCCGGTCGTCACCCTTCGCCCGGGGCACCCAGATCCGGCCGTCGTTGCGCAGCGACTCGCTCATCAGCGTCAGCTTCGACTGGTGGTCGCCGGTGCGCGGAATGCAGGTGGGGTGGATCTGTGTGAAGCAGGGGTTGGCGAAGTACGCGCCACGCCGGTGCGCCCGCCAGACGGCGGTGGCGTTGGAGTTCATGGCGTTCGTCGACAGGTAGAAGACGTTGCCGTAACCGCCGCTGGCGAGGACGACGGCGTCTGCGAAGTACGTGTCGATCCTGCCGGTGATCAGGTCCCGGGCCACGATCCCGCGCGCCCGCCCGTCGATCACGATCAGGTCCAGCATCTCGGTCCGCGGGTGCATCTCGACGTTCCCCGCGGCGATCTGCCTCGACAGGGCCTGGTACGCGCCCAGCAGCAGTTGCTGGCCGGTCTGACCGCGGGCGTAGAACGTCCGGGACACCTGTACGCCGCCGAAGGAACGTGTGTCGAGCAGTCCGCCGTACTCCCGCGCGAACGGCACGCCCTGCGCCACGCACTGGTCGATGATCTCGACGGAGATCTGTGCCAGCCGGTGCACGTTGGACTCGCGGGCCCGGAAGTCGCCGCCCTTGACGGTGTCGTAGAACAGCCGGTGGACGGAGTCGCCGTCGTTGCGGTAGTTCTTCGCCGCGTTGATGCCGCCCTGGGCGGCGATCGAGTGGGCGCGGCGCGGGGAGTCCTGGTAGCAGAACTGGACGACGCGGTAACCCTGTTCGGCGAGCGTGGCCCCGGCGGAGCCACCCGCGAGGCCGGTGCCGACGACGATCACCGTGTGCTTGCGCCGGTTGGCCGGGTTGACCAGCCTGGCCTCGAAACGGCGCCTGTCCCAGCGCTCGTCGACGGGACCCGAGGGCGCCTTGCCGTCGACGAGGGGCTCGCCGGTCGCGTACTCCACGAAGGTTGTCATGTCAGTTCACCACTCCGGTCATGACGCCCACGGGTACGGCGACGAAGCCGGCCGTGAGCAGCAGCGCGAGGACGTCGGCGACGGTCTTCAGGGCGCGGTCGCGGGTGCGGCTGCCGACGCCGAGGGTCTGGGCGGCGCTCCAGAAGCCGTGCCGGACGTGCAGGCCGAGCGCGAGCATCGCGACGATGTAGATGACGTTGCCGTACCAGGTGGAGAAGGTGTCCACGACGTTCTGGTACGGGTGGCCCTCCTGGAAGCCGCCGCTGTGCACGGTGCCGGTCGTCAGGTCGAGGATGTGCCAGACGATGAACAGGGCGAGGATGATCCCGCCCCAGCGCATGGTGCGGGTGGCGTAGCTCGCCCTCGGCTTCTTGTGGACGTACGGGGTGGGCCGTGCCCTGATGTCGCGGCGGCTGAGCTGGTACGCGGAGGTGGCGTGGGCGACCACGGCCACGACCAGCACGCCGCGGACCAGCCAGAGCGTCCACTCGTAGTGCATGAACGGTTCGCCGACCGTGCGCAGCCAGTGCGCGTAGTGGTTGAACTCCTCCGGGCCGAAGAAGATCTTCAGATTGCCGATGACGTGGGCGACCAGGTACAGCAGCATGATCACGCCGCTGACGGCCATCACCGTCTTCTTGCCGACGGAGGAGTCCCACACGGTACGCGCCATGGACGGCCGTCGGTCCGTCCGCGTTGCCAGAGCCATGTCCCAAGACGCTAGGGCCGTTCGGCCCCATCGGTCCAAGACATGGTCCGGCTCGTTTCCATAGCCTGTGCCTATCCTGGCTGGATGCAGTTCCAGCAGCTCCAGTACTTCGTGGCGGTCGCCGAGACCCGGCACTTCACCCGGGCCGCCGAGCTGGTGCATGTCGCCCAGCCGTCGCTGTCTCAGCAGATCAGAGCCCTGGAGCGGGAGCTCGGGGCGGACCTGTTCCAGCGGGCGCGCGGCAACATCACGCTCACCGACGCGGGTGAGGCGCTGCTGCCGCTGGCCCGGCGGATCCTCGCGGACACCGAGACGGCCCGATACGAGGTGCAGGAGCTGGTGCAGCTGCGCAGCGGGCGGGTGCGGCTGGGGGCGACGCCCAGTCTGTGCACCGGTCTGCTGCCGGACGTGCTGCGCGCCTTCCACGACCGCTACCCCGGCATCCGGCTGCTGATCGAGGAAGGCGGCTCGCACGACCTCGTACGGCAGCTGGCCCGGGGTGCCCTGGACCTCGCCCTGGTGGTGCTGCCGCTGCCGACGCCGTCCCCCGCGCTGACGACGGTGGAGCTGTTGCGCGAGGACCTGGTGGTCGTGTCCTCGCCCGAGGCCTCAAAGCCGGGCGAGGGACGGCGTACGGTCCGGATCGCCGATCTGGAGGGCGAGCGGCTCGTGATGTTCCGGCACGGCTACGACCTGCGCGAACTCACCGTGGCCGCGTGCCGGGCGGAGGGGTTCGAGCCGGACTTCGCGGTCGAGGGCGGGGAGATGGACGCGGTGCTCGGGTTCGTCCGGGCCGGGCTCGGGGTGGCCGTCGTGCCCCGGATGGTGGCCGCCCGGTCGGGCCGGGGCCTCAGGGTCATCCCCCTCGCCCGGCCCGGTCTTTACCGGACGATCGCCCTCGCCCACCGCAGCGACGTGGCACCGCCGCGGGCGGCGCGGGAGCTGCAGCGGATGCTGCTGGAGCGTTGAACGCGGTTCAGCGCCGGAGAGCCGCCGGTTTGAACACCTCCTCGCACCACTGGCGGAAGGTGGTGGGCGCGAGATCGGGGGTGGTCGGCTGGGCGGAGCCGTAGAAGCCCTGGGCGTTCTGGGCGTCCGCCATGTCGGCCAGCGACTGCGCCCATGCCTGGCTCGCCCCGAAACGGATCACCCGCGCCTTGAGCTCCGCGGTGGTGACCAACTCCGCGCGGACGGGACGGTCCAGCACCTCGGAGAGGACGGCGGCCATGCCCTCGGGGGTCAGGTCGTCAGGACCGACCACCGCGACGTCCTCCTGCCCGCTCCAGGAGTCGTCGAGGAGCAGGCGGGCGGCCACGGCGGCGACATCGCGGGTGGCGCACAGGCGCAGCACGCGGTCGGGGACGAGCGGCGCGGAGAACACGCCCGCGTCGCGGATCGAGGCGATCTGGCGGAGCTCGTTCTCCATCAGGGAGGGCGGGCACACAGCCCGGTAGTGGACGCCGGTGGCGGCGATCGCCTCGTCCATGGCCAGGGAGGCCGAGATGGGCCCGGCGTTCCTCGCGACGCCCCGGCCGAGGGTCGAGACGGCCACGACGCGTTCGACGCCCTGGGCACCCGTCACCTCGATCAGGGCATCGGTGAAGGCCCGGAAGTGCCCCTCGACGCTCTCGGCGCGAGGGTTCGGCGGGACCAGCCAGAAGACGCGGTCGGCGCCCTGACAGGCCTCTTTCAGTACGGCGGGGTCGGCGTGCGACCCCTGGACGACCTCCACGCGCTCGCGGACCTGCGGGGCGAGGGCGGCGGGGTCGCGGACGATCACCCGGACCGGCACGGAGTTCTCGCGGGCGTCGAGGAGGCGGGCGACGACCTCACGGCCGATCTGGCCGGTCGGGGTGGTGACGACAATCATGAACTGCTCCTGGAACAGGACTGGCTGGGATGACCAAGAGCCTGGTGCAGGGCCGTCCCGAACTGAAGGACCGGTCGGCTCACGCTTGTTACCCTCAGAGCAATACCGAGGGAAGGGGCAGGCCGATGGAGTCCCGTCCGCTGCGTTACTTCGTCGCCGTCGCCGAGGAACTCAACTTCGCCCGTGCCGCGGAGCGGTTGGGCATCTCGCCGCCGCCGCTGTCCCGGGCGATCCGCCGGCTGGAGTCGGAGCTGGGCGCGGTGCTCTTCGAGCGGACCACCCACAGCGTGGCGCTGACCCCGGCGGGCGAAGTCCTCCTGGCGGAGGCCCGGTTCGCGCTGGAGGCGTTGGAGGCATCCGGCCGGCGGGCGCGCCGGGCGGCCGCCGCCGAACCGAAGCTGGTGCTGGCCGTGAAGGCCGACGGGGACGCGGGGCTGCTGGAGGCCGTCCTGGCGCGGTACGCGGCGGACCCGGCGGCGCTGCCGGTCACCGTCCGCCTGTGCGCGTGGCACGAGCAGTCCCGGTTGCTGCGCCAGGGTGAGGCCGATGTCGCCCTGGTCTACGAGCCGTACGACCGGACCGGCCTCGACGCGGAAACCCTGGGCGCCGAACCGCGCGTCGCCGCCCTCGCCGCGGGCCATCCCCTCGCGGCCCGGGCCGGGCTGTGCCTCGCCGACCTGGGCCTGCGGCCGGACGAAGTGCAACGCTACATCGACGAGGTCCGCGGCAAGGGCCATGACCTCGCCCAGCTCCTCACCCTCGTCGGCCTGAGCGACCTCGTCGCGCTGCTCCCCGCGTCCGTCGCCGACCGCTATCCCCGACCGGGCGTCGCCTACCGCCCCGTCAGGGACGCGCCGCCCGCCGTCCTGGCCGTCGCCTGGCCGCAGCAGTCCCGCTCGAGAGCGACGGCGGCCCTGGTACGGGCGGCGGTCGCCGTGGCCGACGACCTGCGGGAGCGGGAGGCGGTCTGAGCTACGCCACGCCGGGCGGTACCGGTGTCGCCTGGTGGTAGTACATCCGCCAGCCCGTCTCCTCGTTCTGCTTGCGCCAGAGGGAACCGCGGCGGGCCCGGCGGCCCTCGAAGTCCGTCTCGTAGGTGAGGTGGACCAGACCGGGGGCCAGGAGGACACCCGTGATGGCCGAGGGCTCGAGGCGTGGGCCGCCCCGCGAGCCGCCCGCGTGCTCGGGCAGCCAGACGAGCATCTCCTCGTACGTGTAGCGCCGGCCCGAGGTGCCGACCTCCACGAACTCGGGGTCGAGCAGTCGCTCGAAGGCGTCGCGGGAGGCGCGGACGGCGGGGTCCGTGAGGGCCAGCTCGCCGGCGATCGCCTCGTTCACGTCGTCCGACGCGTGGAAGTGCCGGGTCACCCGGGCCTGGCCACTCACCCCGCGGCGTCCACCAGTGCCAGCTCGTGCAGCCGCTCCGGCGGGCCCGGACGGGCGTAGTACCAGCCCTGGGCGGTGTCGCAGCCCAGTATCCGCAACTGCTCGGCCTGGGCGCCGGTCTCCACGCCCTCCACCGTCACCGCCAGGTCCAGGCTGTGGGCGAGCGAGACGATCCCCTCGACGATCTTCAGGTCGACCGGGTCCGCCGGGAACTGCTGCATGCCCTGGGTGAAGGAGCGGTCCAGCTTGAGGACGCTCACCGGCAGACGGCGCAGGTTGGCGAGGTTGGAGTAGCCGGTGCCGAAGTCGTCCAGGGCGATGTCCACGCCCATCTCGGCGAGCCGGCGCAGGGGCTTGAGCAGATCGTCGTCGGCGCCGATCAGGGCCGACTCCGTCACCTCCAGGCAGAGGGCCTGCGGTTCGACGCCCGCGCGTTCCAGGATGTCGACCGTGTCCTGGACCAGGCCCGAGTGGGTGAGCTGGCACGGCGAGAGATTGACGTTGATGCGCAGGGGATCGGTGTCCCCGCCTCGTTCCCGCCACTCGCGGGCCTGCCGGACGGACTGTTCGAGGACCCAGCGGCCCAGCGGAACGATCAGCCCGGTGTGTTCGGCGAGCGGGATGAACCGGTCGGGGCCGAGCACCCCGTGCTGCGGATGCAGCCAGCGGACGAGGGCCTCGGCGCCACGCACGCTGCCGTCGCCGAGGTGGACCAGGGGCTGGTACTCGATGAAGAACTCACCGCGCTCCAGAGCCGCCGGGAGGGCGGTGGTGAGACCGTGCCGGGTGATCGCGCGGGCGTCGGCCTCGGGGTCGGCGAGCTCGAAACGGTTGCCGCCCGCCGACTTGGCCCGGTACATGGTGATGTCGGCGCTGCGCAGCACCTCCGCGGCGCTGCGCTCCCCGGCCGCCCCCTCCACGATGCCGATGCTGCCGCGCACGGTCAGCTCACGGCCGTCGATGCGCACGGGCGCGATCAGCGCGTTCTGGATGCGCGCGGCGAGGTCGTCGACCTCGCGATGGCTCTCGGAGCCCGTGGTCAGTGCCACGAACTCGTCGCCGCCGAGGCGGGCCACCATCTCGCCGGGCGCGGTCGCGCAGGACTGCAGCCGGTCGGCGACCTCCACCAGCAGCCGGTCGCCGGCCGCGTGACCGAGGCTGTCGTTGATGGTCTTGAAGCCGTCCAGATCCAGGTAGCACAGGCCGAAGCGCTGGTGTTCGCCGGCGCCCAGCACCTTCTCCAGGCGCTCGAAGAACAGGGTGCGGTTGGGCAGGCCGGTGAGCGCGTCGTGGGTGGCCTCGTAGCGGAGCCGGAGGTTGAGCAGCCGGCGCTCGGTGGTGTCCTCCATCAGGGCCAGCTGGTACTGCGGGTTGCCGTCGGCGTCACGCAGCAGGGAGACCGTCAGATTGGTCCACAGGACCGTTCCGTCAGGTCGGGAGAACGCCTTCTCCAGGTGGTAGTGCTCGCGTTCGCCGCGCACGAGTTCGTCGTAGAGCTTCCACGTCTGGGGCGCGTCCTCGGGGTGCGTCCACTCCACGACGTTGCGGCCGTGCATGGTCTGCTCCGAGACGCCGAACATCCTGAGCAGCGCGCCGTTGACCTGGAGGATGTTGCCCTCGAGGTCGGCCATGCCGATCCCTATGGCGGCGCCTTCGAAGACCGCGCGGAAGCGGGCCTCGCTGGCGTGCAACGCCTGCGCCACCACGCCCTGGGCCCGCAACGCGGCCTGCGCGATGGCCTCCTGCTCGGCGAGGGTGCGCTCGCGCAGGGCATGCGCGTATCCGGCGGCGATGGCGTGCTGCAGCCGGGAGGCACGCGCGCGGAGGTCCTCCTGCGGGCCGTCCTCGCCGCAGTAGAGCACCAGGTAGGCGTCGACGCAGTCGAGGGCGCGGCTGAGCGCCTCGGGGTCGGTGCAGTGTGCCCCGACCAGGGCCGCGCCGACCGCCCGTCCGGCGTCCGCGTCGAAGGTCCTGGCCAGCAGCGCCTCGCGCAACCGCCGGGCCGAGGGCAGGAGTTGCTCCTCGAACTCCGGCCGGGTCAGCGATGTCGAGGTCACCGGGAACACGGCCCGGCTCCAGATCGTCGCGAACCGGCGCAGTCTGTCCTCCGGCCCGTCCGGTGCGGCGGTCACGCGGAACGCCCCACGCCGGCGAACCCGGAGAAGGCATACGGATCCTCGTCCTCCGGCGCGGTCTCCGGCCGCCAGTCCGGCATCGGCACCAGTCCCGGTTCCACCATGTCGTACCCCTCGAAGAACCGTGCGATCTCGTCCCGCGAGCGCATGATCAGCGGGTTGCGGATGTCCTTGTACACGTTCACCGCGCCCTCGGCCCGCTCCTGGGACAGCGGAATTCCCTCGTACGAGGCATGCGTGAGGATGAGCACGCTGCCGGGCGCGAGCGCGGCGCCCAGCTCGGCCACCGCCGTGTACGGGTCGTCCGCGTCCTCCACGAAGTGCAGTATGGCAACGAGCAGCAGCGCCACGGGCCGGTCCAGGTCGATCAGCCCGCGCACCTGGGGGCTGCTCAGGATCTCCTGCGGCTTGCGCAGATCGGCGGCCACCACGTCGGCGTGCTCGTTGCCGGCCAGCACGGCCTGGCTGTGCGCGACGGCCACCGGGTCGTGGTCGACGTAGACCACCCGGGCGTCAGGGCTCGCCGCCCGGGCGACCTCGTGGACGTTGCCGAAGGTGGGTATCCCTGAACCGACGTCGAGGAACTGGGTGATGCCCTCACCGGCCGCCCACCGCACCGCGCGGCGCATGAACGCCCGGTTCGCCTGCATGATCTTGGGGAGTCCCGGCATGAACTCCATGGCCTTGCGGGCCGCTTCCCGGTCGACCTCGAAGTTGTACGAACCGCCCAGGAAGTAGTCGTAGATCCGCGAGACGCTCGGCACCGAGATGTCGATGCTCCGAGGGGCCCAGGCGGGACGCTCCATCTATCTCTCCAAGGCGTAGGCGATCCGGTGTTCGAGCTGAGGCTACTGATCGGCCGCCAAAAGGACGAGCGGAAACGGAAATTGACCGTCCGTTCCCGGTCACTGCCTGCGGCACGTGCCGAATCGACATCCCCGAAGGGCCCGGGAAAAGCGCCCGAGGCGTTCCGGAGAGTCCCGAAACGGCCCGAAGGGCGGCGAAAGTCTACGCATACGCGGCATGAACGGGAAAACGCCGGTCCGCCCCCTCCGTGCGGCGTGGAGGGGGCGGACCGGGGGTCGGACGCGCTCGTTCAGCAGGTGCGGGATCAGCCCTGGGGAGGTGATCGCTACTGCTTGGGCGCGCCGACCAGCTCTCCCTTGGGGGACACGGCGTACCACTGTCCGCCGACGCCCTGCCCGTTGATGTCCCCGGGGGCCTTGTCACCGGAGAAGGTGTAGATCGGGAAGCAGTTGATCGTCTGCTGCTTGTCACCGTCGGACCGGGTGAAGTTCATGTAGCCCTTCTCCTGAATCCCCTTGGTGTCGGCGAAGTCGACCGGGTCGACGACCGGCCACTTCTCACGGCAGGCGTCGTTGCAGTTCGACACCGGCTTCGGCCACGCCTTGTCCTTGAGGAAGCGGTAGACCGTCATGCCGTTCTTGTCGACGACGATCTGGCCGAGGTTGGGGTCGTTGCGCACGGACAGCCCCGTCGAGGCGGACTCCGCCTTGGCCTTCTTGCCGTCGGGCGCCAGCGCGAACCACTTGTTGCCCACGCCCTGGCCGGTGGTGTCACCGGGGTTGGCGTCCTTGGCGTAGTAGTACGCGGGCCAGCCGTCCACGGTGAGCTGCTTGGTGCCGTCGGAGCGGGTGACCTCACCGAGCAGCGACTTGTCGATGCCGTCGCCGGCGCTGACGTCGTCGGCGGACACCGGCGGCCAGGTGGTCGCGCAGTCGCCGTCGCAGTTCGACTTGGGCGGCTCGGCGGTGTCCTGGTCGAAGCGGTAGAGCGTCATGCCCTTCGCGTCGGTCAGGATGTTGCCGAGTTCCGTGTTGGTGGAGATGGCCAGCTCGCCCGCGACACTGCCCTGGGCGCCGGCGCCGGCCTCAGCGGTCGGGCTCGCGCTGGTACCGGTGCCGGTACCGACGCCGCCGGTGTATCCGGTGCCGCTGCCGACACCGCCGATGCTGCCGGCCTGGGCCGTGGCGCCCACGTTCTGGCTCGAGGCCGACGTGCCGCTTTCCTGACCGCACGCCGTCGTCAGCGCCAGCACACCCACAGCGCTCGCCACGAGTGAGGCGCTCCGCCAGGAGGTCTTCATCGTCAACAACTCCCCGATAGTCCAAAGGGTGTTGCAGCGCCCTGCTGCGCCGCCCCACGGCATTGGGTACGCATGGGGGTGGTCGTTGTGTTCAAACGCGCCACACATTTCTTTCGGCCGCCTGTGATTCCGGCTGCGACGCGAGCTCCACCGGACGGCTTCCGGACACCCGCCGACGACTGTCTCGCGGCTCGTGCACCCGTGCCCGGAGGCCAAGCGCGAACATCCGCCCGCCAAACCCGCGGGCCCGGACATCCCCCGTTCGGGGCAATCCCGTCGGGCGGGCGCGCACGGCGGTGTGGGAGGCCGCATGATCTCGATCGTGCATGGATCCGAACCGACCCGATCCGCCCTTGGCGTCAGGGCGTTGTCCCTGGTGACCGCGGCCTGGATCCTCACGGCCGCGCCGGCCGGGGTGGCCGCGGCCGACGCGTGCGCATACGCCTCGACGGGCCCGGACGGCACCGCGGCGGTGGCGGTCGCGGGGAGCCGTTCCTGGCCCACGCCGCCGGCTTACTCGACACCGCCGAAGTCACCGATGCCGCCGATGCCCACGGTGTGCCCGGTCCCGACACCGACACCCACGCCTCCCCCACCACCCCCGCCTCCTCCACCGCCGAAGCCGAAGCCCACCCCCACGCCGAAACCCACGCCCGAGCCGACGCCTCCCCCGAAGCCCAGCCCCAGGCCGACACCCAGACCCACGCCGACGCCCCCGCCCCCACCCGCACCCGCACCCGCACCCGCACCCGCGGCACCGCTCCCCCGCCCGACCCCCACCCCCACCACCCCACCCCCGGGGCCGAAGCCGACCCCCACGCCGCCCAAGCCCACTGCGCGCCCCTCGGCCGGCCCCGTGAGCTACCCGGCCTACCACTCCAGGCCGCGCCCGCGGCCGGCCCGTGACAGCACACCGCCGGTCACCTACGTCCTGCTCATCACCGTGCCCGCGCTGGCCGCCGTCGCCGCGCTGCGGCCGCGCTAGCGCCGATCCAGGGAGGCACCTCTTGCCGGAATGGCTTGTTCTCACCCTCGCGATGCTCGCCGCCTGCGTGGTGGTGGTCGCCGTGACCCTCGTACGGCACCGCACGGCGGCCGACGACGAGGACCCGTCCGAGACCCCGGACGTCATCGAGTACATGACGATGTGGATCGGCGTGGTGTACGCCATCGTCCTGGGCCTGGCCATCGCCGGCGTCTGGGACGCCCGGGGCAGCGCCGAGGACCACGTCCAGGCGGAGGCGCAGGCGCTGCACGAGATCTCGGAGCGGGTACGGGTGTACCCGGCCGACGTCCGAGACCGCATTCGTGGGGATGTCAACGCCTATGTCGGACACGTCGTCACCACCGAGTGGAAGGCGATGGCCGACGGGGGCGAGGTGACCGAGCGCGGAAACGCACTGCTCGAGCGGGTCCGCGCGGACGTCACCGACTACGAGCCCGAGAACGACTTCCAGGCGCAGGCCTACCAGCCGCTCCTGGACCAGATGGCCGCCGCGGACCAGGCGCGCAACGCCCGGGCCGGCGCGACGGGGGCGACCATGCCGGGGGTGGTGTGGTTCGGACTGCTCGCCGGGGGCGTGATCACCATCGGCATGGTCTTCGCGCTGCAGATCCGGCGGACGCCCCGTGAGCTGATCCTGGCCGGACTGTTCTCCGCCCTGATCGCCTTCCTGCTGTTCCTCATCTGGGACTTCGACGCGCCCTACAGCCGGGGCATCACCGCCTCCGCCGAACCCTTCCTGGACCTGTTCCCGGGCATCAGGGGCTGAGGCACCGTCGGGAGCGCGGGGGCGGTCGCCACGCCGCCGCCGTCCCCCGGTCGCGGGAACGCACGTCCCCTGAGCGGCCCACACGCATGCCCCATTCGCGCGAACTGCGATCGCGCGGGCGCACACCTGTTCCTAGCGTTTCGGTCATCGAGGTGCATTTCTGGCGCGAGCGGAACAGGTCCGCAGCTGCTCCTCGGGGACCGGAGGATCCACCATGCGCGCGATACGCGTCGCTTCGGCCGCACTGCTGGGCATGACGGCCCTGACCTTGTCCGCACCGGCCGCCGTCGCGAGCGGCGGTGACGACCACTACGTCATGTCGAACGGTTACGGCGTGCTGCCCGCCACCGTCGCGGCGGGCGGCCAGGTGACGCTCCAGGTGGACCGTGTCGTCAGCGGCTGCAGAGGCTCCGTGACGGTGTCGTCGGGGGCGTTCGACACGGTCACCGTTCCCAGGGGGTCGTCGTCGGCGGTGGCGCTGGTCGACCGGTACGCGAAGCCCGGGGCGATGTACCGGGTGACGTTCAGCTGCGGCGGCCTCGGCGCCGTCAAGGATCTGACCATCGCCGCGGTCCCCCCGCCCGTCCCTGAGCCCTACCCGGTCCCGCAGGGGGTGCGCGCCGGTGAGGGCGGCACCGTCGCCGGGTTCGACCTCCAGGAGATCGGACTGGGCGCCGCGCTGATCGCGGGCTCGCTGGCGGCGGCGTACCACTTCGCGCGACGGCGCGGCGGTGCGGACGCCGCCTGACGGCGGCAGCGCGTGAGGAGGCCTTCGCCCCGGTCCCTGCCGGGGACCGGGGCGAAGGCCCTTCCGTGCGGTCTCGCCAGGAGACACTCCTCAGGTGCGGCGTTCGGAACGGCGGCGCATCCAGAACAGTCCGCCGCCGGCGACGGCCGCGGCGACGAGCCCGCCGCCGATGGCGATGTCGGTCGGCGTGGCCCCGCTGGAGCTGCCGCCGCCGAGACCACCGCGGACACCGCCGAGGACGGTGAAGGCGCGGGGGCTGGTCAGGGTGCGGCCCGAGCAGTTGACGGTGATGTCGTAGGTGCCGGGGCGGGCGTTGTTGCTGATGGTGGCCGTGCCCCTGGCGGCCTGGTTGGCACCGTTGATCGCGGTCAGGGTGGCCGTCCCGAAGGCGTCCGAGGTCATGGTGCCGCCCGCCGGGCAGCCGTCGACGGTGACCGTGATCTGGCCACCCCTGGCGATGACACTGGGCAGGACGACGATGTTGCTCGGGTTGACGTTCATGCCGTCGCGGGCGTCGGCCGCCGGGGCGGCGAGGCCGAGGGCGGCGACCGCCGCGGCCGAGACCGCCGAGGCCGTCAGGAGACGAGTGGTGCGCATGTGATCCTCCGCGGAAGGCGCCCGGGGACCCGTCCCCGGTCTGTCGGCGAGAGAACGCCTCCCGAAAAGACCCTCAGATGCCCTGCACGCGCCCGCATTTCGGGAATGGTCCGTCCTGGTGAGAGGACACGCCGGGGAAAAGCACGCAGGGGGATATCGCCGCAGGTCACGGACCGTCAGAAAATTCCTCGCGATGGCGACTCGGATGGCGCACCAAAAGGCGCGGCGGCCACCCGTTCGCACCTGAGCCGTCGCCGGTTTCCGGTACGGGACTTAGCGTTCTGGTATGCGCGAAGGGACGTGGCGACGGCCGCGTCGAAAGGGGATGCCGCATGTCTGGGTACGGACTGTCCGAGGTGGCGGAAGAGGAGGAGCGGCAGAAGAAGCGTGCCCCTTGGGGGGTGATAGCGCTTGTTCTGCTGACCGGTCTCGCGCTCATCCGGAATGGTTCGGGGGAGTTCGACATCGGCCCGCCGCAGCCCGCGTCGGCGGCGGCCGCGGACAGCCGCAGCGTGCCGGGTGCCTTCGGGCAGACCCCGGACCCGCTGCCGTACGCCCTGCCCGACCGGGTGATGATTCCCGCCATCCAGGTGAACGCCCCTGTCATGCCGGTCGGTCTGGACGCGGACGGCTGGGTGGGGGCGCCGCCGCCGGAGGACCCGAATCTGGCCGGCTGGTTCACCGGTGGTGTGTCGCCCGGTGAAAAGGGAACGGCGGTCGTGGTCGGCCATGTGGACAACAAACTGGGCCCGGCCGTCTTCTACGGACTCGGGGCCCTGAAGAAGGGAAATCGCGTCGAGGTGACGCGCAAGGACGGAAAGACCGCGGTGTTCGAGATCTACGGCATCGAGGTCTTCGCGAAGAACAACTTCCCCGGTGACCGCGTGTACGCCTCCAAGGGGGCGCCCGAGCTGCGGGTCATCACCTGCGGCGGCGGTTTCTCCAAGGCGAACGGCTACGACGGGAATGTCGTCGCCTTCGCCCGCCTGGTCGAGGTCCGCTGAGCGGTTCCCGGCCGGGCGGGCGGGGCGGCCCCCTTCAGGTGTACTGCCGTTGCGGGACGGTGATGCGGTAGCCGGAGTCCAGCAGGTGGGGCAGGTAGCGGCGGAGGGCCTTCACGCTCTGGGTGCGGTCGCCGCCGGCGTCGTGCGAGAGGACCACGACGCCCGGGGCGGCGCCGTTCTCGACCCGGTCGACGATGGTGCGGGTGCCGGGAGTGGTCCAGTCGAGGGAGTCGATGGTCCAGGCGAGGGGTTCCATGCCGAGTTCGGCGCCGAGCTGGAAGGCGGCGCGGTTCCAGGCGCCGTAGGGGGCGCGGAACCAGCGGGGGCGCTCCCCGTAGCCGTTTTCGATCACCTTGCTGGTGCGGGTCATCTGGGAGCGGATCTGGCGGCGGGTGAGGGTGGTGAGCAGGGGGTGGGACCAGGTGTGGTTGCCGACGACGTGCCCCTCGTCGGCCATGCGTCCCAGCAGCTTCTGATGGTCGACGGCCATCTCGCCGCACACGAAGAACATGGCGCGGACGTCGTACTCGCGGAGGGTGTCGAGGATATGGGGGGTGTAGCGGGGGTCGGGGCCGTCGTCGAAGGTCAGCACCATGGTGCGGTCTCGGCCGGACATCTTCAGCAGCGGTTGGCGACGGACCGGGGTTCGGCCGTGCGCGGCGCGTGGGGGGCCGTATCCGGTGAGCGGCTGGAGGCGGTAGGCGGAGGGCTTCAGCGGAAGCCGGCGCGCCGGGGCGCCGGGGGCGGGGCCGGCCTCGTCGCCCGGCGTCCCGCCCGTCCCCCACCCGAGCAGCCCGGCCGTACCGGCGGCCCCTGCGGCAGCGGTGGCGCCGACGAGCAACGCCCGGCGCCGCGTGAACAACTGATCCTTCTTCATGCAGTCATCAGTCGCCCGCCCGGCCCCCGCCGCACCGCACCGGTCACACGATTCCACCCACCGGCGCAGCACCGGGACAGCGGGGAAGGCATGGCGGCTACCGGGCCGGCGGGTGGTGGCCCTGGGGCTTCCGACAGCCTCGGAGATGTGACGGTAGCCTCGGAGATGTGACGGAACAGCACTCGCAGCAGCCTTCGCAGGAGCCCTCGGAGCGGTTCGAGCGGGGCACGGACGGCCCGAAGGTCATCCTGGTCGGCGTCGACGGCTCCGACTCCTCGCTGCGCGCCGCGGCCTACGCGGGTGGCCTGGCCCGCCGCCAGCACGCGCTGCTCGCGGTGGTGTACGTGCAGCCGGTGATGGCGGCGGGTGCGGCCTTCGGGGTGCCGGTGGCGGAGACGACCGGGCAGATCGCCGAGGACATCGCGGCGCAGATCCGGGACACCGCCCAGCGGCTCAAGGGGATATTCGACGTGCGCTGGGAGTTCCACACGTTCCACGGCGACCCCTACGGCGGTCTGGTGAAGGCCGCGGACGAACTGAAGGCCGACGCGGTCGTGGTGGGCGCCTCCGAGCAGGCCGGTCACCGGATCGTGGGCTCGGTCGCGGTACGGCTGGTGAAGGCGGGGCGGTGGCCGGTGACGGTGGTGCCGTAAGCCTCACTGCTCGGGGACGCCGTGGCGCCGTGGCGCGTCAGAGGGTGCCGAGGAACTCGCGGATCACCGCGGTGAACTCCTCCGGCTTCTCCATGTTCGGGTAGTGCCCGGTGCCCTCGATGAGGACGGCGCGCCCGTTCTGGACCGTGTCGGCCAGCCGCTGGGCCGCGGCGATGACGTCGGCGGTGTCGAGGGCGCCGTTGACGGTGAGCACCGGGACCTCGACCTTCGGCAGACGGGGCCAGGTGTCGGTCACGGGGACGTGCCAGTTCGTCTCGCCGACGGTGTGCTTGGAGACGGTGTTCAGGGCCATCTCCCGCAGGCGGCGCGGGATGTCCGGGTCGAGGTCGTCGAGGGTGCGGTGCGGGCCGGGCACGTAGCTCAGGAACGCCTTCAGCCAGCCTTCGACGTCACCGGAGGCCAGGGCGCGGGCGGTCGCGGCCTGGATCTCCCGGTGCCAGGGGTCCGAGTCCTGGAACTCGCCGGTCGAGGCGCCGCAGACGACCGCCGCGCGGACCAGCTCGGGGTGTTCCAGCAGGGTGTCGCCGACGATGACGCCGCCCATCGAGACGCCGACGAGTACGGCGGGACCGGCGTCGAGGTGGCGCAGCAGGTCGGCGAGGTCGTCGGCCCAGCGGAACGGCTTGGTCGCGTTGGCGGAGGCGCCATGACCTCGCACGTCCGCCGCGACCACCCGATGGGTGCCGGCGAGCGCCGGTATCTGGGCGTCGAAGACGCGGTGGTCCACGTATCCGGAGTGGAGCAGGACCACGAGGTCCCCGGCGCCGGCCTCGCGGTAGGCGAGGTCGCCGTCGGAGGAGGCGAAGTACTTCAGTTCCGAAGCAGCAGTCATGACAACCAAGGTGTCATTCTGGGCGGATTTTGGCAACCTGGTTGTCATGACGCGCGGGAGTGCATGATGTGGGGGTGAACGACACCGACAGCCCTCTCGATCCGCAGGCCCCCCTCCCTCCCGACGAACTCGGCCGGCGTCTCACCGAGGTCTTCGACCTCGTCGGTCCGCTCTACCGGCGCGCGTTGCGCAAGGTGGAGCAGGGGGAGGAGGTCGAGGGGGCCTCGGTGGGCGTGCGCTCCGTGCTGGACCTGCTGCGCAGGAAGGGGGAGATGACGGTGCCGCAGATGGGCCGCGTCATGGCGCTGAGCCGGCAGTTCGTGCAGCGCATGGTCAACGACGCGGCGGCGCAGGGGTGGGTGGAGAGCGTCCCGAACCCCGCGCACCAGCGCTCGTCGCTGATCCGGCTCACCGAGGAGGGCCGGACGCTCGTCACCGCCGTCCTCGACCGCGAGCACACCCTGAACCGCCAGGTCGGCGGCGGCCTCACCGACGCCGAGGTACGGGCCTGTGTGCGGGTGCTGACGGAGATGCTGAAGACGTTCGACCACGTCGACGTCGAGTGACCACCGGTCACTCCCCCATCACCAGCCCGTCCTTGGCCGCGCCCCGGCCGAGGACGACGTCCCGGATCCGGTCGCGCACGCCCTGGACGCCGGCGCCCCGGGCGAGGGCCTGGTTGAGGTTGACGACCCGGCCCGCGTCGACGTCGTACATCTGCGGCACGAACTCGGCCTTCCGCACCTCCCAGCGGCCGCCGGGCCTGGCGGGCGGGGCGAAGGTGAAGCGGGCGACGGTGGACTCGTTGCCGCGCGGGTCCTGGACGCCCTGCTGGTTGAACATCTCACCGGCGATCTGGTCGCCCAGGCCGTAGACGACCCAGGTGCCGTTGACCTTCTCGTACGCCTGCGGGACATGGGTGTGGGTGCCGAGGATCAGGTCGACGTCCGGGCGGCCGTTGGTACGGGAGGCGGTGAGGGTTCGGGCGAGGGCGAGCTGGCGGTCGTCCGGCGCCTCCTGCCATTCCGAGCCCCAGTGCAGGGATACGACCACCACGTCGGCGCCCGCCTTCCGGGCGGCCCTGGCGTCGGCGAGGATGCGGCGCTCGTCGACGAGGTTGACGGTCCAGGGCTGCCCCGGGGGAAGGGGGGAGCCATTGGTGTCGTAGGTGTAGGCGAGGTGGGCGACCCTGGCGGGGCCCGCGTGCAGAAGGTCGACCGCGTCGGCCTCGGCCTCGGTCCGGGCGGTACCGGCATGCCGTACGCCCGCGCCGTCGAGAGCGTCCAGGGTGCGCTGAACGCCGGCGGCGCCGTCGTCGAGGCTGTGGTGGGAGGCGGTGGAACAGCCGTCGTAGCCGGTGGCGGCCAGGGCCGGGGCGATCTCGGAGGGGGACCTGAAGGCGGGGTGACCGGGGTTCGGGCCACCGGCGCCGGGCACGGCGTCACTCACACCGGGCACGGCGCCCCCGGCACCGGGCGCGACAGCGCCCGC
Organism: Streptomyces sp. NPDC049687; assembly: GCF_044465285.1. Classification (NCBI taxonomy): domain Bacteria; kingdom Bacillati; phylum Actinomycetota; class Actinomycetes; order Kitasatosporales; family Streptomycetaceae; genus Streptomyces; species Streptomyces sp. NPDC049687. The sequence continues at coordinate 700,652 of NZ_JBITLN010000002.1, forward strand.
CCCGGGCACGGCACCACTCGCGTCCGGCACGGAAGCGCCCGTACCCGGCGGGGCCGCGCCGGGCTGGGCGGGGCTGGTACCGGCCACGGCACCACCCGCATCCGCCAGGGCACCGCTCGTGCCGGCCACGGTGTCCAGGTGGCACAGGGCCAGGTCGGCGCGGGAGATGACGGGTTTGACGTCCTCGAGCATCGGGCGGAAGTCGTAGCCCGTGCCGCCGGCGTCGAACTGCGCGCGGTCGACGACCGAGTCGTACGGGAGGATGTCGCCGGACGCCACGAGAGTGAAGCCCGTGGTGGCGGCGGAGGCCGCCGGGGGGCCCGGCCTCTGGGGCGGTCGCCGCGCATCGGCCTGGCAGGCGGCGGCCGCGGCGAGGACGGCCGTCAGGACCAGGGCCACCTGATGTCTGCGTGCGACGATCACCGGATCACCCCATTTCTGCCGAATCTACTTGTTTGTCATACATATGCATGTATTACTCCTAGCCCATACCCCCGAACAGTCCGGCCCGCCGCTCCCGTCGGCCCGCCCGATGCGCGCGATCGGCGTAGCCGCGACCGTTCGTCGAACCGTTCGTCGACGCGATCGACCGTCCGTCGCAGAGGCGTGTACGGGCCCTGTCCTGAAACGGTCGCTTGCGGTGCCATACGCCCATGACCGTCGGAACCACCCTCACCGCCAGGACGACGACCGCCGACCACGAACTCGCCGCAGTGCAGCGCGAGCACGGCCGGCCGCTCTTCGCGCTGCTGCTGAGGCTCTGCGACGGCGACCGCCAGCGCGCCGAGGACCTCGTCCAGGAGACCCTCGTCCGCGCCTGGCAGCATCCCGAGGCACTGCGGGCCGACGCCTTCGAGTCCGTTCGGCCCTGGCTGATGACCGTCGGCCGGCGGCTCGCGATCGACGCGCGGCGGGCCCGTCAGGCACGGCCGGCCGAGGTCGGGGACGCGGTCCTGGAGAACGCGCCCGCCTGCGCCGACCACGCCGAACGGGCGGCCGCCACCCTCGATGTGCGGGAGGCTGTGAAGACACTCACTCCCGAGCACCGTGAAGTCCTGGTGCTGGTGTATTTCCAGGGGGCGAGTGTGGCGGAGGCCGCCGAAACGCTCGGGATTCCGCCCGGTACCGTGAAGTCCCGCGCGTACTACGCGCTGCGCGCCCTGCGCCGGGTGCTTCCCGGATACGCGCCCGACCTGGGCTGAAACCCACGGTCGAGTCAAGCCTTCGCAAAGCGCCTTGCCGAGGACCCCGGTTGGGTAATCGGGTGTCCTTATCCGTGTTCCGGATGGGGCCCGGTCGCTGTGCTCCAGGAGCCCGGGCGACGGGCGACGCGCACGCACCGGAGGAAGGCAGGAAGGGATGCTGCACAGAGGTCACCAGAGCACGGACGGCGCCGACGGCGGGGAACTCACCGTCCCCATGGCCTGGTTGTACGCCGAGTACATCGCCGACGAACTGTTGCGGACCGGCGACCTGATGCCGCCGACGTCCTTCGAGTTCCGCGCCGGGCGCGACGCCCTGGCGCTCACCATCTTCCTGTCCGACACCGACGGCGAGCTGCCCGGCATCCGGGTCGTGACCCAGCTGGAGACCTGGCTTTCGCTCACGGCGTACGACCAGCCGTGGCAGGACTGGGTCGCCGAACGTATGGAACAACTGACGGCACAGGCCGCCGAGTCGGAGGGACCCGCTCCCGATCTGGAGCTGGCCGCGGCGGCCTGGCGATGGCTGGAGGAGACCGAGCTGCTCGCCCCCGATCTCAACGCGGTGCCGGGCGGCGCACCGGTCGGCGAGGACGAGGGACCCAAGGTCTGGACGCCCGCCTGGCAGCTCGGACTGCCCCTCGGTCATCTCGCCATCCATCTTTTTTAGATTGGGACCAATCCGGGGGCCCGACGGCTCCGAACACTTGGGTCACGATTCGGTACGCGCCTGAGTGATTCACGTGCCTGGTCCGTACCGGTGGGAGCAAGGAGTAACCCCACTGGCACTCAACGGCACGAGGTTTCGGCATGAGGTCCCTGGAGAGGCATCGCGACGTCGGCGCGTACGCGCTCGGCGTGCTGGACGAGGCGGAGGCCTTCCGCTTCGAGGACCACCTCATGGAGTGTCCTCAATGCGCGGCGCAGGTCACCGAGTTCGGGCCCACCGCACGACAGATGATGCTCTACCGGCGGGCCACTCCGCGCACCGTACACCCGTTCGCGGGGCCGGGACCGCGGATGCTGGACAAACTGCTCGCCGAGGTGGCCGTACGACACCGGGCCGCCCGTCGGCGGGTGATGTTCGCCCTGGCGGCCTCCGTGGTGATCGCGCTGGTCGGCCCCGCGGTCGCGATGATGGCGGGCGGCGGTGGCGGCGGCGACGACGCCGTACGGGTCACCGCCACCGACGAGAAGTCGGGGGTGTGGGCGCAGGTGACCATCGAGGAAGAGGCGTGGGGCAGCGACGTCGAGCTGAAGGTGAAGGACGGGGCGGGCCCCCGGGACTGCCGGCTGATCGCCGTCGGCCACGACGGCTCCGAGCAGACCGTCACCAGCTGGAACGTTCCCCTGCACGACGCCCGCCCCAACACGATGCGCGGCGCCACCGCCTACCACCCCGAGGAGGTCGTCCGCTACGAGCTGCGGACGGCCGAGGGCGAGCACCTGGTCACGCTGCCCTCCCGATGACGCCGGTCCGGAGTGAGTTCAGGTCACTTCGATGTCGACGTACACGGGGCAGTGGTCGGACGCCTTGGGCTTGTTCTTCCCGACGCCCGGGAAGTGGTCGCCCTTGTAGCGGTCGGCCCGCAGCGGCAGCCCCTTGCGGAAGATCACGGGCGAGTTCGGGACGCGCGTGGCGAGGGAGGTCGACGGCAGCAGGTAGTCCAGCTGGCGGTACTCCTCCTTCTTCGCGTAGTAGTGCGTCCACTGGTCGGTCTCCGGCAGGATCCGCTCCACCACGTTCTCGACCTGGTCCCAGTGGGCGAGGGCGTCTATGCCGGAGTCGTCGTCCAGGTAGTCGTTGAGGTCCCCGAGGACGACGAAGGGCCGGTCCGCGGGCTGGGGACCGAAGCGGTCGGTGACGATGGTCATCACCTGGGCGGCCTGGCGCACCCGCTTGCCCTGGGTCTCCGGGCGACCGCCCATCATGGACTTGAAGTGGTTGACGAAGAGCGTGATCGTCTCGGTGTCCGACACCTGCACGTCGACTTCCAGGCAGTCCCGGGAGAAGAGCTGCTTCGTGGGCTCCGCGGGGTCTCTCAGGTGCTGGTAGGAACGGATGTGGGTGAGCGGCCGCTTGGAGAGCACGGCGACGTCGATGAGCCGTGGGTCGTTGCCGTCCACGCCCGCGACATAGGGGTACCTGCCGTTCCCGCCGAGGAACTGTGTGCGGAAGTGCTTGAGCGTGTCGATGTTCTCGACTTCCTGCAGGGCGATCACGTCCGCGTCGAGTTCACGCACCGCCGCACCGGTGATGGCCTTGCTCTCGACGCCGAGTTCCTGGAATTTGGTCTGGTCGACGACCCAGCCGCGGGTGTTGGCCTCGGTCGGGTCGACGTCGTCCCTGAAGCGCCAACGCGCGAAGAGGTTCTCGCAGTTGAACGTGGCAAGGCGGAGTGTGCTGGACATGGGCCCCTCCACGGGGCAGCGGCAGCGGTCGTCGGCCGGGACGTTCGGGCGGAAGGCAGTTCGGCGACATGACCCTGTCGCCGCCGCGGTGATGTGAGTTCCGGCGAACGTGCCCGAACGCCAATTCCAGCGTGTTTCCCCCGGGACGAATGCGCAAGCCGGGCAAGGAGTCGGCAAGTTGAACGCAACACCATCACCGAGTGGCGCTACTTCAGCAGCCGGGACATCCGCCGGTCGGCGAGCGGTTTGCCGCCCGTCTGGCAGGTGGGGCAGTACTGGAGCGCGGAGTCGCTGAAGGAGACCTCGCGGATGGTGTCGCCGCAGACCGGACAGGGCTCGCCGGTGCGGCCGTGGACCCGCAGGCCGCTCTTCTTCTCCGCCTTCAGCCGCCCGGCGGCCAGGCCGCGGGAGCGCTCGACCGCCTCGGTGAGCGTGGTGCGCAGAGCCTCGTAGAGGATGTGGGTCTCCTGCGGGGTCAGCGAGGCAGCGAGCTTGAACGGGGACATCTTCGCCGCGTGCAGGATCTCGTCGCTGTAGGCGTTGCCGACGCCCGCGATGAGGCTCTGGTCGCGCAACGCGCCCTTGAGCTGACGGCGTTCGCCCGCCAGGAGCTCGGCGAGGCGCGGTTCGTCGAAGTCGGCGGCGAGGGGGTCGGGGCCGAGGCGGGCCAGGCCGGGAACGTCCTGCGGGTCGTGGACGACGTACACCGCGAGCCGCTTCTGGGTTCCTGCCTCGGTCAGGTCGAAGCCCTCGCCGGTCTCCAGGGCGACCCGCAGGGCGAGGGGGCCCTTGCCGGGACGGGGCGGCCCGTCGGGCAGGCGGTCCTTCCACTGCAGCCAACCCGCGCGGGCGAGGTGGGTGACGAGGTGCGGACCGTCGCCGGTCTGCAGACCGAGGAACTTGCCGTACCGGCGCACCGCGGTGACCTCGTGACCCTCCACGGCGCTGACGGGAGGGTCGTACGTCTTCAGGACACTGATCGCCACCGGCAGCACGCGCACGATCTCATGGCCGACGACGTGCTCGGTCAGGAAGTCCTTCAGCGCCTCGACCTCGGGAAGTTCCGGCATACGTCCAGAGTGCCACGAGAGTCACCGGTCCTCGTGCGCGGCGAACTCGCACCACACGCACTTTCCGCCGCCCCGTGCCTCCACGCCCCACGCGTCCGCGAGCAGGTCCACCAGGAGCAGGCCCCGGCCGGAGACGCCCGACTCGCCGGCCTCGCGGCGGCGCGGGAGGGCGCTGGAGGAGTCCTCGACCTCGACGCGCAGGCGCCGGTCGCCGGCGCCGGTCAGGACCCGCAGGGTGACGATCGCGGCGCCCTCGGTGTGCATGAGGGCGTTGGTGATCAGTTCGTCGGCGACCAGTTCGATCTCGTCGGCGCGGTCGCGGGCGCCCCAGGCGCGGACGGCGGCCGTGATCATGTGCCGGGCGGCGGTGAGCGCCTCGGGGTCGCCGGGGGCGACGTGCTGCTGGAGCCGGCCGCCGGTCCGCGGGGTGTCCAGGCCGCGCCGCCGCAGCAGGAGCAGGGCGACGTCGTCGTCCCCGCCGCGTTCCTCGGCGAGGTCGATCAGCCGGTCGGAGAGGCGGCGTACGTCGTCGGGGCCGGCGGCGACGAGAGCGGCGAGGTTGCGCATCCCGTCGTCGAGATCGGCGCCGGGCTGCTCGACCAGACCGTCGGTGGCCAGCAGCAGGGTGTGACCCGGGTCGAGCTCGATGGTGCCGACCGGGTACTCCAGGCTGCCGAACTCGGCGGACAGGCCGAGCGGCAGCCCGCCCGGGACGGGGACGCGACGGCAGCTGCCGTCGGGGCCGCGCAGCAGCGGGTCGATGTGCCCGGCGCGGACCACCTGGACGACCCCGGTGGACAGGTCCGCCTCGGCGTAGAGGCAGGTGGCGAAGCGGTCGGTGTCGAGTTCGTGGAGGAAGACCGAGGCACGGGCCATCACCGTGGCCGGGGTGTGGCCCTCGGCGGCGTAGGCCTTCAGGACGATGCGCAGCTGGCCCATGACGGCGGCGGCGTGCGTGTCGTGGCCCTGGACGTCGCCGATGACGGCGCCGACGCGGCCGCCGGGCAGCGGGATCAGGTCGTACCAGTCGCCGCCGATGTCCCGGCCGTGGGTGCCGCCGATGGTGGCGGCGCGGTAGCGGACGGCGACGTCGGCGCCCGGCACGCTGGGGATGGTGCGCGGCAGCATGGCCTGCTGGAGGCCCTGGGCGATGTCCTTCTCCTGCTCGTAGAACATGGCCCGCTGCAGGCTCTGCGCGATGCTGCTGCCGAGGGCGACGAGGATGTTGCGCTCCTCCTGGCTGAAGCCCTGCCGGTTGCTGTAGAGCAGGCCCATCGCGCCGATCGGGCGGGCCTGGACGATCAGGGGCAGATAGGCCGCCGCGGTGATCCTGAGGTCGGTGATGTGCGGCCACAGCACCGGGTAGCCGGCCGCGAACTCCTCCGGCGACTCGATGAAACGGGGGGTGAGGGTGCGCACGACCTCGCTCATCGGGTACGGCTCGTCGATCCGGGTGACGAGGGTGCCGGGGACGAAGCTGCCCTCGGGGCCCTCGGCGACCAGCCGGATGCGGCCGGCCTCGACCAGGCCCATGACGAGGCTGGTCGCGCCGAGGTGGGTGAGGCCGTGGGTGTCCTTGAGGACGTCGATGACGTCCTGCACCGTCCGGGCGTGCGCCAGCGCGGCCGTGGTGAGCTGTACGACGTTGGTCTGCTCGCGGCGGGCGTCGTCGAGGTCGGCCGCCTCACGGCGTTCGGCGAGGTCGCTGAGCTCGTCGGTGGCGTCGCGGACGATGCCGACGATCCGGCGGGGGCGGCCGGTGCCGTCGCGGCGGATGTAGCCCTGGGTGTGGGTCCAGCGCAGGGTGCCGTCGCGCAGCCGCATGCGGAAGTAGGCGCCGTAGTTCTCGCTGCCGTCCTTGATGGCCTGGGCGACCAGTTCGTCCAGGCGGATGCCCTCGGCCGGCGGGACGCGTACGGCGAGGGAGGCGGGGTTGCCGTCGTACTCGTCGGGCCGCAGGTCGAAGATCTCGTGGGCCCGGGCGTCCATGTGGAACAGCCCCGTGTCCAGGTCCCAGTCGAAGCTGCCCATGCGGTTGAGCGCCAGGATCGGATCCGGGTGGGCGGGCCAGTCGTCCGGGAGTGACAGCGCCCTCGCTCCCCGATCAACCATGGGGCTACCTTGCCAGGATTTGTCCGATTCTTCGACCCGGAGCCCTCACCCTCCGAGAGGGCACGGACGGTGAGAGGCGCCATGGGTACTCGCACCACTGCCTCCCGAACGACACGGGCACTCGCCCGGGACACGCAAGCCGAGGCAGGGGACACACAGCGTCACGATGGTCGGAACGGAATGAACGGAGCGCACGGCCGTGGACTGGTTCACCGCATCCGAGTACTGGCTCAGCCGGCTCGTCTTCCAGCGGGCGCTGGCCGGTGTGTACCTGGTCGCGTTCCTGACGGCGGCCCTGCAGTTCCGTGCGCTGCTGGGAGAACGCGGGATGCTTCCGGTCCCGCGCTATGTCGAACAGGTGCCGTTCCGGCGCGCGCCGAGCCTCTTCCAGTGGCGGTACTCCGACCGTCTGTTCGCGGGCTGCGCGTGGACGGGGTGCGCGGTGTCGGTGGCCCTGCTGGCGGGGCTGGACAACCTACTCCCCCTGTGGGCGGGGATGTTGCTGTGGCTGGTGCCGTGGGCGCTGTACCTGTCGATCGTGAACGTCGGCCAGACCTGGTACTCGTTCGGATGGGAGTCCCTGCTGCTGGAGACCGGCTTCCTCGCGGTGTTCCTCGGCAACGACGAGGTGGCCCCGCCGGTCGTCGTGCTCTTCCTGGTGCGCTGGCTGCTGTTCCGGGTGGAGTTCGGCGCCGGACTGATCAAGATGCGCGGCGACGCCTGCTGGCGGAAGCTGACCTGCCTGTACCACCACCATGAGACCCAGCCGATGCCCGGCCCGCTGAGCTGGTTCTTCCACCATCTGCCGAAGCCGCTGCACAAGGTGGAGGTGGCCGCCAACCACGTCACCCAGCTCGTCGTGCCGTTCCTTCTGTTCACCCCGCAGCCGGTCGCGACGGCGGCCGCCTCGCTGATGATCCTCACCCAGCTGTGGCTGGTCCTGTCGGGCAACTTCTCCTGGCTGAACTGGATCACCGTCGTCCTGGCCCTGCCCGCGCTGGCACTGCCCTCCGACCACCGGTCCGTCCCCGGCCCGCCCGTGTGGTTCGAGGCGGTGGTCCTCGCCGCGGCGGCACTGATCGTCTTCCTCAGCTACCGCCCCGTGGTCAACATGCTCTCCCGCCGCCAGGTCATGAACCGCTCCTTCGACCCGCTGCACCTGGTCAACACCTACGGCGCGTTCGGCAGCGTGAGCCGGATCCGGTACGAGGTGGTGGTCGAGGGCACGCTCGACGACGTACCGCGCGAGGACTCCGAATGGCGGGAGTACACGTTCAAGGGCAAGCCGAGCGATCCCCGGCGCTGGCCGCGCCAGTTCGCCCCCTATCACCTCCGCCTGGACTGGCTGATGTGGTTCGCGGCGCTCTCCCCCGCCTACGCCGGGTCGTGGTTCGGCGCGCTGGTGGAGCGGCTGCTGGAGAACGACCGCGACACCCTGAAGCTGCTGCGCCGCTCCCCCTTCCCGCCCGACGAGCCGCCGCGTTACGTCCGCGCCCGTCTCTTCCGCTACCGGTACACCACCTGGCGGGAGTTGCGGGAGACGGGCGCGTGCTGGGAGCGGACGTATGTGCGGGAGTATCTGCCGCCGACGCGGCTGACGGCGGTGGCTCAGAGGTCGTAGACGCGGACGGCGGTCGTGTCGAGGACGGCCGCGTGTTCGGAGGGGCTCAACAGCCGGGCGGTGGTGTCGACCACTTCGCCGTAGGCCGCGGCGAGCGTGCACACCGGCCAGTCCGAGCCGAACATCAGGCGGTCCGGGCCGAAGGCCTCCAGGACGGTGTCGGCGTACGGGCGCAGGTCCTCGACGGTCCAGGAGGCGGGGTCGGCCTCGGTGAGCATGCCGGAGAGCTTGCAGACGGTGTTGGGGAGGGCTGCGAGGGCCCGGACGTCGGACGCCCAGGGTTCCAGGGCGCCGGAGGCGATGGGAGGTTTTCCCAGGTGGTCGAGGACGAAGGTGAGTCCCGGCAGTGCGGCGGCGGCCCTCGTGCAGGCGGCCAACTGGTGCGGGACGACGACCAGGTCGTAGACCAGGCCCGCGTCGGCGACGGCGGCGAGACCCCGGCGTACGTCCTGGCGCAGCAGCCACTCGGGGTCGGGCTCGCTCTGGACCTGGTGGCGGACGCTCTTGAGGTACCGGCCGCCGGGAAGCGCGCGCAGCCGGGCGAGTTCGTCGGCGACGTCCGGGCGGGTCAGGTCGGTCCAGCCGACGACGCCCGCGATCAGCTCGTGCTCGGCGGCGAGGGCAAGGAACTCGGGGGTCTCCTCGGCCACGGTGACCGTCTGCACGAGGACCGTGCGGTCGACTCCGGCCGCGCGCGCCTGCGGGGCGAGGTCGTCCATCGTGAAGTCCCGGCGGAGCGGACTGCCGGCGGCGATCCAGTCCTGGTCCCGGACGGACAGGTCCCAGACGTGGTGGTGGGCGTCGACGGTCACGGCAGTTCCCATACGACGGGCAGGCCGGCGTCGGCGCCCTCGCCGGAGTAGTCGTGCACCACGTCGAGGAGCTCGGCCATGCGGGCCTGCCAGGCCACGTTCACCGGCAGCTTCTCCAGCTCGGCGAGGAGCCGGGCGTAGTCCTCGCACTCCAGGACGTGGAAGAGGTCGGTGCCGCTGCGCCAGATGGTCCAGGAGGTGGCCCCGACGGCGCTGATGGCGTCCGTGAGTTCCTTCGGGACCTCGCGGTGCGCGGCCTCGTACTCGGTGATACGGTCGGCGCGGACCTTGGTGTGCAGGGCGACCCTCATGACGCTTCCTTCGAAGGCAGAAGTCCGGTGTCCCTCAGTTCCTCCCACAGCGCTGCGGGAACGGGCGCGGCGAACTGTTCGGCGCAGTCCTCGGCCTCGGCCGGCGAACGGGCGCCGACCAGGACACTCGCGACGGCCGGATGGGCCGCGCAGAAGGCCAGCGCGGCGGCGCGCAGAGTCGTGCCGTGGCGTTCGGCGACCTCCTTCATGCGCAGGGCCCTCTCCAGCAACTCGGCCGGTGCCCGCGCGTAGTCGTACGTCGCCTCCGGCCGGGGGTCGGCCAGCAGTCCGGAGTTGAAGGCACCGCCCACGACGACGGAGACACCCCGTTCGACGGCCGCGGGCAGCAGTCCGGCGTCGGCACTCTGGTCGAGCAGGGTGTAACGGCCCGCGCACAGCACCACGTCCACGTCCGTCTCGCGGACGAACCGGGTGAGCATCTCGGCCTGGTTCATACCGGCGCCGATCGCGCCGACCACCCCCTCGGAGCGCAGCTCCTCCAGGGCGGGGTAGGCCTCGCTGAAGGCCTGCTCGGCGTGGTCGTCCGGGTCGTGGAGGTAGACGACGTCGACGTGGTCGAGACCGAGCCGTTCGAGGGAGGCCTCCAGCGAGCGCCGTACGCCGTCGGCGCTGAAGTCCCACACCCGCCGGTGCGTGGCGGGGACGGCGAAGCCGTTGGCGAGGTCGTCGCCGCCGGCCGAGGAGGGTTCGAGCCGGCGGCCCACCTTCGTCGACACCGTGTACGCGGTGCGCGGGTGCTCGCGCAGGGCCGCGCCGAGGCGCCGCTCGGACAGGCCGAGACCGTAGTGCGGCGCGGTGTCGAAGTAGCGCACGCCGTGTCGCCAGGCGGCGGCCACGGTGTCGTACGCCTGTTCCTCGGTGACCTCGGTGTAGAGGTTGGCGAGGGGGGCCGCCCCCAGGGCCAGGCCGGTGACCTGGACGCGGCTGCGGCCGAGGGGGGTCATCGGGTGGCCGCCGGGCGCAGTCGCAGGCCCTGCATGCCGCCGTCGACGGCGAGCGAGGTGCCGGTGGTGGCACCGGACAGGGGGCTCGCCAGATAGGCGATGGCGCCCGCGACCTCGGCGGGGCTGACCAGGCGGCCGGTGGGCTGGCGGGCCTCCAGGGCGGCGCGTTCGGCGGCCGGGTCGTCGGCGACGTCGAGGAGCCGGGAGACCCAGGGCGTGGCGGCGGTGCCGGGGTTGACGCAGTTGACGCGGATGCCCTCACGGACGTGGTCGGCGGCCATGGCCAGGGTCAGCGAGTACACCGCGCCCTTGGTCGCGCTGTACAGCGCCCGCTGCGGCAGGCCCGCGGTGGCGGCGATGGAGCAGGTGTTGACGATCGCCGCGTGGGCGGAGGCCCGCAGATGCGGCAGGGCCGCCCGGGCCACGCGGACCATGCCGACCACGTTGACGTCGAGCACGCGGTGCCATTCGGTGTCGTCGTTGTCCTCGACGGTGCCCTGGGCGCCGATGCCCGCGTTGTTGATCAGTACGTCCAGGCCGCCGAGGTCGGCGACGGCCGCCGCGACCGCCTCGCGTACGGAGGTGTCGTCGGCGACGTCGGCGCGATAGCCGAGGAGGGGTTTGTCGACGCCGGAGAGGTCCAGGTCGAGGACGGCGACCCGGGCGCCGCGCTCGGCCAGCAGCTCGGCGGTGGCCCGGCCGATGCCGGACGCGCCGCCGGTCACCAGGGCGCCCAGCCCTTCGAAGTCGCTCACGCCGCCTTCTCCTTCCGTTCCGCGAGGTCGGCGGCCCAGGAGGTGCCGCCCGGACAGATGTACCGCGCGCTCGAGCGGATGTCGTGGGTGCCGACCGCGCTGACGCGGGCGGTGGTCGGCTGCGTCATCGGTCGGCTCCTCTGTCTGCGCGCTCATGCGACAGCCGCATATTTATCAGACCACTTGCGTCTCACAACACCCCCGCGGGAAGGTTTCGGCGCACTGTTGGAGCAAGTGGTCGGACCACCGCGGTGGCCAGACTGCGCACCGGCGACGGGAGAGAGCACGTGGAAGAGCCGCGGCAGGGCGGGGGCGCCGCCCCCAGGGCGACGGTGACGCAGCGCGCCATCGAGCGGATCAAGGCGATGATCGGCGAGGGTCTGCTGGAGCCGGGCCAGCGGCTGCCGACCGAGCGGGATCTCGCGGCTCAACTGGGCATCTCCCGCAGTTCGATGCGCGAGGCGATCCGGGCGCTGACCGTGCTGGGCGTGCTGGAGGCCCGGCACGGCTCCGGCATCTACGTCACCCAGCTCCAGGCCGGCGATCTGCTGGAGACGTTCGGGGTCGTCGCCGACCTCTCGCGCGGACCCCGTCTCGTGGAACTGCTGGAGGTCCGGCGCATCCTGGAGTCGACGGCGACCGCGCTGGCCGCCGCCCGCATCACTCCCGGGGAGCTGGCCGCCGTGGAGGCCCACTTGGCCGCGATGAACGCCACGGACGACCCGGAGGAGATCCTCGCCCACGACCTCTCCTTCCACCGCGCGATCGCGGCCGCCGCCGGCAACGAGACGATGGCCGCGATCCTGGAGGGCCTGTCCTCCCGCACCTTCCGGGCCCGGGTCTGGCGCGGCTACCGCGAGGAGGGCGCCTTCGACCGCACCCGCCGTGAACACGCGGCGATCCACCGCGCCCTGGCCGCCCGTGACCCGGAGGCGGCCCGCGCGGCGGCGGCCGCGCACGTGGGCGAGGTGGAGGAATGGCTCAGAGCGCGGGTGGGCCCCTGAGGCCCGTCCGGGCGGCCTCTCGACGCGGGACGCCCGGCGGGGCACAGTTCTCCCTACATACTCACGAGTAGTGCGAAGGAGCCGCCGTGACCACGTGGGTCGGCCGGACCGCCGTCGAGATCGCCGCCGCCGTGCGGGAGAAGCGGACCACGCCCCGTGAGGTGGTGGCCGAGCACCTCGCGCGGATCGAGCGGCTGGACGGGCGGATCGGGGCGTTCCGGGTGGTGCGGGCCGAGGCCGCGCCGGCCGAGGCCGACGAGGTCGCCGCCCGGGCCGACCTGGCCGGACTGCCGCTGGCCGGAGTGCCGGTGGCGGTCAAGGACAACCTGGCCGTGCGGGGCGAGTCCACCCGGGCCGGCTCGGCCGCGACGCCGGACACTCCGGCCGGCGCCGACCATGTCACCGTGGCCCGGCTGCGGGCGGCCGGCGCGGTGGTCGTGGGCCTGACGAACGTGCCGGAACTGTGCGTCTTCGGCACCACCGAGGGCGTGCACGGCACCGCCCGCAATCCGTGGGACCCCTCGCGCACGGCGGGCGGCTCGTCCGGGGGCAGCGCGGCCGCGGTGGCCGCCGGGATGGTTCCGGTCGCGCTGGGCAACGACGGCATGGGCTCCCTGCGCATCCCGGCGGCCAACTGCGGTCTGGTGACCGTCAAGCCGGGCCACGGCGTGGTGCCCGCGGGCATCGGTGACGGCGACTGGTTCGGGATGTCGGAGAACGGCCCGCTGGCCACGACCGTCGAGGACGCCCGGCTGATGCTGTCGGTCCTCGCCGACACCGAGTACATACGGCCGGACGGTGAGTCCGGCGCGCTGAGGATCGCCGTGTCGGTGCGCAGTCCGCTGGCCGGGGTCACGGTGAGCGCCCCGTACGCGGGCGCGGCACGGGATGCGGCGGGGGTGCTGATGAGGGCGGGCCACCAGGTACGGCGTGCCGACCCGCCCTACCCCCTGTCCCTGGGCGTCACCTCGCTCGCCCACTGGACGGCCGGCACGGCCGTGGACGCGGCGAGTCTCGACACACGGCTGCTGACCCGCCGCACCCGGGTGCACGCCGCCCTCGGCCGGCGCTTCCTGAACGGGGTGCGGGGCGGCTCGGCGCGGGAGGACCTGCGCCGGCGGCTGGCGCCTTTCTTCGAGGAGTACGACGTCCTGCTCACGCCAGCGCTGGCGCGGCGCTCGCCGCGGTCGGAGCCGTGGCACGAGCGGGGCTGGCTGCGCAACGTGCTGGTGAACACGAACTACTCGCCGCTGACCCCGCCGTGGAACCTGACGGGCTGGCCGGCGATGGCGGTGCCGTTCGGCACGCTGCCGTCCGGTGCGCCGGCCGCCGTACAGCTGGTGGGACGGCCAGGGACGGAGGCGGAACTGCTGCGGGTGGCGGGGCAGTTGGAGAGCCTGCGTCCCTGGCGGCGGACGGCACCGCTGGGCTGAGGAGCTCAGTCCACGCTGGGCAGGATGTGGTCCTCGGCGAGGTCCTCCTCGTAGCCCGCCAGGCGGATCGGGGCGGAGCGCGCCCACACGTCGAGGCTGCCGATGTCGCCGGGCCGGCGGCCGGCACGCTCCGGTCGATCCTTGGGGCGTTGCTCGCGATTCGTCTTCTCCGGTGTCACCGCGCACTCCTTATGTGTCGGGTCACCCTCGGGGCGTGCCGGCCAGTCTGCGGTCCGGCGCTCAACGCCCCCTCGGGTCGGGCTGAAGTCGGTGGCGACGCGGTGGTGCCGGTGACTCCGAGGAGAGCTGGCCGTTGTGAACCGGCGTGTCCCAGACGGACGGTGGGTGTGGGTGGCACTCCGTCCTGCTGTCCGTCCGATACAGACTAACCAAATGAGCAGGGTGCCGCTCGATAGGGCTGAAAATTTGGGGTAACCATGTCGCGTCACCCGCATGTCCTTGCAGATGAATTGGGCTCCTTTCGTCGCCTTTGCACCCACTGAGTTCACCCGTCCGGCGGACATCGGCGAACGCGTCTGCTCGTCCGTCGCGCCGTTCAGATCCCGTTCGCCCGGCCGCAAGCAGGCCATGATCTGCTGACGTACCGAACGGCTGTCTCGCGGGAGGACTGACGCATGGAGCTGCGCAGCGTCGAGGAGCTGATGGACCTGCTGTACGCGTGCCGGGGCGTACGGGAGACCCCGGGCGGTGCGGCCCCCGGGATCGATCTTCACGAGCACGCGCTGCAGACGGCGGCGCTGCTGCGCCGCGGCCGGCCCGCCGACAAGGAGCTGCAGCTGACCGGGCTGGTCCACCCCGTCGGACAGCTCCTGTGCCCCACCGACCCCACGGGCCGCGCGGAAAGCGCCGCCCACGCCGTACGGCCTCTGCTCGGTCCCCGGGTCGCCGATCTGGTCCGCCTGCACCCCTGGCTCGGCAGCCCCGCCGACGACGACCTGCTCCGCCTGCGCCAGGCCGACGAGGACGGCCTGGCGGGCACCTTCGACGCGGGTGTCCTCGAGGACTGGCGGACGGTGCTGGAACTGGTCGCCGAGCGCAACTCCCGTCTCGGGGCTGTCGACTGACGGCCCGTCGTGAGACCGTACGCCGATGACGTCGTCGTACGGATTACGCGGCAGGGCGGCCGTCGTCACGGGGGCCACACGAGGCATCGGGTGGGCGGTGGCACGGGAACTCGCCGACGCCGGGGCACGGGTGTGCGTGAGCGCGCGCAACGCCGACGAGGTACGGCGCGCCGCCACCGAACTGGGCGGCGTCGGACTGGCCGGGGGCGTCGCGGACGCCGGCCACCCCGAGGCACTCACCGACCTGTGTCTGCGCGCGTTCGGCCGCCTGGACATCCTGGTCAACAACGCGGCCACGAACCAGCCGTACGGCCCCCTCATGGACGCCGACCCGGAGGCCTGGCGGGAGGCCTTCACGGTGAACGTCGAGGCACCGCTACGGCTGGTGCAGTGCGCCTGGCACGGCTGGATGCGCGAGCACGGCGGAGCGGTGATCAACATCTGCACGGAGGGCGCCACCCACACCGGCCCCGGCGTCGGCGCCTACGGCACCAGCAAGGCGGCCCTCCTCCACCTCACCCGGCAACTCGCGGGGGAGCTGGGCCCGGGGGTGAGGGTCAACTCGGTCTCCCCCGGCCTGGTACGCACGGAGCTGGCACGGTTCGTATGGGAGCCGGGTGAGGCGGAGATCGCGTCGGGCCTGCCGCTGGGCCGCATCGGAGAGCCGCAGGACGTGGCACGGGCGGTGCTCTGGCTGTGCTCGGACGCGGCGGACTGGATCACAGGGGCGGATCTCCTGGTCGATGGCGGTACGCAGGTGAGAAGGGCGCGCCTCGCCACCTGACCACTACCACTTGCCGGGCGCGTAGTCCTTCAGGAAGATCCCGTACAAGTCCTCACCGGCCTCGCCCCGCACGACCGGGTCATAGACCCGAGCCGCCCCGTCGACGAGGTCGAGCGGCGCGTGGAACCCCTCCTCCGCCAGCCGCAGCTTGTCGTAGTGCGGCCGCTCGTCGGTGATCCACCCGGTGTCGACGGACGTCATGAGGATGCCGTCGGTCTGGAACATCTCCTGTGCGCTGGTCCGTGTGACCATGTTCATCGCCGCCTTCGCGGCGTTGGTGTTCGGGTGCCCCGCGCCCTTGTAGCCGCGGCCGAAGACACCCTCCATCGCCGAGACGTTCACGACGTACGCCCGCCCGCTCGTCGCCCGCCGGGCGGCCTCCGCCATGGCCGGACGCAGCTTGCTGATCAGGATGAATGGCGCCGTGTAGTTGCACAGCTGGGTCTCGAGCAGCTCCACCGGGGAGATCTGCTCGATGGTCTGCACCCAGGTGTTGGTGTCGACGACGTCCGGTACCAGGCCGCCCGCGTCGATGGCGGTGCCGTCGAGATGCCGGGCGACGCTGGCGTTGCCGGCGACCAGGGCGAGGTCGGCGATCTGCTGGGCGTCCAGGTTGCTGATGCCGGCGGGCAGTGCGGCGAGACCGTCGACCGCGCCGGAGTTGAAGGCGCCGATGACATGGTGGGCGGGCAGCTCACCGGCGGGCAGCGGGGCGCTCTCGCCGTCGACCAGGGCGGCGTAGGCCGAGGGCAGACGGCGTACGGTCTGCGTCGCGTTGTTGATGAGGATGTCGAGCGGGCCCGCCCCGGCGACCTGGTCGGCGAGGGCCACGGCCTGCGCCGGGTCGCGCAGGTCGATGCCGACGACCTCCAGGCGGTGCATCCAGTCCGCCGAGTCGTCCATGGCCTTGAAGCGGCGGATGGCGTCCTTGGGGAAGCGCGTGGTGATCGTGGTGTGCGCGCCGTCGCGCAGCAGCCGCAGCGCGATGTACATGCCGATCTTGGCGCGGCCGCCGGTGAGCAGGGCGCGCTTGCCGGTGAGGTCGGCGCGGACGTCGCGCTTGGCGCGGTTCAGGCCGGCGCAGTCCGGACAGAGCTGGTGGTAGAAGTAGTCGACTTCCACGTACCGGGTCTTGCAGGTGTAGCAGGAGCGGGGCCGCTGGAGTATCCCCGCGATCTTCCCCGCCTCGGTGACCGAGGACGGGAGGATGCCCTCGGTCTCGTCGTCGATGCGCTGGGCGGAGCCGGTCGCCGTGGCCTCGGTGACGGCCTTGTCGTGGGCGGTCTTGGCGGCCCGGCGCTCCTGGCGGCGGCGCTGCTTGACCGTGCGGTAGACGCCGGCGGTGGCCCGGCGGACGGCGATCGCGTCGGGGTGGTCCACCTCCAGCTTGTCGAGCTCCTCGAGCACGCTGAGGCAGACGGCGAGCCGCTCCGGGTCGATGCCGGGCCCGTAGACCATCTCGTCCATGGACGCCGCCGAGCCGTCCTCTGTCACCGTCATCGCGCTGCCGCTTCCCTGATCACCCGTGCGGCGCTCCGACCGCGCCCGCCTTCGAACGGGGAATTTTACGGAGCGCCCGGCCCCTCCTCCAAACCCGTTCCCGTCAAGAGCCGCAGGCCGTGATGAGTGTCTCCACCTCGTCGGTCAGGGCGCGGGCGAACCGGTCGAGGTCCGGTACGGCCTCGGCGTCGGCGACGAGCCCGTAGTGGACGCGCCCTCGGTAGGTGGAGACGGCGACCGCCAGGGACTGGCCACGGGCGAGCGGGGCGTACGGGTAGACCTCCGTGACCGGGTTCCCGCCCAGCTTCAGACCGAGGCTGGGCAGCGGGACGCTGGTGACGAGGATGTCGAACCAGAGCCGCGCGGCCTGGCTGACCAGCGGTCCGCCGAGCCGGTGGCCGAGCGCCGGGACATGGTCGGCGAGCAGCGCGACGGCGCCCGCGCCCCGGCCGGGTCCGGCGTTCTTGTTGGCGTCCATGGCGGTGCGGACGTGCGCCAGGCGGGCGAGCGGGTCGGGGTCGTTGACCGGAAGCCGCATCAAGTACCCGGAGAGCCGGTTGCCCTGTGGGTGCGCGGTGCGCGGGCGGCGCTTGGAGACGGGGATCAGCGCGCGCGGCCGTACGCCCTCGCTGCCGTCGCCGCGCTCGTCCAGCCAGCGGCGCAGCGCCCCGGCGACGACCGCGATCAGGACGTCGTTCACGGTGCCGCCGACGACCTTGCGGACGCGGTGCACATCGTCGAGGTCCAGGACCACGCCGGCGGTGCGGCGGGTGCCGGTGGGCTCGGCGGCGAGCGCGGGGGTGGACCGTACGCCCAGGGTCGACACGGCGACGGAGGCGCCGATGTCGAGGGCGCGCCCCACGTCGGAGACGGCACCGCGCAGCAGCCCGGGCAGCTTGCGCACATCGGGGACCAGACCGCGCGGGGGCTCCGCCGGACGGGGCCGGGGCGCGGGCATGTCCATGGGGTCCAGGACGGCGGCGGCCAGCGTCAGGGCGCGCAGTCCGTCGGCGAGTGCGTGGTGGAACTTGAACAGGACGGCGAAGGACAGGCCGTCCTCGCCGGGCAGCACATGCGCCTCCCACGGTGGGCGGCCGCGCTCCAGCGGGCGCTCCATCAGCCGGCCGGCCTCGGCCTGGAAGTCGGCGGCGGGGACGTGCAGGCGGACGTGGTGCAGGGGGTCGAAGTCCGGGTCCGGTTCGCGCACCGCGCCGCCGAAGGCGAGCGGCCGGCGCAGGTCGAGCGGCAGCGCGGTGTCGAAGGGCCGCCACACGTCCCGGATCCGCATGCGCAGCCCCGGGACGGCCGCCGCACGGGCGGCGAGCAGGTCCGCCGCGTGGGCACCGGCGGTGGGCGACGGCGCGGCGAAGACCCCGAGCGCCCCGAGATGCATCGGGTGCTCGGGGGACTCGATGTTCCAGAACGCCAGGTCGAGGGGTGCCAGCAGATCATCAGCAGTCACGGGCTTGCCTCGCGTCGACGAAGGGTGAGGCAGCAGTCAACCCCCTGCACATGATTACGGTCAAGCACCTCAAGGCTACGTACAGTTAACAGCCGATTAAGTTCACGACACCCGCTGCCCCTTGCCCAGGGCGATGACACCGGCCTTCGACACGGAGTACAGCTCCGTGTCCCGCTCCGGGTTGACGCCGATCGTGGCGCCCGGCGGGACCTCGACGTTCTTGTCGAGGACCGCCCCGCGTACCACCGCGCCCCGGCCGATGTGGACGTTGTCGTGCAGGATCGACCCCTGCACGACCGCCCCCGGGTCGACCACCACGCCCGGCGACAGCACGGACCGGGTGACCTGCCCCCGGATGAGGCAGCCCGCACTGATGATCGACTCACTGGCCATGCCGCCCGCGCTGAAGCGGGCCGGGGAGAGCTGGTAGGAGTGGGTGTAGATGGGCCAGCTGCGGTTGAACAGGTTGAAGGCGGGACGCTCGGCGATCAGGTCCATATGGGCGTCGTAGTACGAGTCGAGCGTGCCGACGTCCCGCCAGTAGCCCTGGTCGCGGGTGGTCTCGCCGGGGACGTGGTTGTCGCTGAAGTCGTACAGCTGGGCCTCGCCGCGCCCGGTGAGCTGGGGCAGGATCGAGCCACCCATGTCGTGCACGGACTCCTCGTCCTCGGCGTCCCGCTGGAGGGCCTCGATGAGCGCCTTGGTCGTGAAGATGTAGTTGCCCATGGAGGCGAACACGCTCTCCGGGTCGTCCGCGAGGCCGGGCGGGTCGACCGGCTTCTCCAGGAACCGCTCGACCGTCTGGCCGTCCGAGCCCGGCGTGATCACCCCGAAGGAGGAGGACTCTCCGCGCGGGACGCGGATCCCGGCCACGGTCACGCCCGCGCCGCTGTCGATGTGCTGCGCGAGCATCTGGCGCGGATCCATGCGGTAGACGTGGTCGGCACCGAACACGGCGACGTACTCGGGCCGTTCGTCGTAGACGAGGTTCAGCGACTGCAGGATGGCGTCGGCGCTGCCCAGGTACCAGCGCTTGCCGAGGCGCTGCTGGGCCGGGACGGGCGTGATGTAGTTGCCGAGCAGGCTGGACATCCGCCAGGTGGTGGTGATGTGCCGGTCCAGCGAATGCGACTTGTACTGCGTGAGCACGCAGATGCGCAGGATGTCGGCGTTGACGAGGTTGGACAGGACGAAATCGACGAGCCGGTAGGTGCCGCCGAAGGTGACCGCCGGTTTGGCGCGGTCCGCGGTCAGGGGCATCAGGCGTTTGCCCTCACCGCCCGCCAGCACGATGCCGAGCACCGAAGGTCCACCACGACGCATGGCCGCTCCCCTCACCCTGATTGATACCCATGGCTGCCCCGGCTCGGGGCTCCCTACGCCTGTTTGAGGATCTCCTCGTACAGCCGGACCGTCCGCCGGGCCACCGCGTCCCAGCCGAACTCGGCCACCGCCCGGGCCCGTCCCGCCTCGCCCATGCGGTGCCCGGCCTCCGGATCGCCGAGGACCGAGTCCAGGGCTCGCGTGAGGCCCGCCTCGAAGTCGTCGTCGGTCGGGACCAGCAGTCCGGTCACCCCGTCCTCGACGACCTCCGGGATCCCACCGACCCGGGAGGCCACGACGGGAGTCCCGCAGGCCATCGCCTCCAGGTTGACGATGCCGAGCGGCTCGTAGACGGACGGGCAGACGAACACGGCGGCGTGCGTGAGGAGTTGGATCACCTCGGGGCGCGGCAGCATCCGCGGGATCCAGTGCACACCGTCGCGGGCCCGGCTGAGTTCGGCGAAGAGGTCGCGGAACTCCTGGTCGATCTCCGGGGTGTCGGGCGCGCCCGCGCACAGCACGACCTGTGCCGCGGGGTCGATGTGCCGTACGGCGCGCAGCAGATGGGGCACGCCCTTCTGACGGGTGATGCGGCCGACGAACAGCACGAACGGGCGGTCCGGGTCCAGTCCGACGCGGGTGAGGGCGTCGGTGCCGTGGTCGGGCCGGTAGAGGTTGGTGTCGATGCCGTTGTGCACGACGTGCACCCGGTCCGGGGCGAGCGCCGGATAGCAGGTGAGGATGTCCTCGCGCATCGCGCCGGAGACCGCGATCACCGCGTCCGCCGCCTCCACGGCGGTGCGCTCGGCCCAGCTCGACAGGGCGTAGCCGCCGCCGAGTTGCTCGGCCTTCCAGGGGCGCAGCGGCTCCAGCGAGTGGGCGGTGACGACGTGCGGGACGCCGTACAGCTCCTTGGCGAGATGGCCGCCGAGGTTGGCGTACCAGGTGTGCGAGTGGACGAGCTCGCGGCCTTCGAGGGCGGCGGCCATGGCGAGGTCCACGGAGAAGGTGCGCAACGCGTCGTTGGCGCCGTCCAGGGCGGACCAGGGGCGGTGGCGGACCACGCCTTCGGTGCGGCCCTCGCCCCAGCAGTGCACGTCCAGGTCGACCAGCCGGCGCAACTCCCGGGCGAGGAACTCCACATGGACGCCCGCGCCGCCGTACACGTCCGGGGGGTACTCCCGGGTCAGCAGTCCCACTCGCACCCGGAAACCCCCATTCTCTGCGGCTGGTTCCCTTCATGGTCACCCAGACGGGGCCCGCGGGGAAGAGCGCGGGGGTCGTGTGAAGCAACAGTCACCGCAGACGCCCCCGCCGGGGACCCGGTAGTAGAGGCAGCAGCTGCGGCGGCGGAAGGCGGTGCCGGCCGGGGTGCGGGTGCGCGCGCCGGTGTCCGCGAGGAGGGGGTGGGCGAGGAGTTCGGCGGTGAGGGCACGCGCGCGGGCGGCGGCCTCGGGGCGGCCGTGCGTGCGCGCCCACTGCTCCAGCTGCCGGGCGGCTCCCGCCAGGGCGGAGGCGGCGTTGCCCCGCAGCAGGCCGGGGGCGACCGGGTGGCTGGCGCGCAGGGCCGCCGAGAGGGGTTCGAGGTGACCGTGGAGCACGGTCCGGGTCAGCGTCCCCGCGTCGCCGGGCAGCGCCCTGACCTCGGTGAGCCACAGGTCGTCGGGGGCGCTGCCGTCCGGGTCCCAGCGCAGCAGCCGGGGATCCAGGTCGGGGATGCCGCCGTACAGGGCCGCGCAGCCGAGCGCCGCCGACCAGAGGCGGGCGGCGAGTCCCTGCTGCGCCACGGAGGCACCGATCCGGGTCTCCGGCGCCCGCAGCGTCCGGTTGACCTTGCGGACCCGAAAAGTCAGAGGATTTCCGTAAACATCCGACAACTGGTTCTCGTAGGTCTGCGCGAGGGTGGGCAGAGGCCCCGGCGGCTCTCCGGCGACCCGTAGCAGGAAGAAGCCGCCGAGCGGTGCCAGGGCGGCGAGTTCGGGGTCGAGGTCCACGACGTGCAGTAGTACCAGGGGCCCCGGAGTGCGTGATCAGGGGGATCCCCTACCCGTCACCCGTCTGAGGGAGGACAGCGGCCCCGCAGTACTCCATCGGCAGTAGGACCCATTGCGTGCTCAGGTACGACGACGGGAACAGATCGACAAGGCATCGTGTTGGTTATGGAAGCCGACCGTTCGCCGCGCCGGGCCCCGAGCCCCGGCCTCACGCAGAGGAGCAGCTCATGAGCGCCCTCGCGTTGTCCGTGGTCCTGTCACTGGTCTCCGCCGTCGCGTACGCGTCCGGGGCGATCGTGCAGGAGCAGGTCGCGGTGTCCTCGCCCGGCGAGGAGTACGCGCCGCTGCGCCGCCCCGGCTGGTGGGCGGCGGTCGCGCTGAACGGCCTCGGCGGGCTTCTGCACGTGGTGGCGCTCGCCTACGGCCCCCTCAGCCTGGTCCAGCCGCTGGGCGCGCTGACCATCGTGTTCGCGCTCCCCATGGCCGCGCTGTTCGTCGGCCGCAGGGCCGGGGCGACTGCCTGGCGGGGCGCCATCATGGCAACGGTGGGTCTGGCCGGTCTGCTGTCCCTGGTCGGCGCCTCCGAGGCGCAGTCGCTAAGCACCCCGCAGCGGGTGAGCGTGGCCGTGGTCACCGCCGGTGCGGTGGTGGCCCTGATGGTCGCCGGGCGTGCCGCGCACCGGCACCCGGCGGTGCGCAGCACGCTGCTGGCGACCGCCTCCGGTATCGCCTTCGGCATGTCGTCGGTGTTCACCAAGACCGTCGCGGTCGACTGGACCGGCGGCGTCTCGGCGGCCGACATACCCTCCCTCGCCGTGATCGGCGTGCTGGCCACGGCCGGCATGCTGCTGTCCCAGGCCTCGTACCGGGGCGCCGGCCTCGCGGCCCCGCTGGCCACGCTGACCGTGGTCAACCCGGTGGTGGCGGCCGCGGTCGGCATCACGATGTTCGGCGAGACCTTCCGCTACGGCACCACCGGCACCGCGCTCGCCCTGAGCTGCGGTGTGGTGGCGGCGGGCGGCCTGATCCTGCTGACCACAGAGCGTCTTCAAGGCGGATCCACTGTGGCCGGGGTTCCGGCCGCGCGGGCGGAAGCGGCGTTGACGGCCGCCGTCGACCTGTCGGAGGACGAGGCGGCTTCCAAGGCTTCCAAGACTTTGGACACTCACGAGGCTTCTGAGGCTCCGGAGGTCTCCGAGGAGAAGGTACTCGTGTCGGCCCAGGCAGCACTGGTACCGGCCCAGGCCGGGGAACCTCCCTACGGGGACGACCCGGCCGACCCCGCCGGCCGGCCGCCGGTCTTCTTCCACAGCCCGCTCTACAGCGCCACGTACGTCCCGGTGCCGACCGTCGACCGGCACCGGGTGCGGATCAAATCCTGACGCCGCCGGCCCGCAGATAGGCCAGCGGGTCGACATCCGTACCGAATCCGGGCCCCGTCCGCACCTCGAAGTGCAGATGCGGGCCCGTGCTGTTGCCGGTGGAGCCGGAACGCCCGATGCGCTGGCCGCCGCCCACCGACTGCCCGTCCCGGACCGAGATCGCGGAGAGGTGGGCGTACTGGGTGTACCGGCCGTCGGCGTGCCGGATGACCACCTGGTAGCCGAACGACCCGCCCCAGCCCGCGCTGACCACCGTGCCCGCCGCCACCGCCTTCACGGAGGTGCCGGTGGGGACCGGGAAGTCGACGCCGGTGTGGTAGCCCTTCGACCAGGAGGAGCCGGTCGCGTGGTACGGCGTCCCGGTGGCCGCGGCGACCGGGGCCACGAGGGAATGGCCGGTCTGCGCCTTGTCGTCGGCGTCGGAGTCCTTTTCGGTGCGGGGCCTCGCGGTGCTCGGGTGCGTCGTGGACGGCGACGTACCGGCCGGGGCGCGCAGTTTCAGCCGCTGCCCCGGCAGGATCAGGTCGGGATCGGCGCCGATGGTGGACCGGTTGGCGGAATACAGCCGCCGCCAACCGCCCTTGACGTCCTGGGTGTCGGCGATGCCGGAGAGGGTGTCGCCGTGGACGACGGTGTACATCTCGGCGGTGCCCGCCCGGGACTGGGGCGTCGACTGCGGCTGTACGTCCTTCAGTGACGTCTTCGCGGACTTCGTCGACGTGCCGCTGGACGTTGCGCCCGACGTACCGCTCGGATGGATGTCCGGGGTGTCGCCGCCCCTCGTCAGTCCCGCCCGTACCGAGCAGACCGGCCAGGCGCCGGGACCCTGTCCCTCCAGCACCTTCTCCGCGACGGCGATCTGCTGGTCCCTGGTGGCCAGGTCCGCGCGCTGCGCGTACCGCTTGCCGCCGTAGGCCTCCCAGGTCGACTGGGTGAACTGCAGTCCGCCGTAGTAGCCGTTGCCGGTGTTGATGTGCCAGTTGTTGGTGGACTCGCACGCGGCGACCTTGTTCCAGGTGTCCACGTCGGCCGCCTGGGCGACGCCGGCGCCTATGAGCGGTATCGCCATGCCGGCGCCGCCCGCGGTGACCGTGAGTGAGGCCCGGTTGATCCTGTTCGGCTGGTACCGGCGGTGCCGGCCGCGTACGGCCATGGAGATCCCCCTCGACATGCGTCAGGAGCGGCAAAAGTAAGGGTTGATAACTGGCCGTGACAAGGCGGCAATCAGCCGCTCTGGCTCCCCCACGAACGACGCGAAACCCGTCAGGATGGCCCCAGGACGAAACTGTCGGGCACCACCCCTAGGAGCCAGCCCAATGAGCACTACAGCGCAGATCGGCGTGACGGGACTCGCGGTCATGGGCCGCAACCTCGCCCGCAACTTCGCGCGCAACGGTTACACCGTGGCGCTGCACAACCGCACGGCGGCCCGTACGCACGCGCTGGTCGAGGAGTTCGGGCACGAGGGCACGTTCGTGCCGGCGGAGACCGCCAAGGACTTCGTGGCGGCGCTGGAACGGCCCCGCCGCCTGGTGATCATGGTGAAGGCCGGTGAGCCGACCGACGCCGTGATCCAGGAGTTCGCCCCGCTCCTCGAACCGGGCGACATGATCATCGACGGCGGCAACGCGCACTTCGCCGACACCCGGCGCCGCGAGCGCGAACTGCGAGAGCAGGGCCTCCACTTCGTCGGCACCGGCATCTCCGGCGGCGAGGAGGGCGCGCTGCACGGGCCGAGCATCATGCCGGGCGGCTCGACGGAGTCGTACGGCTCACTCGGCCCGATGCTGGAGAAGATCTCCGCGAAGGCGGCGGACGGGGCGCCCTGCGTGACGCACGTCGGTCCGGACGGCGCAGGGCACTTCGTGAAGATGGTCCACAACGGCATCGAGTACGCCGACATGCAGCTGATCGGCGAGGCGTACCAGTTGCTGCGCGATGTCGCCGGGTACGAGCCGGCGCAGATCGCGGAGATCTTCCGGACCTGGAACACGGGCCGGCTGGACTCCTACCTGATCGAGATCACGGCGGAGGTCCTGTCCCACGTGGACGAGGCGACCGGGAAGCCGTTCGTGGACGTGGTCGTGGACGAGGCGGAACAGAAGGGCACGGGCCGCTGGACGGTGCAGATCGCCCTCGACCTGGGCGTGCCGGTGTCGGGCATCGCGGAGGCGGTGTTCGCCCGCTCGCTCTCCGGCCACGCGGCGCTGCGGAAGGCCTCGCGGGGGCTGGCCGGGCCGAAGGCGGCCGCGCTGGACGAGGCGGAGGCGGCGGCGTTCGCCGACCGGGTGGAGCAGGCCCTGTACGCCTCGAAGATCGTGTCGTACACCCAGGGCTTCCACGAGATCGCCGCGGGCAGCGAGGAGTACGGCTGGGACATCGACCTCGGTGCCGTCTCCGCGATCTGGCGCGGCGGCTGCATCATCCGGGCGGCGTTCCTCGACCGGATCCGTGCGGCGTACGACGCGCGGGCGGATCTGCCGAGCCTGCTGTCGGACGAGACGTTCGCCTCCGAGATCGCCGCCGCGCAGGACGACTGGCGTGAGGTGCTGGTCGCGGCGACCCGGCAGGGGGTGCCGACGCCGGGGTTCGCGGCGGCGCTGGCGTATTACGACGCGCTGCGTGCGGAGCGGTTGCCCGCGGCGCTCACGCAGGGGCAGCGGGACTTCTTCGGGGCGCACACGTACCGGCGGGTCGACCGGGAGGGTTCGTTCCACACGCTGTGGGGCGGGGACCGGTCCGAAGTGGGTGCGTAGCACCTGCTGAGGGGGCGGTTCCCCGGCCGGGCGAGTGCGGGCCGGTCGCGCCCACGCGGCGAAGCCGCACATCGACAGCGCCACGTCCCCTCGGGCGGGAGCCGGTGGGCGGTGTTCTCGAGGACGCCGCCCACCGGCCCTACGTCAGGGGTGGGCCCGGTTCCGGGTTCGGGACCGGCTCCGGGCCCGGCGGGATCGGGTCCGGGGAAGGCTCCGGAGGGGGTCCCGGGGCCGGAGGCGGCTGCGGGAGCGGCTCGGGGCCGGGGGGTGGTTCGGGGGGCGGTACCGGGCTGGGGAAGGGATCCGGGGGGCCTGGGGGCGGGGTGGGCGGGACGGGGTCGGGACGCGGGGTGGTCATGGTGTCCTCCGGCCAGTCGTGTCGCTTGGCTCTGGACTACTCCCCGCCTACCCGGCGCCGCCCCGGACACTCACCCGCGTGGGCCCGGCGGCGGTCAGAACCGGTCGGGGTGGGCGCGCAGCCAGTCCTTGGCTGCGGACAGCAGTTCCGGATCGGCCGCCGGGGCCTCCTCGGGGTGGCGGGCGGCCCACTTCACGACGTACGGGCAGAGCGGAGCGACCGGGATCCCCTCGCGCGCGGCCATCGTGTACAGCTCGCGCGCCAGGGAGCCCGCGATGCCCTTGCCCTCGTGGGCGGGCTCGACGATGGTGTGCACCGGGACGAGGGCCGGGGCGGGCGACTCCAGGACGAAGTACTGGATGTGGCCGACGACCTCGCCGCCGTCACCGACGGCTTCGAGGCAGCCCGCCTGCCGGTCGTCGCGGATCTCGATGTCGCTCATGGACACTCCCGGTGCGATGGTGCGATGGGTGCTGGGGTCACACCGACACCGCGTGCGGGCTGCGCCGCTGCTCGGAGTCCGGTACCGGCTCCGAGGCGTCGGCCCCCAGGGCCACGATCCGGTTGTCGCGGTCCACGTGCACGACCCGCGGCGTCAGCGCCCGCGCCTCGGCGTCGGTGACCTGAGCGTAACTGATGATGATCACCAGGTCTCCGGGATGGACGAGGTGGGCGGCGGCACCGTTGATCCCGACCACACCCGTGCCGCGCTCGCCCTCGATGACGTACGTCTCCAGCCGCGCGCCGTTGGTGATGTCGACGATGTGCACGAGTTCGCCGGGCAGCAGGTCGGCGGCGTCGAGGAGGTCCGCGTCGATGGTCACCGATCCCACGTAGTGCAGGTCGGCCTGGGTGACGGTGGCTCGGTGGATCTTGGACTTGAACATGGTACGAAACATGAAGAGACTCCCGATTCGTCTGCTCCCTGCCTGCCTGTGCAGGTCAAGGGCGTTGTCCGGAGATTACATCGAGTCGCATGTTCGGTCTGCTGCCCTCGGGTGTTTCAGGGCTCACACCGACCCGTTGCTTGAGTTTCCACACGAATCATCAGGTTGCGGGCCTCCATGTGCGGGACCGAAGGACCCAGGGTACGTAGGCGCGCCTGCCGTCGGGGCGCTGACCGCGAGCGAACCAAGGCGGAGCGCCCGGTGTGACCGCCTCCGGCCCGGTCGGCGCCAAGCCGCCGTGCGCATCGGGCCATCACCCGAGGTCCTCCAGCAGCAGATCCAGCGCCGCCTCCTCGTGCAGGGCGAAGCCCAGGGCGTTCATGGCGGGGGCCAGTTCCGTGTCCCACACGGCCTCGGCCGGTGGTCCGGCGAGGGCGATCTGCGGTGTGCCGCGCACCTGCGCGCGGGTCGCGAGGTACTCGTAGTCGGCCGCTCGCATACGCCACGGCTCGGCTCCGTACCGACGCATGATCCGGTTGGCCAGCGTGATGCCGGGCCAGTCGAAGTCCCCGTGGTAGGCGAAGGTGCAACCGGACGCCGCCAACGCGTCCAGGAGGGTGAGAACGACCGTCGTGGCGCTCCCCGACGTGCAGACCAGGGGTGCCGTACGGCCGGTGTCGGCCGCGGCCTCGACCACGCGTGGGTTCTCGCAGACGTGGACGTGGGTGCCAGGCGGCATCTGCGGCCTCAGTGTGCGCAGCTCGCGCAGGGTCACATGGGTTTCCATGTGGTGGTCGGCTCGCTCGCGCAGGGCCGCCTCCCGCCACGTGCCGCCGGTGGGGCGCAGGCCGTACGTGAGCACCGTGCTGGACACCTCGTCCGGGGTGACCGAGGCCGTGCGCCACAGGGCCCGGCGCGCGGGCGCGTCTGCGGGGAACTCGGCACCGTGCGCCAGCGCGATGCCGCGGAGGACGAGCCGGGACAGCAGCGTGCCGTCGTCCAGGCCGTGGGCGGAGCCGGTGGCGCGGGTGGCCAGTTCACCGCGGCCCCAGGTGGCCGGGGTGGAGCGTGGGGCCGTGCCGGGGAAGAGCGTCGCCAGGATCTGGACGGCCTGGGTGATGACGGTGGCCGCGGTCTTCGGATCCTGACGGGCGAGTGTGCCGCCGCGTCGTATCTCCTCCAGCCACTGTGCTGCCCAGGGCTGGGCGGACAGCGAGGTGGCTTCCACCTCCGTCTGAGCCGATGACCACAGGCGGGCTCGTTCCGCCGCCGCCGCGTCGCGGGCCGCTCGGCGGTTGGTCAGGGACGGTCCCAGTTCCTCCAGTGTCGAGGCCAGGCCCCGTCCGACCGCGCTGGTGCGCAGGCGGGTGTCCAGTTCCGGCAGGCGGATCGTGGTGGTGGGGCCGGTGACCGGTCGAGCCAGGAGGAGGGACAGTGCCTCACGCTCCTGTGCGTCCAGGTGCTCGAGTCTGATGGTTCCGGCCGGTTGGAGGCCGTTGCGTTCGAGCCGGGTCCGTGCCGCCGTCCAGAGGCGGGTGAGGCCCGGCCGGGTGAGAAACGCGAGGGCCTCGGGGGCCGGAGGACGTTCGTCGGCTCCTTCACGTCCTGTCATACCGACATCAGCCTCCGCTGCCGCCCGTTCCACGTGTAGTGGAGCGTGGCCACGCCCCGCGCATGCGGGTCCCGCAGGCACTCGTAGATGTGGAGGGACGGCACGTCGGGCCAGTTGCCGATCAGGCGTTCGCTGGTGAGGACGAAGTCGAGGTCGAGGTCGACCAGGATGCGGCCGAGGCGGGCGTGCGTGGGTTCGTCCACCTTGGCGAACGCGTCGTCGAGGAGGATCAGGCGTGGTGTGTGCGGGGCGGTGTCGGCGAGGCCGGTGAAGTGCGCTGCCGCCGCGGCGAAGAGGACCAGGTAGGAGAGGACCCGCTGTTCGCCTTGGCTCAGGCCCGTGCGGCCGGTGAGTTTACGGCGGCTGCCCGGTGCCGCGTCGTTGACCACCCAGGGGGTGAAGGCGAACCAGCCGCGGTAGTCAAGGGCGGTGCGCAGGTGGGCCGCATAGCCGGCGGCCGGGTCGGCACGGCGGGCGTCCTCGATACGGCGCTGGAGGACGTCGCGGAGTTGCTCGGACTGTTCACGGGTGCGCAGCCCGGAGGGGCTGCGCAGGAGGTCGACGGCCGCCTTGACGTCGGCTTCGACACCGTCCGCCAGCTTCCAGTCGAGGGTGACGCCCAGGCCGTGTGAGGTACGAACCGTGGCGAGGGTGCCGTTGAGGGCGGCGACCAGGGCGCCCGCGGCCAGCACCTGCGAGGACAGGTGGTCACCCAGCTCTCCCGTCAGGAAGCGCTGGAAGACCTCGCGTTCGCGCTCCGTCAGACGGTCACGTGCCTCGGCGGCCTCGGCCGCGATGCGCTCGCCGACCACGGCGATGTCGTGCGGGCCGTGGTCGTCGACGAGCCGGCACAGCTTGATGCCGTCGTGTTCCTCGAGCGTCGCGTCGTAGCCGCCGGAGAGCTGGTCGCGCAGGTCGGTGTGGCGGTTGAGGAGGGTGGTGTCCGAGATGTCGTGGCGTTCCGCGTCCAGGCCGCGACGCACGGCGTCTCCCAGCAGGCGCAGCGCTGCGATGCGTTCCCGGACCTCGTGGTGGACGGGGTCCGGGGACTTCAGGGCCCCGTCGTCCGCCTCGGGGTCGAGACCCGCTCCTCTCAGCACTCCCGGCAGCGAGAGGGCCATACGCAGTCTCCTGCCGCAGGCCAGCACCTCGGCTTCCTGGCCGGCGAGTGTCTCGCGCCGCGCCCTCTCGTCCTCTTCCGCCCGTACGCGCAGGTCGTGTACCTGGGCCAGATCCCTTCGCGTGTGCGGGAGTTGGCGTCTCACGGCCTCCAGACGGCGCGTCGCCGCGGCCTCCCGGGCGAGGATCTCCTGCTCCGTGGCTCCGAGGGCCTCTTCCAGGGCCTGGACGGTTCGGCGGGCTGTCTCCAGGCGGCCGAGCGGCTCGGCGTAGTCCGACTCGGCCTCGCGGCGGGCGGACTCGGCGCGCTCGTAGTCCGTCCGGCCGCCCCGGTGGTCGTCGGCCGCGGACAGGACCGAGCGCACGCGCCGACGGAGCCGCTGCGTACCCTGCCCGAGGCGGTCGAGGGCCAGACGGACCCTTTCCAGGGCGGCCGGGTCCGCGGGGAGATCCTGGGCACTGGCCGTCGCCTCGGTCTCGCGCCGGGCGGCGACCGCGCGGGCACGTGCCTGCTCCGCTTCGCGGGCGGCCGCGGACGCCTGCGAGGCGAGGGATTCCGCGGTGCGCTCGGCCTCGGCCGCACGGGCCCACGCATCCGTCAGCCCACGTGCCGAGGGCGGCCGGCGCAGGGTGTCGCCGATCCGGTCGCGGTGCTCGGTGAGGATCCGCAGGGCATGCCGGCGTTGCGTCAACTCGCCTTCCAGCGCGGCCAGTCCGCGGTCGAGTTCCGCCAGCGCCCGGCGGCGGGTCTCCGCCCGCACCTCCGCGCCGACGTACTCGGCGGCCTCCTTGGTGTGGCGGCCGTGGGCGATGCCGAGCCTCCAGGAGCCGTCGGTACCGATCACGGTGGGCGGCCCCGCCTCTGCCGCCTCGTCCACTGGCCCGGCATCGCTGATGCGGACCCCGGCCCCGGCCAGAGCCACTGCCCCGAGCACGCGCTCGATCTGCTCCGCCGTCACTCCGCTGTCGGGGGCGGCGACCGCCCGCAGCACCCGAGCGAGGGTCAGCCCGGCCACGGGTGCCCCCGGAACCAGGAGGGTGTCATGGGTGGTCGGGTCGAGGACCGCGCCGTCTGCACGCACCCAGGCGTCGAGGAGGCCGCTCGCTTCCAGCGCGGCCTCCAGGCCTGCCCGCGCGTGCGGCTCCAGGTCGTGGGCGAAGTCCACCAGCCGGTACAGGGGCGCTCCAGTGCCGGACGCGCGGGGGGCCGTGCGGTGGGGCGGGGGCGGAGGCTCGGGGTCAGTGCGGCGTTCCCATTCCTCGCGCCGGCGCCGGAGGCGGTCCCGTTCTGCCTCCAGTTCACGGACGGCCAGGGCGGCGGCGTCGCGCTCCGCGCCCAGTTCCGCCAACCACGGGTCTACGGCCGACCGGGCTGCTTCGGCCACCTCGTCCGGGGTCCGCGCGGGCAGCGGACCGTCGGCCGGGTCCTGCGCGACAAGGGCGTGCACGGCGTCCAGGGACACCCCGGTGGAGGTCCCCAGCCGCTCGCTCCAGTCTCTGGCCTCGATGGCGTACGCCTCCGACTCACGCGCGGTTTCCTGTCGGCGACCGTCGGCCCGGTCCCGCGCATGATCCGCCTGTTCCTCCAGACGTTCACGGGCGGCGTCGGCCTCGTCCGCCTGTCTCTGAGCCTCACTCGACCGCTCGATGAGAGCGCCCAGTTCCGTGACGAACCTGACGCGGTTCCTGATCAGCGGCTGGGCGGCATCGAGTCGGGTGTCCCAGTCCTGCAGCGCGGTCGTGCAGGTCTCGGTGTCGACCGCCAGCACCTCGCTGTGTCGTACCAGGTGGAAGTCGCCTTCGGGTGCGGTCAGTTCGGCTGTGGTGGCGGGCGTGACCGGTGTGACGGGCGTCGCCACGGGCTCCCCCAGGTGCACGGGGTCGATGCCGGACCGCTCGGCTTCGCGGACCAACTCGCCGTGTGTGGTGCCCAGTTCGACCAGCTCTTCACCGAGTCGTCGGGCTTCGGCGGTGAGCCGCCGCCCCGCCTCCTCCTGGTTGGCGTGCGCCTGGCGGACGGCCTTGAAGGCGGTGGCGGCCGCGCTGTGCAGGGCGGTGACCGTGGTGCGTTTCTCCCCGAGCTCCTGCAGGCTGCGGTATCCGGCCCCGGCGCGCAGGGCGGCCAGGTCCGTCTCAGCGGCACTCGACTCGCTCTTCAGGGTTTCGACGCGAGCGTCGAGTTCCTGCTCGCGCTCGCGGAGCCCCTCCGCCCTGCGCGCCGCGTCACCCGCGGACCTGCGGTGTTCCATCAGTTGCTCCAGCTCGCCGGTCACCTGGTCCGTGCGGCGGCGCAGGGCGCCGTGCAGGTAGCCGCGGTAGTTGGTGAGGAAGGTGCGCAGCGCCTGGTCGGTGCGTTCGAGGCGTCCGAGGTAGGCCCTCACGGAGTCCAGGTCGTCCAGACTGCGGGCCACCTTCTCCACGACCTCGTCGTCGAGGGCGGGCAGGGTTTCGGCGAGGACCGAGACCAGTCCGCCGGAGTCGATGCGGTCGCCGATCGTGGGACGGCGCAGACGGTGCAGCAGGTGGAGCAGGTTGCGGTAGCGCGCCGGGTCGGTGAGGCCGAACAGTTCGCGGGCGACCGTGGCCCGGTGTTCGACGGCGCGGTCGGTGACGTTCTCCGAGCCGACGAGCGACTTGAGCTGGTCGATCGGAAGGGGGCGGCCGGCGGGGGCAGGATCGAGGTCCTCACCGATTCGCAGTCGAGTGGTGAAGAAGAACGGCTTCGCCGTCTTGGTCGACTGGGACGCGCGGATGGCCGCGCCGACGGTCAGATGGTGGTCGTGCCCGTGCTCGTCCGTCCGCACGAACTCCAGCCACAGATAGCCCAGCCGGTTGGTCTGCTCGAAACCGTCGAGCATCAGCCAGGCCAGCGTGGTGCGTCCGGTTCCCGTGGCGTCCAGCGCGCGGGCGTCGCCGTCGAGGAGGTAGGGCAGCAGCATCTCCAGGGCCTTGGACTTGCCGGCGCCGTTCTTGCCGCGCAGCAGCAGGCGGCCCTCGCCGAAGGCGAACTCCTGCTCGTCGTATTGCCAGACGTTCCGGATGCCCGCGCGGTGCAGTCGGTAGCGGTGCGGGGTCGGCGGGCGGTTCATCGGGGCGACTCCTCGGTGACGTCGTCCGCCGGGGACCGGTCGGTACGGGGCTTGACCGCCACCGTGGTGGCGTACCGGGCGGCTGCGGCAAGCAGAATCCAGCCTCCGTCCGGACGGTCCTGGCCCCGCGCCTGAGAGACATCGGTGACGGAGCGCCCGTCGGCCACCGTCTGCTCGTATCCCTCGGGGAGGCCGTGACCGTCCGCGCGCACGGGCCCGGCGGGAGCCATCAGACGCATTCGGACGAGGAGGTCGAGTACGGCAGCGAGGAATCCGTCCCGGTCCTCCAGGTGACCGCGCTGCCAGTTGGCGCGTCTGCCGTACTCCTCGATCAGTTCGTCGAGCAGGTCGGGGAGCAGCCCGTCCGGGACGGGTACGCCGATGACCAGCCGTCCGCCGATCGCCGGGTGGCCCGGGTCTTCGGGACGCAGTCGGGCGACCAGCCGCTCGACGAGGAGCAGCGCGGCTTGAGCCACCGTGCCCGTGCCCGGCAGGTGCAGGTCGGTGAGTTCGTCCTCGGTGTCGACCAGGGCGATGCCCTCGGCCCGAATCTCGGCCTCCAGGCCGAGCAGTTCGGAGAACGCCTGCGCCTCGCGTCGCTGCCGGGTGCGCAGCCATTCGCGCTCGGCGTCCGTGAGGTCGTCGAGGTGGACGACGGGGGTTTCGACGAGACGTCTGCGAACGTACGTACGCGGCCCGCCGAAACCGGGGTCGGCGGCGCGGCGCACGAGGTCCGCGCCGTCGCGGCTCTGGGCGAGCGGGCCGGCGACGACGGCTCGCGCGATCTCGCGGTCCACGGTCAGCAACGCCTCACCGGCCCGCTCCTCGGCGACGGCCCCGACATGCCCCTCGGTCTCGACCAGAACGCCCCAGTCGACGAGTTGCCGCAGGGCGGCCGCGAGGGTCCGCCGCTCGGCCTGTCGACCGGTGTCGGTGACCTCGATGCCGGCGTCGACGGCCGCGGCCCGCAGGTCGGCGACGAGTTGGGAGAGCAAGAGCTGTTCCGGTGCGGTGACGAGGACCGACAGTGCGAGGGTGAGGTAGGCGTAGGTGCGTGGGCTGAACGGCGTTCCGGTCGACGGTCGTTCCAGACGGTGACCCGAGCCCGGGCCGAGGCCCGCCTTGAACAGCCGGGCGTAGGAGGCCTCCACCAGCAGGCGGTATCCGAACACCTGCTGGAAGCGCTGGGCCAGCCAGTCCGCGTGGCGCCGGATCAGCGGAAAGGTGTCGCTGTGCGGTCCGGCGCTGGTGACCAGAGGGTGGGCCAACAGGAGCCGGGCGGCGGTGCGGCGCTCGGCCGCGAGGGCGACGTCGTGCGCGGAGGGCAGGGGCATCAGGCGCTCGCCTCCCCCATCGCCGGTGCGGATGTGCTCCCGGCGGCAAGGCTCTCGACGGCCAGCGTGAGATCGTCCGCCGTCAGGTCGCCGTCCACCGACCGCAGGACGGTGGACCGGCCGGGGGTGCGCCACGCGGTCAGCCGGATGCCGAGGTCCATGTCGTCCGCCTGCGCGCCGTCGAGGAGGAAGTCGCGGGCGTCCTCGCTCAGCCGGGCGTTGCCGAGGGCGGTCGTCAGGAGCTCCAGGAGCAGCCGCATGGCCGGGCCGCCGAGGCGCACCTGATCGAACCTGCCCGATGCGCTGCGCAGTTCGTCGGCGGCCACCTGCCGGGCCTCGGCCTGCTGCCGCGCCTGCTCCATCAAGTGGCGCTTCTGCTCGGAGTGGTCCTCGGCGGCCGCGGCCCGTCCGCGCGGAGCCCTGCTGCCGCGCTCGCGCAGCGCCACCGGCACCTCCACCACGGGTCCTGTCCACCAGCTCACATACGCCGGCACGGACCGGTCGGGGTCCGGTGCCACCCCCAGGTGACGCGCGCCGTAGAGCCCGAAGGCGGCGACCGCCAGGTCGTGGGCCTCTTCCGGCTCCGCCGCGTCGAACCAGGCCGCGAGCCGCAGCAGGTCCTTGCGACGGGACATCTCACCGGACGCCGAACGCAGCATCCGCTTGGCGTTGGCGAGCAGCGACTGCAGAGCCCGCAGGGTGGCGTCCCGGAGCTGATCCACCTGGCTGGAGTGGCCTCCGGTGTCGGTGAACCATTCTCGCAGCCCCTCCCAGTCCGCGATGTCCCGTCCGCGGCTGCGCTGCACCCGCGTCTCGGGCAGCCCGTCGGCGAGTGCTCCCATGCCCGCCGCGTGTGCGTCGATCCGGGCGAGCAGGCCGGGCAGGTGAGGCCGGACGGCGTCCAGGTGAGCCGCGATGCGCGGGGCCCGGAAGGAGATGTCCTCGGTGATGGCCTCCACGTAGTCGAGCAGCAGTTCCTTGAACCCCTGGTACTCGGCCGAGTCGAGGTCGTAG
The DNA here is from genome assembly GCF_044465285.1 of Streptomyces sp. NPDC049687. Classification (NCBI taxonomy): domain Bacteria; kingdom Bacillati; phylum Actinomycetota; class Actinomycetes; order Kitasatosporales; family Streptomycetaceae; genus Streptomyces; species Streptomyces sp. NPDC049687. The sequence goes on from NZ_JBITLN010000002.1 coordinate 736,048, forward strand.
CGTGCCAGCACCTGGCCCAGGTAGGCGTAGAAGTCCCGGACGGACTCGGCGAATTCGGCGAACTGCACGAAGAGCGTGCTGATCCGCTCCAGCGCCTGTTGCGGATCGGCACCACCCGGCGCCGCGGCCATGGCGGCGATCTCCCGCAGTCCGCGGTCGACGAGGACCAGCAGTTCACTGCTCACCTCGCGGGCCGCGTCCGCCCCGGCCAGTACCTCGTCCACGCCCCGCTGCACGCGCTCCCCCAGCTTCGACAGCTGGTAGCGGGACCGTGAGCGCTGGTACTCGCTGATGCTGGTCGCTTTGACGGTGTGCGTGCTGCGCAGCAGATTGCCCCAGCGCACGAGCTCTTCGAGCCTGCGGGTGAGCGTTTCCGCGTCCAGCGCCGCACCCGGGACGTCCTTCTCGGCCAGCTTGGCGAGGAGGTCCGGTACGGACAGGTCGGCGAGCAGCGTGCCGCAGAACACCCGCATCACCGCGACGTACTCCAGGCGCTCGGGCGCGCTGAGGTACGCGTACGCATTCAGCCGCTGCCAGGCCTCGGCGTCGGATTCCTCCGTGTGCGGGAGTTTCCGCTCGTTCCCCTCCATGCCGTCGAGGGTACGGACCGCCACTGACACCCCGGAGGAGTGTTGCGGAAAACCGGCCGTTCACGTATCGAAGCTGCTGCACCGCCACGTGGGCCGAGCCCGCATGAACAGCGCGCCCGCGGACGGCGCCCCGATGGCGGCTCATGCCGAGGGAGGTGTCCGCGGTGGAGCCTGGCCGTCCCGCAGGGAACCCTTCGCGCCGGCCCGAGGGCGACCGGATACAGTGCGCGAGAGGGCAGTGTGGTCAGGGAGGGGAAGCGTGACCGACACCAGCGACACCCGACCCGTCGACAGCGAGGCGCAGGCGCCGCGGCGGAGCCGACTGCTCCGCCTGATGCGCTACATCCCCATGATCGCCCCCGTCCTGTTGTGGGCGGTGCCTTGCTGGGTGCTCCTGTACACCGGCCAGCACTGGCCGCTGCCCGTCACGCCGGCCGGCACCCTCCTGTTCGTCCTCGGCCTCATATGCATGCCGCTCGCGATGGTGCGCGGCCACGGCCGGCGCCAGCAGGACCGGGCGGCGATCATCGGTGACACCCTGCTGGGCAGCAGCTGGGTCCTGTTCACCTGGTCCGTTCTGCTCGGCGTCTTCCTGCGGCTCGCGCTGACGGTGGCCGGCGTCGGCGAGAGTGAGGACCGGGCCCGAATCGTCACGTGGGCCGTCCTCGGCGTCACCGCCGTACTGCTCGCCTGGGGGTACGCCGAGGCCCGCCGCGTGCCACGCGTGCGCCGACTCGAGGTGCGACTCCCCCGGCTGGGTGCCGGGCTGGACGGCACCCGCGTCGTCCTGATCACCGACACCCACTACGGCCCACTCGATCGCGCCCGCTGGTCGGCACGGGTGTGCGAGACGGTGAACACCCTGGAAGCCGACCTGGTCTGCCACACCGGCGACATCGCCGACGGCACGGCCGAACGCCGCCGCGCCCAGGCCGCCCCGCTCGCAACCGTGCGGGCCACCCGGGCCCGTGTCTACGTCACGGGCAACCACGAGTACTACAGCGAGGCCCAGGGCTGGGTCGACCTGATGGACGAGCTGGGCTGGGAGCCGCTGCGCAACCGCCATCTGCTGCTCGAACGCGGAGGCGACACCCTCGTGGTCGCCGGCGTGGACGACGTCACCGCCGAGTCCTCCGGCCTGGCGGGCCACCGCGCCCACCTCGCCGGAGCCCTGAACGGCGCCGACCCCGACCTGCCCGTCCTGCTCCTGGCACACCAGCCCAAGTTCGTCGACCGGGCGGCAGCCGCCGGCATCGACCTCCAGCTCTCCGGCCACACCCACGGCGGCCAGATCTGGCCCTTCCACCACCTGGTCCGCGTCGACCAGCCCGCCCTCGCCGGCCTCAGCCGGCACGGCCCCCGCACCCTCCTCTACACCAGCCGCGGCACCGGCTTCTGGGGCCCGCCGTTCCGCGTCTTCGCCCCCAGCGAGATCACCCTGCTCGTGCTCCGCTCCCCGCACCCGCCCGCCTCGCCGTAGCAGGGCGCGGACCGGCACATCCGCTTGGAGCTGTCCACCGGCCGAGGGCTCCGACGCCGGCGCGCGGGACCGCCGCCGGCCGTGATCGCGGGGTCAGGGGCTACTGGTCACCCAGACCGGTGGCACGTTGATCCACCTCGATGTCCGAGCGCCGGCCGCCGGCGAAGCGTGTGGGCCGGAAGGCCCGGAGCAGCTCCTGTTCCTGATCGGTGGTGATCTCGGTCGCGACCAGGCGTCCCAGGATCGGCGCCAAGGTGACCCCGCTGTGCGAGACGAGGCAGTAGACACGGGACCGCGCGGAGGCGTAGCCGGCGATGGTGTGGCCGTCTGCGGGCAGGGACCGGAAGCCGACGCGCAGGTCGATCTCCGGTGCCCGGTTCGGGTCGGTCAGCAGTGCGGAGAACCGCCGGGTGAGGGTGCTCGCGAGGGGCCCGTCCGCGGACGGGGGGTCGTCCGGATCGACGTCGGCGTTCAGATCGAGCGCCTGCAGGACGGTACGCCCGCCTGCCGCGGGGCGGAGGTTGAGGCCGGGGCTGTGGATCACACAGCGCAGGCCGAGTTCCGGGGATCTGGCGTACCCGAGCAGTCCGACGGTCGGCGCCCCGCGACCGGCGTCCGTCACCATGGGAACGTCGATCCCGGCCCGTGCGGCGAGCCGTTCCGTCCAGCGGCCTGCCGCCAGGACGACTCGATCGCCCCTGCGGACCTCGCCTCCGGCCAGGGTGACGGACACTCCATCGGGCCCCTCGTCGATGGCCACGACCTCGCCGATCGCGCACGTGGCTCCGTGCCGCTCGGCGTCCGCCAGTAAGTTGCCCACGTAGAGATCCGGCAGTACGTATCCCTCGCTGGGGAAGTGCGCGATGGACGTGATGGTCGCCGGGATCCGGAGGTCGCCCGCGATCCGGGTCGCTTCGTCGGGCGTGACCCAGTGAGCGGGGTAGCCGAGGGACTGCAGCCGTTCCACGTTGCCGGCGAGCCGCTGCTCGTTCGCGGCGTCCGCCCACTGCAGTGCCCCGCTGGGGAAGTACGCGGGCGCGCCGCGCAGTTGCCCGGCGAGCCTGCGGTGCTCCTCCATGCCCGCGAGGTTCAGCCGGTGGTAGTCCGGGTCGGGCTTCCGGCTGGAGTTGGTCCAGGCGAAGGTGGTGGCGCTCGTACCGGTGCCGGGTCCGCTGCGATCGAGCAGGAGAACCTCCTCGCCGGCGACGGCGAGCTGCCTCGCGGCGCTCACACCCAGCACACCCGCACCGATGATGATGACCTTCATTGTGTGCCTACTTCCTTTCCGGCAGCGACACGCTGCTCACATGGCAGGAACGGGAAGCTCCAGGAAGAACTCGGCGGTCCCCGGACGGACGAGGGTCGTGACCACCTCGACGGTGCTGCCGTCGTCGGCCCGCAACTCCCTGCGCCTCATCAGCGCGGGCGTTCCGATCTCGCTGTGCAGCAACGTGGCGTTCTGCTCATCGAGGGTCACCGGGTCGAGGTAGAGCCGGATCGCGTCGATCGGCACTCCCCTGCGCTGGAGATACGGGAGGGTGACGAGGTCTTCGAGGTTCTCGTCGAGCAGGTCGGGGGCGACTGCGAAGAGGACGACGTGCCGCTCGACGGACTGCGGCTCCTCGCGTACGTCCAGCTTGCGGCGGACCAGTTCCACCACCGCCGTGTCGGCCGAGGCGCCGGGGAGCGTCAGGACGGCGTCGGCGGCCCTGACGATCCGCGCGGAGACGACTTCGTGTCTGCCCGGTACGCCCTTCGCGGCCGCCGCGGGGGTGACGAAGTTGAGCAGATTGATCTGCCGCGTCACGTCCGCGACGAACGTTCCATGGCGCCGTCGGCGGATCGCCAGTCCCGCCTCCGCCAGGTCGTTGAGGACCCGTTGGGCCGTGGCGCGGCTGACGCCGTACTGGGTGGAGAGGTCCTTCTCGGTCGGCAGCCGCGCGCCGGGGGGCAGGCCCCCGGCCCGGATCTTCGCTTCGAGCTCTCGCCTGATCTGTACGTACAGCGGCACGGTCATGTTGAGACCGTACATTCGGTCTATTGACCGGTGACAGCGATCCGACCAGCCAGGTCGTCGGCCTCCGCGCCTCATGGGCGGGGCGCCGCCCCGGTTGCCGCCCCGGTTGCCGGGCCGGTTCACGGGTGAGCCGGGGGCCGGCCCACGAGGGCGCGGGCTCCCGCGGAGCGTTCCGCGACGCCGCTGACAGGCGCTGGTCCCCTCCTGCGCCGAACCGACGGTGGAGGTCTTTTCAGCCGTTGGCCGAGCGCCCGTGGGCTCGGTCACTGCCTGATTCGTCATGCCGGTCTCCCGCCTGACTGCACGGCGAGAAGCGCCGGCCCTTAGACCGTACAATCACCCAATTGACCGGTCAATAGCCTTCCGTCAAGGATCTCGGCTCGGCGTCGGTGTCCGGGTGGCGTCTGCGCCGGGCGGCGTCGGTGTCGGGGCAGCGTCTGCGTCGGCGTCTGCGTCGGCGTCGGCGGCTGGTGATCGCTCAGGCGCTGGGCCACCTCCGAAGTCACCCGACCTGTCCGGTGGCTGCGGCCGGGAGTGCTTCCGGAGCCACCCTGGTGGCCCCGGCGTCACACCGCCTGCGGTACGACCGCCACCGGGCAGGCCGCGTGGTGGAGGAGGGTGTGGCTCACCCTGCCGAGCTGGAGGCCGAGGTGGCCGTGCCTGCGGCGGGCCCCGACGACCACCAGGTCGGCGGCGGCCGAGCGGTGGACGAGGACGCCGTGGGCCGGCCCCTCGACGGTGACCCTTCGCACCCGGACCGCCGGATGGTCGGTCACGGCGTCCCGCAGCAGGTCGTCGAGCAGGGCCGAGGCCCGCTCCTCGTGCCGGCGCGCCGGGGCGTCCGCGAGCGCGGGATCGCCGGCGCTCTCGTGTGCCGGGCAGCGCCAGGCGCGTACGACGTCGAGCGTGCAGCCGCGTGCCTCGGCCTCCCGCAGGGCGAAGCGCACGGCGTCGGCACCGCTCACGGGTTCGCCCGCGCCCAGCAGGATCCGCTCGTGGGAGCCGGCCAGGCCTGCCTTGTCGCCCCGGACCACGATCACCGGGCAGTGCGCGCGGGCCGCCACGGCCAGGCCGACCGAGCCGAGGAGCAGGCCCTTCAACTCACCGCGGCCGCGCGATCCGACCACCAGGGCGAAGGCGTGGCTCGCCTCGCGCAGGAGGGTGTCCACCGCGTCCTCGGGGACGATGTCGGTGGCGACCTTCACCTCGGAGTTCCGCTTTTCGGCACGCTCGGCCGCGGAGGCGACGAGGTTCTCCGCGAGCACCCGCTCGGTCGGACGGGTGAGGCGGCCGGACGGTACGACGTGCTCATAGCGCTCCCAGAGGGAGGCGTGCACCAGGCGCAGCGGGAGACCGTGCCGGGCGGCCTCGTCCACCGCCCAGTCGACCGCCAGCAGGCTCGCATCGGATCCGTCGATGCCGACGACCAGGGGAAGTGTCATGGTCCCCACCGCCTTCCGTACACCACAGGGGTCCCACTCCACGGTCGCACCCTTCGGGCAGCCGTACGAGGGGCCGGTCGGCCCCTCGGCGGGGACGTTCGGCCCGGACGCCGAGGCGGTACGGAAAGCGGAGGGCACCCGCGTGGCCGTCCTGCGCGGGTGCCCTGTTCCTGCGGCTCCTACGGCTTCTTCAAGGGCACGCGCCACATCAGAGCGGTGCCGCCCGCGTCGGGGGTCTGCAGTTCCAGTCCGCCGCCCAGTTGCTCGGCCCGCTCGGCCATGTTGCGCAGTCCGCTCCGGCGGCCGTCGGCCGGGATGCCCACCCCGTTGTCGGTGACCGACAGCCGTACCTGCCTCCCGTCCGTGGCCAGGAGCACGTCGGCCCGCTCCGCGTGGGCGTGGCGGGCGATGTTGGTCAGGGCCTCGGAGAGGACGGCCACCACGTGGTCGGCGATCTCCTTGGGCACGTCGGTGTCCAGCAGACCCTCCATGCGCACACTGGGGGCGAAGCCCAGGACCGGCGCGGCCTGCCCGACCACCCGTACGGCACGCGCCCGCAGCCCGGCCTCCCCGGCGCCCTCGCGGGTGCGCAGGCCGAAGATCGTCGAGCGGATGATCTTGATGGTCTCGTCCAGGTCGTCCACCGCGCGCACCACCCGCTCGGCGGCCTCCTCGTGCTCGATGAAGCGGCCCGCGCTCTGCAGTGTCATGCCGGTGGCGAACAGCCGCTGGATCGCCAGGTCGTGCAGGTCGCGTGCGATGCGGTCGCGGTCCTTGAGCACCGCGACCTCCTCGGCGTCGTGGCGGCGTTCCGCCAGCTCCATCGCGATGGCCGCCTGTGCCGCGAAGGCCTGCAGCGGCTCGGTCTCCGCCGCCGAGAACACCGGCTGACCCGACTTGCGCGCCAGCAGGACCACGCCGCGTGGACCCGCCTCGCCCGTGCCGATGGGCACGGCCACCGCGGGGCCGAGTCCGCCGAACCGCGGGGGCTCAGCGGAGACGCGGTCGTCATGGGCGACGTCCGCGCTGGTGACCGGGGCCGCACCGGAGAAGGCCAGCCCCATCAGGCTGCTGTCGAGGGGCAGCACGAGGCCCCGGTGGGCGTCGGCGTCCATTCCGACGGCGATCTCGACCGCGAGCGACCCGGTGTCCTCCATGGGCAGCCCGACGACCGCCAGCGCCGATCCGGTGATCTCGCCGGACCGCTCGGCAATCAGCGTGAGGACCTCGGCGCGCTCACCGCCGGACATCAGGCTGTGGGTGATCTCCGCGTTCGCCCGCAGCCAGCGCTCCCGCAGCCGGGACTCCTCGTACAGGCGGGCGTTGTCGATCGCCACGCCGGCCGCCACGGCCAGCGTCAGCGTGACCGAGACGTCCTCCTCGTCGAACTGGCCCCCGCCCCGCTTCTCGGTCAGATACAGGTTCCCGAAGATCTGCTCACGCACCCGGATCGGGACGCCGAGGAAGGTGTTCATCGGCGGATGGTGGGGCGGGAACCCGTACGAGGCGGGATGCTCGGAGAGCTTCGCCAGCCGCAGCGGCTCGGGATGACGGATCAGCTCGCCCAGGATGCCGTGGCCCTCCGGGAACGGGCCGATCCGGGCGATCTCCTCCTCGCTCACCCCCACCGTGTGGAAGGCCGACAGCCGCCTGCCGTCCGGGCCGATCACGCCGAGCGCCGCGTACTCCGCGTCGACCAGCACCGCGGCGGCCTCCACGATGCTGCGCAGGGCCTGCTCCAGATCCAGCTCCCGGCCGACCGAGAGCACCGCCTCCAGCAGGCTGTGCACGCGGTCGCGGGTCCCGCGTGCCGCGTCCAGTCGTGCCTGCAATTCCTCCAGCAGCTCGTCCAGCCGCAGTTGAGGCAGCCGTACCCGGGCCTCCTCGGGGCTTCCCACCTGCGCTCCTCCGGATCCACACGGACACCCACCGGTCCGATCATGTGCCACGGTAATCGTCGGCCGGAGGCCGCGGTAGCCGATCGGACCGAGTCCCTCGCGCGGAAAGCGTCTCCTCCCTCACCCTGTTCAGGCCACGATCCGGCGTCCTGTGACGGCATACGGCTCGATGCGCACCCATACGTCACGGCGGCCCCCGGTCCACGGGGTGCTGTAGGCCTGTTCCGCGAGCCGGCGTTCCTCGCCGATGTCCGTCACCGTGCGCGCGTGTCCGCGCACCAGGACGCTCCAGCCCTGGCTGAAGGTGTCGTCGATACGGTCGACCTCGAAGGCGACCGGGCAGCCGGACGCCAGGGACGGCGTCGCGCCGTGGGCGGTCCTGAAGACGATCGTGTCCTCGACGACGCTGTAGTTGACAGGGACGATCACCGGACCGAGCGCGGTGGACACCGCGAGCCTTCCGACACCGTGCGTCGACAGCAGGTGGGCGCACTCGGTCCTGTTCAGCTCGGTGAACTCGGGTGCGCGCGCCGCCTGTTCACGGCCGGGTGGCAGATCGGCGTCGCCTCCGGTGAGTGCGGAGACCGTGGTCCGCAGCGCTGCCGCCAGCGTGAGCAGGGTGCCCCGGCCGGGCGCGGCGTCAGGATGCTCCTCCAGGTGCGCCACATAGCTGGGGGCCATGCCCGCCCGGGCGGCCGTCTCCTCGCGGGTCAGCCCGAGTTGGAGGCGGCGTGCCGCGAGTCTGCGGCCCAGGTCGCCCGAGGGCGTGCCCTCCGTCACGTGTGCCCGTATCCGTCCGACCATGGCCCGTCACGTCCTCTCGTCAGGCCGCCCGGACGGCGACCTCGTCGTGCGGCTGCCCACCGAGCACCACCTTGAGGGCGCCGGTGCCGGCGGCCCGGGCGAAGACGTCGTACGCCTCCTCCATGTGCTCCAGCGGGAAGGTGTGGGTGACCAGCTGCGCGGTGGGCAGGCGGCCCGCGGCGGCCATGCGCAGCAGGGTGGGGGTGGAGTGGGTGTCCACCAGACCGGTGGTGATGGTCACGTTCTTGATCCACAGGTCCTCGAGGTGCAGTGTGGCGGGCTTGCCGTGGACGCCGACGTTGGCGACTCGGCCGCCGGGCCGCACCATGCGTGTGCACAGCTCGAAGCTCTCCGGCACGCCGACCGCCTCGATCACGACGTCCGCGCCGAGCCCGTCGGTGAGATCGGCGACCAACTGTTCCGGGTCCTCGTGGGCGTCGGCCACGGCATCGGCGCCGAGCCCCCTGGCCGCCTCCAGGCGGGACGCGGCCAGGTCCACGGCGACGATCCGCTCGGGCGTGAACAGGCGTGCCGTGGCGATCGCCGCGAGGCCGATGGGGCCGGCTCCGACGACGGCGACCGTGTCGCCGGGGCGGACGTGTCCGTTGACCACGCCCACCTCGTAGGCGGTCGGGAAGATGTCCGCCAGCAGGACGGCGTCGTTGCTCTCGACCGCGCCGGGCAGGGCGTGCACGGACATGTCGGCGTAGGGGACGCGGACGTACTCGGCCTGGGTGCCGTCGATCAGGTGGCCCAGGGTCCAGCCCCCGCCGCCCCGGCACTGGCCGTAGCTGCCCTCCCGGCAGTAGCGGCAGCGGCCGCACGCGCTGATGCAGGAGACCAGCACACGGTCGCCCGGCCGTACGGTCCGGACGTCGCTGCCGACCTCCACGATCTCGCCGACGGCCTCGTGGCCCAGGACCGTGCCCGGGCGCACCTCGGGCACGTCGCCCTTGAGGATGTGCAGGTCCGTGCCGCAGATGGTGACGGCGCCGACCCGTACGACGGCGTCCGTGGGCTCTTTGACGTCAGGGTCCGGGACCTCCTCCCAGGCCGAGTGCCCGGGACCGTGGAAGACGAAGCCTTTCATGACGCTCCTCACCGTCCTCTGTTCGACTGCCTGGATTGTCCCGTACATACAGCTTGGACGGTAATCACCCGATCCGCTTGGGCCGTCCGGCCCCCTCGCCCGCCGACGGTCCGGGGTGCGCGGTTCGGTGCCGGTCAGTACGGTGGCGTTCTGGTGTTCGACCATCGACGTGCGGGAGACTCCGGAACGTCAGGGACGTCGAGGTCATCGGGCGGTGGTGGCGGCATGGCCGGCAAGGACGCGGCGAAGGTGCCGCGCAAGACCTATGAGAACGAACTGCTGCGTCTGCAGACGGAGCTGGTCAAGCTGCAGGAGTGGGTGCGCGCCGAAGGCGCCCGGCTGGTCGTGGTCTTCGAGGGCCGGGACGCGGCGGGCAAGGGCGGGACGATCAAGCGGGTCGCCGAGCACCTCAACCCGCGTGTGGCACGGATCGCGGCGCTGCCCAAGCCGACCGAGCGCGAGCGCACCCAGTGGTACTTCCAGCGCTATGTCGAGCATCTGCCGGCGGCCGGGGAGATCACGCTCTTCGACCGGTCCTGGTACAACCGGGCCGGGGTCGAGCACGTGATGGGTTTCTGCACCAAGGAGGAGCACCAGCTCTTCCTGCGGCAGTGCCCGATCTTCGAGCGGATGCTGATCGAGGACGGCATCCTGCTGCGCAAGTACTGGTTCTCGGTGAGCGACACCGAGCAGCAGGATCGTTTCCGGCGCCGGCTGGAGGATCCGCTGCGGCGCTGGAAGCTGTCGCCGATGGACCTGGAGTCCCTCAAGCGCTGGGAGGCCTACTCGCGGGCCAAGGACGAGATGATGGTGCACACCGACATCAGCGAGGCGCCCTGGTTCGTGGTGGAGAGCGACGACAAACGCCGGGCTCGACTGAACATGATCGCCCATCTGCTGGACTCACTGCCCTACCACGAGGTGCCACCACCGGTGCTGGAGCTGCCCGAGCGGCCGGAGTCGACCGGCTACGAACGCCCGCCACGCGATCTGCAGACCTACGTCCCCGACCACGCGGCGAGCCTCTGAGCAGCCGGCCGTCCTTCTCACCCCCGCTCGGGCACGATCGCGACGGCGCAGGCGGAGTGGTGCAGGACGGCGTGGGCGACACGCCCCAGCTGGAGTCCGAGGTGCCCGGTGTCGCGCCGGGCGCCGACCACCAGCAGGTCGGCCTCGTGGGAGGCGTCCAGCAGGACCCGGCGGGCGGGGCCCTCCACCGCGCGCCGGCGCAGGTCCACGTCCGCGGGCGCGTCCTTCAACGCGTCGTCCAGGGCCTCGATGGCGTGCTGCTCGTGCAGCCGGGCGGGTTCGCCGGCCAGCAGCGGGTGGTCGGTGGTCTCGTGCGCGGGACACCGCCAGGCCCGTACGGCGTCCAGGGTCGCGTGCCGCAGCCTCGCCTCCTGTGCGGCGAAGCTCAGGGCGGCGGAGTCCGGGCCGGACTCGCCGACGCCGACGACGACACGGCCCCGCGCGACCGCCCGGACCTGGTTGTCGTGGCTGCCGCGCAGCACGATCACCGGACAGTCGGCGTGGGCGGCGACGGTGAGGCTGACCGAGCCGAGCAGCATCTCGGCGAAGCCGCCGCGCCCGCGGGTGCCGAGCACCAGGAGGGCGGCACCGCGTCCCTCACGGACGAGGGCGTACTCCGGCTCCTCCGGCAGCACGTCGGTGGAGATCTTCAGGTCGGCCTGGCGCCGGCGGGCCCGCCGCTCGGCGGTCCGCACGATGTCCTCGGCCGTGACCTGCTCGGACGGCCTGTCCGGGGCCGCGGCGGGAGAGACGCCCTCGTAGCGTTCCCAGAGGGAGGCGTACACCACCCGCAGCGGCGCCCCGCGCAGAGCGGCCTCGTCGGCCGCCCAGTCCACGGCCCGCAGGCTCGGCTCGGAGCCGTCCACGCCGACGACGACCGGGAGCTCCACCGTGCTCACCCCTCCGCCCCGAAGTCGAAGACGATCCGGGCCTTGACCTCGCCGCGCAGCACCTCGTCGATGGAGTCGTTGACGGAGGCGAGCGGGCGGGCCTCGTGGATGACCTTCGTGCGGCCGGCGGCGTGCAGCTGGAAGACCTCGGCGAGGTCCTGCCGGGTGCCGACGATCGAGCCGATCACCGAGGTGCCCTTGAGGACGGTGTCGAAGATGGGCACACGCACCGTGCCGTGCGCCGGCAGGGCGACCATGACCAGCTTGCCGCCGCGCCGCAGACCGGAGTTGACGGCCTCGAAGGCCGCGTCGTTCACCGCGAGCGCGATGGCCGCGTGGGCACCGCCGTGCTGCCTGAGCACTTCGCCGACGTCGTCCTTGCGGGCGTCGATCAGGATGTCCGCGCCGAGTTCCGCGGCCAGTTCGAGCTTCTCGTCGGTGACGTCGATCGCGGCGACCGTGGCGCCGGCGATCTTCGCGTACTGCACGGCGAGGTGGCCGAGACCGCCGATGCCGGAGATCGCGACGAGCTGGGTGGGCCTGACGTCGGCGACCTTGAGCGCCTTGTACGTGGTCACGCCCGCGCAGGTCAGCGGGGCGGCGTCCAGGGCGGTGATCCCGTCGGGAACGGGCTGGGCGAAGTCGGCCCAGGCCAGCATCTTCTCGGCGTAGCCGCCGTCGCAGCCGTAGCCGGTGTTGATCTGCTGCTCGCACAGCGTCTCCCAGCCGGACAGGCAGTGCTCACACCGCCCGCACGCCTTGCCGAGCCAGGGCACGGCCACCCGCTGCCCGACGGCCAGGTGGGTGACTCCCTCGCCCAGCTTCTCGACCAGTCCGACGCCCTCGTGCCCGGGGACGAACGGGGGGTTCGGCTTCACGGGCCAGTCGCCGTGCGCGGCGTGGATGTCGGTGTGGCACAGCCCGGAGGCCTCCACACGGATACGGACCTGGCCGGGGCCGGGCTCCGGGTCGGGGCGCTCCTCGATGACCAGGGGCTCGCCGAACGCTCGTACAACCGCTGCCTTCATGGGTCTCTTCTCCTCAGGGGGTGGGTCGTCGGGGGGTGGGTCATCGGGGGTCAGGCGTGGGGGACGACGGCGACGGGGGCGGTGGCGTGGTGCAGGACGGCGTGCGTGACATGGCCGATGTGGGCGCCGAACGGGCTGCGGCGGATCCGCCGGCCCACCACGACGAGGGAGGCGTTCCGCGAGGCGTCCACGACATGGACGGCCGCGCTGCCGTAGCGGGACTCCTCCGCCACCTCCACGTCGGGGAACTTCGTCCGCCAGGGACGCAGCACCTCGGCCACCGCCTCGGCGGCGCTCAGTGCCAGCGCCTCGTGCAGCGCGGGGTTGGCGGGCGTGCCGTACGCGTAGTAGGGCGGCGGGTTCCAGCCGTACACGACCCGCAGGGACGTGGCGCGGCGCAGGGCGGCGTCGAAGGCGAACCCGATCAGCGTCTCGTCCGGGTGCTCGACGTCGAGCCCGAGAACCACGGGCCGGAACGGCGTCGCGGCGGACGGCACGCCGGCGGGGTCCGGCTCGTGCTCGTCGGCGGCCACTTCCAGCGCGCGCACCAGCACCACCGGGCGCTCGGCGTGCGCCACGGCGGACAGGCCGACCGAGCCGACCATGAACCCGCCGATCCCGCTGAGACCGCGCGAGCCCAGGACGAGCAGTTCGGCGCTCTTCGCCGCCTCCGCGAGGACGTCACCCGGGTGTCCGGCGGTCTGCTCGCGGATCACCTCGACGCCGGGATGGCGCAGGCCGATGCCCTCGGCGGCCTCCCGCGGGATCCGCTCGGACCAGTGCTGCTGGGTCTCGGCTCCCAGGAGCGGGGCCTGGGCCATGGGCTCCGGTACCGGCTCCCAGATGTGGAGGAGCTTCAGCGGCAGGTCGCGCAGGCCGGCTTCCCGAGCCGCCCATTCCGCGGCGGCGCGGCTCTCGGGCGACCCGTCGAGGCCTACGGTGATGGTGCGGAGCATGATCTCTACCTCCTGAAGCGGGGATCTGATTCCAGAGTCGTGTTCGGGGGCTTGCTCGGGCAGGGGCCACTGGTCCCCGATCGGGACCGAACGACCCCCCGCGCCCGCAGGGTGCCGCCGGCGGCCACCCGGGGGTCGGTGCGTTGCCCGACGTCGCTCACTGTCGTCGCGGACGCCGGGCGGCACCGGATGCCGAAGGTCTGCGGCCACGGGGCCGAACGGCCCTGTCCCCGGGAGCCGTTGGGCTCGTGCCGGGCTCCGCGCCCACGGGGCCGTCGCCGAACCCCGGGATGCTTGTCGCGTCCGGTCGCGCACCGGTGGATCATGAGGGGCAGACGACGGAAGGCGGCAGATGTCCCAGGTCTCGGACAGACACGTCCCGGGGTGGCATCGCCTGGTGCCCGGCCTCATCACACTCCTCGGCTACCGGCGCTCGTGGCTCACGGGCGACCTGCTGGCCGGCGTGACGGTGGCCGCGTACCTGGTGCCGCAGGTCATGGCGTACGCGGGGGTGGCCGGGCTGCCGCCGGTGGCCGGCCTGTGGGCGATCCTTCCGGCGCTCGCGCTGTACGCCCTGTTCGGTTCCTCGCGTCTGCTGTCGGTCGGCCCCGAGTCCACCACCGCCCTGATGACGGCCACCGTGGTCGCGCCACTGGCGGCCGGGGACTCCGGGCGCTACGCCTCGCTGGCGGCGGCACTCGCGGTCACGGTCGGACTGCTCTGCCTGATCGCCCGGGCGGTGCGGCTGGGCTTCCTCGCGGATCTGCTGTCCCGCCCCGTGCTGATCGGCTATCTGGCGGGCGTGGCGCTCATCATGATGGTGGACCAGCTGCCCAAGCTCACCGGGGTGCCGACGACCGGATCGGAGTTCTTCCCCCAACTGTGGTCCTTCGTCAGCCATCTCGGGGACGCGCATCCGGCCACCGTGGTGTTCTCCGCCGTCGTCCTCGTGTTCCTCTTCACCGTGGCCCGTTACGTCCCCGCCGTGCCCGGCCCGCTGGTGGCGTTCGTCCTCGCCACCGCCGCCGTCCCGGTCTTCGACCTGGACGGGCGGTACGGGCTCAAGGTGATCGGCGAGGTTCCGTCCGGTCTGCCGACCGTGGCCCTCCCGGACCTCGGCGAACTGCCGCACCTCGTGCTGCCCGCGCTGGGCGTGCTCCTGGTCGCCTACACCGACTTCATCCTCACCGCGCGGGCGTTCGCCGACCCCGCGGACAAGGGGCCCGGGCTGGACGCCAACCAGGAGTTCCTCGCCCTGGGCGCGGCGAACCTGGGCGCCGGGGTGCTGCACGGCTTCCCGCTGAGCAGCAGCGCCAGCCGCACCGCGCTCGCGTCCTCGGCGGGCGCGCGCAGCCAGGCGTACTCCCTGGTTGCCGGGGCGGTGGTGCTCGCCGTGCTGCTCTTCCTCAGCCCGCTGCTGACGCGCACGCCCTCCGCCGTGCTCGGCGCGCTCGTCGTCTACGCCGCGGTCCGCATGATCGACCTCGCCGGCTTCCGCCGCCTCGCGGCCTTCCGCCGCCGGGAACTGCTCCTCGCGCTCGGCTGCCTCGCGGGGGTGCTCGCCCTGGACATCCTGTACGGGGTGATCGTGGCCGTCGGCCTGTCCGTGGCCGAGCTGCTGACCCGGGTGGCGCGTCCGCACGACGCCGTCGAGGGACTGGTCCCCGGGGTGGCCGGCATGCACGACGTCGACGACTACCCGCAGGCCCGGACGATTCCCGGTCTGCTCGTCTACCGCTACGACTCACCGCTGTTCTTCGCCAACGCGGAGGACTTCCGGCGTCGTGCCCTGGCAGCCGTCGACCAACAGACCGAGCCCGTCCGATGGTTCGTCCTCAACACCGAGGCGAACGTCGAGGTCGACATCACCGCCCTCGACGCGGTCGACGAACTCCGCCGCGAGCTGACGCACCGGGGCGTCGTGTTCGCCCTGGCCCGGGTGAAGCAGGACCTGATGGACGACCTGAAGGCGTACGGACTGACGGACTCGGTCGGCGAGGACCACGTCTTCCCGACCCTGCCGACGGCCGTGGCCGCGTACCGCGCGTGGCTCGCACGTCAGTAGCGGACACGCGCCGTGCCCTGCGACGCGGTCCGCGAGGGGCGGCCTCCTGCTCCGCCTTCGGTGCCGAACGGCCCGGCCCCATGGACCGCCTGGCCCATGACCCGCCCCCGTGGCCGGGCCCACGCTGGCCCTGGAAGTCCGTCACACGGCCGCGGAGGCACTCCATGAACGCTTCCCCCACCCCCAGCATGCTGCGCTCGCTGTCCGCCGAACACCGCCGGCGGCTCATGCGGGTGGCCCGCGAGGTGTCCATCCCCCAGGGCACACGTCTCTTCGAGGAAGGCGGACGCGCCGACCGCTTCTGGATCATCCGCACCGGCAGCATCGAGCTCGACATCCATGTGCCGGGGCGTCGGGCGGCCGTCATCGAGAACCTCGGCCACAACGAACTGGTCGGCTGGTCCTGGCTCTTCACCCCGCACGTCTGGCACCTGGGCGCCGAGGCGACCACACCGGTACGCGCCTACGAGTTCGACGCCACGGCCGTCCGGTCCATGTGCCAGGACGACCCGGCCTTCGGCAACGACCTCACCCGATGGGTCGGCGAGGTGCTCGCCCACCGCCTCCGCTCGTCCAGGACCCGCCTCCTGGACCTGTACGCCCCCTACGGCGCCGGCAGCGTCGCCTGACCCGGACTCGGACCCGGGCCCGTCGGGAGTGGGGCCGGTCGGCCCTGGTGCATTGGACCTGCGCGCGTGATGATCGGCATCATGGACAGCTCGCGGTCTGTCCTCTGCCGGGCGACGAGGGGTCATCACCATGCCAGAGCCACGCACCTTCAGCGAACAGAACCCGATCCGGGTGTTCCTGCTCGACGACCACGAGGTCGTCCGCCGCGGCCTGGCCGACCTGCTCGACTCCGAACCCGACATCCGCGTGGTCGGCGACGCCGGCACCGTCGACCACGCCCTCGCCCGGGGCCCCGCCCTGCGCCCCGACGTCGCCGTCCTCGACGTACGCCTGCCCGACGGCGACGGCATCTCCGTCTGCCGGGAACTACGCAGCCAGATGCCCGAACTGGCCTGCCTGATGCTCACCTCCTTCGACGACGAGGAGGCCCTCCTCAACGCGATCATGGCCGGCGCCTCCGGCTACGTCCTCAAACAGATCAAGGGCTCCGACCTCGTCTCCGCGGTCCGCACCGTGGCCTCCGGCCAGTCCATGCTCGACCCCGCCACCACGGCCCGCCTGATGCGCTCCCTGCGCGCCGAACCCGCCGACACCCCCGCCGTCCCCTCCGAACTGGCCGGCCTCTCACCCCGCGAACGGGAGATCCTCGCCCTCATCGGCGACGGCCTGACCAACCGCGAGATCGGCAAGCAGCTCTACCTCTCGGAGAAGACCGTCAAGAACCACATCTCCCGCCTCCTCGCCAAACTCGGCGTCCAACGCCGCGTCCAGGCCGCCGTCCTCGCCTCCCACCTCGAACAGCCGGAGACGGGCGACCACCGGACCAGGTGACACCGGCCACGCCCCCACCCGGACACGTCCAGCCGGCGTTTCGGGCGGGTTTCCGCTGCGTGCGAGCGGAGAAGCATTGGTCAAGAGTTGTACATGAACGCTTGTGGGGATTTGGGCGGCGGCCGATCATTGGCCGGATCGCACCCGCACCACGAGCACGCAGGAGCCCCGGTGGCCGCTGGCCAGATGACCCACGAGCCGGCCGACACGCCGCCGGCAGCCCAGGCGGAGCGGCAGAAGCTGCGCAAGCACTTCGGACGCTTCGACATCCTCTTCTTCCTCCTCTGCACCATCGTCGGAGTGGACACCATCGGCACGGTGGCCTCGTCCGGTGCCGAGGCGTTCACCTGGCTCATCGTTCTGGCCCTGGTGTTCTTCGTGCCCTCCGCCCTGCTGACCGCCGAACTGGGGGCCGCGTTCCCCGACGAGGGCGGCCCCTACATCTGGACCAGCCGGGCCTTCGGACGACTGGCGGGTGCCGTCAACAACTTCCTGTACTGGATCACCAATCCGGTGTGGCTCGGCGGCACGCTCTCCGTTTCGGCCGTCACGGCGTACACGACCTTCTTCCATGACGGGAAGGACCTGAGCACCCCGGCCTTCTACGTCTTCACCCTGGTCTTCATCTGGGTGGGCGTGCTCGCCGCCATCCTCTCCTTCGACGTCGGCAAGTGGATCCCCACGATCGGCGCCTGGAGCCGCTTCGCCCTGCTCGGCCTGTTCACCGTCACCGTGGTGGTCTACGGCGTCCGGCACGGCGTGCACGGATTCGGGATCGGCGACTTCTCCCCGACGTACGTGGGATTCGTCGGCCTGGTGCCCGTTCTGATGTTCAACTACGTCGGCTTCGAGCTGCCCAACACCGCCGGCGACGAGATGACCGACGCCCAGAAGGACGTGCCCTTCGCCATCTTCCGCAGCGCCGTCCTCGCCGTCCTGCTCTACGCGCTGCCGATCCTGGGCATCCTGCTCGTCCTGCCGGTCGAGGCCATCACCGGCCTCGGCGGGTTCATCGACGCGATCCGTCAGGTCTTCACCGTGTACGGCGGTCATGTCGCCGGCGACGGCACCGCCACGCTCAGCGGCGCCGGCAGCCTGCTCGGGGACCTCGCCGCGATCCTGTTCATCCTCACGGTGCTGTCCTCCGGCGTCACCTGGGTCATGGGGTCCGACCGCGCCCTCGCCGTCTCCGGCTACGACGGGGCCGCGCCCCGCTTCCTCGGCGTCATCTCCA
Source organism: Streptomyces sp. NPDC049687 (assembly GCF_044465285.1). NCBI lineage: Bacteria > Bacillati > Actinomycetota > Actinomycetes > Kitasatosporales > Streptomycetaceae > Streptomyces > Streptomyces sp. NPDC049687. The sequence goes on from NZ_JBITLN010000002.1 coordinate 754,032, forward strand.
GCCGGTTCGGCACCCCGGTACGGGTCAACGTCCTCAGCGGCCTGGTCTCCACCGTCGTCCTGGTCCTGGCCCACGAACTGACCGACGGCAGCGCCGCCAAGCTCTTCGGGGCCGTCCTCGGCCTCGCCGTGTCCACCACCCTCGTCAGCTACCTGGGCATCTTCCCGGCCCTCGCGGTACTGCGCCGCAAGGCCCCGGACGTCCCCCGCCCCTACAGGGCGCCCCTCCCCCGCACCATCAGTGTGGTCCTCACCGCGCTCGTCCTGTTCGCGAGCGTGCAGCTGGTCGCCCCCGGCCTCGGCGACCACTGGTTCGGCTCCGACTACGCGCCGGACGGCTGGAGTCACGGCGAGCGCTGGAAGTACCTGCTGACGGAGGCCGTCCCGCTCGCCGGGTTCATGCTCCTCGGCGTGCTCTTCTGGGCCCTGGGCCGGCCGACCCGCGTCGCGGCCGCCGCCGAGGACTGAGGCCGGTCCGGCACGAGGACGGGCAGCGGGGCTCTCGGTCTCACCGGGCCAAGGACACGGCCGCGACGAGGACGAGGCCCGCGCAGCTGGCCAGCACCCACCCCACACAGCGCAGACGCAGCGTTCGGTAACGCCGCTCGTACTCCCCGCGCAGGGAGCGGCAGCGAGCGGCGATCCGTTCGAGGTCCTGCCGGGCGCGCTGGAGGCTGTCGGCGACATAGCGCTGCTCGATCTCCGCGCGCTGGGAGGTGGTCAGCCAGTCCATCGGCCGGACGAACTCGGCCGCGCGCTCCTCCGCCACCGAGATCGTTGCCTGCCACAGCAGGTACCCCTCCACCTCGTTGCCGAGACCGGCGCCCGCCGTGGTCCGCCCCGGCATGTCGCTCATCCCTGTCTCCCGCCGGTCAACGCCCGACTCCGTACGCCTCGGCCTCCCGCATGGCGATCTCGGGGTGGTGCAGGTCGAACGCCGGGGATTCGCTGCGGATCCGCGGCAGGGCGACGAAGTTGTGGCGCGGCGGCGGGCAGGAGGTCGCCCACTCCAGGGAGCGGCCGTAGCCCCACGGGTCGTCGACACCGACCGGCTTGCCGTACCGGCCCGTCTTCCACACGTTGTAGAGGAACGGCAGCATCGACAGACCGAGGACGAACGAGCTGATCGTCGAGATCGTGTTCAGGACGGTGAAGCCGTCGGCCGCCAGGTAGTCGGCGTAACGGCGCGGCATGCCCTCGGCACCCAGCCAGTGCTGCACCAGGAAGGTGCCGTGGAAGCCGACGAAGAGCGTCCAGAAGGTGATCTTGCCGAGGCGCTCGTCGAGCATCCTGCCGGTGAACTTCGGCCACCAGAAGTGGAAGCCGGCGAACATCGCGAAGACGACCGTGCCGAAGACGACGTAGTGGAAGTGCGCCACGACGAAGTACGAGTCGGAGACGTGGAAGTCCATCGGCGGCGAGGCCAGGATGATCCCGGTCAGACCGCCGAAGAGGAACGTGACGAGGAAGCCCGTCGCCCAGAGCATCGGTGTCTCGAAGGACACCGAGCCCTTCCACATCGTTCCGATCCAGTTGAAGAACTTCACGCCCGTCGGGACGGCGATCAGGAACGTCATGAAGGAGAAGAACGGCAGCAGGACGGCTCCCGTGACGAACATGTGGTGCGCCCACACCGTCACGGAGAGACCCGCGATGGCGATCGTCGCCGCCACCAGGCCCATGTAACCGAAGATCGGCTTGCGGGAGAAGACCGGGATGATCTCGGTCACGATGCCGAAGAACGGCAGGGCGATGATGTACACCTCGGGGTGGCCGAAGAACCAGAAGAGGTGCTGCCACAGGATGGGTCCGCCGTTGGCCGGGTCGTAGATGTGGGCGCCGAACTTGCGGTCCGCCTCCAGGGCGAACAGCGCGGCCGCGAGCACCGGGAAGGCGAGCAGGACCAGGACGGCGGTCAGCAGCACGTTCCACACGAAGATCGGCATGCGGAACATGGTCATGCCCGGTGCGCGCATGCAGATGATCGTGGTGATGAAGTTGACCGCGCCGAGGATGGTGCCGAAGCCGGAGAAGGCCAGACCCATGATCCACAGGTCGGCGCCGATGCCCGGGGTACGGATGGCGTCCGACAGCGGTGTGTAGGCGAACCAGCCGAAGTCGGCCGCACCCTGCGGGGTGAGGAAGCCGCCGACGGCGATCGAGGAGCCGAACAGGTACAGCCAGTAGGCGAACATGTTCAGCCGGGGGAAGGCGACGTCGGGCGCGCCGATCTGCAGCGGCATGATCCAGTTCGTGAAGCCCGCGAACAGCGGGGTCGCGAACATCAGCAGCATGATCGTGCCGTGCATCGTGAACGCCTGGTTGTACTGCTCGGGCGAGACGAGCTGCAGGCCCGGCCGGGCCAGCTCGGCGCGGATCAGCAGCGCCATCACGCCACCGATCAGGAAGAACCCGAACGACGTGGTCAGGTACAGGGTGCCGATGGTCTTGTGGTCGGTGGTCGTCAGCCACTTCACCACGACGTTGCCGGGCTGCCTGCCCCTGACCGGCACCTCACTGTCGTAGGAGGCGGCGATCGGCTGCTCCGGGCCGTTGAGAATAGTCACAGGTCGTGTGTCTCCCGATGCGCGCGGTTCGCCCGCGCCGTGGCGTGGGTCACGGTCATCCTGGCGGCTGAGTGCCGGGAGGGAAGTCCACGGCGGTCGACACACCGCCGAACGGGGGATTGTCACCCCCGAGTGGAGCAACCGGGCCCGTCGTGCTCGCGCTGACGGTGGTCCCGCGCCGTGCGGGGTACTCGGCCACGCGTCCCGGATACGCCGACGAAGGGCAGGTGAGCGACCATGCCGGCCGACGGATCACACCCCACCGCGAGCACGGCGCAGGAGCCGGTGGGCGAACTGGTGCAGCGTGCGACACAGCAGCTGTCGCAGCTGGTGCGCGACGAGATGCGCCTGGCGCAGGCGGAGATGTCCGAGAAGGGGAAGCGGTTCGGCAAGGGCGGCGGACTGTTCGGCGGTGCCGGTCTGATGGGTGTCCTCACCCTGCAGGCCCTGGCGGCCACCGCGATCGCCGCGCTGTCGCTCGTGCTCGACGTGTGGGCGGCCGCTCTCATCGTCACGGGCGTGCTGGCCTGCGTCACCGCTGTCATGGCCGCTCTCGGCAAGCAGCAGATCGACAGGGCGTCACCGCCGAAGCCGGAGCGGACGGTGCGCAGCGTGAAGGCCGATGTGGCCGAGATCAAGGAGAAGGCACAGCGATGACCGAGGACAAACCGCACACGGGCGAGGAGGCGGCAGCCTCCCCGGAGGAACTGCGCAGGCGGGTCGAGGCGACCCGTGAGGAGCTCGGCGGGACCGTCGAGGCGCTCGCGGCGAAGACCGACGTGAAGACCCGTGCCCACGAGAGGACGGCCGACGTCAGGCAGCGGCTCGCCGAGCGGACCACACAGGTCCGTGAGAAGGCCGCACAGGTCGGAGAGCGTGCCCGGGACAAGGCTCCGGAGCCGGTGCGGGAGAGGGCGGGGCAGGGCGTGCGCATGGCGCGTTCGCACCGCGTGCCGCTCTTCGCGGTGGTCGGCGCCCTGATCGCGCTGCTGGCCGTCCGTCGGGTGAGGAGACGTCGATGAGGGCGTCGGGGATCGCCTGAAAGCCGATCGGCCCGGCCCTGGGCGCCCTCGGCGGTGCCCAGGCGGGCGGGATGTCCCCACAGGTCCGGAAGAGGCCGGGGCCCGAGGAGGGCGCCCCGGACGCCGCCGACGAGCGGCGCGGCCGGCCCGAGGTCCTGTCGGCGGCCGTCCTGCCGGGCAGGATCCCGCCGGGGTCGGCCCGGGGCTCAAGTCCCCTGCTCCCGGTCCGGCGTTGGCGGATACACTGGTGGCTTGACCACACCCTCTGCTCCGCATCCGCTCCTTCGCTACGGCTGGGACGGCGCGTTCGCGACCGCCTTCGCCCCCTACGAGGCCGAGGGTCTGCGGCCGGGGAGGGTGGTGCGGGTCGACCGCGGCAGCTGCGAGGTCGTCACCGTCACCGAGGCCGGTCCGGTGGCTGCCGTACGGGTGGGCACGGGGCCGGTGACCTCTCCTGATCCCGTACCCAACCCGTGCACCGGCGACTGGGTGGCGGTCGACCTGGAGCAGCGGGTCGCCCGGGCCGTGCTGCCGCGGCGTACCGCGTTCGTGCGGGCCGTCTCCTCGCAGCGGTCCGACGGACAGGTGCTGGCCGCCAACATGGACCAGGTGCTCATCGCCGTCTCCCTCGCCGACGAGCTGGACCTGGGGCGCGTCGAGCGTTTCCTCTCCCTGGCCTGGGAGAGCGGCGGGCAGCCGGTGGTGGTCCTCACCAAGGCGGATCTGGTCCCCGACCCGACCACCCTGTCCTATCTGGTCGAGGACACGGAGAGGGTGGCTCCGGGGGCGCGCGTGCTGCCGGTCAGCGCGGCCACGGGGCAGGGCATGGACGCCCTCGCGGCCCTCATCGGCGGCGAGGGCGGCACTACGGCCGCCCTTCTCGGGCAGTCCGGTGCCGGCAAGTCCACGCTCGCCAACGCGCTCACGGGAGCGGACGTCCAGCGGGTCGACGCCACCCGGGACAGTGACGGCAAGGGGCGGCACACGACCACGACCCGCGATCTTCTGCCGCTGCCGGGGGGCGGTGTCCTGATCGACACACCCGGGCTGCGGGGGGTGGGGCTGTGGGAGGCCGACGGCGGCCTCGCCCAGGCCTTCACCGATGTCGAGGCCCTGGCCCGGGACTGCCGCTTCCCCGACTGCGCGCACGTCACCGAGCCGGGGTGCGCGGTGCTCGCCGCGGCCGAGGAGGGGACCCTGTCCCTGCGGCGGCTGGAGAACTACCACAAGCTGCTCCGCGAGAACGAGCGGATCGCCGCCCGCAGCGACGCGCGGCTGAACGCGGAGCTGCTGCGGAACTGGAAGCAGAAGAAGGCGCTGGGCCGCCACATGATGGAACGCAAGCGTGGCCCCCGGGAGGGCGGCTGACGCGTTCAGTTCCCCCCGTCGAGGTGCTGGGCGTCGTCGAACCGCAGCAGGTCCCACCGGGTGCCGTCGTGGACGAACTCGTTGATCGACGTCGCCGCGGGTGTGGCGTCCGTGAACAGCACCGGGGGGACCACGTCCAGCAGCGCCGACATCACCGCGACGATGAGACCGGCATGGCACACCACGACGACGGTTCCGCCACGGTGACGGGACATCAGCTCGTTGACGGCACGGCCGGCCCGGCTCCGGAACCGGTTCCAGGTCTCCCCGCCCGGGGCGAAGGGCCGGTCGGGATGGGCGGTCATGTCGAACGCCCCGTGGACGCGCCGGTATTCGTCGATGGACAGGCCGTCGGCCGCCCCGAAGTCGAGTTCCCGCACCTCGGTCTCGACGACCGGCGCTGCCAGCCCCAGGCCCCTCGCCAGGCTCTCGGCCGTCTCCCGGGCTCTGCGGACCGGGCTGGTCAGCAGCGCGTGCGGCCGTAGCCGCTCGGCCTCGAGCCGTGCCGTGAGCCGCGCGGCCTGTTCCCGTCCCCGCTCCGTGAGACCGGGACAGCTGCGGGAGCCCGCGATCAGTTTCTTCACGCTGGCATGCGACTGCGCGTGCCGTACGAGGAGGACACGGGTGGCTGAGCCCTGTTTCATGCGAGTGGACGTTCCTTCGAATCGGCCTGCGAAGGCAGGTCAGTCGAGATCCCAGCCGCCGTCGACGGTCAGGCTCTGGCCCGTGATGAAACCGGCTTCCGGAGAGGCCAGAAACGCGACGGCCGCGGCCACGTCCTCGGGCCGCCCATGCCGTTTGACGCATTGGCGGGCGAATTCCCGCTGCCGCCAGACCGGGTAATCCGGATGAGATCTTTGCCCGGAACTCAGTTCGATCGACCCGGGTCTGACGGAATTCACCGTAATGCCGTGCGGGCCGAGTTCACGGGCCAGTGCGCGGACGAATGCCTCCAGACCGCCTTTGGCCGCGATGTAGGGGACGAGTTCCACGCGTCCGATCCGTGTGAGCACCGTGGAAACGGCCACGATCCGGCCGGTTCCGCGTGCCACCAAATGCGGTGTGGCGGCCCGTGCGCAGGCGATATGAGCGAGGAGATTGACGTCCACGGCCGAACGGATCTCGTCCCAGGCGGTTTTCTGCCATGGCGCATATGTGTATGCCCCGGCATTGCACACCAGGACGTCCAGCCTTTCCCGGCACAGTGCCATGACGCCCCCGAGGCGGTCCACGGTCTCCCGGTGCGTGAGGTCCCCGGCCACCGTGGCGACGACCTCCGCGCCGGCTTCCGACACCTGGTCGGCGATGCCGGCGAGCCCGGCGTCCCGGGTCAGATGGGTCAGCACCAGGTCATGGGTGGCGGCGAGCCGTACGGCGATGGCGGCGCCGAGACCCGATCCCGCCCCCGTGACCACGGCGACGCCCCGAGACGACATCACATTCCCCCTCCGCGAGCGGCCTGATCACCTTTCCGATAGTGCCACCCAAGACAGGCCGATCACCCCCCGTGATCCGGCCATTCCGGCACCGTCCGCTGTTGGCCACGAAAGCTCTGCGGCATTCTGTGATGCCGGAAGGGCCGACGAAGCTGGAGGTTTTCAGTGGGTGCCATGGACGCCGAACGTCGGACGAATACTGATTACCTGAATAGCATCAAAGAGGTCGTCGCCGGGGGTGTCAGCAGCAGCATGCGCGCCGCGGCGGTCCCCGTCCCGCTCGTTGTCCGGAGCGCCGAAGGCTGTTCGATCCGGGATGTCGAAGACAGTGAGCTCGTGGACTTCAACATGGGCTACGGGCCCCATCTCTTCGGTTATTCCGACCCCGACTTGGCCGAAGCCGTCGCCGACCAGTTCACCAAGGGCCACATGACCGGCCTGCCGCACGAATGGGACGCGGCGGCCGGATCCCTCGTGGCCGAACTCGTGCCGGGCGTGGAACAGATCAGGTTCGCCAATTCCGGCACCGAGGCGGTCGCCTCCGTGCTGCGGCTGGCCCGTGCCACCACGGGACGCTCCCTGGTGGTCACCTTCGAGGGGCACTACCACGGCTGGAGCGAGACCGTCCTGCGCGCGGGCAAGACCACGCTCCAGGTCCGGGGCGCCCGGCCGACGGACGTCGTCCCGGGGGCGCCGGGCATGATCCCCGAGGCGCTCGCCCACACCGCGCAACTGCCGTGGAACGACGCCGAGGCCGTCACGGAGCTCTTCGCCCGGGACGGCGACCGGATAGCGGCCGTCATCCTGGAGCCGGTCCTGGCCAACGCCGGTGTGATCCCCCCGGCGCCCGGCTTCCTCGAGCTGCTGCGCGACCTGACCTCGCGCAGCGGCGCGGTGCTCGTGTTCGACGAGGTGATCACCGGTTTCCGGGTCGCCCGGGGCGGGGCGCAGGAACGGTATGGCGTCGAGCCCGACCTCACGGTCCTGTCCAAGGTGATGGGCGGCGGGTTCCCCGTCGCCGCCTTCGGCGGACGCAGGACCGCGATGCGGATGCTCGCCACGAACGAGGCGCACCACGCCGGCGTCTACGCCGGCAATCACGCGGCCCTGCGCGCGGTCGTCACCATGCTGACCAAGATCCGCGCCCGGCCCGGCCTCTACGACGAACTCGAGGCCGTCGGGGCCGGTGCGGAGGACGCCCTGCGCGAGGTCTTCGCCGCGGAGAAGCGTCCGGTGCACATCAGCCGGGTCGGCACCCTGATGTGCGTGGCCCTGCTGAGGAAACCCCTGGAGCGGCGCGACACGCTGCGCGACCTCGCCGAGGCCGTCGACTTCCCCCGGCACCGCCGGTTCCAGACCCTGGCCCAGCGGGAGGGCGTCTACTTCCATCCCAACGCGCTGGAACCGTGGTTCCTGAGCACCGCGCACACCGGGGACGTCCTGGACAAGGCGGCAGGGGCGTTGCACCGCGCGCTGACCGGGCTCGGATGACCGCCGCGCGTGCGGAGCTGCTCTCCCTGCTGCGGGACCGGGCGGCCCGGCTCGGGGACACTCCGCTGATCAGCGACGGCTCCGGGAGCGTCGGCGCGGCGCAGCTGGTCGAACGGGTCGCCGCCAAGGCCCGCGCGCTGCGGAAGGCGGGCGTCGGGCCGGGTGTCCTGGTGGGGACCGTGGGCGGGCCCGCGGCGGAGTTCGTCTCCGACGTGTTCGCGGTCATCTCCACCGGGGCGGTCGCCGTACCGCTCTCGCGCCGGCTGACCCCGTGGGAAATGCGGCGCCTCGGGGAGCGCTGCCGGCTCGACTTCCTCTGGGCCCCGCAGGACTCGCCGCTGGCCTTCCCGTTCACGGCCGCGGACAGCGGTGCGCGCAGGCTGAGCGGTGCCGGGAAGGCCGGCCGGGAGGGGCCGCGGCGCCACGCCTTCGACGAGGCGGCGACGGCACAGATCACCTCGGGCACCACCGGGCACCCCCGGGTCGCCCTGCGCTCCGCCGCCGCCCTGCTGGCAGAGGCGGAGAACTACCGTACGGCCCTGCAACTGGGGCCGGAGAGCCGGCTGCTGTGTCCCGTGCCGCTGCAGCACGCGTACGGCTTCGGACTGTGCGCCCTCGCCGCGCCCCTCGCGGGTGCCCACGTCCGTTGCCTGACACCGGACAGGCCGCGACTGCTGCTGCGCGAGCTGGCCGACGACGCGGTGACGCTCTTCGTCGGGGTGCCCCCCATGCTGCGGCTGCTCGCCAAGTCCGCCCGCTCCCGCCCGCGGGACGGGCGTGCGGTCGGGTTCCTCTCCGCCGGCATGGCGCTGGACCCGCACACCGCCGAACTGGTCGCCGACCGCCTCGGCGGGCAGGTCGGCCAGGTGTACGGGACCACGGAGACCGGGCCGATCTGCGTGAGCAGGCCGGCCCCGTGGGACCCGGGCCTCGCCGGGCCCGGCCCGCTCCTGCCCGGTGTGGAGGTCGGGCTGTCCCCGGTCCCGGAGACCGGCGAAGGCCACGGCGGCTCCACCGGGCTCGTGACCGTCACCTCGCCGTCGACGATGCTCGGTTACGCCGAGGGAGACGGCGTCGACGCGACCGCGCTGCGGGACGGGTTCACCACGGGCGACCTGGCCCGCTGGGAGGGGCGGCGACTCGTCCTCGTCGGGCGCCTGTCCACCAGCATCAACGTCGCGGGCGCCAAGGTCAGCCCGGAGGAGATCGAGGCCGTCCTGCTCGCCTTCCCGGAGGTCGCCTCCTGTCTGGTCTCCGGTGCGGACGACCCGGTCCTCGGGCAGCGGATCGTCGCGACGGTGACCCCGGACACGGTCGACCTGGAGAAGCTGGGCCGCTTCTGCCGGGAGCGCCTGTCGCCCTCCTGGGTCCCCCATGCCTTCGCCGCCGTGGCGCAACTGCCCACCACCGAGACCGGGAAGGTCATCCGACCGAGGACGGACGGCCCGGACCGTCCGGCCAGTAAGGACATGTGAACGTGCGAACCGAGAACATCTTCCTGGCAGGGACCGGCGCGTACATTCCGCCCAGGGTGAGCGTGGCGGATGCGGTCCGGCGGGGCGCGTACGACCGGGAACGGATGGATTCCTGCGGGTGGCGGAACATCGCCGTGGCCGACGGGATCTCCGCGCCGGACATGGCGGTGGCGGCCGTACGGCAGGCGGTGGATCGTTCGGGACTCGGTCCGGACGACATCGACCTCCTCGTCCACTCCTGCGCCTACCACCAGGGCCCCGACGGCTGGTCGGCTCCTCACTACATCCTGCGCTCCACCCTGGGCTCCCCCATCCCGGCGCTGACGGTGGAGCAGGGGTGCAACGCGTTCCTCGCCGCCCTGGAGACGGCCACCCAGTACCTGCTGTGCGCGCCGTCGCGCAACGGGGCCGTGGTGAGCGGCGCCGACAACTTCGGCGCCCCCTCGGTCGACCGGTGGTACGCCCACCGTGACGCGGTGCTGGCCGACGCGGCCACGGCGGTAGTGCTGTCGAAACAGTCCGGCTGGGCCGCCCTGCGCTCCGTCGAGTCGGTGTCGCTCCCCCAGTTCGAGATCCTCAACCGCGGGCACGACCCGATCTTCCCGCCGGCGGTCACCACCGGACGCAGGCTCGACATGAACGAGCACCTGGAGGCGATGGTCGAGGAACTCGGCCCCAAGGCGTCCGAGATCGTGCAGGAGTACGGCGCGAGCGGCACGAAACTGGTCGAGCAGGTGACGGCCGAGGCGGGGATCACCGTGGCGGACGTGTCGAAGGTCCTGCATCTCGGGGCGGGCACCGCGGACTTCCTGGACAGCCATCTGCGGCCGATGGGCCTGGACTCCTCACTGGGCGGCGTCGACTTCTTCCGCGACGTGGGTCATGCGGGCGCCACCGACGTCGGACTGCAGCTCAACCACCTCGTGGAAGAGGGCGAGTTGAGCATCGACGACCATCTGCTCATGCTGAGCGCCGGACCCGGACTCATGATCACCGCTGCGGTGCTCACCGTGCTGGAGACCCCGGCCCGCGGCGAGGGGGGCCACGCGTGACGGGCCCTCAGGCCGTACCGGGCGCCGGGCCGCAGGAGCCGGTCGCCGTCGTCGGGCTGAGCTGCCGGTATCCCGGCGACGCCGACTCCCCCGACGCCTTCTGGGATCTCCTCGTCCAGGGCCGGGACGGCATCGGCGACGGAGCGGAGCGCTGGGCGCCGTACGCGGACACGGCTCCCGAGCACGCGGCCGTCGTACGGAACACCACGACCCGGGGCGGCTTCCTCGCCGACATCGCCGGTTTCGACGCGGAGTTCTTCGGCATCTCGCCGCGCGAGGCCGAGCTGATGGACCCGCAGCAGCGGCTGCTGCTGGAACTGGCCTGGGAGGCCCTGGAACACGCGGGGATCCCGCCGCTCGGCCTGGGCGGCGGCGACTGCGGGGTCTTCGTCGGTGTCGGTTCGGACGACTACGGGCGCCGGCTGCTGGAGGACCTGGCCGGGATCGAGGCCTGGACCGGCATCGGCGCGGCGATGTGCGCCACCGCGAACCGCGTCTCCCACAGTCTCGACCTGCGCGGGCCGAGCCTGGCCGTGGACACCGCGTGCTCCGCCTCCCTGGTCGGAGTCCATCTGGCCCGCCGGAGTCTGCTCTCCGGAGAGTGCGACCTGGCACTGGCCGCCGGGGTGAACCTCATGGTGGCGCCCGGTCTCTCGGTCACCCTGGACCGGGCGGGCGCCACCTCACCGGACGGCCACAGCAAGCCCTTCGACGCCTCGGCGGACGGCTACGGCCGGGGCGAGGGGGCGGGCGTACTCGTCCTGAAGCGGCTGTCGGACGCCGAGCGGGCCGGGGACCGCGTGCTGGCCGTGATCCGGGGCAGCGGGGTGAGCCAGGACGGGCGTACCGCCGGCATCATGGCGCCCAACGGCGACGCGCAGGCCGACCTGTTGCGCCGGACGTACGCGCGGTGCGGCATCGCCCCGGACACCGTCGACTACGTGGAGGCCCACGGCACCGGGACCGTCGCGGGCGACCCGCTGGAGGCGGGGGCGCTCGCCGCCGTCTTCGGCGCGGGCCGGCCCGCGGACAGCCCCTGCCTGATCGGCTCGGTCAAGGGCAACATCGGGCATCTGGAAGCCGGTTCGGGGATCGCCGGGATGATCAAGACGATCCTCGCCCTCGTGCACGAGGAGATCCCGCCCAGCGTGGGCTTCTCCACGCCCAACCCGCGCATCCCCTGGGAGGAGTCCCGGCTGCTGGTGACGCGGAAGCGTACCCCGTGGCGCCGTGGGGAGCGTCCGCGCCGTGCGGGTGTCTCCAGCTTCGGATACGGCGGCACCATCGCCCACGTCGTCCTGGAGGAGGCTCCCCAGCGGCCCGGGCCCTCCGCCACCGCGCCGGAGGAGCCGGGCCTGCCCCGGCTGTTCCCGCTCTCCGGCCGGTCCGAGGCGGCCCTCCGGGAGGACGCGGCCCGCCTCGCCGACTGGCTGAGCGGGCCGGGCGCGGGCGTCCCGCTCGCCTCCCTCGCCCAGGACCTCGTGGCCCGGCGCAGCCATCTGGACCGCCGTGTCGCCGTCGTCGCCGCCGCCCACGGGGAACTGGAGAACAGGTTGCGCCGGTTCGCCGCGGGCGACTCGGTCCCCGGCGTCACCGAGGGCACGGTGGCGGGCGAGGGCGGGGACGGCGTGGTGTGGGTCTTCTCCGGGACCGGCGCCCAGTGGCCGGGCATGGGCCGTGAACTGCTCGCCGAGAACCCCGTGTTCGCCGAGGTGATCGACCGGATCGGGCCGGTGTTCGCCGAGGAGACCGGCACGACGGCCCGGCAGCTGATCGAGGACGGGGACGTCGGCCGGGTCGACGTCGCCCAGATGATGATCTACGCCGTCCAGCTGGGCCTCGTCGCCGTCTGGCGGTCGCTCGGTTTCGCGCCCTCGGCCGTCATCGGCCACTCGATGGGCGAGATCGCGGCCGCCGCGACGGCGGGAGTGCTGTCGCCCGAGGACGGCGCCCGGCTGGTGTGCCGGCGCAGCCTGCTGCTGCGACGGGTGGCCGGCGCGGGCGGCATGCTGATGATCGGTCTGCCCGCCGAGGAGACCGCCGCCAGGCTGGGCGGCACCGACGGCGTGGTGCCGGCGGTCCTCGCCTCGCCCACGTCGACGGTGGTGGCCGGGGCGAGGGAGGAGATCGACGCCCTCGCCGGGACGCTGGCGGCGGACCCGGCCGTGCTGGTGCGACGGGTCGACAGCGATGTGGCCTTCCACAGCCCGCAGATGGAACCGCTGATGAAGGAGCTGGCGGAGGCCGCCTCCGACCTCGCCGTCCACGCCCCGCGCATCCCCGTCTACGGCACCGCGCTGGACGACCCTCGCGATCCCGCTCCCCGCGACGGCGCCTACTGGGCGGCCAATCTGCGCAGCCCGGTGCGGCTGTGCGGGGCGGTTGCCGCGGCGGCCGAGGACGGCTTCCGGACCTTCCTGGAGGTGTCGGCCCATCCGGTGGTCCGGCACTCCGTCCAGGAGACCCTGGAGGCGGCCGGGGCCGAGCGGCACTGTGTCGCCGGGTCCCTGCGCCGGGACACCGGGGAGCGGGAGCAGCTGCTGGCCAACGCGGGACTGCTGTACTGCAACGGAGCGGCCGTCGACCGGCCTTCGGCGCCGGCCACGCAACCGCTGTCGCTCCCGCCCCGGAGCTGGCGGCGTCAGCGGTACTGGCGGGAGCTGACGGTCCGCGGGGCCGACCGCGGCCGCCACGAGGTGACGAGCCGCACGCTGCTGGGGCCGCGCAGCACCCTGGCGGGAACCACGCCCCTGGACGTCTGGCGCACCCGTGTCGACCTGGAGTCGCGGCCGTACCCGGGCAGCCACACCATCCACGGGGTGGAGATCCTCCCGGCGGCCGTCGTCCTCCAGACGTTCCTGGACGCGGCGGGGCGCGACGGCGGGCCGTACGGCCTGTCCGAGGTGTCGTTCGACCTGCCGCTGCCCCTGACCGAGGCCCGCGACGTCGACGTGACCGCGCAGGACGGCGTCGTACGACTGCTGTCGCGGACCGCCGACCCGGGCGGGGACGGGCAGCCGTGGCTGACGCACGCGGTGGTCTCCGTGTCCGACGACCCCTCGCCGCCGCCCCTGCCGCCCGCCGCCACCGGGAGCGGGACGGTGCTCGCCCCGGACCGGATCGTCGCCGACCTGGCCTCGGTCGGGGTGCCGACCATGGCCTTCCCCTGGCGGGTGGACCGTCTGGAGCGCCTCGGGGAGGGGCTGCGCGCGGAGGTCGTCGCCGACGAGCCGGCCTCCGCCCCGAGAACCTGGGCTCCGCTGTTCGACGCCGCGCTGTCCATGGCGGCCGTCGCCTTCCCCGGACCCGCCGCCCTGCGGGTGGTGGCCGGTGCCGGCCGGGTGTGGACCACCGGCGAGCCGCCGCCCCGCGCCCGCGTCGAGGCGTACGCCGACGGACCGGTCACCGGCGCCCGGGGCAGGGTGGACGTGCGGATCGCGGCGGAGGACGGCCGGACCGTGGCCGTGCTGGCCGGGGTGCGGTACGCGGGCGCGGAGGTCGAGACGCGCCCCGGCACCCCCGAGGACCTGCTGCACCGGATGGACTGGAAGCCCCTCCCCCTCGACGGCTCCGGCCTCCCCCGGTCGCTCGTGCTGATCGGCGCCGAGAGCGAACTGGCGGCGCAACTCCGCGCCACGGCAGACCACTTGGGCATCTCCTGTCTGCCGGCGGAGGATCCGGACGGCCTCGACGCTCTGCGCGAGCGGCTGTCCGGGTCCGTGGACGTGATCGTGCTGCCGCTGACGGAACGTCCGGGCCGGGAGGCGGGAGATCGCGCGGTGCGGGAGGCGTGGCTGCTCGCCTCGGCGGCGCGGCGGCTCGGCGCCTGGCCGCCCGGTGCGGCAAGACTCTGGTCGCTGACCTCCGGTGTCCGGGAGGCGAACCGGCTGGAGGCCGTGGCCCAGGCCGCCCGGTGGGGTCTCGGGCGGGTCGTCGGGGGCGAACACCCCGAACTGTGGGGCGGCACGCTCGATCTCGGTCGGCGGCCCACGCGGGACGACCTCGTCACCGTGCTGCGGGTGCTCGCCCGCAACCCGGGCGAGGACGTGGTCGCGGTGCGGGAGGGCCGGGCCTCGGTGAACCGGCTGGTGCGCGCCGGCGCGGGCGCCGGCCACGCTCCGCCGCGCTGCCGGCCGGACGGCACCTATCTCGTCACGGGCGGTCTGGGCGCTCTGGGCGGTGAGATCGCCCGGTGGCTGGTGGAGCGGGGGGCGCGTCGCCTCGTCCTGGCCGGACGCGGCGGTCTGCCACCGCGGTCGGAGTGGGACACGGTCACCGACGGCGTCCAGGCGCGCCGCGTCGAGACGGTCCGCAGGCTCGAAGCCCTCGGCGCGACGGTCCGGGTGCTGTCCCTCGACCTGGCCGACGCCGAGGCGGCGGCCGCCGCCCTGACCCCGGACGCCCTGGGAATGCCCCCGATCCGCGGCGTCGTGCACGCGGCCGGTGTGCTGCGGGACCAGCTCGTCGACCGGCTCGGCCTCGAGGCCCTTTCGGCGGTGATGCGGCCGAAGGCCGGGGGTGCCCTGACCCTGCATCGGCTCTTCCCGCCGGGATCCCTGGACTTCCTGGTCCACTTCTCGTCGTGCGGGCAGTTCCTGGGCCTCACCGGCCAGGCCGCCTACGCGTCCGCCAACGCCTTCCTCGACGCCATGGCGGCGTACGACCGCACCCTCGGCGCGGCCGGCAGCATGAGTCTGGCGTGGACCTCCTGGCGGGGCATGGGCATGGCGGACAACGCGGCGGTGGACGCCGAGCTGCGGGCCCACGGGGTCGGGGACATCACGGTGCCCGAGGCCTTCGGCGCCTGGGAACAGGCCGGTCGGACCGGCAGCCCCTCCCTCGCCGTGCTGCGGACCGTGCCGCTCGCGTCCGGCGCGCGCCGGTCGGGTCTGCTGCGCGACCTCGCCGACGACGACCCGGCGGCGCCGGTGCGGGAGGAGACGGCCGGGATCCCGGATCTCGGGGCACTGTCCGAGGACGCGCTCCGGGAGCTGCTGCACGAGCAGACGGTCTCCGTCGTCGTCAGCGAGATGAGGCTGGACCGGGCGGAGCTCGACCCGGACCGTTCGCTGCTGAAGTCGGGCCTGGACTCGGTGATGGCCATCGTCATCCGGCGCCGGCTGGAGCGGCTGCTGGGGCGCAGGCTCCCGGCCAATCTGGTCTGGCACCAGCAGACGGTCTCGGCCATCGTCGACTACCTCGTGACCAGTGCGCGCTCCTGAGCCGGCGCTGACGTTGACCTGCCGGATCAGCGGTGATCCGGCGGGAAGACCGACGGTGCTGCTGCACGCGCTGGGCAACACCGGACGGACCTGGGACCGGCTGGTCCGCGAACTGGGGCCGCACGGACGCCGGTTGTTCGTGCCGGACCTGCGCGGACACGGGCGCAGCCCCAGGGCGGGGGCGTACACCTTCGAGCTGATGGTCCGGGACGTGCTGTCCCTGCTGGACCGTCACCGTCTGGGCACGGTCGACCTGGTGGGACATTCCATGGGCGGTCATGTCGCCTGGCTCGTCGCCCAGCGGCATCCGTCCCGGGTGGGCCGCCTGGTGATCGAGGACACGCCTCCACCCCCACGGGACGCGGCGGCGGAGGCGGAGCTGCGGGCCCGGTCACGGCCGGCCGGCGACCGGGCGCCGGTCCTCTCCCTGTACCGGGAGTTCCGCGAGCTGCTGCGGACGGGCGAGCTGGACGGCGCCGCGGTACGCCCGGTCATCGACGGCCTCAGACAGGCGGATCCCGGGTGGTGGCGGCGGCTCGGCGAAGTCACCGCCGAGACGCTGGTGATCAGCGGGGGCCTGTCCAGCCCGGTCCCCCGCTCCCTGCTGGCCGAGGTCGCCGACGCGGTGCCCCGGGGGCGGCTGCTGGCCATCGACGCGGGCCACTACGTGCATCGCACGGAACCCGAGCGCTACTGCGCCGAGGTGGCCCGCTTTCTGGCCTGACGCGCATGTTCGTAGGCCGTCTCGACCACGAGCTGGACCGCCAGGGCGTCCTGGGCGCCCACCTTTGCGTACGGGGTGGTGGCGCCGCCCGTCACGAGGTCGAAGCAGGCCGAGATCGCGGCGAGTTCCGGTCTGTCCCCGCCCCTCTCGACCGTGCCGTCCGCCCGCCGCAGCTCGCCCCGGCGCAGGTCCAGGACGTGGCCGCCGTCGGTGGTGGTGACGGTGACCGCTGTCTCCATGCGGCGCGCGGCCCGGTCGATGCTCAGTGTCGCCGGCAGGCCCTGGAAGGACAGGTCCAGCCGGACCCGCTCCTCGACGTCCGGCGCGTCCACCTCGCACGCCTCGACCCGAGCCGGGCCGAAGACCGTCTGGAGCAGGTCGATGGCGTGCGGCCCCAGGTCCAGCAGCGCGCCGCCGCCGGCCCGCCGTGCGTCGCCGTACCAGGGGGTGCGGGCCCGCCAGACCCGGTTGCCGGGGGTGGCGAAGGAGAAGTCGACGCGCCGCGCCCCGGACCGCGCCGCGTCGGCGAACGCCTCCAGCAGCGGATGGAAGCGGAAGGGCATGTTCACCCCGAGCAGTTTCTCGGCCGCCGGATGGGCGGCCATCCGGCGGGCCTCCCCCACCGTGGCGGCGAGGGGCTTCTCGCACAGCACCGCGACACCGGCGTCCAGCGCCGCCAGGACCGGCTCCGCGTGGGCGTCGTTGGGCGTGCAGACGCTGATCAGGTCCGGGCGCGTCTCCTCGATGAGCCGGTCCACGGAGGTCCCCGTCCACACCCCCTGGCGGCCCGCCGTGAGCTCCCGGGCGCGCTCGACGTCGGTGTCCACCACCCCCACCAGTTCCATGGCGTCCCGCTGGTCGGCGCAGGGCAGGTGGTAGCGCTCGAACACCCTCCCGCAGCCCACGGCCGCGAACCGGATCCTCTCGTGGGTCATCGCTCAGCCCCTCACCTGTGCCAGGGTGTGCTCGCCGCACGCCCTCGCCGTCTCCACGACGAAGTCCGGGAAGGTGTGACCGAGGTGCTCACGGTCGTACGCGGCGATCATCGCCCGCAGTTCGGTCTCCAGCCGGTCGGCGAGCCCGGGCGGGTTCTCGTCGGCGAGCAGCAGCCCCGCGTTGAGGAAGGCGACGAGCAGTCCGGCGAGTCCCTGGTCCCAGCGGCGCAGCCGGCCCAGCAGGGGACGCAGTGACTCGGCGCCGGTGCCGCGCCGGGCGCGGACGGCGTCCGCGATGCTCTGGGCCAGGAACGGGACCTCGTTCTCCTTGCGGTCGTTGATCTCCGAGGAGACCCTGCTCCAGGCCGTCCACAGGTGTTCCACGCGCTCGTCCTCGACGCGGTAGTCGCGGCGGGCGTGCCGGAGCACCTCCCAGGCGGCGCCCTCCACTCCGGGGATGTCGGGCTCCTCGTAGCGGGTGGCCTTGTCGTAGATCTCGGTGCCGCGCAGTGCGATGGCCCGGTTGATCAGGAAGAACGGGTTCTCGCTCTCGTGCACCCGGGCGGCCACGACGAACTTCAGGTTCTCCCAGAGCTCGTCGAGCGTCGTGCCCGGTTCGATCATGATCCAGCCGGGTTCGAGTTCGATGCCCTCCTGCTTGAACAGGCGGGCGGCGTCGAAGTTGTACTCCACGGTGGTGCCCTTGCGGAACCGCTTCATCATGCCGGGCGAGCCGGTCTCCATGCCGAGGAGCGCCAGGTCCATGCCGGCCCGGCGCAGGGTCCGCAGCGCCTCCCGGTCGATGAGGCCAGTGTCGACGCGGAACTCGCAGTGGAAGGAGATCTTCAGGCCACGGCGCAGGACTTCCTCGGCGAAGCCGACGGCGTGGCTGTAGCCGTCCTGGAAGGCGCCGCCGAAGTTGTCGTCGTTGAACCACAGGAAGCGGGTGCCGAACTCCCGCTGGAGGAACTCGATCTCGTCGACCGCGTCCTCCACCGGCCGTACCCGCCAGGGGCCGTCCACCACTCCGGGCTGCCGCGGCGCGTAGCAGAAGGTGCACTTGGCGTGGCAGCCGCGACTGGTGTACGTCGACGCGCGGGGCGTGGGGATGCCGTTCTTGCGGTGGTGCACGAGCAGGTCGCGGGCGGGCCACGGTTCGTCCGCGAGGTCGGGGAGCCTGGGCGGGCCGCTGCTGCGGACACGGCCGTCCTGCCAGAACCACAGCCCCGGCACGCTCCGCCAGTCCCGGCCGGCGGCCAGACACTCCATCAGACCCTCGACGGTCAGCTCACCCTCACCGAAGGCCACACAGTCCGCCTCCGGGATCCGCTCGGCGATCAGCTTCGCGTTGTACGTGCAGAACGCCCCGCCGATCGCCACGAACACCGACGGATCCGCCTCACGCACACACCGCAGCAACCGCACCGCGTCGATGATGTGCAGGTCGTACATGATGCTGATCCCGACGAACGCCGGCCGCTCACGCCGGATCAGATCCGTGATCGCCTCATCGCTCGGATTACGCCCGTGCAGGTTCAGCGCCCGCACCGAATACCCGCACGACCTCAAGTGACCCGCGATGCACGCCACACCCAGATTCTCCCGGACCCGCTTGTAGAACAGCCGCATCGCCGGGTCCAGGGACAGGTACTCCTCGTCGTTGATCAGGACGTTCTGGTTGTTCAGGCTCGCGGCTCCGGTGGGGATCTCCCGGGGGGTCAGCAGGACCACATCCGCCATGGCCGGTCTCCTCTCTTGTCTTCACGACCGCATCCCGACACCGAGTGGGTCACCCGGCCATGGCCTGATCTCCGCACAGCCTCCTGGTCTCCTCGACGAACGCCGGGTAGGGCTCTCCCAGGACCCGGCGGTCGTAGGCGTCGACCAGGGTGCGCAGCTCCGCCTCCAGGCGCTCGGCGAGGCGGGGCGGGTCCTCGTCCGCGAGCAGCAGCCCTACGTTGAGGAAGGCGACCAGCAGTTCCGGCAGGCCGTCGGCCCATCCGCGCAGCCGGCTCAGCAGCGGGCGCAGGCCCTGTTCGCCCCGGGTCCTGCGGGCCCTGGTGGCGTCGACGATGAGCTGGGCGACGAAGGGCAGCTCTTCCTTGCGGTCGGCCACCTCCGCGCTGACCTTGCTCCAGGCCGCCCACACGTCCTCGACCCGCCGGTCCGGGATCCGGTACTCCCGGCGGGCCTGAAGCAGGACGGCCCTGGCCGGCCCCTCGACGTCCGGGAGTTCCGGGGGCGTGGGGTCGGCGATCTTGTCGTACATCTCGGTGCCGCGCAGTGCGATGGCACGGCTGATGAAGGAGAACGGGTTCTCGCTGACGGCGATGTCGGCGGCCACGATGAACTTCAGGTTCTCCCAGAGCTCGTCGAGGGTCGTGCCCGGTTCGACCATGATCCAGCCGGGTTCCAGCTCGATGCCCTCCTGCCTGAACAGGCGGGCCGCGTCGAAGTTGTACTCGACCATGGTGCCCTTGCGGAACCGTTTGGCCATGCCGGGCGAGCCGGTCTCCATGCCGAGCAGCGCGGAGGCCATGCCGGCCCGGCGCAGGGTCCGCAGCGCCTCCCGGTCGATGAGGCCGGTGTCGACGCGGAACTCGCAGTGGAAGGAGATCTTCAGGTCACGGCGGAGGATCTCCTCGGCGAAGCCGACGGCGTGGCTGTAGCCGTCCTGGAAGGCGCCGCCGAAGTTGTCGTCGTTGAACCACAGGAAGCGGGTGCCGAACTCCCGCTGGAGGTACTCGATCTCGTCCACGACGTCGACCGGGGAGCGGACCCGCCAGGCGTTGCCCGCCGTGACACCGGGCGCCCGGGGGACGTAGCAGAAGGTGCACTTGGCGTGGCAGCCGCGACTGGTGTACGTCGACGCCACCGGCGTCGGGATGCCGTTCCTGCGGTGGTTGACCAGCAGGTCGCGGGCGGGCCACGCCTCCTTGGCGAGGTCGGGGAGCCTGGGCGAACCGCTGCTGCGGACACGGCCGTCCTGCCAGAACCACAGCCCCGGCACGCTCCGCCAGTCCCGGCCGGCGGCCAGACACTCCATCAGACCCTCGACGGTCAGCTCACCCTCACCGAAGGCCACACAGTCCGCCTCCGGGATCCGCTCGGCGATCAGCTTCGCGTTGTACGTGCAGAACGCCCCGCCGATCGCCACGAACACCGACGGATCCGCCTCACGCACACACCGCAGCAACCGCACCGCGTCGATGATGTGCAGGTCGTACATGATGCTGATCCCGACGAACGCCGGCCGCTCACGCCGGATCAGATCCGTGATCGCCTCATCGCTCGGATTACGCCCGTGCAGGTTCAGCGCCCGCACCGAATACCCGCACGACCTCAAGTGACCCGCGATGCACGCCACACCCAGATTCTCCCGGACCTTCTCGTAGAAGAGGCGCATCGCGGGGTCGAGGCGGAGGTACTCGTCGTCGTTGATCAGGACGTTCTGGTTGTTGACACTGGAGAATCCGGTGAGGATCTCGCGTGGTGTCATCAGGACCGCGTCAGCCATCCGTGCTCCCCTCCCTGCGCCCGGCCGCGCCGCCCGTCAGGAGCAGCGCGGCGTTGTTGCCGCCGAACCCGAAGTTGTTCACCATCACGGAGCGCATCCCGTCACAGGGCTCCGGATCGCGCAGCACCCGCACATGCCTCGCGTCGAGGGGCTTGCGCAGCCCGGGGGTGCCCGGGAGCACCTGGTCACGCAGGGCCCGGACCGCCACCACGACACCGGGGAACACCGAGGCGTGCAGCAGATGGCCGGCCGCTCCCTTGTACGAACTCACCGGGACGCCCCGCCAGTCGTGCTCGGCGCCGACCCGGTCCAGGGCGAGCAGTTCCGCCTCGTCGCCCTGCCGGGTGCCGGGGGCGTGGCCGTGGACGTAGTCGACGGTGGTGAGCCCGGCCATGGCCAGGGCTTCCCGCATGCAGGCGGCGCCGGTGTGTGCGTCGAGCCGGCTGACGCCCTGGCCGGCCACCCGGCAGGAGATCCCGCTGAGCGTCGCCAGCGGGGTGTGGCCGCGTGCCGCCGCGTGCTCGGCGGTCTCCAGCACGATCGCCCCGGCGCCCTCCCCGACCGTGACGCCGGAGCGGTCCTCGTCGAAGGGGCGGGCAGCGGTCGTACTCGTCGCGCGGAGCACGTCGAGGCAGGCGTAGTCGTACGTGTTGAGGGACGACACGCCGGTGACGACCGCCAGGTCGGCCAGCCCGGACAGCAGCCACTCGCGCGCCATGGCCAGGCCGAAGGCACCGGACGCGCAGGCGTGGGCCATCAGTACCGCGTCGCGCGGGGGGATGCCCGAGCCGTCGTCGTCCCAGTCGGGCTCCAGGGCGATCTCGTCGATCCGGGGCGCGTCACCGACCCGCGGGAGGTGGGGGACCACCCCGGCCATGACCAGCAGGGTGCGGGCGGGCAGTTGCCCGACCCCGGCCTCCCGCAGCGCCTCGGAGCGGGCCCGGTCGAGCAGCGCGCGCCGTGTCGGGCTGCCGGGCGGCGCCTCCACGGAGGTCTGGCACACGGTCCTGCCGCGGAATCGCGAGGCGTCGAACCGGGTCGGCTCGGACAGTCCCCGTCGGCCGTCCAGCAGGTTCCGCCAGAACGCGTCGCCGCCGTCGCCGAAGGCGGTGACCAGACCGGTGCCGGAGAGGACCACCGACGATCCCGTCGTACGGCGGCTGCCGCCGGTGTGTGCCGGCGTGGCGCTGTCGGCGGCGGTCACGGGGACGGCCGTGACGCGGAAGCCGTCGCCGTGCGGGTCGTGGACGAGTTCGCACACGACCATCGCCTCGTGCAGGCCCGCGGAGACCGTGCCCCATGCCCAGCGCCAGGCCTGGAGAGCGGCCGCGCGGGGGCTGATCAGCACATGGCCCGGCCCGTTCCAGCCGCCGGACTCCGCCAGCTCCTGGAGGAGCTGGGCCGGTTCCGGGGTCATGGCCTCGGACGGGCGCAGCCTGCGGCCACCCGCCTCCGCCTCCGCGCACCGGGTGACGTACCGGGAAGTGGTCTGCACGCAGTAGTCCGTGGCCGCCATGACCACCGGGGCGCCGGTGCGCAGGCCGGCGGGCAACTGGTCCAGCGCCGTGGCCAGCACCTCGACGAAGGCGGTGGTCAGGCGGTCGCGGGCGGGGAGGACGGTGAGGTCGGGCCGGGAGCGCAGGCCGTCCGGCGTCTCCGGGGCCGTGCCGCCCACGATCACCGCGGTGACCTTCGGCGTGGTCATGACGCCGCCGTCGCGGCCGGCAGGTGGCCGTCCACGGGGCCGAGGCGCTCGGCCAGTTCGTCGAGGGAGAGGCGGCCGGCGAGATAGGTGCCCACGCCGGCGAGGCGTGGGTCGTCGTGCCGCTCGGCGACCCGGTGCCAGAACCTGGGCAGCAGGTCGCCGGTGTCCCGGCGCGCGGTCGGCAGGTGGTAGGCGACCGTGTCGAGCGGTGCGAAGGTGGCGCCCGAGGCGGCGAGCCGCAGCCCCAGTTCGAGATCCTCGCCGCCCCACAGCTCGCCGTAGTGCTCGTCGAAGCCGCCGACCCGTTCGAAGACCGTGCGCCGGATGCTGGTGCTCGTACCGATGCAGGTGAGCCAGCGCAGTGCGGCGTACGCGGGTGACCGGGTCACCTTGCGGGCGGTCCGCTCGATGAACGAGCGGCGGGGCCCGAGGTGGGGCACATGGGCGTCGAGGTCGGTGAGGGCGCCGGGGTCGATGCTCCGGCCGCGGGCACCGGTGAGGGCCGGCCGCAGCGGCTGGGGGTCGGGGGTCAGCGCGAACGCGGAGAGATCGGTGATGCCGCCGTGGACGACGGCGGCATCGGCGTCCTCGTGGGCCGCGAGGTGTGCCTCCAGCAGCCGGGGGGTGGCCAGGGTGTCGTCGTCGAGGAAGAGCAGGACCTCCCCGCGGGCCAGGCGCGCCCCGGTGTTGCGCGCGTGGGCCGCGCCCCGGCCACCGGTCGCGGCCCGCCGGACCGGCAGTCCCTGCGGGTCGGGCAGGGCCGACAGCACCTGCTCCACCGCGCCGGGGTCCGGCGCGTCGTCGACCAGGACGATCTCGAACCGCTCCCGGTCCAGAGTCTGGTGGCGAAGGGCCGTGAGCGTGAGCAGTAATCGCGTGGTCCGGTCACGGGTCGGCACGACCACACTGACCGATACGTCGCCCCTCACGTCAGAGAAGGGCTCTCGCCGGCCCTCTGGTCGAGGATGTAGGTGGCGAGGCCCTCGATGGAGAAGAGCGTCTCCTCGGTCAGGTCCTCGTCCTCGAAGACGACGTCGAACTTCTCCTCGAGGATCAGCAGGTACTCCAGGGCGTCGAGGGAACTGAAGCCGTACTGCTCCACAAGGCTGGCGTCGCCCTCCCCGGGTACGTGCCGGTGCTCGCCCTTGGTCATGCCCGCTGCGATCTCGTGGAGTTCCCGTATGAGCCCGGCGCGGTCCATCGTCTCTGTCTCCCGTGATGAGGATTCTGGTCAGGCGTTGGTGAACTGTGCCTCGAGCTGCTGCTCCGTCAGCCCGCGGAAGCGGTCCATGCGGAAGTAGTGCTGGACGTCGCCGCCGAATTCGGTCCGGTAGTAGAAGTCCGTGGTGTGGCGCTCGGGTTCGGTGCTCACCGTCTCGCCGCGCCGCAGTGCGGCGATCAGGCGGGGCACCGGGTGGGTGAATTCCGTGCCGCTGCGCAGATACCAGCGTTCGCCGTGCCTGGTGACGACCGGGAGGTCCTCCTCGGGTCCCGAGCCGTCGGACAGCAGACGGACGGGCTGGCACAACAGGTCGTAGCGGAAGACCTCGTCCAGCAGCGGCAGCAGGTGCTCGGGCAGGTCGGGGCGCAGGGCCTCCTCCCACCACTGCCGCAGCAGCCGCTTGGTGAGCAGACGCCAGACGTTGGGGTCGACGTTCTCGCTGGCGGAACTCGCCGGCCTGGCGAGCGCGTGCAGCTGCCTGGCCTCGGGGTCGTCGCTCTTCTCGATCCAGTCCGAGAAGCTGAGGATGACGCGTGACTGGGGAATGCCGGCGAGTTCGCGCAGGGCGACCCAGATGTTGTGCAGCCACAGACTCCGGGCCAGTACCCGGTTCCAGCAGATGAAGCGGAGCATGCGCTCGTTGTCCGCGAGGGTCATGGTGTTGTGGGCGAGCACATAGTCGAAGTCGTCGTGCTCGCCGCGCACGGTCACCAGTCCGTGCTGTTCCCGCTTGTCGTGGTATTCGGTGTTGGGCAGCAGCATCAGCGGATGGACCGCGATGAACGGGGTGTGCCGGGCCGCCCGGTCGTAACCGTCCAGGAATGAGGCGACCGTCTCGCCCGGCGCCCCCCAGATCAACTCCAGATACGGGGTGATGCCATGGTCGGTCAGCCAGGCGACGAGGCTTTCCCAGTCGTTCAGCCTCATGTTCCGCCGGCGCATCAGATCCAGCACGGAATCGTCCATCGTCTGCAGGGCGAGGATGAACGCGTTGTGCATCCCCGACTGCTTCATCTTCTCCATGATGCGGTAGAAGCCGGGCGACTTGTTCTTGGCCCAGGAGGTTTCCAGTCTCTTCGGAAAACCATACTTACTGCGCACCCGAAGCAGATCGTCGAGGAATTCCTCGTCCTGGCGCAGGAGACCGAAATTGGAGTCGGCGAGCATGAGGATTTCCGCGCCGCGCCGCCCCAGCACGTCCAGTTCCTCACGCAGCCGTTCCCTCGAGAACGCCCGCATCTTCTGTCCGGTGGCGCCTCCCCAATAACAGAAGGCGCACTTGTAGGGGCATCCGCGGTTCGTCTCCATGAGGGCGTAGTCGTAGAGGAAGCGACCCTTCGTGTCGACGAGCGGTATGGCTCCGGTGAGGATCGGGGACGGCAGGATCTCGAGATCCTGGATCCGTTCCCGCTCGGGAGTCGTCACCAGGTTTCCCTCCGCCTCGCGGAAGGAGATCCCGGCGATCTCGTGGAGTTCGGTGCGCCGGGCGCCGTCCAGGTAGCCGTTCACCAGGTCGCGGAAGACCAGTTCCCCCTCGCCGTTCACCACCACGTCGACCTGCGGGAACATCCGCAGGACCCGCTCGGCCTGATGAGCGACGTGGTTGCCGCCGAAGACGACCCAGCCCTGCGGGTTCATCTGTTTGAACGTCTCCGCGAGGGTGCCGAAGGCGCGGTAGTTCCAGCCGAGGACGGAGAAGCAGAGGATGTCGGGGCAGCCGTCGCGCACGAGGTCCCGGGCCATGGCGTTCAGGCCCGCGTCACCGGGGTAGTTCCGGATGGTGATGTCCGTACGACGCCGAATGCGCTCATCGGCCTCGGCGTAGGCCTTCAGGTAGCCGATCGCCAGCGGCATGGAGGCCGCTGAATTCCCCCAGACTCCTTGCTGAACAAGCAGTACGCGAGTCGCCATTCCCTGCCTCGTCCTCTAATCGATCCGACAGGCCAAATCGCACTTTGAGGCTACAGCAGAAGATCCCCGGCGCAATGGTGCCTCGGCAGCCAATCCGAAGTCGTGGCCAATCGTTCCACCTGTGTTCGGCCAGGCCGATGCCCCGATGACGGCCCCGTTCCGAGGCCGTCCCGCGGCACACAACGCCTCCCGTTGCAGGGTGGTTGACGTGGGAATCCCGTTACGGCCGCACGGCGTGGCCACGGCGTCCGGTGCGGGCCCGGGGGCGTCGGCGGAAGCGGGGTCAGGGGCGAAATGAATGACCGGAAACCTATTGGTCCCGACGTTCCTGAAAAACGATCACAGCCACCTCCGGCTGGGCATTTTCGGCCACCTGGCCCCTCATTTTCTGCCGCTCTGGAACGCCCCCTGTGCCCACGTCGGAGTGATCGGTATGCTCCGGCCATATTGTGGCTGTCATTCGTCACCGCGCGGGCTCGGAGTTACATGACGCAGATTCCTGACCGTTGGTGCCCGACCGCTCTGCCGCATGTGGAAACGGTCGACGGCGAACTCCGTTTCATGGGGCGTCAGGTCGACACCGGCGCCCGTCCGTCGGACGGTGACGCCTCGCTGCTGTCCCGCTGCGACGGCACCCGGCCGCTCGACGGATTCACCGCGGCGGACCGCGAGACCATCGGCCGGTTGCGGCGGCACGGGCTGCTGCTCATGGCACCCCCGCCCACGCCCACGCCCACGAGCACGGTGGCGGATCCGCCGGTGATCGTGTCCCCGCACCCGGACGACGCCGCGCTGGCGCTCGGCGGGACGGTGGCCCGGCAAGGGGGGCGAATCCTCGACGTCTTCAGCGTCGAGACCTGGACCAAGGACCCGTACTACGCCGAACGCCCGGAACTGACCCGGCACACGCTGCTGGCCGAGGAGACGGTCGCGGCCCGTGTGCTGGGCGCCCGGGTGGAGCTGCTCGGGTTCGTCGACGCCGCCGACCGCGAGCTCAGACGCGACCGGTTCTTCACCGACCCGGCCTGGTCCGACGGGTTCGCGCGGGAGGAGCCGGAGCTCTTCGACGCCGTCACCGAACGGCTCGCGACCCTGCTCGACGGCACCGGTCTCGTCTACGCGCCCCTCGGCGTCGGCGGTCATGTCGACCACCTCGCCTGCCGGGAAGCGGTGCTGGAACTGGCGCGCGGCGGCCGGCTCGGCGGGGCACGGCTCGCCTTCTACGAGGACCAGCCGTACTCGCTGTTCTCCTCGGCGGAGGAGACGGCGCGCAAGCTCGGCGCCCGCCTGGCCGAGGCGGGACTCGGCGAACTGCGCCCGCGGCTGCGGCCGGTGGACGACACGGCGGCGCTCACCAAGGCCGAGGCGCTGGGCGCCTACCGCATCCAGGTACGCAAGGGCATCATCCAGCGCGTCCGCCGCCATGACGCGCGGCTGGCGGCCGACGCCGGGTTTCCGGCCGCCGAACGGATCTGGCTCATGGACGGCCGACCGTCTCCTCAGTGAAGGGTTTTCCATGTATGCACTGGCTCAGTCCCTGACCCCGGCGGACCTGGAGGTCCTCGCGGACGCGTGCGCCGAGGTGGGCCTCACCCTGCGGGTGACGGACCCCGCGGCGGACCACGCCCCGCCGGCCGGCGCCCAGTTGGTCTCCTTCCACCGGGTCGCCGCCGCCCGACCGGACGATCCGTCCGTGGAGGAGCTGAAGCGCAGGGGCGGTTACGCCGTCGCCGTACTGGACGGCGTTTCCGCAACGGAGGTCCTGGCGGCGGTCTCCCGCGGCTACAGCTTCACCCTGGCCAGCCCCCTGCGGCGGGCCCGGCTGGTGGAGACCCTCGGCTATCTCAAGACCGTCACCCCGCCCGAGAACACCCAGGTGCTCACCCTCGACGGGAGGGGCTCGCTGAGCTCCCCCGCGAAGTCCTCGCCGGTGACCGACGCCGAGGCGGGTCTGCTGCGCCTGCTGGCCGGCCGGCCGGGCCAGATCGTCTCCCGCGAGGAACTCGCCGAGGCCACGGGCGGGGAGGACGTGAACAAGGTGGCCTCCGTCCTGAAGCAGAAGCTTCTGGACATCGACTCCGGTGCGAAGCTGCTCAAGATTCCCCACCTGGGCTTCCGCCTGGTCGGGACGGTCCGTGAGGAGGCGAACTGATGCGGGCCGTGGTGATCACCGGCGCGCCGGGCGTCGGCAAGACCAGGCTGGGACACCAGTTGGTGACCCGGTACAGCGTCCCGGCCGCCGCGATGGACTGCGACCCGATCGTCCATCCGTGGAACGGGGGCGAGGAGGTGTACGACCTGATGGCCGCGAGCGTGCGCGCCGTGCTGCCCGTCTACCGGGAGTGGGGGGCGCGGGTGGTGATCGTCACCGGGGTGGTCCTCGTCGGCCGTGCCTACGAACGCTTCCACAAGGTGTTCGGGGAACTCGGCGTACACCCGGTCTACTACGGGCTGCGGGCCGACGCGGAGGCGCTGGCCGTCCGGATCGAGGGCGACACGGGCGGCCGGTACTTCGTCGAGGGCCGACTGGCGGAGCGTCACCTCGACGCGGAGGTGGCGGATGTGCCCGGTGTCCGGCTGATCGACACCACCCGCCTGACGCTCCTGGAGGCGACCAGCGCGGTCGCCGCCCTGGAACACGCCGAACTGGGACCGGAGTGGCTGGGCTCCCCCGGCTGATCACCGCGGACCGGCCGCCCGACCGCCGGGCCCGCCCGGGCGAACCCGCCGACCACCGGGGTGACCGCCGTCATCACCCCGGTGATCGCCGTGGGTCGCCCGGGGGCTCACCGGAAGCGGCCGACCTCCAGGCCCTCGCCGGTGAGGCGGGCCGACAGGACGAAGCCGTAGTAGTGCGTGGCGCCGACGCGGGTGACGTACTCGCGGACCTCGTCGCCGAGTGGGCCGGTGAGCTGCTGGTGCTCGTCGCGCGGGGCGAAGGCCGGCCAGCGCGGGGGCGTCGAGGGCCTGAGCAGCAGCCGGCCGGAGAGCTTCAGGCGGCGCAGTTCGGCCTCCAGCTCCTGGACGAAGAACGGTCCGCGCTCGTCGCCGTAGGCCGCGGCCTGGAGCAGCGCCTCGCCGTCGTCGGTGAGGAGCCGGGGGACCTGGCGCAGGAGTTCCCAGAAGAACTCCAGTCCGTCCAGCCCGGCCTCGCCGGCCAGCCAGCCGAGCGAGCCGCGCCGCAGCGGAAGGCACGGCGGGTTGGAGACGACGAGGTCGAACCGGGAGTCCAGCGACAGGGACATGATGTCCCCCTCGGTGGCGGTCAGCCGGTCGCCCAGGCCGTTGACATGGGCGTTGACCGTGGTGGCCGCCGTGCATTCGGGGTTGACGTCGACGGAGAGGACGTCGGCGCCGTTGCGCGCCGCCGCCAGGCCGAGGATGCCGGTGCCGCAGCCGAGGTCCAGGGCCGAGCCGGCCCCGCGGCGCGCGGCGACGAGCCGGGAGAGCGTCATCGAGTCGGTGCCGACCCAGGGCGCGTACGACCCGGTGTCCCGTCCCGCCGCCCGCCAGGCGGCGAGCAGCGTCATGCCGTCCCCGCGGACCAGGCAGTAGTCGGCCGACACCTTCCCGGCGTCCTCGCGGAGCACCCGGGCGCGCAGCAGGAGATCGAGCAGCGCACCGGGGACCTCCGCGCGGACCTCGGACTCGGCCACCTGGTCCCCGAAGACGAACAGGGAGGAGAGGACGGACTCGGCGGACATGCTGGTGGAGATCGCCGCCAGGGTCTCGCTGTTCCGCCACGGCGCCAGTTCACCGAGCCAGTCTCCGGCGAGGGTGAGCAGATCGTGCTGCGGAAGTGCGAGAAGCCGGTGCAGCCCGGCCTTCGCGAAATCGCCGGCGGACATTCCGTCCAAGGTGATCATGACGTCTCCTCACGACCTTGGTTTTCCGGTTCGAAGACCGGCGTGAACGCCGATTTCAGCTCCCGCAGCCGTTCCAGCGCGCGGGGTCCGGCGTACGGCGCACAGCGCGCGATTTCCTCCTCGGAGATGCCGCCGAACAGATAGAGGTTGACGACGTCGATCGGTCCGGTGCAGCTCTTGCAGTACGGGAAGCGTGGCCTTGGCTGCATGAACATGTCGTAGTGCTGGTGCTTTCCGTACTGTTCCGGGACGAGATCGGGATTCTCCTTGATGTTTCCCATGGGTTTGAGCCAGGCGTACGGGCAGCAGGAGACGTCGCCCTGCCCGAAGAGCTGAACCATGGTGGCCGTCGCGTAGCACCGAAGAGTGCGTACGCCGGTGCGCAGCTGATTCCCTATGTGTTCCACGAAGGCGCGCGGCGGAAGTACCGCGGACAATTCGTCGTAGCGTTCGAGCAATGGCGCGAAATGGTCGCCGAGGGGTGGGGCGTGCGTCGTCCTGGTCTCTCCGCGCACGGGGAAGAAGTACAGCATCACGCCCCGGCCGTAACGCTCCAGCAGGAACTCGGCGAAGTCCGCCTGGGCGGTGGCGTTCAGGTCGGTGATCACCGACTGGATCTCGATGGGGATCCCCAGCTCCACCGCGTGGTCCAGGTGCCGCATGATGACGTCGAAGAGCCTGTGCTGCTTGGGCGGCAGCCGGTGGCCGTTCAGCTCCAGCGTGTGGCCGTCCAGGGAGAGGCACAGCTGGACGTTGCCCAGCTCGGCGAGGGCCTCCAGCCGGTGCGGGGTCAGAAACGCGCCGTTGGTGATGACCTGCACGACCTCGTACTTCTCGCTGCATTCCGCGACGAACTCGGTGGAGCCCTTCAGCCAGAAGAACTCGCCGCCGCTGAGGCGCATGACGGGGCTGTCCACATGACGGTGATAGGCGTCGAGGATCTCGTGCCAGTCCGCACGCCGGTCGGTGGTCAGACGCAGTCGCGCGTCGGGGACCTGCATGAGGAGGTTGAAGTCCTCGGTGAGGCAGTAGGAACACCTCATCTGGCACAGCTGCTCCTCGATCACCATGTCATTCATGAGGAGCTTGAGACGATTCCGTCCGTCGCGATGCGCGAACATCGCATCACGATAATCACGTTTCAGGGCCATGCCTTATCACCGCACCCAGGTCGTTTTACGCATGACTCTTCCGTTGACGGACGAGTCTAAGTTCACCGCGAAGACGCGGTCAATGCGCACAAGCGCAGGCATCGGCTTCCGCCCGGAACGCGACTTGATTCGGCCGGAGGATGGCTCATATGACTCTGACGACGGACCGGTTGACACGGGGTAGCGTTACGAGCACGTACTCGCCAAATCTGTATGCCGCAACCGGCAGTAAGGACGGCAGTATGCTCGCTCTGGGGCTCGGTGGTTCCAACCACGACTTCTCGGCCTGCTTGGTCGAGAACGGTGAGATCGCCGTCGGTATTGAAGAAGAACGGCTGACCCGCCGCAAATACGCGGTCAATGTGAATTCCCTGGCGAACCAGTGCTGGCGCTATTGCCTGACCACCCGTGGGGTCCGGCTCGGCGAGGTGGAGGCGATCGTCGCGGACGACACCCTCCTGCCCAGTTGCTACTTCCCCTTCCGCAGCCGTACGACACTGATCAGGCATCACCTGGCGCACGCCGCCAGCGCCTTCTACCCCTCCCCCTTTCCCGAGGCGGCGATCCTCGTCGTCGACGGGGCCGGCAGTCTCTTCGAGGGGCGGGGCGTCGAGACCCTGACCATGTCGGTCGGCAACGGCACGGAGATCACCGAGATCTCCAAGGTGTACGGGACCAACTGGAGCACCGACGGCCTGCGCGAGACCCGGGTCTACCAGGCCGGCGACAGCGACCACTCGCTGGGATTCATGTACAAGGCGGTCAGCAAGGCCATCGGTTTCACCCTCTACGAGGAGGGCCGCTGGTATCTGACCGAGGACGGCAAGACCATGGGCCTCGCGCCCTACGGCACCGACCGCTACCGGGCGGAGTTCCACCGCTGGCTGGACCTGCTGCCGCAGGGCCGGTACGCGCTGCGTCTCAAGGACGGCGGGCTGCTGGAGTTCGTCGAGCACGCCCTGGACGGATTCGAGGGCGACGAGCGTTTCGCCCGGGGCGCCGACCTCGCCTGGGCCGCACAGGACCTGCTGGAGACCGCCGTCCTGCACGCCGCCGACTGGCTGCACCGCGAGACCGGCCTCACCCGGCTCTGCCTGGCCGGCGGTGTCGCCCTCAACTCGGTCGCGAACGGCAAGATCCTGCGCGGGACCCCGTTCACCGAGGTCTACGCCCAGCCCGCGGCCGGCGACAACGGCTGCGCGGTCGGCTGCGCGTACTACGGCTACCACGTCCTCGGCGAGCAGCCGCGGCCGCGCGGCCCGAAGGCACCGGCGTCGGCCCCACGCCCCCAGACCCACACCTACCTCGGCCGTTCGTACGGCACGGAGGAGATCCGGGCCGCGCTCGAGGCCTCCGGCCTGCCGCACCGGCGGGTGGCGCGGCCGGCCCGGCTGGCGGCCGGACTCCTGCCGCAGGGCGCGCTCATCGGCTGGTTCACCGGCGGTTCCGAGTTCGGGCCGCGCGCCCTGGGTCACCGCAGCATCCTGGCCGACCCGCGCCGCGCGGAGATGAAGGACATCCTCAACAGCAAGGTCAAGCACCGTGAGGGGTTCCGGCCGTTCGCCCCGGCCGTCCTGGCCGAGCGGGCCGCCGAGTACTTCGAGCTGGACATCGAGTCGCCGTACATGCTGATCGTGGCGCCGGTGCGGGAGGACAAGCGGCAGGAGGTGCCCGCCATCACCCACGTCGACGGAACGGCGCGGGTCCAGACGCTGACCCCGGAGGCGAACGGCAGCTTCTACGAACTCGTGGCGCGGTTCAGTGAGCTCACCTCGGTGCCCGTCGTGCTCAACACCTCCTTCAACGACCGCGGTGAGCCGATCGTGGAGACCCCCGATCAGGCACTGGCGTTCTTCGGGCCGAGCCAGCTCGACTATCTCTTCCTGGAGGACTTCGTGGTGGCGCACAGCGCGACGGACCTCGACACGGTGACCGAGGCGGCCGCGTGAGCGAGGGGCCCGGGACGCGGTACGAGACCTGGCGGGCCCTGGCGTTGTGGGGGGAGGAAGAGGAGGCCGCCGCCCTGGAGGTGATCCGGTCGCGGTCGCTGTTCCGCTACTACGGGCCGGACCTGCGGCACCGGACCGAGGCGTTCGAGGCCGCGTTCTCGGACGTGGCCGGTGTCGCGCACACGGTCGCCGTGTCCTCCGGCACCGCCGCGCTCACCGCCGCGATGATCGGCCTCGGGATCCCGCCGGGGGCGGAGGTGATCGTGCCGGCCGTGACCTTCGTCGGCAGTGTCGGCGCGGTCGTCGCCGCCCGGGGCGTCCCGGTCTTCGCCGAGGTCGACGACTCGCTGACCCTGGACCCCGCGAGCCTGGAGGAGCGGATCACCGAACGCACCTGGGGCGTGATGCCGGTCCACCTCGCCAACGTCGCCGCCGACATGGGGCCGATCACGCAGGTCGCGCGCCGGCACGGACTGCGGGTGATCGAGGACGCCGCGCAGGCCGCCGGCGTCGGCTACCGGGGACGGCCCGTCGGCGGCCTCGGCGACGCGGGCGCCTTCAGCTTCCAGCTCGACAAGAACATCACCGCCGGTGAGGGCGGCGCGGTCACCGTGACCGACGCCGACGTGTACGACCGGGTGGCCCGCTACCAGGACCAGGGCGGCCAGTTCACCACCTCCAAGGGCGCGACGCGCGGCACCGCCGACAGCCCGCCGTTCATCGGGACCAACCTGCGCATGACCGAGCTGACCGCGGCGATCCTGTCCGCGCAGCTCCCCCGGCTGGTTCCGATGTGCCGGCGGCTGCGTGACGTGGCGCGCCAGGTCCGCGCCGAGACCGCCGACCTGCCGGTCCGCTGGCGCAGGCTGCCCGACGAGGACGGATCGGGCGGCGACCTCACCCTGTTCCTGGGCTCCCGGCTGGAGGCGCGCGGCTTCGTCGCCGACCTGAACGCCGCCGGCATCCCGGCGCACACCCTGTACCAGGGGCAGCCGGTCACGGCCAACCGGGCCGTGCGGGAGGGGCGTACGCCCTGGGGCGTGGAGTGGCAGCGGCCTCCGCGCCTGCGGACCAGCGAGGGGCTCCTCGGCCGTTCCGTCACCATCGGCCTGGGCGCGGCCATGACCGACGAGGACGTCGACGCCCTGGTCACCGCCTTCCGCAAGGCCCACCCCCGACAGGAGCGGAGCGAGACGCCGACATGACCCTGTACGACATCCCGGTCCGCACACTCGGCGGGGAGCCCGGTGACCTGAGCGCCTACCGTGGGCAGGCCCTCCTCGTGGTCAACGTGGCCTCCCGATGCGGGCGTACCCCGCAGTACGCGGCGCTGGAGCAGTTGCACCGGCGCTACGGACCCCGCGGGTTCGCCGTACTGGGCTTTCCCTGCAACCAGTTCGGGCAGCAGGAGCCGGGCACCGCCGAGGAGATCCGGGCGTTCTGCTCGACGACCTACGACGTCACCTTCCCGCTCTTCGAGAAGGTGGACGTCAACGGCGCGACACGCCACCCGGTCTACGCGTTCCTCACCGCCGCGCCCGACGAGCACGGGGTGGCCGGGGACGTCGAGTGGAACTTCGAGAAGTTCCTGGTCTCGCCCGAGGGACTGGTGGCGCATCGCATCCGTTCCCGCGTCAGGCCGGACACCCCCGAGGTCCTCGACCGGATCGAGGCCCTGCTGCCGGCCTGACGCGGGCCCGCTACGACCGGGTGACGGCGTCGCGCGTCCTGCCGCGGACCAGTGCCACGGCCACCACGGCCACGGCCACGGCCGTGGACAGGACGACCTGGTCGCGTCCGCCGCCGTCGGCCGTGTCGGTCAGCATGTAGCCGAGGACGAAGACGATCAGGGCGATGGTGGCCCAGGTGAGGTAGGGGTAGAGCCACATCCTGACGATCAGCTTCTCCGGCGACTCCCGCTGGATGATCTTGCGCATGCGCAGCTGGGAGAAGCAGATCACCAGCCAGACGAACAGGGCGATGGCGCCGGAGGAGTTCAGGAGGAACTGGAAGACCGTGTCGGGCCAGAGGTAGTTGAAGGCGACGGCGACGAAGCCGAAGACGACCGAGGCCAGGATGGCCGTCCGCGGCACACCGCGCCCGGTGGTCTGCCCGAAGGCGGCGGGGGCGTCGCTGCGCCGGCCGAGGGAGAACGCCATGCGTGAGGCGGTGTACAGGCCGGAGTTGAGGCAGGACAGCACGGAGGTGAGCACGATGGCGTTCATGATCTGGGCGGCGTGCGGGATGCCGATGGAGCTGAGCGCGGCGACGTACGAGCCGTCCTTGAGGATCGCCGGGTCGTCCCAGCGCAGCAGCGACACCACGATCAGGATCGAGCCCAGGTAGAACACCGCGATCCGCCAGATCACGCTGTTGGTGGCCTTGGTGACCGCGCCCTGCGGGTCCGCCGACTCACCGGCCGCCAGGGTGACGATCTCGCTGCCCATGAAGGAGAAGACGACCATCAGGACGCCGGTGAGGATCGCGCCGGGTCCGTTGGGCAGGAAGCCGCCGTGGGCGGTGAGGTTGGAGAAGCCGGAGGCCGGGTGGTCCGAGCCGGGCAGCAGTCCGAAGATCGCGAGTCCGCCGAGCACGATGAACGCGGCGATGGCGACGACCTTGATGCCGGCGAACCAGAACTCGAACTCGCCGTAGGAGGCGACCGAGGCCAGGTTGCTGACGGTGAGGACGATCATGACGATCAGGGCCCAGCCCCATTGCGGGACCGCCGGTATCCAGCCGGCCAGGATCTTGGCCCCGGCGGTCGCCTCGACCGCGAGGACGACGACCCAGAAGAACCAGTACAGCCAGCCGATGGTGAATCCGGCCCAGCGGCCCAGCGCCCGGTCCGCGTAGGCGGAGAAGGAACCCGAGGTGGGGTTGGCCGCGGCCATCTCGCCGAGCATCCGCATGACGAGGACGACGAGGATGCCGACGAGCGCGTAGGAGACGAGGATCCCGGGGCCCGCGGCGGCGATGCCGGAACCGGAGCCGACGAACAGGCCGGCACCGATGACACCGCCGATCGCGATCATCGACAGGTGGCGGTTCTTCAGGCCGGCCTGCAGGCCTGAGTCCGGTGGGGTGCTCTCGGTGGCGGGGAGCGGTTCCGCGGCGGAGAGCGGGGGACGTGTGGTCATCTCGACATCCGAACCTGGAGTGGGGACGAGGACATGGCTCCGGAAATTAGTTCACCGCGATCCAAAAAAACAAGACCTGCCCGCCTTGTTTAAGTGTTCAGCGTGCTCTATTTTTTGGGCATACCCGCTCAGCAGGCCGTTAGGGTGGGCGCCGTGGTGAATGCAGCGGGCAAGTTCGGACCCTACGGCGGCGGCGACACCCGTCTCCTGCCCGGCCGGGGGCCCACGGGAGCGGAACTGGTCCGGTCCCGGGTGGCACTGCGGGTGCGCCTGAGATCCGTGTCGCCGGGAGACCGGCTGCCGGACGCCGGCGTCCTCGCCGAGGAGCTGGGCATCAGTGAGATCACCGTGCGCCGTGCGCTGG
Source organism: Streptomyces sp. NPDC049687 (assembly GCF_044465285.1). Classification (NCBI taxonomy): domain Bacteria; kingdom Bacillati; phylum Actinomycetota; class Actinomycetes; order Kitasatosporales; family Streptomycetaceae; genus Streptomyces; species Streptomyces sp. NPDC049687. The sequence goes on from NZ_JBITLN010000002.1 coordinate 790,148, forward strand.
AGGGAATGTGCCAGGACGGGTTGCTCGACCGGCGGCGAGGCCGCGCGGGCGGGACCTTCGTCGCCGCGGACTGGGACGCCGTCGTCGCCGTGACGCATGACGCCGAGGAGGCGGCTTCCCTGGACTCCTTCCATCTGCTGCTCGAATGCGGTCTCGTGGCCCGGGGCGCGGGCGAGGTCCCGGACGGTCACCTCGAGGGACTGCGGTCGCTGGTCACGGAGATGGACCTGGCCGAGGACCCGGCACGACTGGTCGAACTGGAGACACGTTTCCATCTCGACCTCGCGGAGGGGCTCGGCGGTGCGGGGGTCCGCGAGTTCGCCGCCGACCTGCTCGGCCGCCAGTGCCTGCTGATGCCGGCCCCGTCCCCCGCGGTGGTACGGGCGCGGAACCGCTGCCACGCCGACCTGCTCGCCGAACTCGGCCGCGGCGCGATGGACCCGGCCGTGCGCGCCGTGAAGGAACACCAGCGGGCCCGCCCGAGCTGACGCTCGCCGGCGCCACTCCCGGCCTCCGTCCTCCCCGCCGTACCGCCGCCCCCAGAAGGAGCTGCCGTCATGTCCGATCCCGGAGCCGTCGGCCCGTCGCCGACCTCGGGCCCCGCCGGTGGCGCACCCCAGCGCCTGCGCGGCGGCGTGCTCGGCATGGCGGACATCGCCGCCGCCACGATGGCCAACGTGGGTCCGGCCATGAGCTTCTTCTTCGGCTTCGCCTTCCTGGCCACCACCGCGGGCGTCGCGTCCCCACTGACCATCGCCGCCGCCGGAGTCGCCGTCGCGCTGCTCGGCAACACGCTCGCCGAGTTCTCCCGGGCGCACCCCTCGGCGGGCAGCTTCATCACCTTCGTGGGCAAGACCTTCGGCCCGGTCAGCGCGGTGACCACGGCCCTGCTGGCCGGACTCGGCTACATCATCGCGATGGCCTCCGTCATAGCGATCTCGGGCGGGTTCGTGCAGATCACCCTGCACCACTACACCGGCGTCGACCTGCCGTGGATCATCTGGACCCTGCTGCTGACCGGGCTGGCGATGGTGCTGATGCTGCGCGGGATCGTGGTCTCCACCAAATGGGCCGGTTACTTCTTCGGTGTGGAGATGCTGGTGCTGGTCGCGGTCTCGGTCGCGACGATCGTCGAACACCGGGGCGGCCTCTCCGCCGACCCGTTCCTGCCAGGCCACCTCAGCCACGGCGTCAAGGGCCTCGCGGCGGGTTTCCCGCTGGCGGTGTACCTGTTCATCGGCTGGGAGAACTCGGCGGCGCTGGCCGAGGAGACGGAGAACCCGCGGCGCAACGTCGGCCGCGCGGTGTTCTCCTCCGTCGCGATCATGACGGTCAGCTACATGCTGTTCTCCTACGCCACGGTGACCGGCTTCGACTACGACACGGCCCGCCTCGGCGCCTCCACCATCCCGTTCGTCGACGTCGCCCACCACACCCTCGGGGCGCTGGCGTTCGTCGCCTACGTCGGTGGCCTGACCTCGACCCTCGGCGTGCTGATCGCCGGCATCAACTCCCAGGCCCGGCTGGTGTTCAACGCCGGACGGGAGGGGCTGCTCCCGTCCTTCTTCGGCTACGTCCACCCCACCCGCCGTACGCCGAACAACGCGATCGTCACCTTCACCGTCACCGCGCTGCTGATCATCGGAGGCTGGGGGCTCGGCCATCTGCTCGGAGCCGACGGCGGTCCGATGGACCCCGTGGTCTTCTTCACCGAGTCCTCGAGCCTGGGCGCCATCCTGATCCTGCTGGTCTACCTCGCCTCGAACATCGCCCTGCCGCTGTACTACCGCAGATACCGTCCGCAGGAGTTCCGGACCGTCCGTCATCTCGTGCTGCCCGTGATCGGCGCCGTGGCCATCCTGGTCCCGCTCTACTACCTCGCCAAGCCCGGTCAGCCGGCGCCGTACAACTGGTTCCCCTACGCGGCGCTGGCCGCTCTGCTCGGCTCCGTCGGCTATGCGACGCTCCTGGTCCGCCGTGACCCGCACCTGGCCGAGCGGGTCGGTTCCGTCGTCGCCGACGTGGAGTGAGCGGGCGGCTCCGGCACGGAGGTTGCGCCGGTCTTCCGTGCGGAATTACGTAGTTTCACCGAAGCGGACCGGATCGCCGGGCGTCACCATGATCGGCACAGCGACGACCGATGCCCCCAGGGGTGTCGAAGGGAGCCGATGCCGTGACCATCTCGAACAGCCCCGCGGCCACCGACGGGAAGCTGACGACCGCGTACGTGCTGACGGTGAGCGCCTCGGCGCTCACCCTCGCGGGGCTCTACCTCATGGACTGGTTCCCCGAGCGCGTCCTGGGCGGCCACTCGTTCCTGGATTACCGGTCCGAGCACCTGACGGACCGCGCCGACGCCACCGGACTGGAGGGGTGGCAATCCCTGGCGGACACGTACTTCGTCGTCGGATACCTCGTCCAGACGGTGGCTTTCGTACTGCTGCCGTTCGTGGTGGCGCGCACCAGCCGGTGGCACTGGCTGGCGGCTCTCGCCGTGCTCGGGGCGGCCTGGCAGATGGCCGGCATGGCCGGTGCCACGATCGTCAACACGACGTTCGCGCCGGCGCTGGGTCCGCTCGCCGGGATCCTGGCCCTCATCGGCTGGGGGCTCGCACGGTCGTCGGTGAACGAGTAGTGCCGCGGCAGGCACCGTTTGCCCGTCAAGGAGCGGCGTCATGGGGGTCCCTCCCGCTCGAGCGAAGCCGAGAGTGGGGGAGCGTGCTCTCGGCGTGCCGGGCGCAAGCCCTCGTACTGGACGTACTCGGGGTTGTGCCCGGTGCGGCGAGAGGGCGTGCCGGGCGTCGCGACGGGGCGAACGCCGCCTGCCGCGGCACCGGCGCGCGCGGCGCCCGCCTCCGGCCCGGGACGGCGGTACACGTACGGCGGTGGGTCCTGCGCCGGGCCGGTGTCGGTGAGGGTGCGCAGGAGGCTGTGGTCGGGGGACAGGGCGCACGCCGGGTCGGTGCGGGTGGCGTCGCCGGTGAGGGCGTACGCCTGGCAGCGGCAGCCGCCGAAGTCCTCCTCCCGGCGCGGACAGGTGCCGCAGGGGCCGGTCATCCAGTCGGTGCCGCGGTAGCGGGTGAAGGCCGGGGAGTGGTCCCAGATCCAGTCGAGCGGACGGTCGCGGACGTTAGGCGGGTCGAGGTCCGGCAGGGAGGCGGCGGCCGGGCAGGGCAGTACGGTGCCGTCGGGGGCGACGGTGAGGGAGACCGCTCCCCAGCCGCCCATGCAGGGCTTGGCGACGCCGTCGAAGTAGTCGGGGACCACCCAGACCAGGTCGATCCGGCCGGCGAGCCGATCGCGCCCGCGTTCGACGCTCTCCCGGGCGCGGGCCAGCTGGTCGCGGGAGGGCAGCAGCGCGGTGCGGTTGAGCAGGCCCCAGCCGTAGAACTGGGTGTTGGCCAGCTCGATGCGGTCCACGCCCCAGGCCTCCCCCAGGTCGATGAGATCGTCGACGGCGTCGAGGTTGTCGCGGTGCAGCACCACGTTGAGGCCGAGGGGGAGCCCGGCCCGGCGGACCAGGGCGGCGGCCCGCTCCTTGGCGGCGAAGGCGGACGGACGTCCGGCGATCCGGTCGTTGGCCTCGGGGTCGGCGTGCTGGACGGAGAGCTGCACACTGCGCAGGCCCGCCGTGCGCAGCGCGGTGAGCCGGGCCTCGTCCAGTCCGGTGCCGCTGGTGACCAGCTGGGTGTAGATCCCGGCGCCCTCGGCGGCGGCGACGATCCGCTCCAGGTCGGGGCGCAGCAGCGGCTCGCCGCCGGAGAGATGGGTGTGGACGACGCCCAGGGCGGCGGCCTGGCGCAGTACGTCCGTCCAGTCGTCGGTGGTCAGCTCGGCCGAACGGCGGGCCAGCTCCAGGGGGTTGGAGCAGTACGGGCAGTGCAGCGGACACGCGTGGGTGAGTTCGGCGAGCAGGGCCCAGGGGCGTGCCGGGGCCGTGGGGGTGGGAGCAGCGGTCACCTGAGCCAGCCCTCCTGGTGCAGACGGTCGAGGAAGGCGGGGACCTCGGTGGCCACCGGGGCGCCCGGGTACCGCTCGGTCAGCTCGGCGACGATCCGGCCCACGGTCCGTGTCCCGTCGCACAGGCCGACGATCCGACCGGCCTGTCCCTCCAGGACGACCACCCGTTCCGGCAGGACCAACAGGTCGGCGCCGCGCACGCGGTCGTGCCGCAGCACCAGCGCCGGGGCCAGGGCGGGCCGCCACCGCCGGCCGGCCGTCACCCCCTCCCCCGTCGGCCGTCGCGCCGGGACCGGCCCTGGTTGCCGGCCCCGTTCCCCGTGTCGGCCCCGTGCTGCTGTACCGCGTCGAGCAGGGACCACAGCACCTCGCACTTGAAGCTCAGCGCGGCAACGGCCCGCTCCTGGTCCTCGCGGGTGCGGGCCCAGTCCAGGACGAGGGCGAGTGCCTCGGTGCTGTCGCGGCGGCCCTGGTCGACCCGGGTTCGGAAGTAGGCGAGCCCCTCCGGCGCGATCCAGGAGTAGTGGCGTTCGAAGGCGTCGATACGCAGCCGCATCAGGTCGGGCGCGGTCAGCTCGGTGAGGGAGGCCGCGACGGCCTCCAGCGGCGGACGCAGTCGGCAGAAGTTGACGTAGCCGTCCACCGCCAGCCGTACGCCCGGCAGGACGGCCTCACCCGCCAGCAGGCTCCGGCGGTCCAGACCGGCCGCCTCGCCGAGCCGCAGCCAGCGCTCGATGCCGCCCTCTCCCTCCGCGCGCCCGTCGTGGTCCTCGATGCGCCGCAGCCACATGCGCCGCAGCCGCGGCTCGTCCAGCTTGGCGATGATCAGCGCGTCCTTGACCGGGATGTACCGCTGGTAGTGGAAGCGGTTGGTGATCCAGGCCCGTACCTCCGCCGGGTCGAGGTCGCCCTCGTGCATCCGGACGTTGAAGGGGTGGCGGTCGTGGTACCGCTCCCGGGCCACCGCGCGCAGGCGGCCCTCGAATTCGGCGGGGCTCCAGGGCTCGGTCGCGGGGGGCCCGGTCCGGGGGGCGAGTGCCGTGGTCACAGCTCGATCACCAACTCGTCGTCGGCCACCTCGATACCCAGCCGGGCGAGCCGCTTGTGCTGCGCCGCTCCGGGATCGACGAGGGGGTTCGTGTTGTTGAGGTGTGTGTAGTAGCAGCGGGCGGACAGCGTGGCGAGGATTCCGGCGGTGCCGCCCGGTCCGTCGACGGGCAGATGGCCCATGCCGGTGGCGGTGCGGGAGGAGATGCCGGCGCGGCGGGGCTCGTCCTCGTCCCAGAAGGTGCCGTCGACGATGACGCAGTCGGCCTCGGCGGCGGCCTGGTGCAGCGCGTCGGACCAGGCGGCGACGGCGGGGGCGTAGACCGCCGTCCGGCCGGTGGCCGGCTCGTACAGGCGCAGCGCGACGACCCAGGTGTCGTCCTCGGGGGCGTCGGCGGCGTACCGGGGGCGCTTGGCGGAGACGGGGACGGCGCTGATCCGCAGGCCCTGGTCCGGCGGGCCGAGGGAGCGCGTGCCGTGGCACGGCAGTTCCCGCCAGGTAAGTGCGGTGTAGGGGCCCAGTACGTCGCCGAGGCGGAGGCGGTCGGTCAGTGCCCGGCGGACCGGGGGCGTGGCGAGGATCTCCAGGGCGTCCGCCTCGCGCAGCCGTGCGATGCCCAGGGTGTGGTCGAGTTCGGCGTCGGTGAGGACGACTCCGGCGATCGGTGTCTGCCGGGGCCCGGGGCCGGGGTGGAGCGCCGGGTGGGCCTCGATCTGGTCGCCGATGTCGGGGGTCGCGTTGACGAGGTACCAGCGGCCGTCGTCCGTGCGGACCGCGAGGGAGGCGTGCCGGCGGCGGCGCTCGGGATGCGCGCGTGCCCCGGAGCACCCGGGGCACGCGCAGTTCCACTGCGGGATGCCGCCGCCGGCCGCGGTGCCGAGCACCTGCAGCAGCATGGCGGCGGGCTAGCGGGCGGAGAGGGAGTAGGCGGTGACCTCCAGCGCGGTGTCGACGACCGTGTAGCCGGGGGTCTGCCAAGCGGACGAGGCGTCGGGCTGCGCGATGGTCTCGGCCGGGTGGCCGGTCTGTTCGGTGGTCTCGTTCATGGTGCGTACCTTCCTTCCGGGGGAGGTGGGTTCACCCCGTCGCGGGATGTGTGTGACGGGGAGTCACTTGATGCTGATCTTCAGGATGCGGTCCTTGTCGTCGCCGCGGTCGGTGGTGCCGAGCCAGAGTTGGTCGGCGCCGGGCACCTTGGCGATCGCCCGCAACCGGCCGTAGGCGCCGCTGTAGTACGCCTTCGCGGTTCCGACGTTCTTGCCGGTGCCGTCGATCGGCAGGGCCCACAGCCGCTGGCCGAGCAGCGTGGTGACGTAGATGACGTCGCGCTTGATCGCGATCTGGGCGGGCACGCCGCCCTGGTCCGGGTGCCAGACCCTCTTGGGGTTGGTCATTCCGGCCTTGGAGCAGGAACCCTCGCAGGTGGGCCAGCCGTAGTTCTTGCCGGGCTCGACGAGGTTGAGCTCGTCCCAGGTGGACTCGCCGATCTCGGTCTCCCACAGCCTGCCCCGGGCGTCCCAGGCGAGGCCCTGCGGGTTGCGGTGGCCGAGGCTGTAGACGCGGGTGCCGAACGGGTTGCCGGGCGCCGCCGCACCGCTCTTCGTGATGCGCAGGATCTTTCCGTTGAGCGAGTTCTTGTCCTGGGCGAGATTGCGCTTGAGGGCGTCGCCGACGCTGACGTACAGATAGCCGTCGGGGCCGAACGCGATCTTGCCGCCGTTGTGGTCGCCGCCCCGGGTGATTCCGCCGAGGACGACCGTGTAGTCGCTGAGCGAGGTGCCGTCGAAGTGCATCTTCACGACGCGGATCGCGGAGGCGACCGTGTGGACGAAGAAGACGTCCTTGTCGGTGGTGCCGTTCCAGGTCGGTGAGGGGGCGACGCCCAGCAGCCCGCCCTTGCCGCCGCTCGGGGAGGGGGGCACCGTGTGCGGGACCGTGCCCACCTTCTTCTTGGAGCCGTCGCTCGCCTGGAGCCACACGTCGGCGGTGAAGCGCTCGGTCACCAGGGCCCTCTTCCCGTCGGGGAGGAAGGTGATGGCCCAGGGTCTCGTCCACTTGTCGGAGAGGACGGTGGCGCCCGCCGGCGCGCCGCCGGCCCGGGTGGCGTCCCCGGGGTCCGCCACGGCCGTCGAAGCCGGCTGCAGGACGCAGGCCCCGAGGAGTGCGGCGACCACGGCCGTGCCCGACCGGACTCGTTTCAGCGCCGGGACGCGTTTGAGCGCCGAATACGCCAAGCGTGACATTCTGATGCCTTTCCTGTCGCGGGAAATGTCGTGGGAAACGTCGTGCGAAACGTCGCGGGAGACGTCGTGGGAAACGTCGTGGGAAACGTCGTGGGAAACGTCGTGGGACTTGTCGCGGGGTCAGTCGACGGTGACTTTGAGGAGGAGGTCCTTCTCCGTGCCGCGGTCGCTCGTGCCGAGCCAGAGTTCGTCGGCGCCGGGGACCTTGGCCAGGGCCCGCAGCCGGCCGTAGTCGTCGCCGTAGTACGACTTCGCGGCCTTCACGCCCTTGCCGGTGCTGTCGATCGGCAGCCGCCACAGCCGCCGGCCGCGCAGGGTCGACGCGTAGATGACGTCGTCGACGATGGCGATCTGGGCGGGCACGCCTCCTTCGGACGGCTTCCAGACCTTCCGGGGATCGGTCATTCCCGCCTTGGAGCAGGACCCTTCGCACACGGGCCAGCCGTAGTTCCTGCCCGGCTCGACGAGATTGAGCTCGTCGTACGTCTCGTGCCCGATCTCCGTTTCCCACAACTGCCCGGCACGGTCCCAGGCCAGGCCCTGGGGATTGCGGTGGCCGTAGCTGTAGACGGCGGTTCCGAAGGGGTTTCCGGGGGCCGGCTCACCGGTCCGGGTGATGCGCAGGATCTTCCCGTTGAGCGAGTTCTTGTCCTGGGCGAGTTTCGACTGGTAGGCGTCGCCGGTGGTGACGTACAGATATCCGTCGGGGCCGAAGGCGAGCTGTCCGCCGTTGTGCTGCGTGTCCCTGACGATGCCGGTGAGGACGGGTGTGTAGTCGCTCAGGGAGGTTCCGTCGAAGCTCATCCGGACGACACGGTTGTCGGTGGCCGTGGTCTCCATGAAGAACACGGCCGTGTCCGTCGAGCCGTCCCAGGTCGGTGACACGGCGACGCCCAGCAGTCCGCCCTTGTCCTGGGTCTCCTTGCTCCACACCACGTCCGGCACCGTGCCGACCCGCCGTTTGGAACCGTCGAGGGCGACGTTCCAGACGGTGCCGGTGTTGCGTTCCGTCACGAGCGCCGCCTCGCCGTCCGGCAGGAAGGAGATCCCCCAGGGCGTGGTCAGCCGGTCCGCCAGGGTGCTGATGCCCGACGGTCCGCCGGCGGCCCGGGCAGCTGTCGCGGGAGCCGCCGCGGCCGTCGCCGGCAGCGCACCGGCGGTCATGACGACGGTGACGGCGGCGATCACGGCCGGCCCCGGACGAACTCGATGCTGCGCCAAGCGTGCCATTCTGCTGCCTTCCTGCCACAAGGGCGACCGGCGTAATAGTCGAAGGGAATCCGCCGCCGAATTCGGAGAAACACGAGCAAGGCCCGCGACGCGGCAATGGCTCCTTCAAGGAGTATTGAGGGCAGGTTCTGGCGCGGGCCACCGGAGTTGCCCCATCCTGCTGAACCGGGCCGGCCGGACGGGTGCGCAGGCCGTCGCCGCCGCACCCCGGGCTCGGGTACGACGGCCGACGTGTTCGAGTGGCGGGGGGCCTCCTCGTCGTGCGCCGTGGACGGGCGCCGCTGTCTCAGGCGGCCGGGGCCGTCGGCTCCGGCACTCCCGGCTCCTCGAACTGCGTGCGGTACAGCTCGGCGTAGCGTCCGCCCGCCGCCAGCAGCGTCTCGTGGGTGCCGCGTTCGACGATCCGGCCGGACTCGACGACGAGGATCTGGTCCGCGGCCCGCACGGTGGACAGGCGGTGGGCGATGACGACGGCGGTGCGGCCGGTCAACGCCTCGGTGAGGGCTTCCTGGACGGCCGCCTCCGAGGTGTTGTCGAGGTGGGCGGTGGCCTCGTCGAGGATGACGACACGCTGACGGGCCAGCAGCAGCCGGGCGATGGTCATCCGCTGGCGTTCGCCGCCGGAGAGCCGGTAGCCGCGTTCGCCCACGACGGTGTCGAGACCGTCGGGCAGGGAGTGGACGAGGTCGTCGAGGCGGGCGCGGCGCAGGGCGTCCAGGAGCTCGTCCTCGGTGGCGGTCGGGCGGGCGAGGAGGAGGTTGGCGCGGACGGTGTCGTGGAAGAGGTGGCCGTCCTGGGTGACCATGCCGAGGGTGGCCCGCAGGGAGCTGGCGCTCAGGTCGCGGACGTCGGTCCCCCCGATGCGGACGGCGCCGGAGTCGACGTCGTAGAGACGCGGCAGGAGTTGGGCGATCGTGGACTTGCCCGCGCCCGAGGAGCCGACGAGGGCGACCGTCTGTCCGGGTTCGGCGCGGAAGGAGACGCCGCGCAGGACCTCGGCGCCACCGCGGGTGTCGAGGGAGGCGACCTCCTCCAGGGAGGCGAGGGAGACCTTGTCGGCGGAGGGGTAGCCGAAGCGGACCTCCTCGAACTCGACGGCCACCGGGCCCTCGGGGACCTCGCGGGCGTCCGGCTTCTCCTCGATGAGCGGCTTCAGGTCGAGCACCTCGAAGACCCGCTCGAAGCTGACCAGGGCGCTCATCACTTCGACGCGGGCCCCGGCGAGCGCGGTGAGCGGGGCGTACAGGCGGGTCAGCAGCAGGGCGAGGGCCACGACGGCACCCGGCTCCAGGGCGCCGCCGAGGGCGAGCCGGCCGCCGAGGCCGTAGACGAGGGCGAGGGCGAGGGCGGAGACCAGGGTCAGCGACGTGAGGAAGACCGACTGGGCGGTGGCCGTACGGACCCCGATGTCCCGGACGCGGGCGGCGCGGGCCGCGAACTCCGCCGACTCCTCCTCGGGCCGCCCGAACAGCTTGACCAGCGTGGCGCCGGGCGCGGAGAACCGCTCGGTCATCCGGGTGCCCATCGCCGCGTTGAGCCCGGCCGCCTCCCGCTGCATTCCGGCCATCCGGCTGCCCATGCGCCGGGCCGGGATCACGAACACCGGCAGCAGGGCCAGCGCCAGCAGCGTGACCTGCCAGGACAGGGTGAGCATGACGGCGAGGGTGAGCAGCAGCGTGACCAGGTTGGAGACCACTCCGGAGAGGGTGTTGCTGAACGCGCGCTGGGCGCCGATCACGTCGTTGTTGAGTCGGGAGACGAGCGCTCCCGTACGAGTACGTGTGAAGAACGCGACCGGCATTTTCTGCACATGATCGAACACGGCCGTGCGCAGATCGAGGATGAGCCCCTCTCCGAGCGTCGCCGAGAGCCTCCTGCCCAGGATGCCGAGCGCCGCCTCCAGTATCGCGATGAGCGCGATGAGCAGCGCCAGCCGGACGACCCGGTCGGGGTCGCCGTGCGACACGATCGCGTCGACGACGCGCCCCGCGAGCACGGGTGTGGCCACGGCGAGCAGCGCGGTCATCACCCCGAGCACGACGAAGAGCGCGATCCGGCGGCGGTGCGGACGGGCGAACACGCCGATGCGGCGCAGTGTGGCGGGGTCGAAGGGGCGGCGTTCGTGCTGGGAGTTCATGACGCTGTACAGCTGCGTCATGGCAACGGCATCCATGCTCATGGGAAAGACCGTAGAACCTCAAGCATTCTTGAGGTCAATGCCGGCCCCCCGTCCCCTCGTACGAGGACCCACCCGAAGGACCCGATGACCGTACGTAATGCTCCGTCCCCGCTTCCGCAACCCGCTGTTGGGATCGCGCGGAAAACCTCTCCTGGTGTGACAGCAGTCCCGCTCCCCCCGCTCCCCCGGCGCTTCCCCGTCCGCCGGGTCCTGTGTCTGCTCCCGCTCCTGCTGGTCTCCGTGGTCGCGGTGCGGCATCGTACGGTGCTCGCCGAGGGTTTCGGTCATCTGCGGACGGCCGAGTGGCCCTGGCTGCTGGCCGCGGCCGGGGCGACGTGTCTGACGTGGGTCGCCGCGGCCGTCACCCGGCAGGGGGCGGTGGTGCAGCGGTTGCCCCGGCTCCGGTTGCTGGCCACGCAGTTCGCGGCGGGCGCGGCCAACCATCTGCTGCCGACGGGTCTCGGCGCCGGCGCGGTCAATCTGCGGTTCATGACGGTGTGCGGGGTGCCGCTGGCCCGTTCCTCGGCCGCGCTGGCGCTGTATCTGCTGGCGGAGGGCGTGGTCCGGGTGGGTCTGCTGGCCGCGCTGCTGCTGGTCTTCCCCGACGCGCTGCGGCTCGGTTCCCTGCTGCCCGACGGGGCGCTCGGCCCGCTCCTGGGCGCGCTGGTGGCGGCCGCGATGGTGGCGGCGGGTGTCCTGTTCCTCGTACGACGGCTGCGGACGGCCGTGTTCTCGTTCCTGCGCACGGCACTGTGCGAGGCCCGCTCGGTGCACACCTGCCCCTCCCGGGCGCTGGCCCTGTGGGGCGGGTCGCTGGCGTTCCCGGTGCTCCAGGCGGCGGGACTGACCGCGGTCGGCCAGGCGTTGGGTCTCCCGGTGCCGCCGGCGCACATGGCGGTCGCCTACCTCGCGGCGACGGTGGCGGTCGCCCTCGTGCCCACCCCGGGCGGCATCGGCTCGGTGGAGGCGGCCCTGATCGTGGCCCTGGTCGCGGCGGGCGGTCCGGTGGCCCTCGCCACGGCGGTGGTCCTCACCTACCGCATCATCACGGTGTGGCTGCCGCTGCTGCCGGGGGCGGTGACGCTGGGGGCGCTGGTGCGGTGGAAGGTGATCTGAGAACGCCCGCGCGTTCCCGGGCGGGGCGGGCGGGCTGCGGTTCACAGGTCGTCGAGATCCGACTGGACCCTCTGGTTGCGGAACAGAGCGGCCGCCAGGTCGGCGTCGGTGCCGTTCCGGTGAGGAGGGAGACCACCGCGACCAGTGCGGTTCCGGCCAGGCGGGGCGCCATGACGGGCAGGCAGCCGTGACCGGCCCGGTGCGCAGGCCGGCGGCTGCGGGCACGGCGGCACCGCGCGACGCACGAGGAAATCGACCGGAAAGGCGAGGCGCCGCGCTGGTCAGGGGCGGGGCTGTCACCCTCTTCCCCCGTTGGGCGCACGGATCCTGACACACCGAAAGCGCTTGCGAAAGTGGATGGTCAGGGGACTTGTGAGCACCCTGTGAGCCGAGGGACGAGTGCCCGAAAGATGTCGTACGGGCAGGTGTACGGGTGCGAACCGCGGTACCGCATGCGGCAGGATGAAGGGTCGTGCCCGTTCACGCGGGCGCGCCAGCACATCCCGGAAACAAGCAGGTGACAACGTGACGCTTCTTCACATCCGGCCGTCGGCGGCCCCCTCCGCCGCGCAGCGACTTCCCGGGGGTGACCGGTGAACCGGGCGCTGGCCCTGGACGACTACGTCCTCGCCGGTATCGCCCTGGCCACCGGGTTCCTCGTGGCCTTCCTGTCACGGACGCTGCTGCTGTGGCTGGCCAAGCACGCCAAGCGGACGAGGTGGAGCGGCGACGACGTCATAGTGGACGCGCTGCGCACGGTGGTGCCGTGGCTGGCGATCGCCGGCGGGGCGGCGGCCGCGGCCGCGGTGCTGCCGCTGACGAGGCCGGTCCAGCACACCGTCAACCAGTGCCTGACGGTACTGCTGATCTTCGTGGTGACCCTGTCGGCGGCGCGGGTGATCGCCGGGCTGGTGCAGGCGCTGACCCAGTCCCGCTCGGGTGTCGCGGGCTCCGCCACGATCTTCGTGAACATCACCCGGGTACTGGTCCTCGCGATCGGTTTCCTGGTGGTGCTGCAGACCCTGGGTATCTCCATCGCGCCGATGCTCACCGCCCTGGGCGTCGGCGGTCTGGCGGTGGCGCTGGCCCTCCAGGACACCCTCGCCAACCTCTTCGCGGGCATCCACATCCTCGCCTCCAAGACCGTCCAGCCCGGCGACTACATCAAGCTGAGCAGCGGCGAGGAGGGGTACGTCGAGGACATCAACTGGCGTCAGACCACGGTCCGGGCGCTGTCCAACAACCTGATCGTGATCCCCAACGGCCAGCTCGCCAAGGCCAACATGACCAACTTCATGCGCCCCGAGCAGCAGTTGACGATCCTGGTGCAGGTCGGCGTGGCCTACGACAGCGATCTGGAGCACGTGGAGCGGGTGACCATGGACGTGGTCGCCGAGGTGATGACCGGGATCACCGGGGCCGTCCCCGACCACGAACCGGCCGTCCGCTTCCACACGTTCGGCGACTCCAGGATCGGCTTCACCGTGATCCTGGGCGTCGGCGAGTTCAGCGACCAGTACCGGATCAAGCACGAGTTCATCAAGCGGCTGCACAAGCGCTACCGCGACGAGGGCATCCGGATCCCGGCGCCGGCGCGCAACGTGTCGCTCCAGCAGGGGACCGTCGTGATACCGCAACAGCGCGTCCCGGAGGAGGCGGGCGAAGTGGCCTCCGCCCGCCTCGACGGCTGACTCGGCGCGGCGCCGGGTCAGGGCCGGCTCAGAGCGTCGCCGAGTTCTCGTGCCAACGCGCCCCGGACTTGTTGTGCGGGGCCGTGAGAGACGGTGCCACCGGGGTGACCGTCCAGTCCGGATGGCCGGGCATCCTCGGTGTCGTCGTGCCGTACAGCCAGTCGCGCAGGAAGCCGGAGACGTCCTGGCCGGAGACCTGGCAGGCGACGGCGATGTAGTCGTCCGTCGACGCCGAGGAGTTGCGGAAGCGGGCCAGGAAGGCGCGCTCGACCGCGTGGAAGGCGTCCTCGCCGATCAGCTGCCGCAGGGCGTACAGGACGAGGACGCCGCCCAGGTAGCGCTGGCTGTCGAAGAGGTTGGCCGCGTTCGGCGCGGCGACCGGCCCCGAGAGCCGCCGCCACTGGTCGCCGCGCGCGTACGTGTCCTTCATCCGCGCCTCGAAGGTGGTCAGCCCCAGGGAGTCCGGCCAGCCGCGCTCGTAGCGGTACAGCAGGCCGTAGAAGTCGGCGTGGCCCTCGTTGAGCCAGAGGTCGGCCCAGGTGGCGGGGCTGACGCTGTTGCCGAAGTAGGAGTGGACCAGCTCGTGCATCATGTGCGAGCCGATCTTCGGCTCCGCCTGGAGCAGGAAGTTCGGCTTGTAGAGGGTGAGGGTCTGCGTCTCCAGGCCGGTGAAGTCGAAGGCGGCCGGGTCGTCGGAGTTGCAGGGCAGCAGGCCGTACGTCTCGAAGGGGTACGCGCCGAGCCGCTGCTCGAGCCACTCCACCAGGCCGGGGGTGAGGGCGAGCGCGGGCTCGAGCGCCTCGGCCCGTGCGACCGGGACGACGTCGCGCAGGGGCAGCCCGTGCGGGCCCTGCCGCTGCTTGACGACGTAGTCCCCGACCGTGATCTGCGCCAGCTCGGTGGCCATCGGGGAACGGGAACGGTAGGTGTAGGCGATCCGGTCGCCGGCCAGGTGCTCGGTGCGGACGAGGGAGCCGTTCGCGACGGCCTTGAGGGCGGCCGGGACGGTGATGCGGAAGGTGAAGTCGGCCTTGTCCGACGGGTGGTCGTTGCAGGGGAAGGCGGTGTGCGCCGAGTCCGGCTGGGGGCACAGGGCGAAGCCGTCGGGGGTGGGGACCCAGGCGGTGTGCGGGAGGGCGCGGCGCGGGTCGGCGGTGTACGTCACCCGTACGGTGGCCCGGGTGCGGGCGGGGAGGGAGCACACCGGGGTGATCCGCAGCTTCTCGTCCACCTGCTCGAACTGCGCCGTGCGGCCGTCGACGCGCACGGCGGCTATGTCCAGGCCGAGGGCGTCCAGGGAGAGCCGGGACAGGGACTGGGTCGTGCGGATCTCCAGGGTCGCCGTGGCGTCGACCAGGGTGGTCGTGGCGTCGTAGGAGAGGTCGAGGTGGTAGGCGGTGACCCGGTAGCCGTCGTTGCCGAGGGCAGGGAAGACGGGGTCGCCGAGGGTCTCGGGGGCCGGGGTGCCGTCCGTCCTGCCTTCAGGGGCGGCGTAGGCCGTGGTGCCCCCCGTGAGAACGGCCGCGGTGCCGATCAGGGCCGCTGCGGGGCCCGTCACTCTGGTGCGATATCTCATGATCCGCTTTCGCTGAGGCGGCCGGATGGTCGGTCCGGCCGGTGGACGAGGTCGACTCTCTCCCCCGTGGACCGCCTTTTCCGGCGGATCGGTTGCCTCGCGAAGGACACCGAACGGAAAAGAAGTGTGAGCGGACCCCCATCGGACCCCTGTCGAGTCCGTCCCCATCACGAGATATCTTGATGTCGAGCAATGTTGCAGACGTGGAGCGGAGCACCCGGTGACTGACTCGACCATCATCTATACGCACACTGACGAGGCCCCGGCCCTGGCAACGTATTCCTTCCTGCCGGTGGTCCAGGCGTACGCCTCGCAGGCGGGTGTCACCGTGGAGACGCGGGACATCTCACTGGCCGGGCGCATCATCGCCGTGTTCCCGGAGTACCTGACCGAGGACCAGCGCGTCCCGGACGCGCTGAGCGAGCTCGGCGAGCTGGCCAAGACGCCCGAGGCCAACATCATCAAGCTGCCGAACATCTCGGCGTCGATCCCGCAGCTCAAGGCCGCGATCGCCGAACTGCAGGCCCAGGGCTACGCGCTGCCGGCCTACCCGGACGACCCGAAGACCGACGAGGAGCGGGAGATCCAGGCCCGCTACGACAAGGTCAAGGGCTCCGCCGTGAACCCGGTCCTGCGTGAGGGCAACTCCGACCGCCGCGCCCCCGCCTCGGTCAAGAACTACGCCAAGACCCACCCGCACCGCATGGGCGCCTGGTCGTCGGACTCCAAGACCAACGTGGCGACCATGGGGAGCAGCGACTTCCGCTCCACCGAGAAGTCCGTCGTGATCTCCGAGGCCGGTTCGGTGCGGATCGAGCTGGTCGCCGAGGACGGCACCACCACGGTCCTGCGCGAGTCCGTACCGGTCCTCGAGGGCGAGGTCGTCGACGCGTCCGTGATGCACGTGGCCGCGCTGCGGGAGTTCCTCACCGCGCAGATCGCCGAGGCGAAGGCGCAGGGCGTGCTGTTCTCCGTGCACCTCAAGGCCACGATGATGAAGGTCTCCGACCCGATCATCTTCGGTCACGTGGTGCGCGCGTTCTTCCCGAAGACGTTCGAGAAGTACGGCAAGGTCCTCGCCGGGGCCGGCCTCTCCCCGAACGACGGTCTGGGCGGCATCCTCAAGGGGCTGGAGACCCTGCCGCAGTTCGGTGAGGAGATCAAGGCCTCCTTCGACGCCGAGCTCGCCGAGGGCCCGGCCCTGGCGATGGTGGACTCCGACAAGGGCATCACCAACCTGCACGTGCCGTCCGACGTCATCGTCGACGCCTCGATGCCGGCCATGATCCGCACCTCCGGCCACATGTGGGGCCCGGACGGCCAGGAGGCCGACACCCTCGCGGTGCTCCCGGACTCCTCCTACTCCGGCGTCTACCAGGCCGTCCTCGACGACTGCCGCGCGAACGGCGCCTACGACCCGTCGACCATGGGCTCCGTCCCGAACGTCGGCCTGATGGCGCAGAAGGCCGAGGAGTACGGCTCCCACGACAAGACCTTCGAGATCAAGGCCGCCGGAACGGTCCGTCTGGTCGACCAGGCCGGCAACGTCCTCATCGAGCAGCCGGTCGCCGAGGGCGACATCTTCCGCGCCTGCCAGACCAAGGACGCGCCGATCAAGGACTGGGTGAAGCTGGCCGTCACCCGCGCCCGCGCCACCGGCGACCCGGCCGTGTTCTGGCTGGACGAGACCCGCGCCCACGACGCCAACCTGATCGCCAAGGTCAACGAGTACCTGCCGGAGCACGACACCGAGGGTCTGGACATCCGCATCCTCGCCCCCGTCGAGGCGACGAAGCTGTCGGTGGAGCGCATCCGCCGCGGTGAGAACACCATCTCCGTCACCGGCAACGTGCTGCGCGACTACCTGACCGACCTCTTCCCGATCCTGGAGCTGGGCACCAGCGCCAAGATGCTGTCGGTCGTCCCGCTGATGGCGGGCGGCGGCCTCTTCGAGACGGGCGCCGGCGGCTCCGCCCCGAAGCACGTCCAGCAGCTGGTCAAGGAGAACTACCTGCGCTGGGACTCCCTCGGTGAGTTCTTCGCGCTCGTGCCCTCCTTCGAGCAGTACGCCACGGCCACGGGCAACACTCGCGCCAAGGTCCTCGCCGACACCCTCGACCGCGCCACGGCGACCTTCCTCAACGAGGACAAGTCCCCGACCCGTCGCGTCGGCGGCATCGACAACCGCGGCAGCCACTTCTACCTGTCCCTGTACTGGGCTCAGGAGCTGGCCCGGCAGACCGACGACGCCGAGCTCGCGAAGGCCTTCGCGCCGCTCGCCGAGACGCTCTCCGCCAACGAGCAGACCATCATCGACGAGCTGATCGCCGCCCAGGGCAAGCCGGCCGACATCGGCGGCTACTACCAGCCCGACCCGGCGAAGGCGGCGGCGGTCATGCGCCCGTCGGCCACCTGGAACGAGGTCCTCGCCTCCCTGGGCTGACGCCCCCGTGAGCTGACGCTCGCCCCATGAGTCTCCGCCCCGGCCGGCGCTCCATCGGCCGGGGCGGAGCCATGTCCGGCGCGTCCGCCGACGTCACCGGTCGCGGGTGGTGATCAGCTCCTCGACCTCGGCGCCTGCGCAGCCGTGGTGCCCCGGGAGCTGTTCGTCGCTCACGGCCATGCCGGTTCCCCCGCCCTTCCCCCGTCGTGTTCTGATGGCACCTTCGATCATGCGCCACGCCACCGACAACGCCCCGGGAGCAGCCTGATGACCCCTGCCGCACCGTCCTTCGAGCTGCTCGCCGGTGCCGCCGGATCGCCGGTGATTCTGCATGTGCCGCACGCGGCGCGGGAGATACCGGACGGCGTGCGGGCGGGGATCGTGCTGGACGACGGGGCGCTGGAGCGGGAGTTGGATCACCTCACCGACGCGCACACCGCGGAGATCGCCGAGGAGGCGGCGCGGCTGGCCGGCGTGACGCCCTGGCGGTTCGTCAACCGGCTCTCGCGGCTGGTGGTGGATCCGGAGCGGTTCCCGGACGAACGGGAGGAGATGCGGGCGGTCGGAATGGGGGCCGTGTACACGCGGACCACGCACCGGGAGGTGCTGCGGGGCGCCGGCGTCGATCCCGAACCGCTGGTCGAGCGGTATTTCCGGCCGTATGCGCGGGCCATGACGGAGGCCGTGGGTGAGCGGCTGGCGGCGGTCGGGCGGGCCGTCGTCGTCGACGTGCACTCCTATCCGACCGAGCGGCTGCCCTACGAGCTGCACGGCGAGGGCCCGCGGCCGCCGGTCTGCCTCGGCACCGACTCCTTCCACACCCCGCCGCAGCTGCTCGCCGCCGCGCGCGAGGCGTTCGCGAAGGTCGGGGAGACGGGGCTGGACAGCCCGTTCGCCGGCACGTACGTCCCCCTGGAGTACTACGGGAGGGAGCCCCGGGTGTCCGCGCTCATGGTGGAGATCCGACGGGACACCTACATGAGCGAGCCGGGCGGGGCGGCCGGGGCGGGACTGCCCCGGCTCGCCTCGGCGCTGGCGGCCCTGGTGGACGCCGTCTCCTGAGTCCGGTCCGGCACGACGGCCTCAGGCGCGCATCCACTCCGTGACGACCACCTCCCCGCCGGCCCGCAGTCGCAGGGCGAAGGGGCCGGTGGGCGGGGCGTCGCAGGCGAAGCGGCCCATGTCGTCGGTGGTGAGCGAGGCGCCCGCGCGCGGGCCGTGCAGGACCTCGACCGAGGCCGGCTGCGGCGGCAGCAGCTGTCCCAGGAGCCCTTCCTCGGTCACTTCGACGTCGACCGTCAGGTCGCCCGTGTGGAAGGTCAGCATCCGCGGCACGTCCACCGCTCCTCGGACCGGTACCGCGTCGGTCAGCGAGTCGAAGGTCAGCTCGGCGATCCGGGCGTCCAGGTCGTGCAGCGCGTACGCCTCGACGGCGATCCGGCGCAGCTCGGCCGGGACCGGGTCCAGGATGGCGGCGGCCCGGCGGAGTTCCTCCTCCAGACTTCCGTGGTCCAACTCCTCGGCGTCGAAGAAACCTTCGCCGGTCACGTAGTCGTCGTTCATGTCATTCATGTCGCTCATGTCGTCACAGCGCTCCCCGTGCGTCGAGTCGGGCCCGCAGACGGCGCAGGCAGCGCTGGCGCATCGGTCCGATGCTGCCGACGGCGATGCCGAGTGCGGTCGACACCTCCTGGTAGCTGGGCGGCGGCGAGGCGATCAGCACCCGCAGGAGCTGTCGGCAGCGGTCGCCGAGCGCCTCGAACTCCTGCCACAGGAACCGGACGCGCTCGCTCTGCTCGGCCGCCTCCTCCGAGTCGAGGACCGACTGCTCGGGAGTCAGTTCCTCGCTGGCACGGTCGAGCAGCTGAGGATCGTCGGTCGGGGTCAGCCGCTTTAAGCTCTTGAGCACCTTCAGGCACTCGTTGCGCGCGGTGCTCGCGAGCCATGAGCCCGCCTTGCCCGGTTCGCGGATCCCGCCGAGGTGCTGGGCGAAGCGGAACCAGACGGTCTGGTAGACCTCGTGTCCGTCGGCATCGGAGAGCCGGTGTGCGCGCACGACCGACCACACCAGCGGGCTCAGCCCTTCCACGAGCGCCTTCCAGGCCGCCGTGTCACCGTCGACGGCCAACTGGACGAGCGCGCCGACATCAGTACGGTCCACGGTCCCACCCCTCGTGTACGACCTGTCATCGTACGCGGTGGCGGAGGGTCCGTCGGACCTCATGAGGTCCTCGTATCCGTACTCATGCCAGGGCGACCGGCACCGGACGCCAGGTGGTGGGGCGCAGCGCCGGTACGTGCGCCCCGCGCACTTCGGCGAACTGCGTGTTCCGGGAGAGTAGTCGACGGGCGGCGGCACGGGGATCGGTCTCCTTGTTCGCGGTCATGTGGGCGGCGACGAGTCCGGCCACCACGGGAGTTGCGAAAGAGGTCCCGCTCCAGGAAGCGAACCCCTCGAACATCACCTGGTCCGGCTTGCCCGAGGCGTCGCTCAGCAGGCCCGTGTGGCGCGGGGAGCGGCAGGTGCAGGCGTACCCGAAGCCGTAGCGGCAGGTGTCGTAGGTGGAGTGCTGGTAGACGTACGGGACGGGCGTGTCGAAGCCGGTGAGGGCGCTGGTGAGGCGCTCGCCGGGGGCGTAGACCCGCACCCAGGGGCCGTAGTTGCTGAAGCAGGCGCCGTACTCGCCGTCGCCGCGCAGCGCGCCGACCGACACGACGGCGTCGGCGTACTCGGGCAGCGAGGCGTAGGCGGCGGGCCAGAAGGGCGTGGCGCTGGCGTTGTTGCCGGCCGCCGCGACCAACAGGGTCCGTTGCGCGCGCAGTTCGCGCATGAAGGCGTCGACGCCGAGGAGGCCGTCGACGCGGCCGTTGGAGGTGCCGGCGGAGAGGCTGAGGATGTCCGGCCAGCCGCCCTCCTCCACGGCGTCGAAGAGTTTCTCGCCGAACGCGTCCTCCAGGATCGCGCCGCAGTCGTCGAGGGTGTTGCGCACGGTCACGTCGGTGTTGGGCGCCACGGCCGCGACCAGCCCGGCGATGAACGTGCCGTGGCCGACGTACTGCTGGAGGACACCGCTCTCGTCGGTCTCCCTGACCTGGAGGTCGCCGTCGGTGTGGGCGAGCGGCGGGTAGGAGCGGTAGTCGTGCATCAGGCCGGTGTCGATCACGAGGACGCCGACGGCGCTGTCCGGGTCGTGGTCCCCCTCGGCCCGGCCGGGGTTGGGCGTCCGGGTGGACGGGGCGGGCACGGGCTCGTCGCCGGGGCAGGCGTTGACGGAGATCGACACCACGTGGTTGCGGCTGACGAGCCGGCGTCGGGCGCGGCCCTCCGCCTCTCGCAGGGCGCGCAGGGCGCCCGCCACGGCGTGGTCCGCGGTGCGGTCGCCGTGGCCGGGGTTGCCGACCATGATGCGGGTGATGCCGGAGCGGTTGGTCCGCGGTCCGGCCCGGCGGACGTGCTCGGGGAGCAGGCCGGCGGTCTCGGTGAAGTGGCTGCGGACGGTGTCCTCGACGAGCTGCGCCTCCTCTCCGTCGCGGGCGAGGACCACGCCCTTCTCGTAGATGAACTCGGCGGAGTCGTCGGGCCCCATCGCCAACGGCACGTCCGGCAGCGCGCGTTGGATCTGATCGAACTGCTCGTGGAATCGTTGTGGTGCCATGGCGTGTCCTCCCCCTGGCCGATGTGTCGTCAGTCAGAGCCGCGAGACCCTCGGCTGATACAGGTGAGTTCGTTGACGTGATGTCCGGTCGATACTCACGGATAGGGTCCCGTACCGGTGTGGCGTGCCGAGCGGAGCACTACCATCCGTGGGGTGACAGCGGGAAACGACTCGGTTCTCGAACTGCTGCCGATGGTTTTCGCCGCCCCCAACGACGCGTTGTCGCGGGCGGAAGGAGTGCTCGACACCGATCCGACGCCGTTGCACGCCTCGGTCGCCCATCAGGTGATCGGCATCTGGCAGCGGGACTGGGGCGACATGCGGCTCGCCCTGGACCATCTGCGGCGCGCCCGCGCCCTGGCGGCCCGCGCGGACTCGGCGGAGCGCGAGGCGGACGTCCTGGCCACGCTCGGGGTGGCGCTGGTGCACGCGGGCCGCACCCGGCAGGGCCTGGCGGCGTTCGAGCGGGGGGTCGGGCGCGGGACGGGCCACACGCGCGCGCGGGTGCTGTACCGGCGGGCCTACTCCTGGTGGGTGCTGGGGCACCATCGTGAGGCGCTGGAGGACGTACGGCGGGCGATCCCCGTGCTGCGGCAGGCGGACGACGTCATCTGGACGGCGCGTGCCCTCACCCTGCGCGCCACCGTGCATCTCGCGCTCGGGGCGGTGGAGCGGGCGGAGGCGGACTTCACGGCGGCCGAGGCACTGTGGGACACCACCGGGCAGGAGCACGACAAGGCGGACGCGGTGGAGAGCCGGGGGCTTGCCGCGTTCCGCTCGGGGGACGTCCCGGCGGCGCTGCGGCTCCTCGACGAGGCCGAGGAGCGGTACGCCAAGCTCGGCACGCCGACGTTCATGCTGAACATCCGGCGCTGCGAGGTGCTGATGGCGGCCGGGCTCGCGCCGGAGGCCCTGGCCGAGGCGGACGCGGCCATAGCGGTCCTGGACGGGATCGGCGGCCAGTCCACCCGCAAGGCGGAACTGCTGCTGGCCGCGGCGAAGGCGGCCCGGCTGGCGGGCGATCCGGGCACGGCGATCGCCCGTGCGGCGGTGGCGGTGCGGCTGTTCGCCGGGCAGCGGCGCACCTGGTGGGAGACGCATGCCCAACTGGTGCTGATCGACGCGCGGGTGGCCGCCGGGCGTGGCTCGGGGCGACTGGTCGCCGACGCGGTCAAGGTGGCGGAGCGGCTGTCCGCGTTCGGAGCGCCCGCCGCACCGGAGGCCTGGCTGCTGGCGGGCCGGATCGCGCTCGGCCTCGACTGGACGGCGGACGCCGAACGGTATCTGGAGGTCGCCGCGCGCAGTCGGCGCAGCGGGCCGCCGCTGGCGCGGATGACCGGCTGGGCGGCGCAGGCGCTGTGGGCACGGGCCACCGGGTCGGGGCGGGGTGTGCTGGAGGCCTGCCGGCGGGGGCTCGACGTGCTCGACGCCCACCGGACGACGCTGGGCGCCTCGGAGCTGCGGGCCCGGGCCACCGCGCAGGGCGCCGAACTGGCCGCGCTGGCCCAGCAGGTGAGCCTGGAACGGGGCGGGCCGCGGCGGCTGCTGGTGTGGAGCGAGCGCTGGCGGGCCACCGCCCTGTCCACGCCGCCCACCCGGCCGCCCGCCGACCCGGCGCTGCTGAGCGGCCTGACCGCGTTCCGGGTGATCGCGGCGCGGGCGGAGGCCGCCCGGATGGACGGCCGCCCGGTACCGACCCTGGAGCGGGAGCAGCGCCGTCTGGAACGGGAGATCCGCTCCCGCACCCTGCACATCCGCGGGCACTCCCCCGGGTACGGCGGCCGGTTCGACGTGGGCCGCCTCCTCGACCGGCTCGGGGACGGACGGCTGGTCGAACTCGCCGTCCTGGACGGGCGTGTCCAGGTGCTGCTGTGCGGCGGGGGGCGGGTGAGACGGTTCGCGGGCGGGCTGCTCGCCGAGGCGGAACGCGAGGCCGAGTACGTGCAGTCCGCGCTGCGCCGGCTGGCACATCCGGGCGGGGAGGGGCGGCTGCCGCTGGTCGAGACGGCGGGGCGGCGGCTGGAGGAGCTGCTGCTGGGTGAGGCGGCGGGGCACCTGGGCTCCGGGCCGCTGGTGGTCGTCCCGCCGGCCCGGCTGCACCGCGTCCCGTGGGCGCTGCTGCCGTCGCTGCGCGAGCGGGTGGTGAGCGTGTCGCCGTCGGCCAGCGCGTGGCTGCGCGCCCGGGACACCCAGCCGCCGCCCGGCGGCCGGCACGTCCTGGTGCGCGGTCCGGGCCTGGCGACGGGCGGTGCGGAGGTGCCGGAGGTGGCCGGCCGGTACGGCAGGCCGACGGTGCTGGAGCAGGCCGACGCGCATGGGGCCCGGGTGCTGCGGGAGCTGGACGGGGCCGCGCTGGCGCACATCGCCGCGCACGGCACCTTCCGCGCCGACAGTCCGATGTTCTCGTCCCTGCGCATGGCCGACGGCCCGCTGATCGTGCACGACTTCGAGCGGCTCGCCCGCAGCCCGTACCGGATCATCCTCTCCAGCTGCGACACCGCCCGGCTCGCCTCCGTGGGCGCCGACGAACTCCTCGGCCTGGTCACGGCGTTGCTCCCGCTGGGCACGGCGGGTGTGGTGGCGAGCAGCGCGCCCGTCAACGACGCCGCGGTGGTGCCGCTGATGCTGGCGCTGCACAAGGGGCTCAGCGCCGGCGTCTCCCTGGGGGAGGCGTTGCGCGACGCACGGGCCGCGCTGCCGGGGGACGCGGTGCACCAGGCGACGGGGTGGGCGTTCACGGCGTTCGGCGCGGCGTGAACGGCGTGAACGCCCCCGTGTCGCCGGACGTGGTCGAGCGTCGGCGCTCTCAGGCGGGTTGGGCGTCCGGCAGTTCCACCAGCCACGGCAGGGCGCCCCGGTCGCTCGCGCCGAGGCGGGTGTACGCGCTGTAGAGGTGGTTGCCGACGGTACGGACGGACAGGGTGAGACGCTCGGCGATCTGACGGTTGCTCAGACCGGCCGCCGCCAGGGTGACGACCTGCCGTTGCCGGGCGGTGAGTTCACCGAGGACGAGACCGGACAGGGCCGGGGTACGGGCCCCTTGGCAGCGCCGGGCCAGGGCGACGGCACGGGTGCGGGCGGTGCGCGCGGACGTGGGGTCGCGGTGGACCCGTACGGCCTGGGCGTACGCCTCGGCCGCGAACAGCAGGAAGCCGCGGGCCTCCCACTCCTCGGCCACCCGGTCCAGGGCGGGGCCGTCGGAGCGGGCGAGCGCACGGGCGTGGCGGGCGAACACACCGTCGGGCGGGAGGTGGCCGAGCGCACGCTCCGGCTCACCGAGGCGTACGGCGTCGTAGGCGAGGTAGGTGGCAAAGGCGCCGTGGGGTCTGCCGGTCGGGTCGGCCTCGGCGGGGTCGGCCCCGCCGAGGACCTCCCGGGACGCCGGTCCGGTGAACTCCGCCTCGCCCGACTGGATCGCGGCCGAGGCGAGTTCGCGGCGACAGGCGTCGTCGTCGCCGCTCACCAGTCCCTCCCTCGCCCAGGCCGCGGCCTCGCGCAGTTCTCCCCGCAGCCGTGAGAACCGCGCGCGGACGGCCGCGTACCCGTGCGGAACCGGTTCCCCCTCGGCGACCAGCCACTCCCCCACGGGCGTGCGCCCGGTGCGGACGTCGGCGTGCTCGATGCCGCGCAGCAGAGCGGCCGCCTCGGCGTCGAGGGCCCCCTTCAGCGACCCACGGGTACCGGCCAGCCGCCTCGCCCGAAGCCGGCCGGCGGCGGCACGCAGGACCGGCCCGTGCAGGGGGTGGGCCAGGCGAACGGTCGGCTCGTGTTCCTCGGCCGCGCCCGCTCCGCTCTCCGCGCCCGGGCCGGCCACTTCGATCAGGCCGTCCGCCTCGAGGTGTTCCAGGACGTGGAGGTCGAAGGTGCTCGCGGACAGGGGCAGGGGCTCGGCGAAGGCGAGGCGGTCGAGGGTCTCGCGTTCGTCGGGGCAGGGGCGGGCGAGGACAGGGGCGGTGCGTTCGCGGAGGCTCGGGGTGAGCGGGAGCCGGCCGCGCCAGGCCCACTCCTCGGTGTCCGGGACGGGGGTGAGCAGGCCCTCGTCGCGTACGGCGCCCAGAAGGTCCCGCAGGAGGCGCAGGTCGCCCCGGCACAGGCGGTGCAGGCGGTTGACGGTGAGGGGCTCCAGGGGGCCGCCCGCGCCGGCCGCGAGGAGCTGTGCGGTGTCCTCGGCGGGCAGGGGGGCGAGGGCGAGACGGGGCAGCAGTTCGGCGGTCCACAGGCGGGCGACGGCACTGGGTGCGGGGGTGCCGTCCGTCACGACGACCAGCAGCCGGGTGCGGCCTTGGACGGCAAGGTGGTGGAGCAGCGCGGCGGAGGCGTCGTCGAGCAGATGCGCGTCGTCGACCAGCAACAACCGTACGCCGGAGAGGAGTTGGACGGCCCGGTGCAGGGTGACGTCCTCGGGCAGCAGAGGGGCGAACGCGGCGAAGGCGGTGGCCCGCGTCTCGGGGGTGCCGGCCACGCGGGCGCAGTCGGTGCCGCGGACCGCCTCGGCCGCCAGGCGGGTGCGGCCGCAGCCCGCCGGTCCCGTCACCACGATGCCGGGCCGGCCGGCCGTCAGCGACCGGCGGACCAGTTCCAGTTCCTCCTCCCGGCCGGTGAACGGCCACGGCAGCCGCAGGCTCCTGGTGTGCGGTGTCCTGACGTGCGGTGTCCTGACGTGCTGTTCGATCGTCGTCACGTCATCAGGAGTCCGCATACTCACGCCTGATACAGGGCGACTTGAGTAGCCCCCGACTCAGGCGCCCGGCTGGAGGCCGCGGCACCCTTTTGCCCATGACCGCCCGCTACTGCTCGCTCGCGCAGCAGCCGGTCCCCGCGTTCGCCCCGGGGCTGGCCGCCGAGCGGCTCGGCGCACTCGTGAGCGGGCGCCGGATGTGGGTCAACGGCACGGTCCTGCACTACTGCTTCTTCGACGGCGAGGGCGACGCGTCGGTGATCCCCGTACCGGGCTCGGGGGGAACCCGGCGGGTGTCCTGGGTCGGCGACGAGGTCCAGCGGGACGTGGTGCGCGCCTGCTTCCGCGAGTGGGCCGACCTCGGGATCGGGGTGTCGTTCGCCGAGGTCGCCGACCGCACGGAGGCGGAGCTGCGCATCGGCTTCCAGCGGGGCGACGGGTCCTGGTCGGCGGTGGGCCGGGACGCGCTGTCGGCGGGCCTGAACGAGCGGACCATGAACTTCGGCTGGGATCTGACCGCGCCCGGGGAGCGCGCGACGGCCCTGCACGAGATCGGCCACGCCCTGGGCATGCAGCACGAGCACCAGAGCCCGTTCGCCGGTATCCACTGGGACGACGAGGCCGTCTACGCCGATCTGGCGGGTCCGCCGAACCACTGGAGCCGGGACCGCACCTGGTTCAACATCCTGCGCAAGCTGGACGCGGCCGAGGTCAACGGCTCGGTGTGGGACCCGCAGTCCGTGATGGAGTATCCCTTCGCGACGGGGCTGATCCTGGAGCCGGAGCAGTTCCGCGGCGGCGTCCACCCTCCCGGCGGGCTGTCCCCGCTGGACAAGGAGTTCGTCCTGCGCTGGTACCCGCCGCTCGCCGCGCCGCGGCCTCCCGTGCTGGTGCCCTTCCGGTCGGTGGTGCTGGCGCTGGCGCCGGGCGAGCAGGCGGACTTCATGGTGGAGCCGCGCGAGACCCGCGCGTACACCGTCGGCACCTTCGGGGAGAGCGACTCGGTCGTCGTGGTCTTCGAGGAGCGGGACGGCGAACCCCGCTTCCTCGCCGGACAGGACGACGGCGGTACCCCGCGCAACGCCACCATCAGGGCTCGGCTCGTCAAGGGCCGCCGCTACTTCGTCCGGGTCCGCCTGTACTCCGGCTGGGGTTCGGGCGAGACGGCGGTCATGTGCTGGTGAGACGGCACACGACCGCGTACCGACCACTGTCCGGCGCCGGGGGGAAGGCCGGGGCTCGTCACCTTCGGGGGAGGGAGACGAGCCCCGGCCGCACCGGCTTGCGGGGGCCGGAGCGGACCCTTACGACGCCACCCGCTCGGTGCCCGCCTCGTCGGGGTGTGCGAGGCCGAGGTGGTCGCGGAGGGTGGTGCCCTCGTACTCCGTGCGGAAGACGCCCTGTTCCTGCAGCAGGGGTACGACCTTGTCGGCGAACTCGTCGAGGCCGCCGGGCGTGATGTGCGGGACGAGGATGAAGCCGTCGCTCGCGTCGGCCTGGACGTAGTCGTTGATCGTACGGGCGATGGTCCGCGCCGAGCCGACGAAGTTCTGGCGGTTGCCGGTCTCGATGACCAGGTCGCGGATCGACCAGTTGTTGGCCGCCGCGAGCTCCCGCCACTCACGGGCGGTGGCCAGCGGGTCCCGGTACATGCGGACCTGGGCGCGGCCGCGGGCGATGTGGTGTTCGCCGGGGTCCGGGTCGATGTCGGGCAGGGGGCCGTCGGGGTCGTACGACGACAGGTCCCGGTTCCAGACGAACTCCAGGTGCTTGATCGCGGTGGCGCCGCTGACCTGCTGGCGGCGCACCTCCTTGGCGAGTTCCTCGGCCTCGGCGTCGGTGTCTGCCAGGACGAAGCTGGCGGCGGGCAGGATGAGCAGCTGGTCGGAGCGGCGCCCGTACTTGGCGAGGCGGGACTTGACGTCGGTGTAGAAGGCCTGGCCCGCGTCGAGGGTGGCGTACCTGCTGAAGATGGCGTCGGCGGACGAGGCGGCGAACTCGCGGCCCTCGTCGGAGTCGCCGGCCTGGAAGATCACCGGGCGGCCCTGGGGGCTGCGCGGCACGTTGAAGCGGCCGTGGATGTCGAAGTGCCGGCCCTCGTGGACGAAGGCGCCGGCCTTGGCGTCGCGCAGGAAGGTGCCGGTGGCCTGGTCGGCGACGATCTCGTCGCCCTGCCAGGAGTCGAAGAGTTCGTTCGCCGTGGCGAGGAACTCCTTGGCGCGGGAGTAGCGCTCGTCCTGCGGGAGGAAGCCGCCGCGGCGGAAGTTCTCCCCGGTGAAGGCGTCCCAGGAGGTGACCACGTTCCACGCGGAGCGGCCGCCGGAGAGGTGGTCGAGGCTGGCGAACTGGCGGGCCACCTCGTAGGGCTCGTTGAAGGTGGAGTTGATGGTGCCGGTCAGGCCGAGACGGTCGGTGACGGCGGCGAGCGCGGCGAGGACGGTGAAGGTGTCGGGGCGGCCGACGACGTCCAGGTCGTAGATCCTGCCGCCCTGTTCCCGGAGCCTGAGGCCCTCGGCGAGGAAGAGGAAGTCGAACCTGGCGCGTTCGGCGGTCCGGGCGAAGTGGGCGAAGGAGCTGAACTCGATGTGGCTGCCGGCCCTGGGGTCGCTCCACACGGTGGTGTTGTTGACGCCGGGGAAGTGGGCGGCCAGGTGGATCTGCTTCAGCGGCTTGCTCATGGGGGTCGTCTCCCTCCCGCTCAGACGGCGGCGTAGCGGTTGGCGGGGCGGGGCAGTCCGAGCAGTCCGCGCAGGGTGTCGGCCTCGTAGGCACGGCGGAAGGCGTCGCGGCGCTGGAGTTCGGGGACGAGGCCCCGGGTGATGGCGGGCAGGTCGTGGCCGGCGACGGCGGGGCGCAGCCGGAAGCCGGTCAGTCCGGCTGTCGCCAACTCCTGGAGGAGGTCGGCGAGTTGTGCGGGGGTTCCGGTGAAGATGCGGGCGTCGCTGGTGTACTCCTCGCCGGCGAGGGTGTCGAGGCGGTCGCGGCGGGCGGCGGCCTCGGCGGGGTCGTCGTCGAGGAAGACGACCAGGTCGCCGAAGACGTGCAGAGGGTCCTCCGCACGGCCGGCGGCGCGTTGTTCGGCGCGGATCTCCGCGACGATCGCGCGGGCCTGGTCGGTGTCGTGGGGGGTGACATACCCGACGTCCGCGGCGCGGGCGACCAGGCGGTACGGGACGGTGGCGTGGGCGAGCGCGGTGACCAGGGGCTGGCCCTGCGGCGGGCGGGGGGTGATCGAGGGTCCCTTGACGCTGAAGTGGCGGCCCTCGAAGTCGATGTAGTGCAGCTTGTCCCGGTCGATGAAGCGGCCGGTGGCCACGTCCCGGATCTCCGCGTCGTCCTCCCAGCTGTCCCAGAGCCGGCGCACGACCTCCACATGGTCGGCGGCCTCGTCGAACAGGCCGGTCACCAGTTCCCGGGTGGCCGGATCGTCGTAGGCCTCGATGCGGGGGATCGTGCGGCGGCCGAAGTGGGCGGCCTCGCTGGGGCGGGCGGTGATCTGGACGCGCAGGCCCGCTCGGCCGGTGCTGACGTAGTCGAGGGTGGCGATCGCCTTGGAGATGTGGAAGGGCTCCGTGTGGGTGGACACCACGGTCGGCACCAGGCCTATGTGCCGGGTCAGGGGCGCGATCCGGGAGGCGAGGAGGACGGCGTCGAGGCGGCCGCGTACCTGGTCGGTGCGGTCGTCCGGGTCCAGGAAGTGGGAGGACTGGGGGCCGAGACCGTCCTCGACGGTCACGAAGTCGAGCAGTCCGCGCTCGGCCTCGCCGACCAGGTCGGCCCAGTATCCGGCGGTGAACAGCTCACGGGGGCGGGCGACCGGCTCACGCCAGGAGGCGGGATGCCAGCCGGTGCCGTCCAGCGCGACGGCGAGGTGGAGAGGGGAAGCGGAGGTCGAGGACACGGAGGTGCCTTTCCTGGAGGTCCGTACGAGAGCGCGCGCCACCCGTGCGAAAGGTGCGGCGGAGGGGAACGGGTCAGGAGCAACAGAGCGCGCCGGCCACGCGCTGGAGGTCGATGTGGGGCCGGGAGTGGAGGTGCACGGCGTGGCGTATGCGGATCACGTCCGGCACCTCCCCCTGCTGGGCGCTCGACAGCGCCGTCCACGTCTCGTCATCGGTCACAACGCCCCGGCCCCGCCGGATGTTCCCGGCCGGGGGTGCGTCCGCCAAGTGATCAGGAGTTGTCCAGCGGCAGGCCGGGCGGGTTGACCTCGGACTTGGCGACGGCCTCGTTGGAGAGGTTGTAGGCGGCCAGCCACTTGGCGTACTGCCCGTTCTCTATGAGGTAGTTGATGGCCTCGGCGAGCGGCTCGGCGAGGCCGCTGTCCTTCTTCGCGGTGGCGGCGATCAGCCCCTGGAGCGTCTCGCCGGCGCCGGAGAACGTGCCCGCGTTGCGGGTCGCGTTGGCGGTGCCCGCGGTCTTGGCGGCGTTGTAGGCGATGCCGGGGTTCGGGCCGAAGTAGGCGTCGATCTTGCCGCTGTTGAGGGCCAGGTAGAGGCCGTTGCGGTCCGGGTAGTACTTGACCGTGAGCTTCTTGCCCTCGGCCTCCAGCCTCTTCTTCCACTCCAGGAGGATCTTCTCCTGGTTGGTGCCGGAGCCGACGGAGACGGTCAGGCCCGCGAGGTTCCGGTAGTCGCCGTCGAAGTTCCAGGTGCTGGACTTCTTCACCTCCCAGCCGAGATTGTCCTGGCGGTAGGAGGCGAACTCGTACTTCTTCTTGCGCTCCTCGGTGTCGGTGACGTTCGAGAAGGCGACGTCGACCTTGCCGCTGTCGATGCCGACGAAGAGGTTCTCCCAGGTGTAGTTCTTCGTCTCGGGCTCCAGGCCGAGGACCGCGGCCACCAGTCGGCCGAAGTCGGGCTCGGCGCCGGTGAGGGTCTTCTGGTCGCTGCCGATGTACTGCAGCGGGGCGAAGCCGGAGGGCAGGGCGCCGACGCCGATGTTCAGCTTGCCGCTCTTTCGGACGGCGTCGGGAAGCTCGGCGCTGATGGACTTGACCTCGGAGACCTTGAGGGTGGTCTCCTTGGCGGCGCCGTTGGAGACCCGCCCGACGGTCACGGTCCCGGAGGCTGCGCCGTCGGTCCTGGTGGCGGCGTCGCTGTCACCACCGCAGGCGGCGAGCCCGGTGGCGAGGGTGGCGACCGCGGTCGCCGCGGTGATGCCGCGGATCAGGCTGCGTCGGGTGAAGTGGGCAGGCATGGCCGTCCTTTTGTCCGGTGCGGTGAAGGGTGGGAGTGGTGCGGAAGGAGAAGGGGCCCGGTTCAGAGCACCTTGCTGAGGAAGTCCCGCGTCCGTTCGTGCCGGGGCCGGTCGAGGACCTGGTGCGGCGGGCCCTGTTCGACGATCCTCCCGCCGTCGATGAAGACGACCCGGTCGGCGATCTCGCGGGCGAAACCGACCTCGTGGGTGACGATGACGAGAGTGGTGCCGCTGGTCGCCAGGTCCCTGATGACGGCGAGGACCTCGCCCACCAGTTCGGGGTCGAGGGCGGAGGTCGGCTCGTCGAAGAGGATGACGCCGGGGCGCAGGGCCAGGGCCCGGGCGATGGCGACGCGTTGCTGCTGGCCGCCGGACAGCTGGCGGGGGTAGGCGTCGGCCTTGTCGGCGAGGCCGACCCGGCCGAGGAGTTCGCGGGCGAGTTCCTGGGCGGCGGCCTTGGCGAGCTTCCCGGTCGCCACCGGGGCGGCGGCGACGTTGTCGAGCACGGTCAGGTGCGGGAAGAGGTTGAAGTTCTGGAAGACGAAGCCGATACGGCCGCGCTGGGCCAGGATGGCCCGTTCGCTCAGCTCGCGCAGCCGGTCGCCGTGCCGGCGGACGCCGATCGGCTCGCCGTTGACGCTGACGTGACCGATCTCCGGCTTCTCCAGGTGGTTGATGACCCGCAGCAGGGTGGACTTGCCGGACCCGGACGGGCCGAGGATCACGGTGACCTCGCCGGGCCGCACGGTCAGGTTCACGCCGTCCAGGACGCGGTGGGCGCCGTACCACTTGTGCACGTCGTGGACCTCCACGGCGGCGGGCGCGGCCCCGGCGGTCACGTCGGTCCTCACGGTCTCGGTGCTCATACGGCGGCCTCCCGGCGGATGCGGGCCCGCAGGTCGGTGAGACCGGTCCGCACCTTCTGCAGCGGCGTCGGCGGCAGGGCGCGCGTGGCGCCCCGGGCGTAGTACCGCTCGACGTAGAACTGGACGACGGAGACGAGGCTGGTGAGGATCAGGTACCAGACGGTGACGACCAGCAGCAGCGGCACGATGTCACCGGGGTAGGTGGCCCCCATGGTCTGCGCGGTGCCGAACAGGTCGAGGAGCGAGACGTAGAAGACCAGCGAGGTGGCCTTGACCAGGCCGATCAGCTGGTTGACGTAGTTCGGGGTGATCGAGCGCAGGGCCTGCGGGAAGACGATTTTCCGGAACTGGTAGCCCTTGGGCAGTCCGAGCGCGGCGGCCGCCTCGTGCTGTCCCTGGTCGACGGAGAGGATGCCGCCGCGGACCACTTCGGCCGCGTAGGCGGCCTCGTTGAGGCTGAGGCCTACGACGGCGATCACCATGTCCGTGGCGAGCCGGGACTCGTCGAAGGTGAGGAAGGCGGGTCCGAAGGGCACGCCCAGGCTCAGCGTCTGGTACAGGGCGCTGAAGTTGTACAGGAAGAGCAGAACGACGATCAGCGGGACGGAGCGCAGTGCCCAGACGTACGTCCAGCTGACCGCGCGCAGCACCGGGCTCCTCGACAGCCGGGCGAGCGCGAGCAGGATGCCCCCGAGGAGGCCCAACATGGCGCTGTAGGCCGTGACTTCGAGGGTGATCAGCAAACCGTCGAGGATCACCGGTCGCAGGAACCAGTAGCCGAAACGGTCCCACTGGTAGAAGGGGTTGGACACCAGGCCGTGCGCGAACTGGGCCACCAGCACCAGAACGACGGCGGTGGCGATCCAGCGGCCCGGTCGGCGCAGCGGCTGAACGCGCTGTGCGGTGAGCTTCTCTGACGGGGTGTCGGGGGCGGGTGCCTCGGTGAGGGTCACGGCGCCTGGGGGTTCACTCATGGAGGGCTCCGGCAGCAGAGTCGGACACCCCGGACCGCCGTCGGCGCACCCCGCGACCGCGGGCAGCGCTCAGGAACGCACGGAACCGGGGGCTGGGCGGACGACGGCACACCGCTCGGGTGGTGCCGGTCGGGGATGCGGGGGCTGAGGGAAGGTGTCAGCCCCGGCAGCGGGCGCAGCCCGGTGCGGTACACAGTGCGCTGTTCACGCGGAGCAGATCGACGGCGCGGTTGGCGACGAACAGGTTCGCGTACGGCTGTACGCAGCCCTGAGGGCCGCGTGCGGCCGTCCTGGGAGCTGCGTACATGTCGTCACCATCACTGTTCCGGCCCTGTGGGCCTCGCGTTGTGGGCGTAAGTCAAGACAACCGCCCGAACGAATGTCAACGGCTGTCCACCGAGTGGAACTACCGCGTGCGGGAGATGTGTGCCGCCCAGTCCAGGATCTGGACGGCGGCGCCCGCGGCCTCCAGACCCTGGCAGTGGGCGTGGTGGCGGCGGGCGATGCCGTCCAGGTCGAGG
The DNA here is from genome assembly GCF_044465285.1 of Streptomyces sp. NPDC049687. NCBI lineage: Bacteria > Bacillati > Actinomycetota > Actinomycetes > Kitasatosporales > Streptomycetaceae > Streptomyces > Streptomyces sp. NPDC049687. The sequence continues at coordinate 823,528 of NZ_JBITLN010000002.1, forward strand.
TGCGCCCCGAAGGCCGGGTGGGCGGCGAGCCGGCGGGCGTAGGCCCACAGGGCCGGGTGTCCGGCGAGGCGGTGCACGGCGTCCGCGTCGAGGTGGTGGCGGTGCACGGTGTCGAGCCGGACCAGCGCGACCCACAACTCCACGTCGGCGGCGGTGATCTGATCGCTGATCAGATACGGCTGCGCGACGAGTCCCTGCTCCAGCACGCCGAGCGTGGCGAGCAGCGTGTCCAGCGCCGAGGCCCGCTCGTCCTCGCCGGCGTCCGCGGCTCCGGCGCGCTGGGCGGCCTCCTCGATGCCCTGTGCGCACATCCGCTCGACGGCCTCGACCTCCGACTCGGCGCCGCAGGGGTACAGCGTGGGCCGGCCGCCGCCGAAGCGCCGGGCGAGGTCGCGGGCGATGTCGGGGCCGTGGGTGGAGACGATCCGGCCCGACCAGTCGTCGCTGAGCACCGGTGCCAGGGCCGGACCGGTGTAGCGGTGGGCGCTGGCTTCGTAGAGCGGGCGCAGCGCCCGGTGACCGCCGTCGGGACAGTCGGGGACGGCGGGCAGGAAGGTCACCGGACAGGCCCGGTCCAGGCCGAGGAGGGTGTGGGTGACGGCGATGCGCAGGCCGTCCGGGTCGGCGGTGGACAGATGGAGGCGGTAGCGGCGCGGCACGGCGTAGTGGCCGCTGCGCGCGTCCCGGCCGATGCGGCCCCGGAAGGCGGGGGCGGGGCGGGCGGACGGGTGGGCGGCCAGCGGTGTGACGGACATGCTTCTCCCCGGGGGCGGGCGCGCTGAGGGACGTGCGCGCGGCGGATGCGACGTCGGAAAGGGGGACGGCCCTCCTCCACGCGCGCCGGGGCGGGACGGCGCCCGGGAAGGGGCACCGCCGGTACGGTCCGGCGCGGGGCGGGCCCGGCTCAGCCGCGTGGGCCGATGGCGCTGCAGACGCGCTGCAGGTCGATGTGACGGCGGGAGGTGAGAAGGGGCGACGACCACGCCGTGCGGTTCGCTCGGCCGGTGACCGTCTCCAGGTGCCCCATGTTTCCCTACCTGTTCACTAGGATTCCCGACTCGAGTGTCGATCCGCCTCCGGCCGACGTCAAGGGGGCGTCCACCAGGTGAGTACGCCGACTGCCGGAGGGCCGGTCCGACGCCGGCGGTGCCTTGGGGGCTTTCACGGTCAGCGGCTCTCCGTCGTACCTCCGGGGCCCGCCCCGGAGGCGGGGCACCGCGGTTCGAGACTGTCGGCGGCGTCGACGTACCGCTTGCCGGCGCGGGTGCCGGGCGCTTCTCCGCCAGGGGGTGCGGCGGGGCCTGCATGGCGAGGCCCGCCGCGGGGGAGGCACAGATGCGGGTGAACGACGCCCTCGACGCCGACGACGTCGCCGAGGGGCATGTGCTCACCTGCCAGGCGGAGCCGAACGCCCCGGAACCGGTGGCGGCGGAGAGGGCGCTCGGGATGCGCGCGGACCGTGTCGCCGCCTTCCTAGGCGCTGCCGCCGGCCTGCACCGGGCGGGTGCGGGACGCGGCCGGGGCCGAGCGGCTCGGTCCGGTCGACGTCGTCCTGCCGCGCGCCGGATTCGGCGGAGCCTGGCGGGGGTCGGCGCGCGGTCCCGCGACCGCGCAGGCCCGTGAGATGAAGAAGCTCGCCACCCGCGCGAGGACACCGGAGGAGGCCGCCGCGGCCTTCGCCCGGCAGTGGGTGGCAGACGAGCACTGGGAAGCGGCCGAGAGGGTGATGTCCCGTGACAAGTGAACTCCGCGTCGAGGAAGGTGCGTTCGGGGTGCAGGTCCGTCCGGACGGGGCGGCGGTGGAGCAGACCCTGTTATATCTGCACGGGGACCCGCGGCTCGCGGGCACCCCGCAGGACGCCCTGCCCACCGCGCGCGAACTGGCGCGCACCACCGGATACGCCGTGCTCTGCGCCCGCTACCGGCCGAGGTTCCCGCAGGCGCTGGACGACGTGTACGCGGCCTGGGAGCACTGCCGGGCCCAGGGCGGCGCGGTGGCGGTGGCGGGCAGGCGGCTCGGCGGGGCGCTGGCAGCCGGGCTGCTGCTGCGGCTGCGCGACGAGGGGGCGACGCAGCCCACCTGCGCGGTGCTCACCTCCCCGCTGCTGGACTTCACACTGGACGCGCCGAGCCTGCTGCTCAACGCGGCCGCCGACCGCGCGGTGGACGCGGAGTCACTGCCGGTGCGGGCGGCCGCGTACGCCGGGAACACCTCCCGCACCCATCCTCTCCTCAGCCCGCTGCACGGCAACCTGCACGGCCTGCCCCCGGTCCAGCTGCACGCGGCCGGCACGGAGGTCCTGCTGGACGACGCCCTGTCGTTCGCGACCCGGGCCGCGCACTCGGGGGTCGCGGTGGACCTGCGGATATACCAGGACGCGTCGGCTCAGGAGGTGCGGCAGGTGGGGGCGATGACCGAGTTCCTGCGCTCGTGGTGCCGGTCGGGGCGGTTCAGCCCGTCCGGCGTCTGAGGGCACGGCCCGTTCAGGGCCGGAGCCGGGGCCCGGGGGCGGCAGCCCCGGACCCCGGCCGCACGTCGGCGTCGATGAGTCATGCCCCGGTCCGCCAGGGGGAGCAGTTCCTCGGCCCCCCTGGCGTGCGGAGGGCGGGAGCGCGTCGGTGCCGAGCGCGGCCTTCACCCCGCGCCGGATCGCGCGGGGCGGCCAACGCGCGGGCACGCGGGAAGGCGTCGGCGGCCTTCGCCCGGAGCGCCGGGTCGGCGGCCGACCCCGGCGATGTGCTCGCCGGCCGCCAACCCCTCTGCCGGTTCGACGGGTTCACAGACCCATCGCGCGCAGCGCGGCCCAGGCGGCGTCCCTCGCCGGTCCCCGCCCCGCCCCTCCGGCGACCTCGGCGAGCAGCCGTAAGCCCGCTCCGACGATCCGGCGGCCATGGGCGCTCCCTGGCCGCCCAGTCCGATGAAGCCGACGCGCATGGCCGTCAGTCCTGCCGCTGCGGACGCCAGAACACGGCCAGCAGTCCGGCCGTCGCCACCACACCCACCCCGAGCACCACTCCGCCGCCCGCCCAGCCGGTCACCGCGATGTCCGCGGCCTCGTCCACCGAGTACTCCCCCGGCCCCCACATTCCGAGCGCCACCGCGAGGACGCCCAGGACGAGGACGTACTCGTAGCCCTCCCGGAAGACGAAGAAGCCGTTCTTGCGATGGGCGAGCAGACCGGCCACCAGCATCACGGACAGCACCGCCGCACCGGCGAGGGAGGTGAGGAACCCGGCCAACACCAAGGCGCCCGCACCGAGTTCGGTGAGGACGCTGAGCCAGGCCTGCAGGCGTGGGCGGGTCAGGCCCAGGCCGCCGAACCAGCCGGCCGTGCCCGCGATGCCTCCTCCCCCACGCCAGTGGTTCCAGCCGTGCACGGCCATCACCACACCCAGCACGACCCGCACCAGCAGCAGCGCGGTGTCCGTGGCCTCACCCATCCCGGCCTCCCCTTCTCCGTGGCAGCGCCTGAACCCCCGGGGCGCTCCTCGACGAACGAGAGGACGCTCAGGTGGCAGGCGAGGGCAGTGCGGCCGCCGCCGGTGTCGCGGCCGGCGCCCGCCTGCTGGTGCCGTACCACCCGTGGGGCCCCGGTGAACATCGAGGCGAGGTCGGGACGGGTCCGGGTCGGGCCGCGCCGCCACTCCGGGGCCTGGGCGCGTTCATGACCGCGACCATCGACTCGTCCTGTGAGGTCGGTTCACTGGCGGGGCTTGTTCGTCGCGGCGAACTCGTCGGCGGCCGCGAGGTCGAAGTCGCCGTGGTCACTGCCGAGTCCCTGCGCGACGAGTGCCGCGGCGGCGCTGCCGAGCACGGCGGCGTCGCCCGGGGTACGGCCCAGGCCCACACCCCGCAGATAGCCCGCCGAGAACGCGTCGCCGCAGCCGGTGGTGTCGACGACGTCGATGACGAAGGCGGGAACCGGCTCCGCGCCGTCCGCGGTCACCACGAGTGCCCCGTCCCCGCCGCGCGTGACCGCGACGACGCCCACGCCGGCGCCGAGCAGCCTGCGCGCACCGGTGAGCAGGTCGTCCTCGCCGGTGAAGCCGAGGACCTGGTCCTCGTTGGGCAGGAAGTGGTCGACGTAGGGCAGGAACGCCTCGATCTGCTCGAAGCTGCCCAGGATGCCGGGGGCCAGCAGGTCCACGGAGGTGACGACACCGTGGTCCTTGGCGTACGACAGGATGCGTGTGGCGGTCTCGACCCCGATCAGCTCGGGGCCGCCGAGGTGCAGATGCGTGGCCTGGGCGAGGGCGTCCCAGGGAACGTCGTCGGGGCCGTAGGTGATGTTTGCGCCGAGCAGGTGCAGCGAGGGCCGGTCGCCGTTGGGGCGGATGGGCAGGACGCTCGCCGAGGTGGCGGTGTCGGTGCGGCGGACGAGGAACTCGGTGTCGATCCCCGCCCTTTCGAGCAGCCGCACGAGCATGTCGCCGGTCGGGTCGGAGCCGATGGCGCCCGCGCTGCGCACCTGCGCGCCCAGCTTGGCCAGGCTGAGGGCGGTGCCGCCGGCCGTGCCCGCGGCGGTCATCCGGATGTCCTCGACCAGGGTCGCGCCCTGCCCTTCGGGTATCGCCTCCACCGGCCGCACCAGTACGTCCAGCACGTGCACGCCCATCGTGAAGACCTGCATCGGCCCTCCCCCTTCCGTCGTCATCTGTTCTCCTCCTGCGCGGGTGGCACGGGGCGCGTGGTTCCGTAGTTCCGGGCGATCGCGGCCTCGATCACGGCCAGTTGCTGCTGTTCGTCCAGGGCGCGGGGGCGGCCCATGCTCGCCGCGCGCTGGTAGACACCGCAGGCCCACTCGAGGAGCAGGGCGTGCTCGACGGCCTTGTCGAGGGTCGTCGCATGGGTGACCGCGCCGTGGTTCGCCATCAGGGCGGCGCTGCGGCCGTCGAGGGCGGTGAGCACCGACTCCGCGAGTTCCGGGGTGCCGAAGGTGGCGTACGGAGCGACCCGGATCGTGCCGCCCAGTGCGAGCAACTGGTAGTGGATGCACGGGAGTTCGTCGAGCACGCAGGACACGGCAGTGGCGTTCGGGGCGTGGGTGTGGACGACCGCGCCGGTACCGTGGCGGCGGTAGACGCCTAGGTGCAGGTCCAGTTCCGAGGTGGGTTCGAAGGCCCCGGCGACGATCTTCCCCTCCAGGTCGACCACGGTGACCTGCTCCGGGGTCAGGTCGGCGAGGACCGCTCCGGTGGCGGTGATCGCGACCCGGTCCTCGACGCGGACGCTCACGTTCCCTGCCGTGCCGATGAGGAGGCCTTCGGCCCCCAGGCGCCTGCAGACGTCCGCCACGGCGGTCCGCTCCTGGCTCAGCGCCGAGCTTGAGGCGGTCATGGGCGCGAAGGTAGCGTAAACCTGAAACAAAGTCACGTTCACATCCGAAGGTTGGTCCTTGGACACTCCCCTGCGCCGTACCCCCCGCCAGGCGCGCAGCAAGGCACGGCTGGCGCTGCTCCTGCGGGCCGCCGAGCGGATCCTGGTCGACGAGGGCGTCGAGGCGCTGACGACGACCCGGGTCGCGGCCGAGGCGCAGATGTCGGTGGGCTCGCTGTACCAGTACCTGCCCGACCGGGGCGCGATCATCGACGCCCTCGCGGCGGGCTACTTCGCCCGCCTCGAAGCCCTCATGGACGACCTGGTCCGGGCGGCGGCGCGGGAGCGGTGGGAGGACCCGGTCGGGGTGCTCATCGACGCGTACGCCGGGATCTACCGCACGGAACACGGTTTCCGCGCCCTGTGGTTCGGCAGCGGGCTGACCGAGCAGACCCGGACGGCGGACCGCGAGCACAAGCGCCGGATGGCCGACGGGATCCGCCGCGTGCTGCTGGCGCTGGACGTCGTACGGGACGACGAGGACCTGGCCCGTTCCTGCCACGCCGCGGTGCTCGCGGCCGACGCGCTCGCGCAGGAGGCGTTCCGGCGGCACCCGGACGGTGACGCGGCCCTGCTCACCGAGGCGAAGGTGATGCTGCGCGGCTACCTGGCGGAGGTCGTGGGGCGCTATTGAGGCGGCGTCCGAGGGTGACGAGGTGACAGTCGAGATGACCGTCCGCCTCAGGGCCCAGGGCTTAGGGCTCACGGCTCACGGCTCACGGCTCACGGCTCACGGCTCACACGACGAAACCCCCGAACCCGTGGGTTCGAGGGTTTCCGATGCCCTGGGACATCTCACGTCGGGACGACAGGATTTGAACCTGCGACCCCTTGACCCCCAGTCAAGTGCGCTACCAAGCTGCGCCACGTCCCGCCGCGCTGCCGCGGCGGTGAGCTGCGGGAACGCGCGGGTAAACCCTACCGCACGCGGACCGGTGCGGGTGTCGGGCGCCGAGCCGGGGGTGAACCGGACGACGCCGCCCCGGCCGTAACCCGTCGCGCCGTCCCGCCGCTCCCGGGGCGGGCGCCGCTGGACGCCGACGGGGCCGCAGCGTCTGGGCCGACCAGTCTTGGGGCCGACTCCTGGCACGTCAAGACCGCTCCCGACCTTTCCCGGACACTCGGCGGCCGACACACAGATTTTTCCCCCCGCTCCCTCCGGGACCAGAAATACGCATGCCGAATCGGACATGCGGTCCAAAGGAACCCATTTCTTTCGGTCGTTCATGTTTCCTCGGGGTGAGTGCGGAGTGAACGACTCCGGACCCGAAAGGAATTCATCCGTTTTCCCCCGCCATGGGCGCACGTCCACGACTGACCGAATCATTGCGGCTGGTTACCAGCCGATCGTTCGATCGTTGACCGGTGAGTAATAAGAGCACTACCTTTCAACGCGTTTCGAGCAAGCGTTTTAATCCGCGTTCCGCGGTGATCTGAGCCCGCCGGATTGCGGTGCACCGCCTTTGCTGTCCTGAACCCCCCACCCTGCGGTTTCACCTTGATTCGGAGAATCATGACGTCCGCTGCGCGTTCCGAGGACATGATCATCGGCATCACCCCTTTCCGTGAACCCGACGCCGGGCTCGCTCTGGCGGTCGGCAGGGCCGGCGGCCTCGGCGTGCTCGATCTGGGGCCCGGGGACCGAAGAGCGCGCGAGGGGCTGGCCCGGCTGCACCGTGCGTCACCGGGCGGGTTCGGCGTCCGGGTGGGCCCCGGCTGTCGGCTCACCCCCGCCGACCTCGGGCCCGGAGGACCGCACACGGTGGTCCTCGCCGCCGACGCGCCCTGGCCTATCGCCGAAATCACCAGCCGGTACCGCGTATTGGTGGAGGTCACCGGTCTCGCGGGCGCGCGGGACGCGGCCCGCGCGGGGGCGCACGGGTTGATCGCGCGCGGCGCCGAATGCGGTGGCCGGATCGGCGAGCTGAACACCTTCGTCCTGCTCCAGCAACTGCTGGCGGCGCCCGGCCTCGGGCTGCCGGTGTGGGCGTGCGGCGGCATCGGCCCGCGCACGGCCGCCGCGGCGGTGGCGGGCGGGGCGGCCGGTGTCGTGCTGGACAGCCAGCTCGCGCTGCTCGCCGAGTCGGCGCTGCCCGAGTACGCGGCCGCCGCGCTGCGCGCGATGGACGGCTCGGAGACCGTCGTCCTGGCCGGTCACCGCGTCCTGCTGCGACGCGGCCCCGACGCACCGCAGGTTCCCGACGGCGCCGGTCCGCAGGCGGTGGCGGCGCTCCTGGGCGCGCAGGACCCGCACACCCAGCTGCTCCCGGTGGGCCAGGACGGCTTCCTCGCCGCCCGCTTCGCCGAGCGCTGGGGGGACGCGCGGCGGACGGTACGGGCTCTGCGCGACGCGGTCCTGGACGCCGTACGCGACGACACGGCCGTACGCGCGCTGCGGGCGAAGTCGCCGATGAGCCGGGCGCTCGGCACCGAACTGCCGCTCGCGCAGGGGCCGATGACCCGGGTGAGCGACGAGGCCGCCTTCGCCGCCGCGGTCGCGGCGGAGGGGGCGCTGCCGTTCCTGGCACTGGCGCTGGCGGACGGCGCGCGGACCCGGGCGATGCTCGCCGAGACCCGGGAGGCGGTGGCGGGCCGGCCCTGGGGCGTGGGGGTGCTCGGCTTCGCGCCGGAGGACGTGCGCGCCGCCCAGCTGGAGGCCGTACGGGAGCTGCGGCCGACGCACGCGATCATCGCGGGCGGGCGGCCGTCGCAGGCGCAGGCGCTGGAGCGGGACGGCATCCGCACGTTTTTGCACGTGCCGTCGCCGGGGCTGCTGCGGCAGTTCCTGGAGGCGGGGGCACGCCGGTTCGTGTTCGAGGGGTCGGAGTGCGGCGGGCATGTGGGACCGCGCGGCAGCTTCCCGCTCTGGGAGGCACAACTCGCCGTACTCGAAGACTACTTGGCTGAAGCGGACGGCTCCGACCTCGAGGTGTTCTTCGCGGGTGGGGTGCACGACGAGCGGTCGGCGGCGATGGTGGCCGCGCTGGCCGCGCCACTGACCGCGCGCGGTGCGGCGGTCGGCGTGCTGATGGGTACGGCGTATCTGTTCACCGAGGAGGCGGTGGCGCACGGCGCGATCCGGCCGCTGTTCCAGCGGCAGGTGAGGGACGCCGAGCGCACCGCGCTCCTGGAGTCGGCGCCGGGCCATGCCACACGCTGTGTACCCAGCCCGTTCGCCGCCGGGTACCGCGAGGAGGCGGCCCGGCTGCGTGCGGAGGGCGTGCCCGACCGGCGGATCTGGGAGGAGCTGGAGCGCCTCAACGTCGGCCGGCTGCGCATCGCCAGCAAGGGTGTGACCCGGGGCGGCGACGGTTCCCTCACCGCGGTGGACGAACAACGGCAGTTCGCCGAGGGGATGTTCATGGCCGGGGAGGTGGCCGTGCTGCGCTCGGCGACCACGACCCTTTCGGCACTGCACGCGTCGGTGACGACGGGAGCGGCCGAGTATCTCGCCCGGCGTTCCTGCGAGTTGGGTGCCGAGCCGTCCGTGGAGCCCGAGGCGCCGGCCCCGTTGGACATCGCTGTCGTCGGTATGGCCTGCATGTTTCCGCAGGCGCCCGACCTGCCCACCTTCTGGGCGAACGTCGTCGGGGGCGTGGACGCGGTCGGCGAGGTGCCGGCCGAGCGCTGGGACCCGGCCGTCCACCACGGCGAGTCGACCCCCTCGAAGTGGGGCGGCTTCCTGCCGCCGATCCCCTTCGACCCGCTGCGCTACGGCATCCCGCCCACGTCCCTCGGCAGCATCGAGCCGGTGCAGCTGCTGTCCCTGGAGGCCGCCCGGCGGGCCCTGGAGGACGCCGGATACGGCGACGGCGGACGGGAGTTCGACCGTTCCCGCACCTCGGTGGTGTTCGGCGCTGAGGCGGGCAGCGACCTGTCGAACGCGGCCACGCTGCGGGCCGTGCTGCCCTCCTTCTACGGCAAGGTGCCGGCGGGTCTGGAGGACCAGCTGCCGCGGCTCACCGAGGACTCCTTCCCCGGCATGCTCGCCAACGTCATCTCCGGGCGGATCGCCAACCGGCTCGACCTCGGCGGCGCCAACTACACCGTCGACGCGGCCTGCGCGTCCTCGCTCGCCGCGGTGGACGTCGCCTGCAAGGAACTCGTCGGCGGCACCTCCGACGTCGTGCTGTGCGGCGGCGCCGACCTGCACAACGGCATCAACGACTACGTCCTCTTCTCCTCCGTGCACGCCCTGTCCCCCACCGGCCGCTCCCGCGCCTTCGACGACTCGGCGGACGGCATCGCACTCGGCGAGGGCGTCGCCTGTGTCGTCCTCAAGCGGCTGGCGGACGCCGAGCGCGACGGCGACCGGATCTACGGCGTCATCAAGGGCCTCGGCTCCTCCAGCGACGGCCGTTCCCTGGGCCTGACCGCGCCCCGCCCCGAGGGCCAGCGGTCGGCGCTGGAGCGGGCCTACCGCAACGCGGGCGTCTCCCCTGCCGAGGTCGGTCTCGTCGAGGCGCACGGCACCGGAACCGTGGTCGGCGACCGCACCGAACTGCGCATTCTCAGCGAGGTGTTCGCGGAGGCCGGGGCGAAGTCCGGTGACTGTGTGCTGGGTTCGGTGAAGTCGCAGATCGGGCACACCAAGTGCGCCGCCGGGCTGGCCGGGATGATCAAAACCCTGCTGGCGCTGTACACGGGAGTCAGGCCGCCCACCCTGCACATGAAGGCTCCCAACTCCGCCTGGGAGGCGGACCGCAGCCCGTTCGCCTTCCACGCCGAGGCCCGTCCCTGGGCGGCTCCGGCCGAGGAGCGGCTCGCGGGAGTGAGCGCGTTCGGCTTCGGCGGAACCAACTTCCACGCCGTGCTCGCGGCGTACGCGGACGGCGCGCCGCCGGTGCGGGGCCTGGACGCCTGGCCGGCCGAGCTGTTCGTCTTCCGCGGGCGGGACGAGAGCGCGGCCCACCGCGCGGTGGAGGAGCTGCTGAAGGCCGCGGAGGCCGAGGGCCGGCCCTGGCGCCTGAGGGACCTGGCACTGAGCGCGGCCCGGCGCTCGGACGCGAGCGGGGATCCGGTGCGGGTCGCGGTCGTGGCGGACGGCGTGGACGATCTCGTGGGGAAACTGCGGCGGGCGCTGCGCGGGGAACACGATCCCCGGCACGGGCTCCATCTGGCGGGGCGGGCCGACGCGGAGACCGGCGGGAGCGGCGAGGCCCGTGGGTCCGGCGGCGCCGACGCGCTCGGCGAGGCCGGCGGGAGCGGTGCTCCGGCCGACCGGCACCCCGCGGCTTCGGCCCCCGGCAAGGTCGCCTTCCTCTTCCCCGGTCAGGGCAGTCAGCGCACCGGGATGCTCGCCGATCTCTTCGTGGCCTTCCCCGAGCTGCGCCCCTATCTGGAGCTCGGGCGTGTGCATGCCGACACGCTGTACCCACCGGCCGCCTTCGACGACACCGTCCGCGACCGGCAGCAGGCCGCGCTCACCGACACCCGGGTCGCCCAGCCCGCCCTCGGGATCGCCGGGCTCGCCGCACACGCCGTGCTCACCGCGGCCGGGGTGCGCCCGGACATGGCCGCCGGACACAGCTACGGCGAGCTGGTCGCCCTCTGCGCGGCCGGCGCCCTCGACCCCGAGACACTGCTGGAGCTGAGCGCCGAACGGGCGGCGGCGATCCTCGAGGCCGCCGACTCGGCCGGCGCGGAGCCGGGGACCATGGCCGCCGTCTCGGCGGGCGCCGAGGAGGTGACCCGGGCCCTGCGGGCGGCGGGCGCACCGGAGTCCGTGGTCCTCGCCAACCGCAACTCGCCCGGGCAGACGGTCGTCTCGGGCCCGACCGACGCCGTCGCCGAGGCCGTACGGTTGCTGCGCGGGGCGGGTCTCACGGCCAAGCGGATCCCCGTCGCCTGCGCCTTCCACAGCCCGCTGGTCGCCGCGGCCGGTGACCGGTTCGCCGAGGCACTCGCCGTCCGCCCGGTGCACGCACCCGAGTTCCCGGTGTGGTCCAACCGTACGGCCACCCCCTACTCCGCCGACCCCGACGCCGTACGGGCCGGACTCGCCGCGCAGATCGGCGCGCCCGTCGCCTTCGTCGAGCAGATCGAGGCGATGTACGCGGCGGGGGCCCGGGTCTTCGTCGAGGCCGGTCCCGGGTCCGTGCTGACCCGGCTGGTCGGACAGATCCTCGGCGACCGTCCGCATCGCACCGTCGCCTGCGAACCCCGGCCCGGCGGCGGTCTGCGCGGCTGGCTCGACGCGCTCGCGCAGCTCGCCGCGGCGGGGCTGCCGGTGCGCACCGGGTGGCTGCTGCGCGGCCGGGACGCGGTCGACGCCGCCCGCGCCCCCGTACCGAAACAGCCCGGCTGGACGGTGGACGGACAGCTGGTCCGCACGGCCGCCGGCGCCCTCCTCCCCGGTGCGCTGGCACCGGCCCGACGCGTCGTGGACCCCGTCGAAAGGACCGTGACGACTGTGACGACGAACCCCCCGCACGGCGTCCCGTCCGACCGGGACGCGCTGATCTCCGAGTTCCTGCGCACCAGCCGGGAGATGATCGCCGCCCAACGGGACGTGCTGCTCACCTACTTCGGCGCCGACGCCGGGGCGCAGACCGCCGCGCCCGTGGTGGTGCGGCGGCCCCAGGCCGTCCAGGCGGTGCCCCAGCTCGCGGCCCCCGAGCCCGAGCCCCCGGCGGAGGTGACCCCCGCCGGCGAGACCGACGTCCGGCAGGTCGTCCTGGAGATCATCAGCGAGCGCACCGGCTATCCCGTCGACATGATCGAGCCCGATCTCGATCTGGAGGCGGACCTCAGCATCGACTCCATCAAGCGGGCCGAGATCGCCGGTGAGCTGGCCAGGCGGCTGGGCGCCGGGGCCGGGGCGGACCTGACCTCGATGGACGACGCCGAGCTGGAGGAGCTGGCGAAGGCGCGCACCGCCGCCGCCGTGACCGACTGGCTCACGGCCCGGCTCGGCGACGGCCGGGTGCGCGAGCCCGAGCCCGCCCCGAAGACCCCGGGATCGGCGCCGTCCACCGGCTCCACGGACGAGGTGACCGGCGAACCGCCCAAGCGGCACGTCCTGCGACCGGTCCTCCTGGACGATCCGGCCGGTACTCCCACCGACCCGTCCTCGCTGCTCACCGGTACCCGGTGGGCCCTCCTCGGGGACGCCCCCGAGACCGCCGACCGGCTGGTGTCCCACGGCGCCGGCGTCGTCGTACGCGGCCGGGACCATGTGCTGTCGGAGACCGACGGGCCCGTGGACGGTGTGCTGTACCTCGGGGCTCTCGCGGGCGCCGAGGACGACGCGCCGCTGCTGCCCGACGCGTTCCCCGTGCTGAAGGCGGCTCTCGCCCGCGGCCCGCGCTGGCTGCTGGCCGTGCGGCCCTCCGACGGCGAGGTGCCGGACGCACGGTCGGCGGGGCTGCGCGGCCTGTTCCGGACCGTGGCCCGGGAGTACCCCGGGACCGTCGCGCGGGTCGTCGACCTGGCCGACGCCACGCCGTCCGCCCTCGCGGACGCGGTGGTCGCGGAGGCCGTCGCCGCCGACCGTACGCCGGTGGTGGTGCGCTCGGCGGCCGGACGGTACGGCTTCGAGCTGGCGGAGGCGCCGCTGGGCGCGCTCGGCAGCACGGGCGCCGGGCCGGCCGGGGACGGGGTCGCCGAGGCGGCCGCGCTCGGTCTGGAACGGGACTCGGTGGTGGTGCTGGCGGGCGGGGCGCGGGGCATCACCGCGCAGTTCGCCGCCGCGCTCGCCGGTGCCGCCCGCTGCCGGCTGGAGCTGCTCGGCCGCACGCCCGCACCGGACGGCCCCGAGGACGCCGGCACCGCCGCCGCGCACACCCCGGCCGAGCTGCGGTCCGTACTCGCCGCGCGGGGCGGGATGAAGCCCGCCGAGATCAACCGGGCCGCCGAACTCCTGCTGGCGCAGAGGGAGATCAGGGCGACACTCGCCGAACTCACCGCGCTCGGCGCCCGGGTGCGCTACCGCACGGTCGACTTCCGCGAGCCCGAGGCGGTGGTGCAGGCGGTCAAGGAGATCCACGCCGAGCACGGCCGGCTCGACGGCGTGGTGCACGCGGCCGGGGTCATCGAGGACCGGCTGATCGCGGAGAAGACCGCCGAGTCCTTCCAGCGGGTCTACGGCACCAAGGCGACCGGCGCGGACGCGCTGCTCACGGCGCTGGAGGAACTGCCGTCGGCACCCGCGTTCACCGTGCTGTTCGGCAGCATCTCGGCCGTCCTGGGCAACCGGGGTCAGGTGGACTACGCGGCGGCCAACGACGCCCTGGAGTCCCTCGGCGCGGCCTTCGCCGCCCGCACCGGCCGGCGCGCGGTGACCGTGCACTGGGGTCCGTGGGCGCCCGCGCGCGGGCATGCCGGGATGGTCGGGGCGGAGCTGGCCCGCGAGTACGCCCGGCGTGGCATCCGGCTGATCGATCCCGAGGAGGGAACCGCGGCGCTGCTGCGGGAACTGGCGTGGGGCGAGCAGTCGGTCACGGCCGTCGTCCACACCGCGTCGGGCTGGTGACGGGCGCGGTGACATCGACCCACCAGGACTTTCCTGCAACGACTTCGACCTCATGTCAGGTACCGGTGGCCATCGTCGGGATGTCGGTGCTGCTGCCCGGTGCCGCCGATCTGGACGCGTACTGGCGGAACCTGCGGGACGGCGTGGACGCGATCGACGAGGTGCCGGACGGACGCTGGGACGCCGACTACTACCGGCCCGGCACCGCCTCCGAGACCGCCGTCGCCGACCGGGTCTACGCCCGCCGGGGCGGGTTCGTGGACGGGCTGGCGGAGGTGGAGGTCACCCGGTTCGGCATCATGCCGAACTCGGTGGCCGGCACCGAACCCGACCAGCTGATCGCCCTGCACGTGGCCTCCGCCGCCCTCGCCGACGCGGGCGGCGCGGACCGTCTCCCCGACCGGGGGCGCGTCGGCGTCGTCCTCGGCCGGGGCGGCTACCTCACCCCCGGCCTGGTCCGCCTCGACCAGCGGGTGCGCACGGCCGGCCAGCTCGTCCGCACGCTCGGCGAGCTGCTGCCCGATCTGACCGACGGGCAACTCGCCCGTGTCCGGGAGGCGTTCACCGAGCGGCTCGGTCCGGACAGCCCCGAGGCGGCCATCGGTCTGGTGCCCAACCTCGCCGCCTCCCGGGTCGCCAACCGGCTCGACCTGCGCGGCCCGGCGTACACCGTGGACGCGGCGTGCGCGTCCTCCCTGGTCGCCGTCGACCAGGCGGTCGGCGAACTGTCCTCCGGGCGCTGCGACCTGATGCTCGCGGGAGGCGTCCACCACTGCCACGACATCACGCTGTGGAGCGTCTTCTCGCAGCTCCGCGCCCTCTCCCCCAGCCAGCGCATCCGGCCCTTCCACCGCGACGCCGACGGCATCCTGATCGGCGAGGGCACCGGTGTCGTCGTCCTCAAGCGGCTCGCCGACGCCGAGCGGGACGGCGACCGGATCTACGCCGTGATCCGGGGCACCGGGGTGGCGAGCGACGGCCGGGCCGCCGGGCTGGTCAACCCCGATCCCGGCGGTCAGGCACAGGCCGTACGGCAGGCGTGGCGGGCCGCCGGGCTCGACCCCGCCGCGCCCGGCTCGCTCGGCCTGCTGGAGGCGCACGGCACCGCGACCCCGGCCGGTGACGGCGCCGAACTGGCCACGCTCACCGAGGTGTTCGGGCCGGCGGCCGGGGCGCCGGACGCCGTCCTGGGCTCGGTCAAGTCGATGATCGGGCACACCATGCCGGCCGCCGGTGTCGCCGGCCTGGTCAAGGCGGCGCTGGCCGTGCACCACGGCACGCTGCTGCCGACCCTGCACTGCGACGATCCGCATCCCGCGCTGGCCCGCACCCGGTTCCGCACGCTGGAGAAGGCGGCGGAGTGGGAGACGACGCGGGAGCAGCCGGTGCGCCGGGCTGCCGTCAACGCGTTCGGGTTCGGCGGGATCAACGCGCATGTCGTCCTGGAAGAGGCACCGGGGGCGCGGGGCGCGGCCCGTGCGGTCCCGCCCGGGGCGCACCTCGGAGCCACTGCGGTCACGCCGGGGACGCGGGCGGAAGCCACCGCGGTCACCCCCGAGTCCCGTCCCACCGCCGGCCCCGTCACCCGGGTGACCGAGCCCGAGCGGGTCCTGCTGCTCGCCGCCGAGTCCCCGGACCGCCTCGCCGCCCTGCTCGACGCCGACGACGACGCCGTACGGGCCACCGGGCTCGACCCCGCCCACCCGCACCCGGACGCCGGCCCCGCCCGGCTCGGGATCGTCGACCCGACCGCCAAGCGGCTCGCGCTGGCGCGCCGCGCGGTCGGCAAGCGGCGCCCCTGGCACGGCCGCAGCGACGTCTGGTTCCGGCCCGGCCCTCTGCTGGGCGCGGGCCACCGCGGGCCGACGTTCCTCTTTCCCGGCCTGGAGGGCGACTTCACCCCCCGGGTCGACGACGTCGCCGCCCACTTCGGCCTGCCCGCTCCCCCGCTCCCGCAGCGGCGGACCGAGGACGTCGGCCGGCACGGCTTCGGTGTCGTCGCCGTCGGCCGCCTTCTCGACACCGCGCTGCGCCGCACCGGGATCGTGCCGGACGCGGTCGCCGGGCACAGTGTGGGCGAGTGGACGGCGATGGCGGCGGGCGGGCTGTACGCCGGGGACGAGGTCGACGCCTTCATGGCCGGCTTCGACCCGGACTCGGTGACGGTCCCCGGGCTCGCCTTCGGCGCGATCGGCGCGTCCGCCGACCGGGTGCTGGCCGCGCTGAGCCGGGCGCCCGGCTCCGGACTCGTCCTCTCCCACGACAACGCGCCCGGCCAGTCCATGGTGTGCGGCCCGGAGGCGGCGGTGGAGGAGTTCGTCCGGTCCTTCCGCTCCCAGGGTGTGCTCAGCCAGGTGCTGCCGTTCCGGTCCGGCTTCCACACCCCGATGCTGGAACCCCACCTGGGCCCGATCAAGGAGGCCGCCGAGCGGTTCCGGCTGCACGCGCCGCACACCCCCGTCTGGTCGGGGACGACCGCCGCCCCCTTCCCCGAAGGCGAGGCGGAGATACGGGAGTTGTTCGTCCGGCACCTGCTGGAGCCGGTCCGTTTCAGGCAGTTGGCGCAGGCCCTGTACGAATCCGGTCACCGCGTCTTCGTCCAGATGGGGCCGGGCCGGCTCGGCTCCCTCGTCGGCGACACCCTCGGCGCGCACGATCACCTGGTCGTGGCCGCCAATTCCCCGCACCGCACCGGCCTGGCCCAGCTCCGCCGGGTGGCCACGGCGCTGTGGACGGCGGGGGCGACCGTGGCCCCCGCCCTGACCCCGCCGCGACGGACGGCAGCCCGACGGCCGCCGGTGCGACTGGACCTGGGCGGCGCGCTCGTGTCCCTCGCGCCGGAGAGGCTCGCCGCACTGCGCGACGGACTCCGCCCGCGCCCCGCCACGGGCCCCTCACCGCTGGACGCCCTCGTCGAACGTTCGCCGATGGCGGCGGAGTTGAGCGCTCTGCTGCGGGAGACGGCGGACACGGCCGCAGCCCTGATGGGCCCTCCGGCCTCCGCCCCCGCCCCGCTCGCCCCCCGCCGCACCACGGTCCGCGTCTCCCCCGACACCATGCCGTACCTCCTGGACCACTGCTTCTTCCCGCAGCGCCCCGGCTGGCCCGAGGTGGGCGACCGCTGGCCGGTGGTCCCGGCGACGACGATCGTGCAGCACATCATGGACGCGGCGGGCGAGAGTGCCCCCGGAACCGTGCCGGTCGCCGTGCACGGGGCGCGCTTCGAGGAGTGGCTCACCGCCACCCCGGCCGTCGACGTACCGGTGACCGTGACCCCCGAGGGCCCGGACCGGGTGGCCGTGTCCTTCGGCCCCCGGGCCCGCGCCACGGTCGAACTGGCCGCCCGCCACCCCGCGCCGCCCCCGGTCCTGTGGCCCGTGTCCCCCGCCGCCGAGCGCACCCCGGACCACACCGCCGCTCAGCTCTACGACGAGCGCTGGATGTTCCACGGCCCTGCGTTCCAGGGCGTCGCCGAGCTGACCGCGATCGGGGACCGGCACGTCCGGGGGATCATCACGACCCCGTCCGCGCCGGGCGCGCTGCTGGACAACGTCGGTCAGATCCTCGGCTACTGGATCATGGCGACCCGCACCGAGCGGACCGTGGTGTTCCCGGTCGGGATGCGGGAGATGCGGTTCCACGGACCGCACCCGGCGCCCGGCACCGAGGTCGCGTGTCTCGTCCGGATCACCTCGCTCACGGACACCGTCCTGGAGGCCGACGTCCAGCTGACGGTGGACGGTACGGTCTGGGCGGAGCTGTACGGCTGGCAGGACCGCCGCTTCGACAACGACCCGAAGACCCGTCCCGTCGAACGCTTCCCGGAGCGCAACACGCTGTCCGAGGCCCGGCCGGGCGGCTGGACACTGCTGCACGAACGGTGGCCGGACCTCGCCTCCCGCGAGCTGATCATGCGCAACTCCCTGGGGGGCTCGGAGCGTTCGGAGTACGCCGAGCACGCCCCGCGGGGACGCAGGCAGTGGCTGCTGGGCCGGATCGCGGTCAAGGACGCCGTACGGCAGTGGCTGTGGGACCACGGCGAGGGCCCCGTCTTCCCCGCCGAACTCCGCGTGCGCAACGACGAGTCGGGGCGCCCGTATGTCAGCGGAGTGCACGGGCGGACCCTGCCCCCGCTGGACGTGTCGCTGGCCCACTGCGCGGAGGCGGGCGTCGCGATCGTCCGTCCGCACACCACCGGCCCGGGCCCCGGCATCGACGTCGAAGAGGTCACCGACCGGACGCCCGAGACCCTCACCACCGCCCTCGGCGCGGGCGAACTCCGCCTGCTCGCGGACCTCTTGGCCACCACCGGGGACTCCGAGGCCCTCTGGTTCACCCGTTTCTGGACGGCGAAGGAGGCCGTCGCCAAGGCGGAGGGCACCGGGTTCGGCGGGCGGCCGAGGGACTTCACCGTGCTCGACGCGACCCCGTCCGGCGACCGGCTGACCGTCGCGGGCCGGCTGGAGCGCGCCTACACCGTGCACTGCGAGCCGGCCGTCAACCCGCCCACGCTGCCGGCCCGGGAGTACGTCGTGGCCTGGACCGAGGGCCCCACCCAAGCGAAGGAGTACGACCGATGACCCCCGTCACCGCCGACCAGGAGAGCGTCCTCGCCGATCTCACCGGCATGCTCGCGCGGCTCCTGGAGGACGAGTACGGCCTCGACGACGTCGAGATCGGCATGCAGACCACCTTCAACCGCGATCTGGAGCTGGAGAGCATCGACCTGGTGACGCTGGCCGGGATGCTCCAGGAGCGGTACGGCGAACGGGTCAACTTCGCCGAGTTCCTGGCCGGGATGGAGTTCGACGAGATCATCGAGCTCACCGTGGGGCGGCTCGTCGAGTACGTGGTGACCAGCCTGAAGGCGTCGGGGGCGAGCTGAGCCATGGCGATGGTCGACACCGGCAGAGTCCGGTTGCACGTCCAGCGGATGGGTCCCCGCCACGGCCGCCCGGCCACCGCCACCGTGGTGCTGGTGCACGGTCTGCTCACCGACAGCCTGGCCAGCTACTACTTCACCGTCGCCCCCGCGTTCGCGGCGGCCGGTCTCGACGTCGTCATGTACGACCTGCGCGGTCACGGCCGCAGCGAACGTCCCCCCGACGGCTACACCCTGGATCACAACATCGACGACCTGGAGGCGCTCCTGGACCGGCTGGGGGTGACCGGACCGGTGCACCTGGTCGGCAACTCCTACGGCGGGACCATCGCGTTCGGCTACGCGGCCCGCCACCCGGAGCGCGCGGCCGGCGTCTCCCTCATCGAGTCCGAACCGGCCACCGACGCCTGGGCGGTGAAGCTGGACGGCATCCTGCACTGGGTGACGGCCCAGCTGGCGCACAACGAGCCCGAAGCCATCGCCTGGGTCTCCACCCACCGCGGCCGGCACACCGCCCGGCTGGCCAAGGGCGCGGCACGCCTCGTCCGGGAGACCACGCTCGCCCGGGACATCCCCGCCAGCCGGGTGCTCACCGAGGAGCAGATCGCGGCGGTGCGCTGCCCGGTGCTCGGCCTGTACGGCGGTGACTCCGACCTGGCCGAGCTGGTGCCGTGGCTCCGGGCGGTGCTGCCGGACTGCCGGACGGTGGTGATCCCGGGGCACGAGCACTCGGTGCTCGTGGAGGCGTCGGGGACGGTGGGCGGTCACGTCCTCTCCCTCGTGGAGGAGA
The DNA here is from genome assembly GCF_044465285.1 of Streptomyces sp. NPDC049687. Lineage (NCBI taxonomy): Bacteria > Bacillati > Actinomycetota > Actinomycetes > Kitasatosporales > Streptomycetaceae > Streptomyces > Streptomyces sp. NPDC049687. The sequence goes on from NZ_JBITLN010000002.1 coordinate 843,050, forward strand.
CGCTCCGGGTGGCGGCCCGGTGAGCCGGTTCCTGTTCGTCGTACCGCCGCTGGTCGGACACATCAACCCGACCGTGGGTGTCGCCGCCGAACTGACCGCGCGGGGGCACCGGGTGGCATGGGTGTGCGCCGAACCCGAGCTGGTCGGACGGCTCGCGGGGCCGGAGGCCCCCGTGTTCGGGTGCGGCGGCGCCCTTGCGGGCGAGCGGCCCGCCGATCTGCGGGGCCCGGAGGCGCTGAGGTTCCTGTGGGAGTGGTACCTGCTGCCGCTGGCCGAGGCGATGGCGCCGGGGGTGCGGGCGGCCGTCGAGGAGTTCCGGCCCGATGTCGTCGTCGCCGACCAGCAGGCGTTCGCGGGAGCGTTCACCGCCGAACGGCTCGACCTGCCCTGGGCGACGTCGGCGACCACCTCGGCGGAGTTCACCGACCCGCTGGCCGGGCTGCCCAAGGTCCGGGAATGGCTGGACGAGCGGCTGGCAGCGCTGCGCACCGCCATCGGGGATCCGCGGGCCACCGGCGACCCCCGGTTCTCTCCTCGTCTCGTCCTCGCCTTCAGCACACCGGAGTTGGCGGGGCCTGCGGACGGCGTCCGCTGGGTCGGCCCCTCGATCACGGCCCGCCCGGCACCGTCCGGTTTCCCCTGGGAGTGGCTCGACTCCGGCCGGGCCACCGTGCTGGTCACCCTCGGCACCGCCAACACCGACGTCGGCGGCCGCTTCCTCGACGTGTGCCGGGCGGCGCTGCGCGAGCGGTCCGACCGCGTGCGGGCGGTGATCGTCGATCCGGGCGGCACGCTGGAGCCGGACGCCGACGACAAGGAGGTCCTCGTCGTGCCGTCGGTGCCCCAACTCGCCCTGCTGGAAAGGGGCGTCGACGCTGTCGTGTGCCATGCCGGGCACAACACCGTGTGCGAGGCGCTGTGGCACGGGATCCCCCTCGTCGTCGCGCCCATCCGGGACGACCAGCCGGTGGTGGCCGGTCAGGTCGTGGCAGCGGGGGCCGGGGTGCGGGTGCGGTTCGGCCGGGTCACGGCGCAGAAGCTGGGCGCGGCGCTGGACGCCGTGCTGCACGAGCCCGGGTACCGCCGGGCGGCCGGCCGGATCCGTACGGCGTTCCGGGCGGCGGGGGGCGCATCGGCCGCCGCGGACCATCTCGACGAGCTGGCAAGGGAGTCCGGATGAACGACGAGACCACGCAGGGTGAGCGGATCGCCGCACTGCGCCCCGCCTACCGGGCCGACCTCGCCGCCGGTCTGGAACGCTTCTTCGAACCCCGGCGCACCACCTGTCCCTGGTGCGGCGGCGAGGACCTCACCACCCGGCTGCGCACCACCGACCTGCTCCAGCACAAGCCGGGCCGGTTCGTCCTGGACCGGTGCGGGAGCTGCGGGCACACCTTCCAGAATCCCCGGCTGAGTGCGCAGGGGCTGGAGTTCTACTACCGGGACTTCTACGACGGTCTCGGCGAGAAGAAGCTCGGCGACACCTTCGGCGGGCGGACGAAGACGTACCGGGAGCGGGCCGAGTCGATGCTGCCGCACGACTGCGCCCCGAAGAGGTGGCTGGACGTCGGCACCGGGCACGGTCACTTCTGCGCCGCCGCGCGGGAGGTGCTGCCGGGCACGGCCTTCGACGGCCTGGACTTCACCGACGGCGTCGAACTCGCCGAACGGGAGGGCCGGGTGGAGCACGGCCACCGGGGCAGCTTCCCCGACCTCGCGCCCGAGCTGGCCGCCCGTTACGACGTGGTGAGCATGTTCCACTACCTGGAGCACAGCACCGACCCCGACCGCGAGCTGCGGGCCGCGCGGGAGGCGGTACGCCCGGGCGGGCACCTGATCGTCGAGGTCCCCGATCCCGAGAGCCGGTACGCCCGGCTGCTGGGCCGCTGGTGGCTGCCCTGGCTCCAGCCGCAGCACCTGCACTTCGTTCCCGTGGCCAACCTGCGCGAGCGCCTGGCCGACCTGGGCTTCACGGTGGTCGGGGAGCAGCACGCCGGGCCGCACGACCCGGTGGACCTGCTGGCCGCCGTATGGCTGGCGCTGGACCACGCGGCGCCCCGCGACGACGCGCCGTGGCTGCCCGAGCCGCCGAACGCGCTGCGCCGCGTACTGCGGGCCGCCCTGCTGATCACCGGCGTTCCCGCGCTGATCGCGGGCACCCTGCTCGACCGGTTCGTGATCCGGCCGCTGTCGCACCGGCTGGGGGTGTCCAACGCGTACCGGGTCGTGGCCCGGCGCGACTGACCGGGGACCGCAGGGTGCGCACGCGGGGGAGGCCGTGCTAGCTTCAGGCCCATTCCATTAACAGGAATCCTGATGATTAAGGCTCTGCCGCAGGTACGGCCCGGCGAACGGAATCCGCATGTCCCTACTGGCCAGACCCGCGCTGGCGACCCGCGCCGCGAAGACGATGCAGGGCCTCACCCGGCTGGCGAGCCGCCGGTCGGGCGGGCCCGGCTCCACGGCCGCCCTGCAGACCCGCTTCCCCGAGTACCCGCGCGACACGAGGGACCTGACGATCCCCACGTCCGTCGCCCCGGCCCCGGTCACGGTGTACCTGCCGCCGGGCGGGACGGCGACCGGCCCGCCCGTCCACGTGAACTTCCACGGCGGCGGGTACGTCATGTCGATGCCCGAGCTGGACGACGCCCTGTGCCGGTTCCTGGCCTCCGAGGCGGGGGTGGCCGTGGTGAACGTGAAGTACGTCGTGGCGCCGCAGTATCCGTTCCCGGCGCCGACGACCCAGGCGTACGACGTCGTGCGCTGGGTGGCCGAGCACGGCGCGGAGCACGGCTGGGACGGCGAGCGGCTCACCGTGGGCGGGCAGAGCGCGGGCGGCGGGCTCACCGCGGCCGTGGCCCGCCAGGCCCTGGAGCGGGGCGGACCGTCGATCGCGCTCCAGATCCTGCACTATCCGCCGCTGGACCTCGCGACCGGCGCCAAGGACAAGAAGGCCGCCGTCGCCAGGCCGGTGCTGCGGCCCTGGATGGCGGACGTCTTCGACACGTCGTACGTACCGGATCCGCGCGAGCGTTCCGACCGGCTCGTCTCCCCCGCGCACCCGTCGGACACCGCCGACCTCGAGGGCATCGCCCCGGCGCTGGTGATCACGGCCGAGTACGACCTGCTGCGCGCCGAGGCGACGCGCTACGCCGAGCGGCTGCGCGCGGCCGGCGCCCTCGTGGAACACCACGAGGTCGGCGGCGCCGATCACGGCTACGACTCCAAGGACGACGAAAAGGCCCGGCTGGCCTACGCCCTGATGGCCCGTCACCTGCGACGGGCCACCGCGTCCGACGCCCCCTGACAGGCACGGGCGCCGCGGTCCTGCCGGAAGCCGCCGTTCCCCTGTTCGACGGCTTGCGGACGGGCTCCCACGACCAGGGGGCGCCGTACGTCCGCTCAGCGCACGCAGGCCGTGACCGCCTCCGCCACGACCTCGGCCACGGCCGCGGGCTGTTCGACCAGGACGGCGTGGCCGGCGTCGGGGACCGTGACCATCCGGACGTGCGGACAGGCCTCCAGGCCGCGCCGCTCGTCGTCCGTCAGGCCGATCTCGTCGTGGTCGCCGCGCACCACCCAGGCCGGGACACCGGCCTCGCACAGCCTCGGGACCAGCAGCGGATACCGGTCGAGGTAGGCGTAGTAGTCCCGGACGATCCGGCGGCAGGCCGTCGGATCGTTGTTCGCCATGGCCGCCGCCAGCGTCTCCGCGCGCCGCGGCGGCAGTTCGCGTTTCATCGACCGGGGCAGCAGCCCGAGCATGCCGGCCCAGACCACGATGCCGAGCCCCGGCAGCCGGCCCACGACGTTCAGCACGTCCAGGGCCTTGCTCTCGTCGCCGCGTGAGAAGGTCGGCGAGAGCAGTACCAGCGGGCCCCCGAACAGGCCCAGTGCCGCCATCTCGAGCGCCACGTTGGCGCCCAGGCTGTGCCCCACGACCACATCGCAGCCGGACTCGGCGGCGAAGTCCGCCATCAGCCGGGCGTAGTGCTCCATGGACACGTCCTCGGGCGCCTCCGTACGGCCGAACCCCGGCATGGTCACCGCGACCATCCCCACGCCGGCCACCGCCGGCTCGGCCATGACGTCCACGTAGAACTCGGTCGTGCACAGTCCGCCGGGAATCATCAGCACCCGGTGCGGGGCGTCCTGCGGCCCCGCCCGCCGGATCTCCCAACGCTCATACATACAACGAGCGTGACCCCGCACGCCGCTCCCCGCACCCCGAGTCCGACGCCGGACGCCGGTGCGCGTTCACGCCGTCAGTGCGCGCCCACCAGCGCCTGGTCGGCGGCCCGCGGCGCCTGCCGGGGGCTGCGCAGCGCGGCGACCCCGATGAAGACCATGGACGAGACACCGGCGAGGGCGAAGGCGGTGAAGCCCCAGTCGCCGTTGCCCGCGGCGAGCAGCTGGCCGCCGAGCCACGGGCCGAAGACGGCACCGAAGCGGCCCATGCCGGAGGTCCAGCCGACGGCGGTGGCGCGGTTGTCGGGGTGGGAGCGGATGGAGACGGTCGCGTAGATCATCGTCTGGGCGCTGTTGAGGAAGACACCCGTGAGGAAGACGATGATCATCGTGACGCCCGTCGACATGTGCACGCTGAGCAGATACACCCCGGCGGCGGTCAGCGCGAACCAGATCGCGGAGATGCGCGGTGCGCCGAACCGGTCGGCGGCGCGACCGGCGACGAGCATGCCCACGATGCCGCCGAGGTTGAAGACGACGACGAAGGTCAGGGCGTTGGCGAGCGCGTACCCCTCGGTCCGCATGAGGGTCGGCAGCCAGGTGGCGACACCGTAGACGAGGAGCAGACCGCCGAAGGAGGCCAGCCAGTACAGCAGGGTCTGGACCCATTCGCCGCCCCGGAAGAGGCCGACCAGGGCGTCCCAGCGGTCGACGGCCGTCTTCCGGCCGGACTTCACGGCGGGCAGTTCGACGTCGTAGCGGGCGGCGAGCGCGCCGGCCTCCTCGGTGCGGCCCTTGGCGACGAGGAAGCTCAGCGATTCGGGCAGGAACTTCGCGAGCACCGGGGCGAAGAGCAGCGGCACCACGCAGACCCAGAAGGCCGCCCGCCAGCCGACCGGGTCGATCAGCCACTTGGCGACGTAGGCGGAGAGGATGCCGCCCGCGTGGTGGGCGGTCATCAGCAGACCGATGACGATCGCGGCGCGGCCGCGCGGGGCGTAGTCGGAGACCATGCTGATCGCGGTGGGCAGCAGTCCGCCGAGGCCGACTCCCGCGAGGGTCCGGCCGAGGCCGAAGACGGCCACGCTGTCGGCCATGGCGCACACCCCCGACGCCAGCGAGAAGACGACCACGCAGGACACCATCAGCTTCTTGCGCCCGACGCGGTCGGCGACCGTGCCCGCAGTGAGGGCGCCGACCAGCATGCCGAAGGTGGCGTAGCTGCCGAGGTCGCCGGCCGTGTCCGCGGTGAGACCGAAGGTCTTCGTCTCCAGCAGGTGCGGCAGCACGGAGCCGTAGATGAACATGTCGAGGCCGTCGAAGAGCACGGCCAGCCAGCACAGACCGACGACCAGAAGGGCCAGTCTGCCGACGCGGGCGGAGGGGGAGGGGGAGGAGGACATCTTTGTTTTCCTCTCGTGCAATGGGGTGCCCCGACGCTAAGGACCCGGGTGCAGATTCGTCAACGTTTTTGTCAACAATCTCATCGACAATCGAGCCCGCGTCGGGGCACCGGCGCTGTCAGGCGACCGGCGGGGTCCCGTGCGTGTGGAACGACTCGATGGTCTTCAGGCCCCAGGCCTGCCCCTTCTTCCGCTCCTCCTCGGTCCAGGTGATCAGCGGCCAGTCCGGCGCCAGCACCAGCCGCGTGAGCGGGTTGCACAGCTCGACACGGTTGCCGCCCGGCTCGTAGACATACAGGAAGAACGTCTGCTGGATGGCGTGCTTGTGCGGGCCCGTCTCGATGAACACACCCGTGTCGATCGCGAGGTCGGCGGCGCGCAGGATGTCCTCGCGGGTGTCGGTCGCGAAGGCGATGTGGTGCAGCCGGCCCGTACTGCCGGTCCAGTCCGAGGTGTAGACGACGTCGTACGACTTGTTCGTGTACGTCAGCCAGCGCGCCGCGATGGTCCCGCCGTCCAGCCGGATCTGCTCCGTGGGCCGGGCGCCCAGCACCCGCTCCTGGAATTCGGCGTTGGCGAGCACGTCGGCGGCGAGGAAGTTGACGTGGTCCAGGCGCCGTACGCCCACCCCCCGGTTGGGCTTGGCCTGCGGCTGGTTCTTCAGCGCGGGCCTGAGCTCCTCGGGGGCCCGGTAGTGCTCGCTCTCCCAGTACAGGGCGTGCTCATGGCCGTCCGGGTCGGTGGTGACGTACAGCTTGCCGAGACCGGGCTCGTCCTCGGCCCACACGCCGGTGCCGCCCGCCGCCTCGACGGCTTGGACGCGACGGTGCAGCGCCTCCTCGCTGGAGGTGCGCAGGGCGAGCCGGCCGAGGCCGGGCTGTTCGCGGGCGGTGAGGACGAGGCTGTGGTGCTCGTAGTCGTCATAGGTCCGCAGGTAGACGGTGTCGCCGTCCTCGCCGTCGACCGTGAGGCCCAGGTAGTCGGTGAAGAAGGCGACACTGGCGTCCAGGTCGGGGGTGAAGAGCTGGGCGTGGCCGATGTGTGCGATGTCGCCGAGCGGCGGAGTCATCGTTGACCTCCAAGGGGTTGCGGGGGGACCGGCGCCGGCTCGGCGGCCCGGGGGAAGACCATGCCGTCGAAGATCTTGCGGGCCGTGCGGACCACGGCGGTGCGACGGGCGCGGGGCAGGCCCTCGGGGGTGGTGCCGAGGCTGCTCTCGATGTCCAGGAAGCCGGTGGGATGTTCGATGCGCATTCGGTCGCTGCCGGGCCTGAGTTCGGCGATCTCCGCCCCCACGCCGCCTTCGATCCGCAGGCCGGCGGCGACGCCGGCCGCGCCGAGCACACCGATGGAGGTGTGGCAGCGCACCGGGATGAAGGTGCGGGTGGTGACCGCGCCGCCGTTCCGGGGCCGGGCGAGGAGCGTGAGCTTCGGGACGGTGGTGTCCGAGACGTCACCGAGGCCCATCAGCCGGCCCGCCGCCAGACGGATCGTGCGCAGCCGTTCGGCGAGCACCACGTCCTCCTCCAGGTCCCGGGGCGACTCGTAGCCGCCGACCTTGAGGGCGGAGGCGGCGATCAGCACCGTCGGCATCCCGTTGTCCACGCAGGTCACCGGCACGCCGTCGATCTCGTCCCGGACGTTCCCGGTGGGCAGCAGCGGGCGGTCGCCCGGCGGGAACTCGATCACCACGGGAGCCGCCGCCCCCGGTACGCCCGAGATCTCGGCGTCCCCGGTGTAGCGCACCCGGCCGCCGGGGGTCGGGAAGGTGGCCCTCGCGTAGTCCCCGCTGTTGACCATGCGGATGCGGACGGAGGTCTCCTCCCCCCCGGCCGGCACGAGCCCGCGCTCCACGGCGAACGGGCCGATACCGGCGAGGATGTTCCCGCAGTTCTGACGGTCGCTCACCTCGGGCCGGTCGACCGCCACTTGGAGGAAGAGGTAATCGACGTCGGCCTGCGGATCGGCGGACCGGGACACCACCGCGACCTTGCTGGTGAGCGGATGCGCGCCGCCCAGTCCGTCGATCTGCCGCTCGTCGGGGCTGCCCATCACGCGCAGCAACAGCGCGTCGCGCAGGGCCGGTCGGGCGGGAAGGTGGTCGGCGAGGAAGTAGGCGCCCTTGGAGGTGCCGCCCCGCATCAGCAGGCAGGGCACCCCCTCGGATCCGGAGGTCACCGCGACTCCCCCGTGTACTCCTCGTACGTCGTGTACCGCACGCCGAGCTTCTTCAGCGTCTCCCTCAACCCGTAGCGGTCCAGGCCGAGTTCGCCGTCGAGGAAGGCGGCGCGGGAGCGGGCCTCCTTGGCCTCGCGGGCCTCGGACGCCTCCGCGGCGGCGCGGGCGCGCTCGCGCGGGACGACCACGACTCCGTCGTCGTCGGCGAGGATCACGTCGCCGGGGCGGATGACCTGGCCGTCGATCGCGACCGGCACGTTCACCGAACCGCCGGTGGCCTTCACCGTGCCCTGCGCCGAGACCGCCCGCGACCAGGCCGGGAAGTCCATCTCGCGCAGCTCCTGCGTGTCGCGGACACCGGCGTTGATGATCAGGCCCCGGACGCCGCGCCGCTGCAACGCGGTGGCGAACAGCTCGCCGAACATGCCGTCGCTGGACGGGGAGGTGGTGGTGACGACCAGGACGTCCCCCTCGCCGCACTGCTCGACGGCCGCATGGATCATGAGGTTGTCACCGGGCCAGCTGAGCACGGTGACGGCGGTGCCGGCCATCCGTACACCCTGCTGGATGGGCCGGATTCCCGGACCCAGCAGCCCGGTTCGGCCCATGGCCTCGCTCACGGTGGCCACGCCGAAGCCGGCCAGCGCGTCGACGTCCTTCTGCTCCGCCTTCGGCGGGTTGGTGACGATCACGCTCACGCCAGCTCCTTCGCGATCTGCGGATAGGGCCGCATGTACGCCTCGGCCATGGTCTTGTGCGCCAGGCCCAGGTTGGGGCCGGCGTTGCGCCTGAGCTGGACGCCCCGGCGGACGGCGAGGTCGGTGTAGTAGTCCCACAGGTGCCGCTGGGCGCCCAGGCACTCCATCGCCTTGCGCTTGGTCTCCCAGACCTCGGTGATGTCGAGGAGGACCTCGGGCCTGAAGCCGCTCATCTCGGGCTGGTGCGGCTCGAAGTAGAAGACCGGCGGGGCACCGATGATCTCGCCCTCGCCCGGGTAACCGATGGCCTGCGCGAGGACGCGGGCCTCCATGGCCATACGGTTGGCGGCCGGGTGGTCGCCGTTGTACGGGTCCTCGGTGGGGTGGGTGAGGACGACGTCGGGCTGGGTCGCGCGGTAGACCGCGACGAGTTCGTCGGTCAGCCCGGCGGAGGGGACGAGCGGGTAGTCGCCGGCGTCGAAGAAGCGGACCTCGGCGCCCAGGGTGGCGGCGGCGCGCTCGGCCTCGTCCCGGCGGATCGCCTTGATCTCCTCCAGCTTCCTGCCCTCGCGCCACGCCTTGGCGGACTCGCCGCGCTCGCCGAAGGTCAGGCAGGCGATGGTGACCTTCTCGCCGCGGGAGGCGGCCAGGGCGATGGCGCCGCCCGCCCGCCACACGAAGTCCCCCGCGTGCGCGGTGACGACGAGAGTCGAACGGGGTGGGGGGGCGGGCGCGTTGGCCTCGGTCATGCTCAAGTCTCCTCGGTAACAGGTGGGCGCCCGCCCCGCACCGCCGTGATCAGTCGCGCAGTGCCTCGATCACACTGGTGAGGTGGGCACGGACGGCCGTCTCGGCCGCCTGTGGATCCCTGGCCCGGATCGCTTCGATCATGGTCAGGTGCTCGTTCAGGGATTGCTGCGGACGCCCCGGCCTCAGTGCCAACTGGAAGCGGTGGCGCACCAGTTGGGCGTTGAGCCGCTCCAGCAGATCCAGGGCCGTCCGCTGCCCGGAGAATTCCCGGACCTTGGCGTGCAGCTCCTGGTTGAGCTCGGAGTACGTGACCGGTTCGCCGTCGGCGACCGCCTTGGTCATCGCCGTACCGAGCTCGGTCAGTTCGACCAGCTGCTCGTCGCTGGCCGCGACGGCCGCCTTCGCCGCGCACAGCCCCTCGAGGACCATGCGGCACTCGGTGATGGCGACGGCTTCGTCCACGGTCACCACCCGCACCCGCGAACCGCGGTTGCGGATCCGCTCCACGAGCCCCTGGGACTCCAGATCGATCAGCGCCGCGCGGATGCTGGCCCGTGTCACACCGAACTGCTCGGCGAGCTCGTTCTCCACCAGCCGCTGGGCCGGTGCCATCTCGCCGTGCAGGATCGCCTGCCGCAGCTGCGCGAGCGCATGCTGCTTGGCCTGCTCCCCGGTGCTCGGACGGGCTTCTTTCGGCATCGTTGCCCTCCCTGAGTGAGTGCCTGTCGAACCTAAATCTAGCCAAACAAGATTGTCAACAATTTTGTCCGCCGTATCGGCCCGTATCGCACCCCAAGGGACCACCTGGGTGCCTTCAGCCCCTGGGCGGGGCCGCCGTCGTCCCCCGGATCTCCAGCATCGGCGCGGCCAGCCGCACCCGCCCCGCTCCCCCGCGTCCCTCGAACCGGTCCAGCAGGCAGCGCGCGGCCCGGCGCCCGACCTCGTGGCCGGCGTTGTCGACGGTCGTCAGCCACAGGTGCCGCAGCCGGGACGTGCTCGTGTTGTCGTAGCCGACGACGGACAGGTCCCGGGGGACCCGCAGACCCAGCTCCTCGGCCGCCGACAGCGTGCCGACGCAGGCGATGTCGTTGACCGCGAAGACGGCCGTGGGCCGGTCCGGACGGCCGAGCAGCCGTACGGCGGCGCGGTGGCCGCCCTCCTCGGTCATGTCGCTCGGCTCGACCAGGGCCTCGGCCGCGCCGTGCGCCCGCATCGCCGCCTCGAAGCTGCGCCGGCGCAGCTCGCCGACGGCCCCGTATCCCGCGATGTGGGCGATGCGGCGGTGCCCGAGCCCGAGGAGGTGCTCGGTGACCAGCCGCGCGCCCTGCTCGTCGTCGCCCGCCACGACGTCGACCCCGGACGGGACGGGCTCCCGGGCTCCCGCGACGACGACCGGGATCCGCTCGGCGACCGCGCCGAGCGCCGCCGGGTCGGGCAGCGTGCCGACCACCACCAGGCCGTCGGCGCCGAGGTCGAGGAAGGGGCCGGCCGGGTCCTGGCCGGCCCGGCGGTTCAGGCGGGCGTCGGCCAGCAGCATGTGCAGGCCGCTCGCGTGCAGCAGGGAGTTGAGGCCGTCCAGGAGGTCGACGAACCAGGGGTTGCGCAGATCGTGCAGGAGGACGCCGACGGTGCGGGTGCGCTGCTCGCTGAGGCTGCGCGCGGCCGCGTTGGGCCGGTAGCCGAGTTCGCGCACGGCCCGCAGGACGGCCTCCCGCTTCTCGGCGCGCACCTGGTCGGAGCCGCGCAGGACGAGGGAGACCAGCGACTTGGACACCCCGGCCCGGTCGGCGACGTCGCGGATGGTCGGCGGTCTCATGGCATGGACCGTTCCACGCCGCTGACCGCTTGTCAAAGGGTGGTGAAGGGCTTGACACCCTCGACAAAAGGCCCTCAGGGTGGCCTGGACAGATAATGGACCGGTCCAAAGAGGGGCTGTCATGGTGGGTTCGGTGGATTCGCTCGGTGTCGCCGTCGTCGGGTTCGGCTGGATGGGCCGGGTGCACGCCCAGGCGTACGCCCGTGTCCGCCACCACTACCCGCAACTGGCGCTGCGTCCGGAGCTGGTGGCCGTCGCCGAGGAGGTGCCCGGCCGGGCGGAGGAGGCCGCCGCGCAGTTCGGGTTCGCCTCCACCACCCGGGACTGGCGCGAGATCGCCGCCGACCCGCGCGTCCGGGCGGTGAGCATCACCGCGCCGAACTTCCTGCACCGCGAGATCGGCGTCGCGATGGCCGAGGCCGGCAAGCACATCTGGATCGAGAAGCCGGTGGGCCTCACCCGCCAGGACGCCGCCGCGGTGGCGGACGCGGTGGCCGAGGCCGGGGTGCAGGGCGCGGTGGGCTTCAACTACCGCAACGCGCCCGCCGTGGAGACGGCCCGCGATCTGATCGCCTCCGGTGAGCTGGGCGCGGTCACCCATGTCCGCGTCCGTCTCTTCAGCGACTACGCGGCCCACCCGGACGGCGCCCTGACCTGGCGGTACGAGCGGGAGCGGGGCGGCAGCGGGGTGCTGGGCGATCTGGCCTCGCACGGCGCCGACCTGGCTCGGTTCCTGCTCGGCGACATCACGTCCCTGACCGCCGACACGGCGGTCTTCGTCCCCGAGCGGGCCCGCCCGACCGGGGCCACGGCGGGCCACAGCCGCGCCTCGGGCGGCGAGCTCGGCCCGGTCGAGAACGAGGACTACGTCAACTGTCTGCTGCGCTTCGCCTCCGGCGCCCGCGGTGTCCTGGAGGCCTGCCGGGTCTCGGTCGGCGAGCAGAACAACTACGGCTTCGAGGTGCACGGCACCAAGGGCGCGGTCTTCTGGGACTTCCGCCGGATGAACGAACTGGCCGTCAGCCGCGGCACGGCCTACCAGGACCAGCCCGTCAGCACGGTCTACGTCGGCCCGGGCGACGGCGAGTTCGGCGCCTTCCAGCCGGGCGCCGCCAACGCCATGGGCTACGACGACCTCAAGGTCGTGGAGGCCCACCGGTTCCTGCGCTCGATCGCCGAGGGCACCCCGTACGGGGCGACCCTCACGGACGCCGTGCACAGCGCCGCCGTGCTGGAGGCGATGACCCGGTCGGCGGAGAGCGGCACCTGGGTCAGTGTGACGACACGGTAGGCATGTTGTACGGCGTCACGACCTGGATCGGCGACGGCAGGGTCGGCCCCGCCGACGGCAGCGCGCCGTGCGCCCGCATCACGGTGTGGCAGGCCTCGCGCATGTCCTGGCGCAGGTCGTGGTGGAGGACGGCGGAGAGGCGGTGGTCGCGCAGCAGCCGGGTGTTGTCGTGGTCGAGGTCGTGCGCGACGAACACGGCGCACTCGCGGCGCGCGTCGGCGAAGGCCTTCAGGGTCGCGAAGTTCCCGCCGCCGATCGAGTACACCGCCCGGATCCCCGGGTCGCGGTCGAGGGCGGCCCGGACCAGGTCGTACTGGGTGGCGTCCAGTCCCTGTCCCTCGGTGATCTCCACCAGGGCGCGCTCGGGATGGTGGGCGCGCATCACGCCGCGAAAGCCCATCTCGCGCTCCTCCTCGTTGCGGAAGAAGCCGCTGGAGAGGCTGGTCAGGACGTTGCCGGGGCGGTCGCCGAGCCACTGGCCCATCAGGTACGCGGCCGTGGCGCCGGCGGCGCGGTTGTCGATGCCGACATAGGCGAGGCGGGCGCTGGCGGGCAGGTCGGTGACGAGCGTGACGACCGGGATGCCGGCGGCGACCAGGCGGCCCACGGCGGCCGTGACCTCGGGGACGTCGGGTGCCTTGAGGATCACGCCCTGCGAGCCGCGCCGGGCTATCCGGTCGAGGGTGGCGACCTGCTCCCCCACCGGTCCGGTCTCGCGGAAGTGGAAGCGGGAACGCAGCACGGCCGGGTGCAGGGAGGGCAGCTCGGCCTCGAGGGCGGCCCGTACGGCGGTGCTGAACCGTTCCGGGGCCTGCATCACGATGTCGACCATGAAGGTACGCCCGACGAGCCTGACCTGGGTGCGCTGCCGGTGCAGGTCGGCGATGGCCCGGCGCACCTCCTGCGCGGTGGACTCACGCACCCCTCCCCTGCCGTTGAGGACCCGGTCGACGGTGGCCTCGCTCAGGCCCGCCTGGCGGGCGATCTCACGGAGAGGGAAGGGGTGACCCACGGAAGGCTCCTCACAATCCTGTGGAGGGAACTGCTTGAGGGGTTTTTGATGGCTTCCTGCTGGTTGTTCGACGGGTTTGTCATGACAAGAATGGCAGCGCTGAGCCGCCATTGTCACCGAAGGGGACGACGATGTCCTTCACCTCCGTGCGGGGCCACGCCTGGCTGAGCGAGCAGGACTGCGACCTCGGCGCGTTCCGCTCGCTCGTCGAGCGCACGACCGACCCCGCCGACTACCCGCACGCCACCGCCGTGCGCGGGAACGTCCTCGTCTACGACAGCGAGCGGCTGCGTGCCGCCCCGGCGGAGCGTGCGGTGCGCGCCGAGCTGGTGCGGGCCCTCACCGACGGGCCCGGCGTGGTCGTCTTCCGGGGCGCCTTCCCCGACCCGGCGGTCGTCGACCGGCTCACCGCCGTCTTCGACGCGCTCATCGCCGAGCAGCACGCCTCGGGTGGGACCGCCGGCGACCACTTCGCGAAGCCGGGCGCCAACGACCGCGTCTGGAACGCCCTGGAGAAGGCCGCCCTCCACGACCCGGAGGCCTTCGCCGACTACTACGCGAACGACGTCCTCGCCCTGGTCTCCCGGGCCTGGCTCGGCCCCGGCTACCAGGTGACCTCCCAGGTCAACGTGGTCAATCCGGGCGGCGCCGCGCAGCGTCCGCACCGCGACTACCACCTCGGGTTCCTCTCCAACGCGGCAGCCGCCGCCTACCCGGCGCACGTCCACCGCCTCTCCCCCGTGCTCACCCTGCAGGGGGCGGTCGCGCACTGCGACATGCCGGTGGAGTCCGGCCCCACGCTGTACCTGCCGTACTCGCAGACGTACGAGCCCGGCTACCTGGCCTGGCGGCTGCCGGAGTTCCAGGCGTACTTCGAGGCGCACCACGTCCAGCTGCCGCTGGCGAAGGGTGACGCGGCCTTCTTCAACCCGGCCGTCCTCCACGCCGCCGGCACCAACCGCACCACCGGCGTGCGGCGGACGGCCAACCTGCTCCAGGTGTCCTCGGCCTTCGGACGCGCGATGGAGACGGTGGACCGGGAAGCGATCGCGAACGCGGTCTTCCCCGTGCTGCTGGGGCGCCGGGCCGAAGGCGTCGGCGAGGAGTGGCTGGAGCGGGTGATCGCGGCGAGCGCCGAGGGCTACCCCTTCCCCACCAACCTCGACAGCGACCCGCCGGTCGACGGTCTGGCCCCGCCCTCGCAGGCGGACCTCGTACGGCGGGCCCTGCGCGAGGAGTGGACTCCGCAGGCGCTCCGGGACGGGCTGCGGGCCGGCGCCGAGCGGCGCACCAGCTGAAAGGGCCTCGGAGACATGGGACTTCTCGACGACAAGGTCGTCCTCGTCAACGGCGGCAGCCAGGGGGTCGGCGCGGCCGTCGCCCGGGCCGCGGTCCGCGAGGGCGCGCTCGTCGCCGTCACCGGGCGGCGGCCGGAGCCCGGCGAGGCGCTGGTGGCGGAGCTGTCGGCGGCGGGCGGCACGGCGATGTTCGTACCGGTCGACCTCGCGGACGCCGAGCAGGCGAAGGCGTCGGTGACCGGGACGGTGGCCGCGTACGGCAGGGTCGACTGCCTGGTGAACTCGGCAGGGCTGACCTCCCGGGGCACGCTCCTCGACACCACGCCCGAGCTGTTCGACCAGCACATCGCGATCAATCTGAGGGCGCCGTTCTTCGCCATGCAGGCGGCGGTCGCGGACATGCGGGCCCGCGAGGCGCCCGGCACGGTCGTCAACATCATCACGTCCTCGGCGCACGGCGGGCAGCCCTTCCTCGCGCCGTACGTCGCCGCCAAGGCCGGCCTGGCCGGCCTCACCCGCAACGCGGCGCACGCCCACCGGTTCGACCGCATCCGGATCAACGGCCTGAACATCGGCTGGACGGCGACCGAGGGCGAGGACGCGACCCAGAGGGCGTTCCACGGCGCCGGCGACGACTGGCGGGAGCAGGCGGCGGCTCGGCTGCCGATGGGCAGGCTCGGCCAACCGGACGAGATCGCCGAGTTCGTGGTGTTCCTGCTGTCCGACCGGTCCGGCGTGGTCACCGGTTCGGTGATCGACTGGGACCAGAACGTCCTCGGCGGCCTCGACTAGACCTCTTTCACCGTCCCCCTCCCCGTAAGACTCTCAAGGAGCTGCACCCATGCGCATCGGAATCCTCGGCCTCGGCCGCATCGGCGCCTTCCACGCCGAGACCCTCTCCGGACTCGACGCCGTCGAGTCGCTCGTCGTGACGGACCCGTTCGCGGAAGCCGCCAAGTCCGCCGCCGAGCGGTTCGGGGCCGAGGTCGTGGACTCGCCCGAGGCCCTGCTGGCGGCCGGGGTGGACGGCATCGTCGTCGCGGCCGCGACCGACGCCCATCCCGCGCTGATCCTGGCCGGTGTGGAGGCCGGCGTGCCCGTCTTCTGCGAGAAGCCCGTCGCCAAGACCATGCGCGAGGGCGTGCAGGTCCTCGAGGCCGTCCGGGGCAGGGACGTGCCGATCCAGATCGGCTACAACCGCCGCTTCGACGCCGGGTTCGTCGCCGCCCGGGCCGCCGTGCACTCCGGTGAGCTGGGCAAGCTGCACACCGTCCGCTCCACCACCCTGGACCCGGCGCCGCCGCCGGCCGCGTACGTCGCCGCCTCCGGGGGTATCTTCCGCGACTGTTCGGTCCACGACTTCGACATCATCCGCTGGGTGACGGGCCGCGAGGTGACCGAGGTGTACGCGGTCGGCGGCAACCGGGGCGCCGACTACATCAAGGAGGCGGGCGACGCCGACACCACCGGCGCGCTCCTCACCCTCGACGACGGCACCATCGCCGTGATCTCCAACTCACGCCACAACGCGCGTGGTTACGACGTCCGTATGGAGATCCACGGCTTCCAGGACTCCATCGCCGTGGGCCTGGAGGACAAGCTGCCGCTGCGCTCGGTGGAGCCAGGCGTCACCTTCCCCTCCGGCACCCCGCACGACTTCTTCATGGACCGCTTCACGGCCGCCTACCGGGCCGAACTCACCGCGTTCACCGAGGTCGTGGCCGGCACCCGGCCCTCGCCCTGCACGATCGAGGACGCCCTGGAGGCGGGCTGGATCGCGGAGGCCTGCACGCTCTCGCTGCACGAGCACCGGCCGGTGACCATCGCGGAGGTGCGGGCCTCCTGAGGCGGCTCGCGGTCCTGTGAGGGCGGTCCCCGGCGGGGGCCGCCCTCACAGGCAGTAGCGGACCAGCCAGTCGTCCGGGTCGTACGCGTCACGCGCCGGGTCCCGCGGGGTGGCCGGCCGCTCCTCCACCGTGTCCTCCTGGCGCACCCGCTCGGGCAGTGTCCCGAACCTGGCCCGGCGCCGGGCCTCCGCGCTGCCTGCCTGTTCCTGCTCCTGCATCTCACCCTCCCCGTCCACGACTCCACACACCGTGCACCTTCTCCAACGTCCTGACCTCGCCGCGGGTTCCGCCGGCGGGCCGAAGGCACGGCCGGGAGGGACGATCTCGGTGATGGCGTCGCCGAACGGGGTGCCCGGTCCCTGGTTCTTGCGGTGTTGAGGCCGGTGTCCGGCGCCGGGGACGGGGGTCGGCGAAGTGACGAGCCGCTGTTTCCGCGGGGCGGGGCTGGTCATCCCGTGCCCGTCCGGCAGGACGCCCGTGGCCACCGTACGCACCGGCGCGCCGCCGCCTGTTCGGCGACGGCGCGACGGGTCCGGTCGGGGAGCGCGGTCAGGCCCCGCAGGAGCGCAGGAACTTGCGGGTCCGCACCGCGATGGGCAGCGGCTTGTCCGGCTCGCACGGGTACATGTCCTGCTCGACGATCGCGAACAGTTCCACGCCCAGCTTCTGTGCCTCGACCAGCACCGGCTCCAGTTCCGGTACGCCGGACGGCGGTTCGCACATCACCCCGCGCCGGACCGCCGGACCGAAGGGCACCTCGTTCTTCACCACGTCGGCGAGGATCTCCGGGTCGACCTGCTTGAGGTGCAGGTAGCCGATGCGTTCGCCGTAGGTCTCGATCAGCTTGACGCTGTCGCCGCCGCAGTAGGCGTAGTGACCGGTGTCCAGGCAGAGGTTGACCAGCTCGGTGTCGGTGGAGTCCAGGAAGCGCTCGACGTGCTGCTCGGTGTCGATGTGGGTGTCGGCGTGCGGATGGACGACGATGTCGAGGCCGTACGTCTCCTTCACCTCGTGCCCGAGGCGTTCCATGCCCTTGGTGAGGTGGGCCCACTGTTCCGCCGTCAGCTCCGGCGGCTCGAGGATCTCCGCGGTCTTGTCGTCGCGCCAGAAGGACGGGATGACGACCAGGTGCCGGGCACCCATCGCCTGGGTGAGCGCGGCGACCTGGCTCACGTGCTCCCAGGTCGGCTCCCAGACGGACGGGCCGCGGTGCAGACCGGTGAAGACCGTGCCCGCGGAGACCTTCAGGTTCCGCCGGTCCACCTCGTCGGTGAGACGGGCCGGGTCGGTCGGCAGATAGCCGTACGGGCCCAGCTCGATCCAGGAGTAGCCGGCCTCGGCGACCTCGTCCAGGAACCGTTCCCACGGCACCTGCCGGGGGTCGTCGGGGAACCAGACGCCCCAGGAGTCCGGGGCGGAGCCGACCCGGATGCGGTCCAGCGGCGCGGTCATCTCAGGACTTCCCTTCGCCGGCCGCCACGGGGGCGGTGAGGTCCGCCTCCTCGGGGAGTTCCTCGACGTCGACGCCCCGGACCTGGGCCAGTTCGTGCTTGAGCGCGGCGAGTTCGGCACCGCCGGCCATGTGGTTGGTGAGTTCCTCGAGGCTGACCTGCTCGCGGGAGGCGGAGAGTTCGAGGGTGCCCAGGCGCAGGACGCTGAAGTGGTCGCCGACCATGTAGGCGTGGTGGGGGTTGTGGGTGATGAAGATGACGCCGAGGCCGCGGTCGCGGGCGGCGGCGATGTACTTCAGCACGACACCGGACTGCTTGACACCGAGGGCGGCCGTGGGCTCGTCCAGGATCAGCACGCGGGCGCCGAAGTAGACGGCGCGGGCGATGGCCACGCACTGGCGCTGGCCGCCGGAGAGGGTGCCGATGGGCTGTTCCAGGTCGTCGAGGACGATGCCCATGTTGCGCAGTTCCTCGTCGGCGGTCTTCTTCATCCGGTCGATGTCGAGGCGGCGCACGGGCCAGGGGCCCCTGGTCATCTCGGAGCCGAGGAAGAAGTTGCGCCACACCGGCATCAGCGGGACGGTGGCCAGGTCCTGGTAGACGGTGGCGATACCGCGGTCCAGGGCCTCGCGGGGGGTGGAGAAGCGCACCGGGTTGTCGTCGACGAGGAACTCGCCCTCGGTGTGCTGGTGCAGCCCGGAGACGATCTTGATGAGCGTCGACTTGCCGGCGCCGTTGTCGCCGAGGACGCAGGTCACCTTGCCCGGGTGCACCTTCAGGTCCACGCCGTGCAGGGCGCGGATGTTGCCGTAGGACTTGCCCGCGTTGCGGAGTTCGACGATCGCCCCGTCCCCGTTCTCGGGGGCGGTGTCCGCGATGATGGCCCCGTGGGTGCCGGTTCCGTTGGTGGATGTCATGGGGTCACCTCCGGGTCGCCGTACGGCTGACCCACAGATTGATCAGGACGGCGCCGAGGAGCATCACGCCGAGGAAGGCCTTGAACCAGTCGGGGTTCCAGCCGGCGTAGACGATGCCCTGCTGCACCATGCCGAACATGAACGCGCCGAAGACCGGACCGATCGCGGAGCCGGCCCCGCCGGTCAGCAGACAGCCGCCGATGACGGCCGCGGAGATGTAGATCAGCTCCTGGCCGACGCCCTCGCCCGACTGCACGGTGTTGAAGGTGAACAGCTGGTGCATGCCGACGAACCAGGCGCCGAAGCCGACCAGCATGAACAGCGAGATCTTCGTGAAGGTCACGGGCACGCCGACGGCCCGTGCGCTCTCCTTGTTGCCGCCCACGGCGAAGATCCAGTTGCCGTACCTGGTCCGCAGCAGGATCCAGGTGGCCAGGGCCGCGAAGGCCAGCCAGTAGAAGATCGTGATCTTCACCTGGACGCCGCCGATGTCGAAGGACGAGGCGAAGATCTTCTTCGCCTGGCCGAAGCCGTCCATGTCGCTGATGTCGTCCGTGGCCACGTTGGTGGTGACCAGCTTGGTGACCGCGAGGTTGACGCCCTGCAGCATCAGGAAGGTGCCCAGCGTGATCAGGAAGCTGGGCAGCCCGGTTTTGACGACCATCCAGCCGTTGAAGAAGCCGATCCCCAGCGACACCAGGAGCGCGACGACCACACCCACCCAGACGTTCATGGTGAGTTGGTAGCTGAGCATGCTCGCGGTGAGCGCCGAGGTGATCACCGCGACACCGGCGGACAGGTCGAACTCGCCGCCGATCATCAGCAGGGCCACGGGCAGCGCCATGATCCCGATGGTGGACGACTGGTAGAGGATGTTCGCCATCGAACTGGCCTCGCGCACCGGCGGGGCCGCGGCGAGGAAGAACACGTACACGGCGACGGCGCCGAGGAAGACACCCACCTCGGGGCGGGCCAACAGGCGCAGGGCCAGCGGGCGTTGAGCGGTCCGGCCGTCGGTCTGATGGGGGCCGGGGGCCGGCGGTGTCTTCACCGCCGGCTCGGCGTGCTGGGTCATGCTCATCACCGGGTTCCCTTGGCGGCGAACGCGGCGACCGCGTCGACGTTGGTCTTGTCGACGAAGGCCGGTCCGGTCAGCACCGGCTGCTCACCGCCACCCATGTAGTTGCCGTTGTTCTTGTAGAGCCACAGGGAGTCGATCGCCAGGTAGCCCTGGAGGTAGGGCTGCTGGTCGACGGCGAACTGGATCGTGCCCTTGCTGATGGCTCCGGTCAGGTCCTTGTTCAGGTCGAAGGTGGCGATCTTCGCCTTGCTGCCGGCGTCGGACACCGACTGAACGGCGGTCAGGGCGAAGGGCGCTCCGAGCGTGACCACGTAGTCGATGGACTTGTCCTGGCTGAGCTTGGCGGTGATCGTCGACTTCACCGACGGCATGTCCGTGCCGTTGACGTACAGGGTCTCCGTCGTGCCCGAGAAGGTCTTCTTCACACCGGCACAGCGCTGGGTGAGGCCGATGTTGCCCTGCTCCTGGATGACACAGACGGCCTTCTTGGCTCCGGCGTCGTTCAGCCGCTTGCCGAGCGCCTCACCGGCGACGGTCTCGTCCTGACCGAAGAACTCCATCAGGCCGAGGTTCTTCCATTCGCTCACACCGGAGTTGAGGCCGACCACGGGTATGTTCGCGGACTTCGCCTTGGCCACGACGTCCTTGAGGGCGTCCGGCTTGGCGAGGGTGATCGCGATGCCGTCGACCTTCTGGTCGATCGCGTTCTGGACCAGCGTGGCCTGGTTGCCCGCGTTCGGGTCGGCGGAGTAGACGAGCTTGACGTTGTCCTTGGCCGCGGCGGCCTCGGCACCCTTGCGGACGATGTCCCAGAAGGTGTCACCGGGCGACTGGTGGGTCACCAGCGCCACCGTCATCTGCGGGGTGCTCGCCTTGCCCGCGGAGGCGCCGCCGGCGCTCTCCTCGGCCTTCTTGCCGCCGGAGCTGCTGGAGCAGCCTGCGAGGGTCAGGGCCACCGCCGCGGCCATGGCCACGACCGGGGCGATTCTGCGGGAGCGGGGCGAAGAGCTGTCCATCTTTCCTGCACCTCACTGTGCGACGGGGGAAACGACGGGGAAGGGGGGGCGATCTCGAGGATCCGGGGCCCGTTACTGCTCAGGGTGGGGCCATGGGGCCGGGTCCGCGACTGTTCGGTTTGTGCGGACTCGGCTCATGCGCTGCTGGGACGGGATCCAATCCCTTGGCGCGCCCCCTGTCAATACTTTGTTAAGACATCATTTCACGAACAGGTCCGAATGTAAGAACAAACCATTGACAGCGGAGGCCACTGGGACCTACACCTGGGAGACGCCAGGCCCCCCGACCACCGTGAGGAGTGTCGCGCATGGCCGAGTCAGCCCAGCCCCTGGACCTGATCACGATGGGTCGCACCGGGGTCGATCTCTACCCCTCGAACGCGGGTGTACCCCTCGCACGCGTGGATGAGTTGGGGAGGTTCTCCGACGGTGCCGCCGCGGGCGTGGCGGTCGCCGCCGCTCGTCTGGGCCGCTCCGCCGCCGTGGTGACCCGAACGGAGGACCTGGACTTCTTCGCGATCCGCGCGGCCCGGGTCTTCTGGTTCACCGGCAGCGGGCTGAGCGGGGAACCCGACCGCTCGGCCACCCTCGCCGCCCTCAAGGCGCGCGGCCGGGCGGCCGTCACGGTGTTCGGCCTGGACTGGCAGCCCACGCTCTGGCCCCAGCCCGAGGGGGCCCGGCCCTACTACGCCGAGGTGCTGCGCCACGCGACGGTCGCCGTCGGCACCCCGGACGACTGCGCGCTCGCCATGGGCGTACGCGAACCCCGGGCCTGCGCCCAGGAGCTGCTCGCCGCCGGGGCGGAGCTCGCGGTCGTCGCGCCGGGGGACGGGGATGTTCTCGCCGTACACCGCGACGGCACCAGCGCCGTGCTGCCGGGTGGGGCGGGAGAGGCGTTCGGCGGGCGACTCGTGCACGGGCTGCTGTCGGGCTGGGAACTGGAACGGACGATCCGCTACGCGGCCGACACAGGAGGTGCCCCCGATGGCGAAGACCGGTGAGCGCACCCGGACGGCCACCGGTTCGGCGCTGGACGCGCTGCACTTCGCGCTCGACCGTTCGAGCCCGGTGCCGCTCTACTACCAGCTGGCCCAGCAGCTGGAGTCGGCGATCGAGCACGGGTCGCTCGCCCCGGGAAACCTCCTCGGCAACGAGATCGACCTGTCGACCCGCCTCGGGCTGTCCCGCCCCACGGTCCGCCAGGCGATCCAGTCACTGGTCGACAAGGGCCTGCTGGTGCGCCGCCGCGGAGTCGGCACGCAGGTCGTGCACAGCCAGGTGAAGCGGCCGCTGGAGCTCAGCAGCCTCTACGACGACCTGGAGGCGGCCGGACAGGGACCCACCACCCACGTCCTGCGCAACGAACGCGTCCCCGCGACCGCGGACGTGGCGGCCGCCCTGGGGATCGCCGAGGGTGCCGAGGTCACGCTCCTGGAGCGGTTGCGCTCGGCGCACGGCCAACCGGTGGCGTTCCTGAGCAACCACCTGCCCCCGGCCCTGCTGGACCTCGACACCGAGCGGCTGGAGGCGACCGGCCTGTACCACCTGATGCGCACGAGCGGCATCATCCTGCACAGCGCACGCCAGACCATCGGCGCCCGCTCGGCCACCGCCGAGGAGGCCGCGCTCCTCGCGGAGCAGGAGGGCGCGGCCCTGCTGACCATGCAGCGCACGGCGTACGACGACACCGGGCGGCCGGTCGAGTACGGGACGCACATCTACCGCGCGTCCCGGTACGCGTTCGACTTCCAGCTGCTGGTCAGGGCGTAGGCACTAACGGGGGGCCATCCGCAGGGCGCCGTCCATGCGGATGGTCTCGCCGTTGAGGTAGTCGTGGTCGACGATCATCAGGGCGAGCTCGGCGTACTCCTCCGGCCGGGCGAGCCGGTGCGGGAAGGGCACGCCCGCCGCGAGGCCGGCGCGGAACTCCTCGGACACGGTGGCCAGCATCGGCGTCTCCACGATGCCCGGGGCGATGGTGCACACCCGGATGCCGTACTGCGCCAGGTCACGGGCGGCGGGCAGGGTCAGGCCCACGACACCGCCCTTGGAGGAGGAGTAGGCGGCCTGGCCGATCTGGCCGTCGTACGCGGCGATCGACGCGGTGTTGACGATCACGCCCCGCTGGCCGTGCTCGTCGGCCTCGGTCTGGGCGATGGCCTCGGAGGCGAGTGCCAGCACGTTGAAGGTGCCGATCAGGTTGACCTGGATGATCTTCGCGTACAGGCCGAGGTCGTGGACGCCCTTCTTGCCGAGGATCCGCGCGGACGGGCCGATGCCGGCGCAGTTGACGACCGTGCGCAGCGGGACGCCGGAACCCGCGGCGGTGGCGACGGCGGCGCGGACCTGCTCGGGGTCGGTGACATCGGTGGGGACGTAGGTGACGCCGTCGACCTCGGGCGCCTTGTCGACGCCGTCCTTGAGGTCGAGGGCGAAGACCTTCGCGCCGCGGTCGGCGAGGGCCTTCGCGGTGGCCGCGCCGAGGCCGGACGCCCCGCCGGTGACGAGGGCGGCGGTGTGGGCGAGCTGCATCATCACTCCTTGCCGAGGGCGGTGAGCACACCGCCCTCGTTCCGGTCCAGCGCACGCGAGATGATCATGCGCTGGATCTGGTTGGTTCCTTCGAAGATCTGCATGACCTTGGCCTCGCGCATGTAGCGCTCGACGGGGAAGTCGCGGGTGTACCCGTAGCCGCCGAGGACCTGCACGGCGTCCGTGGTCACCTTCATGGCGTTGTCCGTGGCCACCAGTTTGGCGATCGACGCCTCCCGGGTGAAGGGCAGACCAAGGTCCTTCAGCCGCGCGGCGGACAGCGCGGTGGCCCTCGCCGACTCGATCGCGGCGCCCATGTCGGCCAGGACGAACGCCAGCCCCTGGTGCTCGATGATCGGCTTGCCGAAGGTCTCCCGCTCACGGGCGTAGCGCACCGCGTGGTCGAGGGCGCCCTGGGCGAGACCGGTGGCGACGGCGGCGATGCCGAGACGGCCGCAGTCGAGGGAGGCGAGCGCGATCTTCAGCCCCTGCCCCTCCTCCCCGATCCGCCGCTCGACGGGCACCCGCACGTCGTCCAGACGCATGGTGGCCGTGGCCGAGCCGGTCAGCCCCATCTTCCGCTCCGGCGGGTCGGCGCTGAGCCCCGGGGTGTCCGCCGGGACCAGGAAGCAGGAGATGCCGTGACTGCGGTCCTCGGAGGTGCGGGCCATGACCGTGTAGAAGTCGGCGTACCCGCCGTGGGTGGTCCAGGCCTTGGCGCCGTTCAGCACGTACGTGTCGCCGTCGCGGACCGCGCGGGTCAGCATGGCGGCCGGGTCGGAGCCGGCGTGCGGCTCGGACAGGCAGTACGCGCCGAGCAGCTCACCGCCGAGCATGTCCGGCAGCCACCTGCGCCGCTGCTCCTCGGTGCCGAAGCGGGCCAGCGGGAAGCAGGACAGGGCGTGCACGGAGATGCCGACGGCGACGCTCGACCAGACCGCGGCGACCTCCTCCAGCACCTGGAGGTAGACCTCGTACGGCTGCCCCGCCCCGCCGTACTCCTCGGGGAACGGCAGGCCGAGCAGGCCGCTGCGGCCGAGGGTGCGGAAGGCGTCCCGGGGGAACGCCCCGTCCGCCTCCGCCTCGGCGACCCGGGGTGCGAGTTCCTTGGCTGCGAGGGTGCGCGTGAGCTGGATGAGCTCCACGGCCTCCTCGGTCGGCAGGGCGCGAGTGGCAGGCATGGTGACCTCCACGTAGGAGTACTGGGAATGATACTGAGGTGCGTACGAACGTATCATTCACAGTACGGCAAGAAGGTGTGACGTGGCACTCCCAGCGGCCTGGACGTCAGCGAGGAATCAGGACGAGACGGCGTGCACGATCAGCGAGGCGAGCTGCTCGTACGCCTCCGCGTCGGTCAGCCCGGTGCGCGCCTTCAGTTCGCCCTGCTGGATCTGGCGCATGGTCGCGGCGGCGACCTCACCGACGAACGCGGTGTGCACGTCCCGGAAGGCGCCGCCGGAGACCCCCTCGGCGATCAGCTGCCGCACCCGCTCCGCGGCCATCCGCGTGTTGGCCTCGTACACCTCGCGGGCGGGCGGGAAGTCCGCCACGTCGTCGAGGAACCGGCGCGAGAGCGGGCGCAGCTGTTCGGCCACGGTGGTGAGGTACACCCGGACGCGGTCCGAGGGGTCCACGGTCTGCGCCACCCGCTTCTCGACGGCCTCCGTCGCCCCGCGGAAGTAGTGCTTGGCCGCCTCGACGACCAGCCCCTGCTTGCTGCGGGCGAGTTGGTAGAGCGTGGTCTTCGAGCAGCGCAGCCGCTCGGCGAGGTCGTCGAGCGTGAGGTCCGAGAACCCCTCCGCCGTGAGCAGCGCGACGAGTCGTTCCAGCAGGTCCGCCTGTCGGGCGGTACGGCGGGTGGCGGGCATGATCCCAGCGTAGCCTTCCCGGTTACTCCCGGGTCATCAGTGGGTGGAGTCCGGCCGGGCCCGCTGGTCCTCCGTCAGCTCCGCGTCCACGGCCGCCAGGATGTCCTCGTGGCGGGCAGTTCGACCGTGCCCTGGGCGACCGGTTCCCCCGCCGCGACGGTCTCGCGCTTGCGGACAACGGTCCGGAAAACGATCGAGAGCCCTGCCCCACCGAAGTGAAGCAGGGCTCCGACCTGCGACTATGAATGAACTTCCAGTCGGGACGACAGGATTTGAACCTGCGACCCCTTGACCCCCAGTCAAGTGCGCTACCAAGCTGCGCCACGTCCCGGTGCCTGACCGCCGCGGAGTTCCGCGTGATCGCGCGAACAGCACTTTACCCCACGCCGGGCGCCGCACCGAAGGGGACCCCGGCGCGGGACAATCGCCGTATGGAGCGTTTCGACAGCACGGGCAGGCCAGGGAGCGGCGGCGGCGCGGGCGGCGGTGGATCCGTCGGGGCGCGGGACCGGGACCGCGAGGGGCGGGCGCGCAGTGCCCGGCCCCGGGACGGGCTGGGACGGCCGCTGCCCTACGGGGCGGCCGGGGTGGAGCGGCAGCCGGAGGGGGTCGTACGGACTCCGGAGGAGACCGTCGCCGAGGCGCAGGCACTGCTGGCCGCCGGGAAGCCGTTCCATGCGCACGAGGTCTTCGAGGACGCCTGGAAGACCGGTCCCGCAGCGGAGCGCGCCCTGTGGCGCGGGCTCGCCCAGCTGGCGGTGGGCCTCACGCACGCGGCCCGGGGCAACCTGACGGGCGGCCCGCGGCTGCTGCGGCGCGGTGCCGGGGCCGTTCAGGAGTGGGCGGCGCGCGAGGGGCGGGCGCGTCCGTACGGCATGGATCTCGCCGGACTGGCCGACTGGGCGCGCGGGCTGGCGCACGAGGTGGAGCAAAGCGGCACGGCCGTGGACGCGGAAGGGCACGCGCCCCGGCTCCGCTGACACCCGCCCCGGTCACTGTCAGTGGCGTACGGCAGACTCGGGGCGTGCGAAAGATTCATGTCATCGGTATCGGCGCGGGCGACCCCGACCAGCTCACCCTGCAGGCCGTGCGGGCGCTGCGGAGCACGGACGTGTTCTTCGTCCTGGACAAGGGCGAGGTGAAGAGCGACCTGACCCGGTTGCGCCGGGACATGCTGGAGACGCACATACCGCAGGGTGGCTACCGGGTGGTCGAGGCGCGCGATCCGGAGCGCGACCGCCGGGCCGGCGGCGCGGCCTACTCCCCCGCGGTCGGCGACTGGCGCAGCGCCCGCGCGGACATCTACGAGCAACTGATCACCGAGGAGCTCGGCGAGGACGAGAGCGGCGCGTTCCTCGTCTGGGGCGATCCGGCGCTGTACGACAGCACGCTGGGGATTCTGGAGGAGGTGCTGGCGCGGGGCGCCGTGGCCTTCGAGCACGACGTCATTCCCGGGATCAGCAGTGTCTCGGCACTCGTCGCCCGGCACCGCACGGGCCTGAACCGGGTGGCGCGGCCGGTGCAGATCACCACCGGGCGGCGGCTCGCCGAGGGCTTCCCGGAGGGGGTGGACGACGTGGTGGTGATGCTGGACGCCCACCAGACGTTCCGGCGGTACGCCGACGACGACGTCGACATCTACTGGGGCGCCTACATAGGCACCCCGGACGAGATCCTCGTCTCCGGTCCGATCGCCGAGGCCGGCCCCCGCATCGAGCGGCTGCGCGCCGAGGCGCGCGAGCGCAAGGGCTGGATCATGGACACGTACCTGCTCCGCCGCAACCCCGAGGAGCGGTAGCCCCGGGACCGGAGGATTCCACGCCCCGCGGCACCCCGTACCCCAGCTCTCGGTCACGAGCTCACGGTCACGGCAGCCCGAACCCCAACCATCGCAACACCCCCGCCACATCCGCCTCCACCGTGACGTCCGCCGGCAGCGGAGGCCGGCGTACGAGCACGACGGGCAGGCCCAGTTCCCGGGCGGCCGCCAGTTTCGCGGAGGTGGCAACTCCCCCGCTGTCCTTGGTCACCACCAGGTCGAGGCGGTGCTCGCGCAGCAGTGCCAGCTCGTCGGCGAGGGTGAAGGGACCGCGCGCCGGCAGCAGACGGACGTCCGGCGGCATCGGCGGCGCGGGCGGCTCCACGGACCGTACGACGAAGTGGACTCCCTCCACGTGCGCGAAGGCGGCCAGGCCCAGACGGCCTGTCGTCAGGAACACCCGCCGGCCGAGGCCCGGCAGCAGGTCCGCCGCCGCCTCCAGTGACGCGACCGCGTGCCAGCGGTCCCCCGCCCCCGGCAGCCAGCCCGGCCGGCGCAGCACCACCAACGGCAGCCCGGTGGCCGTCGCGGCGTCGGCCGCGTTCGCGGTGATGCCCGCGGCGAACGGATGAGTGGCGTCGACCAGGGCGTCCACGGCCTGCTCGCGCAGCCAGTCGGCGAGCCCCGGCGCCCCGCCGAACCCGCCGATCCGTACGTCTCCTTCGAGCGCCCCCGGCCGCGACACGTGCCCCGCGAGCGAGGAGGTCACCCGGACGCCGGGCCGGGCCGCCAGGGCGGCGGCCAGTTCACGCGCCTCGGTGGTGCCACCGAGCACGAGGACGTGCCGGCTCATACGGACTTCCCCCTGGAACCGTCGTGCCGGCTTCCGCGCACCGCCCTGCCCGCCATGCCCGCCAGTCTAGGCACCCCCATGATCACCCCGGCGGGCGGCCGACGTCGGCGCTATCGTCCCCGTATGGACGCAGTGCGTGCCCTGCTCATCGACATCGACGGGGTCCTCACCGTCTCCTGGAAGCCGCTGCCGGGCACCGTCGAGGCGCTGCGGGCGGTCCGGGAGGCGGGGCTGGGAGTCGCCCTGGTGACCAACACGACCTCGCGGACCCGCGCCTCGATCGCCGGGATCCTGGCCGACGGAGGGTTCCCGGTGACCGCCGACGACATCCTCACCGCTCCCGCCGTGACCGCCGCGCATCTCGCCGAGCACTACCCGGGGGCGAGGTGCGCGCTGCTGAACAGCGGGGACATCGCGGAGGACCTGGCCGGTGTCACGCTCGCCGAGGACGACGTGGAGGTGGTGGTCGTGGGCGGCGCGGGCCCCGAGTTCGGGTACGCCGCGCTGGACCGGGCCTTCGGGCACCTCCAGCGGGGGGCGCGGCTGGTGGCGATGCACCGGAACCTGTACTGGCGTACGGACGACGGGCTGCGGCTGGACTCCGGCGCGTTCGTGACGGGGCTGGAAGCGGCCGCGCGGGTGGAGGCGGAGGTCACCGGGAAGCCGTCGCCGGCGTTCTTCGCGGCGGCCCTCGCGCGGCTCGGCGTCGGCGCGGAGGAGGCGCTGATGGTGGGCGACGACATCGAGTCCGACGTCCTGGCGGCCCAGCGGGCCGGGATCACCGGGGTGCTGGTGAGGACGGGGAAGTACCTGCCGGAGACGCACCGGACGGCGACCGGCACCCCGGACCACGTCATCGACTCCTTCGCCGACCTTCCGAACCTCCTGGGACTCTCCGAGGACTAACGGAACAGCAGTTGCAGGCCGCCCACCACCGTCGCCGCGATGACCAGCTGCTCGAACAGCCGCTGGTTGATGCGGTGCACCGCCCATCTGCCGAGCAGCGCGCCGGGGAGGACGAGCACGGCGAGGGCCGCGTCAAGGAGCAGCGAGCGGCCGTCGATGAGGCCGAGGCCGACGCTGAACGGGATCTTCGAGAGGTTGACGATGAGGAAGAAGAAGGCGGATGTCCCCAGGAAGCCGAGTTTGCGGAAGCCCGCCGAGAGCAGGTACATCGACATCACCGGGCCGCCGGCGTTGGCGACCATCGTGGTGAAGCCGCCGAGGACGCCGTAGGAGCGGGCCTTGACGCGGCCCGCGCGGGTGACGACGGCGTCGGGGTCGTCGGCCGCCTCTCCCGTGCGGCGCCGCCACACCGTGATGCCCGCCATCAGCAGCAGGATCGCGCCGATCGACGTACGCACGGACCCGTCGTCGGCCCACATCAGGAAGACGGTGCCGAGCACCACCCCGGCCGCGACCGCCGGGAACAGCCGCCACAGGGTGGGCCAGTGGGCGTGCCGACGGTAGGTGAGGACGGCGAAGACGTCCCCGACGATCAGCAGCGGCAGCAGCACGCCGGTGGAGGCGCGGGCGGGCAGGACCGCGGCGAAGATCGCGAGGCTGACCGTGTTGGCTCCGCTGACGGCCGTCTTGGAGAAGCCGACCAGGAGGGCCGCCAGGGCGAGGGCGGCGAACTCCCAGCCGGTGAGGTGCCACAGTGTCATCGTGTTCATGCCGGGCACAGATGCTATGCGCACCTACCCGGCGGCGTAAGGAGCGTCTCGCCTGGTGGCCGCTGGCCGGCGAGCGCCCGCGCCGCGGGCGTCGTGGCCGGCGCGGACCGTGGCCGTCCGGGGCGTGCGGGGCGTGCGCCGGTCCGTCCGCCCCCTCGCGCTGAACACGGCGTTGGGTCCGACGGAGAGGAACCACCGGACCCAAGGCCACACCGCCGGACGGCGAGGTCCCGTTCAGCGGGTCACCGGCACTGCCGGACGACACGTCGAGTCGGCATGCGCCGATGCGCCCTCGGTCAGGTGGTGGTGGTCGTGCAGGCGTTGGCCTGGAGTGCGGCAGCGGTGGTGAGCACCGCGTTCAACGCCAGACCGACCTGGGTCTGGTTGATCGGGAAGGTCGTCAGCGCGGTGGTCAGGGCCAGCAGGTTCTGCTTCAGCTGGAGAGCGAGAGTCACACAGATCGGGGGTACCGTGGGCCCGGTCGGGAGACACATCTGAGCCTGGAGCTGCGCGACCGTGGCCTGGGCGGCGGTGATGGACGTCTGGGCCGTGACGACGTCGGGCGTGGTGGCGGCCAGCGCCGTCTGGGCGGCCTGCAGCTGGGTGGAGAGCTGTGCGCTCAGTTCGGCACAGGTCAGCGCCTTGGACTCCCGGACGACGGACTTGGCGATCTGCGGGGTCGTGGCCGCTGCGGCTTCCGGGGCGACGGCCACGGCCAGGGAAGCCAGGACCGCAGCCGACGCGACAGCGGACCCGAGGCTCTTGAGAGATGGCATTCCGCGCCTTTCTTCGTGTGCGAATGAGGAAGGTGGTGGGGATGTCCCCGTGTCCAAAAGGCCCCGAAGGATCATCGGCGGCAACTCCAGCCGTCCTGTGCGCTCCTCGCCGACGGAACTGCCAGGAGGCCATCGCCACAGGAAAGTCCCAGCTCAGAGGCGTATGCGACAGGCGGTGGGAACAGGAGTGCGCACTTACTGTGAACGAGTGGTCCACAGGGGCGGAAGGGGGAGCCGAAGCACTGCTCCGTTCAGGAGGATGGACCTGGGCCCGGCCTCCTGGGGAAGATCCTCGAAACCTTGCATCGACGCAGCTGGAGGAGCCATGGCCGAGCACGTCCTCGCCGGTACGCGAGGCGCGATCGCGGCCCGCGAGTGGTCGAACGGAGCGGCTCGTTACGTCGCCCTCGTGGTGCACGGCTACGGCGAGCACGCGGGCCGCTACGAGGAACTGGCGGGCGTGCTCACCGGGCACGGCGCCGCGGTGTTCGCTCCCGACCACATGGGGCACGGCAGGTCGGCCGGTGAGCGGGTGCGGATCGAGGACTTCGAGGACGTGGTCACCGATGTGCACGCCGTGGCGGAGCTCGCCCGGGCGGCGCACCCGGCCCTCCCGCTGGTCATGATCGGGCACTCGACGGGTGGTCTGATCGCGGCCCGGTACGCCCAGCGGTACGGCCACGCTCTCGCCGCGCTCGTGCTGTCCGGGCCGGTCATCGGCGTCTGGGAGCTGCCGGGACGGCTGCTGGCGTACGACGAGATCCCCGACGTCCCCGTCAGCCCCGCCGCCCTTTCCCGCGACCCGGCGGTCGGGACGGCGTACGCGGCGGATCCCCTGGTCTGGCACGGGCCGATGAAACGGCCGACGCTGGAGGCGTTCGTACGGACCCTGGAGACGGTCGCCCGGGGCGGGAACGTCGGCCCGCTGCCGCTGCTGTGGCTGCACGGCGACGACGACCGGCTGGTCCCGCTGCCCGGCAGCCGGGTCGGAGTCGAGCGGCTCAGCGGGGGTGTGCTGACCGAGCGGCGCTACGCCGGGGCGCGGCACGAGGTGTTCAACGAGACGAACAGGGCGGAGGTCTTCGCGGATGTGACGCACTTCCTGGACCGGGTGCTCAGCCGCTGACAATCGACCGTTTGCACCGGTCGGCCCTGGGCACCCGCGCCGTCATGGAGTGGTTGCGCAGTGCCGCCTGCGTGGGCGAGGACCCCGAACTGTTCTTCCCCGTGGGCACGACCGGACCGGCCCTGCGGGACGTCGCGGACGCGAAGCGCGTCTGCGCCCGCTGCCCGGTGACAACCGACTGCCTGGCCTTCGCGCTCGGCAGCGGCCAGACCTCGGGCGTGTGGGGCGGAACGGGGGAGGGGGAACGCGCGGAACTGCTCCGTACCGCCAGACAGGACCCCACGAGGAGGAGCACGGTATGACCGTCGTGAAGAGCCCGCTTCCGGAACCGGCCCGCCAGGTCACCTTCGACGCGTTGCAGAACACCCTGGTGGATCTTCTCGGGCTCTCCCTGGTCGGGAAGCAGGCGCACTGGAACATCGTGGGCCCGCGGTTCCGTTCCATCCACCTCCAGCTCGACGAGGTGGTCTCGACGGCCCGTTCGTACGCCGACACGGTCGCCGAGCGCGCCGCCGCGCTCGGTCTGCCGCCGGACGGACGGCCGGAGACGATCGCCTCGGCGTTCACGCTGCCCGGTCCGAAGGACGGCTGGCTGAAGGACGAGGAGGTCGTCCAGGTGGTCGCCGAGGCGCTGGGCACGGCGATCGGCCGGCTGCGCGAGCGGATCACGGCGACCGCCGAGCCGGACCCGGTCACCCAGGACCTGCTGATCGGCATCACCGCCGAGCTGGAGAAGCAGCGGTGGATGTTCGAGGCGGAGAACTGGCCGCGCGACAACTGATCTCCGACGACCCGTCAGGAAAGGGGCACACCATGACCGACGCCCTCGAACTCGACGCGCTGTGGGAGGACTTCCACCGCGTGGTGAACATGACATCGCAGGAGCTGGCCGCCTGGCTGCGGGTGCGGGACGCCGACGAGAACGCGGAGCCGCTGCCCGAGGAGGCGGGGACCCCGACCGGGCAGCACGTCCTGGCGATCCTGCAGAAACGGCGCACCGACCTGACCGACGACGACATCCAGGTGATGTACCGGGTCGTCGACACGGTCACCGCGCAGGCCGACCTGGAGAACGAGCCCGAGGCCGAGGACACCGGCCGTCGGCACCGGCTGATGACGATCGGCCACGACCCGCTCAAGCCCTGAGCGCACCGAGCCGCGACAGAGCGGCCGACACCAGCGTCCGCACCCCCGGCACCAGTACCGAAGGGTCCGGCGCGAACAACGGGCTGTGGTTTCCCGGTACGTGGGCGAACTTCTCCGCCGGCTCCTCCCCCGGCGCCGCCTCCCACACGGCGGCCGGGGTCGAGGTCACGTACCAGTAGTCGTACGGCACCCCCGCGGGCGCGAGGAGCGAGAAGTCCTCGCTGCCCATCACCTGCCCGAAGTCGAACACCGTGTGCTCACCGAAGAGTTCGCGGTGCACGGCGGCGATCTCGTCGTCCAGGACAGGGTCGTTGACGGTGCTCGGGCACCCGGCGACGACCGTGACCCCGGGCGGCACCGGGCAGCCCGCGGCGGCGCACTCCCCCTCGACCACACGCCGGATCGCGGTGAGGACGCGCTCGCGCACCCGGGTGTCCCGGGTGCGCACGTTCAGCGAGAGCCGTGCCTCGGCGGGGATGATGTTGGACTGTGTGCCGGCGTGGAACCGCCCCACCGTCAGCACCGCCCACTCGCCCGCCGCGACCTCCCGGGAGACGACTGTCTGCAGCCGGGTGACGATGTACGCGGCCGTGACGACCGGGTCGACCGTCGACTCCGGCCGCGAACCGTGCCCGCCCACGCCGTGCACGACGACGTCGATGTCGTCGGAGGCGGACAGGGTCAGCCCGGGGGTGTGCGGGAAGAACCCGGCGAGCCCCGGCGCGACATGCTGCCCGAACAGCACGTCGGGGCGCGGAAAGCGCTCGTGGACGCCGTCCGCGACCATCGCGGCCGCACCGCCGCCGAACTCCTCGGCGGGCTGCCCGACCACGACGAGCGTCCCGGACCAGGTGTCGCGGGCTGCTGCCAGCATGCCGGCGGCGGCCGCGAGCCAGGTGACGTGCAGGTCGTGGCCGCAGGCGTGCATCACACCGTCGACGGTGGAGGTGTACGGCAGGCCGGTCGCCTCGGGTACGGGCAGCGCGTCCATGTCGCCGCGCAGCCACACCACGGGCCCGTCGCCGTTGGCGAGTACCCCGACCACGCCGGTGCGGGCGACGCCCTCCGTCACCTCGTACCCGGCGGCCCGCAGCCGCCCGGCGAGCTTCGCCGCGGTGCGGTGCTCCCGGAAGGAGAGCTCGGGGTGGCGGTGCAGATCCCGGTAGAAGTCCTCCAGGTCACCCGGCTTCAGGTCCGAGGTGATCTCCCGGGTGAGGCGGGCGACGACGGCCGGTTCGGTCACATACGGAGGGTACGGTGTGGTCGGCCGAACGGTCGAGGAACCGCGGCCCGGCGCTCGCGCCGCACACCGTCACGGGCACACGCAGCCCGGGAACCGAGCCTCAGAGGCCCAGCACGCGGGCGATGGTGCGCAGCACTCCGTTGTCGTTGTTGGAGGGGGCGAGGTGGCGGGCCCGGCGGACGACCTCCGGGTGGGCGTTGGCCATGGCGAACGACCAGTCGGCGGCGTCCAGCATCTCCAGGTCGTTGAGGTAGTCGCCGAACACCATGGTCTGCGCGGGCGTGATGCCCAGCTCCCGCTGGAGCCGGCGCAGGGCGGCGCCCTTGCTGGCGGTGCGGTTCATGACGTCGACCCAGTGCTCGCCGGAGACCACGACCTGATGGGTGTCCGCGAAGGGCGCGAGCGCCGGGATGGTGGTCTTCTCGGCCGAGCCGAAGTCGAAGAGGGCGACCTTGATGACGTCGTCGTCGACGGCGGTGAGGTCCTCGACGACCGCGCACCGCAGGTAGTACCTCTCCACCTCGGCCAGGAAGGCCTCGTCGGCCCGCTCGACGTACGCGGACCGCTTTCCGCAGACGACGGCGCCGAGGTCGACCCCGCCGGCCGCGCACCGCCGTACGGCCTCGACCACCCGCGCGACGACGCCCGGCTCCAGCGGATCGGAACTCAGTTCCCGCCCGTCGCGCACCACATGACTGCCGTTCTCCGCGATGAACACCATCCCGTCGGCGACCTCGGCGAACTCCGCCGCCAGCGTCGCGTACTGACGTCCGCTCGCCGGACTGAACAGCACCCCGCGCTCCCGCAGCCGCGCCAGCGTCTCCCACAGCCCCTCGGGGATCCGCTTGTCGTCGTCGAGCAGCGTGCCGTCCATGTCGGTGACGACCAGCCGGATGTCGGCAGGGCCGGCCGGGAGCTCGGCAGCGGTCAGTTCGGGGGCGTGCGAGTAGGGCATGTCTGCTTCCTGTACGGGGGCGGCCGGAAATTCACCCTACCGGGGGACCTTCCGAATCCCGGGACAGCGTTGATCATCCGGCGGCAGAATGACGGACGGACGGTACGGCGCGAGAAAGGGCGAACGACGTGGGCGGCACACGGCTGGACACCAGCGTGGCGCACAACGCGCGGGTGTGGAACTACTGGATCGGCGGCAAGGACAACTACGAGGTCGACCAGCAGGTCGGCGAGCACGTCGCCGGGATGTTCCCGCTCATCCGGGACATCGCCCGCGCGGACCGCTGGTTCCTGGGGCGGGCGGTACGGTTCCTGGCCGAGGAGCGCGGGGTGCGGCAGTTCCTGGACATCGGCACCGGCCTGCCGACGGCCGACAACACCCACGAGATAGCCCAGCGTGCGGCGCCGGACTCGCGGATCGTGTACGTCGACAACGACCCGATCGTGCTGGCGCACGCCCGCACCCTGCTGACCGGGACCTCCGAGGGCGCCACCGACTACATCGACGCCGATGTCCACGACCCCGCCGCGATCCTCGAACGGGCCGCGGGGACGCTGGACTTCACCCGTCCGGTCGCGGTGATGATGCTGGGCATCCTGAACTTCGTCCTGGACGTGGAGGCGGCCCGGGACATCGTCCGGAACATCATGGCCGAGGTCCCCTCGGGCAGCTACCTGGTCCTGACCCACCCGACCCACGACCCCGAGGTGGGCGGCGAGGGCCAGATCCCGGCGATGAAGTTCTGGAACGAGAACGCCACCCCGCCGATCACCGCCCGCGCCGGCACGGAGATCGCCGCGTTCTTCGACGGCCTCCACCTGCTGGAGCCGGGCCTGGTGTCCTGCTCCCGCTGGCGCGCCGACGACGACGCGGCCGCGGTGGTGCCGCAGTACGGCGCGGTGGCCGTGAAACCCTGAGCGACACAGCCGGACACACCCGCGGAGGACGTATGACCACCCTTGCCGACCCCGTCCCGGGCGGACGTCCCGGAGACGTCGAGCGGGCGTCCGCGCTGAGCGGGGAGCTGTCCGGCAGGGGCGTGCACGGGATCGTCCTGTCCTACGTCGACACCGCGGGCGTCGGCCGGGTGAAGACGATCCCCACGGCCGGGCTGGCGCAGGCCGCGGCCTGGGGCGTCGGGATGTCCCCGGTGTTCGACACGTTCCTGGCGAACGACCACATCGTCACCACCGCCGTCCTGGGCTCCCCGGACGGCGATCTGCGCCTCTACCCCGACCTGGACCGGCTGGTCGTGCTCGCCGGGCAGCCGGGGTGGGCGTGGGCACCGGTCGACCGCGTCACCCAGGACGGCGAACGGCACCCGGGCTGCTCCCGCACCTTCCTGCGCCGGATCCTCACCGACGCGGCCCACGACCACGGCCTCGCCTTCAAGGCGGGCATCGAGATCGAGTGGGCCGTCGGCCTGGACTCCGCGCCCGCCGGGGAGTTCGTCCCGGCGACCACGGGACCGGCGTACGGGGCCACCCGGCAGGTCGAGCTGAGCGAGTACACCGCCGACCTGCTGGCGGCGTGCGCCGCACAGGGCGTGGACGTCGACCAGATCCATCCCGAGTACGCGCCGGGCCAGTTCGAGATCTCGGTGGGCGCCCTCGACCCGGTGGCGGCCGCCGACCGCAGCGTCCTCGTCCGGCAGACCATCCGCGCGGTGGCCCGCCGTCACGGCCTTCGGGTCTCCTTCTCCCCCGCCGTCGCGGCGGAGGGCGTCGGCAACGGCGGGCACGTCCACCTCTCCGCCTGGCGCGACGGAACGAACCTCCACTCCGGCGGCGACCGGCGGCACGGCATGACCGCCGACGCGGAGTCCTTCACCGCGGGTGTCCTGGCCCGGCTGCCGGCCCTGACGGCGGTGACCGCGCCCAGCCCGGCCAGCTATCTGCGGCTCAAACCCTCCCAGTGGGCGGGGGTGTTCACGGCCTGGGGCCTGGAGACCCGCGAGTCGGCGGTCCGTGTGGTGCGGGGCACGGCGGGCCGGCGCGCCGAGCAGGCGAACCTGGAGGTCAAGCCGGTCGACCTGGCCGCCAACCCGTATCTCCTCCTCGGCTGTCTGATCGCCGCCGGACTGGACGGGATCACCCGTTCCGCCGCCCTCCCCGAGGAGATCACCGGCAACCCGGCCCACCTGGACGCCGAGGAGGCGGCGGCGAAAGACGTCCACCGGCTGCCGACCTCCCTCGCCGAGGCCGTCGCGAGGTTCCGCGAGGACGAGGTGCTGCGGACCGCACTGGGGCCGGTCCTCGCCGACGCGGTGACCGCCGTACGGCACGGCGAGAGCGACGCCGTGGACGGGCTGGACGACGCGCAGGTCGCCGCCGCCTACCGCTGGAGGTACTGAGATGGGCGCCGGGCCGGTCCACGAGGCGCTCGACGCGCTGGAGTTGGTGGACCACCACTGCCACGGGGTCGTCACCGGCCCGCTGGACCGGCCGGGCTTCGAGGCGCTGCTCACCGAGGGCGACCGCTGGCCCGGCGTCTCCCCCTTCGACACACCGGTCGGCGTGGCCGTACGGCGTCACTGCGCGCCCCTGCTCGACCTGGACCGGCACGCTCCGGCCGACGTCTATCTGGCCCGGCGTGCCGTTCTGGGCCCGCGGGAGGTGAACCGGCGGTTTCTCGCGGCCGCCCGCACGGGCGTGCTCTGCGTCGACACCGGCTTCGCCCCGCACCGCAGCACCACGCCGGCCGAACTCGCCGAGGCGGCGGGCGCCGTCGCCCACGAGGTCGTACGGCTGGAGGCGGTGGCCGAGTCCGTGGCCGCGCGGGGTGTCGAGGCGGGCGGGTACGCCGACGCGTTCCGGGCGGCCGCCCTGGACGCGGTGCGGCGGCCGGGGGTCGTCGCGGTGAAGTCGGTGGCGGCCTACCGCACCGGCTTCGACCTGGACCCGGCCCGCCCCCCGGACGGGGACGTCACCCGCGCGGCCCGGCGCTGGCTGGCGCGCGGCGGACGGCTCGACGAGCCGGTCCTCGTACGCCACCTGCTGTGGACCGCCGTCGACCTCGGCCTCCCGCTCCAACTGCACACCGGCTTCGGCGACAACGACATCCGGCTGCACCGCGTGGACCCCACCCACCTCACGGACTGGCTGCACCTGGTCTCCGGCACGATCCCGGTGCTGCTCCTGCACTGCTGGCCCTACCAGCGACAGGCCGCCTATCTGGCCGCCGTGTTCGAGCAGGTGTACCTGGACGTGGGGCTCACCCTGCACCACGTCGGGCCGGTCAGGGCGCGGGCGGTCCTGGAGGAAGCGTTGGAGATCACACCGTTCCGCAAACTGCTGTACAGCTCCGACGCCTACGGTGTGTCCGAGTTCCATTGGCTCGGCGCGCTGGCGTTCCGCCGGGGTCTGGGAGACCTGCTCCAGGACCGGGTGGACGCCGACGAACTGAGCCTGCCCGACGCGCTGCGCCTGGCACGCTGGGCCGGAGCGGACAACGCCCGCCGGGTCTACCGGCTTCCCGACGGACACTGAAAGTATGATCAAGCAATGTCAGACTTGACCGATACCACGCCCGGTTGGCTGAGCGCCGACGAGCTCGAGATGGCCCGCGCCCGGATGCCGATCCTGTACGTCGAGGCTGTGCCCGTACGCGTCGACGACAGCGGCGAGGTCACCAGCATCGGCCTGTTGCTGCGCATAGGACCGGACGGCAACGTCAGCCGGACCCTGGTCTCCGGCCGGGTCCTGCACCACGAACGCGTCCGCGACGCCCTGCTGCGCCACCTGGAGAAGGACCTCGGCCCGGTGGCCCTGCCGCGCGTCCCGGCCTCGCTCCAGCCGTTCACGGTGGCCGAGTACTTCCCGACGCAGGGCATCACCCCGTATCACGACCCCCGTCAGCACGCGGTGTCGCTGGCCTACATCGTGCCGGTGACCGGTGACTGCCGTCCCCGGCAGGACGCCCTGGACCTGGTGTGGTTCGACCCGCAGGAGGCGGCCTCGCCGGCGGTGCAGAGCGAGATGCCGGGCGGCCACGGCTTCCTGCTCCGGCAGGCCCTGGCCCACGTCGGCCTCTCGGCCTCCTGACCGGGATGGCTCCCGCGCTCCACGGTCGGCGTGCGCTGGTCGGCGCCGCGCTCAGCCGTCCCTGCACACTCGTGGTGTGCAGGGGCTGCTGCTGCGGCAACCCCCGTAAGCACCCCCGCTACGACCACGCCTGGCAGCTGGACCGCCTACTGGCGGCCGCCGCCGACTCGCGGGGCGCCTTCCAGGTCCGTACGACGGACTGCCTCGGCCCCTGCGACCAGGCGAACGTCGTCGTCGTGCAGCCCTCCACCGCCGGACGCCGGGCCGGCGGCCGGGCCACCTGGGTCGGCTTCGCGACGGACGACGACTGCACCGAGGAGATCCTGGCGTGGGCGACGGCGGGCGGCCCGGGTCTCGCCGCACCGCCGGCGACGCTGGAGATGCAGTTCATCAAGCCTCCGAGGGACGCGCGGGTCCGCAGCCGCCGCTGACAACTGCCCTTCTTCAGCGGCGGATTGGGCCGACGGATCTTGATGACCTAGGTTGGCCCGATGGGGGCGACCACAGAACAGAGGATCGAAGGACGTACCGGTGGCGCGGCCCGGTCCTCGCTGATGATGGCGCTGGGCACGGTGGTGTCCCGGGCGACCGGACTGATCCGGCAGGTGCTCCAGGGCGCGGCGCTGGGCACCGGCCTGCTGGCCACCACGTACAACACGGCGAACACCGTGCCGACCAGCCTGTACACGCTGCTGATCGGCGGCGCGCTGAACTCGGTGCTGGTGCCGCAGCTGGTGCGGGCCCGGGCCACCCATCCGGACGGCGGCCGGGCCTACGAACAGCGGCTGGTCACCCTGGTGGTGTCCGTGCTGGCCGTGGGCACCGCGCTGGCGGTGTGGGCGGCCCCGCAGATCGTCAGCGTCTACCTGCGCGACACCCCCGGGCAGCACGAGGCCTACGAACTCACCGTCGTCTTCGCCCGTTTCCTGCTCCCGCAGATCTTCTTCTACGGCCTGTTCAACATGTACGGCCAAGTCCTCAACGCCCGCGAGAGGTTCGGCGCGATGATGTGGACGCCGGTGCTCAACAACGTCGTCCTGCTGGGCATGTTCGGCGCCTACCTGAGTCTGTTGACCGTGCCCGAGCGGGTGGCGGACATCACCGGCGCCCAGGTGCGGCTGCTCGGCATCGGCACGACGGCGGGGATCGCCGTGCAGGCGCTCGCCCTCATCCCGTTCGCGCGGGCGGCGGGGTTCCGCCTGCGGCCACGCTTCGACTGGCGCGGCTCGGGCCTGGGCTCCGGTGTGCACGCCGCGAAGTGGACCCTGCTGTTCGTGCTGACGAACCTCGTCGCCCTGACCGTCGTCACCAACTACGCCAACGCGGCCGACCAGGCGCTCCCGGACGCCGGCGCGGGCTACACGGCGTACACGTACGCGCAGACGATCTGGATGCTGCCGCAGTCGGTGGTCACGGTCTCCCTGGTGACCGCGTTGCTGCCACGGATGAGCCGGGCGGTGGCGGAGGGCCGGATCGCCGATCTGCGCGCGGATCTGTCCCGGGGACTGCGGGTGAGCGGGGTCGTCATCGTGCCCGCCGCCTTCCTGTTCCTGGCGCTCGGCCCCCGGATCGCCACGCTGCTGTTCGCGCACGGGGCGGCGGACGCGGCCTCCGCTCAGCCGCTCGGACACATGCTGCAGGCCTTCGGCCTCGGCCTGATCCCGTTCTCGGCGCAGTACCTGCTGCTGCGCGGCTTCCACGCCTTCGGGGACACCCGGACGCCGTTCTTCCTGGCGGTGTGGATCGCGGCGGTGAACATCACCCTGGCCACCGCCTGCCATCTGCTGCTCCCCGTCCGCTGGGCGGTCACCGGTATGGCCGGCGCCTACACCGTGTCCTGTCTGGCCGGACTCGCCCTCACCGCCCGGCTCGTGCGCAGGCGGGTCGGCGGCCGTCTCGACGACGGCGCCCTGCGCCGGACGTACACGAGGCTGATGTGCGCGGCGGCCGTGGCGGCGGCCGCCGGCTGGGCGGCCGACCGAGCCTGCGGCGAGGCGCTGGGCGGCGGGACGCTCCCCACCGCGGCAGCGGTCACGGCCGGCACCCTCACCCTGGGGCTGGTCCACCTGGGCGTGGCCCGTCTGCTGAAAGTGGAGGAGCTGCGGGAGCTGCGCCGCCTGCGGTGACCCTCACCGGGCGATCTGTTCCGCCAGGGCGGCGCGGGCCCGGGCCACCCGGGAGCGGACCGTCCCGACCGGGCAGTGACTCACCCGGGCCGCCTCCTCGTAGGGCAGCCCCAGCAGTTGTGTCAGCACGAATGCCTCGCGCCGGTCGGCGGGCAGTGCGGCCAGCAGGTCGAGCAGGACGACGCCGTCGTCGAAGCCGGGCAGCCCGCGCGGCTGCGCGAGTTCGACGGCCGGCCGCCAGTCCGGCAGGTCCGCGAGACGCGGACGGGTCGCGGCGGACCGATGGCTGTCCATCACCGCCCGACGCGCGATCGACAACAGCCACACCCGTGCCGGGCACCGCCCCTCGAACCGGTGCAGACTGCCCAGCGCCCGCAGGAACGTGTCCTGCGCCAGATCGTCCACCGCCTGCGGATCGGCGCACAGATGGGCCACGAACCGCCGCACGTCCCGGTCCAGGGCCCGCACGAACCGCTCGACGGCGTCGGCGTCACCGCCGCGGGCGGCCAG
Source organism: Streptomyces sp. NPDC049687 (assembly GCF_044465285.1). NCBI lineage: Bacteria > Bacillati > Actinomycetota > Actinomycetes > Kitasatosporales > Streptomycetaceae > Streptomyces > Streptomyces sp. NPDC049687. Next base: position 884,612 of record NZ_JBITLN010000002.1, read on the forward strand.
GGCGAGGGCGGTGGTGGTCTCGTCGGCGTGGGCACGCCGGGCGCGCTGGGCGGCGGGGCGGTGCGCCGCGTGTTTGGGTGCCTTGGCGGGTGTCCTGGAGCTCTGGTGCTTGGCGGTCTTCTCGCGCGGGGGCGTCTGGGCAGGGGGCATCGCGGTGGGTCCTTCTCGGGTCGGGTGTGAACAGCCGTACGGTTCCGGCCGTCGTCGGGCGACGGCGGTCCGTGCGGGCGGTCCCCGGGAAGTGATCGCGTGGACGAGCCGGAGCGGGCGTGGTGTCCGCCGCGTGCGGACCCGGAGCCGGGCGCGGGGCGGTGCGGCCGGCGCGGGCCGGTCCCCCGGCCGTCTCAACGGGGCCGTCAGCCACCCGGCCACCGCCCGCAGGACGCGGAACACGGCCCGCTCGCCGTGCGCCAGCCACAGCCCGCACAGCAGCGCGGCCGGCAGATGGGCGGCGATCATGCCGGCGGAGGGCACCCCGGCCGGGGCGGGGCCCATGTGGTCCATGCCGTCCATGCCGTCCATGCCGTCCATGCCGACGGTGGCGGCCGGGACGACGGAGAACGCCGTGTGCAGGGCCGCCTGGGCGGCGACGGCGACGGCCGTCACCAGCGGGGTGCCGCGCTCCCGCCCCGTCAGGCACCAGCCCCCGCCCGCCGTGCCGACGGCTCCGGCGCCCGCCGCCCACCAGGACAGGGGTTCGCCGGACATCATGGCGTGGCCCAGGGCGGCGAGCAGCACACAGACGGCCGCGAACACAGCGGCCCTCAGCATGCGCGCACAGCGCCCCGGGATCATGGCGCCCCATCCTGGCAGCGGGACTGCCGGCACCGGCGGGGGTTGGGCGAACCCACAGCTCCTCGGGGGCTGCTCACAGGCTGCTCGACGCGGTCCCGGGCGCACCGGGCCCCGGCGGCACGGCGGGCCGGGAGAAGACGGGCCGCAGGACGAGAAAAGGGTCTCCGCAGGCTCTCGCCTGCGAAGACCCTTCGCACCGTCGGGACGACAGGATTTGAACCTGCGACCCCTTGACCCCCAGTCAAGTGCGCTACCAAGCTGCGCCACGTCCCGGTGCCTGTCTGACCTGGGGTTTCCCCTGGCCGAACGCGCATGGAAACAATACCGCACTCGGGTCGGTGGTCGCGCACCCGTTTCCGGCCGTCACCCGCCGTGCGGCACTCCCAGCTCGGGATACGCCTCCAGCAGGCGGGTGGGGGCCGCCTGCCGCCAGGAGTCGGCGAGGATGTCGCGCAGCTCGTCCTCGTCCTCGACGGCGGCCAGGCGGGCCCGTACCCAGGCGAACTGTGCCTCGTGCTCGGCGATCCAGAACTTGCCCGGTTCGGCGAGGACCAGTTCGTCGCGCTCCTCCTTGGGGCAGCGCACGGCGATGGACGTCTCGTCCTCGGGCAGCGTGGCGAACATCTTCCCCGCGACCCGGAAGGTGGGCATGCTCCAGGCGATCTTCTCCGTGGTGTCCGGCAGGGAGAGGGCGATACGGCGTACGTCTTCGGCGTCGGGCATGCTTCGCACGGTAGCCGCTGCCACCGACAGTCACCCCGAGGCGACCTGTTTGTAGTACAGGGTGGTCGGGCGCAGGACGCCGGCCGGGTCCGCCGCGTAGCCGGGGATCACGCCGGCCCTGGTCCAGCCGGCGGTGCGGTAGAGGTGCTCCGCGGGGCTGTCGGTCTCGGTGTCGAGGTGGAGCAGGGTGACCCCGGCGGCGACGGCGGCCTGCTCGGCGGTGGTGAGGAGGGTGCGGCCGAGGCCCTTGCCGCGGGTGTCCCGGTGGACCATCAGCTTGACGAGTTCGGCGCGGTGGCGGCTGTTGGGCTTGTCGGGGAAGGCCAGACCGACGGTTCCGACGACGCGGTCGCCGTCCTGGGCCGCCCAGACGGCGAGCTGCCCCGCGGCGACCGCTGCTGCCCGGCCCCGCCACCAGGCGACGGCCTCGGGCCGGTCGAGGGGCGCGAGGAAGCCGACGGAAGCGCCGCCGTCCACGGTGTCGATCAGGAGGTCGGCCAACTGGTCCAGACGGTCGAGGAGTCCGGGCGCGTCGAGTCGGGTCGTCGTCATGGCAGCACCACCGCCAGCACGTACCGCGCCTCCATGCCGCCCAGGCACCGGAACCGGGTCCGCCCCCACACCCGCAGCCTGAGGCAGTCGCCGGTGCCGAGGCGGTGCTCGACCTCCTGGGCCGTCACGCCGAGCGCGCCCTCGAGGACCCAGACGTGCTGCTCCAGACCGGGCACGGGCGGGCGGTCGTAGGCGATGTCGGAACCCACGGCGAGCCTGCCCTCGACCAGTTCGCCGCGCAGTGCGGGGTGCGGCGGGGACACCGAGCGCCGGACGAATCCGGAGGTCCTGTCCTCCCAGACGGGCTGCTCGGCGGCGCGCAGGAGCGGCGCCGGCTCCTCCTCGACCTCGCTGAGCAGGCGGGACATGGTCCGCCCGTAGACATGGCAGAGGCGGTTGAGCAGTGCGGCCGTGGGGCTGATCTCCGCGCGTTCGGCCCGGGAGAGGGTCGAGCGACTGATCCCGCTGCGTTCGGCCAGGTCCCCGAGGGACCAGCCGCGTTCGGCCCGCAGTTCGGCGAGCCTCAGGCCCAGGCGGGTGTCCACCGACTCCGCGGCATGCTCCTGTTTCACATCCGGGAGCTTATCCCACATATGAAACGGCAGTGTGAACGCGAGCTCACATCCGCGCCGCCTCCCGCAGCGCGTCCAGCACCGGCTGGATCAAGGGGTGCTCCTCCGCGCCCCGCCGTACGGCCGCGAAGACCCGGCGGGTCGGGGCCGTGCCGTCCGTCGGGCGGACGACCACGCCGGTGAGGTCCATGCCGCGCAGGGCCGAGCGCGGGACGAGTGCCACGCCCGCGTCGGCGGAGGCGAGGGCGACCACCGCACGGAAGTCGTCCGAGGAGTGCTCGAGCCGGGGCTGGAATCCGGCGTTCTCGCAGGCCAGGACGACCACGTCATGGCAGGGATTGCCGGGATAGGGGCCGATCCACGGGTCCTTGGCCAGCTCCGCGAGGGGTACCTCGGGGGCGTCGGCGAGACGGTGGGTGACCGGGACGACCGCGTCGAAGGGCTCGGCGTACAGCGGGACGTGCGCGAGGCGCGGGTCGTCGGCGGCGGGGGCGCCACGGTACTCGACGGCCACGGCGACATCGACCTGCCGGTCGAGGACCATCGGCAGACTGGCGTCCCCCTCGGCGTCCTGGACGCGGATCCTGATCCCGGGCGCGGTACGGGCGAGCCGGGCCACCGCGGGCGCGACGACCAGGGCGATCCCGGTCGCGAAGGCGGCGACGGTGACCGTGCCGGCCGCCCCGGAGCTGTAGGCGGCCAGTTCGGCCTCCGCCCGCTCCAACTGGGCGAGGACCGCGTGGGTGTGGCTGAGCAGGATCTCACCGGCCGCGGTGAGCCGTACGCCCTTGGCGCCGCGTTCCACCAGGCGGTGGCCGGTCTCCTGCTCCAGGGCGGTCAGCTGCTGGGAGACGGCGGACGGGGTGAGGTACAGCGCGGCGGCCGCCGCCGTCACGGTGCGGTGGTCGGCCACCGCACGGAGAATGTGGAGCCGCCGCGCTTCGATCATGGGATCGATTATCGCAATGTGTCAGGGCCGCTCGGCCCCTCGGTCCTCCTGGCCCCTCAGCCCTGCCCGCCCTCCAGTTCCGCCCGCGCCGCGACGAAGGCGTCGACCGCGCGGTTGACGTCGTCCGTGGAGTGCGCGGCGGACAGCTGGACGCGGATACGGGCCTGGCCCTGCGGGACGACCGGGTAGGAGAAGCCGATCACGTACACGCCCCGTTCCAGGAGCAGCTCGGCCAGGCGGCCGGCCTTCGCCGCGTCGCCGATCATGACGGGCGCGATGGCGTGGTCGCCGGGGAGGACATCGAAGCCCTCCTCGGTCATCCGGCGGCGGAACAGCGCGGTGTTCTCCGCGAGCCGGACGCGCAGGTCGTCGGCCGACTCCAGCAGGTCGAGGACCTTCAGGGAGGCGGCCGCGATCACCGGGGCCAGCGTGTTGGAGAAGAGGTACGGGCGGGAGCGCTGGCGCAGCAGGGCGACGATCTCGGCGCGGGCGGCGACATAGCCGCCGGAGGCCCCGCCGAGCGCCTTGCCCAGCGTGCCGGTGACGATGTCGACGCGGTCCATGACGCCGTGCAGTTCGGGGGTGCCCCGGCCGCCGGGGCCGACGAAGCCGACCGCGTGCGAGTCGTCGACCATGACCATCGCGTCGTAGCGGTCGGCGAGGTCGCAGATCTCGCGCAGGGGGGCCACATAGCCGTCCATGGAGAAGACGCCGTCGGTGACGACCAGGCGGCGGCGCGCGTCGGACGCCTCCTTCAACTGCCGCTCCAGGTCCTCCAGATCGCGGTTGGCGTACCGGAAGCGGCGGGCCTTGGACAGCCGGATGCCGTCGATGATCGAGGCGTGGTTGAGGGCGTCGGAGATCACCGCGTCCTCGGGGCCGAGCAGCGTCTCGAAGACACCGCCGTTGGCGTCGAAGCAGGAGGAGTACAGGATCGTGTCCTCCTGGCCGAGGAACGCCGAAAGCCGCGCCTCCAGTTCCTTGTGCACCTCCTGCGTACCGCAGATGAAGCGCACGGACGCCATGCCGTAGCCCCAGCGGTCCAGGGCGGCGTGGGCGGCGGCGACGACCTCGGGATGGTCGGCGAGGCCGAGGTAGTTGTTGGCGCAGAAGTTGAGGACCTCGCCGGGCCGCCCGCCCGCGGTGACGGCGACGGTCGCGGACTGCGGGGTGCCGATGACCCGCTCGGGCTTGTGCAGACCGGCGGCACGGATCTCGTCGAGGGTGGCGCGCAGGTCGTCGCGCACGGAGTCGAACATCAGGGAACTCCTAAGGAATGCAGGTGACTTACGCGGTCCAGTCGAGGATGACCTTGCCGCCGCGGCCGCTCGCCGCGTCGGCGAACGCCGCCTCGTACTCGCGGTAGCCGTACCGGCCGGTGATCACGGGGGCGAGGTCGAGGCCGCCCTCCAGCAGGACCGACATCGCGTACCAGGTCTCGAACATCTCCCGGCCGTAGATGCCCTTGATCGTGATCATCGAGGTGACGATCCGGGCCCAGTCGACCGGGAACTCCTGGGACGGCAGGCCGAGCATGGCGATCCGGCCGCCGTGGGTCATGTTGGCGATCATGTCGCGCATCGCCTCGGGCCGGCCGGACATCTCCAGACCGATGTCGAAGCCCTCACGCAGCCCCAACTCCCGCTGTCCGTCGGCGATCCGGGTCTCCGACACGTTCAGGGCCAGGCTCGCGCCGATCTTGCGGGCCAGCTCCAGGCGTTCCTCGCTCACGTCGGTGATCACGACGTTGCGGGCGCCGGCGTGCCGGGCGACGGCCGCCGCCATGAGCCCGATCGGACCGGCACCCGTGATCAGCACGTCCTCGCCGACCAGCGGGAAGGACAGCGCGGTGTGCACGGCGTTGCCGAACGGGTCGAAGATCGCGGCCACGTCGAGGTCCACCGGCACCCGGTGCACCCACACGTTGGACGCGGGCAGGACGACGTACTCCGCGAAGGCGCCGTCGCGGCCGACCCCGAGGCCGACCGTGGCCCGGCACAGATGGCGGCGCCCGGCGAGGCAGTTGCGGCACTTCCCGCACACGAGGTGTCCCTCGCCGCTGACCCGGTCACCGATGCCGATGTCGGTGACGTCCCGGCCGGTCCCGACGACCTCGCCGACGAACTCGTGCCCGATCACCAGCGGGGTGTCGATCGTCTGCCGCGCCCAGCCGTCCCAGGCCCGGATGTGCAGATCGGTGCCGCAGATTCCGGTGCGCAGCACCTTGATCAGTACGTCGCCGGGTCCGACGGCGGGCTCCGGGACGTCCGCGAGCCACAGCCCGGGCTCAGCCTTCTCCTTGACCAGCGCCTTCAAGCTGCGGCTCCTGTCCTGAGTTCCCGGGCGCGGGCAGGCCGAAGGGCCCGCCGCCGGGAAGGGTGTGGATTCGTCCAGCAATCTGCCGCATCCCACCCGCCCCGGTCCATCGAGCTTTTCTTAAGCGGAGCAACAGCTTTCCTTCACACCCCGCCCCGGCCGTGCCGACACGCCCGGCGCTACGGCGGTGTCTGCCCCTCCAGCCGTACGACGAGGTCGGCGGCCGTCGCCTTGATGGTCTCCAGGCCGGACCTGCCCCAGGGCCGGGGGACGAGGTCGGCCACGCACACCGTGCCCAGGACCATGCCGGTGCTGTCGATCAGCGGGGCGCCGAGATAGGAGCGGATGCCGAACTCGTCGACGACCGGGTTGCCCGCGAAGCGCGGGTAGTCGCCGACGTCCTCCAGGACCAGCGCCTTGCGCCGGACGACGACGTGCGGGCAGTAGCCGTACTCACGGGGCAGCCACCGGCCCACCTCGGGCTTCCCGCCGCGGGCCGCCCGGCCCCCCTCCGGGGTGTGCAGTCCGGCGAAGAACTGCCGTTCCTCCTCGAGGAAGGTGACCATGGCGTACGGCGCGCCGGCCAGCTCGGCGAGGCGGTCCGCGAAGGCGTCCAGGGCGGGCTCCGGCCGTTCGCCGAGGCCGAGCCGGCGCAGCCTGCGGGTGCGGGCCGGCGCTTCCTTGTCCTCCGGGGTGAGCAGCAGACGACCGGCCGGGCGGGGCGGGTCGTAGCTCATGGCCGTGCTCCGTCACTGGGGACGTCGGGGACCTCGTAGGTCATGTGCGGCTCCGTGGCATGGGGTGCGGGGGTCACATGGTGGCGCCGCGGCTCGGCTCGGGTGCCGCCGGTGCGTGGGCGATGAGGTGCCGGACCAGGGTGAGCAGGGTCTGGACACCGGAGGCGGAGATACGGGCGTCGCAGCGCACGATGGGGATCTCCGGGTTCAGGTCGATGGCGGCGCGCACCTCCTCGGGGTCGTAGCGGTGGGCGCCGTCGAACTCGTTGACGGCGACGATGAACCCCAGTCCGCGCTCCTCGAAGAAGTCGACGGCCGCGAAGCACTCCTCCAGACGGCGGGTGTCGGCGAGGACGACCGCGCCGAGGGCGCCCTCGGACAGCTCGTCCCACATGAACCAGAACCGCTCCTGTCCGGGCGTGCCGAACAGGTACAGCACATGCTGTGCGTCCAGGGAGATCCGGCCGAAGTCCATGGCGACGGTCGTCTCGACCTTGTTCTCGATGCCGTCGAGGTTGTCGGTCGCGGCGCCGGCCGTGGTGAGCAGCTCCTCGGTACTGAGCGGCGCGATCTCGCTCACCGCGCCGACGAAGGTCGTCTTGCCGACCCCGAACCCGCCCGCGACCAGGATCTTCAGCGCGGTCGGAAAGGGGTCGGGACGGTCGTCGTCGTTCGCGTCGGGCGAGTCGTGCTGGTCGTACCCGTCGCTCTCAGAGCTGTCGTCGTAGTCCATCGAGCACTGCCTCCAGTAGGGCCCGGTCGGTGGGGTTGTGGTGGAACTCGGGGGGCTTGGTGGTCAGGGCCCCGCAGTCGACGAGGTCCGAGAGCAGCACCTTGGTGACCACCGCCGGGAGCTTCAGGTGGGCGGCCACCTCGGCGACCGGGACGGGGGCCCGGCACAGGTCGAGGGCCTGCGCGTGCTCGGGCCCGAGGTAACCGAGGGGTGTCGCCCCGGTGGCCATCACCTGCGACATGAGGTCGAGGGCGACGGTGGGCCGGGTGCGCCCGTTGCTGACCGTGAACGGGCGCACCAGCCGTCCGGCCGCGTCGTCGAGCCAGGGCCCGTCGCCGGCCGACGCCACGCTCAAGGCCCCATCACCGACGGTTCGACGGCGTGCTGCCGGGGCGCGGTCGTCAGATACGGCCGCACGCTCTTCACGAGCATCGCCATCTCGTACCCGAGGACGGCGGCGTCGGCCTCGCGGCCGGCGAGCACGGCGAGACAGGTCCCCGAGCCGGCGGTGGTGACGAACAGCAGCGTCGAGGCGAGTTCGACGACGACCTGCCGCACGTCCCCGCCGTCCCCGAAGCGGACCCCCGCGCTGCGGCCGAGGGAGTACAGGCCGGAGGCCAGGGCGGCCATGTGGTCGGCGCTGTCGGGGTCGAGTCCGTGGACCGACTTCACCAGCCCGTCGCAGGAGAGCAGCACGGCGCTCGTGGTGTGCGGTACGCGCTGGACGAGGCCGCTCATCAGCCAGTCGAGATCGGAAACATGGGCTGTCGTCGGCGCTTCGCTCGGCATGGTGGATCGACTCCTTGGGGTACGAAGGTCAGCGGGAGCGCTGGGGGTGGGGATGCCGCTCATCCTGCGGGCGCGCTCCCGTCGTGCCGGGGGGCGGGATGGTCGGGACCGGAACCGTGACCGGACGCCGGGCGGGCCGGGTCGTCCCGCACGCCGTACGCCTGGGGGGAGGCGGAAGCGTGCGCGGACGGCACCTCGGGTATCCGGGACGTGGGCACCGGGGGTGCGGGCGGGGACGCCGGGTCGGGCGAAGAGGGGTCCGGGGAGTCCGACGCCGTACGCCTGGTCGGCTCGAAGGCGTCGGTCGCCGGGTAGGAGCTGCGCTCCAGGGTCTCCCACTCGGGGATCGGGGCGGACTCCGCCAGGACCTCTGCCTCCAGGCTCTGCTGGGCCTCGGCGAGGCCGATGCCCCGCTGGAAGGCGGCCATCAGACCGGGGTCGTGGCCGACGGGCTGCTCGGCGTCCGGGCGCGGGGCGGGGCCGCCGCGCAGCTGGGGCACGATGTGCTCCTGGGCGCGACGGCGGGGCAGCCGGGGTTTGCCCATGGTCCCGCGGACGGCACCCGCACGCGGGACGGGCGCGATGCCCTGGTTCTCCTCCACGACGACCCGGTCGGCCGGCCGGATCCCGGGTACCGCCTCGGCGGGATTGGCCCGATCGTGACGCACCCCCCGGACGGGCAACGGCGCGGGCGCCCGCCCGTTCCCCCGGGCCCCGTCCACCGATGGCGGCCCGGCCGACGCCTCCGACGACGACTGCCCGGCCGACGAGGCGTGCCCGGCCGACGGCTGCCCGGGCGGAGCGCTCGTACCGTTCGTGCCCCGTCCCTGCGACGACGGCGGGCGACCGGTGTCGGCGGGGCTCCGCTCTGGGGAGGGGACCGGTCCGCGGGGGCCGTCGGGGGTGTTCCGGGCCTGGGCCGGATTCGATCGGCGCGCGGGGCTCTGCGACCCGGTCGACGTCGGCGGACGGCCGCTGCGGTCGGTGGCCCGGGCCTGCGGTGGCAGCGGTGGGCGGGTCCCGGCCGTGCCGTCCGGTGGGAGGCCGGTCGGGGGCTGCGGCGGTGGGGGGGTGGGCGGCCGGCCGCTGCCGGCGAGGGGGTCCTGGCGCTGTGCCACGGCCTGGGCGGCGCCGCCCAGCAGGGCCTGCGGGACGACGAGCACGGCCTGGACACCGCCGTAGATGTTGGACTGCAGGCGGACCCGGATGCCGTGTCGGCGGGCGAGCTGGGAGACGACGAACAGGCCGATGCGGCCGTCGGCCAGCAGGCGGCCGACGTTGACCTGGTCGGGGTCGGCGAGCAGCGCGTTCATCCGGGCCTGTTCGTCGACCGGCATGCCGAGACCGCGGTCCTCGACCTCCACGGCCAGCCCGGAGGTGACGAGGTTGGCACGCAGCAGCACCTGGGTGTGCGGGGCCGAGTACACCGTGGCGTTCTCGACCAGTTCGGCCAGCAGGTGGATGACGTCGGCGACGGCGTGGCCGCGCAGTTCGCCGTCGACGGGCGGGACCAGCTTGACCCGGGAGTACTGCTCGACCTCGGCGATGGCGGAACGCAGCACCTCCGTCATGGAGACGGGGTGGCTCCACTGCCGCCGCGAGACGGCCCCGCCGAGCACGGCGAGGTTCTCCGCGTGGCGGCGGATCCGGGTGGCGAGGTGGTCGATGTGGAAGAGGCCCTTGAGTAGTTCGGGGTCCTCGATCTCGTTCTCCAGCTCGTCGAGGATCGAGATCTCGCGGTGCACGAGGGACTGAAGCCGCCGCGCGAGGTTGACGAAGACCTCGAGCTTCTGCTCGCTGCCGACCTGACTGGACAGCCGGGAGGCCTGGACGACGGCGGTGACGGCACCGTCGTGCGCGCGGGCGAGGTCGGCGGCGAGCAGCTCGAAGTCGTCGGCGTCGTCGGGCGGCCCGCCGTGCGACGCGCGCTGGGACGGGACCTCGCCGCGGCGCAGCGACTCGATCAGCGCGCGCAGGTCGGCCTCGCCGCGCGCGCTGTTGCGGCGCAGCGCGGCGATGCGGTCGCTGACCGAGCGGGCGACGCGCTCGGCGGCGACGGCCGCGACGAGGATGCCGACGCCGGTGACCCCCACCGCGCCCGCCAGTACGGCCCACAGGACGGGACCGGGCCGGGTACCGGTGGAGCGCACGGTGAACAGCACGACCGCGCAGGCGCTGAGGGCGACCGCCGTCGGTGGCAGTACGGCGAGCCGCAGCAACTGGGGCCGTATGTGTGTCTCGGCCGAGGCGGGTGCGGTGCGGGCTGCCGGCCGCCCGTGCCGCCCGCCCTCACGGCGGTCTGCGCGTGCGGCCGGTGCGCGGAGGTGAGACATCGGCGTCCTCGTACTGGGGTCCGTGGCCTGGCCTGGTGGTCGGTCGGGAGAGCCGAGGAATTCGACCTCACGCTCGCCCGACGGACACTCACAGTAGTCGCCAACCTGTCAGGTGCGGAGGGCGGTTGACAAACTCCCCCGGCGAGCGTCCCGCTCTGGTATGAGCCTTCGTACGACAGCCCGATAAGCCCGCGACCGACGGGTTACGGGCGGGAAAGAAACCGATCAGACCTGTTCAGAGGTGACCCCACACGAACGGCGAGGGCCGGGAAGCCTTTCGCTCCCCGACCCTCGCCGCGAACGCCGCCGCACCCCGCGTCAGCTCGCCGGGACCGTCTCCGGGGCCTCGCCGTCCTCGACGGCACCCTGCGGGACATCACTCTCCGTATCAGCCTTGGCCTTCGCTACCACCTCGACCAGGGGCCGCCAGCCACCGGCCGGGGCGAGGGCCACGCCGCGCCACCACGGCTCGGCCGGGACGCTCTCCCCGCCGGGCTCGAAGGGCTCGCCCGCACGCGGCAGGGCGATCCGCGCCCCTGCGGCGCGGGAGGCGGCCAGCGTGCCCTCGCCCGGGTCGGTCCAGGCGTGCGTGGCGAGGTTGAAGGTGGCCCAGTGGATCGGCAGCAGCACGCCGCCGGGACCGCCCTGGAGGTCGAGGTGGGCCCGCACGCCCTCCTCGGGGGTCATGTGGATGTCGGGCCAGAACTCCGAGTACGCCCCGATCTGGATCATCGTCACGTCGAACGGGCCGTGGCCGGCCCCGATCTCCTCGAAGCCCTCGAAGTAGCCGGTGTCCCCGCTGTGGAAGACCCGGTGCTCCTCGCCCGCGACGACCCAGGAGGCCCACAGGGTGTGCTGGGTGTTGCGCAGACCGCGTCCGCAGAAGTGGCGGGCGGGGGTGGCGGTGAGGGTGAGTCCGCCGACCCTGGTCGCCTCGTGCCAGTCCAGCTCACGCAGCCGGTCCGCGGACACGCCCCAGTGTTCGAGGTGTGCACCGACGCCGAGCGGCACCGCGAAGAGCGTGTCCGTGCCGGCCAGCGCCTTGATCGTGGGCATGTCCAGGTGGTCGTAGTGGTCGTGCGAGATGACGACGACGTCGACCGGGCCCAGGGCGGCCAGCGGGAGCGGGACCGGATGCAGCCGCTTGGGCCCCGCGAAGGAGAACGGTGAGCAGCGCTCGCCCCAGACCGGGTCGAACAGCACGCGCTGCCCGTCGATCTCGGCGAGCACGCTGGAATGGCCCATCCAGGTCACACGCAGTCCCGTGGCCGGGGGCTTGGCGAGGTCGGCGAGGGTGGTGGCGTGCACCGGGACCGTGCCCGCGGGGGCGCGGCGGGGCCGCTGCTCCTTGTCGAAGAAGACCTTGGCGAAGTCCAGCATCGAACCCGAGGGGCGGGTGCGAGCGGGGCCGCCGGGGTTCTGGAAGACCCCGTCCTCGAAGTGGGGCGATCTGCGGATGCGCGCCAGGCGCTCACCGCTCGGATCCGCGCCGAAGGCCTCGGGCTGCAAGCCACGGAGCCCGGAGCTCAGGGAACGGAAACCGGACACGGTACCTCCAGGTGGAGTCGCTGAGGCATTCCATTATGGTCGCCCCCTACGGCAGCGCGTTGACAGCCCTCGCCCCACCTCCCGATACTGACCCACTGTTCAGTAACACGCCGTTCGAGGAGACCTCATGACCGCCGCCCCTTTGGTGTCCCTCACCTGGACGGACGACATCACCGGCCGTCAGGGCCATCTGGTCGTCGACCGGCTGGTGCGCGGTGTGTGCAGCGGGGGTCTGCGGATGCGGGCGGGCTGCACGCTGGAGGAGGTGACGGGCCTCGCGCGCGGGATGAGCCTCAAGGAGGCCCTGCACTACGACCCCCGGGCGCGCTACGTCCCCCTGGGCGGCGCCAAGGGCGGTATCGACTGCGACCCCCGGGACCCGGAGGCGTACGGCCTGCTGGTCCGCTACCTGCGGGCGGTGCGGCCGTACGTGGAGAGCTGCTGGACCACCGGCGAGGACCTGGGGCTGACCCAGGACCTGGTGGACCGGGCGGCCGCCGAGGCGGGACTCGTCTCGTCCGTGCAGGCCGTCTACCCGCTGCTCGACGACGAGACGGCGGCCCGCGCCCGGCTCGCGGACGCCTTCGAGGTGGAGGTGGACGGCATCGGCCTGGACGAGCTGGTCGGCGGCTGCGGCGTCGCCGAGTCGGTGCTGACGGCCCTGGACCGGGCGGGGGTGCCGTATGCCGGGACACGGGTCGCGCTCCAGGGGCTCGGCACCATGGGCGGCGCCACGGCCCGCTTCCTCGCGCGCGCGGGGCTGACGGTCGTGGCCGTCGCCGACGTCAAGGGCACGATCGCCAACCCCGACGGACTCGACGTGGAGGCGCTGCTCGCCGCGCGGGACGGGCACGGCACCGTGGACCGGGCGGTCCTGCGCCCCGCCGACCGCGAGCTGCCGGGCGACGCCTGGCTGTCGGTGGCGGCGGAGGTGCTGGTGCCGGCCGCCGTGTCCTACGCGATCGGGGTGGAGGAGCAGGAGCGGATCACCGCCCGCTGGATCGCCGAGGCGGCCAACATGCCGGTCCTGCCGGAGGCGGAGGCGCTGCTCCACGCGCGCGGGGTGAGCGTCCTGCCGGACGTGGTCGTCAACTCAGGGACGAACGCCTGGTGGTGGTGGACGCTGTTCGGCGACATCGGCGCGGACGCGGAGGAGGCCTTCACGTACACGCGCCGTTCGATGCGCGCCCTGGTGGAGCTGGTCCTGACGCGTGCGACGAAGGACGGCACGACTGCCCGCTCCGCCGCGCACGCGATCGCGGCGGAGCGCCTGCCGGTGATCGCGGAGCGCTTCGGCCGATACCGCTGAGGACGTCGGCGCAGGTCGAGGGCCCAGGCCCTGTGTAGGGTGAGCGCGTGGCGAGGGTCCGGTTGAACGTGGCCGAGCGGCGCGAGGAGTTGCTGCGGGCCGCCATCGAGCAGATCGAGGCGCGGGGCGTGGCGGCGGTCAGGATCGCCGACGTGGCCGCGGCGCTCGGCGTGAGCAACGCGCTGGTCCTCTACCACTTCTCGACGAAGGAGAAGCTGGTCGCCGCCGCCTTCCAGTACGCCGCCGAGGACGACCTGGCCCATCTGCGCAGGCTGCTCGGCCGCCGTTCGACGGCGCTGCGCCGCCTGCGGTCGGCGGTGCGCTGGTACGCGCCCACCGGCCAGGCCAAGGGGTGGCGGCTGTGGATCGAGGGCTGGGCGGTGTCGCTGCGCGAGCCCGCGCTGCGGGAGGTCGCCCGCGACCTCGACCGGGAGTGGAAGGCGGCCCTGGCCGCGGTGATCGCCGAGGGCGTGGCGGCAGGCGAGTTCACCTGCCCGGACCCGTCCGCCACCGCCCTGCGCCTGACCGCCCTCCTGGACGGCCTGGCCGTCCAACTGACGTCCTACGAGGGCGCGGTCTCCCGGGCCAGGGCGCAGGAGTGGGTGGACGCGGCACTGTCACGAGAACTGGAGCTCTCGACCCGTCCGGCGGCCGAGGACGAGGCCCCTCGAGGCCCGGACGGGAGTCCGGGCGCGGAGCCCCCGGGGGACGGGAACGGGTAGGAGCGGCGGGGGGCGAAGGACCCCGCCGCGCCCGAAGCCTCACGCCACCGCGGCGATCCGCATCCTGATGTCGTCCGGGGACAGCGCGCCCTTCGCCGTCACATGGTCCCCCGACGACTCCCCCCGCAGCCGCCGCCCGATCCACGGCACGAGGTACTCCCGAGCCCACTGCACGTCGTCCCTGCGCACCTCAAGCGTCCCCCGGGGCGGCAGCGGCGGCCACGCCTGCTCCGGATCCGCCGGCACCTCCAGCCCGAGCACCTGCCCGGCCCGCAGCGCCACCCGCGTGTGCCCCTCGGGAGACAGATGCAGCCGGTCGTGGTCCCAAGCCCGCCGGTCCTGCACGGACTTCAGGGACCACAGGTCGAGCACCGGACACCCGTACCGGTCCGCGACCGCCCGCACATGCCCGTTGTACGTGGCGATCTTCCCGCGCAGGTGCTTGAGCACGGGAACACCCCGGGTGTCGAAGCCGGTCGTCACCATGACCGTCCCGGCGACGGCGGTCAGCGCGGCGATCGCGCGCTCGAAGCGCTCGGCCACCTCGTCCGGGTCGGTCCCGGGCCGGATGATGTCGTTGCCGCCCGCGCAGAAGGACACCAGGTCCGGGGCGAGCTCGACGGCGCGCGGAAGCTGGTCCTCCACGATCTGGTCGAGCAGTTTCCCACGCACCGCCAGGTTGGTGTAGGTGAAGTCGCCTTCGGGGCGCCGGTCGGCGAGCAGTACCGCGAACCGGTCGGCCCAGCCGACGAACGCCCCGTCGGGGCCGGGGTCGCCGACGCCCTCGGTGAAGCTGTCCCCCACCGCCACGTACGACCCGATCACTGATCTGTTGTCACTCTTCGAATCGTCTGCCACAGCGGATCATCATTCCCCTCGAAAGTGACCTACGCGATCGTAGGAAAGGGTTGACGGACGGTGAGATAAGCCACTCCTAAAGAATGTGCCCATCAGGGAATAGGGACCAGACCCGGAAGTCACTGATCCGGAAGTGGCTCCAGGTGGTCCGGAAGGCGAAGTGCCCGCCCCGGTACGGCTCCGGGTCGGCGTAGTCGAAGACGAGCCGCCCGTTGTTCCACCACCGCACGGTGGAGCCATCGGAGACGATCCGTACGTGGTTCGGCTCGTTCGCGACGAGCAGCGGCTCGGTGTAGTCGTGGATCAACGGCCGCACGCCCGCCTGGCCGACGTAGCGGCGCAGCCGGGTGGTGGTGTTGGTGTTGGCGCCGTAACCGACGTAATAGGTCTTGAGATAGTCGTACTCGGCGAGCGCGCCGCCGCGCCGGACGGCGAAGAGGTCGTCAGGGGAGCGGACGTCTACGGCGTTCCAGAAGTTGTTGAGGTCGGAGACGCGGTCGTTGACCCCGCCCGCGGAGACGGGCGTGGCGACGTATTCGAGGACGTACGGCCCTTGGAGCGACCGCTTGAACCAGACGGTCGCCCCGGCGGGCACATCGACCTCCAGGATCCCCCGGGAGGCCGTGACGGTCCCGCCGTTCTCCAGCTCCACGACCCACTGGCGCAGGCCGCGGCGGAAGTCGTCGTGGGCGACGAGCCTGCGATGCCGGGGCGAGGCACCGGCCGCCCCGGCGGGGGCGAGGGCGGCCAGGGCGGCGCCTGCGGCGAGGGCTCCGAGTGCTCTGCGCCTGGTCGTCATGTCGATCGACTCCTTCACTCCCGCTCGTGGACAGCCTCTGCAGAAAGCGCTTGCTCCCTGATCGGGAATCACTATGTCGCTCTTCCGTCCCGTCTGTCGACGGGGCGAAGTGGCGGCATCCGGACACACCGAAGGCCGGACCCGGGGATCGGGGTCCGGCCTTCGGCCGCGTGTCAGGCGTGGGGGACGGAGGTCGTCGTCGGCGGGGTCAGCCGACGGCGACGCCGTGGGAGCGGAGGTAGGCGACCGGGTCCACGTCGGAGCCGTAGTTCGGCGTGGTGCGGATCTCGAAGTGGAGGTGCGGACCGGTCACGTTGCCGGTCGCGCCGGAGAGGCCGACCTGCTGGCCCGCGGTCACGGTCTGGCCGGCCGAGACGGAGAGCTGGGACAGGTGCGCGTACTGGGCGTAGTAGCCGTCGTTGAGCTTGATGACGACCTGGTTGCCGTACGCGCCGCCCCACCCGGCGGAGACGACCGTGCCCGCGGCGACGGCCTTGAGGGAAGTGCCGGTCGGGACGACGAAGTCGACACCGGTGTGGTAGCCGCTGGACCACATGCTGCCGGCCACGCGGTAACCGGTTCCGACGGTCGCGCCGGCCACGGGGAGCGTGTAACCGCTGGAGGTACTGGCGCCGCTCTCGGCCGCCCGGGTGGTCGCCTTCGAGGAAGAGGAAGAGGACGAGGACGACGACGCCTTCGAGTCGGAGGTCTTCGAGGACGACGAGGACGAGGACGACGAGGACGAGGTCGAGGAAGAAGAGGGCGAACCGGACGAACCGGACGAGGACTTGGCGCCGGACGCGGCCTTCCTGCCGATCGACAGCTTCAGGCCGGGGTGGATCAGCGAGGGGTCGTCTCCGACGGCCTCACGGTTGTCCGCGTACAGCTTCTGCCAGCCGCCGCCGACGTTCTGCTCGTCGGCGATCTTCGAGAGGTAGTCGCCGGCCCGGACGGTGTAGGTCTTCGCGGCGGCGGTCTTCCGGGTCACCGGAGCGGCCTCGACGGCCTTTTGCGAAACCGACTGGGAAACCGTCTGCGCGACCGGCTGGGAAACGGTCTGTGAAACGGATTCCGTGGTGGCCGCGTGAGCGCCGGTGGCGCCCATGAGGGGAAGGGCGAGAGCTGCGCCACCGGTTCCGGCGACGGCTATGGAACGGGTGAAGCGCTGGGTCTTCGGGCGGCGGTGCTTACCCTTCGCGGGCATGACGAATTCCTCTCCGGCGCCTGCGAGGTGAGCTGTCGGGTGCGGACTGGAGATGCCCGGCCGCGCCGAGGCGCGGCTTTACCCCAAGCCTGTTCCGGGACCGGAACAGGCGGTTCTACCTGTGGGTCCCCCGCTCCTGCCGTGTACGGGTGAGTGTGCGGATTCCGGACGGCGGCAGGATTGGGCGTCCGTCCGGATTGGTGTGGAACGTAAGCGACCACGACGCACGGGAACAAGCAGAGGTTGCCCCGACAACGCCTTTCTCTTGATCCGCTGTGAGAATTCCCGGTGACGCTCCGTGCATCCAGCACACGTTTTTTGGGCTAACGCCCTGGAAAAGCCCAGTGATTACGTGGACATGACGGACGACATAGGGTCACGAATATGACGCTGCTCACGTGACACCTCTCCAGGATCCCTTATTGCAGAGCGAGTTGGAACTAAGGATTCATTTCGGACAGAAACCTCAGATGCGACGCAGTCGGATAACCGTCGCATCAAGGTCGCCGCGCAGCCCGGTCCTCAGCCCATGGTGGAGCAGCACCGCCCCCCGGTGAACTTCGCCCGTTTCACGGCATTCGTACGATGCTGTCGGGTCCAGGCCGCGCAGCCGCAGCGCGGGAACGGGCTCGCCGTAGCGCTGCGCCTGGAGCCAGGCGAGGACGACGGTCTCGTCACCGCGGACGTACTGGACGGCGCTCAGGCCGCCCGTCGGGGGTCGCAGCCGGTACAGGTCGCCGTGCTGCACCAGGGGCCGGATCTCCTTGTAGAGGCCGACCCACTCACGGGCCTCGGCGAGCTCCTCCTCGGTCCACTCGGAGAGATCCCCGCCGACGCCGAGCACACCGGCCATGGCACTGACGAAGCGGAAGCGCAGCGAGCTGATCCGGCCGTTCAGCTGGGTGTTGGGGCTGTCGGTGACCCAGGCGGCCATCACGCGGGCGGGGTGGATCTGGCTGAAGCCGTGCTGGATGTCGAGCCGGTCCAGGGGGTCGGTGTTGTCGGAGGTCCACACCTGGTCGGTGCGGCTCAGGATGCCGAGGTCGATCCGTCCGCCGCCGCCGGAGCAGGACTCGAAGGCGACACCCGGGTGGGCCGCCCGCAGCCGGTCCAGGAGGGCGTACAGGGCTCGCACGTGGTCGACCCAGAGGCGCTGCGGGTAGGGGTCGTCCGGCCAGCCGGCGTCGGTGAAGCAGCGGTTGAAGTCCCACTTCACGTAGTCGATGGGGGCGCTGGAGAGGAGGCCGTCGAGCTGCTGCCAGAGGTACTCCTGGACGTCCTCGCGCGCGAGGTTCAACATCAGCTGATTGCGGAACTCCGTCCGCTTTCGTCCCGGTTGGTACTGAACCCAGTCGGGGTGGGCCCGGTACAGCTCGCTGTCCGGGTTGACCATCTCGGGCTCGACCCAGATGCCGAACTGCATGCCCAGCGCGTGCACGTAGTCCGCGAGGGGCTTCAGGCCCTTCGGGAAGCGGTCCGGGTTGGGCCGCCAGTCGCCGAGCCCGGCGTGGTCTCCGGTGCGGGCCCCGAACCAGCCGTCGTCGACGACGAACAGCTCGACGCCGATCGCGGCGGCACGCCGGGCCAGGGTCGCCTGCTGCTCCTCGGAGATGTCGAAGAAGGTGGCCTCCCAGGAGTTGAAGAGCACCGGCCGGTCCTGCCCGGCGTCCGGGACGATGTGGGCGAGCTGGTAGGAGTGCCAGGTCCGGCTGGCGCCACCGTGGCCGCCGTCGCTCCACAGGCCTGCGAAGAGGGGTGTGGTGAAGGACTCCCCCGCCGCCAGGCGCAACAGGCCCGAGTCGTCGTAGCCGGCGCCGCCGGTGATCTGCACGCGCGCGTCCGGGAGTTGGGCGACGGCGATGCGCCAGGAGCCGGACCAGCCGAGGGCACAGCTGTAGACCTCGCCGCGCTCCTCGGTGGCGTCGGTGTCGAGGGCGACCCAGGGCAGATGCTGGTGGCCGGTGTGGCCGCGGCGGCTGCCGATGACCTTCTCGCCGTAGGTGAGGGGGGCCTGCACCAGCCGCGACTCGGCGGCCCAGCGGCCGTGCAGCTGGGACAGCCGCCAGCCGTCCCGCTCGGGCAGCGTCCAGGTGGCGGAGTCGGCGCGCAGCAGTTCCACCGGCTCCTCGCCCTCGTTGAGGAGCGTCGTCCAGCGTTCTACGACATCGCCCCGCATCCGGTAGTGCAGCGTGATCGCCAGTCCCCCGTCCCGGAAGCGCAGGCGCAGCCCGGCGCCCTCGGGGTCTCCGGCGTCGTCGGTCTCGTACGCCTCGAAGACCCACTCGGTGCCCCGGCGCTCGGGGGTGCGCACGGACAGGGCGGGCCGGACGAAGCGGGGGCCGCCCTCCGCCGGGTACTCCTCGTGGCCGTCCAGCGGGGCCTCGAAGGACGCGCGGCCCTGGCGCGGGAAGGCGGCCAGGGCCTCGGCGTCGGCGAGCGCGATCCTCGGCCCCCAGTGCAGATGGATCAGCTCGTCGGCCTCGGTGAGGTGGAGGGCGTAGCTGCTCGTCGGCCCCGAAAGGAGCCAGGTGCGGTCGCCCGCGGCGATCTCGGGCTTCACGGTCTCGGGCATCAAACCCCCACTGATTCGAACAGGTGCGATCAAGCCCCAACATCATCGGATGCGCGCGCCCTGCCCGGCAACGTCTGTGGAGAAACCGTTCACCTGGGGAGACGAGAGGACTCGTCCCCCTGTGGACAACCAGTTGCCCAAGGAAGCCATGTCGTATCGTCGAGGAGGTCCCGTCGGCCACCACGAGCCGCGCCGGCGGTGCCCGACCCGGGAGGGAGCCCCGTGACGCAGCAGATCCCGTCGACCGAGCCCGAGCTGGCCGGTGTGCGCAATTTCCGTGACGTGGGCGGTCTGCCGACCGTCGACGGGCGGCGGGTGCGGCACGGTGTGCTGTTCCGCAGCGGCCATCTCGCGCACGCGACCGACGAGGACGCCGCGTTCCTGTCCTCCCTGGGTCTGCACACGATCTTCGACTTCCGCAACGCGGCCGACCACAAGCTGGAGGGCCCGGACGTCGAGCTGCCGGGCGTGCGCAATGTGAACATGCCGCTGTCGGACCCGGCGGACGGCGCCGAGTTCTGGCGGATGGTCCGTGACGGCGACATCGAGCAGCTGCGCCGGACACTCGGCGACGGCAAGGCCGTCGGCCGGATGATCGCCTCCTACCGCAAGATCATCACCCAGCGCACGGCCGAGCATTCGCGGGTGCTGCACGCGCTCGCCGAGGACAGCGTCCCGGCCCTGATGCACTGCGCGGCCGGCAAGGACCGCGCCGGCCTGTCCATCGCGGTGACACTGCTCGCCCTCGGCGTGCGGCAGGAGGCGATCCTCGCGGACTACCTGGAGTCCAACGCCAAGCACCGCCGCTACAAGGTCCGCCGGGGCGGCTCGCCGGAGACCGCCTACACCCCCGAGGTGATGGAGTTGCTCAGCCCCCTCTTCGACGCCCGCGAGGAGTACCTCATGACGGCGATGGAGACCATCGAGGAGACCTGGGGCGACGTGGACACCTACCTGGAACGGGGCCTCGGGCTCGCGCCCGAGACCAGGGAGCGGCTGCGGGAGCGGCTGCTCGACTGAGACGGCCCCCGGAGGTTGCTACTGGTTCGCCCCCACCTCGAACAGCAGCCAGATGAACGCCGCGAGGACGTGCCCCACCGCGATGTAGATGATCAGCCGGATCCAGAGGCTGCGCGGGAACCGTTCCTCGATGTCGCTCATGGCATCTCTCCAGGGGTGGGGCCCAGACACAGCGTGGCCGTCGGGCTCTGCAGCAGGGTGTGGACGAAGAGCAGATCGACCCCGTCGGGGTCCTGCGCGGCGAGGCGGTGCGGGGTCAGCGAGTCGAAGTGCGCGCTGTCACCGGGCCCGAGCAGATGGGCGGTGTCCCCGAGGCGCAGCCGGAGCCGCCCCCGCAGGACGTGCAGCCACTCCTCCCCCGGGTGCACCCGCACGATGTCGCCCTGGGAGCCGTAGGGGACATGCACGCGCAGGGCCTGCATGCCGCGCCCGGACGCGCCGGCCTGCCAGTACGTCCAGCCGCCCGCGTGGGTCGGTTCCATGTCGGCGGCGCGGACTACGGCGTCCCGGTCGGCGACCGTCTCGCCCAGCAGCTCGGAGACCGTCGTACCGTAGACACGCGCGAGTGCGAGCAGCATCGGCAGGGAGGGCTGGCGCTGCCCGGTCTCCAGACGGGAGAGGTGGGCGGGCGACAGCCCGGCGGCACGGGCGGCGGCCTCCAGGGTGAGGGCGGCCCGGCGGCGCAGGGACCGCAACTGCGGGGCGACGACCGGAAGGTCCTCGGGCTCGGACTGCGACTGGGGCGAACTCATGCGTTCATTCAGCCGGGCTTTTGCCTCAGGGGCAAATTTCTTGCCTCAGAGGCAAAAGCCCGGCCTCAGACGCTCACCGGTTGGCCACCGCCTGCTTGATCAGCGTCTTGCCGAAGTCCCACATCAGGCCGCCCCCGTTGTGGGCGTCGTCCATCACCTCGGTGAAGGCGTCGACGAACCGGTCCACGTCCTGCTCATCGATGACCAGCGGCGGAATGAGCTTGATCACCTCCAGGTGGTCCCCGGAGACCTGGGTGAGGATCCGGTGCCGTTGGAGGAGCGGGACGACCACCATCTGGGCGAAGAGCCCCTTGCGCGCGGTCTGCAGCATGGCCCACCGGCTGCGCAGCCCCAGTGACTTGGGCCTGCCGAACTCGATGCCGATCATCAGGCCCCGGCCGCGCACGTCGGCCAGCAGTTCGTACGTGTCGACGAGCGCGGCCAGCCGGGACTGCAGGCGGTCGCCCGTGAGGCGCGCGTTGGCGACGATCTGCTCGTTCTCCATCACCGACAGCACCGCCAGACCGGCCGCCATGGCCTGGGCGTTGGAGCCGAAGCTCGCCGAGTGGACCAGGACGCGGTCGATCGACGAGAAGACCTTCTTGAAGATCCAGTCCTTGCCGAGCGTGGCACCCACCGGGACGTATCCGCCGGAGAGCGCCTTGGCCACACAGACCAGGTCCGGCTCCACGCCGTCCTCGTGCTGGTAGGCGTAGAAGTCGCCGGTCCTGCCGAGGCCGGTCTGCACCTCGTCGGCGATGAGCAGCGCCTTGTGCCGGTGCAGCAGCTCCTGAGCGGCGCGCAGGTAGCCGGGCGGGGCCTCGTGCACGCCCTTGCCCTGGATCGGCTCGACGATCAGGGCGGCCACGTCGCCCTTCCTCACCTCCCTTGCCAGTGCGTCGAGATCGCCGAGCGGTACGGCCGTGTCGGGCAGCAGCGGGGCGAAGCCGTCACGGAAGCCGTCCTCGCCGTTGACCGAGAGGGAGCCGGTGGTGAGGCCGTGGAAGGCGTGGTCGCAGTAGAGGATCCGGGGCCTGCCGGTGGCCCGGCGGGCGAACTTCAGCGCGGTCTCGACGGCCTCGGTGCCGCTGTTGCCGAAGAACACCCGGTCCAGGTGCGGGCTGTGGGCGAGCAGCCGCTCGGCCAGCAGTCCGGGCAGCGGCTGGCAGTCGAAGCGGGTGAGGTCGGCGAGGGAGGCGTCGAGGACGTCGTGCAGCGCCTTGCGGACGACGGGGTGGTGGCGGCCCAGGCCCATCACCCCGAACCCGGCGAGCATGTCCAGGTAGTCGTTGCCGTCCGCGTCCCAGAAGTGGGCGCCCTCGGCCCTCTCGTAGACCTTGTCGAAGCCGATGGTGTGCAGCATGCGCGGGAGCTGGTGGTTGAGGTACCTGGTGTGCAGCTCATAGCGCTCGGCTCCGCGCTCGGCCAGGAGGGCGCCGAGGTCGAACTCCTTGGTCATGCGTCCTTCTCCTTGACTGGGCCACCGGCTTCCTTGACGGCCAGGCTCGCACCGATCCGTCCGGCGATCTCCACCGGCGTCAGGCCGATGTCGGCGAGCACCTCGCCGCGCTTGGCGTGCGCGAGGAACTGTTCCGGGATCCCGAACCGCCGTACGGGTACGTCGACTTCGGCGTCGCCCAGGGCCAGGGCCACCGCCGAACCCACCCCGGCGGCACGGCTGTTGTCCTCGACGACGGCCACCAGCCGGTGTTCGGCGGCGAGACCCGGCAGGGCCGGGTCGACGGGTTTGACCCAACGGGGGTCGACGACCGTGCAGTTGATCCCGCGGGCCGTCAGCAGCTCGGCGGCCTGCAGACACACCGGTGCCATGACACCGACGGCCACCAGCAGCACGTCCGCCCCGTCGGTGCGGTGCAGCACGTCCATGCCGCCCACCGTGCCGACCGCCGGGATCTCCGGCCCGACCGACTCCTTCGGGAAACGGACCAGGGTCGGCGCGTCGTCCACCGCGACCGCCTCCCGCAGCTGGGCGCGCAGCTGGTCGGCGTCGCGCGGCGCGGCGATCCTGAGCCCCGGGACCACCTGGAGGACGGACATGTCCCACATGCCGTTGTGGGACGCCCCGTCCACGCCGGTGACACCGGCCCGGTCCAGCACGAACGTCACCCCGCACCGGTGCAGCGCCACGTCCATCAGCAACTGGTCGAAGGCCCGGTTGAGGAAGGTGGCGTAGACGGCGACGACAGGATGCAGCCCTCCGGTCGCCAGGCCCGCCGCGCTGACGGCCGCGTGCTGCTCGGCGATGCCGACGTCCCACACGCGGTCCGGGAAGCGCTCGGCGAACGGGCCGAGCCCCACGGGATGCAGCATGGCCGCCGTGATCGCCACGACGTCGTCGCGTTCCTCGCCGATGCGCGCGATCTCGTCGCCGAAGACGGACGTCCAGGACGGCCCGCTCGAGGGCACCAGCGGGGCGCAGGTGAGCGGGTCCATCACCCCGACGGTGTGGAAGTGGTCCTCCTCGTGCGCGAGGGCCGGCTCGTAGCCGCGCCCCTTCTCGGTCAGACAGTGCACCAGCACCGGGCCGTGGAACCGCTTGGCGCGCCGCAGCGCCGACTCGACGGCCTTGATGTCGTGCCCGTCGATCGGTCCGACGTACTTCAGCCCGAGGTCCTCGAACATGCCCTGCGGGGCGAAGGCGTCCTTGAAGCCCTTCTTCGCGCCGTGCAGCGACTCGTAGACGGTGTGCCCGACGAGGGGGGTCCGCAGCAGTACGTCCTTCCCCCAGGCCAGGACCTTCTCGTAGCCGTCGGTGGTGCGCAGTGTCGCCAGGTGGTTGGCGAGCCCGCCTATGGTCGGCGCGTACGAGCGCTCGTTGTCGTTGACGACGATGATGAGCGGCCGGTCCTTGGCGGCCGCGATGTTGTTCAGCGCCTCCCAGGCCATCCCGCCGGTGAGCGCGCCGTCGCCGATGACCGCGACGACATGGCCCTTCTCGCCCTGCACCTGACGGGCCTTGGCGAGTCCGTCGGCCCAGCCGAGGGCGGTGGAGGCATGGCTGTTCTCGATGACGTCGTGCTCGGACTCCTCACGCGACGGGTAGCCCGACAGGCCGCCCTTGCCGCGCAGCTTGGAGAAGTCCTGACGTCCCGTCAGAAGCTTGTGCACGTAGCTCTGGTGACCGGTGTCCCACAGGATGCGGTCGACCGGTGACTCGAAGACCCGGTGGAGGGCGACGGTGAGTTCCACCACCCCCAGATTGGGCCCGAGGTGTCCGCCGGTTCTGGCGACCGCGTGCACCAGGAAGTCCCTGATCTCCTCGGTCAGTTCGCCGAGTTCGGGCTCGGACAGCGCCTTAAGGTCGCGTGGTTGCCGGATGTTCTCCAGGATCGTCACGATCGGGCCCCCTTCGGTCCGTGCTGTTCAGCTCACGGTGACGGCCGGCTCCCCCGCCGCGACGCCGTCCTGCTCCATCTGCTCGGCGATCTTCATCGCCTCCTCGATGAGCGTCTCCACGATCTTCGACTCGGGGACGGTCTTGATGACCTCGCCCCTGACGAAGATCTGCCCCTTGCCGTTGCCGGAGGCGACGCCGAGGTCGGCCTCCCGCGCCTCACCGGGTCCGTTCACCACGCACCCCATGACGGCGACCCGCAACGGGACCTCCATGCCGGTGAGGCCCGCCGTGACCTCCTCGGCCAGCTTGTAGACGTCGACCTGGGCCCGCCCGCACGACGGGCAGGAGACGATCTCCAGGCCGCGCTGCCTGAGGTTCAGGGACTCCAGGATCTGGTTGCCGACCTTGACCTCTTCGACGGGCGGGGCGCTCAGCGAGACGCGGATGGTGTCGCCGATGCCCTGGGAGAGCAGGGCACCGAAGGCCACCGCGGACTTGATCGTGCCCTGGAACGCCGGGCCCGCCTCCGTGACGCCGAGGTGGAGGGGGTAGTCGCACTGGGCGGCCAGCTGGCGGTAGGCCTCGATCATCACGACCGGGTCGTTGTGCTTGACCGAGATCTTGATGTCGCGGAAGTCGTGCTCCTCGAAGAGCGACGCCTCCCACAGCGCCGACTCGACCAGCGCCTCCGGGGTCGCCCTGCCGTACTTGAGGAGCAGACGGCGGTCCAGCGAACCGGCGTTGACCCCGATGCGGATCGGGGTGCCGTGGTCCTTCGCGGCCTTCGCGATCTCCTTGACCTTGTCGTCGAACTGCTTGATGTTGCCGGGATTGACGCGGACGGCCGCGCAGCCCGCCTCGATCGCGGCGAACACGTACTTCGGCTGGAAGTGGATGTCCGCGATCACCGGGATCTGCGACTTGCGGGCGATCGTCGACAGGGCGTCGGCGTCGTCCTGCGTGGGACAGGCGACCCGGACGATCTGGCAGCCGGACGCGGTCAGTTCGGCGATCTGCTGGAGGGTGGCGCCGATGTCCGACGTACGCGTCGTCGTCATCGACTGCACCGACACCGGGGCCCCGCCCCCGACCGCCACCGGCCCGACGTGGATCTGCCGCGACACACGCCGCTCGGCGATCGGACGGGCCGGCACCTCGGGGACGCCCAAGGGGATGGCGGTCATGACGTCACTCCCGGTTTCCGGAGACCGTCTCGCGCATGGCGCGCAGGGACTCCTTCAGCGAGCCCATGGTGGCGAGGACGGCGGTGGGCTCGTAGCCGCAGTGCGCCATGCAGTTGGCGCAGCGCGGGTCCTTGCCGCGTCCGTACTTGTCCCAGTCGGTCTTCTCGATCAGCTCCCGGTACGTCGGCACGTACCCGTCGCTCATCAGGTAGCAGGGACGCTGCCAGCCGAAGAGCGAGTAGTTCGGGATCGCCCACGCCGTGCACGGGAAGTCGACCTTGCCCTCCAGGAAGTCCAGGAAGAGCGGCGAGTGGTTGAGCCGCCAGCGGCGCCGGTTGCCGCCGGAGAAGGCCTTCTTGAACAGCTCGCGGGTCTGTTCCACGCCCAGGAAGTGCTCCTGGTCGGGCGCCTTCTCGTAGGCGTAGGCGGGCGAGATCATCATCTCGTCGACGTGGAGGTCGTCGTTGAGGAAGTTGAGGACCTCGACGACGGTCTGCGGGGTGTCGGTGTTGAAGAACGTCGAGTTGGTGGTGACCCGGAAGCCGCGCCGCTTGGCCTCCTTGATCGCCGCCACCGCCTCGTCGAACACGCCCTCCTTCGCCACCGACTCGTCGTGCCGCTCCCGCAGCCCGTCGATGTGCACGGCGAAGGCGAAGTAGGGGGACGGCTTGAACATGTCCATCTTCTTGCGCAGCAGCATGGCGTTGGTGCAGAGGAAGACGTACTTCCTCTTCGCCACCAACTGCCGCACGATCTCGTCGATCTGAGGGTGCATCAACGGCTCACCGCCCGCGATGGACACCATCGGCGCACCGGACTCCAGCACCGCGCCCACGGCCTGGGCGACCGGCATGCGCTGCTTGAGCACCCCGGCCGGATGCTGGATCTTTCCGCAGCCCTCGCACTTCAGATTGCAGGCGAAGAGGGGTTCCAGCTCGACGATCAGCGGGAACTTGTCCCGCTTGCGGATCTTCTGTTCGGCCAGGTATGTAGCGACCTTGATGGACTGGCGCAGCGGCATGGCCATTCGGCTCACCTCCGGGGGAGCAGCACATTACGGTGCCATTCGAAGAATGCAGGCAGGACGGAACGAAGGACACGGAAAGCCGATATTCCACCGCGCACCGTGCCGATCCGGACGAGTTCATGTTCTGGAGCGTCCACGACCACCCGGACGGCCGCAACCGGGCGCCCGTCCGCGCGCACGGCGCTCAGGAGCGTCGCCGCCGACTCCATGTCGACGGCGATCGCGCCGGTCGCCAGCAGATCGGCGCGTTCATGACCGCGTACGACGTGGTCGGAGCCGGTGAGGGGTCCGGTGTGGACGGTGCGCCCGGGCAGGGTGCGGCCGAGTTCCTTGACGAGCAGCTCGGTGCCGACACAGGGGACGGTGCCGCGCGGGTCGCGGGTCTCCTCGGCGACGACCAGGTCGCCGGGGTGCATGCCGGGGGCGAGCCCGGCGCAGAAGCCCGTGGCCAGCACGGCGGCACCCCCGAGCACCGGGTCGGCGAGGACCCGGGTGACGGAGCGCTCGGCCGCCTTCGGTCCCATGCCCGTGCGCAGGACGGTGACGGGCCCGTCGGCCCCGCTGCGGTCGCCCATGCGCAGGGCGAGGTGCTCGATGCCCAGCGCGCAGGCGATCAGCAGCGGGGCCCGGACGGGCTGCGTGCTCATTCAGCTCCCCTCGGCCTCTGCGGAAGTCGCCGCACCGGAAACCGGCTGGGGCTTCTTGCTGAACGGCTCCCCGTGGACGTACCGGCCGAGCGCGGTGAGCGGGAAGACCTGCCGGTAGAGGTGGTAGTTGATGGAGAAGTCCCAGGGGAAGCCGGTGCCGGTGAAGTACGGCTCGTCCCAGGAGCCGTCCTCCCGCTGGGTCTCGGCGAGCCAGGCGACGCCCCGTTCGACGGCCTTGGAGTCCTTCTCCCCCGCCGCGAGGAGCGCCATCAGCGCCCAGGCCGTCTGGGAGGCGGTCGAGGCGCCGCGGCCGCTCCAGCGGGCCGCGTCGTGGTAGGAGCGCAGGTCCTCGCCCCAGCCGCCGTCGTCGTTCTGGACCCGCTCCAGCCAGGCGACCGCCCTGCGGACGGCGGGGTGCTGGGTGGGCAGGCCGGCCGCGGTCAGTGCGGGGACCACCGACCCGGTGCCGTAGATGTAGTTGACCCCCCAGCGGCCGAACCACGAGCCGTCCGGCTCCTGTTCGGCGAGCAGCCACTCGATGCCGCGCCGGGTGCGCGGGTCGTGGGAGAGACCCTCGACGGCGAGCATCTCGACGACGTGCGCGGTGACGTCGGCCGACGGCGGGTCGATGACCTCGCCGAAGTCGCAGAACGGGAGCTGGTTGGGGAACGGGCTGGTGTTGTCGACGTCGAAGGCGCCCCAGGCGCCGTTCCTCGACTGCATCCCGAGGTTCCAGCGCACCCCACGCCCGATCGCCTTCTCCACCCGCTGAGGGTCGTGGTGCCGGACCCGGCGCAGCGCGAGGACGACTTCGGCGGTGTCGTCGATGTCGGGATAGTTGTCGTTGTGGAACTCGAACGCCCAGCCGCCCGGGGGCAGCTGGGGCCTGCGCACGGACCAGTCGCCGGGCCGTACGACCTGCTCGCCGAGCATCCAGTCGGCGGCCTTGACGAGTTGGGGATGGTCGGCCGGGAGTCCCGCGTCGGCCAGGGCGATGGTGGCCAGGCAGGTGTCCCACACCGGGGACTGGCAGGCCTCGATCATCCGGGCGCCGTCCTCGCGCCACACGGCGTAACGATCCAGGGACTTCAGTCCCTCGCGCATCACGGGGTGCTCGAGGTCGTAGCCGAGCAGATACAGGGCGATCACCGAGTACACGGCCGGGGGCTGGATGCCGCCCCAGCAGCCGTCGTTCTCCTGGCGCTCGATGATCCAGCGGGCGGCGGAGTTCATGGCGGACCTGCGCAGTCTGCGCACCGCCACCCTGCGGTAGCCGCGGACGACCTTGTCGAGCCGCTGGAAGAGCCCGTCCCAACTGTTCACCGGGGCGAGGGGCCTGGGCGGGTTGGGGTCGGCCGGGTCGGTGTGCAGCTCGTCGAGCGGGAAGGGCGCGGGGCGGACCGGGCGCTTGGCCGAGACGACGGTGAGCGGGACGATCGTCTGCCGGGCCCAGCAGCCGAAGTTGTAGATGCTGAGCGGGAACCACTTGGGGAAGTACAGCAGTTCCGGCGGGAGTTCGGGCAGGTCCTCCCACTTCCACCAGCCGAAGAGAGCCAGCCAGATCCGGGTGAAGACCCGGGCGGCGGCGATGCCTCCGTGGTCTCGGACCCACTCCGAGGCCCTGGCCATGTGGGGCGCGTCGGGGGCGTCGCCGGCCAGGCGGAGGGCGACGTACGCCTCGATGGTGGTGGAGAGTTCGGGCGGGCCGCCGTAGAAGGTGGCCCAGGTGCCGTCGTCGCGCTGTTCGCCGCGGATGAAGAGGGCGGCCGCCTGGGTGGTGGCCTCGTCACGGATGCCCAGGAACTGGCGGAGCAGCAGGTCCTCGGCGTCCATCGTGACGTTCGTCTCGAGGTCGCCCTTCCACCAGCCCTCGACGTCCTGCCGGGCGAGCAGGAAGTCGGTGGCGCGCCGCACCGCGCGCACGGCGGCTTCTTGTACCCCGGCCGCCACGGGGGTGGTGATGTCGGTTTCGCTGGCCGCGGCAGCACGGGGCGGCAGGGCCCCGGGGCTTCCGTCGGTCGTCGCTGTCATGGCTTCCCCTTCGTGCAGTCGTGTGAAGTCGTGCTGCTGTGGGAACGCCGTCGGCCGGTGCCTGTCTCGCCTCGCTGCACCGGCCGGCGACTACGCGAGGACTATTCGACCAATAGTGATCATCTCTTTCGTACGACGACGAAGTCGGCGAGCGCCGTGAACCGGTCCCGCACCTGCTCGGGCATGTCGACGGCGTTCAGGGCTTCGATGGCGACGGTGTGCTGACGACGTGCCTCCTCGGCGGTCCACTCGCGGCCGCCGGCCTCCTCGATGAGGGCCGCGCGGGCCGCGAACTCCTCCTCGGAGAAGGTGGCGAACTCGCTGCTCTTGGCGTCGGCGGCGAGCATCTCGCCGAGCCGCTCGGAGGCCGGGCCGCCCGCCGCGAGCGCGGCCACGACCGGCAGGGACTTCTTGCGCTGGCGCAGGTCGCTCCAGGTCTGCTTGCCGGTGGAGACCGGATCGCCCCAGATGCCGAGAAGGTCGTCGACGGCCTGGAATGCCAGGCCGAGGTGGTAGCCGTACTTCTCCAGGCGATCGGCGCTGCGCTCGTCGGCGCCGCCGAGCACGGCGCCGATGGAGCTGGCGCAGGCCAGCAGGGCGCCGGTCTTGTTGCCCTCCATCTCCAGGCACTCCTCGACGCTGACGCGGTCGCGGTGCTCGTAGGAGATGTCCTGGGCCTGACCGTCGATCAGGGCGCGGGTGGCGGAGGTCAGCCGGCGGGTGGCGCGGCCGGCCTCGGCCGTGCCGAGTTCGAGGAGGATCTCGTTGGCGAGGGCGAACAGGGCGTCGCCGACCAGGATGGCCTGGGCGGGACCGTGCACCTTCCAGACGGTGTCGCGGTGGCGGCGCTGCTCGTCGCCGTCCATCAGGTCGTCGTGCAGGAGGGAGAAGTTGTGGACCAGTTCGACGGCGACCGCGCCGGGCACGCCGGTCTCGGGCGCGGCGCCGGTGACCTCGGCGGAGAGCACCGCGAGCGCGGGGCGCACGGCCTTGCCGCCGTCGCCGTCGGTCGGGTTGCCCTGAGCGTCGATCCAGCCGAAGTGGTAGGCGGCGACCGTGTCCATGGGCGGCGCGAGTCGGTCGACGGCCGCCCGGAGCACCGGTGTGGCCAGGGTGCGGCCGCGCTCCAGGAGCGCGGTCACGTCCACCGCGGTCCTGCGAGCGGCCGGCGAGGCCGGGGGCACAGTGGGCACAGTTTCTCCTCTTGTTGCGGTACCGGAGGGGGTGCGGGGGTGTGCCGAGCCGTGCTGATCGACCTTCACCGGATCCCACCTCGCAGGGAAGCGCCGGCTCCCTCCGGTTTTCGGCCGGGGGTCCGGGGTTTGCCCCCCGGGAAGATGCAGTAGGCCGCCTCCTCGAACGCGAAGAGGTGGGTTGGTCGGGGCCGGCCCAGGGCGCTCAGCGCGGCGTCCGCCGCACTCACGCCGCTGCGGACCGCACTCTCCATGGTCGCGGGCCACCCTGTGGCGGTCCACGCTCCGGCCAGGTACAGGCCGGGGGCTTTGGTGCGGGCGCCGGGACGCAGGCGCCCGACGCCGGGGGAGGGAGCGAACGTCGCCGTGCGCTCCCGGGTCACGAAGAAGTCCCGCACCTCGGCGCCGCGCGTCCCCGGCAGCAGCCTTGCCAGCTCGGGGAGGTAGCGCTCGCGCAGGACGGCGACGGGCTCGTCGATCTCGTCCCGCGCCGCCGACTGCGACAGGGCGAGGTACTGGCCCGTGCGCAGTCCGGAGGCCTCGGTGCGGTCGAAGACCCACTGCACGGGGGTGCCGAGCGCCGCGAAGAACGGCACGCCCAGCACCTTGCGGTCGTAGACGACATGGATGTTGAGGATCGGCGCGGTGCCGATCTCCAGGAGCCGTTCCGGGGCGTCGAGCGCCCCGGCCGGCAACAGGTCGTACGTCTCGCGCTGCGGTACGGCGAGGACGACGGCGTCCGCGGTGAGCGTCTCGCCGGGAACCTGAACGCTCCAGGTCCCGTTCCCGTCCTGAGAGAGGGAGGTGACGCGTGAACGGACCTCGATGCGTACGCCGGCGGAGTCGAGCGCCTTGCGGGCCAGCCGGTCGTGCAGGTCGCCCAGCGGGACGCGCGCCCAGCCGATGTCGGCCGCGCCCGGCTCCGACAGCAGACCGGTCTTGAACACCATCGCGGCGAGGCCCAGCGAGGAGTCGCCCGCGACCGCGTTGAGGGTGGCGACCCCCACCAGATCCCACAGGGCCTCGACGGCGCGTGCCGACTGACCGTGAGCGGTCAGCCAGCTGCCGAAGTCCTCTGCGTCCAGGGCCGGATCGGCGAGGTCGAGTCCTTTGAGCGCGAGCGCGGCCCGGCCCACTCCGGCGCGTTCGGCGAGCGAGAGATGCGGGTATGTGGCGAGGCTGCGCCCCAGGTGCAGGGGTACGGGCAGCGCGTCGCGCCGCAGTCTGCCGAGGCGCCGCCCCTCGGGCCTCGCGGCATCGACGACGGGCACGTCGAGACGCTCCTGCAGCGGTGCCAGCGCCGTGCCGTCGATCCGGTCGAGGAACCATCGGTAGGCGGTGCAGCAGCGCAGGTACACGTGCTGGCCGTTGTCCACGGTGAGGTCGCCGCGCCGGAAGGAGAAGGCCAGGCCGCCCAGGCGGGGCCGGCCCTCCAGCAGCGTCACGCGGACACCCGCGTCGGCGAGCGCGAGCGCGGCGGTGACGCCGGCGAGCCCGCCGCCCACGACGACGGCGTGCCGCCCGGAGATCCCGGAGCCCTCCGAGAGCCGCTCGTCGCTCATGGTGCACCCTCCCCTGCGGACCCGCCGTGGTGCTTGAACTCTGCACGGCGGACCGTCGCAGTCAGGGACGCCGCGCCGCACCGGAGGGTTGCGTGCCGCTTTTCCATGGTTCCCGCGGCTTCTCCGGGGAAATCACCTCTGACCGCTTTGTCGTCGGCCGTCTCCATCAGGTGTGCCTCCTGACGGTCTGCCGCGAGACATGCCGGGCGTCCAGTCCCGACAGACCGCGCACGGCGACGTACGCCTTCTCCCGGCCGGGCAGCGAGACGCGGCCGCGCAGGACGGCCTGCGGATCGCGTTCGATACGGTCGAGGAGACGGCGGTAGATGCCGGCCATGGCGGCGACACAGGCACCGCTGCGCCGGTCGAGCATGGGCAGCAGCCGGTAGCCCTCGGCGAACAGGGCGCGAGCCCGGCGCACCTCGAAGTGCACGAGTCCCGCGAAGTCGGAGCCCTCGGGCGGCGCCGCCCCGTCGAATCCGGCCGAGCAGCCGAACTTGGCGAGGTCGTCGGCGGGCAGATAGGTGCGGCCGCCCGTCGCGTCCTCGCGGACGTCCCGGAGGATGTTCGTCAGCTGGAGCGCGAGCCCGAGCGTGTCGGCGTACTCCGGCGCGCGCTCGGCGCCGCGCGCCCCCGGTTCCGTGCCGAACACGCCGAGCGAGAGGCGTCCGATGGCGCCCGCCACACAGCGGCAGTACGCCTTCAGGTCGTCCCAGGTCTCGTAGGTCTCGCCGCGTACGTCCATCAGGACGCCGTCGATCAGTTCGTCCAGGCCGCCGAGCGGGACCGGGAAGGCGCGGGCGGTATGGGCGAGGGCGACCGCGACGGGGTCGGTGTCGTCCTCGTCGACCTCGCCGGAGCGGACCCGGGTGAGCAGCGCGCGGGTGTCCTCGAGCCGGGCGGTCTTGACGTCGTCGGCCAGGGCGCCGTCCCCGATGTCGTCGACCCGGCGCGAGAACGCGTAGAGCGCCGACATGGCCCGGCGTTTGTGCGTGGGCAGCAGCCGGATGCCGTAGGCGAAGTTACGGGCCTGCTGTCCGGTGACGGCCTCGCAGTAGCTGTAGGCGGCGAGTACCGGTGCGGACACGTGCGGTGACGACTCCACGGTCCGGATCACCCCTCTCCTCGCAGGGTCACGCCCACCTCGCGCAGCAACTGGAGCTTGCCGGGCTTGGGCGGGCCGGGAAGTACGTCGTATTCGGCGGCGGCGATCGCGCGGATCGCCGCCCTTCCCCCCGCCACGAACCCCGCGAGCAGCAGCCTCAGCCTGCCGTGGACGCTACCCACCAGGGGGGCGCCTTCAGTCAGGAGATCGCGGGCGCGCTGCGCTTCGTACGCAACCAGTGCGCGCACGGAGGCGCCGGCGGTTTTCGTGGCGAGATCCGCCTCCTGGACGTGAAAGCGCTTCATGTCCGCGGCGGGCAGATAGACGCGGTCGCGCCCGAGGTCCTCGGTCACGTCCTGGAGGTGTTCGACGATCTGCAGGGCGGTGCAGATCGCGTCGGAGCGGCGGATCCGCTCGGGGGTCGAGGTGCCGGTGACGGCGAGGACGAGGCGGCCGACGGGGTTGGCGGACAGCTCGCAGTAGGCGCGGAGGTCGTCGTAGGTCTCGTAGCGCCCCACGAGCTGGTCCTGGCGGTTGGCGGCGATCAGGTCGAGAAACGGCTCGGCGGTGAGGCCGCGGCGGCGGACGGTGGGCCGGAGCCGGCGCAGCAGGGGGTGACGGGGCTCGCCGTCACCCCCGGCGAAGACGCGGCGGAGGTCGGCTTCGAAGGCCTCGAGGAGGATCAGCCGGTCCTCGGCCTCGGTGGCCGAAACGCCGAGCAGGCGGGCGTCGGCGCCGCCCGGGGCGAGGTCGCCGTCGCCGATGTCGTCGACGAGACGCGCGAAGCCGTAGACGGCCATCAGGTCCTCGCGCCAGGCCCTGGGCAGGAAGAAGGGAGCCACCGGGAAGTTCTCGTCCGCGGCCTTGGCGAGGGTGCCGCGCTGCGGGTCGCCGGTGAGCGGCGCGGTCGGGGCCGTCACCGTTCGCGGCCCGGGGCAGGGACGGCACGTGCTGCGTTGAGCTGGGGAGTTTCCGTAGCCATTGCCGTCACATCTCCCGTTCTACACCGCCGACCCAAGACACACTATTTCGGACACGCCGCCCAGCCGTCCGCGCGGCTGCCCGGCCGAGGGTGTCGCGCATTATCGCCCCACTTGACGCCTTTCGGGATCCGGTACAGCTTACGTTGTACAACGCAGCGTGGATCGCCGGGGTGTCCTGCACATCACAACAACACACCGATTGGTGGCAAGATTCCTAAGACCGGCCGAAGTTGACGTTTCCTTTGCAGACGCGGGGCCCCACCGGACAGTTCCGGCAGGGCCCGAGGCGGGACGCCCTACTTGCCGGTGAACTTCTCGTACTCCTTGAGGACCTCTTCGGTCGGGCCGTCCAGGCGGAGTTCGCCGCGCTCCAGCCACAGGACGCGGTCACAGGTGTCCCGGATCGACTTGTTGCTGTGACTGACCAGGAACACCGTGCCCGCGTGTTCGCGCAGTTCCCGGATGCGTTGCTCGGAGCGCACCCGGAACTTCGCGTCGCCGGTCGCCAGGGCCTCGTCGATCATCAGGACGTCGTGGTCCTTGGCGGCGGCGATGGAGAACCGCAGCCGGGCCTGCATACCGGAGGAGTAGGTGCGCATCGGCAGGGTGATGAAGTCGCCCTTCTCGTTGATGCCGGAGAAGTCGACGATCTCCTGGTAGCGCTCCTTGATCTGCTCCCGGGACATGCCCATGGCCAGACCGCCGAGGATGACGTTGCGCTCGCCGGTGAGGTCGTTCATCAGGGCCGCGTTGACGCCGAGCAGCGAGGGCTGGCCGTCGGTGTAGACCTTGCCGCTCTCCGGCGGCAGCAGACCGGCGATGGCGCGCAGCAGGGTCGACTTGCCGGAGCCGTTGGAGCCGATCAGGCCGATGGCCTCGCCCCGGTAGGCGACGAAGGAGACCCCGCGCACCGCGTGCACCTTGCGCACCCCGCGCTCCTCGCCGCGCTTGAGGATGCGGCTGAGGGCGGCGGTGGCACTGCCCTTGCCGGTCTTGGCGCCGTTGACGCGGTAGACGATGTGGACCTCGTCGGCGATGACGGTGGGGATGCGCTCGCGCTCTCCCGGTACCCGGTCAGCCACGGCCATACCTCTCCTCCGCCTTCCAGAAGTACAGGAAGCCGCCGACCGCGAGCAGCAGGGCCCAGCCGCCGGCGACGGCCCACACGTGGTCGGGGAGGTTCTCGGCGCCGTACTCGTCGATGAGCGCGAAGCGCATCAGGTCCATGTAGATGGCGGCCGGGTTCCACTGCAGGACGTTCGACACCCACTCCGGCTTGTCCGCGAGGAAGACCGGGATGGAGAACATCACGCCGGACGCGTACATCCAGGTCCGCATCACGAACGGCATCAGCTGCGCGAGGTCCGGGGTCTTCGCACCGGCCCGGGCGAAGATCAGCGCCAGGCCGGAGTTGAAGCCGAACTGCAGGATCAGCACCGGCACGATCAGCGCCCAGGAGGCGTCCGGGTAGCTGCCGAAGCCGATCACCACGACGAACATCACGAGCATCGAGTACAGCAGCTGCTGGAGCTGCTGCAGCGCGAAGGAGATCGGCAGCGAGGCCCGCGGGAAGTGCAGGGCGCGCACCAGGCCGAGGTTGCCGGAGATCGCCCGGACGCCGCTCATCACGGAGCTCTGCGTGAAGGTGAACACGAAGACGCCCGTGACCAGGAAGGGGATGTACACGTCCTTGGACATCCCGCGGCTGGCGTTGAGCAGCACGCCGAAGATCATGAAGTACACGAACGCGTTCAGCAGCGGCGTGGCCACCTGCCACAGCTGGCCGAGCTTGGCCTGGCTGTACTGCGCGGTCAGCTTCGCCCGGGAGAACGCCAGGATGAAGTGCCGGCGTCCCCAGAGCTGGCGGACGTACTCCCGCACCGGGGGCCGGGCGCCGCTCACGGCCAGCCCGTACTTGGCGGCCAGCTGTGCGGCCGTGAGGCCCTCGTCGGGCGACGGAGGCGCGCTCACCGCGACTCCGCCGTCATGCGTTGTCTCACTCACAAGTAGGAAACTTTCGTCTTCGCGATGCGCAGCCTTGAGGGGGCTGGCATGAGCCGGGGGGCTCTCGGCAAGACCCGGGAGCCCTCTGGGACGAGCTTGTCAGATGACCGGGGGACGGCCCAGTCGGGTCAGCCGCCACACCGTACGCCACTTCATGGGCCTGCGGGGCCCGCACGGTGTGGTCCAGCCTTCCCGGAAGCCGCCGATCCAGGCCTTCAGCGCGGACCGCGAGGGGCGGCGCGCCAGCGTCAGCAGCAACCAGACCCCGAGGTAGACGGGGACCAGGACGGCGGGCAGGTTGCGGCGGGCCAGCCAGACCCGGTTGCGGGCGACCATCCGGTGGTAGACCGCGTGCCGGGAGGGCGCGGTCGTGGGGTGGTACAGCACCATGTCGGACCGGTAGTCGATCATCCAGCCCGCGTCGAGGGCCCGCCATGCCAGGTCGGTCTCCTCGTGGGCGTAGAAGAACTCGTCCGGCAGTCCGCCCACCTCTGCGAAGACCTTCGTACGGACGGCGTTGGCGCCGCCGAGGAAGGTGGTGACCCGGGAGGAGCGCATCGGGTCGGAGGCCCGCAGCCGGGGGACGTGCCGGCGCTGGGTGACGCCGGTGTCCGGGTCGGCGATGCGGAAGCTGACGATGCCCAGCCTCGGGTCGGCCTCGAAGGCCCGGCGGCACAGCTCGGCGGTGTCGTGGTGGGCCAGCAGGCCGTCGTCGTCGAGGAACAGCAGGATGTCGACGTCGCGGCCGCTGGGGCCGAAGGCCTCGATGCCGACGTTGCGGCCGCCGGGGATGCCGAGGTTCTCGGGCAGCTCGACCGTCCTGACGCCCTCGGGGACGTCCGGGACGGGCGAGCCGTTGCCGACCACGACGACCTCGACGGGGTCGCCGTCCTGCTTGGCGACCGAGTCGATCAGGGCCCTGAGCTCGTCGGGGCGGTTGCCCATGGTGATGACGACCGCGCCGACCTTGGCGGGGGCGCTCACTTCAGCCTGCTCGACGCGAGGATGGACACCAGGTGCAGCAGGGTCTGCAGGAGCGCGATGCCGGCGAGTACGGCGACGCCGAGCCGCGAGAAGAAGAGGTCGCCGCGCACCTGGTCGGCGATCGCGAGGACCAGGATCAGCAGGGACGCCTCGATGCCGAGGATCAGCCGGTGGAACTTCAGCGCCGAGGCGGCCCGCCGGGCGAGCGCCATGCCGGAGGAGCGCGGCTCGGACGCCGCCTCCTTGACCGGCGGCAGCCCGCCCTGGTGACGGGCGACTCCGACGAGGTCGGTCTCGGCCTTGATCAGGATCGCGCCGAGCGCGGCGAGCGTGCCGAGGAACGCCCACAGCCAGTCGATACGGCCGCTGCCCCACGGGTCGGCGGCCCGCAGCCCGAACCCGACGAGCACGGCGGCGTCGGTGAGATACGCGCCGACCCGGTCGAGGTAGACACCGCCGAGCGAGTACTGCTTCTTCCAGCGGGCGATCTCGCCGTCGACGCAGTCCAGCAGCAGGTACATCTGGACGCAGACCACACCGAGCACGGCGCCCGGGATCCCCGGCACCAGGAGTGCCGGGGCCGCGAGGACACCGAAGACTGTCATCAGGTACGTGAGCTGGTTGGGCGTGACCCTGGTGTTGACCAGGTAGCGGTCGACCCGCAGGGACACCTCACGCATGTAGAGGCGTCCCATCCAGTGCTCACCGCTGCGCCGGTCCTTCACCCCCGGGGGGTGGACGACCGGTCTGAGTTCAGCTACCGATGGCCTTGACATAGTCGGCGTAGATGTCCTTGATCTGTTCGGTCTTGAGGTCGAGGTGTTCGAGGATGGTGTAGCGGCCGGGCCGGGTCTCGGGGGCGAACTCCACGGCGCGGACGAACTCGTCGACCGTGAAGCCGATCTCCTCCGGCAGCACCGGCAGCCCGTGTCTGCGCAGTACCTCGGCCATGTAGGCCGACTCCTCGTGGGCACCGCGCAGGTACATCGCGAAGGCGGCACCGAGGCCGCACTGCTCGCCGTGGGCGGCGGCGCGCTTGGGGAAGAGCAGGTCGAAGGCGTGGTTGATCTCGTGGCAGGAGCCCGAGGCGGGGCGCGAGTCACCGGAGATGGACATCGCGATGCCCGTGAGGACCAGCGCCTCGGCGAGCACCTGCAGGAAGGCGTTGTCCCCGATGCCGCCGGGGTGCCGGAGCACCGCCTCGCCGGCCTGGCGGGCCATGGCCGCGGCGAGGCCGTCGATCTTCTCGCCCTTGACGCGGTTGGCCAGTTCCCAGTCCGCGATCGAGTTGATGTTGGAGATCGCGTCGCCGATGCCCGCGCGCACGAAGCGCGCCGGCGCCTCCCGGATCACGTCCAGGTCGATGACGGCCGCGATCGGGTTCGGCACGCCGTAGGAGCCGCGGCCCGCGTCGTTGTCGAGGGTCGCGACCGGCGAGCACAGGCCGTCGTGCGCCAGGTTCGTCGGTACGGCGACCAGGGGCAGGCCCACCCGGGCCGCGGCGAACTTGGCGCAGTCGATGATCTTGCCGCCGCCGAGGCCCACAACCGCGTCGTAGTGGCCGGCCTTTATGTCACCGGCCAGCCGGACCGCGTCGTCGAGAGTGCCGCCGCCGACCTCGTACCAGGTGGCACCGGGCAGCGTCGGGGCGATCCGCTCGCGCAGCCGGGCGCCGGAGCCGCCGCTGACGGCGACGGCGAGACGGCCCGAGGTCGAGATGCGCTCGTCGGCGAGTACACCCGCCAGATCGTCGAGGGCACCCGGGCGGATGTCCACGACCAGCGGCGAGGGGATGAGCCGGGTCAGTACTGGCACGCGATCTCCCGTCCGCGGGCGAGGTCGTCGTGGTTGTCGATCTCCACCCACTCGACGTCGCCGATCGGCGCGACGTCGATCCGGAAGCCGCGGTTGACCAGCTCCTGGTAGCCGTGCTCGTAGAACTGCTGCGGGTCGGTCTCCCAGACGGTCTTCAGCGCGTCGGCCAGGTCGGCGGCGGCGTCGCCCTCGATGAGGGTGACGCCGATGTACTCGCCGGTGGCCTCGGCGGGGTCCATCAGCTTGGTGATCTTCTGGACGCCCTTGTCGGGGTCGACGACGACCTTCATCTCCTCGTCCGCGAGGGACTTCACGGTGTCGAGGGCGAGGATGATCCTCTTGCCCTCGCCGCGGGCGGCGAGCAGCGTCTTCTCCACGGAGACCGGGTGCACGGTGTCGCCGTTGGCGAGGATCACGCCGTCCTTGAGGGCGTCACGGCCGCACCACAGGGAGTAAGCGTTGTTCCACTCCTCGGCCTTGTCGTTGTCGATGAGGGTGAGCCTGAGTCCGTACTTCGCCTCCAGGGCCTCCTTGCGCGCGTACACGGCCTCCTTGCGGTAGCCGACGATGACCGCGACCTCGGTCAGGCCGATCTCGGCGAAGTTGCCGAGCGTCAGGTCCAGGACCGTGGGTTCGCCCTCTATACCCGCGGGCCCCACCGGCACCAGCGCCTTGGGCAGGCTGTCGGTGTAGGGGCGCAGACGCCGTCCGGCGCCGGCCGCCAGCACGAGGCCGATCATGCGGGTTCTCCTTCATCGTGTACGGCGGGCGCCCCTGAGGACACCCAGAAGCGGATGCTCTCGACGAGCCCCACCAGGGCGACGGCCACGGCGAGCACCGTGAGCGCGACCGTGAACTGCGTGCCGGTGAGCAGGGCGGCCAGCACCGCGACGAGCAGCGTCCGCCCCTCCTGCCCCCCGATGGCGCGCACCAGCCAGGCCGGCGGCGCTCCGGCGTTGCCGCGGATGCGGTACACCGTGTCGTAGTGATGGTAGGCGACGGCGGCCACCAGCCCGAAAGCCGCAGGAAGGGCCCCGTTCACCTCGGTTTTCGCCGCGAGGATCAGGACGGTGAGGTATTCGCCGGCGCGGAAGAACGGGGGGACGAGCCAGTCGAGGGCGCCCTTGAGGGGCTTCACGAGGGCTTCGGAGGACAGCAGGACGTAGACCGCGGCGCACAGGACGACCGACCAGCCCGGTCCCTCGAACCAGGCCGCGAGGACCAGGAGGACGCTGCCCGCGAGGGCCCAGGGGAGGGCCGGGACACGGGACTTGGCCGGCAGGACGCGGGCGAGGAGCTCGGCGAGCGGGCCGTTGTCCGCGAGGTCCGCCAGCGCCCGCGCCGCCCGGTCGGTGCGCTGTGCCCTGCGCGTCACCGAGCGCAGCACCCGGCCCGCGGTGGTGTACGTCGCCGCGAAGGCGCAGCCGATGAGCAGCGCGTAGAAGGTGATTCTGGGAGTCGTGGCGGCCGTCAGGACGGCGATCATGGCCCATCGTTCGCCGATGGGCAGGACTATCATCCGCCGCACCCAGACCGTCCAGCCGACGCTGTCCAGCCTGCCGGAGAGGGCGGCGGTGGGGCTGGTGTTGGCGGTGGCGTCGTGGTTGGCCTCGTTGAAGGAGAAGTCGACGACGTGCCGGCAGGTCTGCAGGACCATCGCGCCGAGGGCGAGGGCCCACACGTCGTCGCCGCCCCGGGCCGCCCCGAGGGCGAGGCCGGCGTAGTAGGCGTACTCCTTGGCCCGGTCGAAGGTGGCGTCCAGCCAGGCGCCGAGCGTGGAGTACTGCAGGGAGTAGCGGGCGAGCTGGCCGTCGGTGCAGTCCAGCACGAAGGACGCGATGAGCAGGACACCCGCCGCGATGAAGCCGCCCCGGGTGCCGGTGGCCGCGCAGCCCGCCGCGACGAGCGCGGTGAGGAGGGAGGCGGTGGTGACCTGGTTCGGGGTGAGGCCGCGGCGGGCGCACCAGCGGGCGATGTAGCGCGAGTACGGGCTGATGAAGAACGTGGTGAAGAAGCCGTCGCGGGCCTTCACGGCCGACTTCAGGCGTACGGCCTCGTCGTCGACGGCGGCGAGTGCCTGCCGTGCCTCGTTGCGGGCCTGCGGGTCGGCGGGGACCTCGGCGACCAGGCTGCCCAGCTCGGGGCGGTGGACGTCCTCGCCGTCGTCGTCGAGGGCGGTGACGATGCGGTCGGCGAGGCTGTCGACGTCCTCCACGCTGGACTTCGCTCGCGCGGGGGCACCCCCATGGGCGGGGCCGCCGCTCGCGGAGTTCTCGCGGGCCAGCGCGCGGGTGAGGGCCTGGCGGCCGGCGGGCTGCGCGGTCAGCGCGCCGGGGATCGCGGCGAGCGGGAAGCGCGGGTCGGTGAGGCCGAGGCGCAGGGCGTGCCGGTGTCCCACGAAGCGGGCGTCGACGACGGCGACCCGCTCCTGGCCCGGCACCGCGGCGAGCAGCGCCTCGGTGTCGGCGGCGTCGGCGGCGAGCCGGACGTCGAAGCCGAGGGAGCGCAGGTCGCCCTCGATCGACGATCCGGGGACCGGCTGACCGGTGAGGATGGCGGTCGGCAACCGAACTCACTCCCTGGGTCCCGACGCGTCCGCGCCGGTCGTGTACACAGTGGGGCGCCCTTGGCCTGCCCCGGTCGGGGCCGGGCGGGCGGCATGTCGGCAGAGGCTATCGGATGCCGGGAAGGCCGTGTTCACCGGCCGTTCAGCTCCGGTCAACGCGGTTCGGCGGCACGGTTTGAACCGGCCTCTGCCGAGATCATCATCGGTGATCGGCGGCCCACCCCACAAACCGCGCACCTCCGGAAACGGCATCGGGGACATTGCGGGCGTCGTCGGAGGTCGGCATAGGCTGGGCGGCCATGACGTGGCTGATCACCGGCGGAGCCGGATACATTGGGGCACATGTGGCGCGGGCCATGACCGGGGCCGGGGAGCGCGTCGTCGTGCTGGACGACCTCTCGGCCGGGTTCCCGTCCCGGCTGCCGGCGGACGTCCCGCTCGTCCGCGGCTCGTCGCTGGACGCCGTCCTGCTCAAGCAGGTCCTGGCCGAGCAGGCGGTGACGGGCGTGGTGCACCTGGCCGCCCACAAGCAGGTCGCCGAGTCGGTGGCGCAGCCCACCCGCTACTACCGGGAGAACGTCGGCGGTCTGGCCACACTCCTGGAGGCGGTGGGCGAGGCCGGTGTGCGGCGTTTCGTGTTCTCCTCGTCCGCGGCCGTCTACGGCAACCCGGACGTGGACCTCATCACGGAGGACACCCCGTGCGCCCCGGTGAACCCGTACGGCGAGACCAAGCTGGCCGGGGAGTGGCTGGTGCGGGCGGCCGGGCAGGCGCACGGCATCGCGACGACCTGCCTGCGCTACTTCAACGTGGCCGGGGCGGCGTCGCCCGAACTGGCCGACACCGGGGTCTTCAACATCGTCCCGATGGTCTTCGACCGGCTGACCCGCGACGAGGCACCGCGGATCTTCGGCGACGACTATCCGACTCCGGACGGCACCTGCGTCCGTGACTACATCCATGTCGCCGACCTGGCCGAGGCGCATCTGGCGGCGGCCCGGCGGCTGTCGGCGCCGGAGGTGTCCGGGGACCTGACGGTCAACATCGGGCGCGGCGAGGGCGTCTCGGTGCGGGAACTGGTCACGCTGATCGGCGAGGTGACCGGCGACACCCGCTCCCCGGTGGTCGAGGCGCGACGCCCCGGGGACGCGCCGCGCGCGGTCGCCTCGGCCGAGCTGGCCGAGCGGGAGCTGGGGTGGACGGCCCGGCGCGGGGTGCCCGAGATGGTGGAGTCGGCCTGGCGGGGCTGGCGGCTCCACCACCGCCGGGCATAGGGCAAGGGTGTTCACCGCCCTGTTGCGGGATACCCCGCCCCGAAGGACGTCGACATGGCGGAGGTGCGGGCCCGCATGCTCGTCCTGGACGGGTGGAGAACGTGCGCAATCCGCACGCCTGGACGATCACGCCGGGAGCCGAGCGGCCACGCGCAGCACGAGGCACGGCTCTCCACCGAGCCGGTTCGCACCCCCGTGATGATGCGCACACGCGTTCAGGACGGTTCCCGTTCCGGGACGCCGGGCAAGATCACCCGCGGGGCCGGTCGCCGCGCGAGGGACCTGCGCGGCGTTCACGCGACGCGCCGGGAGGGCCGGGCGCGTACGGCAGACTGGGGACGCGAGGACCGATGCTAAGGATGGGTATGCCGATCACACCTGCCACCGCGACGCACAGCTCGTCGAACGGCACAGCGGACGCGATCTTGCTGGAACTGGTCGACGAGAACGGCGTGACGATCGGCACCGAGGAGAAGCTCGCCGCCCACCGGCCGCCGGGGCGGCTGCACCGCGCGTTCTCCGTGTTCCTCTTCGACGAACGCGGTCGGCTGCTGCTCCAGCAGCGGGCCCTCGGCAAGTACCACTCCCCCGGTGTGTGGTCCAACACCTGCTGCGGTCACCCCTACCCCGGCGAGGCGCCGTTCGCGGCGGCCGCGCGGCGCACCTTCGAGGAGCTGGGGGTGTCCCCGTCGCTGCTCGCCGAGGCCGGCACGGTCCGCTACAACCACCCGGACCCGGCGTCGGGTCTGGTCGAGCAGGAGTACAACCACCTGTTCGTCGGGCTGGTGCAGTCGCCGCTGCGGCCGGACCCCGAGGAGGTCGGCGAGACGGCCTTCGTGACGCCCGCCGACCTGGCCGAGCGGCACGCGAAGGACACCTTCTCCTCCTGGTTCATGACCGTGCTGGACGCGGCCCGGCCCGCCGTGCGGGAACTGACGGGGCCGTCGGCCGGGTGGTGACCCTCAGCCCGTCCGGACGGGCTTGAGCGGCAGGGCGGCCCAGATCACCTTGCCGCCGCCGGCGGTGTGCTCGACGTCGCAGACCCCTCCCGCCTCACGGGTGATCTCCCGTACGAGGAGCAGTCCCCGGCCGTTGGTCTCGTCGTGGTCGGCCACCAGGGCGGTCGGGCGGTAGGGGTGGTTGTCCTCCACGGCCACCCGCAGCCACTCGGCCCCGACCGCCACCTCCACCGCGAGTGTCGGTGACAGCAGCGCCGCGTGCCGGACGGCGTTGGTCACCAGCTCGGAGACGATCAGCAGGAGCCCCTGGACCA
Organism: Streptomyces sp. NPDC049687; assembly: GCF_044465285.1. Classification (NCBI taxonomy): domain Bacteria; kingdom Bacillati; phylum Actinomycetota; class Actinomycetes; order Kitasatosporales; family Streptomycetaceae; genus Streptomyces; species Streptomyces sp. NPDC049687. The sequence continues at coordinate 928,901 of NZ_JBITLN010000002.1, forward strand.
GGTCGTCCGAGACGGGCACGCCCTGGCGGTGCAGCAGGTCCCGCACCGCGTGTCGCGCCTGCGGGACCGAGGCGTCCACGGCGGGTGCGGTGAACCGCCAGACGCCTTCGTAGGGCAGCGGTGGCGGCCCCGGGTCCTCCACGGACTCGAGAGGTGCGTCCGTGCCGCCCTCTGGGCGTGGGTCGGGCCCGCGCCCGTGGTTGTCCATCGTCCGGTCGCCACCCTCGCGCTCGATTGTCACCACACGTCGAGTGTTGGTAACGAGACGCTCCCCTCCGGATGACTGAACAGAAGTCAGCGATTATCGAGCGTTTCCGACCTCTTCCGTACGACCTGGCCTTGTGGGGGAAGGTTCCTGTCGCCTCGATGCCGGGTTCGCGCGTTGTTCGGGTTGTCCTGCCCGGGGTTAGCATCCGGGCCATGGAGCCCGAACTGCTGCACGGCGTCACCGACGGGGTCGCCACCGTCGTCCTGCACCACCCGGCGAAGCGCAACGCCATGACGGCCGCGATGTGGGCCGGGCTGCCCCCGCTGCTGGACACGCTGGCCGCCGATCCCGAGGTGGGGGCGCTGGTGCTGACGGGTGCGGGCGGCACCTTCTGCGCAGGCGCCGAGATCTCCACGCTGCGGGGCTCCACCCAAGAGGCGCAGTCTCTCGCGGTGCTGGCCGAGGAGGCCGTCGCGGCGTTCCCGAAACCCACCCTGGCGGCCGTGAAGGGGCACTGCGTGGGCGGGGGCGCGCAGCTGGCGGCGGCCTGCGATCTGCGGTTCGCCGAGAAGGGCGCGCTGTTCGGGGTGACGCCGGCGAAGCTCGGCATCGTCTACCCGGCCTCCGCGACCCGCCGGCTGGTCGCGCTGGTCGGTCCGGCGACCGCCAAGTACCTGCTGTTCTCCGGTGAGTTGATCGACACCGAGCGGGCACTGCGCACGGGTCTGATCGACGAGGTGCTGCCCTCGGACGAACTCGACAAGCGGGTCGCGGAGTTCACGCGGATCCTGGTGTCGCGCTCGCGGCTGACGCAGGCCGCCGCGAAGGAGTTCGCGAACGGCCGCACCGACCGCGACGCCCACTGGGCCGCGCAGGCACGCGGCAGCGGCGACACCGCGGAGGGCGTCACCGCGTTCCTGGAGGGCAGGGAGCCGCGCTTCACCTGGCCTACGTCAGGATGAACCGGCTGCGGGCGCGCAGCGCGTCGACGAGGTGCGCTGGAGCCTTGTGCGGGGCACCGGCGTCGTAGGGCGGCTGCGGGTCGTACTCCGTGCCCAGCTGTACGGCCCGGGCGTGGTCGTCGCCGGCGATGCGGCCGAGCAGGGCGAGCCCCATGTCGATGCCCGAGGAGACGCCGGCCGCGGTGACGTACTTGCCGTCGAAGACGACCCGTTCGCCGGTGGGTTCGGCGCCGAACACCGCGAGCTGCTCCAGGGCCAGCCAGTGCGAGGTGGCACGGCGGCCCTCCAGCAGGCCCGCGGCGGCGAGCAGCAGCGATCCGGAACACACGGACGTCGTCCAGGTGCTGGTGGCGTCAGCGGTGCGCAGCCAGTCCAGGAGAGGCTCGTCGTCCATCAGGGCGCTCTGGCCGGGCCCGCCGGAGACCACCACGACGTCGGGGGCGGGGACTTCGGACAGGGCCCGGTCGGCGGTGACCGCGAGGGAGCCCGTCTCCGTGCGGACCGGTCCTCTCTCCGGGGCCACGAACACGGTCTCCGCGCCCGGCGTGCGGGAGAGGATCTCGTACGGCCCCACGACGTCGAGGGCGGTGAAGCGGTCGTAGACGACGAAGGCGATCTGCATCGGGTTCCTCTCGGGGGACTTCAGCGGACGGGGGCGGGCCGGAACCGGCGGCGGTATTCCGCCGGGGCCGTCCCGAGGGCTTTGACGAAGGCGCGGCGCATGCCCTCGGGGGTTCCGTAGCCGCTGGCGCGGGAGATCTCCTCGACGCCGTCGGCCGTGTCCTCCAGGAGCCGGCGGGCGTGCTCCAGGCGGACCCGGTCGACGTAGCGGCCGGGGGTCGTGCCGGTCTCGGTGTGGAAGGCACGGGCGAAGTGGCGGGGCGAGAGCCGGGCGCGGGCGGCGAGCGCCTCGACGCTCAGATCGGCGGCGGGGTGCTCGGTGATCCACTGCTGGACCTCCCGCAGCGGCTCCCGTCGCGCGGTCTGGACGGCCAGCTGGGCGCTGAACTGGGCCTGGTTCCCCGGCCGGCGCAGGAAGACGACCAGGTGGCGGGCGATGGCCAGCGCCGCGTCCCGCCCGAGGTCCTCCTCGACCAGGGCGAGCGCCAGGTCGATGCCGGAGGTGACGCCGGCCGAGGTGTAGACGTCGCCGTCACGGACGTAGATCGGGTCGGGGTCGACCTCGACGGCCGGATGGTCACGGGCGAGTTTGTCGCAGTACGCCCAGTGGGTCGTCGCCCGGCGGCCCTCCAGCAGGCCCGCCTCGGCGAGCAGGAGCGCCCCGGTGCATACGGAGACTAGGCGCTGCGTGCGCGGGGCGTTGTCGCGCAGCCAGCCGATGAGCGGCGGCGTGTCCGGGCGGCGGGTGCCCCGGCCGCCCGGGACGACGAGGGTGTGCGGGGCGCACGCGCTGGTGAGCGCCTCGTCCGGTACGAGGGTCAGACCGCTGGAGGTGCGCACGGGAGCTCCGTCCAGGGAGGCGGTACGGACGCGGTAGCTGCCCGGCGTGTGCTGCCCGGCGCCCGTGAAGACCTCCAGGGGGCCCGTGACGTCGAGACTCTGGACGCCGTCGAAGAGGACGACGAGGACGGTTCGCTGCGCCATGGGACCGATTCTTCGCGTCGTGCGGCCAGGGCGGCAATGACGAGTTCCCCACCTTTTCTGCCATGGCCCGGGTCGGCATGGCCGGGCCAGGGGGAGGTACTCGGATCTTGCCGGGCCGCGTCGGCCGGGCCAGACCACAGAGGGAAAACAGAGAGAAAGCAGAGAGAAAGGGGAATCTCGTGTTCCGTGCGATCGCAGACGTGCTGCGGCAGATCGGTGGCGCCATCGCCACCGTGGTGACGCTGCCCTTCCGGGCGCTGGCCCGCCTTTTCGGCGGCGCTTCGAGCTCCACCAGGAGCCGCCGGGCCTGATGACCGGCCCGATGACCGCGCCCTGATCCCCGGTTGTCGGTCCCACCTGCCACAATTGCCGCGCAACCTCAGTGGAGAAGGCGGTACGGGATCGTGACGACACCCGGGTCCATCGAAGTAGGGTCCATCGAAGGCAGGATCGCCGAGGAGCTCGGCGTACGGGAGCGGCAGGTGAAGGCCGCCGTGGAGCTGCTCGACGGCGGCTCGACGGTGCCTTTCATCGCCCGCTACCGCAAGGAAGCGACCGAGATGCTCGACGACGCGCAACTGCGCACGATCGAGGAGCGGCTGCGCTATCTGCGGGAGCTGGAGGAGCGGCGGACGGCGATCCTGGAGTCGGTGCGCGAGCAGGGCAAGCTCACCGAGGCCCTGGAGGCGCAGATCCGCGGCGCCGAGACGAAGGCGCGGCTGGAGGACATCTACCTCCCGTACAAGCCCAAGCGGCGCACCAAGGCGCAGATCGCGCGTGAGGCTGGTCTGGAGCCGCTGGCCGAGGGCCTGCTCGGCGACCCGACCGTCGATCCCCTCGCCGCCGCGTCCGCGTTCGTCGACGCCGACAAGGGTGTCGCCGATCCGCAGGCGGCGCTCGACGGCGCGCGGGCGATCCTGACCGAGCGGTTCTCGGAGGACGCCGACCTGATCGGCGAACTGCGTGAGCGGATGTGGAAGCGCGGCCGGCTGGCCGCCAAGGTGCGCGACGGCAAGGAGGAGGCGGGCGCGAAGTTCGCCGACTACTTCGACTTCGCCGAGCCGTTCACCGAACTGCCCTCGCACCGGATCCTGGCGATGCTGCGCGGCGAGAAGGAGGAGGTCCTCGACCTCGTCCTGGAGCCCGAGGAGCCCACGGAGGGGCCGTCGTCGTACGAGGGGATCGTCGCGTCGCGGTTCGGGATCGCCGACCGGGGGCGTCCGGCCGACAAGTGGCTGACGGACACGGTCCGCTGGGCCTGGCGCACCCGCCTCCTCGTCCACCTCGGCCTCGACCTGCGGCTGCGGCTGCGTACCGCCGCCGAGGACGAGGCGGTCGACGTCTTCGCCGCGAACCTGCGCGACCTGCTGCTCGCCGCGCCGGCCGGCACGCGTGCGACGCTGGGCCTGGACCCCGGCTTCCGTACGGGTGTGAAGGTCGCGGTGGTCGACGCGACCGGCAAGGTGGTGGCGACGGACGTCATCTACCCGCACGTCCCGGCCAACAAGTGGGACGAGGCGATCGCCAAGCTCGCGCGGCTCGCCAAAGAGCACGCGGTCGAACTGATCGCGATCGGCAACGGCACGGCGTCCCGCGAGACCGACAAGCTCGCCGGTGAGCTGATCACGAAGCATCCGGAGCTGAAGCTCACCAAGGTGATGGTGTCCGAGGCGGGCGCCTCCGTGTACTCGGCCTCCGCGTTCGCCTCGCAGGAACTGCCCGACATGGACGTGTCCCTGCGCGGCGCGGTGTCCATCGCACGCCGGCTCCAGGACCCGCTGGCCGAGCTCGTGAAGATCGACCCGAAGTCGATCGGCGTCGGTCAGTACCAGCACGACCTGTCCGAGGTGAAGCTGTCGCGTTCGCTGGACGCGGTGGTGGAGGACTGTGTGAACGGCGTGGGCGTGGACGTGAACACGGCCTCGGCGCCGCTGCTCTCCCGGGTCTCCGGCATCACCTCCGGACTCGCGGAGAACATCGTGGCGCACCGGGACGCCAACGGGCCGTTCACCTCCCGTACGGAGCTCAAGAAGGTGCCGCGGCTCGGACCCAAGGCATACGAGCAGTGCGCGGGCTTCCTGCGCATCCGTGGCGGCACGGACCCGCTGGACGCCTCCAGCGTGCACCCGGAGGCGTACCCGGTGGTGCGGCGCATGGTGAAGACCTCCGGCCAGGAGGTGGCCTCCCTCATCGGCAACACGGGCGTCCTGCGCTCGCTGCGGCCCACCGAGTTCGTGGACGAGACGTTCGGTCTGCCGACCGTCACCGACATCCTCAAGGAACTGGAGAAGCCCGGGCGCGACCCGCGTCCCGCCTTCAGGACGGCCACCTTCAAGGAGGGCATCGAGAAGATCTCCGACCTGGCGCCCGGGATGGTTCTGGAAGGCGTCGTGACCAACGTGGCGGCCTTCGGGGCGTTCATCGACGTCGGCGTCCACCAGGACGGCCTGGCGCATGTCTCCGCGCTGTCGAAGACGTTCGTCAAGGACCCTCGGGACGTGGTCAAGCCCGGTGACATCGTCAAGGTGAAGGTCCTCGACGTCGACATCCCGCGCAAGCGGATCTCGCTGACGCTCCGGCTGGACGACGAGGCGGCCCCCAAGGGCGGCCCCTCGGGCGAGGGCCGGCCGCAGCGGGGCGGCGGGCGTCCGCCGCAGCAGCGGCAGCAGGGCGACCGGCGCGGCGGGAACGGCGGCCAGCGCGGGGGCGGTGCCGGCGCACGGCAGGCGTCGGCACCGGCCAACAGCGCGATGGCCGACGCGCTGCGCCGGGCGGGCCTGCTCGACCCGAAGAAGGGCCGCGGCTGAGCGACGCGGGCCGGGCACCGTCGGCCCGGCCCGCTCCTACAGTGACGGTATGAGCACTTCACGTGTCCTCACCTGGAACGTCATGGCGAGCGGCGGTTACGAGACCGCGTGGACCGAGACCGGCGGGGGTGTACTGCGCGCGCGGGGGCGTGCGGTCGGGACGGTCCCGGAGCCGTACTGGGTGTCGTACGACCTCGACACCGGTCCGGGCTTCGTGACGCGGCGACTGCGGGTGACCGTCGAGACGGCCGGGCGGACCAGGACGCTCGATCTGCGGCACGACGGGCACGGCGGCTGGACGGCCGACGGGGAGCGGCTGCCCGGGTTCCGGGAGGCCGTCGACTGCGATCTGGGCCTGTGCCCCCTCACCAACACCATGCCGGTGCTCCGGCACGGGCTGCACCGGGGGCCCGGCGAGCGGCGGTTGCTGATGGCGTGGGTGTCGGTGCCGGCGCTGACCGTGCGGCCGTCGTGGCAGACGTACACGTATCTCGGGGCGGGCGAGCGGGGCGCTCGGGTCCGGTTCGTCTCAGGGACCTTCCGCAGTGAGGTCGAGTTCGACGCGGAGGGGTTCGTCGTCGACTACCCCGGGCTGGCGACCCGCCTCTCCTGAAAACCGGTTGTCGGAGATCTTGAAGTCGACAGACTGATCGTATGACCGACCGCGATCCCAAGACCGATCTCCGGACGTATCTGCGGGATGCCCGCGACGCGCTGCTCTGGAAGCTCGACGGGCTGTCCGAGTACGACGTACGCCGTCCCATGACGCCCACCGGCACCAATCTGCTGGGCCTGGTCAAGCACGTCGCGGGAGCCGAGGCGCTGTACTTCGGGGCGGCCTACGGCCGGCCGTTCGAGGGCCCACCGCTGTGGATCACCGGGGACGCCGAGCCGAACGCCGACCTGTGGGCGAGGTCCGACGAGACACGCGAGGACATCGTCGGACTCTACCGGCGGGCCTGTGCGCACGCGGACGAGACGATCGCGGCGCTGCCCCTGGACGCGGTCGGCCGCATCCCCGGGGGCGGCGAACTGACCCTGCATCACAGCCTCACCCACATGATCGCCGAAACCCAGCGGCACGCCGGGCACGCCGACATCGTGCGGGAGCTGATCGACGGAGCGGTCGGACAGCGGCCCCGCGGGCTCAACACGCCCGACCGGGACGCTTCTTGGTGGGACGCCCACCGGGAGCGTGTGGAGCGGGCCGCGCGGGACGCCGGCCAGGGCCTGTCCGGCGGATCACGCCTGCCGGGACAGGACACCTAGCGTTCCGTCACCTTGCCGTCCGCGACTTCCAGCCGTCGGGTGACCCGGACCGCGTCCAGCATGCGGCGGTCGTGGGTGACCAGGAGGAGGGTGCCCTCGTAGGCGTCGAGGGCCGACTCCAGCTGCTCGATCGCCGGGAGGTCGAGGTGGTTCGTGGGCTCGTCGAGGACGAGGAGGTTGACGCCCCGGCCCTGGAGCAGGGCGAGGGCGGCGCGGGTGCGTTCGCCGGGTGACAGGGTGGCGGCGGGGCGCAGCACATGGTCCGTCTTCAGGCCGAACTTGGCCAGCAGGGTGCGGACCTCGACCGGTTCGGTGTCGGGGACGGCCGCGCGGAACGCGTCCAGCAGCGACTCGGAGCCGTGGAACAGCTTGCGTGCCTGGTCCACCTCGCCGACCAGGACGCCCGAGCCGAGCGCCGCGTGGCCGGCGTCCAGCGGGATCCGGCCGAGGAGCGCGCCGAGCAGCGTCGACTTGCCGGCGCCGTTCGCGCCGGTGACCGCGACCCGGTCCGCCCAGTCGATCTGCAGGGTGACCGGGCCGAAGGTGCAGCCGTCGCGGCGCACCTCCGCGTCGCGAAGGGTGGCGACCACGGCGCCGGAGCGCGGGGCGGCCGCGATCTCCATGTGCAGCTCCCACTCCTTGCGGGGCTCCTCGACGACCTCCAGTCGTTCGATCATGCGCTGGGTCTGCCGGGCCTTCGCGGCCTGCTTCTCGCTGGCCTCGCTGCGGAACTTGCGGCCGATCTTGTCGTTGTCGTTGCCCGCCTTGCGGCGCGCGTTCTTCACGCCCTTGTCCATCCAGGAACGCTGGACCTGTGCACGGTCCTGGAGTGCCGCCTTCTTGTCGGCGTACTCCTCGAAGTCCTCGCGGGCGTGCCGGCGGGCCACGTCCCGCTCCTCCAGGTAGGCGTCGTAGCCACCGCCGTAGAGGTTGATCCGCTGCTGGGCGAGGTCGAGTTCGAGCACCTTGGTGACGGTGCGGGTGAGGAACTCGCGGTCGTGGCTGACGACGACGGTGCCGGCGCGCAGACCGGTCACGAAGCGTTCGAGGCGCTCCAGGCCGTCCAGGTCGAGGTCGTTGGTGGGCTCGTCGAGGAGGAAGACGTCGTAGCGGGAGAGAAGGAGGGAGGCGAGGCCCGCGCGGGCGGCCTGGCCGCCGGACAGGGACGTCATCGGCTGGTCCAGGCCGACGCCGAGACCGAGGGAGTCGGCGATCTCCTCGGCCCGCTCGTCGAGGTCGGCGCCGCCGAGGGCGAGCCAGCGCTCCAGGCTCGTCGCATACGCGTCGTCGGCGCCCGGGGCCCCGTCGACCAGGGCCTGGGTCGCCTCGTCCATGGCGTGCTGCGCCTCGGCGACGCCGGTGCGGCGGGCCAGGAACTCCCGGACGGTCTCGCCGGGGCGGCGCTCCGGCTCCTGGGGCAGGTGGCCGACCGTCGCGGTCGGCGGGGAGAGCCTCAGCTCGCCCTGCTCGGGCGCGGTGAGCCCGGCGAGCAGCTTCAGCAGGGTGGACTTGCCCGCGCCGTTGGCACCGACCAGCCCGATCACGTCACCGGGGGCGACGACGAGGTCGAGCCCGGAGAAGAGGGAGCGGTCGCCGTGCCCGGCGGCGAGGTTCTTGGCGACGAGGGTGGCAGTCATCAGATCGTAGATCTTAGTGCCGCGGTTCGCGCCCCGTCGCCGTCCCGGGTGCGGTCGGTTACCGTCCGGACGTGAACAGTCAGAGGAACGGCGAAGTCGTCGTGGTGGGCGGCGGGGTCATCGGGCTGGCGACGGCCGTCGTCCTCGCCGAGCGCGGCCGGCGGGTGCGGCTGTGGACGCGGGAGCCGGCCGAGCGGACCACCTCGGCCGTCGCGGGCGCGCTGTGGTGGCCTTACCACATCGAGCCGATGGCGTCGGCGCGGGCCTGGGCGCTGCGCTCCCTGGAGGTGTACGAGGAGCTGGCCGGGCGGCCCGAGGCGACCGGGGTGCGCCTGGTCGACGGGGCGATGGGCGGGGCCGACCTGGCGGACGTCGAGGGCTGGGCGGCGGGCCGACTGGGCGTGCTGCGCCGGGCCACCGCGCGGGAGTACGGGGCCGGGACAGCCGTATGGGCGCGGTTGCCGTTGATCGACATGGCGGTGCATCTGCCGTGGCTGCGGGAGCGGTTGCTGCGGGCGGGCGGCACGGTGGAGGAGCGGACCGTGTCCGACCTGGCGGAGGCCGATGCGCCGGTCGTGGTCAACTGCACGGGGCTGGGCGCCCGTGACCTGGTCGCGGACCCCTTGGTGCGGCCCGTGCGCGGGCAGCTGGTGGTCGTGGAGAACCCCGGTGTGCGCACCTGGACCGTCTCCACCACCCGCGAGGGGGAGATGGCCTACCTCTTCCCCCAGCCGGGGCGGCTGCTGCTGGGCGGCACGGCCGACGACGGCGCGTGGTCCCTGGAGCCGGATCCGGCAGTGGCGGAGGCGATCGTACGGCGCTGTGCCGCGCTGCGGCCGGAGGTGGCCGGGGCGCGGGTCCTGGAGCACCGGGTGGGTCTGCGGCCGGCCCGGCCGGCGGTGCGGCTGGAGCGGGAGGTACTGCCGGACGGGCGGGTGAGGGTGCACCACTACGGGCACGGTGGGGCGGGCGTGACGGTGGCCTGGGGATGCGCGGAGGAGGCGGCCCGGCTGGCCGCCCCCTTCTAGAGGGCGTGTTGCGAAAATGGTGTCGGCCTCCCGGCGACCGGACGGGACTTCCGAAACACGCCCCGGAGGACCGTCCCAAGGGATCCGGTACGTCTGGGGCGGTACGCGTACGCCGTCCAGGCGACCGGCATCCGGTGTCGCCGTCGGTGGTGCGGCCGTGGCCGCGGCGAACGCGACGGCGCCGCCGACGAACGGGAGCCGGGCCGAGGTGCGGGCGAGGTCCAGGGTGAGGGTCGGGGTGTCGGCGGGCGGGTCGATGAGGTCCTTGTCGGTACCGGCGACGATCAGCGCCACGGCGAGGCCCAGCGCCACGAAGTCGCCGGTCTGCCCGGCACGGGTGTGGATCCCGCTGTCGATCATGTAACTGTCGGCGTACGGGAGCGGCAGCTCCGGCACCCGGACGATCGTGTCCACACCCGAGCCGCCCAGGACGAGAACGTCGGTCTCACGTCTCAACTCCGGCCCTCCCCGTGGTCGTACACCCGCACCGAGATCCCCCGCCGGACCAGCCGCTCGATGATCAGCGGTTCCACCCGGGACCACTTGCCGCCGGCCAAGCCGCAGCCTATCCGTGGCATGTGCACCGACGCGTCGAGCTCGACGACCCGGTCGGCCAGCCGGCCCAGTGCCGTGTCGATCGCCTCGTAGCGCACGGGGACACCCTTGCTGCCCGTGCGGATGCCGCGCTGGCCCACCATGTTGGCGACCCAGACGTCCGGCTTCACCTGGACCAACTGCACGGCGCCCAGGCCGAAGTCGTTCGAGGCGCGTTCGCGGTGCCAGGCGCGGTACGCCGCCTCCGGCTCCGGCCAGCGGCGCGAGAGTGCCAGGACGAAGCCCTTTCCCCATCCCCCGATGTCGTTGCAGACATGGGCGATCACCTTGGTGCCCTTCACGGAGGGAACGGTGGCGTCGCCCCGGACATAAGTGATCTCCGGCATGACGCCACCGTAGGCGATGCCACTGACAGCGGCCGTGAGCTGCTACTTCGTCAGGCCGACGAGGGCCTGGTCGCCTTGGACACATGCCCTCCCAGACCGGGAGGGTGGTGGGTCAGCGGGCGTCGGTGAAGATCTCCCCCCGCTCCGCCTTCTCCACCAGCAGCGCGGGCGGGGTGAAGCGGTCGCCGTAGCGCTCGGCGAGTGCACGCGCGCGTGCCACGAATCCGGGGAGTCCGCCGTCGTAGCCGTTGATGTACTGCAGCACCCCGCCGGTCCAGCCGGGGAAGCCGATGCCGAACAGGGAGCCGATGTTGGCGTCGGCGACGGAGGTCAGGACGCCCTCCTCCAGGAGCCTGACGGTGTCGAGGGCCTCGGCGAAGAGCATGCGTTCCTGCATGTCCTCGAAGGGGATCTCGGCGCCCGCGCGCGTGAAGTGCTCGCGCAGCCCCGGCCACAGTCCGGCGCGCCGGCCGTCCTCGCCGTACTCGTAGAAGCCGGCTCCCCCGCTGCGGCCGGTGCGGCCGAACTCTTCGACCATGCGGTCGATGACGGCCTCGGCGGGGTGTCCGGGCCAGGTGCCGCCGGCCTCTTCCACGGCCCGCTTGGTCTCGTTGCGGATCTTGCGCGCGAGGGTGAGGGTCAGCTCGTCCATCAGGGACAGCACCTTGGCCGGATAGCCCGCCTGGGCGGCCGCCTGCTCCACCGAGGCGGGCTCGATGCCCTCGCCGACCATGGCGACGCCCTCGTTGATGAAGTGGCCGATCACCCGGGAGGTGAAGAAGCCGCGCGAGTCGTTGACGACGATCGGGGTCTTGTTGATCTGGCGGACCAGGTCGAAGGCGCGCGCGAGCGCCTCGTCGCCGGTGCGCTCGCCCCTGATGATCTCGACGAGCGGCATCTTGTCGACGGGCGAGAAGAAGTGCAGGCCGATGAAGTCGTCCTGTCGCTCGACGCCCTCGGCGAGGGCCGTGATGGGGAGGGTGGAGGTGTTGGAGCACAGCAGGGCGTCGGGAGCGACGATGTGCTCGATCTCCTGGAAGACCTTGTGCTTGAGGGCGGTGTCCTCGAAGACGGCCTCGATGACGGCGTCGCAGCCGGCCAGGTCCTGCGGGTCCGCGGTGGGTGTGATGCGGGCGAGCAGCGCGTCCGCCTTCTCCTGGGTCGTACGGCCGCGGGAGACCGCCTTGGCGCACAGCTTCTCGGAGTAGTCCTTGCCCTTGACGGCGGCCTCCAGGGAGACGTCCTTCAGGACGACCTCGATGCCCGCGCGGGCGCACGAGTAGGCGATGCCGGCGCCCATCATCCCGGCGCCCAGCACGGCCGCCCTGCGGACCCGGCGGGACTCGACGCCCTTGGGGCGGTTGACGCCGGAGTTGACGGCCTGGAGGTCGAAGAAGAAGGCCTGGATCATGTTCTTCGACGTCTGCCCGGCGGCCAACTCGACGAAATAGCGCGCCTCGATGACCTGGGCGGTCTCGAAGTCGACCTGGGCGCCCTCGACGGCCGCGGCGAGGATGTTGCGCGGGGCCGGGTAGGGGGCGCCGTTGGTCTGCTTGCGCAGGGTGGCCGGGAAGGCGGGCAGGTTGGCGGCGAACTTGGGGTGGGCGGGCGTGCCGCCGGGGATGCGGTAGCCCGGCCGGTCCCAGGGCTGCTGCGACTCGGGGTGGGCCTCGATGAAGGCGCGGGCCTTGGCCAGGAGTTCGTCCGGGGTGGTGGCCACCTCGTCGATCAGACCGTTCTCCAGGGCGCGCCGGGTGCTGTACTGGGTGCCCTGGAGGAGGACCTTCAGCAGGGCGTCGGCGATGCCCAGCAGGCGTACGCTGCGCACGACGCCGCCGCCTCCGGGGAGCAGCCCGAGGGTGACCTCGGGGCAGCCGAACTTCGCGCCGGGGGCGTCGAGGGCGACGCGGTGGTGGCAGGCGAGGGCGAGTTCGTAGCCGCCGCCCAGGGCCGCGCCGTTGAGGGCGGCGACGACGGGTTTGCCGAGGGTCTCGATGCGGCGGAGGTTGCGCTTCACCTCCAGGCCGCCGTCGAACAGCTCCTGGGCGCTCTCGGGGGTGACACGGATGAGTTCGCGCAGGTCGCCGCCGGCGAAGAAGGTCTTCTTGGCCGAGGTGAGGATGATGCCGCGGATGGTGTCCTTCTCGGCCTCCAGGCGGTCGGTGACCGCGGCGAGGGAGGCGCGGAAGGCCGCGTTCATGGTGTTCGCGGACTGGTCCGGGTCGTCGAGGACGAGGGTGACGAGGCCGGTGCGGTCCTGTTCCCAGCGGATGGTGGTGCTCTCGGTCATGACGGGGTCTCCGTAGAAGTCTCTGAGGTTCCGCTGGGGTGGTCAGACGCGCTCGACGACGGTGGCGATGCCCATGCCGCCGCCGACGCAGAGGGTCGCGAGGCCGTAGCGCTTGTCCTGGCGTTCGAGTTCGTCGACGAGCGAGCCGAGGATCATGGCGCCGGTTGCGCCGAGGGGGTGGCCCAGGGCGATGGCGCCGCCGTTGACGTTGACCTTGTCCAGGGACAGGCCCATGTCCTTCACGAAGCGCAGGACGACCGCCGCGAACGCCTCGTTGATCTCGACGAGGTCGATGTCGTCGATGGTCAGACCGGCCCTCCTCAGGGCCTTGCGGGTGGCGGGCGCGGGGCCGGTGAGCATGATGGTCGGCTCGGAGCCGGAGACGGCGGCGGAGACGATCCGCGCGCGGGGGGTGAGTCCGTGGCGCTCGCCGATCTCCTTGGAGCCGATCGCCACCAGGGAGGCGCCGTCGACGATGCCGGAGGAGTTGCCCGCGTGGTGCACGTGGTCGATCTTCTCCACCCAGTGGTACGTCTGCAGCGCCACCGCGTCGAAGCCGCCCAGCTCGCCGATGTCCGCGAAGGAGGGCTTCAGCCTGGCGAGGGAGTCGGCGGTGGTGCCCGGGCGCAGGTGCTCGTCGTGGTCGAGGACGACCAGACCGCTGCGGTCCTTCACCGGGACGACGGAGCGGTCGAAGCGGCCCTCCTTCCACGCCGTCGCCGCCCGTTCCTGCGACAGGGCCGCGTACTCGTCGACGTCCCGCCGCGAGAAGCCCTCGATGGTGGCGATGAGGTCGGCACCGATGCCCTGCGGCACGAAGTTGACGGACAGGTTCGTCATCGGGTCGTTGAACCAGGCACCGCCGTCCGAGGCCATCGGCACCCGGGACATCGACTCCACGCCACCGGCGAGGATCAGGTCCTCCCAGCCCGAACGGACCTTGGCGGCGGCCAGGTTGACGGCCTCCAGGCCCGAGGCGCAGAAGCGGTTCTCCTGCACGCCCGCCACCGTGTCGGGCAGTCCGGCCGCGATGGCCGCGATCCGTGCGATGTCGGAGCCCTGGTCCCCGACCGGGCCGACGACACCGAGCACGATGTCGTCGATCGCGGCCGGGTCGAGGCCCGGGAAGCGGGTGCGCAGTTCGTGGATGAGGCCGACGACGAGGTCGATGGGCTTCGTGCCGTGCAGGGCGCCGTTCGCCTTGCCGCGCCCGCGCGGGGTGCGGATCGCGTCGTACACGTACGCTTCGGTGCTCACTGGTCAAGCCTTTCGGGGAGGGTGGGCCGAACGGGTCAGTCGCCCTGGAGGGGGAGGTCGTCGACGGGGTCGCCGGAGGGGGCCTTCACGAGGTCCGTCGTCAGCCCGGGTATGTCCCAGTCGCGGGCCACCTCGCGCGTGTCGGCGCCGGGCCGCGCGGGACCGGAGCGGATCGCGGTGGGGGTGGCGGAGAAGCGGGGCGCGGGAGCCGGCTGGGTGATGCCGCCGTGGTCGGTGAACGTGCCGCGGGCGGCGAGGTGCGGGTGGTGCGGGGCCTCGCGCAGCGACAGTACGGGCGCCACGCAGGCGTCGGAGCCCTCGAAGAGCGCCGTCCACTCGTCCCGGGTGCGGGTCCTGAAGCGGGCGGCGACGGCCTCGCGCAGCTCTCCCCAGCGTGTCCAGTCCCTGCGGGCGTCGTGGAAGTCCGCGAGGCCCAGGACGGTCACGAACTCGTCGTAGAACTGCGGCTCCAGGGCGCCGACCGCCATGTACCCGCCGTCGGCGGTCTCGTAGGTGCCGTAGTACGGGCAGCCGCCGTCGAGGAGGTTGGCGGCGCGGCGGTCCTGCCAGCGGCCGGCGGCGAGCATGCCGTGGATCATCGCCGACAGATGGGCGGTGCCGTCGACGATGGCAGCGTCGACGACCTGGCCGGTGCCCGTCACGCGCGCGTGGTGGAGCGCGGCGAGGACGCCGACGACGAGGTAGAGGGAACCGCCGGCGTAATCGCCCAGCAGGTTGGCGGGGGCGGGCGGCGGTCCGTCCGGGGCGCCGATCATGCCGAGCGTGCCGGTCAGCGCGATGTAGGCGATGTCGTGTCCGGCGCGGTGGGCGAGTGGGCCCTCCTGGCCCCAGCCGGTCATCCGGCCGTAGACCAGCCGGGGGTTGCGGGCGTGGCAGTCCTCGGGGCCGACGCCGAGCCGCTCGGCGACGCCGGGCCGGTTGCCCTCGATCAGCACGTCGGCGCCGGCGGCCAGGTCGAGGACGCGCGCGGGGCCGTCCGGTGCCTTGAGGTCGACGACCACCGAGCGCTTGTTGCGGTTGGTGACGTCGTAGGCGGGATCGACGCCGAGGGAGGGACCGCCGGGGCGGTCCACGCGGACGACGTCGGCGCCGAGGTCGGCGAGGAGCATCGCGGCGAAGGGGCCGGGGCCGATCCCGGCGAGCTCCACCACGCGCACACCGGCGAGCGGGCCGTGCCCTGACGTGCGTCCCGTCGTCATCCAGCCCCCTTGCCGTGACACAACCGAAGTACCACCCGCGATGCTAAGAACGTGTTCCAATGGGCACAAGACCTGGGCGAGCAAGCGCTTAGCCACTGGGGAGCCCCAGGGGGCCCACCGCCGGCCTCCGTACTCCTCACGCTAGCCTCAGCCACCGACAGCGGCACGGGATGCGGGACCAACAGGTGGCACGAGCAGGCAAGGGGTGTCATGAGCAGGCTAAAGAGGACGGACCGTCCGTACGACATCGTGCTCTTCGGGGCGACCGGCTTCGTCGGAACGCTCACCGCGGAGTACCTCGCCGCCCATGCACCCCAGGGGCTGCGCTGGGCGATCGCCGGGCGCGGCGAGGAGAAGCTGGAGCGGCTGCGCGAGCGGCTGGGCGTGGAGGTCGGGGTGGTCCGGGCGGATGTCGCGGAGCCGGCCTCCCTGCGCGCCCTCGCGGAGCACGCGCGCGTGGTGGCCACGACGGTCGGCCCCTATGTGGAGTACGGCGAGGACCTGGTGGCCGCCTGCGCGGACACCGGTGCCGACTACCTGGATCTCAGCGGCGAACCGGAGTTCCTGGACCTGACGTACGTCCGGCACGACGCCCGCGCGCGGGAGACGGGTGCGCGGCTCGTGCACGCCGTCGGCTTCGACTCGGTCCCGCACGACCTGGGTGTGTACTTCACCGTCCGGCAGCTGCCGGAGGGCGTGCCGCTGACCGTGGACGGCTTCGTGACGGCCGACGCCGCTTTCTCGGGCGGGACGTTCGCCTCCGCGCTGGGCCAGTTCGCGCGCGGCCGGCAGGTGGCGGCCGCCGCGCGGGAGCGAGGACGGCACGAGCCGCGGCTGGTGGGCCGGCGGGCCTCGGCGCCGCTCGGCGTGCCCCGGTTCGCCCCCGAGGTCGGCGCCTGGGCACTGCCGCTGCCGACCGTGGACCCGCAGATCGTGCGCCGGTCGGCGAAGGCGCTGGAGCGCTACGGCCCGGACTTCCGCTACCGGCACTACGCGGCCGTACGGCGGCTGCCGGTCGCCCTGGGTGGGGTCGCGGCCGTCGGGACGGTCGTCGCGGCCGCTCAGCTGCCGCCCGCCCGGCGCTGGCTGTCGGACCGGCTCAGGCCCGGCGAGGGGCCCAGCGCCCAGAAGCGGGCCCGCAGCTGGTTCTCGGTCCGGTTCGTCGGCGAGGGCGGTGGCCGGCGGGTGTGCACGGAGGTCTCGGGCGGCGATCCCGGCTACGACGAGACGGCGAAGATGTTCGCCGAGGGCGCGCTGGCCCTGGCCCTCGACGACCTCCCCGCGACGGCGGGACAGGTCACGACGGCGGTCGCGATGGGCGACGCGCTGACCGAACGGCTGATCCGCGCGGGCATCCGCTTCCGGGTCGCGTCGCGTCGCTGAACCGGCCCTTCGGCCCCCGCCGCAGGGGCTCGTCCTCGCCGGGCCTCCAGGGCTCTCCACCCACAAGGCCTCACATCGGCCACTGGACGAGCGTGTAGATCATCCCGACGATCCAGCCGAGGCCCGCCAGGACGGCGAGGATCAGCGCGGCGTTCACGGCGCGCTCGACAGGCCGGTTCGGGTCGACGAGGGGCTTGGGGGCACGGTGCGTGGTCATGCGGTGCGTCGTCATGGGCACAGCCTCGCGGGCGGCGGGCGGGGCGCACATCCGTACGGATACTCAGACGACGTACTCAGAAGAGGTACTTCGGACGAGGTACACGGACGGCGTACTCGGACGGTGTACTCGACTTCCTCGGGGGCCTGCTCAGGAGACGGTTCAGGAGCGGGCCGTCGCCTCCCGAAGTGCCCCTCGGCACAGTGAGTCGGCCCTGCGGGTCGTCTCGGGGAGGCGGAACCGGGGGGTGAGCGCGAGGGTGTGGGCGCAGGCGTTCTCCACGGTGACGCGGTGGCCGACGGAGACGAAGACCGGCTTCACGCCCGCGCGGGTGCGCAGGGCCCGCCCGACCTCCTCGCCGTCCGCGAGCAGCGGCGAGGAGGATCCGCGCGGCGCGTCCGGGTCGTCGTAGGTGGCGGTGAACGGGTTCTTGGCGACGCCGATCGTGGGCAGGCCGGTGAGGACGCCGAGGTGGCAGGCGAGGCCGAAGCGGCGTGGGTGGGCGAGTCCGTAGCCGTCGCAGACGACCAGACCGGGCTCGCGAGGGAGGGCCTCGAGGGCGGCGAGCACGGTGGGGATCTCGCGGAAGGCGAGCAGGCCGGGCACGTACGGGAACGAGATCCGTCCGACGGCGGTGGCCTCGGCGACGACCTCGAGGCTCGCCGCGTCCAGCACGACGGCCGCGGCCGCGACGACGTCCCGCTCGTCGTCGTAGGCGACGTCGACCCCCGTGACGTGTCCCGTGCCGGGCCGGGGCCCCGTTTCGTCGAGCACCAGTCGGGCCCGCAGCTCGTCCTGGACGGCGCGGGCCTCTTCATCCGTCGCGGGCCAGCCCGCGGGAACGCTTACGGTCGTCATGGTGAGGACGAGCGTACGGCCCCCGCGCGCGGGCCCGCGATCAGGTCTCCCGGCGGCGGCCCGTCAGCTCTTCTTGCTGTCGAGGGCGCGCTGCAGCTGGCTCTTGTTCATGTCCGAACGGCCCTTGATGCCTCGCTGCTTGGCCTCCTCGTAGAGCTGGTCGTACGTCGGCCCCTGGGAACCCTTGCCGGAGCGCTGCCCGCCCCGCTTGCCGGACGACATGTCCTGGGTGGAGGTACGGCTGGCGGTCTTCGACTCGCCGGACCGGGCGCGTTCCTTGTTGACCGTCCGTGCGGCGATCTCCTTGGCGCGCCCGGCGCTCTCGCCCCGGTCCTGCGCGCTCTCCTTGATGTGCTCGTACTGGCGCTCCCGCTTGGGGCTGGAACCGCGTGGCATGTGCGCTCACTCCCTTCCTGTGCGCGGTCCGAGTACCCCGAAACGGTCAGTTCTCCAGGCGTGCCACACGCCCTTGTTCACCGGCGGCCCAGCAGCCCAGGCCGGGGGCGCAGTCCACGGTGTCGTAGGAGCCGGTGTCGAGGGTGCGCCAGGTGCGGCCGGCGTCGGTGGTCAGATCGGTGCCGGTGGGGCCGACGGCGAGGGCGGCGGTGCGGCTGTGCGGGAGCCAGGTCACGCCGGAGCGGTAGGCGGGCGGCGGGGTTGCGGCGCGGCGCCAGGTGCGGCCGGCGTCGCCGGTGGTGGCGGCGGACCGCGGGGAGGGCTGGTCGGCGCGGTAGTCGCCGCCGACGGCGAGACCGTGCGTGCGGTCGCGGAAGGCGAGCGCGAACACCCCGCGCGCGGGATCGCCCGCCGGGACGGGGGTGTCGGTGGCCGTCCAGGTCAGTCCCCGGTCGGAGGAGTGCAGTACACGCGCGCGTGCGGCTCCACCGGTGGCCAGCCACACGTCCCTCGGCCCGGAGGAGACCAGGCACTGACCACTGGCCGCGAAGCCCGCCTCGCCGTCCAGGGCGGCCGGCATGCCCGTGTTCGGCAGGACCTTCCAGGAGCGGCCTCCGTCACGGGTCGACAGGATGCGGAAGGTGCCGTCCACCGGGTCGCTCATGGCGAGGCCGTGGCGGCGGTCGAAGAAGGTCAGGCAGTCGTAGAAGGCCTTCGCGTCGGTGTTGCGGAAGGACTCCGTCCAGGTCGCGCCGCCGTCGTCGGTGCGGTACACGCGCGAGGCCTCGCCCTCGCCTGTCGCCAGCACCACCGCGCGGCGCGCGTCGAACGCCTCGATGTCCCGGAACTGCAGCTCGGCGGCGCCGGGCGGGGAGACGTTCCGCCAGGTCGCCCCGCCGTCGGTGGTGCGCAGGACGGTGCCCTGGGTACCGGAGACCCAGGCGGTGTGCCGGTCGACCGCGGACAGCCCGCGGAAGCGTACGGAGGGGGCGCCCGTGTCCTTGAGGGCCCAGTGCGGATCGCCGTGGGCCTGGGCCTGGGCCGGAACGGCGGTCGGCGCGGCCAGCGCCACCCCGGCGGCCACCGCGGCCGCCCATGCCCTCCCCCGTGCTGTTCTTACCGTCCTTACCGTGCGTCGCGTCTTCCCCAAGCGCCTCATGGCGGGCGAAGCTAGCCCATGGCCCCGGTGGCGTCCAGAGGCCCCCGATCTCCCCAACCGCCTTATGGCGCACGGGAGGAGAGGTGGGTCACTCGCGTGCATGAACGCGGTGACCGAGGTCACTCGGAATCGGTGTGCACGGATCGGCCGGTTCCAGCGTCTCTTCCAGTGTCCGGTCCCACCCGCCCGGAAGCCCGTCCGTCGTCAGCAAGGGAGCAAGGCGTTGTCCACCGTCATCGAGCAGCCCGTAGAGGCCCGCCTGGTCGCCGCCGCGCCTCGGATGCCGAGCATCCCCGCCATGCTCCACTACGACCGGAGCGACCCGTTCGCCGTCCGTATGACCTTCCCCGCCCCGGCGACCCTGGAGGGCGTCGACGTCTGCTGGACCTTCGCCCGCGAGCTGCTCGCCGCCGGCCTCGACGAGCCCGAGGGCCACGGCGACGTCCGCGTCCGCCCCTACGGGTACGACCGTACGGTCCTGGAGTTCCACGCCCCCGAGGGCACCGCCGTCGTGCACGTGCACTCATCGGACATCCGCCGCTTCCTGCGGGCCACGAGCGATCTGGTCCCCGCCGGTCTGGAGCACCTCCAGCTCGACCTGGACCACGACCTGGCGGAGCTGATGCGGGACGCCTGCTGACCGATCCCTCCGCCGGCCGCCTTTTTTAATCCTTTGACAGCCCCGTCGGCCCCCTTCTAGCGTCTGTGGCGGTCCTGTTGCCGTCGATTGGAGAAGGACGTTGCTCGTCTGAGGTCCTGAGACACCACGCCCCACGGGAGACGTGTGGGCGCTGCGTGCGACCTCGGCGTTCGAGCCGTCCTTGCGCAACAGGGCTCTTCGCATGCCCCGCGCTTCCCGCTCCCGCGGTGGTCGCCGCCCTCCGGTGTCTCGACACGCGTCTGTCCCTGACCGCACGCGCAACCGCGAGGCCCGCTTTGACACGATCCGTCACCTGTTCCGCCCTTTCCTTCTCCTGGCCCGACGGCAGCCCCGTCTTCGACGGCCTGGACGTCGCCTTCGGCCCCGGCCGCACCGGGCTCGTCGGCGTCAACGGCTCCGGGAAGTCCACCCTGCTGAAACTGATCGCCGGCCAGCTGGCCCCGGCCGACGGCCTCGTCCGGGTCGCGGGCGAGGTCGGCTACCTGCCGCAGAACGTCACGCTCGACACGGGACTGAGGGTCGACGAGGCCCTCGGTGTCGCCGCACAGCGCGCCGCCCTGCACGCCATCGAGGCCGGGGACACCTCGGAGGAGCACTTCGAGACCGTCGGCGACGACTGGGACGTGGAGGAGCGCGCACTGGCCGCACTCGGCGAACTCGGCCTCGGCCATGTCGACCTCGACCGCACCATCGGCGAGGTGTCGGGCGGCGAGTCCGTGCTGCTGCGGCTGGCGGCGCTGCTGCTGCGCCGCCCGGACGTCCTGCTGCTCGACGAGCCGACCAACAACCTCGACCTGTACGCGCGGCGCCGGCTGTACGCGGCCGTCGCGTCCTGGCCCGGCGTGCTGGTCGTGGTCAGCCACGACCGTGAACTGCTGGACCTCGTCGACCAGATCGCCGATCTGCGCGCCGGGGAGATCACCTGGTACGGCGGCAACTTCTCCGCCTACGAGGAGGCCCTCGCCACCGAGCAGGAGGCCGCCGAGCGCATGGTGCGGGTCGCCGAGGCCGATCTGCGCAAGCAGAAGCGCGAACTGGCCGACGCCCAGGTCAAACTGGCCCGCCGCAAACGGTACGGGCAGAAGATGTGGGAGCAGAAGCGCGAGCCGAAGATCGTCATGGGGGCGCGCAAGCGCGCGGCGCAGGAGTCCGCGGGCAAGCACCGCATCCTGCACGAGGAGAGACTCACCGAGGCGAGGGAACGACTCGACGAGGCAGTGGAGGCCGTACGGGACGACGACGAGATCCGCGTCGAGCTGCCGCACACGGCCGTCCCGCCGGGGCGTGACGTCCTCACCCTGCGGGACCTGGAGCTCGCGTACGGCGCGCGCGTGGCGGGCGGTTTCGACCTGCGCGGCCCGGAGCGGGTGGCGCTGGTCGGCCGCAACGGCGCGGGCAAGACGACCCTGCTGCGCACCATCGCCGGGGAGCTGGCCCCGGTCGCGGGCGAGGCGCACGCGCACGTACCGCTGCGATTCCTGCCGCAGCGCCTGGACGTCCTCGACGGCGAGCTGACCGTCGCCGAGAACGTGGCGCGCCTCGCGCCGGGCGCCACCAACAACCGGATCCGGGCGCGGCTGGCCCGCTTCCTGTTCCGGGGCTCCCGCGCCGACCAGAAGGCCGGGACGCTGTCCGGCGGGGAGCGCTTCCGGGCGGCCCTGGCGGCGCTGATGCTGGCCGAGCCGGCCCCGCAGCTGCTGATGCTGGACGAGCCGACGAACAACCTCGACATGGCGAGCGTGCGGCAGCTCACCACGGCTCTGGAGTCCTACGAGGGTGCCCTGATCGTGGCCAGTCACGATCTGCCGTTCCTGGAATCGGTCGGGATCACGCGCTGGCTGCTGCTGGACGGGGAGTTGAGGGAGACCAGTCTCGAGGAGGTGGCCGACCCGGCGTAGGCCGGGGGTCTCAGGAGGGGCACAGGCGGGCGACAGGGGTTTTGTCCTGGTGGACCGGCACTGCATGATGGCGGACCGGCGCCGTGTCAGGGGCGCCGGTCGGGCCTGTGGCGTGATCCGCCGGGCCGGCCCGCGCCACCGCCGATTCGGAGACCTGTCCGTGCCCAGCAAGAAGGCCCTCATCCGCCGCCCCAGCCCGCGCCTCGACGAAGGCCTGGTGACGCACGTCGAGCGGGAGAAGGTCGACGTGGACCTCGCCCTGGAGCAGTGGGAGGCGTACGCGGAGGCGCTGCGCGCGCACGGCTGGGAGACGATCGAGGTCGACCCGGCCGACGACTGCCCGGACTCCGTGTTCGTCGAGGACACGGTGGTCATGTACAAGAACGTCGCCCTGATCGCGCGCTCGGGCGCCGAGTCCCGGCGCGAGGAGACCGACGGCGTCGAGGAGGCCGTGGCCCGTCTGGGCTGCTCGGTCAACTGGATCTGGGAGCCGGGCACGCTGGACGGCGGCGATGTGCTGAAGATCGGCGACACGCTCTACGTCGGCCGGGGCGGGCGGACCAACGCCGCCGGGGTGCAGCAGGTGCGCGCCGCGTTCGAGCCGCTGGGGGCGCGGGTGGTCGCCGTACCGGTGAGCAAGGTGCTGCATCTGAAGTCGGCGGTCACGGCGCTGCCCGACGGCACGGCCGTCGGGCACATCCCCAAGGTGGACCGGCCCTCGCTGTTCCCGCGGTTCCTGTCGGTGCCCGAGGAGGCCGGATCGCACGTCGTGCTCCTGGGCGGCCCCAAGCTGCTCATGGCGGCGAGCGCGCCCCAGACGGCGGAACTCTTCGTCGATCTCGGGTTCGAGCCCGTGACGGTGGACATCAGCGAGTTCGAGAAGCTCGAGGGCTGTGTGACATGCCTCTCGGTGCGACTGCGGGACCTGTACGCCTGAGCGAGGGAACGGATCACCCTCGCAGCCCCGGGACCTGCGGTTCCCGGGGCCGTTTCGCATGTCCCGAAATGGCCGGTGGAGCACGGTTGATCAGCGGTCTTTACACCATTCTTAACCTACGGCTTCGTAACCTACGGGTTCGTAGCCTACGATCCCGTAAGTTCCGGTGCGATCCGCCGGAGTGTTCCGCTCCGCTTTTCCCGTCCCCTGGAGTACCTCGTGACGATCACCACCCCTCACCTCGGCAGCCCCGCCGTCTGGACCGACGCCAAGCTGCTGTACGCACTGGAGGAAGTGGTCGAGACCGAACTCAACCGGCATCTGAAGGTCGCCAAGGACTGGATGCCGCACGAGTACGTCCCCTGGAGCGACGCCCGCAACTTCCCCGGCCTCTTCGAGGACGGCGAGGCCTGGGACAAGGAGCAGTCCAAGGTCACCGAGATCGGCCGCATCGCGCTCGTGGTGAACCTCCTCACCGAGGACAACCTCCCCAGCTACCACCACGAGATCGCCAGCCTCTTCGGCCGGGACGGCGCCTGGGGCACCTGGGTGCACCGGTGGACCGCCGAGGAGGGCCGGCACGGCATCGTGATGCGCGACTACCTGCTCGCCTCCCGCGCGGTGGACCCGGACAAGCTGGAAGCCTTCCGCATGGCCCACATGAGCGAGGGCTTCGAGTCGGACAACCGCCACTCGATGCTGCACTCGGTCGCCTACGTCGCCTTCCAGGAGCTCGCGACCCGTATCTCGCACCGCAACACCGGCCACCAGTCCGGTGACCCGGTCTGCGACCGGATGCTGGCCCGCATCGCGACCGACGAGAACCTGCACATGGTCTTCTACCGGAACCTGCTCAAGGCCGCCTTCGAACTCGCCCCCGACCTCACCATGCAGGCCGTGCGGGACGTCGTCGTCAACTTCCGCATGCCCGGCCACGGCATGCCCGGCTTCGAGCGGTTCGCCGCCCAGATGGCGATCGGCGAGGTCTACAACATGCGCATCCACCACGACGACGTGCTCCAGCCCGTGCTGCGCCACCTGAAGGTCATGGAGATCGACGGCCTCGGCCCCGAGGGACAGCAGGCGCAGGACGAGCTGGGCCTGTTCATGGGCGGCCTGGACGCGGAGGCACTGAAGTTCGACGAGAAGCTGGCCGCCCGCAAGGCGCGGATGGCGGCGCGCGCCGGGGCGTGATCCGCGGCGTGCGGGGCGCATCGTATTGCCGGTGCGCCCTGTCGGTCGCCTGCGGCATCATGCCGCCATGCACTCCAGCGACACGGTCCAGCAGGCGGTCGGCTTCCTGCTCGGACTGACCGACGAGGACACCGCCGCCCGGATCCGGGCGCGCATCGGCCTGCCCGGGCGGGAGCACCGCGAGGCGGCCCGGTCCCGGCTGAACCGGGCGTGGAACTGGCCCGTCCTGCCGGCCTCCGTGGTGCTGTGGGTCCTGGAGCAGGACGACCCCCGGCTGAACGTCCTCGTGTGGCGCTTCGTCGGCACCGACCTCGGCCTGCGCCGGGCCCTCGCCCGCGGAGTGCCCTTCGGCCCCGGCCGCACGGACCCCGTGCCGGTGCGTTCCTCGTACGACGGCCAGGAACCCGAGATCCCCGAGAGCTACCTCCGTCACGGCCTCGTCGGCGCCCTGCGCCGGGCGGACTCCATGCCGAGCGCCCGCGCGGCCGGCTCCATGGTGCTGACCGGGGACGACTGGAGGACCGTCACCGCGGCCGACTCCGAGCGACCGCTGCCCGGCTACACGCGCTGGGTGCTGTCCGTGCGCCCGGACTGCCCGCCCGCGCTGCGCGCCCGGTTCGGCTCGCACCCCAAGTTCACGCACCGGCTGCGCCAGGCGGGCGTCCTCGAAGGCCCCGCCGAGTACGCCACGGCCCACGGCCCGGCGGTGCGTGTCCTGGAGATCCTGTCCCTGGGCCACCTGATGTTCCCGGCCCGCGTCCGCGACGCCGAGGACGCCCTGCGCCCGCTCGTACGGACCCACCTGGGCGCGCGCGAGGAGGCGTGGGCCGTGCTGGCCCAGCTGATCGGCACCTTCCACGGGACGGCACCCGAGCTGATGATGACGGCGGCGGCCATCGCGTGACCGCCGCGCGTGCCGGGCGTCGCCTGGCAGGCGGGGCCTGTCCGGCAGGCCCTGGGGGGCGGGGCGGCTGGATTCGAACCAGCGTGATCCAGTTTTGGAGACCGGTGCGGCTGCCTCTGCGCTACGACCCCGCCCTTGCCGCAGATCGTAATGCCTTGGCCCGTTGTCAGTGGGGCCTGCTACCAATGGACGTGCTGGGGGAAGCACGGCACGGGGGGACTTGACGTGGGGTACGGGGAGCAGCGGCGGCGTACGCCGGTGGTGGATCTGGCCGACCGCAGGGCGCTGGAGGCGTACCGGCCGGCGGATCCGGAGGTCGTCCGGGAGGCGCGGCGGCTGAAGGAGGCCGCGCTGCTGGACTTCGGGCTGACGGAGTCGGCGGTGGCGTCCTGGCTGTACGCGAAATGCCACCACCAGATCCCGACGACGGCGGTGGACACGGCGGCCGTGGTCGCCTCCGGCGACGGCACCTGCCTGCTGCTGTACAACCCGGACTTCGTCGTCCGACTCGGGCTGGAGGGCGTGAAGTTCGTCCTCTTCCACGAGGCGCGGCACCTGGTGCACCGGCATCTGCTGGCCGAGCCGGAGCTGCGCGAGGACCCGGTGTTCGAGCTGGCCGCCGAGGTGGCCGTCAACCATGTGGCGCTCGTCCGGCTGGGCCGCGAGGAACTTCCCCTCCTGGACGGCCGCCCGACGGGCGTCGACCCTCGGCGGGTGTACGACCTCTACGTCGAGGATCTGACGGCCCATGGGCTGGAGCCGGTGGCGTACGGGACGTTCGCCGAGACGGACATGCGGGTGTACGGCGAGCTGAAGCGGATGCGCCACCCGCCCGTCGTCGATCGGCGGCTCTGCGTGCACCTGGGGCATGGGATCCCCGCCGACCAGGAGACCGTCGACGCGGTGACGTCCTCGGCGCTGCTCAACTCCCTGCTGGCGGCCCGGCGCGGACACACCGGCGCGGAGCGGGAGCTGCTCGACCTGATCGGCCGCACCGAGGCCGACTCGGCGCGGGCCGCCCGCCTGTGGGGCAACCTGGGCGCGGGAGCGCTGCGCGGCGAGACCACGCGCACGCGTACGGTCCACTGGTGGCAGCGCTGGCTGGTCGACGTGCTCGGTTCGAGGCTGCGGGACGGCGAGCGGCTGGTGTACCCCAAGAAGCGGGGCGCGCTGCTGGCGGCGCTCGGCCAGGACCCGACGCTGGCGCGGCGCGGGCCGGTGCGGGACAAGGTGCTGGTCATCGCCTACGACACCTCGGGGTCGATGCCGGACCAGGTGATCCGCTGGCTCACCGAACTGGTCGGCCGGATCGACGGGGTGGAGGCGCACTGGCTGTCCTTCGACGCCGTCGTGATGCCGTTCGAGCCGGGCGAGCGGGTGTACGGCGGCGGCGGTACGAGCTTCCAGGTGGTCGCGGACCATGTGGAGGGGCGCACGGAGGTGAACGGCCGCCGTTTCGACGGGGATCCGGACGCGGTCGTCGTACTCACCGACGGCCACGCGCCGCCGATCACTCCCGCCGAGCCGGAGAAATGGATATGGCTGATCACCGAGCGCGGCCATGACTGGCCCGAGACGCACACCCCGGCGATGGCCTGCCATCGCGTGACCACGGGATCGCGGTAGGGCGACCCCTCGCGGCAACCGAGCACAGGACGCGGCACATGACCACGCAAGCACCCCAGCAGACCACCTCACGTCTCGAGTCCTTCATCGACGCCATGATCGACCTCGGCCAGACCGGGCAGATCTTCGGCGAGCACGGCATCGGCAAGACGTCGACGTTCTTCTCGTACCTCGGCCGCACCCGTCCGGACACCGAGCTGGTGTACGTGCCGGCCGCGAACCTGACGCCGGACGACCTGCTCGTCAACGCCCCGGTGCGCGACCCGCGCTCCGGTGAACTGGTGCTGCGCCAGCTGGTGATGAGCCAGCTGAAGCCGGGGCGGCCGTTCGTGCTGCTCATCGACGACTCGCTGCAGGCGGGCGACACCATCCAGTCGCAGCTGATGCAGATCGCCTGCGACTGGACGCTGGGCGAGCATGATCTGCGGGCCCTGGGCTGCGTCGGCGTCTTCCTCACGGACAACGAGTCGCTCACGGAGACCTCGGCCCGGCGCGGCGACCTGGCGCTGCTCGACCGGATGGTCACCCTGCGGATCACGGCGAACGACACGTCGTGGCGGCGGCATCTCGCGGCCACGTACCGCCCGTGGGATTTGCGTCCGGTGTTCGCCCTGTGGGCGTCCCTCTCCCCGGCGCTGCGCGAACTGCTGTCCCCGCGCACCCTCGACCACGTCCTGGCCAACGCGCGCGAGGGGTTCCCGCTGCGGTGGGGGCTGCCCCTGGTCGACGGCGAGCGGCTGCGGCTGGCCGAGCCGGGACCGGACGGCAGACCCGGGCAGAACCGCACGGCCGAGATCCTGGACCGTCTCGCGCAGACGCTGGGCGTGCCCAACCCGGCCACCGTCCCCGACCCGGTACGTCAGGTGGTGCGGGCGGCGCTGCGCAACCGCTGGACGGTGCTGCTGCAGGGCCCGCCCGGGTGCGGGAAGACGGAACTGGTGCGGGAGACGGTCCGGGAGGGGCTCGGCCGGGACGCCCTGTACTTCTCGCTGCCGGTGACGAACGTGGAGGACCTGTGCGCTCCGGTGCCGTCGCCGGACGGCACACTGGACAACCTGCTGGCGGCGCGGTTCACCGGGCCCGAGCCGAAGGCGATCGTGTGGGACGAGTACAACCGGCCCAAGGACAAGGCCGCGTTCGCCAAGCTGATGGAGATCACCCAGGAGTGGTCGCTGGCCGGGCGGCGGATCGAGAATCTCCGGGCCCAGATAGCCGTGCAGAACCCGCCGTACCACCTGGGCCGCAAGCTGCTGGTGTCGCGCAACAACATCGCCCAGGCGACCCGGTTCACGGCCTCCCTGGAGGTGGCGCCGGAGGACATCCCGGCCAACGAGTGGCTGCTGGAGCGGTACGGGACGGACGCCGAGACCGTCCTGGAGTGGTGGAAGCACGACATCGACGAGGAGGGCCGCGCCTGGATCACCAAGCGCACCCTGGAGCGGCTGATCAAGCTGCACCGGCGCGGGCTGCCGCTGGAGATGGCGACGGTCTACCTCGGGGACGGGGAGTACGCGCCCGTGCCGCTGACCGCCCTGATGGACCGCCTCCAGGGCCGCCAGGTCACCGGCCTGCGGGAACTCGCCCGGGACGCGGACGCGTGGGAGGCCCGGCTGCGCCGCGCCGCCGCGCAGTCCGACGAGGGCGGCAACGACAGTGACGTCGTCCACCAGATCCTCGCCAACGCCGAGTTGTCCCAGCTGCGCAGGCACCGGGCGGTGGTGGCCCGGCTGGTGGCCCATCTGCCGCCGAAGCTGCGGGCGACGTATCTGGTGGGGGCGTCGGAGAAGCAGCAGCGGTTCTGGATGGAGGTGTTCACGGGCCGGGGGCGCTGAGGGCGGCAGGCGAAGGCACTCACTCCTGCGGGCGTGCCGTGCGGTGCACGCTGCGTACGGCGGCCACGTCGGGCGGTAAGGCCGGGGGCGGGACATGGGCGCTGAGGGCGGCCAGACGGCGCTTGACGCTGGTGGCGACGCCCTGGCCGAGGACGAAGCGGGTGGCCGTGGTGGCGCGGGGCGCGTGGTCGAGGAGGCGGTGGGCCTCGCGGCTGCGCAGGCCCGTGTGGCGCAGGACCAGGTGGGCGAGGCGGTGCTCGCCGGCGGCCAGGGTCCGCGCGATGGCCTCGGCGGCCGCGAGGTCCAGCCGGTTGTCCGCCGCGCCGAGCACGCCCGCGGCCCGGACCCGGCCGAGGTCCAGCAGGGTGACCCCGGCCGCGGTGGCCACGCCCACCAGCCGGGCGGCGGCCTGCGGTCCGATGCCGTTGCTTGCGACGGACAGCCGGGTGAGCCGCCCGTACGGTGCCCGGGCCAGCGCCTGGGCGAGACGGAGGGCGCCGACGTCACCCAGTCGGGCGGCGGACACGTAGAGTTCGTCGACCGCCCCGGCGGCGATCACCGCGGCCAGCGCCTCGGCGCCCGGCTCGCCGAGCGGATTGCCGCCGACGAAGAGCCGCTCGATACGGCGTCCGTTGCCGGCGGCGGCCAGGAGCGCGTCGGCGAGGACGGCGACGCCCGCCGGGTCGAGGCCGGTCTGGACGAGGTCGAGGGTGCGCAGCGTCCGGGCGGACTCGATGAGTTCGGCCGCCGCCCGGCCTCCCTCGCCGCCCAGCGGGTTGCGTTTGAGCCAGACGCCCGTGACGACCTGCGGCGAGGCGCGCAGCTGGTCGGCGATGCGGCAGGCGCCGCCGGCGGTGATGCCGTTGCAGCCGAGGTAGAGCGTCTCGACCGGCGCGTCCGTGCCGGCCACGGCGGCGGCTCCGTCGTCACCGAGGGCGTCGGTGCCCAGCAGCAGATGGCGTACGGGCGACGGTCCGTCGGCCAGGGCGCGCGCGACCAGTGCGGCACCCCGCGCGCCCAGCCCTTGTTTGCACAGGTCCAGGCGGCCGTCCGGCAGCGCCGTCCCGGCCGCGAAGTCCAGCCGCTCCCCCGCCGTACGGCCGGCGCGCAGCCAGTCGAGCAGCGGGGCGAGATCGGCGAGGGGGCGCGGCACGACGTACGGCACCCCGGCGAAACCGGCCGGCTCCGCCACCGGGTCCTCGTTCACCACTCCGCCTCCCGGTAGTCCTTCAGGAACACGCCCGACACCGGGTCCCCGGCCTCGCCCCGCACGATCGGGTCGTACACCCGGGCCGCGCCGTCGACGATGTCGAGCGGGGTGCGGAAGCCGGCGCCCGCCATGCGGGCCTTCTTCGGCGCCGGGTTCTCGTCGGTGATCCAGCCGGTGTCGACGGCGCACATGTGGACGCCCCGGCCGGCGAGTTCGGCGGCGCTGGTGCGGGTGAGCATGTTGAGGGCCGCCTTGGCCATGTTGGTGTGCGGGTGCCCCGGCATCTTGTTGCGCACGGCGAACCGGCCCTCGACGGCGGTCACGTTGACGACGTACCGGCGCGGGTGCCGGGAGGCCAGCAGCAGTGGCAGCAGCCGGTCGCACAGCAGGGCGGGGGCGAGGGCGTTGACGAGCTGGGTCTCCAGGACCTCGGCGG
Organism: Streptomyces sp. NPDC049687; assembly: GCF_044465285.1. NCBI lineage: Bacteria > Bacillati > Actinomycetota > Actinomycetes > Kitasatosporales > Streptomycetaceae > Streptomyces > Streptomyces sp. NPDC049687. Next base: position 958,836 of record NZ_JBITLN010000002.1, read on the forward strand.
GGTCGAGCGCGCCGAGCCGCGCCGACCAGGAGTTCTCCGGGGACGGGTCGGGCAGCAGACCGGCCTCGTCGGCCTCGCGCAGGGCCGCCGGCAGGGACGCGGCCCCGCCCTGGAGCATCCGCATCGGCGTGAACCCCGGAGCCCGCCGCGCCCCTTCGGGCAGCGCGTCGTACTCCCCGGCGGCCAGCAGGGCGTACGACTGAGGAGGGCGGCGTACGGTTTGTGCCGCGTTGTTGACGAGGATGTCGAGGGGCTCGCCCTCCGCGCGCAGTTCCTCGCACAGGCCGAGCACCTGGCGCGGGTCGCGCAGGTCGACGGCGAGGACCGTGAGCCGGTCCAGCCAGGTGTCGCTGCCCGGTTCGGCGCGGAAGCGGCGCACGGTGTCGTGCGGGAACCGGGAGGTGACCAGGACCTCCGCGCCGTCCCGCAGCATCATCGTGGCCAGCTGGAAGCCGATCTTCACCCGCCCGCCGGTGAGCAGGGCCCGACGGCCGCTCAGATCGGTGCTCAGCGCGCGGCGCGCGGTGTTGTCGGCGGCGCACTCCGGGCAGAGGCGGTGGTAGAAGGTGTCGACCTGTCGATACGGCGACTTGCAGACGTAGCAGGTGCGTGGCCGCCGGAAGAGGCCGCCTCCGCGGCCGGTGCCGGTGTCCGCGAGGGGTGCGTCCTCGCGCCGGTCCGGGGAGCCGGTCGCGGTCGCGGCCATCGCGGCGGCGTCCGCGGCGGACACCTCGGCGCCGCGGGCCTTGCGCCGCCGCAGCCGTCCGTCGCGCGCGAAGGACGCGGCGACCTGCTCGGCCCGCAGGCGTACGGGATCGTCGACGGGCAGGGCGCGCAACTTGCCCACCACTGTGTGGAAGGCGGCCAGATCCGTCTCGGTGACCGGTCCGGCGACCGCCGCCCCTGTGCTCTCCTCGCCCATCCGTCCCCGCCCCGTGCTCGCCGTATCGCGGTCCCGACCGGATTCGAACCGGCGTATCCACCCTGACAAGGTGGCGAGTCTGCCTCTGCTCTACGGGACCTCGCACGCATCCGGACGGCCGGATTCGAACCGGCGTACACGCCTGAGCAAGGCGGGCGCCTGCCTCTGCGCTACGTCCGGACGCGCTTCCGGATCTTAACCGCACCCCCGCGACGCGGTCTTGGCAATATCCGGGTCAGCGTGCGGTGCGCCTGATCTGGAGCCGTTCCTTCTCGGACAGGCCGCCCCAGACGCCGAAGCGCTCGTCGTTGGCCAGGGCGTAGTCGAGACAGGCGACGCGCATCTCGCACATGCCGCAGATGCGCTTGGCCTCCCGTACCGAGCTGCCGGGCTCGGGGAAGAAGAAGTCCGCCCCGGTCTGCGCGCACAGCGCCTCCCGCTGCCAGCCGAGGTCGGAGGTGGGAATCGTGTCGGTATCCATGGCGGGATCGTGCCGCGCGGCGAAAAACGTTCCATCAACGCCGGATATACGCGGCGCGCCAAGGCCTCCGGCCGTCCCGATGATGACCCGGGCCGCGCCTTGGCGCACGGCGGCGCGCGGTGTTCGCGGAAACACGGGGACCCCGAGCGGTGACCACCGGTAACCGCAAGGCCCGCACCGATGTGACCGCGAGGCTCGCGCCGGCCCGGCCGCAGGGCCCGCGGCGGCGCGTCCGCACTCCGGCGGCGATTGTCAGTGGGCGGTGCGAGACTCGGCAGTGCAGGCAACGGGACCCTTGTGAGGAGGGCGAGATGCTCACCACCCGTTTCGTCGACGGCGCTCCCAACTGGATCGACCTCGGCACGCCCGACATGGACGGCGCCACCTCCTTCTACGGCGCGCTCTTCGGCTGGGTTTTCCGGTCGGCGGGGCCCGAGGCCGGCGGCTACGGCTTCCTCCAGTTGGACGGGAGGACCGTGGCGGGCGGCATGCGGACCACGCCCGACCAGGGCCCGCCGTCCTGGACGGTGTATTTCCGGACGGCGGACGCGGACGCCACCTCCAAGGCCGCCGAACAGGCCCACGGCAGGGTGCTCTTCGCGCCCATGGACGTGATGGGGCAGGGCACGATGGCGATCGTCGCCGATCCTGCAGGCGTGCGCTTCGGTCTCTGGCAGCCGGGACGGAACAAGGGCGTGGACGTGGCGGGCGATCCCGGCTCCCTGTGCTGGGTGGAGCTGTACACCCCGGACATCGCCGCGGCGGCCGCCTTCTACCGGACGACACTCGGTCTGGAGACCTCCGCGTTCCCCTTCCCCGGCGGCACGTACACCTGTCTGAACCCCGCCGGTGCCGGCGAGGACGCCATGTTCGGCGGGGTCGTCCCGCTGGCCGACGATCCGGTGGAGGCCCGGGCGGGAGCGTACTGGCTGCCGTACTTCGAGGTCACGGACGTGGACCGGATCGTCGCCGAGACGGAGGGGCGGGGCGGCACGGTCCGGATGCCCGCGACGGACGTCGAAGGCGTCGGCCGGATGGCCAAGCTGGCCGACCCGTACGGCGCACGCTTCGCGGTGATCAGGAGCGCGCCGCAGCAGAGCTGAGGCCCGGGTCCACCTGTCAATCACGCTGAGGAGGTGCGAGTCGGGCCCTGTTTCACGATCTTCAGGACGCTCCTAGGCGGAGGCGCGCCGGACCAGGGTGGTCGGCAGAACCACCCCGGCCGGCGAGGCGTCGGTGGTGCGCGGATCGAGGCGGCGCAGCAGGAGACGGGCCATGATGCGGCCCATCTCCTCGATGTCCTGACGGACCGTCGTCAGCGGCGGGTCGGTGCCCTCCGCGACCGGCAGCATGTCGTCGAAGCCGACCACGGCGACGTCCTCGGGCACGCGCCGTCCGCGTTCGCGCAGGACCCGCAGCGCGCCGGAGGCGGTCAGGTCGTTGGCGGCGAACACGGCGTCCACGTCGGGGCAGCGGTCGAGGAGTTCCCGCATCGCCCGCTCGCCGCCGCCCGGCGTGAAGTCGCTCTCCACGACGAGCCGGGGGTCGGCGTCGCCCATGACGTCCCGGTAGCCGTCGAGCCGGTCCGCCGCGGAGGTCTGGTCGAGGGCGCCGGTGATGTGCGCGACGCGGGTGCGGCCGAGGCCGACGAGGTGGCGGACGGCCTCGCGGGCGCCGCCGCGGTTGTCGCTGTCGACGTACACCACACCGCCGCTGCCGTCGCTCCAGCCGGGGCGGCCGCCGAACACGGTGGGGACGCCGGCGCCCTGGATCAGGCCGGGGAGGGGGTCGTCGAGGTGCAGGGAGAAGACCAGGGCGCCGTCGACGTGGCCGCCGGCGAGATAGCGGGCGACGCGGGCGTGGTCGTCGCGGCCCTCGGTGAGCAGCAGCACCAACTGGTTGTCGTGGGCCGTCAGTTCCTTGCTGATGCCGCGCAGCTGGAGCGCGAAGAAGGGGTCGGCGAAGACACGGGTCTCCGGTTCGGCGATGACGACGGCCACGGCGTCGTGCCGCTTCGTCACCAGGCTGCGGGCGGCCTGGTTGGGCACGTACCCGAGCTCCGCCACGGCCTGCCGCACCCGCTTGGCCAGAGGCTCCCGGACGCCGTCCCCACCGTTGACGACCCTCGACACGGTGGCCCTGGAGACCCCGGCCCGCGCGGCCACGGCCTCCAGGGTGGGACGCTGCGCGGTCTCGGTCACGCCGGCTCCTCCTCGCTGGGTGCGGATCAGGATAGCTCCGGGGACCGGGGCCGGTGAGAGCGCTCTCGCCCCTCGCCGGCGGCGCTCAGGGCGACGCGGGTCCGTCCTCGTGTCGGGCCCGGCTCGGCTGGACCCGTTTCGGTTCGCCCGGCATCTTCGGGTACTCCGGGGGATACGGGAGGTCGCCCAGGCCGTGGTCGTGTTCGTCGCGGCGGGCGAGGTCCAGGAGGGCGTCGAGGGAGAAGGCGTGGTCGTCCATGTCGGCGTGGACGTCGCCGAGTTCGGCGTAGCGGGCGGGCATGGACGCGATGTCGAAGTCGCGGGGGTGGGCGACGCCGACCTCCTCCCAGCGCAGGGGTGCCGAGACGGGGGCGTGCGGGCGGGGGCGTACGGAGTAGGCGGAGGCGATGGTGCGGTCGCGGGCGGTCTGGTTGTAGTCGAGGAAGATGCGCTCGCCCCGCTCCTCCTTCCACCACTTGATCGTCACATGGTCCGGCATGCGCCGCTCCATCTCCCGGCCGACGGCGATCGCGGCGCGCCGGACCTGGCTGAAGGTCCAGCGGGGCCGGATGGGCACGAAGACATGCAGGCCGCGGCCGCCGGAGGTCTTGGGCCAGCCCCGCAGGCCGCCGAACTCGTCGAGGACGGCACGCAGTTCATGGGCGGCGCGGACGGCGTCGGCGTAGTCGGTGCCGGGCTGCGGGTCGAGGTCGATGCGCAGTTCGTCGGGGCGGTCGACGTCGTCGCGGCGGACGGGCCAGGGATGGAAGGTGAGCGTGCCGTACTGGGCGGCCCACAGCACGGCCGCCTCCTCGGTCGGGCACATCTCGTCGGCGCTGCGGCCGCTGGGGAAGGTGATGTGGGCGGTCGGGATCCAGTCGGGCATGTTCTTCGGGGCCCGCTTCTGGAAGAAGGACTCGCCGGTCACGCCGTCGGGGTAGCGCTCCAGGGTGGTGGGGCGGTTGCGCAGGGCGCGCAGAATGCCGGGGGCGACCGCCTGGTAGTAGCGGGCGAGGTCCAGCTTGGTGAAGCCGCGCTCCGGGAAGAAGATCTTGCCGGGGCTGGACAGCCGTACGGTCCGGCCGCCCGCTTCCAGTTCCACCGCATCGCCCATGCGAGCCACGGTAGGCGTCACACCCCTGACGCGCATGCCGGGCGGGCGACGGGATACCGGCGCAGAATCGGAGCATGGATCTGCCGGTGATGCCACCCGTGAAGCCGATGCTCGCCAAGTCGGTCGCGGCGATTCCGCCGGGCATGCAGTACGAGGCGAAGTGGGACGGGTTCCGGGCGATCGTGTTCCGCGACGGGGACGAGGTCGAGCTGGGCAGCCGTACCGGAAAGCCGCTGACCAGGTACTTTCCGGAGCTGGTGGAGGCACTGAGGGAGCGGGTGCCGGGGCGGTGCGTGCTGGACGGGGAGATCGTGATCGCGCGGGAGGGGCGGCTGGACTTCGACGCGCTCACCGAGCGCATCCACCCGGCGGAGTCGAGGGTGCGCACGCTCGCCGAGCGGACCCCGTCGTCGTTCGTGGCCTTCGACCTGCTGGCGCTCGCGGACGTCTCGCTCCTGGAGGTGCCGCTGACCGACCGGCGGGAGCTGCTGACCAGGGCGTTGCACGGCGTGACCCCGCCCGTGCACGTGGCGCCGGCGACGACCGACGTCGAGGTGGCCCGGCAGTGGTTCGAGCGGTTCGAGGGCGCGGGTCTGGACGGGGTGATCGCCAAACCGCTCGGCCTGCACTACCGCCAGGACGAGCGGGCCATGTTCAAGGTCAAGCACGAACGCACCGCCGACGTGGTGGTCGCGGGCTACCGCTTCCACAAGAGCGGGCCGGTGGTCGGCTCGCTGCTGCTGGGCCTGTACGACGACCGGGGCGCCCTCCAGCACGTCGGGGTGTCCGCCGCGTTCGCCATGAAACGGCGGGCCGAGCTGGTGGAGGAGCTGGAGCCGCTGCGGATGGCGGACGCGACGGGGCATCCGTGGGCGGCCTGGGCGGACGAGGCGGCCCACGAGAGCGCCCGGCTGCCCGGCGCGCCGAGCCGCTGGTCGGGCAAGAAGGACCTGTCCTGGGTGCCGCTCAGGCCGGAACGGGTGGCCGAGGTGGCGTACGACCACATGGAGAACGGGGCGCGTTTCCGGCACACCGCCCGCTTCCGCCGCTGGCGCCCGGACCGTGCCCCGGAGAGCTGCACCTACGCGCAGTTGGAGGAGCCGGTGCGCTACGACCTCACGGAGATCCTGGGGCCGCCCCCCGAGCAGCAGTGACTCACGGCGTCATCAGGACCTTCACCGCGCCGTCCCGCTTGCGCTGGAACATGTCGTACGCCTGCGGCGCCTCCGACAGCGGCACCCGGTGGGTGGCGAAGTCGTCGACGCCGAGGGGGTCCTCGTCGGTGAGGTACGGCAGGATGTCGTCGACCCAGCGCCGCACATTGGCCTGGCCCATGCGGATCTGGATCTGCTTGTCGAACAGGGTGAGCATCGGCATCGGGTCGGCCATGCCGCCGTAGACGCCGACCAGGGAGAGCGTGCCGCCGCGACGCACCAGCTCGATGGCGGTGTGGAGGGCGCCGAGCCGATCGACGCTGAAACGTTCCGCGAAGGGGCCGCTCAGCTTCCGAGGCAGCAGGGAGGACGCGTTCTGCACCATACGGGCGGCCGCGCTGCCGTGGGCCTCGGTGCCGACGGCGTCGATCACCGCGTCGGGCCCGCGGCCGTCCGTCTCGCCGCGGATCTCGGCGACGAGCTCCTTCTCGCTGTCGAAGCGCCTGAGGTCGTACGTCTCCACGCCGCGTGCCCGCGCCCGCCGCAGCCGCTCGCCGACCAGGTCGACGCCGAAGACGCGGCCCACGCCCCGCGCCTGGGCGACGCGGCAGGCCATGTCGCCGATGGGGCCGAGTCCGAGCACGGCGACGCTGCCGCCCTCGGGGATGTCCGCGTAGGCGACGGCCTGCCAGGCGGTGGGCAGGACGTCCGAGAGATAGACGAACCGGTCGTCGGGCGGCCCCTCGGGGACCTTGATCGGGCCGAACTGGGCCTGCGGGACGCGCAGGTACTCGGCCTGTGCGCCGGGCACCGCGCCGTACAGGCGGGTGTAGCCGAACAGGGCGGCGCCCATGCCCTCGCCGGTGACCTGGGTGGTCTCGCACTGCGTGGGCAGGGAGTTCAGGCACATCCAGCAGTTGCCGCAGGCGATCTGGAACGGCACCACGACCCGGTCGCCGACCGCCAGGTCGGGCACTCCCGCCCCGACCTCCTCGACGATCCCCATCGGCTCGTGGCCGAGGATGTCACCCGGGGTCATGAACGGGGTGAGCACCTCGTACAGGTGCAGATCGGAGCCGCACAGTCCGCTGGACGTGATGCGGATGACGGCGTCCGTGGGCTCCTGGATCGTCGGGTCGGGCACGGTCTCCACCCGGACGTCCCGCTTCCCCTGCCAGGTCACTGCCTTCATCGTGCCGCGCTCCCTCCGCCGGTCCGGTCCGTCCCGGCGGGTCCGGGGGTCCGGGTGCCGGCTGCGCCCCGGGTACCCCGATGCGTTCTCGGATAGCCACTTATGAGCTGACAAGCGCACAATCAAGACACAGAACGGGGTGGCGATGGTGGCTGCGCGACTCGCGAGACCCTCCGCGACACGGGCGACGGCGTCAAGAGCGTCGGCACCGAAGGCGGCGACGCCGAGGCCGGCGACGCCGAAGACAACGACCCCAAAGGTGCCGGCGACCAAGGCGCCGGCCAGGGTGGCGGCCAAGGTGGCGGCGGCCCTGCTGGCCGCCACCACGGCACTCGCTCTCGCGGCGGGCTGCACCACGTCGCCCGGACCTCCCGACGACCGGCGCGGCACATCACGCAGGCCGAGCGGTACGAGCCCGTCCGCCGCCGTCGGCCCGGTGCTCGCCGTGAAGATCGACAACGCGGACGCGGCCCGCCCGCAGACCGGTCTGGACGCCGCGGACCTGGTGTACGCCGAGCAGGTCGAGGGCGGGCTCAGCCGGCTGATGGCCGTGTACGCGAGCAGGCTGCCGGAGGCCGTCGGGCCGGTGCGCAGCGCCCGAGAGTCCGATCTCGACCTGTTGCGCCAGTTCGAGCGGCCGGTGCTGGCCTTCTCCGGGGCGCAGAACAAGCTGCTGCCGCTGATCGACCGGGCCCCGCTGGACGCCGTGACGCCCGGGGACGCGTCCGGCGCCTACTACCGCGGCCCGGACCGGGCCGCCCCGCACAACCTCTACCTGCACCCGGACCGGTTGCTGCGCTCCGCACCGGGTGCCGCCGCGCTGACCACCGGCTTCCACTACGGCGCCGCGCCCCCCGGCGGCAGGGCGCAGGCCGCGCGCACCGTGCGCTACCCGGCGGCCCGCTTCACCTTCACCTGGTCGGAGAGCCGGGCACGCTGGCTGCTCTCCATGGACGGCACGCCGACCGTGACGGCCGACGGGCAGCGGGTCGCCCCGGCCACGGTGGTCGTGCAGCACGTGAAGGTGCGCGCGTCGGCCTACCACGACGTCCTCGGCAACAACACGCCGTACACCGAGACGGTGGGCTCGGGGAAGGCGGAGGTGCTGCGCGACGGACGGGTCTACGACGTCAACTGGAAGCGGGCGACGGCCGAGGACGGCACGGACTTCACCACCGACGACGGCCGGCAGGTCGGTTTCGCCGAGGGCCCGGTGTGGGTGGTCTTCGCCGAGGCACCCTGACCGAGGTGGTCAGCTCTGCGCCACCAGGGGCTCCCCGGGGTTCCGCAGCCCCTCCGCCGCGTCCGACACCCGCCGGATCAGCTCGAGGAAGACCTGCTGCTCCTCGGCGGAGAGCGGGGAGAGGAACACCTGGTTCATCCTGGCCGTGCGCACGGTCAGTTTGCGGTGGGTGCGCAGCCCGTCCTCCGTGAGGCGCAGCAGGGAACGGCGGCCGTCCTGCGGGTCGCGCACCTTGTCGATCAGCCCGCGCCGGCTCAGCCGGCTGATCACCTCGGCGATGGTCGAGCGGTCCAGCCCCACCCGCTCCCCCACCGTGCGCTGATCGAGACCCGGCTCGGCGACGAGCGCGTTGAGGACCGCGAACTGCGGGGAGGTGGTCTCCTCGGACACCATCGTGTTCCACAGCAGGTAGTGCGCCTGCTGCAGCCGCCGGGCGAGGTGCCCGGGGTGGCTGGTGAGGTCCAGCGCGGCCATGTCCGCTCCTCGGCATGAGATTTCGTTGGTGTACTGACGATACCGCCCGGCCTCCCCTCCGTCTCGCGCCTCCTCATCCCGCACCCCTCGTCCGGCCTGGGGGTTGACTGCTCTCCACTCCGGTGGCAGCGTGTGGGAAACCTCGGAGAAATACTCAGTGCCCTGAGTAATTACGGCGCTGGACGCTCGGAAGAGATGGGGCTTCACGGATGGACAAGGTGGTCGCCACGGCCCTGGAGGCGGTGGCCGACGTGCCGGACGGCGCGTCGCTGGCAGTGGGTGGCTTCGGACTGAGCGGCGTGCCGAACGTCCTCATCCAGGCCCTGTACGAGCGGGGAGTCACCGGACTGTCGGTCGTCTCCAACAACTGCGGGGCGATGGAGTCGGGCCTCGCGGTCCTCCTCGCCGCCGGGCGGATCTCCCGCGTGACGGGTTCCTACATCGGCGCGAACAAGGAGTTCGCCCGCCAGTACCTGGCCGGGGAGCTCGAGGTCGAGATGATCCCGCAGGGCACCCTCGCCGAGCGGCTGCGGGCCGGCGGCGCCGGCATCCCCGCCTTCTTCACCCCCGCCGGGGTGGGCACCCAGGTCGCCGAGGGCGGACTGCCGTGGCGCTACGACGGTCGGGGCGGCGTCGCGGTGGCCTCGCCGCCGAAGGAGGTGCGGGAGTTCGACGGCGTGGAATACGTCCTGGAGCGCGGAATCCGCACCGACTTCGCGCTGGTCCGGGCCGCCAGGGGCGACCGGCACGGCAACCTGGTCTTCAACAAGTCCTCCCGCAACTTCAACCCCCTCTCCGCGATGGCCGGGAAGATCACGATCGCCGAGGTCGAGGAGCTGGTGGAGCCCGGCGGAATCGACCCGGACGCGGTGCACCTGCCGGGCGTCTTCGTGCAGCGCGTGATCGCCCTGACCCCGGAGCAGGCCTCCGACAAGAAGATCGAGCAGCGGACGGTGAGCAGCTGATGGCCTGGACACGCGAGGAGATGGCCGCCCGCGCCGCCCGCGAACTCGAGGACGGCCAGTACGTCAACCTCGGCATCGGACTGCCGACCCTCATCCCCAACTACCTCCCCGCGGACGTCGAGGTGGTGCTGGAGAGCGAGAACGGCATCCTCGGCACCGGCCCCTACCCCACCGAGGACCAGGTCGACCCGGATCTGATCAACGCGGGCAAGGAGACGGTGACGGTCCTGCCGGGGGCCTCCTTCTTCGACTCGGCGCTCTCCTTCGGCATGATCCGCGGCGGTCACATCGACGTCGCCGTGCTGGGCGCGATGCAGGTCTCCGAGCGAGGCGACCTGGCGAACTGGGCGATCCCCGGCAAGATGATCACCGGGATCGGCGGTGCGATGGACCTGGTCCACGGCGCCCGTACGGTCATCGTGGTCATGACCCACACCGCCAAGGACGGCAGCCCCAAGATCCTTGCCGACTGCGCGCTGCCCCTGACCGGGAAGGCGTGCGTGAACCGGATCATCACCGACCTCGGCGTCCTCGACGTCACCGAGGACGGGCTGGTGCTGGTGGAGACCGCGCCGGGCGTCACGACCGACGAGATCGTGGCGAAGACCGCCGCGAAGGTGCGTATCGCCGAGGAGATCCCGTCATGACCAACGCTCTGAAGGACGTCTACGTCGTCGACGCCGTGCGCACCCCGATCGGCCGCTACAACGGCGGTCTCGCCTCGGTGCGCCCGGACGACCTCGCCGCACACGCCCTGCGGGAACTCCTCGCCCGTACGCCGGACCTGGACCCGTCCCGGATCGAGGACGTGTACCTCGGCAACGCCAACGGCGCCGGCGAGGAGAACCGCAACGTCGCCCGCATGGCCGCGCTGCTGGCGGGCCTGCCCACCTCCGTGCCGGGGGTCACCGTCAACCGGCTGTGCGCCTCGGGCCTGGAGGCGGTGATCCAGGCCGCCCGCGCCATCGCGGTCGGCGACGCCTCCATCGCCGTGGCGGGCGGTGTGGAGTCGATGACCCGGGCGCCGTACGTGCTGCCGAAGTCGGACCGGCCGTTCCCCGCCGGGCACGCCGAGCTGTACTCGACCACGCTGGGCTGGCGGATGGTCAACCCGAGGATGGACCCGCAGTGGACCATTGCGCTGGGCGAGTCGGCGGAGCTGATCGCCGACAAGCACAAGATCAGCCGCGAGCAGCAGGACGAGTTCGCGCTGCACAGCCACCGGAAGGCGGCCGCCGCCCAGCGGGCGGGCCTGTTCGACGCCGAGCTCGCGCCCGTGTCCCTGCCGCAACGCAAGGGCGACCCGGTCGTCTTCGGCGCCGACGAATGCGTACGGCCGGACGCCTCGCTCGCGGCGATGGCCAGGCTGAAGCCGTCGTTCCGCACGGAGAACGGCACGGTCACGGCGGGCAACGCCTCGCCGCTGAACGACGGTGCCGCCGCCCTGCTCCTCGTCGACGAGGAGGGCCTGAAGGCCACCGGCCGTGAGCCGCTCGCCCGGGTGTCCGCCACCGGGGTCTCCGCGATCGACCCGCACTACTTCGGGCTCGCCCCCGTCACAGCGGTCAACCGGGCGCTCGCCAAGGCGGGCAAGGGCTTCGACGACCTGTCGGTCCTGGAGCTCAACGAGGCGTTCGCCGCCCAGGTGCTGGGCTGTGTCGCCGAGTGGCCCGAGTTCGACCCGGCGGTCCTCAACCCGCAGGGCGGCGCGATCGCCCTCGGTCACCCGCTCGGCGCCTCCGGCGCCCGTCTCGCCGGCACCGTCGCCCACCAGCTCGCCCGGCGCGGCACCGGCGTCGGTGTCGCCACCCTCTGCATCGGGGTGGGCCAGGGCCTCGCCCTCGTCCTCGAACGTCAATAACCCGGGAATCCCCATGACTCTCACCCAGCACGACATCGACCAGGAGATCGCGGCCGAGCACGCCGCGTACGAGAAGCGGATCGCCGACGGCGCACCGATCGAGCACCAGCCGCGCCGCGACTACGCGCCGTACCGCTCGTCGGTCCTGCGCCACCCCAAGCGGCCGCCGGTCACCATCGACGTGACGAAGGACCCGGAGCTGGTGGAGCTGCACTCCCCCGCCTTCGGCGAGCGCGACATCACCGAGATCGACAGCGACCTCACCCGGCAGCACCACGGCGAGCCGATCGGCGAGCGGATCACCGTCTCCGGGCGGCTGCTGGACCGCGACGGCCGTCCGGTGCGCGGCCAGCTGATCGAGATCTGGCAGGCGAACTCGGCGGGCCGCTACGCCCACCAGCGCGAGCAGCACGACGCCCCGCTGGACCCGAACTTCACCGGCGTCGGCCGCACGCTGACCGACGACGACGGCCACTACCACTTCACGACCATCCAGCCGGGCCCCTACCCCTGGCGCAACCACCTCAACGCCTGGCGGCCGGCCCACATCCACTTCTCGATGTTCGGCACGGCGTTCACCCAGCGGCTCGTGACACAGATGTACTTCCCGAGCGACCCGCTGTTCCCGTACGACCCGATCATCCAGTCGGTGACGGACGACGCGGCACGGCAGCGTCTGGTCGCGACATACGACCACGACCTGTCCGTGCCGGAGTTCTCGATGGGTTACCACTGGGACATCGTGCTCGACGGGCCGCACGCCACCTGGATCGAAGAAGGACGCTGACCTGCCATGACGAAGATCGACCCGAGCCGTCCGGAGACCGTGCTCCCGACCCCGTCGCACACGGTCGGCCCCTTCTACGGTTACGCCCTGCCGTTCCCCGGCGGCGGCGACATCGCCCCGCTCGGCCACCCGGACACCATCGCCCTGCAGGGGTACGTGTACGACGGCGAGGGCAACCCGCTGCCGGACGCGTTCGTGGAGCTGTGGGGCGCCGACCCGGACGGCCAGGTGCCGCAGGTCGACGGCTCGATGCGGCGCGACGCGTCGTCCGGTGGCTTCCTGGGCCGCAACGGCGTGGAGTTCACCGGCTGGGGCCGCATCCAGACGGACGCCAACGGGCACTGGTCGGCGCGGACGCTGCGGCCCGGGGCACGCGGGCAGAGCGCCCCGTACCTGAGTGTCTGCGTGTTCGCGCGCGGGCTGCTGATGCACCTGTTCACCCGGATCTACCTGCCCGGCGACGACGCGGCGCTGGCCGCCGACCCGCTGCTGAAGCAGCTGGACCCGGCGCGCCGCGCCACGCTGATCGCGCAGGACGGCCCGCTGGGCACCTACCGTTTCGACATCCGCCTTCAAGGCGAAGGCGAGACGGTCTTCCTGGAGTTCCAGTGACAGCTGCCCAGCCCGAGGCCGGTCTGCTCTCCCCGGGGTGGACCGGCTCCCCCGCCGCCTCCGCGACCGGTGACGGCGCCTACCTGCGGGCCATGCTGGACGCGGAGGCCGCCCTGACCCGCGCCCAGGAGGGGCTGGGACTGGCCCCGGAGGGGGCGGGGGCGGCGGTCACCGGGGCGGCGTCCGGCGCCTTCGACGCGCACTCCCTCGCCGAGCGCGCCCGCGGCGGCGGCAACCCGGTGATCCCGCTGGTCGCCGACCTCACCAAGGCGGTCGGCGGCACGTACGGCCCCTACGTGCACCGGGGTGCGACCAGCCAGGACATCATGGACACGGCGACGATGCTGGTCGCGGTGCGGACGCTGGACCTGGTGCTGGCCGACCTCGACCGCGTCCAGCGCGCGCTGGCCGGGCTCGCCGCCGAGCACCGGGACACGGCCATGCCGGGGCGGACGCTCACCCAGCACGCCGTACCGACGACCTTCGGGCTGAAGGCCGCCGGGTGGCGTGCCCTGGTGCTGGACGCCCGGGACCGGATCACGGCCGTACGGGACTCGCTGCCCGCCCAACTGGGCGGCGCCGCCGGGACCCTGGCGGCCTTCACGGCGTACGGCGCCGGGGACGCGACCGCGCTGCCGGCCGCGTACGCGCGGGAACTCGGCCTGGCGGCCCCGGTGTTGCCCTGGCACACCCTGCGCACACCGATCGCCGACCTCGCCGGATGCCTGGCGTTCACAGCGGGCGCGCTGGGCAAGCTCGCCACGGATGTGCTCACCCTGGCCCGCACCGAGATCGCCGAGGTGGCGGAGGGCGGCGGGGGCGGGTCCTCGGCCATGCCGCACAAGGCGAACCCGGTGCGCTCCACCCTGATCGCGGCCGCCGCCCGGCGCGCGCCGCAGCTCGCGGCCGTCCTGTACGGGTCGCTGGCGGCGGAGGACGAGCGGCCGGCCGGGGCCTGGCACGCCGAGTGGGAGCCGCTCAGAGATCTGTTGCGGCTGACCGGCGGGGCGGCCCGGGACGCGGCCGAGCTGGCACAGGGTCTGCGGGTGCGCCCGGACGCGATGCGCGCGAACCTGGACCTCACCCACGGGCTGATCGTCTCCGAGCGGCTGTCCGCCGAACTGTCGGCCCTGCTCGGACGCGCCCGCGCCAAGGAGCTGCTCACCGCACTCGCCCCGCGGACCTACGCCGAGGGCCGCTCGCTGGCCGAACTGCTCGCCGAGGAGCCCGACCTGAAGGACGTCGACCTCGGCGCGTCCACCGACCCCGCCCGCTACACCGGCTCCGCCGGGGACCTCACCGACCGTGCTCTGGAGCGACGTTGACCGAGAAGCTGCTCAACCACCGCGCCGAGGGACCCGCTTCGGCGCCACCACTGCTGCTCGGCCCCTCGCTGGGCACCTCGTACGCCCTGTGGGACAAGGTCGCGCCCGAGCTGTCCATCACCCACCGGGTGGTCCGCTACGACCTGCCGGGGCACGGTGCTTCCCCGGCCGGCCTGATCGGGCCCGGCGCCACGGTCGGTGACCTCGCCCGCCTGGTGCTGGAGCTCGCCGACTCGCTCGGCCTGGAGCGGTTCGCGTACGCGGGCGTGTCGCTGGGCGGCGCGGTGGGACTGCACCTCGCGCTGCACCACCCCGAGCGGGTGTCGAAGCTGGCCGTGATCTGCTCCTCGGCCCACTTCAACGGCAGCAGACCGTGGGAGGAGCGGGCCGCGCAGGTGCGGCGCGAGGGGCTGGAGAAGCTCGCCGAGACCGCGGACGCCCGATGGTTCACACCCGGGTTCACCGTGCCGGAGCTGGTCGCCGACCACCGGAACGCCGACCCCGGGGGTTATGCCGCCTGTTGCGACGCGCTGGGCGCGTTCGACGTGCGGGAGCGGCTGGCGGAGATCGCCGTGCCCACCCTGCTGATCGCGGGGCGGCAGGATCCGGCGACGCCACCCGCGCATCTGCGGGAGATCGCGGACGCGGTGCCCGGCGCCGCGCTGGTCGAGATCCCGGGCGCCTCGCATCTGGCGCCGGCGGAGAAGCCGGAGGCGGTGCTGACCGCGCTGCGCGCCCACCTCGACGGCGGGGCCAAGCGGGGCATGGAGGTGCGCCGCCAGGTCCTCGGCGACGCCCATGTGGACCGGGCGCAGGCCCGGCAGTCCCCGTTCACGGCCCGCTACCAGGACTTCATCTCGCGCTACGCCTGGGGCGAGATCTGGACCGATCCCACGCTCAGCCGCCGCGAGCGCAGCATGATCACCCTGACCGCGCTGGTCGCCCACGGCCACTACGACGAGCTGGCCATGCACGTCCGGGCGGCCCGGCGCAACGGGCTCACGCCGGAGGAGATCGGCGCCGTACTGCTGCAGACGGCCGTGTACTGCGGGGTCCCGGCGGCGAACTCGGCGTTCGCGACGGCGCAGCGGGTGCTGGAAGAGGAAGAGTGACCGTCGTGGTCGTAGGTCCAGCGGTGGCACGCGCGCAGGCGGCCGCCCTGCCTACGGTGGAGGCATGGCCACCATCCTGATCACCGGCGCCACCTCCGGTCTCGGCCGGTACGTCGCCTTCGAACTGGTCCGTTCCGGGCACCTCGTCCTCGCCCACGGCCGGGACCCGGGGCGCACGCACGCCCTCGTCGAGGAGCTGCGGGCGGAGGGCGAGGCCGAGGGGTTCGTCGCCGATCTGGCCTCGCTGGCACGGGTGGATGAGCTGGGCGCGCGGGTCGCCGAGGCACATCCCGAGCTGGGGGTGCTCGTCAACAACGCCGGTGTGGGAGCCGGTTCGCCGGGGTCGGGCCGTGAGGTGAGCACGGACGGGCACGAACTGCGTCTGGCGGTCAACTACTTGGCGCCGGTGGCCCTGACCCGCGCGCTGCTGCCGGTGCTGCGGGCGAACGCGCCGGCGCGGATCGTCAACGTGGGCTCGGCCGGCCAGGAACCCGTCGACTTCGACGACCCGGAGTTCACCCGGGGCTACGGCGGGTTCCCCGCCTACTGCCGCAGCAAGTTCGCCCTCGCGGCGCACACGTTCACCCTCGCCGAGGAGCTGGCGGGCACCGGCGTCGCGGTGAACGTGCTGCACCCGGCGACGTTCATGGACACCGCGATGGTCCGCGAGGGCGGCGTCGCCCCCTGGTCCACGGTCGCCGACGGTGCCCCGGGCGTCCTGGCACTGGCCACCGAGGACCTGGGCACCGGCCGCTTCTTCGACGGGACCCGGCCGGCCCGGGCACACGAGGGCACCTACGAACCGAAGACCCGGGACAAGCTGGCCCGGCTCACCTCGGAACTGCTCGACGGGCCCTAACCCGGGTTCCGTGCCAGCAGTCCCCGCAGGGCCCCTTCCGCCTGTGTGGCGAGGCCGTCCGCGCCGCAGGTGCGGGCCAGGGTCAGACCGCGGTTCAGCTCGGACACCGAGCGGGACAGGATGCCGTACTCGATGCGGGCGGCCGCGTGTTCGTACTGGCTGGGGGAGGATTCCAGCACGTTGACCGCCTGGTGGGCCAGGCGGACCGCGCGCTGGCCGGTCTCCAGGGCGGCGGCGCAGCGCAGGGCCTCGCCGATCGCGGTGTAGGTGCCGAACCGCTCGGCCCGGCGGCGGGCGTCGGAGGCGAGCCGGGCCGCGCGGGCCGGGTCCGCGGTGGCGAGGGCCCGGGCGAGGTCGAGCGCCCAGGGGACCATCACGGGGTTGAGGTGGCCGCGCACGGCCGCCGCCTTCTCCGCCGCCTCCAGTTCGTTGACACCGTCCTTGGTGCGGCCCACGGCGAGCAGCAGCCGGCCGCGCACCGAGCGGGGGTCGGGCAGGACGATCGTGGACGGGTAGGGCGGGCCGAAGCCGAACTCCTCGGCGATCTTCCACGCCTCGTCGTAGTGGCCGCGGGCGATCAGCACATCGACGAGGTTGCAGCTGGCCGACCAGTACAGGGGCAGGCCGCGGCCGACGCGTTCGGCCAGGGCCACGGCCTCCCTGAGGGTCTCCTCGGCCTCCTTCAGCCGGCCCCGGCGGCGCAGGCCCAGGCCGAGGTAGGCGTGGGCCAGGACGAGGTGGCCGCCGCTCCAGCCGGCCGACCGGTAGGAGCGCAGGGCCTCGTTGAAGAGGGCCTCGGCGCGGTCGAGACGGTCGGTGTAGGCGTAGGAGCTGGACAGCATCATCAGCAGCTCGATGCCCCACTCCTGGTCGGTCCAGCCGAGGCCGGGCGCGAGGCGGTCGTTGACGAGGGAGCGGTCGCAGAACTCGACGACCTCCTCGGCGTTCTCCCCGCGGGTCACGGCGTCGAAGCCGCGCAGGATGAGCAGGGCCCGCTCGGCGTTGTCCCGGCCGGTGCAGGTCGCGGCGAGCGCGGCGAGCTTCTCGGTGCGGCCGGCCGAGTTCGCCTCGCCCGCGTACACGCTCTCCCACATGAACTGCGCGGCCTGCAGCCGCATCTTCGCCGGTCCCTCTTCGAGGAGCGCGGCCTCCGCCTCGATGGTGCGGACGGCCTCCTCCAACTGGTCGTTGTGGACGAGCGCCTGGGAGAGGCGGTAGACGGCGTCCACCCGCACGTCCCCGTCGAGGCCCGGCATGGCGAGCGCCGTGCGCAGGTGTTCGGCGGTCTTCGCGGGCGCGGTGAGCAGGGTGGCGCGGCCGAGGTCGTAGAGGACCCGTGCGTGGACGTCGGCCGCCGGCGGTTCGCGCAGGGCGCGCTCCAGGCAGTGGCGCGCCGCGTCGGGGGCGCCGACCGCGAGGTGTTCGTCGGCGGCCCCGCGCAGCTGCTCGACGAGTTCCTGGTCGCCCTCGGGGTGGACCTGGATGAGATGCCGTGAGGCGGCCGCGAGGCCCCTGCCCGCCTCGGTGACGATCTTGGCGGCGATGCCGTGCATCGCGGTGCGCAGGCTCGGCGGGATGTTGTCGTAGACCGCGGTGGCGATCAGCGGGTGGACGAACTCCAGGTCGCCGACGACGGTGGGGACCGCCGCCGGGTCCGGTTCGGTGAGGATGCGGGCGGTCCGCAGCAGCTCGGCGCAGCGCACCGCGGTGTCGCGGCCCATGACGGCGAGCCGGGAGGCCTCGTCGATGGAGATGCCGACGCCGCCGAGGATGGCGGCCGCCATGGCGAACCGGGTGGCCTCCACGCCCAGTTCCTCCAGCCGGTCGACGAGTCCGCCGCCGCGCGCCGCACGGTTGAGGGGGCGCAGTTCCGCGGCCGAGGACTCGGTCGGGTCCAGGTCCCTGTCCTTGACCTTGGCGAGGAGTTCGACGGTCTCGTAGGGGTTGCCGTCGGTGACGGCCCACACCTCGCGGCAGAACGCGGCGTCGGCGTGTGCCCCGAGGGTGGCACGGGTGAGGCCCGCGACCGCGGCCGGGGTCAGGGTGCTCAGGCTGGTGACGGAGCGGCCCGCGGCCTCGCCGATCAGGCCGAGGTAGCGGCCCCGCTCGCCGCGGACCTCTTCCGGCCTGCGCGCCACGACGATCAGGACGGGCAGGTGGTCGAGGCGTTCGACGAGGGCGGTGAGCCAGCGCAGGGTCTCCTGGTCGGCCCAGTGCGCGTCGTCGATGAGCAGCACGAGCGGGTAGTACCGCGAGGCGAGCCGGCTCACGGCGGCGACCAGGCCGTCGCACACGCCCTGGGGATCGGCCTGCTCCTTGCTGGGCTCCGCTATGCCGAGCGCCGGGCCCGCGATGTCGTACCAGTCGCCGAGGTACTCGCGGGCCTCCTCCGGCAGCAGGGACAGCAGCGCTGGCCGCATCAACTGCCGTACCACGTTGAAGGGGACGGAGCTGAGGGTCTCGCCGCCGCGGGCCGACCAGACCGCGCAGTCGCGGTCCTCGGCGATGCGACGCGTCTCGGCCAGCAAGGCGGTCTTTCCGACTCCGGCCTCGCCCCGGAGCACCAGCAGGTGCCCCGAGGAGGACCGGTCGGCGCAGACCGCGTCCACCGCCCGCGCGATGGCGGCGACCTCCTCCTCGCGCTCCCACAGGGAAGCCGGGGCGGCCCCCGCCGGCCGTGCCTCCGTCATCCCGCTACCTCCCCGATGTCGCCCGGACGACGTACAGAACTCGAGCGTAGCCGTCCGTGCCTCGCCGTGGAGGCAGTCCACGCAGGTCTTGCCTCCACGAGTGACAGGGCCGGTCCCGGGAGGCACCGGCAGGCCTGCGCCTGAGGGTCGGGAACGTCAACGGCGGTGGACGCGCACCGAATTGACGTCGATTTCGCGCCAGTCGTGGCGGCTGCCGCACGGGGCGTTCGCCAGGGGAATACCGACCGAATGCCCTCCCTCTCATCCGCCTTTCACCGATGCCTCATACGGTGGGGGCATGACGCAGGTGACTCCTCCCGGGTGGTACCCCGATCCGGGGCAGACAAGTGACGGTCCCGCCACCGAACGCTGGTGGGACGGCAAGGCATGGACGGACCAGACCCGCCCCGCGGGCTCGGCCGCCGCATGGGGTCCGCCGGCGCAGGCGCCGACCGACGGAGCGTATGCGGCGTACCCGACCTATGCGGCGTACCCGACGCCCCCGTCGGGCGCGGGGCCGCGGCGCGGACTGCGGACGGGCATAGCCGTCGCGGCGGCGGTCGCGGTCCTCACGTGCATCGGTGTCGGCGTGTACGCGCTGTCCAAGGACGAGGCCAACGGCGGCGGCACGGCACAGGGTTCCGGCGGTCAGGGCGGACCCGGCGGTACGGGCGGCCAGGGCGGACCCTTCGGCGGCCCGGGCGGGTCCGGCGGGTCCGGCGGGTCCGGCGGCTCCGGCGGCTCCGGCGGCTCCGGCGGCGCCTCGCCGTCCCCCCAGGAGTCGGAGGCGCCGAAGATCGAGAGCGGGTCGGTGACCGACGCGCTCAACGGGATCAGCATCCCCATCCCGGACGGCTGGTACGGGCAGGAGGGAAGCGCGGGCGCGGCACTGTCGTCCGAGTCCACCTACAAGTGCCCCGGCGACACCTCCAAGACCTGCACGAAGGGCGGCGCGTACTCCGCGCCCGCCGAGGTGCTGGGCACCAACGGCTCCACCGCGGAGGCGATCGCCAAGGCGGACATCTCGAAGAACGCCGAGGAGTCCTACGGCGGCACCACCTACGGCAAGATCACCTCGCACCAGGTGCTCGCCTCCAAGGCGGTGACCGTGGCCGGGCAGAAGGGCTACCTGGTGCGCTGGAAGGCGGTCACCAGCAAGGGCGCCGACGGTTACGTCGAGTCCCTGGTGTTCCCCGCGCCGGCGGACAGCAAGCGGTTCGTGGTGCTGCGCTTCGGCGTCGACGCCGACCAGAGCGTGTCGGTCATCGACACGGTGACCAAGGGCATCAAGGTGGCCTCGGGCGGCGGCAGCGGCCAGGACGTCTGAGCCGTACGGCGGATCGGCCGGGTGGGGCGCCCCTCCGCTCAAGGGGAACCCCACCCGGCCGGGGGGTGCGCGCCGTCCCCGTCCCCACGGTGCGGCGCGAGCAGGTCGCCGTCCGGTCATCCCGTGAACGGCGGCCTGAGCCTGTGTCGACTTGTCTCTAGAGGCCGGAACGGCCTCTAGACGAGACCGAGCGTCGGGAGTACGGCGGCCTCCACGAAGCGGACCAGGTACTCCGGGTCGGCGTACTCCCCGTCGACGACGGGCCGGGCGCGGACCACGCCGAACATCTGCGCCGGGATGTACTCCAGCGCGGGGTGGTCGGCGGGGACCTCACCCCGTTCGACCCCGCGCCGCAGGATCAGGCGCAGCGCGTCGATCTCGGGGTCGATCAGCGCCTCGCGCAGCGCCATCGCGAGGTCCTCGTCGCCGTGGACCGCGTGGCCGAGGGCCTGCATCAGGCTGCTGTCGTGCGTCGACCAGCGGCCCGTGGCCCGCGCGGCCTCGCGCAGGTCGTCGGCGAGCGAACCGGTGTCGATGCCGGCCAGCCGCCCGGTCCGGCGGGACCGCAGGGCGGCGACGACGAACTGGGGTTTGGTCTTCCACTGCCGGTAGAGCGTGGATTTGCTGCAGCGCGTACTGGCCGCGACCCCCTCCATGGTCACCGATTCGTATCCGCACTCGCGGATCTGCTCCAGGACGGCGTCGAAGAACTCCTTCTCACGCTCGGGCGTGATCTTGGAGCGGCGCGTTGCGGCGACCGGCTCCGGTCCCTCCGCGGCCTGCGACGTCATCGGCCCTTCCCCTCTCCGTTCTCCGACTGGTTCCAGTGTGTCGTATCCCAATCGATACGCAAGTGTACCGGTACTCGAGCGTATCGGTACACTAACGTATCGGTACGATGTCGTATCGATCGATCAAACGCACCACCGTCAGCGAAGGGGCCGGGGGATGAATGCCCGCACCGAACCTGCAGAAGCGGAGCCGGCCACGCCGGCACGGCCGCCGATAGTCCGGGAGCTCCTGCTCGTCGCAGGGCTCTTCCTCGTCTACAAGTTCGGGCGGCAGCTGGCCACCGGCCACACCGCCGAGGCCTTCCGCAACGCCGCCGACGTGTGGCACGCCGAACGGTGGCTGCGCCTGCCCGGCGAGGGCGCGGTGCAGACCCTGCTGCTGCACGGCGACACCCTGGTCCGGGTGGCGAACACCTACTACGCGACCGTGCACTTCCCGGCCACCCTGGCCTTCCTGGTCTGGCTGTATCTGCGGCGCCCGGCGCACTATGTGTGGGCGCGACGGGTGCTGGCCGCCGTCACCGCCGCCGCCCTGGCGCTGCACCTGGCGTTCCCGCTGGCCCCGCCGCGGATGCTCGCGGCGGCGGGTCTCGTAGACACCGCGCGGGTCTACGGTCCCTCGGTGTACGGGCCCCCACGGACCGACCACCTCTCGAACCAGTTCGCGGCGATGCCCTCCCTGCACTTCGGCTGGGCCCTGATGGTCGCGATCGGGCTGATCGTGGCGACGCGCTCGCGGTGGCGGTGGCTGTGGCTGCTGCATCCGCTGGTGACGCTGCTGGTGATCGTGGGGACGGCGAACCACTACTGGCTGGACGCGATCGTGGCCGGCGCCCTGCTCGGTGCCGCGCTCGCGGTGGTCCAGGCGCCGCGGCGCACGTCGACGACGGCGGGGCGCGGCGTGGGACGGCTCGTCCCGGCACCGGCCGAGGAGCCGGTTCTCGCGGGGGCGGCCCGATGAACGCCACGCTCGTCGCCGTAGTGCTCTCCCTCTTCTCGGCCGTCGCCTACGCGGCAGCGGCCGTCGCCCAGGAGCGGCTCGCCTCCCGCTCCCCCGGCGCGGGGCTGGCGCGCATGCTGGGCCGGGGGGCCTGGTGGGCGTCGGTCGGCCTGAACGCCTCGGCCGCGCTGCTGCACGTGGTGGCGCTGAAGTACGGTCCGCTGACCGTGGTGCAGCCGCTCGGCGCGCTGACGCTGGTGGCGGCGGTGCCGATGGGCGCGAGGGCCGCCGGGCGGCGGGTCACCGCCGGCGAGTGGCGCGGCACCGCCTACACCCTGGCGGGTCTGGCCGCGATCCTGGTCACGGCGTCGGGCCCGGCGCCCGAGCATGTGCTGAGCGGCTCCGGGGCGGTCCTGGTGGCCGCGGTCACCGCGGCGCTGATCGGCCTGCTGGCGCGGCCCGGGACCACACCCGGACTGCGGCACGCGAGCGCCTCGGGCTTCGCCTCCGGGGTCGCCTCGGCACTCACCCAGACGGTGACGGTGGCGGCGACCGACCGCTCGGGCTCGCTGCTGAGCATGCAGGTGATCGGGGTGGCGCTGCTGGTGGCCGCGTTCGCGACGGCCGGGCTGCTGCTGTCGCAGACCGCCTACCGGGGCGGCCTCGGCGCCCCGCTGGCGATGGTGACGCTGGCCAACCCGGTGGCCGCCGCGGCGATCGGCGTCGTCATCCTGGGCGAACGGCTCCAGGGCGGGGCGGCCGGCGTGCTCCTCGCGCTGGCGGGAGCGGGGCTCGCCGGGTGGGGTGTGGTGCTGCTGTCCAGGGCCGCGCCGGAGCCCGTACCGGCCTACGACGAGGAGCACCCGGTGGCGGCGGTCCTGGCACTGCGGGCCGAGACCGCGTCGGCGGAACCGGCGCTGCTGCCCCGGCCGGCTTCCGAGCCGGGGCACCTCACGCCGCTGTGACGGGGCTCAGCCCAGCCCGCGCGCGTCCTGCTTCAGTGCCGTGTCCACGGTCAGGGCCGTCGCGACGACCAGGCTGAGCAGGGGTTCGGGCAGCTGGTAGTGGATCTGCAGGACGTAGTTGTCCGCGGTGGTGAACATCGTCTTGGCCAGGCCCTCCCAGGTCTTGGTGATCCGGGCGACCTCGTTCTCCGCGTGGTCGACGATGGCGAAGTTCCACGCCCGCCAGTTCTCCGCCTTGATGGCGCCGATCTGCTGACCGCCCGCGTTGATGGCGAAGTTGATCTTCCCGAAGACGTTCTTCTGGACGATCTCGCCGACCTGCTGCCCGTCGGGGCGCGTCACGACCACCCGCGACTTGAAGATCTTCGCCGGCCGGGTCAGGAGCAGCACCGGCTGTCCGTAGGCGTCACGGATCTCCAGCTTGTGCGTGAGGTACTGGTCGATGCTGGCGACGAAGCGCAGGATTTTGCGCAGGGCGCTCTGGCCGACCTGGACGACCGTGCCGAGCTGGTTGCCCTGCTGGTCCATGACCTTGTACTCGTTGGTCAGCTCGATGAGTTTGGCCTTCTGGTTCACCACCAGCACCGGCTCGCTGAACAGCGTGCCGCCGCCGGGGCCGCTAGGGGCGACCCCGGCCTGCTGCTGCACCTGGCGCTGGACCCGCTGGTCGGGGGCGGGCGGCTGCGGGGGCACGGCCGGCCCGGCCTGCGCCTGCTGGTCGGCGTGGGTGTGCTCGGTCCACTGGGCGCCGTCCCAGTAGCGCAGGGTCCGGGCCGCACCGTGCGGATCCGGGTACCAACCTGCAGGCGTGTTCGAATGCGTGGTCACCGGGGCACACTACCCCGGGTCCACCGGTACCTGACCAGTCCCCACGATGCGGTGTTCACCGCGCATTCACCCGCGCGGCCGCATCGTCGCCGCCCGTGCTACACCGTGGCGATCGCCGGGTCGCTGACGCCCGGGCGCCCGGTCTCGACATGTCCCGCGAACCGCCGTACGAAGGCCGCGTCGGTGGCGGAGGTGACGGTGAGGTCGTACCAGCGGTGGCTCTTCGTCAGGTCGACGGAGTGCCGCACGACGGCACCGGGGCGCACCCGGACGGACGTGGTCCGCCCGCCGTACCCGTCGGCGAGCTTGAAAACGGCCGTTCCGGAGGTCTTGTTGGTGAAGGTGAGCTCGAGGCCGTCACCGATGTGCCGCGCGATCGCCTCGACTCCGGCCGTCCTGCCCTTGAAGGTCCGCAGGAACCCGTTGGGGCCGTGCACGGTCAGGTCGTAGGAGCCGCCGGAGTGGGCGGAGTTCCAGGTGTCGGAGACGGTCTTGCCGGCGCCGGTGGTGTAACTCCACGGACCGTCGGTGCGGTTGCCGGAGGTGACGAGGAAGGCGGCCCCGGCCTTCGCTCCGGAGGCGAAGGTGAGCGTGATCTCCCCGCCCGCGCCGTTCGCCGAACCGTCCACGAAGGGGGCGTACTTGAGCGGACGGGTGGGACGGTGGCCGCGCTCCTGCTTCGGCAGGACCGGCTGGGCGGGCGGCGTCGGGACGTAGTCCGGGTGGCGGTCCTTGTCCGGCGGCCGGTAGCCGTCGGTGTCGGGCAGGGCCACCGGGCGGGTGTCCTCGCGGCTGAAGTCGAACGCGGCGGTCAGGTCGCCGCAGACCGCGCGCCGCCAGGGCGAGATGTTGGGCTCGTGGACGCCGAAGCGGCGCTCCATGAAGCGGATGACCGAGGTGTGGTCGAGGGTCTCGGAGCAGACGTAACCACCCTTGCTCCAGGGGGAGACGACCAGCATCGGCACGCGCTGGCCGAGCCCGTAGGGGCCGGCCGGGTGGCTGCCGTCGCCCTTGAAGAGGTCCGGGCCGACGTCGACCGTCGACTTGCCCTGGGCGGCGGAGGCCGGCGGGAAGGGCGGCACCGCGTGGTCGAAGAAGCCGTCGTTCTCGTCGTAGGTGATGAACAGGGCCGTCTTCGCCCACACCGCCGGATCGGAGGTCAGCGCGTCCAGGACCTGGGCCACGTACCAGGCGCCGTAGTTGGCGGGCCAGTTGGGGTGCTCGGTGAAGGCCTCGGGAGCGACGATCCAGGAGATCTGCGGCAGCCCGCCGCCCCGCACGTCGGCCTTGAGCCGGTCGAAGAAGCCCTCGCCCTTGCGGGCGTCGGTGCCGGTGCGGGCCTTGTCGTAGAGGGGGTCACCGGGCGCCGCGTTCTGGTACTGGGTGAAGTAGAGCAGCGAGTTGTCGCCGTAGTTGCCGCGGTAGGCGTCCTGGATCCAGCCCCAGCTGCCGTTCGCGTCGAGGCCGTCGCCGACGTCCTGGTAGATCTTCCAGGAGACGCCCGCCTCCTCCAGCCGCTCGGGGTACGTCGTCCAGCTGTAGCCGGCCTCGTCGTTGCCGAGGACCGGGCCGCCGCCCTTGCCGTCGTTTCCGGTGTAACCGGTCCACAGGTAGTAGCGGTTGGGGTCGGTCGAGCCGATGAAGGAGCAGTGGTAGGCGTCGCAGACGGTGAAGGCGTCGGCGAGCGCGTAGTGGAAGGGGATGTCCTTCCGGTTCAGGTACGCCATCGTGGTCGCGGACTTGGCCGCGATCCAGCCGTCGTACTTGCCGCCGTCGAACGCGGCGTGGCCG
Source organism: Streptomyces sp. NPDC049687 (assembly GCF_044465285.1). Taxonomy (NCBI): domain Bacteria; kingdom Bacillati; phylum Actinomycetota; class Actinomycetes; order Kitasatosporales; family Streptomycetaceae; genus Streptomyces; species Streptomyces sp. NPDC049687. Next base: position 984,470 of record NZ_JBITLN010000002.1, read on the forward strand.
TCGTTCCAGCCGTGCGGAAGGTCCTGGAGGAAGGCCATGCCCAGGTCGTCGGCGTCGGGGTGGAAGGGCAGGACGTCCTTGGTGCCGTCGGGCTGGTACCAGACCGACTTGCCGTTCGCGAGGGTCACCGGACGCGGGTCTCCGAAGCCGCGGACGCCTCTCAGCGTGCCGAAGTAGTGGTCGAAGGAGCGGTTCTCCTGCATCAGGACGACGATGTGCTCGACGTCCTCGATCGACCCCGTGCGATGGTTCGCGGGCAGCGCGGCGGCACGCTGGATGCTGCCGGAGAGCGCGGTGAACGCCGTGGTCGCGCCGGCGAGTTGGAGGAAGCGGCGCCGGTTGACTTCGGTCATGGGTGAGGAACCTCTCGTGCAGAAGGGGTGGTTCTGCCGGCCGGGTGTCGCGGGATGCATGCGCGATGGAGTGTTCCAAGGGCACCGAACGTCAGGGAAGGGTCGGATGACGTCGATGTGAAAGTCGACCGTACGCACGGTGTGCACGGGGCCAAGATCCCCCAAAGATCCTCCCCTGACCTTCCGTCAATTCTCCGTAACTCCTTGGAGTGACCCAAATCCGGCCTGCCACCGGGCGCCCACCGGGTAGGGACCACGGGCAGCGCGACCGGCGGACCCCGAAGGCCCGCCGGTACGCCACACAGGGCACGGACCAGCACACGGAGCCCTCGCGCCCATCGAGCCCCTCAGGCACCCCGGACGAAGAACACATGATTCGGTTGCCTGTCGGACCCAGGGGATACCTGCGAATTTCCGTCATGTTTCGCAGCATGACCACAGAACCCACACAGAAACACCACTACGGTGACGCGACGGATGCGGTGACGACCGGCCTCGGAGGGGGAGCCGGCGTCCCGCAAGGGGGTGCGTCCGCTCCATGGGAGCTGTGCTCATCCCTGCCCGGGGAGGGGACTTCACCGCATGAAGGGGACCACACGCACCACCGTGCTCACGGCGGTGGACGGCCACACCGCCGGACTGCCGCTGGGCTTCGACGAGCTGGTTTTCGACCTGATAAGAGCTCAGAACCAGCCGCACGCCCACGAGTTCGACGGCCATCGGCCGGACATCGGGCGCCCCGACGACTACGGCCGGGCCAACGCCGAGTTCACCACCCGCAAGCCCCATCTGCTCAAGGGAGCCTGAGCACCACATGCGCATCCTCGTCCTGGGCTTCACCGGCTATCTCGGAGCCCATGCAGCCGAACGGCTGCGCGCCCTGCCGGGCGCGCTGGTCCTCGGCGCCGGCCGCTCCCCCGGCGCCCCGTACCCGGTCGACCTCGCTTCGGCCCGGCCGGAGGAGCTGGCCGAGACCCTGGCCTCGGCCGCGCCCGACGCGGTGGTCAACTGCGCGGGCGCGACCGGCGGCGACGCCGTGACCCTCGCCGAGGTCAACGCCCGCGGACCTGCGGTGCTGTGCGCCGCGCTGCGGGAGGCGGCCCCCGGTGCCCGGCTGGTGCACCTGGGCTCGGCCGCCGAGTACGGTCCCGGTGTCCGCGGCGCCCCGGTGACGGAGTCGGCGGCCACCTGCCCGGTCGGCGCGTACGGCGCGACCAAACTGGCGGGCACGGCCGTGGTGATCTCGTCCGGCCTGGACGCGGTGGTGCTGCGGGTGGGCAACCCGGTGGGGCCCGGGGCGCCGCCGGCCGGACTGCCGGGCCGGCTCGCCGGGCTGCTGCGGGGGGCCGGGCGGGACCCGGACGCGGTGCTGCGGCTCGGCGACCTGTCCGCCTGTCGTGACTTCGTGGACGTACGCGACGTGGCGCGCGCGGCCGAGCTCGCGGTCACCGCCCCCGGCCCGCTGCCGCGGGTCCTCAACATCAGCGCGGGCCGGGCGGTCCCGGTCCGTGAGCTGGTGCTCGGCCTGGCCGCGCAGGCCGGATTCCGGGGCCGTATCGAGGAGGGCTCGGGCGGCGGACGCTCGATCCGCTCGAGCGAGGTGTCCTGGCAGTGCTCGGACGTCACCGCCGCCGCCCAGGCCCTGGGGTGGCGCCCCTCCCACACCCTCGACGAGGCGCTGGCCGCGCTGTGGGAAGGCGGCAGCACGCCGTGAGCCTGCTGATTCCGCTGTACGTGCACCCGGCCGACGACCCGGGCGCGTGGCACCACCTGATCCAGGGCGCCGGGCGCACGTACGGCGTGATCCTCAACCCCGCGAACGGGCCCGGTGAGCGCCCCGACCCCGCGTTCGCCGCGGCGGCCGGGGCCCTGCGGGAGGCGGGTACACGCGTCCTCGGGTACGTCGACACCGACTACGGGGGGCGCGAGCCCGCCGCGGTCCTGGCCGACGTCCGCCGGCACCGGGAGTGGTACGCGGCCGACGGCTGCTTCCTCGACCAGGTGACGGCGACACCGGAAGGGCTTCCCGCCTGCCGCCGGCTGGTGCGGACGGTACGCGAGCTGGGCACCGGGACGGTCGTCCTCAACCCCGGGGTCCACCCGGCGCCCGGTTACGCCCGCCTCGCCGACCTGACGGTCACCTTCGAGGGCCACTGGACCACGTACGTCTCGGCGTTCAGCCGGCCGGCGTGGGCCGTACGGCATCCGCCCGAGCGGCTGTGCCATCTGGTCTACGGCGTGCCCGAGGCGCTGGTGCCGCTCGCGGTGCGCACCGCGGGCGAGCGGGGCGCGGCCGTCTGCGGTCCCGTCACGGGCGAGCTTCCGAATCCCTGGGGCGGGTTGACGCCCGCACTGACCGGAACGGAGTCATGAGGTACACGGTACGAGCGGTTCTGGTGGCGGCCGCGCTGGCGCTGGCGGTGTGCTCCGGAAGCATCGACGACAGGGCCTCCCCGGACGGTTCGGGGGCCGAGGGCCGCTGGCGGCCCCGGCCCGGCCTGGCAGTGGCAGCTCGACAGCCGGGTCGACCCGTCGGTGGACGTGCCCGTCTACGACATCGACGGCTTCGAGAACACCGCGGAGGACGTGGCCCGGCTGCACCGGGACGGGCGCAAGGTCATCTGTTACCTCAACGTCGGCGCGTTAGTCCGCGCCGGCGTGCGTGTCGGGGCTCGTACAGACGGTCCGCAGGCGGCCAGGGCCCGGGCCGCCGCGAGGATCGGGGCGGCCCAGGACGTCGGGGATGTGCAGGCCGGCTGGACATGCCGGTTCCGAGTGGTTTCTTCGCGGGCGCGGTGTGCACGGGCGCGGGACGTTGCGCAGGTCGGCCCCGGCCGGGTGCGGGGACATGGCGCTCCTCCGCGACGGTCCGGATGCTGGGCCGCGGCCGGGCCGGGAAGGGGCCCGGGGAACGGATTGACCGTCGGCGCAGCATCCGGGGTCCGGCAGTGCACGGGATCCCGCACGGGCCGGTCATGTCGTCCGGGCCGCCGTCACCACCGCTGTCCCCGCGCGCAGGGCGGCCACCGGGTCTGCCGCCTCGTCCAGTTCGATGAGGACGGTGCCGGCGCCGGGGGTGCGGGACATGGCGTCGGACCAGGCCGGCCAGTCCACGATGCCCGTGCCCAGTTCGGTCATGTAGGGCTGCTGCCGGGCGAACACCGTGTCGTCGATGGTGAGGTGCACGTCGATGGGTCCGACCGCGTCCTTCCAGTGGGCCAGGGCTATGCGCGGGGCGTGGCGGCGGGCGACGGCCACGGGGTCCCCGCCGCCGAGGGCGATGTGGCAGGAGTCGGGGCACAGCCAGACGTAGCGCGGGTCGGTGAGGGCCATGAACAGGTCGATGTCCCGCTCGTACCAGAGGGTGCTGTGGGACTCGGTGTGGAAGGCGAGCCGCACGCCCTGCCGGGACACCGCCTCGCCGACGGCGTGGGCGATGTCGGCCATCCGGCTCATGTACGCGGCGTCGACGAAGAAGGGCGGGCGGGTCCCGAAGGTCGTCCGCATGGGCAGTCCGGTGACGAGGAACTGTCCGCCCGCCTCCGCGAGGAAGGCGGCCCGGCGCTCGGCGTCGGCGACGATCGCGGGCAGGGCGCCCTCCTGCCGCCAGTCCGGGGCGTCGCCTTCCGCGACGAAGGCGCTGACGACGGACAGGCCCCGGCCGGCGAGGGCGCGGCGGAAACCGGCCGCGCTGCCGTGGGCGCGCAGGGCGGAGTCGATGTCACCGGGCGCGAAGGTCAGCTCGACGCCGGTGACACCGGCCTCGGCCAGCGCGTCCATCACCCGCTCCCAGAAGGCCCCGGGGTTCGCCGACGCCCAGGCGCGCAGGGCGTCGGCGCAGTCCAGTCCCCAGAAGCGCGGGTGGTAGAAGGTGACGACGTCGGTGGCGAAGGCGGGACTCATGCGTCACCGCCGCGGGCGTTGTAGACGACGATGTCTCCCTCGTCGACGGCCTTGCGGTAGCCGCGGAACACGGCGAGGGCCTCCTCCCGCAGGACGTCGTGGACGACCTCGATGCCGCGGGCCTCGAACTGCTCGGCCCAGTCCGTACGGAGCGGACCCTCGTCGAAGGTGGTGATCTGCTCCAGCTCCGGGCCCTCCCCCGCGACGACCAGACCGCGCACGCCGGACCACAGGGCCGCCCCGTAACACTGCACGCAGGGACGCCAGTTGACGACGAGTTCGTGGGTGGGCAGGCCCTCGCCGCCCAGGTCCCAGCCGCCGGCCGCGGTCTGGGCGAGGCCGAGGGCGAGGACCTCGGCGTGGGCGCTGGAGATGCCGGTGGCGAGGACGACGTTCACGCCGACGGAGACGATCCGCCCGCTCGCGCGCTCGGCGACGAGGGCCGCGAACGGACCGCCGTTGCCCTCGCGCCAGTTGCGGTCGGCGAGCCGGTGCACCAGGCGCATCCGGTCCTCGACGCCCGGGAGGACGGCGGGCACGTCGGCCAGTTCGTCGTCGATCCAGGCCGGCAGGGCCACACGGTATTCCTTCGCGATGTCGATCACAGCGGTGCCTTCTCTCCGGGTCGGGGTGCGGTGAGCACAGTGTTCCGCGCGGCGACGGCACGGGCGGCCCGCACCGCCGTGACCACGCCGGTCAGCGTGACGTTGGCGGCCATCGGGGTGGGAATCACCCCGTTGCCGGCGAGGTACAGGTTGTCGTAGCCCCACACCCTGCCGTCCGGGTCGCAGACGCTGGTGCCGTCGTCGGCGTCGCCGGACCGGACCGTGCCGGTCAGGTGCAGGGAGGAGCCCGGTGCCAGGAGCGCCCGTTCGGTCGCCGGGTCGAACGTCCCGAACTCCTCGGCCAGGGAGCGGACTTCGTCGAGCGCCCGGCGGATCAGCGCGCGGTCGGTGTCCGAGTACCCGAACTCGACGCGGATCCGCGGCATCCCGGCGAGGTCGGTCGTGCTCGGCGAGAAGACGAGCCGGTTCTCGGGGCGGCACTCCACGGGGACGTACAGGGAGAGGCCCACGGAGTGTGCGAGGGGACGGCCGGCCCCGTCGACGTAGGTGCGGTTCATGATCTGGCCGTGGAAGGGCTGGTACGGGCCGTTGTGCGGCAGCCAGAGGGAGTCCGTGCTGAACTCCCCGGGGCGCGGCAGGGGCAGGTCGTCGAGGGTGAGGCCGAACCGGTCGAGGTCGAGCAGGACGCGGGCGGTGACGAAGGCGTGCTCGTTGAGCCGGCGGCCGAGCGCCGGGGGCCGGATGCCGGAGGCGTACAGGAGTTGCGGGGTGCGCAGCGCGTCCGCGCACACCACGACGGCGTCCGCGTGGAGGTCGTGGGTGCCGCCGTCGGCGACGCGGCGCAGCCGGGCGCCCGTGACGCGTGATCCGGTGACGAGCAGGGAGGTCGCGAGGGTGCCGGTCAGCAGGGTGAAGGCGGGGTCGCCGCCGCTCGCGAGGGCCGGGAAGATCGTGCCGGGCGCCGTGCGCGGCAGCGGCCCGGACGCGGTCGCGGTGACGGCCATGGGCATGGGCTGCGCGTGCCGGCCGGCGGGGGCTGGGCCGTCGTGGCGGCGGCCGAGGACGTCGAGGACGAGGCGGCCGGGTCCGGTCGGGCCGATCGGGGCGGGGGTGACCGCGAGCAGCCGGTGCGCGGTGTCGAGGTCGGCCGCCCAGCCGGCCGGGTCGCCGAAGTCGAACACCTCGTCCCCGTACGGCCAGGGCGTCGCGGCGGTCCAGTGGACTCCCATGCCGCCCGCGTTCCAGGCGAGCGCGGCCTGCGGCATCGCCTCGGCGTCCTCGCCGAAGGCCAGCGCGTGGAACATGCCGGGCGTCAGGCCGGTGAGGCTGTCGGCGCTCTCGCGCACCACCTCGGCGCCGGTGTACATGCCCTGGATGCCGGTGGCGACCCGTTCGTTGTAGCGCGCCCACAGGACCGGGTCGTCGAGGTCGTGCAGGTGCAGGCCGGGCGCGGCGCCGATCGGGGCGCCGCCGTCGACCATCGTGATGCGCAGCGCGGGGCCGGTGTCCCGCAGCAGGCGGGCCACGGCGGATCCCATGATGCCGCTGCCCACGATGAGGACGTCGGTGCGGGGGGTGCAGGTCACAGCTGGTCTCCCGGTGGGGGGTGCGTGGTCAGGCGCGGGGGGCTGGGGGGCCGAACAGTTCGGTGTCCATGCGGTCCAGGGCCAGCTTCACGGCGCCGACGAGTGGGGCGTCGTGGCCGAGGCCGGTGGCGCGCAGTTCGACCGCGGGGGTGCGGGCGGCGCGCAGGGCGGCGCGCACCCGGGGCAGCAGCACGTCGGCCGCGTCCTCCAGGCCGCCGCCGAGCACGATGAGGGAGGGGGCGACCGTCCAGGACAGGGTGGTGAGGATCGACGCGATGTTCTCCACGAACTCGTCGACGTCGGCGAGCGCCGCCGGGTCGCCGGCCCGGGCCGCGTCGAACCGGGCGAGGGCGACGGCCCGTTGGGCGGGCTCCGGCGAGGTGAGCCAGGCCACGGGCCGGTGCTCGACCGAGCCGGCCGGCATCGACCGCGCCTCGACGATCTCGCCCGCGGCGCCGTCGAGCCCCCGGTGCACGGCCCCCCGGATGAGGATGCCGAGGCCGGTGCGGTTGCCGAGCATCGCCCATACGACGTTGTCGTGGTCGCCGGCCACACCGCGCCAACGCTCCGCCAGTGCGCCCAGGTTGGTGTCGTTGTCCGCGAACCACGGCACTCCGACCCGCCGTTCCAGCTCGTCCGGCAGATGGACGCCCTCCCAGCGTGTGGTGTGCACCAGACGCCGTACGACGCCCTCGTCGTCGATCGCGCCACCGCTCGCGACGGCACCCGCCCGCAGCCGGTCCGCCGAGCCGCCCGCGTCGTCGAGCGCCGCCCGGACGAGCTCCGCCGCGTCGTCGAGGGTGGCGCGCGGGTCCTGGTAGGCGCGCAGCGGCCGGTGGGCGCGGCCGAGGATGCGGCCGCGGACGTCGGCGACGACCGCGGACACGTCCATGGTGGTGATGCGTACGGCGGCCAGCAGGGCGTGCTCGGCGCGCAGTTCGTAGCGGCGGGCCGGGCGCCCGGCGGAGCCGCCGACGGGTACGCGGTCCAGCTCGGCGACCCAGCCCGCCTCGACGAGCGTGTCCAGGATCAACTCGATGGTGCGGCGTGAGAGTCCGGTGCGGCCGGCGAGCGCGGTCATCGTGGTCGGTCCGGCCGACACGGCCAAGGCCCGCAGGATCACCGAGGTGTTGACCCTTCGTACGGCGCTCTGGTTCATCCCCGACATCAGCACGCCCCCGCCCCCGCCTCCGTGTCCGGGACCGGCACCACGGGGTCGAACGCTCCTGTGGTGTCGGTGACGTGGGGCGTTCCGGGCCTGCCGTACTCGCGTGCCGGGTCGCCGGGCCGGCCGGCCGCCCTGCCCCAGGCCGGTGTCCGGCCGTGGACGAAGCCGGCCAGGTCGGCGTGCATCCGCGCGGCCAGTCCGGCGGGCGGGCGGGGGCCGAGGGCCTCGGGAACGCCCGGCGCGTCCAGCAGGTCGAAGAAGAAGGGCAGGTCGGTGCAGTGCGCGGATCCGCCGTACACCGGGGAGGGCCAGGCGAAGGAGTACAGCCAGGTACCGGCGGGGGCGCCACGCCGGGCGGCCGCCGCGCGGGAGCAGGCGGAGCGGAAGAGCGTGTCGGTGACCCGGGAGCCCGCGGCGCGTCCGTCCGGGTCGGCGGGCGTGTCGAACTCGTCCCGCGTCGCGCCGAGCAGCAACGGTACGTCGTGCCCGTACCCGGCGAGGCCGGTGGCGACGGGTACCGGGAGGACGTCGTCGCCGATGACGGGGCCGAGGACGAGCGCGTCGTCGCCCCGGACGTCGAGGACCGCCCGCTGGAGCTGTTCCGGCGTGCGCGCGGCGAACCCGGCGTGCGTCGGCGGCACGCCGAGCCGCTTCCCGAGCCGTTCGAGGAAGCCGTCCCCCGGCTTCGCTTCGAAGAACCCGCCGGAGAGGCAGACCGCACGCCGGAACCGGCCCCGCCCCGTGGGCGACGACAGCAGGGCGAGCACCGCCGCTCCCCCGGCCGACTGACCGGCGAGGGTGACCCGCTCCGGGTCACCGCCGAACGCGGCGATGTTCTCCCGCACCCAGTCCAGGGCGAGCAGCACATCGCGCAGGCCGAGATTGGCGGGGACGCCGTCCAGCGGGGCGAACCCGTCGACGCCCAGCCGGTATCCGACGGTGACGCGGACGATGCCGTCGCGGACGAAGGAGCGCCCGTCGTACCAGGGGCTGGCCGGGCTGCCGGCGAGGAAGCCGCCGCCGTGGATCCACACCAGGACCGGGAAGGGCGTCCGCGCGTCGTCGGCGGCGGGGGCGTCGATGCCGAGGTTGAGGATGTCCTCGCCGGGCACCGACGGCTCCGGGACGGTGGTGACGGCGGACAGCGGGACGCGCTGCGCGGTGGCGCCGGGCCGGGAGGCGTCGAAGGGCTGCGGAAACCGGGCGCGGGGGGCCGGGAGCGCGAAGCGGCGTACCCCGGTGGGCGGTTCGGCGTAGGGGATGCCCAGGAAGCGTCTCACCGGACCGTGTCGGCGGCCGATGAACGTGCCGGCGGGTGCCTGAACGACCGACGTCATCGTGTTCACCGCATCCCCGTCCCGGCGATGCCCTGCACGAAGTACCGCTGCAGGAACAGGAAGAGGACGAGCACCGGCAGCATCACGACGATCGCTCCGGCGAGCATCAGGCCGTAGTCGGTGACGTGCGCGGCCGCCTGGCTGGTGGCGGCGAGGCCCACCGGGAGGGTGTAGGTGGACATGCTCTGGGCGACGATCAGCGGCCAGATGAAGTAGTTCCAGGAGCTGAGGAAAGACATGATCGTGACGGTGGCGAGGGCGGGCCCGGCGAGCGGGAGGAAGATCCTGAAGAAGATCCGGAACTCGCCCGCGCCGTCGATGCGGGCCGCTTCGAGGAGTTCGTCGGGGATCGACAGCGCGTACTGCCGGACGATGAAGACCGACATCGGCATCGCCACGCTGGGCAGGGCGATCCCGGTGAGGGTGTCGGCGAGTCCCATGTCCACGGTGATCACGAACTGGGTGACGAACACCGCGGTGAACGGCACCATCATCGCCGCCATGACCGCGCCGAACGCGAGCCGTCTGCCCGCGAAGTCGAGCTTGGCGAGCGCGTAGCCGGCGGCCGAGGCCGCCACGACGTTGCCGGCGACCACCATCACCGCGACCACCACGCTGTTGGTGAGGAACCGGCCGAAGCCCTCCGTGGCGAACAGCCGGGTGAAGTTGCCCAGGGTGAAATGGTGCGGGAGCCAGGCCCCTGGATCGGAGCGGATCTCGTCGAGGCCGCGCAGGGATCCGCCGGCCACCCAGACGAAGGGGAGCAGCGTCAGCAGCGCGCACAGGACGAGGGCGCCGTACAGCAGGGGCCTGGCCACTCGGTGGTGGGTTGTCATGTGCGGGACCTCAGCAGCCGGAACTGGACGACGCTCACCACGCTCACCAGGGTGAGCGTCACGAAGGACGCGGCCGACGACATGCCGAACGCCCCGGAGCCGAACTGGCGGTAGGTGTAGAGGGCGACGGACTCGGTGGAGCCGAGCGGGCCACCGCCCGTGAGGAGGTAGGGCTCGTCGAAGACCTGCAGGTAGAAGACCGTCAGCAGGACGGAGACCATCAGGGTGGTCGGCAGCAGGAGCGGCAGGGTGATGTGCCTGACCTGCCGCCATCGGCCCGCCCCGTCCAGCGACGCGGCCTCGTACACGTCCCGCGGGATCGCCTGGAGGCCGGCGAGGAACAGGACCATCGCAATGCCGAAGTTGCGCCAGACGCCGAGGAGGATGACGACGGGCATGGCCAGGTGCGGGTCGTCCAGCCAGTGCGGTCCGGCGAGGCCGGCCGCGCCGAGCACCTTGTTGACGGTGCCGTCGGCGTTGAAGGCGTACCGCCAGATCAGGGCGACCGCGACGACGTTGGTGACGACCGGTGCGAAGAAGACCGTACGGAAAACCCCGCGCAGCCGCCGGATCCCGGAGTCGAGCGCGAGGGCCAGCGCGAAGCCGAGCCCCATGGTCAGCGGTACGCCGACGGCCACGAAGAGGGCGGTGTTCAGGATGTCCCGCAGGAAGGTCCGGTCCCTCACCAGCCGCAGGTAGTTCTCGAACCCGGTGAAGTCGACCGCGAAGGGGGTCCGCAGATCGGCGCCCCGCAGGTCGGTGAGGCTGAAGCCGAGGGCGGCGACGGTGGGGATCAGCGTGTAGAGCAGGAACACCAGGGTGAACGGGGCGAGGAACAGCCAGGCGACGGCCGTACGGCGGGCGGCGGGGCGCGGGCGCCGGCGGGCCGTCCGGGGCGTCACCCCCGGGAGCGGTTTGCCGCGTGTCCGCGGGATCAGGGTGGTCGTCATCGGCGGCTCACTCCGACCCCGTGCCGATGCTCTCGGCGTAGGCCTGGATGTTCGCGGCGGCCTTCGCCGCGCTCTCCCTGCCCTTGGCCACGGCTTCCGTCTCCTTGCCGATCCGGGTGGCGACCTGCTGCCAGGTGGCGACCTGCGGGAACGCCCGGGTGTTCTTCAGTTGGGTGAAGAAGGCGTCGAGGAGGGGCTGGTCCTTGATGGCGGAGTCGTCCCAGGCGGAGATGACGGCGGGCAGCGAGCTGTACGCCTTGTACTGGGCGACCTGGGTGCTGGGCAGGGCGAGGTGGCGGATGAGCTTCCAGGAGGCGTCTGCGTTGTCGCTGTCGGCGAGCACGCCCCAGGTCCCGCCGGCGGAGAAGGAGACGCTCCCCGAGGAGCCGGCGGGCAGGGGCGCGGTGGCGACGTGGGAGGCGGTCCAGCCGTCCTTCTTCGCGGCGGTGTCGAGCTGCCCGATCACCCACGGCCCGGTGATCATGGCCGCGGTCTTTCCGGAGACGAAGTACGGCTGGGCGTCGAGGAAGGTCGGCCCGGCGGTGTCGGCGGTGCCCTCGGTGAAGAAGGACGCGTTGTACTTCAGCGCGTCGGCCATGGCCGGGGTGTCGAGGGTCCACTTGCCGGCGGAGGACAGCAGCGAGCCGCCGGCCTGCCAGGCGTACATCGCGACGTCCTGGCCGTTGAAGATGTCCCAGCCGATGTCGGCCCCGAGCCCGTGCCCGGCACCGGCGCCCTGGAGCGCCTTGAGGAACGGTGTCATGGCTTCCCAGGTGGCCGGCGCCGTGACGCCCGCCTTCTCGGCGAGGTCGGCGCGGTAGACGAGGGCGTACGTGTACGCGTACCAGGGCACCGTGTACGCCACGTCGTCGACCACTCCGGCGGCCCAGAGGCTCTTGAAGAAGGCGTCCGGTTCGACGAGGCCGTCGGGGACGGGCTTGAGGGTCGACGTGTCCAGGAACTGCGCCTGCGACTCGGGGAAGAACTGGGCGACGTCCGGTCCCTTGCCCGCCGCGATCGCCGCCTGGAGCTTGGTGTAGTACTCGCCGTTCGGGATCAGGGTGAACGTCACCTCGACGTCCGGGTTCGCCTTCTCGAAGGGCTTGATGACCTTGGCGAGCACATCGGCGTCGCCCTGGGCGGCCCAGACACTGATCGTGCCGGTGGCCGGGGAGCTGTCGACGGGCTGGGCGGTGGCGGTGGCGGCCGCGGTGTCGCCGCGCCCGCAGCCCGCCAGGGGGAGGGTGGATCCGAGGGCGACACCGGCGGCCAGTCTGAGGGCATCGCGGCGGGAGAGGTGGGGCACGGGGGACTCCTGTCTCATGGGGGCGCTGAGGACAGTGATGTGTTTCGGGGAGAAGTAGCGTTTTGGGCGCCACGGGCCCCATGGGAGGGATGGGGGACCGCGCCCGACAGCGACGACGCTACGAACGCCGTGTTTCACCGGCGTGGCGGCCCCCGCCCCGAATAATTTCGGAACTTGTAGCGAAATCGCCGGTCGCGACGGCCGGTGCGGCCGGAACCCGGGATCGGAGGCGGTGGTCCGACGGGGCCGGGGCACTCGGTGACCCAGGAAGAGGTTGTCGAAGAGCTTCCAGAGCCCGGAGGGACACCATGAGAGCGACAGCACACGGCTCCGGCGACGGTCTCGCGCGGCAGAGGACGCTGCGTGTCTATCTCAATGACCACCTGGCCGGCGCGACGGGCGGCACCGAACGCATCCGGCGGATGGCCCACGCGCACGGCGACACGGAGTACGGCGACGCACTGCGGAACCTGGCCACGGAGATCGCGCAGGACCGTCGGTCCCTGCTGGCGCTCATGGCGGACCTGGACGTTCCCGTGGCGCACTACAAGGTCTACGGGGCGCGGCTGGGCGAGCGGATCGGGCGGGTGAAGCCCAACGGCCGGCTGGTGCGTCGCTCCGGTCTGACCGTGCTGGTGGAGCTGGAGGCCATGCGGCTGGGGGTGCAGGGCAAGACGCTGCTGTGGCGCACGCTGCTCGCCGCGTCGGCCCAGGAGCCCCGGCTCGACCCCGGCTGGCTGGAGCGACTGCTGGAGAGGGCGGAACAGCAGCTCAGGACGTTGGACGCGCTGCACCACAGGGCCGGCGCGACCCTGGTCTCCAGCGGGTCACCGACGCCCGCGTCCCGGCCCTGAACCGGCGGCGGGCGACGTGGGCCGGTTCACGCATCCGGCGGGTCCTCCGGATTCCCGAGCGGAGTGCCGACGGCTGCGGCCAGGACGGGGCCGACGACCGCGTCGGCTCCTGGAAGCCCTGCCGGCGGCCCCGGTCGTGCGTGCAGGGTCCGTCAGCGGGATGACGGACCCTGTTTCTCTCAGTCACCGGCTCCGAGGGCGGTGCGCAGGGTGGTGGCCATCAGATCGATGGCTTCCTTCCCTTCCGGCACCGGGCCGGTGTGGGTGAAGTAGTGGTCGACTCCCTCGAAGACGCGGTGGGTGACCGGAACCCCGGCGGCGTCGAGAGCCTTGGCGTAGGCGTCGCCCTCGTCGCGCAGGCGGTCGTTCGCCGCGGTGATGACCAGGGCGGGCGGCAGTCCGGCGAGGTCGTCGGCCAGTCCGGGCGAGACGAGGGGATGCGCGCGGTCGGCGGGGTCGGGGACGTAGGCCGCCACGAAGATGCGCATGATCTGCGGGGTCAGCAGCGGCTTGGCGATGAGGGACTGCTTGGTGGCCGGGTCGGCGAGCTGGTCGAACGGTGCGGAGTCGAGGATCTGGAGCCGGGGGGAGAAGGTGCCGCGGTCCCGGGCCAGACGACAGACCGCGGCGGTCAGGTTGGCCCCGGCACTGTGTCCGCCCACGGCGAGCCGTGAACCGTCCCAGCCGCCCGCGGATCCGTTCTCGGCGACCCACGCGGTGACGTCGTAGGCCTGGGTGACGGGCACGGGGTACTGCCGCTGCGGGGCGACGGCGTAGTCCACGTTGATCACGACACAGCCGGCCGTGGCGGCTATGTAACGGCAGATGTGGTCGTCCTGCTCGGGGCGGCCGACCACGAAGCCGCCGCCGTGGAAGTTGACGTACACGGGGGCGGGGGTGTCGGTCGTGACCGGCGGGCGGTAGACGGTGCAGCTCACCGGTCCGGCGCCGGTCTCCACCCGGAGTGCCTCGGTGTCCTTCGCGATGTCGGTGAAGCGCAGGTCCCTGTGCACGCGGGAGATCATGCGACCGAGGAGCAGCTGGATCCCGCGGGCCTGGATTCTGGCGCTGAGTGGCATGACTTCGTCCCATCGCTACAAACTTAAAGTATCAGGATTCCTGATAATGGATCCTTGTCCCCCAGCGCGCAACGGGGAAGTCCCGACTTCTCACCACCCCGACCCGCGACAGGTCTCGCCGAATCCGCCCCGCACGACGAGAAGGGCCCGCTCGGCCGCGGCACGCAGAGCCTGTACGTGACCGAGCGCGGCCGAGACGTCGTTCCGAACGGACGGTCTCCTGGCTCGCCGGCTGCCGCCGACTCCACCGCCGTTACGAACGCAAGGCTGAGCACTTCCTCGCCTTCGCCGGGCAGGCCGCAGCACTCGTCCGCCTCCGCCGCCCGACTCGCCACCCACCTCATCGAGCCGCACCCGGACGGCCGCAATTCCGACCCACCACTGCACCCCCCACGAGAGGGACGCTCACGAGCGCCAAGGCCAAAGCGCCCGCGAAAGCAACCGCTACCGCCTCCGACGAATGGACATGGGGATCAGCGAAGACCGTGAAGTCGAGAATCCAAAGGGACGGCCCCACCGCGCCACACGTTGCCAGTAGCCGGCAGGCACGAGCACGCCCGAGGAGCACCCCCAGCAAAAAGGACGGAACAAAGCCGCAGACCAACATACTCAGGACGGCGGTGACGCCCGTCAGATCCAGGATGCCCACGGCGCTTGGCAGCCATGGGCTGACAGCGATCAGTGTCGCCCACAACAGGGCCGTTGAGATGACCCCGGCGTACCTCCCCACGGCCGTCGCCCCCTGACGCGCCGTCTTGTCTCTCATCCTCGCCCCCCAGAGCAGCCGAGCACGATGCTCCCACCAAATTTGAACGCGTTCAACCCTTGGGGGAACCAGCAGCCCCATACCGACGAGGCCGTACGCCACGGGGGACGCCCAAGGAAACGACGTGTGATGCGGGGCCCGTCCCCGCGGTGTGCGCAGACGACGGGGCGGACCGAGATCGTGCGCCGGTTCGGCGCGTTGACGGCGCGCGATGATGCCGAGAGGGGGACGAAGGGCGCGGGTGCCCGCGCCGAGGCAGGCACCCGGAGGGCTACTCCGGGTCGGCGGCCGGCAGGGGGGCGCGGTAGAGGACGAGGTGCTCGTGGAACAGCACGCCGTCGCGGACGTCACCGGTGGCGGTGAAGCCGGTGTCGTCGACGTAGTCGATGTGGTTGCCGGTGACGGTGTAGCTGCCGGTGTAGGCGCTCTCGCGGGTTCCCCGGGCCTCGTCGTAACGGCCGTCGGGAAGGAGTTCCTGCCGGATGTGACCGTCGGCGGTGACCCACATGCCGACGTAGGGGTGGGGTGAGTGCGTGTTCATGGCTCTACGGTCGCCTGCGCGACGAAGGACAACCAGGCCACGGATTTCCTGGGAGTTCCGCACCCACCCTGTGGGTCGTCCGTACCCACTCAGCCGGCCGGATCCGCTCAGCGTGCCGCGCCGGGAAGGGCAGGCGTGTCGCGGCAGGGGGCGTCCGCGGATGCGGGGGCCGGGCGGGTCGGCCCAGTCATGGGGTCCGCGGGGCTGCCGTGTCCGTCGAGGCTTCGGTACGCAACTGCCGTGCGGGGCGGTCCCTTCGGCGACCGGACCGGTTCCGGCAGGGGCACGCTCACCGCGCGGCAGGCCGGCCCCGGCCGCGGTGGGCGGGGCCGGGGATCACTACCGGAGCTCGTTCACCGCGAGGTCGGGCCCGGGTTCGGCGACGATCGCCTGCCTGGGACGGGCGGCCATGGCCCGCAGGGTTTCGAAGGCAGCCGCCGTCGGGCCGGCGGGCTCGGCCTGGTAGACCACCAGTTGTTGATGCGGCGCGCCGTTGACGGTGAACGCGGCGAACTTGATGTGCAGATCGCCCACTTGGGGATGCCGGAGGTGCTTGTCCTCCTGGGACTTGCTCTTCACCTCGTGCATCTGCCAGATCTCGGCGAACTCCTCGCTGAGAGAGGACAGTTCTTCGACGACCTCGGCGATACGCCCGGATTCGGGCTCATAGCCGTAGGCGGCACGGATCTCGGCGACACAGGAATGTGCGGCCCGTTCCCATTCCTGGTAGAAATCACGTCCCGCCGGGTCGGCGAAGACCATGCGCGCGAGGTTGTCGAACCGCTCGAAGCCTCCGTGCAGGGCCGTGGCCAGGGAGTTGCCGGCCAGCACGTCGAGTGCGGGACCGAGGACGAAGGCGGGTGTGTGCTCCCAGCCGTCCATCAGCTCCAGCAACTGCCTACTGACCCGCTCCTGGCCGCCCCAGCCGCGCGGTCGCTGCGAGGCGGTCAGGCACAGGCGGTTGAGATGGTCGGTGGCCTCCTCGTTCAGCTTCAGCGCCTGTGCCACCGCCTCGACCACCTGGGGGGACGGGCTGGACTCCCGGCCCTGCTCCAGTCGGACGTAGTAGTCCGAACTCACCCCGGCCAGCAGCGCGACCTCTTCCCGGCGCAACCCCCGGACTCGACGGCGTCCATGCTCCGGCAGACCGACGTCATGTGGTTTGCGAGCCTCACGGCGGGCCCTGAGGAAATCACCCAACGGCGTCCCATTGCTCATGCCGGTAACACTAGTCGCGTTACAGCCCTTTGCAGATGTCCGGCATGTAATAGGCCAATTGACCACAGCCCTTACATGGCATAAGCGGCCGTCTTGACTCCTGGGATTTCCCCTCGCCCCCCGGCGCGCACGCTCCGCGCGGAGGACCGTCAGTCCTGGGTGTAATGCACCCACCGTCCGCGGATCCTTCTCCGGCCTTTTCACCCTAGCCTCGACCGCATGGACAACGACACACCCCCTGACACCGTTGCAGGGCTGGGTCAGTTCCTCCGCGCCCGGCGGGAACGCCTCAGCCCCACGGACGCAGGGCTGCCCGACACCCGCCGTCGGCGGGTGCCCGGCTTGCGACGCGACGAGGTCGCCGCCCTGGCAGGCGTCAGTTCGAGCTATTACATGCGGCTCGAGCAGGGCCGCGAACTCAGCCCCTCCCGGCGCGTACTGGATGCCGTGGCACGGGTGCTGCAGCTGGGAGACGACGACGTCCGCCGGCTGTACCGGCTGGCGCAGCCCGCCGGACGGCGGACCAAGTCCCCCGCCCGGGTCGAACGCGTCCTTCCCCACCTGCGGCAGCTGATCGAGAGCTGGACCGGGACACCGTCCTTCATCATCGGCCACGCGCAGGACATCCTGGCGACCAATCCCCTGGCTGACGCCCTGTACGCGGACTTCGCCGAGCACGACAACGTCCTGCGCATGCTCTTCCTCGATCCGGCGGCGCGCACCTTCTACCGCAGCGCCGAGCGGACCAAGACCCGCGCCGTCGCGGATCTGCAGCAGAGCGCCGCGAGCACACCGGACGATCCGCGCATCCTCGAACTGGTCGGTGAACTGTCGGTGCGCAACAGCGAGTTCCGCACGCTGTGGGCCCGTGCGTACACCCGGGTGCCGCCTGACGGCGTGAAGCAGATGCATCACTCCGCGGTGGGGGACCTGGAGTTGCGCCACGAGGCACTCACCATCCGCAGCTCACCGGGGCAGCAGCTCATCATTCTGCAGGCCGAGCCCGGCTCGCCGTCGGCGGACGCCCTGGCTCTGCTGGGGTCCATCGCCGCTCCCACCCGCCCTCAGCAGCAGGAATCCGCTCCGGGGCACTGAGCCGAAGCAGTACCGGTCAGCAGGAGAGAACGGATCAAGCGCACGACGCTGCTGGCTCAGCACTACGGCGACGCCACCTGCATGACCAACGCGCACCTCTTCGCTACTACCCCGACGGCGCGGACGACCGCCGGCACCGCAAGCACCTGAGGGTGCCGCCTGGCGGCGGGTCACTGGCTGACGGCGTCCGCGTTCAAGCCTGCTGGGCCGGACGTGTCGGCGGCACAGAAGCCCGGCCGTGGGACGCCCGGCCAACCGCCCAGGGGTGTCGGGATGGCTGTCGGCCTGACGTGGACGTGGAACGTTCAGCGGTTGATGAGGTGGGCTGATCCGAGCGCCGGGGAGCCGGCACGTGTGTCAGATGATGCGCTTGCGGGCCCGGACGAAGACGAACACTGTGAGGGCGGCGGTCAGTGCGAAGAGGATCGAGGCGCCGAACCACTGCATGCCGCTCATCTGCGAGATCGGCAGGTAGTCCACCGACCAGCCCACGATGTCGAGTCGCTTCAGACAGGCCGCCTGGGACTTGGCGTGCACGCAGACGCCGTAGCCGAAGGTCTCCCCGGAACCCGAGACGAACGACCGGTCGATCTCGAGGGCGCCCAGAGGCAGCTTCGGGCCCGCTTCATAGCTGGGTCCCTTGTCGGTGGTGATCGTGACGACCTCGCCGAGGTTCAGCCGTTGGAAGCGCCAGACCAGCACGCCCAGCCGTCCTGATCACTCGAACCGATATGACGCCGTCCATCTCACGCGCGATCTCCGCTCACATACCAGCTCGGTCAACTGCTCAGCTCTGCTCGCCTGCTTGCTCGGCCGCAGCCGGGCCAGCCGCACAAGTGGGTGGGAGGCTCGGCTCGAAGTCCCGGCCCGGGCAGCCGGGTTGTTCACGTCGCTGGGAGCCTCGCCGCGCGAGGTGTGACGTGCGAGGCTTGCTGCGGCCGGCACCTGGTGCCGGCCGCAGGTGTTCCGTCCTGTGCTGTCCGGTCCGTCAGTAGGTGCCGCGCGAGAGCAGCAGTCCGCACGCGCTCGTCGGGCTCTCACAGCCGGCGTCGCCCGCTGCCAGCACGGTGCGTGTGCCGGGAACGCCGTCGATGCCGACGAGCGTACTGCCGACACTGGTGGAGGTGAGTTCTTCCGGAAGGGCCTCCTGGGCCCAGGCGGAGCCGTTCCAGCGAGAGAGCACCGCGTGGTCGCTGCCCTGGGGCCTCCCCCCGATCCACACACTTCCCGAGCCGTCCTTGCCTACGGCGGTCACCTCGTCGACCCCGGGGAGGGGCAGCGACTGCCAGGCGCGGCCATCCCATCGCGCGGCGAACAACCCGCTGGGCACCTGCGGATCGTTGGCCTTGCCGAACACATGGACCGTTCCGCGCTTGGTCGTCACGATCTGGCCGGCCACCCACCCGGGGCCGTACTCGTGGGGGACGGGGACGGTGCGCACCGACCAGCGTCGGCCATCGAAGTGGTAGAGCAGGGGTGTCGTGGTGTCAGTACCGGCATCCGCGCCGACCCACACGTCATCGGGGCCGGAACCGGTGATGTCCCAGGGTTGTACGGGACTGCCGTCCGGTGCCGGGGGCAGGGGCAGCTGCCGCCACGCGCGGCCGTCCCAGCGCTCCAGCCGCCCTGTCGTATGGCCCGTCTCCGGGTTCCAGTCGAAGGTGGTCAGCCATACGGAGTCCGGGCCCAACGAGGTCAGTTCCCCGACGAAACCCACATACCCCTCGGCGGGCGCCGGACGCGGCACACGCTTCCACCGGGTGCCGTCCCAGTGCTGGAGCACGATCGGACTGTCGACCGCGGGAAGTGCGGCGCCGCGGCGGACCCGGTCCGCGAGGCGGTCGGGTAACCCTGTCAGGGAGGCGGCGCCCAAATCGGCGTCGGTGTACGCCCCGGCGGCCCAGATGTCGTCGGGACCCGAGGCGGCGACCTTCTCGAGCCGTGCCTGCCTGCCCTCCATCCCCGGAAGCCGGACACAGCTCCACCGGGTGCCGTCCCAGTGCCTGGCCACCGGGACCCATGACCCCATGCCGTCTTCCTGCCCGCCCACCGCCCACGCATCGGTCCGGCTCGTGGCATCGATGTCCAAGAAGTGGGTCGACTCGCTCTCGGAGAGTGGTGATGCGAGTTTCCACTGTGTCTTGGAGGGCGCGGCCTGCGCATCAGCCTGGGCTGCCCACGGGGTGAGGGCGAGGGCACAGGCGGCGAGGGCGACGGTCAGGCGCATTCCGCGGGTGGTGACCTCTCGCCCGGATGTTGTTGTCGTCGTTCTCATCGTGGGGCTTCTCCTTGTAAAGAGTTCTGCTTCTCTGGGGTCGGGACTGGTCTTGTGGGTTGTGCGGGGCCGGGTTGTGCGGGGCGGGCTGGACTGTGTCCGCGCAGAGTGCCCGGAGCGCCGGTGGATCGAGCGGCCGGTCCCACCGGCACTCAGGCAGGCGCCGTTCACCGAAGCGTTGGGCTTGGCTCACGCGCCGTCTCCTCATGTCGGCTCTTTCACCAAGCAATGTGTGCGGCGGCCGACTTCTTACAGGTCGACCGGAAAATTCGTGCGGTGGTCGGCGGTCCGGGCCGCATCGAGGTGTTCGGCCAGGCGGAACGAGGTGTGGGTCCGGGGGAAGTCGTTGCGACGACCGGTTGAGTCCGGGTGGCGAACCCGCATCCGAGTGATGAGTCAGCCCGCCCGGTGGCGGGTGGGCGGCCCTCGCGGTCCGTGTTCTCGCCGGGCCGGACCGGAGCCCTGGCGGTCCTGCCCGGCCCGTTGACCGGTTGACCCCGGGCACCTGGACGATGCCCGGGGCGGGGGCGGTACCGGAGAGCAGTCGAGTCGTCGCGAGGGTTCCGGGCGGCCGAGTCACTGGGGGGCGACGCCTGCCATGTGTGGCCCAACCCTGGTCCTGGCCTGGTCCCCCGGCGCTGGCCGTGACGGGAACTGACGGTGAACCACGCCCTCAAACCCGCCGTCGTTGCGGGAGGAGGTCCAGGTGCCTGGAGACAGGGACCGCGAGAGCTAGGAGTCAGGGAACACCATGGACATCATCCTTATGGCCACAGGTACGTTGTTCGGAAGTTTGCTCGTGGTCAGTGGGGTCCGTCATGTACTGGGGTTGACTCGGTTGTGTACGCCTACGACCGAGCTGGGGTTCTCCCTCACCGCATCCCGCGCGATCGGGGTGTGCGAGGTTGCCGGAGGTGCCGGTCTTGTCGCCGGATCATGGTTTCCGTTAGTAGCATCCGCCGCGGCTGCGGGGCTTGCTGTACTCACCATGTGCGCGTTGCAGTATCACCACTGGAATGAGGACCGGCCCCACAAGTACGCGGCGGCATCCGTCACCGCTCTGGTTATGGTCGCCTACGCCGCGGCACAGATGCTGCGGTAGCTGAGAGCTGGGGGATTCCGCGATCCTGCGTGCCTGCCATGGCGCCACCCTGCCGCCGGTAAGGCTGCACACGCGCCTTGCCCGCCGTGCGTTGCGCGCAGGCGGCCAGGCGCGGCGGCCCGGCTGCGCCGCCTCGTTCAGGCGGTGCAGCCGGGCCGCCGCCTCATCGGCGGCTTCCGAGTCGGTCCTGGTTCGCTCGCTTACGCCCGTACCCTCTCGGTCTCCCCCGTCTCCCTCACGCGCTGGCCGGCAGCCGAATCGTCAGCGCCCGAGCCGCCGGCGCTGCTGAAGTCGTACGCCGTCTCGGCGTGCTCGGCCTGGTCGATGCCGGCGATCTCGGCATCCTCGCTGACCCGCATGCCGAGGGTCTTGTCGACGAGGAAGGCAAGGACCGCCGAGGCGATCAGTGAGTAGGCGAGGACCGCGAGGACGCCCGCGGCCTGTTTGCCGAGCTGGTCGACGCCGCCGCCGTAGAGGAGGCCCGCGACGTCGCTCTGGCCCCCGCCGGTGGCGAAGAGGCCGATGAGGAGCGAGCCGACGACACCGCCGACGAGGTGGACACCCACCACGTCGAGGGAGTCGTCATAGCGGAACCTGTACTTCAGGCTGACAGCCATGGCGCAGAGCACGCCGGCGACGACCCCGACGGCGATCGCGCCGAGCGGGCTGACCGCGCCACCGGACGGGGTGATGGCGACCAGGCCGGCGACAGCCCCGGAAGCGGCGCCCAGCGTGGTGAAGGAGCCGTGGCGCAGCCTTTCGTACCCGAGCCAGGCGAGCATCGCGGCCGCGGTGGCGATCTGCGTGTTGAGGAACATCAGGGCGCCCACGCCGTCGTCGTTGCCCAGCCAGGAGCCGGCGTTGAAGCCGAACCAGCCGAACCACAGCAGACCGGCACCGATCATCACCAGCGGCAGGCTGTGCGGCCGCATGGGGTACTTCATGAAACCGACGCGCTTGCCGATGACCAGGATGACGCCGAGTGCCGCGGCACCCGCGTTGATGTGCACCGCCGTACCACCGGCGAAGTCGATCACACCGAGCTCGAAGGCCCAGCCACCGGTGCCCCACACCCAGTGGGCGACCGGGAAGTACACCACGGTGACCCATAGAGCGACGAAGAGCGCCCAGGAGGTGAACTTGACGCGGTCCGCGAGAGCTCCGCTGATCAGCGCGGGCGTGATGATGGCGAACATCAGCTGGAAAACGGCGAAGACGTAGACCGGGACGGTGTAGCCGTCCCAGAGCTGCGCAAGGCCTATTCCGCTCAGTCCGGCATAGTCTGCCGACCAGCCGATGATGCCGCCGGAGTCGGTGCCGAAGGCCAGGCTGAATCCGTACAGCACCCACAGGATGGTGACGATTGCGATGCTGATGAAGCTCATCAGCAGCATGTTCATGCTGCTCTTGACTCGGACCATGCCTCCGTAGAAGAAGGCCAGACCCGGTGTCATGATCAGCACCAGAGCGGAACAGATGAGCATGAACCCTGTGTTGGCCGCGGAGAGCTCTGTCTCTGCGGCAAGTGTGATGCCGACTGGCATCGGCTTCTCCTCGTCGTTGGTACGTGCGGGCCCGTGCGGGCGAAGCACTTCTTCGGCCATGAGAGGCGGGCCTGCGGCGAGCTGTACGGAACGCCGTGATGCCCCGGGCAGCCCGGCCCGCGACCCGGCCGGTCATGGGAAAGCGTTCAAGAGCCGGACAGCGCCGCGGTGACGGCAGCTTCCGCGTGAATCCGTGCGGTGGGAAACAGCGGGACAGGGCTGTCCTGAGGGCCGATCAGGAGCTCGATCTCCGTGCAGCCCAGGATGATGCCCTCCGCGCCGTCGGCGACCAGCGCCTTGATGACCTGCTGGTAAGCAGCGCGAGCCGACTCCCGGAGGATGCCCAGCGCGAGCTCCTCGTAGATCACCCTGTGGACGATCGCGCGTCCCTGCGAGTCGGGAACGCGCACGTCGAGCCCGGCCGCTTCAAGGCGGCTCCGGTAGAAGTCCTGCTCCATGGTGAACGCCGTTCCCAGCAAACCGACTCTGCGCACACCCGATGTCAGGACGGCATGCGCCACGGCGTCGGCGACATGCAGGAGGGGGATCGAGACCGCGGCCTCGACCCGGTCCGCGACCTTGTGCATGGTGTTGGCACCGATGAGCACCAGATCGGCGCCGGCCGCTTCCAGGGACTGAGCAGCGTCGGCCAGAGCATCGCCGGCCTCCGCCCAGCGGCCTTGGACCTGGAATCGTTCGATCCTGGCGAAGTCGACCGAACAGATCAGGCACGGGGCCGAGTGGAGGCCCCCGAGCCTGGCGCGCGTCAACTCGTTGAACAGGCGGTAGTACTCCGCTGTCGACTCCCAGCTCATCCCGCCGATCAGTCCGATGGTCTGCATCCTTGCCTTCCCTGCACTTTCGGCTTTCGACATAGGTGTGCCATGCCGCCGGATCAGACCTGGCCGGCCTTCTCCAGCGCGGTGCAGCAGGTGTCGACGAGCAGTCGCGTCACCACGTACGGGTCGACGTTGGCGTTCGGACGGCGGTCCTCGATGTAGCCCTTGCCGTCCTTCTCGACCTGCCACGGGATACGCACCGAGGCGCCGCGGTCGGAGACGCCGTAGCTGTACTCGTCCCACGGCGCGGTCTCGTGCAGACCCGTCAGACGGTCGTCGATGCCGGCGCCGTAGTTCTTGACGTGGTCGAGCGGCTTCGAGCCCTCGCCCAGCGACTCGCACGCGGTGATGATCGCGGCATGGCCCTCAGGCCCTTCGCGCATCGCCTTGGTGGAGAAGTTGGTGTGCGCGCCGGCGCCGTTCCAGTCGCCCTTGACCGGCTTCGGGTCCAGGGTGGCGGAGACACCGAAGTCCTCGGCGGTGCGGTAGAGCAGCCAGCGGGCCACCCACAGCTGGTCGGCGACCTCCAGCGGGGAGAGCGGGCCGACCTGGAACTCCCACTGGCCGGGCATGACCTCGGCGTTGATGCCGGAGATGCCCAGCCCCGCCGTCAGGCAGTTCTCCAGGTGCGCCTCGACGACGTCACGGCCGAAGATCTCGTCCGCGCCGACGCCGCAGTAGTAGCCGCCCTGCGGGGCCGGGAAACCGCCCTGGGGGAAGCCGAGCGGACGCTCGCCGTCGAAGAACGTGTACTCCTGCTCGATGCCGAAGATCGGCTCCTGCACGGCGAACCGCTCCGCCACCTCGACCAGCGCGGCACGGGTGTTGGACGGGTGCGGGGTGAAGTCGATGTTGAGGACCTCGCACAGGACGAGGAGGTCGTCGCCGCCACGGATCGGGTCCGGGCAGGAGAAGACCGGCTTGAGCACGCAGTCCGAGGCGTGGCCCTCGGCCTGATTGGTGGAGGACCCGTCGAAGCCCCAGATCGGCAGCTCGGCACCCTTGCTGTCGTCGGCCAGTATCTTCGTCTTCGAACGGAGCTTGGCCGTCGGTTCGGTGCCGTCGATCCAGATGTACTCAGCCTTGAAGGTCATGACTCTTTCCGTTCTTCTCAGTTTGCGATGTTTAAGGGAGGCGGCGAACACGAGGCCGTCTTCGCCGCCGGACGGTGGGCCGGACTCCGTCCGGGGGTGTCCTCGGTAAGTTCCGCTCCCATCACGGCTGTTGGCTGCACGCCGAATGGGGAAATCAGCGGGTCGAATCAGGCCCGGCGCAGCCGAGTGCCAGCGATGACGCAGAGCGATGTTGCGTTCCGAAAGCCTCACGGAGTTGTTGAGGCCGACGACGCCTCGGCCTGCGAACTGCCGTCGGCGCGTGGTCACCTGGTGCCGCGTCAGCCACGGTTCGCCCCGTCGCGGCGCGCGGCACGCTCCCCCGAGCTCTTCGAGCGCGAGGGGCTGTCGTCACTAGCAACGGCCGCCGGCCAGGAACGGTTCGATGGGAAAGCGTCGTTCGCACATCGGCTGCGCCGCGTCACAGGCGGAGTGCGGCGCAGGGGGCGCGTTGTGTGACCGCCGCAGCGGCAAGCAGAGCCCCTTGATCAGAGCACGGGGTGTTCTGAAGCGCTCGCAGCCCGGGCGGGCGCGGTGGGGATCGGGTCCGCGGACCGTGCTCATGAACCGGGATCGCGAAGTCGCCGTTGCAGCGGACGCGGACGCACCGCCTACTGCCGAGGGAAAGTCAGGGAAGCCACGATGCAGAGCAGTCACACCATATGGATGAGCGTCATCATCTTCGTTGCTTTCGGAGTCGCCGCTCTCGCCCGAGGACGCTGGTCCGGTCCATGGTGGATCCTGCTGGTGGGATGTGTGCTGGCCTACCCTGTGACACAGGTACTGCTGGAGCGGACCCATGAGTCCGGGGTGCTGGCATGGGCCTTCCGGGGCGCCGTCGGAATGCTTGTCTCCACCGCCCTGAGCCCGGTTTTCCACCTGCTGCGCGATGCGAAGAGGCCTGAATCGACGGAACGACCCGGCGCCGGCGAGTGGAACACACCCCGGGGCGACGGCTGACAGGCTCCGTTCGATCGGCCCGGTGATGCGGCGGCGGGCACCTATGGGTTCTTCCCGCCGCGCACCACCCGCACCCGCCCAGCCCTACCGGCCCGGGACAGGCCGGGCGTTCGGTCCCCGGGCCAGGCCCTACGGCGGATCGTCGTGCAGAACTCCTGCCGTGAAACGGCGGGCCACCTGCGCCGGCGCACGGACGACGACGGGCCGCCGGCGTCCTCCTTCCCACCGGAGGGCGGACGGTGTCCGGCCCGAGCCTCCTACGACCGCCGGGTCGCTACCGCTGTCAGCCCTTCTCGACCAGGGTGATCAGCTCGGCGGCGTGGGCGATGGATCCGTCGACGCTGTGGACGGCGTACAGCGAGTCGACCATGAAGTGGTCGATCCCGGTGCGCTCGTGAACCGCCTTGATGACGTCGGCGACCTGCTGCGTCGTGGTCCCCTCGTCGATGTTGACCCGCAGGACCGTGTCGATCGCGGTCGGGTCCCGGTCGGCCTCGCGGGCCAGCCGGTCGATGAGCGCCCGCTGGTTCACCAGTCCGTCGATGTCCACATAGCTGGGCACCACGACCAGCGGCAGCCAGCCGTCACCGCGCTCGGCGACCCTGCGCAGAGCGCGCTCGGACAGAGCGCCGAGGTAGAACGGCGGGCGGGGGCGCCGGGCGGGCTTGAGGGGAGCATGGTGCAGGGGCACCGAAATCAACTCACCGCTGTACTGGGCCGGGTCGGTGGTCCAGATGGCGTCGAGGGCGTCGAGCAGTTCGTTCATCCTCGCGCCGCGCCGGGTGAAGTCCGTATTCGCGGCCTCGTACTCCTCCGGTGACCAGCCGATGCCGAAGCCGGGCAGCAGACGTCCCTCGCTGATGAGGTCGATGCTGGTGAGCGACCTGGCCAGCTGCACCGGCGGATACAGCGGCGCGATGAGCACATGGGTGCCGAGCAGTACACGCTCGGTGGCGCTCGCCGCGATGCCCAGAAGTACGAACGGGTCCGCGGCCGGGTTGAGTTCGGCGGGAATGGTGTTGCCTTGCCCTCCGTACCCGATCTTCGGCTGGACGGCGGCCAGGTTGCGGTCGCTCACCCACAGACTCGCGGCCCCCGCGTTCTCCACCTCGCGGGCGAACTCCGCGGTCCGGGCTATGCCTAACGCCTGCTTGTGGAACTGCGGGAGCGCAAAACCGATCTTCATGGCTGTCCTTGCTGAATAGTCGCTGAATAGTCGCTGAAGAGCTGAATCATCGCGGCGACACCGGCAGTCCTCGATGGCGACCACCGCACGCCGGTTCCACCGGAAGCGAGACGGCGGTCGGGGTGGTCGTCCACGGCCGCCATGCGTGTTGAGGGTACACACGTTGAACCCGCAACTACTTCGGTATCGGGCTCTCGGCGTGTCGGGAGACGAGGCCGAGCGGGCAAGGCCGTCTCGTGGCCGGCCCGGCGGGCGGCCCGCACCGGCACCGCGTTGAACCGGACCCCGCAAACCTCCGTTGTGGCATGCGAAATGTACGGCCGATCAGAAAGACGACCAGTGTCCCTGCCTCCTCTGCATGTACCGCCGCACGGCGGCTCTCCCGTTTTCCTCGTGGGAGACACCTACACCACTCTTCTCGGGGCCGCTGACACCGGTGGTGAACTCTCCTTGGCGGAAGCCGTGGTACCCGCCGAAGCCGGGCCGCCGCCGCACACCCACCACGGCGAGTCCGAGACGTTCGTCCTCCTGGAGGGGGCACTCCATGTGACCGCCGGCGACGAGGAGTTCGAGGTCGAGCCGGGCGGGGTGGTCTACGTCCCCAAGGGAGTGCGCCACTCCTTCCGCAACATCAGCGCCGATCAACCCGCCCGGATGTACTTCTTGTATGTTCCCGGCGGCATGGACGGCATGTTCCAGGAGATAGGGCGTCCCGGTGTCAGGGGTCAGGTCGGGCCGCCGCTCGACCCGGCCGACGTGGTGGCCATGGCAGCGGTCGCCGAGAAGTACGGCTACACCCTCGGCTGAGCCCGCGACAGGGGGCGGGGCCCGGTCTCGGACGGGTCGGCCCACCTCAGCAACACGGCGATCAACGAGCGAAGGGCGGGCAGCGGGCAGTCGTTCCCCTCCCGCCCCAGTTGAAGCCCCACAGCCACCTCTTCGTATGGACGCAGGACGGCCTCGGCGCGGACTCGGCGCCAGGCATGCCCGACGCCCCGCGTCTCGGCGGAAGACTCACACCAGGAGCACCGATGACGGACACGACCCTTCCCGCCGCGACGTTCACCTCGAATTCCCCGGCCACCGGAAGGCAACTGGCCGAGTACCCGGTCGCGGGGCCGGCGCAGATCGCCGCGGCCGTGAACCGGGCGCGGAAGGCCTCGGCCGGCTGGGCGGCGCTGCCGGCGAGTCGGCGCCGTGAGCATCTGCTGCGATGGAAGAGGCAGTTGGCAGCGTCCTTCGACACCGTCGCGTCGACCGTGTCCGCGGAGACGGGCAAGACTCGGGGCGACGCCGAGCTGGAGATGATCCTCGCTCTGGAGCATCTGTCCTGGGCGGCGCGCAACGCCGGCCGGGTTCTGGGCCGACGCCGGATCCGTACGGGGCTGCTCGCCGTCAATCAGGGGGCCACGCTCGTCCGCCGTCCGCTCGGTGTGATCGGTGTGATCGGGCCGTGGAACTATCCGGTCTTCACCCCGATGGGATCCATCGGTTACGCGCTCGCGGCCGGCAACGGCGTGGTGTTCAAGCCCTCCGAGTACAGTCCGGGCTCCGGTGTACTGCTCGCTGAACTCTTCGACGCGGCAGTGCCCGAGTACGCCGGTCTGCTCACCACCGTCACCGGTGCTGCCGGGACGGGCGAGGCACTCGCCCGTTCCCGCGTGGACAAGGTCGCGTTCACCGGCTCGCCGGGGACCGCTCGCAAGGTGATGGCGGTGTGCGCAGAGTCGCTCACGCCGTTCCTCGCCGAGTGCGGTGGCAAGGATGCCGTGATCGTCGCCGCCGACGCGGACCTCGACGCCGCCGCGGACGCCATCGTGTGGGGCGCGATGGGCAATGCCGGCCAGACCTGTGTGGGTGTCGAACGCGTGTATGCCGTTCGGGAGGTGCACCAGGCCCTGTGTACCAAGATCGTGGAGCGGGCCCGGGAACTCCGCCCCGGGCCGGGGCCGGACGCCGCCTATGGACCGATGACCATGCCGGGGCAGACGGCTGTGGTGGAGCGGCATCTCGACGAGGCACTGGCGGCCGGGGCGCGCGCCGTGCTGGGCGGTGTCGAGTCGGTGTCCGAGGGCTACGTGGAGCCGGTCGTCCTGGTCGACGTACCGGAGCACGCGACGGCCATGACGGAGGAGACGTTCGGCCCGACCGTCGCGGTCAATGCCGTGGCCGATCTGGACGAGGCGATCAGCCGCGCCAACCTGTCACGCTACGCGCTCGGGGCCGCGGTCTTCTCCCGCAGCCGACGCACCGGCTCCGCGGTCGCCTCCAGGCTGCGCTCCGGCATGGTCTCCGTCAACTCGGTCCTCAGCTTCGCCATCGTGCCCGCCCTCCCCTTCGGGGGCTCCGGAGACTCCGGATTCGGGCGTATCCACGGCGAGGACGGCCTGCGCGCCTTC
This sequence comes from Streptomyces sp. NPDC049687, assembly GCF_044465285.1. Lineage (NCBI taxonomy): Bacteria > Bacillati > Actinomycetota > Actinomycetes > Kitasatosporales > Streptomycetaceae > Streptomyces > Streptomyces sp. NPDC049687. The sequence continues at coordinate 1,013,445 of NZ_JBITLN010000002.1, forward strand.
ACCGCACCCCAGTCCGTCACAGTGCAGCGCTTCGCCCCGCCGGTCAATCTGACCTCTTTCACCGCGCCCGCCGCGGCCAAGGCCCGTGTCGTCTCCCTCGTCCGCCAACTCCATGAGCGCCGCTGACGTATACGGCCCTCGTCGGAGTACCGGAACCGACCGTCGCGTTGCGTGAGATCGCCCACTCGAGGGCGCAGCCCGTACTCAGTCGGTCCGATGCGATCACATGCGAGAATCCTCGATCGTAAGTGATCTGAACGTCTGCGCCATCCGCGCGACAGCGAACCGAGGGGCCTGCATGAGTGGCGGCGGAGCCGGCTGGATAGGGGCCCAGTTACAGGAGGCACGAGACCGCGCCTTCGCGGGCCGTGTGGCCGAGCTGGGCCTCTTTCGTTCCGCGTTGTCAGGCGACGCGAAAAGCCTTGCGGTGCTTTACCTGCACGGACCCGGCGGCATCGGCAAGTCGATGCTGTTGCGCCGCTTCGCCGCCGAGGCACGGGCGGCGGGACGCGAGGTGCTCGAGGTCGACGGGCGGATCACCGAGCCCACACCCCAGGCCTTCGAAGAGGAGGCCGGGGCGGTACTCACCGGCGAGCGAGTCGTGCTGCTCATCGACACCTTCGAGCGCTGCCAGGGCCTTGAGGGCTGGCTGCGGGACAGGTTCCTGACCCGTCTGCCGGCCGGAGCACTCGTCGTCATCGCGGGACGCCAGGCACCGGAGGCCGGGTGGACCTCGGATCCCGGCTGGGCAACACTGATGCGGACCGTGGCGCTGCGCAACCTCACCCCGGACGAGGCCGCCGCCTTCCTGAACAACCGCGGAGTACCGCAGCGGACCCATGACGCACTGCTGGCCTTCACCGGTGGCCACCCCCTCGGCCTCGCGCTCGCGGCGGCGGTGGCGATCCAGGACGAGGAGAGCACCGGGGACTGGGAGCCGAGCCGGGATGTGATCGAGACCCTGCTGCCGCAGCTGATCGGCGAGGTGCCCTCACCGATCCACCGGCGGGCGCTGGAAGTGTGCGCCCACGCGTACGTGACCACGGAGACACTGCTGCGCGCCGTACTCGGTGACGCGGCGGTGTCGACGTTCGCCTGGCTGCGGGGTCTGCCCTTCGTCGAGTCCTCTCGACACGGACTGTTCCCGCACGATGTGGTGCGTGCGGCGCTGGAGGCGGACCTGCGCTGGCGTGATCCCGATGGGTTCGCGGAGCTGCACAGTCGGCTCCGCCGCCACCTGTTCGATCGGATACGGACGGTTCCGGAGAGCGGGATGCTGTCTGCGGTGGGCGAGTTCTTCTATCTGTACCGCACCGATCGCTACATATCCGACTTCAACAGCTGGCGCGGTGACGGCGAGGTGGTGCTGCATCCCTGCGATCCGGAAGAACACACCGCGGTGATCGACCTGACGACCAAGGTGGAAGGGCCGGAGTCGGCTGCCCTGGCCCGATTCTGGCTGGACCGGCAGCCGGATACCTTCCGCGTGTACCGGTCCACGCGGAGCGGCGAGATCGTGGGCTTCTCCACCTGGCTGCGACAGACCGAACCGTATGGCGAGGACGTCGACCCCGTGGTCGCGGCGGCCTGGAAACACGCCCGCAGCACCGCCGCGCTGCGGGACGGTGAGCACCTGGCAGTGTCCCGGTTCCATGTGCCCGGGCTGGCCGGGGGAGGCCAGCCGAAGATATCGCCGGTCGAGGACCTCCACCAATGGCGATTCGTGGCCGAAGTCGTCCGCGCCGGGCCGCGACTGGGCTGGTCGTACCTGGCCATACGGGCCGTGGAGTTCTGGCATCCCTATGCGACGAGCCTCGGCCTCGTCCCGATCGACGACCGGCCTCGGATCGGCGACGTCACGTACGTGCTGTTCGCCTTGGACTGGCGGACGCAGCCGCTCTGGGCGTGGGCGGAGCAGAAGACCCGTCTGATGCTGTCGAACAGCGTGGCCGGCGCTCCCGATGAGGCGTCGCCCTCCGGCGGGCCCGCCGAACTCACCGTATTGTCCCGGCCCGAATTCGAGGCCGCCGTGCGCGACGCGCTGCGCAAGCTGCGCACCCCGGAGAAACTCACGGCGAACCCGTTGGCCCGCAGCAGGCTGACCGTCGAACAAGGGGCGGCACTGCGGGACGTGCTGATCCAGGCCGTGGAGGCGCTGGCAGAGGAACTCGGCGGTGAGAAGTACCACCGGGCGGTGGCGACAACCTATCTGCGGGGCGCAACCACCCAGGAAGGGGCCGCAGCACGGCTGGGCCTGCCGTTCGGTACATATCGCAGGCATCTGGTCGGCGGCGTCGAGCGGCTCTGTGACGCCCTGTGGCGCCAGGAGATCCACGGAACCGCCCCGGGCGGGCACCGGTCGTCGTAGCCGTCGGATGTCCCTGACCGCGGTGCCGGTCGGGGACCTGCCAGGGCACGTTCGGGACGCCGAGAGTACGAGCGGTACCGGACGTCGCTGTTGGCGAGCCCGGTCCGTCAGACGGTGGCGTCCAGGACCCCGCGGGTCATCAGGGCGGTCTTGAGAGCCCTGGTGGCGTAGTAGGAACGGGATTTCACCGTGCCCGGAGGTACGCCCAGGTGTTTCGCGGCGTCGGCCACGCTGTATCTGGAGTAGTGCATGAGCCTGATGACTTCCTCGTGCTGCGCGCTCAGCTCCCGCAAGGCGTTCCTGACCACCTGTGAGGTGAGCATCCGGTCTATCTGATCGGGAGTCGGCGTCTCCGGTCTTTCCGCCGCCGGCACCTCCGCCGGGCGTATCTGCCGTGCCCGGTGGTGGTCGATGACCAGGTTGCGTACGACGGTGAACAGCCAGGGACGGGCCGCGTCCGTGTTCCGCAGGAAGTCCAAATGGTTCAACGCCCTCGCGGCCGCTTCCTGGACGACATCCTCCGCCTGGTGCCAGTCGCCTCCCAGGAGCCGGGCCGCGTACCGCAGCAGATCCGCGCCGTGCTGCTCGTACAGTCCCCTGATGAATGCCTCGCGGTCGGCGCTCTCGCCTGCCAGCTGCGCAAGTGGCGTGGGGTGCTCGGTGGAAGCGCCGACGGTATCGGTGGTGCGCCTCATGGCTTGGAGTCCTCGTGCTCGAAAATGTGCAAGTAGCGTGTCAACGCCGTGCGTTGACGTCCCTACGCTCATGCACGGGACTTGGCCGGAGCTTGTCGTCGGATTGCTGAGGGGCACGGCGGGCGCCGCCCGCGAGAAGTCGGCCGCACCGAACGACATGGCCTGACGCGCGGTGAACCGATGCTCCTCGCTCCTCGTTGAGCCACTTCGAGAGCGTCCGCGGCGGACCGACGGGCCCACCGCCCGCTTTACCAGGTCCCGGCCGGGCCGTGTCCGTTTCCGACCGACCGGCACACGGCCGTGGCTCCCGGGCGCGCGGCTGTCACGAGCACGGCACGCCGCATCCATCCATCCCTTTTCACAAGAATCCAGAGGCGTTGTGGCACATCCCAGAATGACGCATTCCCCCATCCGGCTGTCCCGCCGGCACCGCGCGGCCGCAGGGGTCGCGGCCGCCTCGGCCGCTCTGTTCTCTCTGTGCGCGCCGGCCGCGACGGCCCAGAGCCCGGCGGTCGCCGCCGGCGACGGGCCCAACTATGTGGCGCTCGGTGACTCCTACGCCTCGGGTGCCGGGCTGCCCGACGTGAAGGACAAGGACTGCGACCGCACCAAGTACGGCTACGCCCACCTGATCTCCACGAGTTCCGCGGTGGCGGGGCTGAACCGCGCCTTCAAGGATGTCACCTGCAGCGGTGCCACCACCCGCGAGTTCTGGAACAGCAAGGGCACCACGCCTCCGCAGGCCAATGCCCTCACCCCCAACACGAAGCTCGTCACGCTGACCATGGGCGGCAACGACGTCGGCTTCGTCGAGGTGCTCACAACGTGCACGAAGCAAGCCATCCTCACCGGCCTGAAGGGCAGCCCCTGCAAGGCGGAGTTCACGAAGGGCGGCAAGGACGAACTGGGCGAGCGCATCAACACAATGGAAGGCCGCATCCGCGATGTGCTCGCCGAGGTCAGGCGACGCAGCCCGGACGCCAAGGTGATCGTCGTCGGTTACCCCGCGCTCTTCCCGGACAACGGAGTCGGCTGTCCGAGCGCGGGAGTCCCCATCGCCGAGGGTGACTTCGCCTTCCTGCGGGACACGACGAAGAAGCTCAACCGGGCGCTGCAGCGCCAGGCGGCAGCCGGCGGCGTCGGTATGTACTTCGCGGACACCTACGCGTTGACGGCTGGTCACGACATGTGCCAGCCCGGCAAGGAGCGGTGGATCGAGCCCCTGATGAAACCTGCCGAGGACACCCAGATCGCTCATCCCAACAAGTTCGGCCAATACGCCATGGCCTTGTCCGCCATGGTGCAGATCAACAAGCAGTAGTACCGCGCCGACGCGTCGGCGCTGATCCTGCGCCGACGCGTCGACCACCCGGTAGCGCGGCGGGACGGCGGTGCGACCGGCCGGGCCGCCGCGTTCCGGTTTCGCCTCCGTCGTCGGAGAGCTGTCGGCATGCGTCCGCGGGAGCGTCGGGGGGACCGGATCGGCCCCCGCGCGCCGGTGGGGCACCAGAGCACACTCGTGGCTGGTGACGGCCTCGGCGTAGGGAGGTGATGTCGCCCGCGACGCGCTCCTGCCCTGGACGCCGGGCGAGCAGCTCGCGGGCCCCGCCCACCCAGAGCACGTCGAGGTGGATGGACAGCGCAAGTCGTCGAGCAGGGCACCCACGAGGACCTGCTCGCCGGCGCGGACATCCGCGGCTTCGCGAGCGGGTGCGACGAACGTCCGTGTACTCCCCTCGGATCCCCGGCGAGGCGGGCCCCTGCCACAGGGCGAGGGCGTTGGCATTCCAGATCTCCTCGGGGATGCTCGCCGCTACCCTCCCCAGCCCGCTGTACTACGCGCTGCGGAGCCGAAAAGCCGCGAGCCGGGTCCCAGTCACCGACCCGGCGGAGCCGCCGCAGGGCGTCTCCTGATGTCGTGGTGCCGTGACGGCGTTCGGCAGGGCGGTCGCATCACACCTTCGCCGTACAGTTCCCCGCAGGTCCTTCACCTCGATGCTCACCCTCAACAGGCCGTCGTCGTAGGTCTGTTGGAAAGGCACACCCAACTCCTGGAGGCTGCGGCCCAGCGACTGACTCCCCCGGCGGACATAACCGTGCATGGAGGTGTACCCGGCGTCTTCCGCTGCGCCGACCAGTGCCCCCAGCAGACGTCGGCCCACTCCCCGCCGTTGGTGCGCGTCCTCCACCAGGAGGGCGGCCTCGCAAGAACTGCCGTCCCCGTCCGGAAGCAGGTGGGCCAGACCGATGATGTGGGCCCCTGCCGTCACAGCCGCGAAGGAACGGCCACCGCGAGCACCGAGCAACTTACGCACATAGGGTCCGCTGCGGGGCACTGGCTGCAGATAGCGGTTCAGAATGGTCTGTGGGGAACAACGTTCATGCATCGCAACAGCCGCATCGACCTGGCGTAGATCCAAGGCGTGGATCTCCAACTCGTGCATGACGGACTGTTGCATCGGAGACCTTTCGAGAAGTGGGCACTGTAGGTGGTGGCGAAGCCCGGCGAAGCGCATCCGCACGGCATTCCGCCTGAGCGAAGGCGTGTTCCGGCGGTACCCGCCGACGTACTCTCCCGCCGGCTCGCCCGCCCCCGGAAACCGCCCTGCCGTTCTGCTCAACGGACAGAACCGGCAACCGGTTCGATTCGGCCGCTCAGCCTGCTTCCCGGCTGCGACGGCCGGTCATCCGATGGGGATCGGTCCCTCCGAAGCGAACGCTGATCCCTTTCAGGACGCTTTCGGCCGCTGCCCCAAGGACGGGTCCTGCCACCCGGGTGGCGGAAGCGGAGCCGCCGGATACGACGGAGGTGTTGGAGACCAGCTCGGTTTCGCCCGCGCCGTCCGCAGCGAACCAACCGCTGGCGGACGAGCGCGCGGCCGTCGGGCAGCCCACGCGGTGCACCGCCGACGGGGGCGGGGCCTCCGCCCCTCGCCGGGACAGGCCCGCTCAGAGGCGCAGGCTCGTGGCGTCCGTCCCCTCCGGGTAACCCCAGATGACCAGCTCCCCCACAGTCGCAGGGCGAGATGCGAAGGCGACCGGGACGGCTGCCCCCACTATCTCCTCCAGCGACCTGCCCTGGGTGCCCGGGGGCGGCGTGACATGCAGTACTGCGAAGTCGAAGGGCGCGCCGGCGCCGTCGGCGACGGTGCCTTCGGCCCGCCATTCGTCGGACGTGGCCGCCCCGTCGGCCCACCAGTGCCCGAGCGGCGCCAACCGGGTGCCGGAGCCGGAAGAGAACGCGGCGGTGGACTTCCCGCGGGCGCCGAAGGACGGGACGAAGCTGATGTTCCGGAACCAGCCGCCTTCCCTCCCGGCGTGCAGACAGTGCGCGGCCGTCCACACGAGACTCGAGCGGCCCGGACGGGCCGGGTCCCGGATCACCGTGCCCGAGCAGGCGGACGGGCCCTGGGGGGTGTCGAAGAAGAGCTTGCCGACGGAAGCGGGGTGGGCTGCCGCGGGGGATTCCTCTGCGCCAGCTTGCGGGCCACCGCCGTGGCGGCCAGTCCGCGCGGCACGGGTATCAGGTGTTGTCCCGTCCGATGTCCGTTGCCCGTTGGTTCTTACGGCCGACTTCGACCTCGGGTTCACCCCTTCGGAGCGGTGGGAGAACGGCGGCTCTCGCGCTGTGCGCTGCGGAGCGAACCGGCCGCGGAAAGCGCACGTAGTGCCTGTGCGGGCCTGCTGTGGGCCGCTGATGCGGAGTGATCGGGCATGAGAGATCCGGATCGCCGGCACGGGCAATTCACTTCTGTACGCATCCGAGAACCGAGAGGGCGTATGCAAACACATTCTGCGGCTGTCGTCGCCGGGCACACGAGCGGCGGGCTCGCCGACGCCGTGTTCGACAGAGCGGCCCGTCGGCCGGGATTCGTTCAACTGGCACGAAGAGTGGGTGACAAATGGATCGACATGACATCAGGCCGATTCGCGGAAGATGTCAGGGCGTTGTCCCGAGGGCTCTTGGCCCGTGACATCGCCGCCGGGGACAGAGTGGGCATTCTGTCGGCGAACCGTTATGAGTGGACCCTCTTCGACTACGCACTGTGGACCATCGGCGCAATATCCGTCCCGCTGCATCACACGTCCCCCTCCGAGGAGATCGCGCGGGTGCTCTCCGAGACCGAAGCTGTGGCATGCATGGTCGAGAAGACGGAGCACCACGTAAAGGTCGGTGCCGCCATGCATCTCCTCCCGGCGCTGCGTGACATCTGGCAACTCGACGAGGGAATCGTCGACCTGCTCATGCACGAGGGCCGACGGGTGGACAACCGACAGGTGGAGGAGCGACGCAGCTCGGTCGGGCCGGACACACCGGCCACGATCGCGTACACGGCCGGGACGACCGGCGAGCCCAAAGCGTGGCTGATCACGCATGGAAACCTGGCAGCACAGGCGGATTCCTTCATGCGGCACACGCAGGAAATCATCCGGGAGTCACCAAGAGGCCGGAGGGCGTCCACGCTCCTCTCCCTGCCCCTTTCCCACATGTACGGGCGCACGGTTCAGGTCTGCGCGGTCAGGCACGGCATACAGCTGGCCCACAGCTCCTCCATGCAGCCACCAACCCTGCTGAACGACCTGCGATCGTTCCGTCCCACACTTGTGCTGGCTGTTCCCGAGGTTTACGAGAATTTTTTTCACGCCGCTCAGCGGGCCGCCACCGAGAAGGGGCGGCAAAGGGTCTTCCTACGGGCCGTGAAGGCTGCCGGCGACTATGCCGTCGCCTACGAGGAATACATCTTCAGCGGCGGCCCGCGCCCCTCCGCCCGGCTTCGGTCGCGCCGCACCCTGTATGACCTACTGGTCTACCGAAAGATCCGTCGTTCATTCGGCGGCCGTATGCGTAACTCCATATCCGGTGTGTCCTCCCTCAGACGAGATATAGGCCTGTTCTTCTTCGGCGCGGGTATCGCCGTACACGAAGGGTACGGACTCACCGAATCCTCCGCAGGCATAGCATGCAACCCGCCCGGCCGTATCAAGTTCGGCACGGTCGGACAAGCGGTCGACGACGTCGACGTACGCATAGCGCAGGACGGCGAAATCATGCTGAGGGGCCCGCAGATTTCCCGGGGAACCCCGACCGGTTCACCACCGGAGCCGGCTGCCGGCGGTGCCGGCTGGTTACCGACCGGCGATCTGGGCCGCTCGGACGGGGACGGGTACCTCCACATCACCGGCCGCAAGAAGATGGCCATCGTGACGAGCGGTGGTCTGCGCGTCTCCCCCGAACCGCTCGAGGAAGGCGTGCGAGCCCATGCCCTCATCGCCCAGTGCCTTGTGGTCGGTCAGGGGCGTCCTTGCCTCGCGGCACTCATCACCCTCGACTGGAAGGTTGTGGAGCACTACTTGTCGGCCACAGGACTCGAACGCTCGGAACTCATACGGTCGGACGTCATACGGCAGGAGATACAGCGCGCGATCGGCCGGGTGAACGCCACCGTTCCCGGATCCGAAGCCATTCAGGACTTCCGTATCCTGCCCGACACCTTCACCGTCGCCAATGGGATGCTCACATCGGCTCTGAGAGTCCGACGTGCCCACGCCACGGCCGAGTACCGCGATGTCATCGACGCGATGTACGCGACCACCGACCTCACGGCGGGGCAGGCGGTGCGCGACCATGACTGACGGGTTGATTCCCGGACCAGGCCTACCTCGGCCGTCCGCAGTGACTCTCCCGGGAGGAGCAAGCCGGAGGCTTGCGCCCCCGTCCTTCACGATGCTGCGGCTCGCCGCATGCGCGCTGGTGACAGTGGGAGCCGCGATCGCTTGGCCCCAGGCCGACGAACGGGGAGGCGACGATCGTGTCAGCGCGGGCCGAGTCTGCGTCTCCGCACTCCCACCCGGTATGGAACTCTCCTGCGGCACGTACGGGTTCGGGGATCTTCGCCGTGTCTGCCAGAGCGACGCCACCGGCGGCCGGTGTGCGCGGACCAGCGCGGTGACCGTGCGCAACACCGGACACACCGTCGTGCACGTGAGCGTCATCAGCGGGCCCAGGCAGGGCATCCGAGAGCAGGGGATGGACCAGGTACTCGCTCCCGGACGGTCGGCCACCCTCCGCCCTGGACCGGCACGAATCCTCTTCGACATCACCTTGCGTCATACGGGAACTCCCGACGGCCGCCTTGAAGTGACCGATGTGCGGTGACGGAGCAGCCTCGGGGCCGGGCGCTCAGGCACGCCGCACCGGCAGGTGGACCACGTTCGTCCCTCCGGTGACAGTTCTGCCCGGCCCTGCCCCGAGGGCCACTTCCGGCATCGCTCCGCTTCTCCGCTCCCGTTCCGTGCCCGCGCGACCCCCGAGAGCACGGGACAGCCACTCACCCGCCTTGTCCACGTCGTTCCGCCGCAGGCACGCGTATCCGGCCCTCAAGGCAGCGTGGGACACCTCGTGTTCATCGACCAGTGGGCCCGCAGCGACGGCATGCTCAGCGACCGATTCGACACTGCTGCGGGGCCGGGCAGCCAGTTCCTGGTACGCCGCCGCGTGCAGCTCACAGCTGCGCGCTCGGCGCAGGCCCGCCCTCAGCACCTCACGGACCAGCCCGCAGGAGAAGCGGTACACCCCGGGTGCCCATGGCGTCCTGCCCGCCGACCACACCACGAGACCGGACTCCGCGGCGACGTCCAGGCCGGAGAGTACGGCCTGCCTCGAAAGCGAGCCCATCGCCGCCAGTACCGGCACATCCAGCTCGTCCCCGGCGACGGCAGCGATCTCCAGCACCTGCCGCACCTGTGGAGCAAGGGCCCGCAGCCGGGCCCGGATGACGGACGCCACGGCGCCCGGGATCGTCAGATGCGGGCCCGTCCGACGGCCGGCGGGCAGGCGCAGAAGTTCCGCCAGGAAGAACGCGTTGCCACCGGTCAGTTGATGCAGCGCGGCCGCCTCCGACTGCGGACCATCGACGGCCGCACCGGCACCGGCAGAACTTGCGGCGGAATCTCCGTCCGACCGCAGGATGCCGGCGATGTCCTCGAGGGTCAGCGGTTGGAGTTCGAAGCGTTCCGCGCCGCACCGTGCGAGAGCCGCGAGCAGTTCCTCGGTTCCGGGTTCGTCGCCGGGATTCGCGGCGCACACGACCAGCAACGGCGTATCCCGTACCAGCGCGGCGCAGGTGGCCAGTTCGTTCATCACCGCCGGGGTGGCACCCTGGACATCGTCGATCAGGCAGAGCACAGGGCGCTTGTCCTCGAGTCCGCTCGTGTGCGGCCTGCCGTGTTCGCTCCCGAGCACGCCCTCATGTGCGCCAGTGCCCCCCAGGATCCCCGTGCCCACGGTTCCCCCGGCCGGGCGGACGGCCTGCGCCTCCTTCGGGTGGCGGAACCAGCGCACCGTGAAGCCGCGCTGTTCGGCCTCGGCTCCGAGCACCTCCAGCAGGCGGGTCTTGCCGGTACCCGCTCCGCCCGACACCACCGCCCACCGGGTACTGCCGGCGCGTGCCACGGACAGCAGCTCGCTCAGCCGGGCCAGTTCGGCCTCGCGTCCTGCCAGCCGTACCCGCCCAGGGGAGGGAGCCCGTCGGCTCACGTCGGGGGCAGGGGCGACGCGGACGCTTGTCCGCACAGCAGGATGCAACGCAGCGGTGTCATGCCGGAGGATCGACATGTGAACCCGTTGCAGCGCGGGCCCCGGCTCCGTGCCCAGATCCTCTGCCAGAAGGCGGCGGACGGCATCGAAACGACGCAGCGCCTCACCCGCACGCCCCGCCAGATACAGGCCACGGAGCAGTACGGCCCAGGAAGCCTCACGCAGCGGATTCCTGCCCACGATCTCCTCGGCGACCGCGATGGACCGCATCACGTTCCCGTCTTCCAGCAGCAGACCGGCCTGAAGCTCTCGGGCGGACCATCGAAGCTCCGACAGGCGGTTCGTCTCACGCTGCGCGAAGAGCTTTCCGGCCGCGTCCGCATAGGGCCTGCCGCGCCACAGAGACAGGGCCGTCTCCGCCTCCGCACGTGCCTGAGCCCACTGCTTTTCCCTCGCAAGCCCATGGGCGTTCTGCACGGCGTCCTCGAACAGCCCTGCGTCTCGCTGCTCATGCGCGACGCGCAGCGCATAGCCCCCCGAGGTGTGGGTCAGCAGGCTGGTCCCCGATTCCCGGGAATCCCCCAGCGCGGAACGGAGCCTGCTGACGTGGGCACGCAGGGAGGACACTGCCGCGCCCGGCGGCCGTCCGTCCCACAGATCTTCGCAGAGCCGCTCGACCGATACCGGCCGGCCGTCCGCGGCGAGCAGGCGCAGAAGAAGAAGCCGCCGCTGCGGCGGCCCGAGCTCCACCGGGCCCGCGGTTCCGTTGACCTCCAAGGTGCCCAGCACACCGAAGGACCAAGTACCGGACGGTCCTGTATGCGCGGCCGTCCCCTTCTCGGACGCCTGTCGGCCAACTACCCGCTGCTGGGGGCCTTTTGCGGCGGTACTTCCCTGCCTCCCCGGACAGATCGTGATCATCTGCGGTGCTCCTGTCTCACGTGACGCCTGCCGCTCACGCTGCCGCAGAAGACTGCCCACTCTGAAGACCGCTCGTCTGCTCACTACTGCTCACTGTCCCTGGAACCGCTCCGCGGCCGGCACCGCGTCCCATACCCGGGGTCCAGATGACTTTCCGCAGAGCCCCGCGGGAAAACACGGTCGGCCAACCCGCCGCCGGCGAGGCACAGCGATGAACCCCGCACGGTTTCGTCCGTACACGCACGACCGGCCGTGTGGTCGAGCGGGGGCACCGTATCGGCCGTCCCTCACCCGGACCGGAGTCCTTCCGGCCACAGCCATCAAGTGGACGCATCCCCGAAACATGCGTCCACTCGCGTCACCGGGACGTGCCAAGGACACCAGGAAGCAGCGCGGTGCCGACTTGGTCGGGGCCTTTTGGACCGGCTCGGCCTGCCAAAAGCTCTGGTCCACTCACCCGGCCGGTGACTTCAGCGCAGGAGCAGACACCGTCCGCACGGGGATCCGCCCTTTCCGGGCACGGCGAACCCGTCCGGATGCATCGCTCCGGCGCTGCGTCCGGACGGGAACGGGATGGCGCGACTGCTCACGTGAATGCCACGGGTCCGGCCGACGCCTCCGTGCCTGCTCACCCGCAGTGACGGTTTCACGCCATGACTACCTTCAGGGCTCCTTGGGCGTACTGCTCGCGCAGTGCCTTCTTGTCGTACTTGCCCGTCGTGGTCATCGCGATCGCCGGAAGGAAGGCCCAGCGTTCGGGCAACTGCCAGCGTGCGATCCGGTCACTGAGGAAGCCCTTCAGCCCGGACGCATCGACCGGGTCGCCCGCCAGGACCACGCAGGCCAGGGGCCGTTCGCCCCACCGGTCATCGGGCACACCGATGACACATGCCTCCACAACCGCGGGATGGCCGACGAGGTGGTTCTCCAACTCGACCGAAGATATCCACTCGCCCCCGGACTTGATGACGTCCTTCATCCGGTCGGTCAGTGTGAGCCAGCCGTCCGGGGAGATCCGTCCCACGTCTCCCGTTCTCAGCCAGCCGTCGCTGAACCTGTCGGCCTGCGTCCCGGCGTCCTCACCGTAGTAGGAGCCGGTCACCCACGGGCCACGGACCTGCAACTCACCCACCGCCATGTCGTCCCACGGCAGTACCTCGCCGTGCGGGTCGACCAGCCTGGCCTCCACCCCGGCACAGAAGCGGCCCTGGCCGGCACGGTGAGCAGACGACCCCTCAGCCCCGGCACCCGCCACCGGACGGGCGAACGTGCCGAGCGGCGACGTCTCGGTCATGCCCCAGCCCTGCATCAGCGTGATCCCGTGCCGCTCGGCGTACGCACGGGTCATGGACTCCGGTGTCGCCGCTCCACCGGACCCGATCTCCTTCATCGACGAGATGTCGATCTCCGGATGAGCTTCCACAAAGCGCAGCAGATTGCCCCACACCGTGGGCACACCCAGGCCCTTGGTCGGACGGACGGCGGCAATGAACGCCGCCAGCGGTTCCGGCGCGAGGAAGCGGTCCGGCATGGCCAGCGAAGCACCGGTCAGAAACGCGGCGTAGGGCAGACTCCAGGCCAGCACATGGAACTGCGGCACCACCGCCAAAGCCAGGTCCCGGCGCGACAACGCGATGGCATCCGGCAGGGAAGCCGCCAGGGAGTGCAGGTAGATCGACCGGTGACTGTACACAACTCCCTTGGGGTCACCCGTCGTCCCCGAGGTGTAACACATGGCCGCCGCGGACCGTTCGTCCACGTCCGGCCATGGATAGCTGTCCGGCTGCCCCCGAAGCAACATGTCATAGGAGTACGCCTCAACACCTTGAGCGCGCACGGCGGACAGGTCGGCAGACCCGTTGACGATGACACACCGCACGGACGAAAGCCCCGGCAGCATGGGCACGAAGGCGGGCAACAGCGAATCGTCGACGATGACGACCTGGTCCTGGGCATGGTTGGCGATGTGCACGACCTGCTCGGGAAAGAGCCGGATGTTCAGCGGATGGATCACCGCGCCCATCGCCGGCACCGCGAAGTACGCCTCCACGTGTTGCTGGTTGTTCCACATGAAGGTGGCCACCCGGTCCCCCTCCGCCACCCCAAGAGCCCGCAGGGCATGGGCCAGCCGGGCGGCGTTACGACCGGTCTTCGCGAAGGTGGCGGTCGAGTGCCCCTCCGCTGTCGCCGTCACGATCGTACTGGTCGCGAAAACACGCGATCCATGCTCCAGAAGACCACGGATCTGAAGCCCTGCGTCCTGCATGGTGCTGCGCACTGATCCCCCAAAATCGTATGAGGCTCGGCTGATCGGACGTCCGCCACGGACGGACAGAACGAGGGGCGTCCACCGCCATGCGGCGCTCCCCGCAACCAGCAACGACCGAGACGACACCCCGGTTCAGACGGGGCCGGCCCATGGAAACAGCACCTCACAGCATTCGGTCACCTCATCCACGGGGCATTCCTCTCCCTGGTGAACCGAACGTCACAGCCCCTCGTGGTCCTCCATCGCCGGGTGTCGGCCTCGCCGCCTGACGCAGTGCGAAGGCGGCCATGCAACCGCCCTCAATCCTCCTCGAACGATGCGAAAGCGACGCATGAACCACACGTCAGAATTCGATCAGGCCATCTCACTCACTCGAACCGAAGACTCATCCGGGTATCGCGTCGATCTGGGGGATGGCTGGCGCTTCGGCGCCGGCATTCTTGGCGGGCTGCTGATGGCCTTGGCCGGCCGCGCCCTTTCGGAGGACCTGGGGAAAGCATCAGGCCACGGTGACCCCGTTTCCGTCAGCGCCCATTTCCTGTCCAGGTCGCTCGCCGGCCCGGCGACCGTGTGCACCGAGACTCTCCGCCGGGGGCGCACCGTCTCGAGCGGCATGGCCTCCATCAAGCAGGGTGATCAGGAGCGTGTGCGGGTGGTGGCCACCTTCGCCGATCTCGCCGGGAAGACCACCACCAAGCCGGCCTGGGCTTTTTCGGCTCCTCCGAGTATGCCGCCGCCCGAGCAGTGCGTGGGGAGCGAATTGGCACCACCGTCCCTCCTCGAGGAAGCACCATTTCTCGATCGGGTCGACTTGCGCCTTGCCCCCGATTGTGTCGGGTGGGCTCTGGGGGTGCCCTCGGGGCAGGCAACGATGCAGGGCTGGCTGCGCTTCCCGGACGACCGTGCGCCGGACCCCCTGATGCTCCTCCTCGCGGTCGACTGTCTTCCGCCGGTCAGCCTGGACCTCGGAATCCCCGGCTGGGCACCGACGCTTGAACTCACCACTCACATCAGGGCGTTGCCCGCGCCAGGCTGGCTGAGGCTGAGGCACTCGACCAGTCTTGTCGACAATGACTTCATGGAGGAAGACGCCGAGGTATGGGATTCGACTGACCGCCTGGTGGCACAATCCCGACAGCTGACGCGTCTGGGACGGCCGGACTCATGAGCACACCGCGGAGCGGGCGCCCTGCTTCGCTGATCCGCTCCGTTCAGGAACGGCATCACTCCTTGTATGTGCCCGTCCAGTTGGCCCTCTCGGCCACGAGCCGGGTGGTGAGGAGAGGGTTGTCCCGCAGGTCGGTTGCCTAGGGGTGCGCTCGAACCATGTGGCCGGTTTCACCGTAGTTCTGGGCTGAACCGTCCGGCACCGATGTGACGAGGTGTCCACTCAGCGGTTGCGCCCCAGTGTGGTCGCGGAACTTTCACCGGCCGGAGGGGCGGGTCGCAGCGGCGGTACCGGCCGCTCGGACCAGGGGACGACGGAGGTCAGGGGGATCTCATGAGCGATACGCTCGCCCCATTCGCCGGATCTGTCGACGGCGAACGGCATCGGCGTTTCGGCAGCCATCTCGCCAGGAGCAGAAAGCGCGTCTTCGTCGGTCGGCGAGAGGAACTGGCTCTCTTCCGCACCGCCATCCGGGACGGCGGCCAGGCGGCGGTGCTGTACGTCCACGGTCCGGGCGGCGTCGGCAAGAGCACCCTGCTCCGCCGCTTCGCCGACGAGGCCGTGAACAGCGGACGACACGTCATCGAAGTCGACGGCAGGACAACCGAACCCTCACCGGGCTCGTTCCAAGCAGTCGTCGGGAGGGTGCCCGATGGCTCCGTCCTGCTGATCGACACCTTCGAACGGTGTCAGGGTCTTGAGGAATGGCTTCGTGAACGCTTCCTGCCCGTGCTTCCGCACGACACCACCGTGGTGGTGGCGGGCAGGGAGGCGCCCTCCACCGACTGGTACATCGACCCCGCGTGGGACGAGACGTTGCATGTGCTGCCGCTGGGCGACCTGACGGACGATGACGCGCTCGACCTGGTCCGAGCCCGCGGAGTGCCGCCGAGGCTCCATGAACGGGTGACCGCCTTCGCAGGGCGCTATCCGCTGGCCTTGAGCCTCACGGCCACCGTCGTAGCCCGGCGCATGCCGTCGTCGACGGACTGGTCCCCGACTCCGAACATCGTCAAGACGCTGCTGCGCCACCTTGTCGGTAGCACTCCCTCCCCCATGCATCGGCATGCCCTGGAGGTGTGCGCCCACGCGATGACAACCACCGAGGACCTGCTGCGGAGTGTCTTCGGCGAGGAGCACGCCGCGGAACTCTTCGACTGGCTACGCGGTCTGCCGTTCGTCGAGTCCGGGCCCGGCGGCATCTTCCCGCACGACGTGGTGCGCGAGGCGCTCGACTCCGATCTGCGCTGGCGGGACTTCGCCGGCTACCAGAAGATGCACGTCCAAGTACGTGAATACGCCGTCGAGCAGGTCCGCCGTGCCTCGGTCTCCTCAGTGTTGATGGCCGCCCGCGCGGCGAACTACTTGTTGCACCACGGCCCGTTCACGTTGGCGTATCACTCGTGGCGAGGCAACGGAGAGGTGTACGAGGCGCCTTGCCGTCCGCAGGACCGGTCGACGGTGCTGGAGATGGCCAGGCAGGTGCTGGGTGGCGACTCGCCGGCAGCCGTGGAGTACTGGCTCGACCGTCAGCCGCAGGCGTTCAGGCTCTACCGGAGCTCCGCGACGGGCACGCTGCTCGGCTTCCTCGCCCACCTCGAGTGCGAGAGGTTCACCGCCGAGGACGCCACCGCCGACCCGGTGGTGGCCGCGCTCCTGCGCCACTACGGCGGGGACATGTCGACCCCGGCGGATGGCGTTCTGCGCCTGGCCCGCTATCTGGTCCAAGCCGAAGGAGGCGAGCGGCCAAGCCCGGCATTCGACCTGATGCGGCTCTCCGTGCTGGCCGACTTGCTGCGTATGGGCCGCCTCGCCTGGTCCGGACGTGTGCTGTCCGACCGGGAGTTCTGGGAGAAGGAGATGTCGCTCCTCGGACATGAGACCGTCGATGCCGGCCGGACTCCCGACGGGCGGTCCCACACGGTGTTCGTCATGGACTGGCAGGCCCGGCCCGTCGAGGCATGGTTGGACCACCTGTCTCGGCACGTGCTGTTCGGGTCCGACGCCGAGGCCGCCACCACTCACGCCGCCCCGCACAGCGAACCGGCACCGGAACCGACGGGCGGGGAGCTGACGGACGACCAGTGGGACAAGGCCGTCCGTGACCTGTTCCGGGCCTGGAACCACGAGGACGTGCTGGCCGCCAACCCCATCACGCGGCTGGTCTCCGGTGGGACTCCGGCGGAACGCGTGCACGCACTGCGGCAACAGCTCCTGCATGTGGTGGAGTCACTGCGCAGCGACCTGACCACTGCCAAGTACCACCACGCCCTCATCGCCACTTACCTCGGTCGGCAGACCACGCAGCGTGGAGCCGCCGCCCGTCTGGGGACTCCGTTCAGCACCTACCGCAGGCACCTGGACCATGGTCTGTCGGAGGCGGTCACCCGCCTCCGACGACAGCTCACCTCTCAGTGATCATCCCGTAATGGGGCAAGGTGACGCTCGGATGGGCGGGATGCCAGATCATGCCTCGGGGGGAGTGGGTGCAGTGGTGGCAGTGGTCCATCCGGAGTGGCTCAGCCATCACCACGCTCGGCGGCTTCCTTGAGTGCCTCGAGCCATGCCAGGAGGGAGCCTTCGAGAGCGGCGCGCATTCCCGCGGGATCGGCTTCGACCGGGGCGCCGGCCCAGGATTCGAGCGTGGTGACGACGGTCCCGGCCGGAGTCGGCTCGAACGTCCAGACGTGGACGCCCTCGATGCCGTGCGCGGGGCCGCCCCAGACGGTGCGGCTCTGCGGCTGTACTTCCATGACGGTGGAACTGATGCTCAGACCTGCCGTCTCCCAGTCGAAGACGCTGCCCTCGGTGAAGTCGCCGCCCAGCAGAGCCTTGTCGATCCCGGGATTCCAGCTGGGCCATTCGTTGATGTCGGTGTGCAGGTGCCAGAGGGCCTCAGGAGTGGCATCGATGGTGGTCTTCAGCTCGACGATGACGGGTGCGGAACGGTCGATGTCCTTCATGGTGTCTCCTTGGTGTGTGTGGTGGTCGGGTCGCGGTCCGCTGATCGTGGGACCGGTGGTCTGGCGATGCTCCGGGTGAGGCAGGAACGGGCCACCGGAGCGGGTGGCGTCGTGGTCCGGTCACGGCCCCGTCAGGATCGGTCCGCGACCCAGGACCCGTGGATGCCGGCCACGACCCTGCGCGGCAGGTGCACGGTGGCGACGGGGTCGGCCCGAACGTCGGTGGCGTCCAGTACGAGCAGTTGGGAAGCGTCGGCGTGCAGGTCGCTGAGGACCGTCAGCAGATACCCCTCGTCCTCAGAGGTGCTCCCGTCGGCGGGCACGAAGACCGCCTCGCTGGGCAGCCGTCCGTCACCGGCGTTCCTGATCTGCCGAGTTCCGGTGGCGCGGTCGTACTTGACAACACCGAAATTGCCGGCGCCCCGGTCGTCAGGGAAGGAGATCGCGTACTGGTAGCGATGTTCCTGGCCGACCATGTCGTCGTTGATGGTGGGGAACTCCACGACCAGGTCGTCCACGACCCGCTCGCGCAGCTTGCCCGCTGCCAGGTCGATCACCCACTGCCGGTTGTAGGAACGGGAGTTGGGGACAGCGCCCCGTCCCGGAGCACCGACCCACCAGTTCCAGGAGGTGTGGAAACCGTCCCGGTCGACCGTCGGACCCTCCAGCACGACCCTGCCCCGGTCGTCCTCATAGGCGTTCGCCGCGTGCAGCATGGATCCCGGCTCGATGTCGAACCACCTGACTGCCGCGGCTCCACCTTTCCCGCGCGGCACCACGCCTATCCGGGCGGGCTGTTCGTCCTTCCAGGCATAGGGGATGCCCGAGGTCTCGCTGTGGTCGAAGGTCACCGTCCCCTCGACGAACACCACGTACCGCTCGGTGATGGCGAAGTCGTGCTTGAGTGAGGCGCTCGCACCCGGTACCTCCTCGCTGTGGATCAGCTCCCCCTTGTCCGAGGCCACGTGGTAGGTCAGGTAGGGCGGGAACGGCGAAGAGCTGAAGAAGTGCAGGTCGCCGTAGACCGGGTCCTGCTTGGGGTGGGCCGTCATGACGTTGGTGAGCTTGCCGTCGAAGTCGTAGGCGCCGACCGTCTCCAGCTCCGGCGTCAGCTCGAAGGGAAGGTTGGACTCACACAGGGCCAGCAGCCGTCCGGCATGCTCGATGACGTGAGTGCCCGCGGTACTGGCCGTCAGGTCGGGACCCTTCTCCGTCATGTACGGCGCTCCTTCCAGCGCCGGGGTCCGGACCCACCGGTTGCGGTACCACTCGGCACGTCCGTCACGCAGCCGGATGCCGTGCACCATGCCGCTGCCCTTGAACCAGTGGGTGGGGGTGACACCCGGCTTGGGGTTGTGACCGTTGCGTATCAGCCGTCCGGAGAGCTCGGGAGGCAGATGTCCTTCGACGAGGAGGTCGTGGGCGGTGACCTCGTCGACGTGCGGGGTGTAGTGACCCGTCAGGTAGGGCTTCATAGGCCGTCCTTGTATGTGTTGGTGACGATGTGGTCCCGATGGGGGGACGCATGGCCGACTGCCGGCTTACCGGGTGGTGCTCACGGCCGGGCGTGACATGCGACCGGAGGTGCGCAGCAGATGGGCGCCGGCCCCGATGGCCGCGAGCAGGGAGATCGCAGCCGCGCCGATGAGAGCCCGGCGGTATCCCTGCGCCAGGGCTGCCGGACCAACCTCGTTGCTGGCGGCGGCCGTTGATGCGAGCAAAGTGAGCAGGGCGAGGCCCAGCGCCCCACCGACCTGCCGCGTGGTGTTGATGAGCCCGCCCGCCACACCCGCATGCCGGGGGTCGACGCCACTCACGCCGAGGGCGGTCAACGGCACGAAGGCCAGGCCGAGGCCGAGGCCGATCAGGACGCTCGGGCCCAGCAGGTCGTTCAGGAACGTGCCGTCGAGAGGCAACCGTGCCAGCCAGAGCAGTCCGGCGGCGAGTACGACGAGACCGGGAAGGAGCGTGGACCGCAGCCGTCCGGCCACCGCGGAGGCCGCCATCAGCGCGCCGGCGAGGGGAAGTTGCGTGAGGCCTGCGGTCAGGGGTGAGTAATCCAGGACTTTCTGCTGGTAAAGAGGCAGAAAGAAGAAGGTGCCGACCCACACCGTGCCGAGCAGCAGCATGAGGAGGTTGCCCGCCATGACGGACCTGTTGCCGAGCAGCGCGGGCGGGATCAGCGGATGGGTCGCGCGGCGTTCGAGCGGTACGAGCGAGAGCAGCAGAAGGATCCCTGCCGCGGGCACGAGAACCTTCCCCACCCAGGACCCGTCCCGCGCGCCGAGACCGTACACCAGGAGCGTCAGACCGGCAGTGACGGCGAGGGCGCCCGGCACATCCAGCCGGCCGCCGTGACCGCCGGTCTCGCGGGGGATCAGAACCGGCACCGACAGCAGCACGGGGACGCCGGCGGCCACACTCACCGCGAAGATCGACCACCACCCCAGGGCATTCGTGAGGACGCCGCCGAGGAGCACGCCGGCCGCTCCACCCGCCGCGGAGGCCGCGCCCCATACCCCGAGCGCCCTGTCACGGTCCGGGCCCGGCATGAACCGGGACAGCAGGATGGCGAGGGCCGCCGGCGACAGAGCGGCGGCGCCGGCACCCTGTACAGCGCGCGCAGCGATGAGGAGCCCGGCTCCCGCTGCAACGCTTGCCGCGAGTGACCCACCGACGAACAGCACCATTCCCGCGACGAATGCGGTGCGGCTGCCGAACAGGTCGGCCAGCCGCCCTCCCACCGGCAGCAGTGCGCCGAAAGCGATGAGATAGGCGTTGACGATCCACGTCATCCCGGTCTGCGAGAGACCCAGATCTCCGCCGACGGCGGGCAGCGCCACGTTCACGACGGACGTGTTGAGTACGACCAGGAACTGGGCCGCGGTCATCAGAGCGAGAGTGACACCACGGCTGCCTGAGTGCTGCGAAGGTGCATGGCCTCGCATGACAGCGACCTTTCGGGCTTCTGCTGGGACGGGGTGGGCACCCGGTGGGGCTCTCCCCGACGGGGGTGCGCACCACCCGGTGGGGCTCTCGCCCTTGCCGTCGTTTCCGTCGGCACGCCCCATGCTGTCCGCCCCAGGACCCGAGACCCAGCCTGGTCCAGTGCTCACTCGTACTCACCGATGCCCACACCGGCCGCAGCCCCGCGCTGCGGCGGGAGCGCTCGGGGTCGGCCCGATTACCCTGCTCCCGCCGTTCGAGGGCGGATCAAGCCGGTTTCATAGGCGAGGATGGTTGCCTGCACCCGGTCACGCAGTGCGAGCTTCGTCAGCAGCGCGTTGACATGCGACTTGACCGTCCCCGTTGTCACCCCGAGTTGCAGCCCGATCTCGGCATTCGTCAGCCCGGATGCGATCAGTACCAGCACTTCCCGCTCGCGGGCGGTCAGCCGCTCAAGAGCACCGGTGATCGTGGGCGGCAGCGGGGCACCGTGGGCGAACGCCGAGATCAGACGGCGCGTCACGGCCGGGGCCAGAATGCCGTCCCCGGATGCCACCACACGAATTGCGCTCAGTACGTCTTCGGGCAGGGCGTCTTTGAGCAGAAAACCCGAGGAACCGGCGCGCAGTGCTTCATAGACGTAGGCATCCAGGTCGAACGTGGTGAGCACCAAGACGCGCGGTCTGCTGTCCAGTGCGGTGATCAGCCGCGCGGCCGTCAGCCCGTCCATGCCGGGCATCCGTATGTCCATCAGCACCACATCGGGCGCCTCCTGCTCCGCGAGCGCCACTGCCGTCGCACCGTCGGCAGCCTCCCCGACCACTGACAGATCGGGTTCGGCATCGACGATCGCGGCGAAACCCGCGCGGACCACCGCCTGGTCATCAACGACCATCACTCGTATGTGAATGGGGACGCCTCCTCCACAGGGACCGACGAAAGTTCGGTCGGCAACCAAACCAGCACCGTACCGGTCCGGTCGAAGGAGATCCGTCCGCGCGCCGCATCGGCCTGCACCCGAAGGCGCTCCGCAACGGGACCGGCGACCGCCAGCCGAACCCCACTCACCGAGATGAGCAACTCGTCGCGCCGACGGCGCAGCACGACCCGGGCGGCCCCCGTGTCGCCCGCGCCGAGTGCGGCCTCCACGACGCGGTATGCCGCCAGGGCGACCGACGTCGGCAGTTCTCCGGCCGCCTCAGGCACGCCTTTGAGTGTCACTTTCCTACCGCCGGCCCGTAGCGTGCCGCACAGCCCCTCGAGTTCGGCGAGGGTCGGCTGAGGCACGTGCCGCTCGCTCGCGCCCTCGCCCTCGTCACTGAGCCGGTGCAGCAGCTCTCTCATGGCTTCCAGTGCCTCCCGCGCCGCACTGGCGACGTCATCCAACCGCCGGTCCGCCGCACTGGTCACAACCCGCGCCGTGTGATCCAGAACAGCGTCACGCAGGCCGACAGCCACGCGCCGCCGCTCGGCCTCCGCGAGAACCGCCGCGCGCCGCACCGAGTCGGTCACGGCCGTGTCCTCCCGAGCCAGGACGCGAAGGCGACGGGCGCGCACGGCCGCGCCCGCTCCCCACACGCAGGTCAGGAGGATCCACGCGAGCACCGCCAACACGCCCAGCAGCAAGACGATTTCGGCCGGTAGGACAGCAACACCCCATATGGTGCCGTCGGCCGCCACCGGCACCACGACCACGGCTGCCAGGGATACGCCCGCGACGGCCGGCGCCGGCCAGGTTCGCCGGACACCGGACCCGTAGGCGGCCACGGCGTACACGGCCACGGCCTCGGCCGGCACGCCACCCGCCAGGTAGTGGACCAAGGGCGAGGGCAGCACACCCGACACATGCACCAGGGGCCACAACCATGCGGTGGCAGCCACTCCTGCCAGGGCGGCCCAGGGCCGCTGACGCCGCCACAGCAGAGGAAGCGCGTGTACGGCAAACAGGACCATCAGCGTTGCCACGCCGGCCGGCCCGCCCACGTCGGCACCCTCCTGCGCGGCCGTCAGCACGAACAGCAGAGGCAGCAAGGCGACAGCGGCGACGAGCCAGGAACTGGTCAACCACTCACCCCGCAGGAAGCCGCGCCGCCGGGCGGACACCTGCTGGTGTGGACCGGCGGAGTCGGGCAGGCGGGCCCACACCCGCCATCCACCGTCCGTGCCCGGCCCCGCCGACAGTTCACCGCCGACCGCTGCCGCACGCTCCCGCATGCCCGCGATGCCGCGCCCGGACCCGAGGCCGCTGCCGTCTGCGCGCCCGGCATTGCGTGGCGCCGCGTTGTCGATAGTCAACTCGAGGACGTCGCCGTCCCGCCGTACGTGGACACGCACCTCTGCACCGGGGGCGTATCGCAGGGCGTTGGTCAAGGCCTCCCGCGCGATACCGAAGACCGCTTCGGCCGCAGGTCCCGCCAGATCCGGGGGAAGTTCACAATGGATCGGGCGTCCCAGCAGGCCGAATCCGGCGACCAGCTCCTCGATGCGCGCCGTCATCACCTGCGGTTGTGACTCGTCCGCGGTGCGCATGATCTCCACCAGCCGCTGCAGGGCGGTGAGGGTCTCACTTCCTGTGCGCTCGGCGAAGGACAGCGCCTCGTCGACCAGTTCCGGCCTGGTCTTCCCGAGTCTGCGGGCGGCTTCCACCGTGACGACGACCGAGGTGAGGTGGTGGGCACTGATGTCGTGCAGTTCGCGGCCGAGCCGGTGCCGCTCGGAGTCGGCGGCTCGCCGCCCGCCGTCCTCGGTCTGTGCCAGCTGCCTCACCGCCGCCCAACGTCCTCCGGTCCATTGCCGCCATGCTTCGCCGGCACCGGCGCAGACACTGAAGATGAGAGCCGTCGAGGCCAGGTTCGTCACGATCCCGGATGTCGTACCTTCTCGCGTCACCGTCAGCAGGCCTTCGTGGACGATGACCGCGGCCGTGGCCCACACGGTGACCGCGCTCCGGCACCGCGCCGCTACCGAGAAGAGCGCGATGAAAACGCCGATGGCGGGATACTCGTCAGAGACAGCCAGCCTGCCCAGCGCCGATGCCGCGAGAGTTCCCGCCAGTGCGGGCAGCGGCTTGCGCAGTCGGAAGCCCAGCGCAGCGCATTCCGCGGCGGTGGCCGCCAGCGCGCCGAGAACGGGGGCCGTTCCGGACGAGGGTGCCCCGGTGAGGTCAGTGCCGGTCCGCAGAAGGGCCATCTGTCCGACAGCCAGGACCAGCGGTAAGAACCAGTTACGTATGGTGTCCATGTCGGACACGAGCGTAGAGAGATACTTCGCACGCGTGGATCTGCCCGAGGCAGGAGATCCTCTCTATCCAGAGACAGACGCGTTGTTCGTGCCGCAGACCGACACGATGGCCCGGTAGCGGCCGGGAACCTTGTGCCATGACCTTTTCAACGCCTCCTCCCGTCCTGCCCGACGCCCCCGCTGCGGGCGGCTCTCACCTCTACCATCGGCTGGCCCACGCCACCGGCCGCCACCGATGGTGGCGCCCTCTCGTCGGCACCGTCATGGTGCTGGCAGGCTGGTTCCTGCTGATCGCCGTGGTGGACGCGTTCGCCTACGGGATAGGTACGGCCAAGGGATACCCGGAAACCCCCGACGGCGGCGTCGACTTCGGCCCTGTCGCGAACACGGCGCAGACCCTGGGTTCCCTCGCTCTCGGGATCCCCGTCGTCCTGCTGACGGTGCGCTGGGTGGGCCGGCGACCGGCCGGCACCGTGTCCTCCGTGGACGGGCGACTGCGCAAGCGCTGGCTGGCGCTGTGCGTACTGGTGGCGGTACCCGTTGTGGCGCTGGGCATGGTCGGCATGCTGCTCATGCCGAGCGGCGAGACCTCCGGGGCCGCCGACGAGGTCTGGGTCGGTCTGCACCGCTTCCTGCCCGCACTGGTGATGCTGCTGGTGCTGGTACCGCTTCAGGCGGCCGCCGAAGAGTACGTGTGCCGTGGCTGGCTGGTGCAGGCGGTGGGTGGATTCTTCCGTTCCCCGTGGATCGCCGTGCTGCCACAGGCGGTGCTCTTCGCCTCCCTCCATGGTTGGGGCACCACCGCGGGTTTCATCGACCTCATCGTGTTCGGCGGGGTCGCCGGATGGCTGACCGTCCGTACCGGCGGACTCGAGGCCGCGACAGCGCTGCACGCGGTGAACAACCTCGCGTCGTTCGCGGTGGGCGCGGCCTTCGTCGGAGGGCTGGACTCCGACGAGACGGCGGCCGACGCACCGTGGCAGATGGTGGCCGTCGACACCGCCGTGACCCTCGTCTTCGCCGCGGCAGTGCTGTGGCTCGCCCGGCGCCGCTGGCCGCACGGTGCCGTCTCCTCCCCCACCACCGGCCCTGCCGGCAAGGCTCCGCACTCCCACGAACACGCCTACGTTTCCTGGACACCCGAAGGCCGGCAGCCATGGCACACGGCCGGTGAACCGACGGCCCCGGTCGTGGCCCACAACCATCCCTGGTCGGACCGGCACTCGGCGGAGGGCGAGCGGCCATGAGGACGAACACCCTGTATCCCCTCCACAGGGTGCGTACACCACGCGCACTGCGCAGGAACGCCGCCTCCGCAGGCCGTGCCGCCGTCTCACGCGCGGAGGGCAACAGGCAGTCGTACGCCGGTGGCGATCTCGGCACATCGGGCCGGCACGGCGGCTGCGCCGGTCATCCTTTCCTCCCCGGGAGCGGGCTGCGGTACGGATCGTGCACAACGCCCACCGGGCAGGGTCGCTCGCGGCATCCGCGCCGCTCCCGGCTGTCACCGCACGGGCGTTGTGCGGTGACAGCCGTTCACGTCCTCCGCGTCCCTGGCAGGGGCTGTCAGGTCCGGAGGGCCCATGGGGGCCGGTGTGCGCGGGCGACACCGGCGATCCGCACAACGGGCTCCTCGCCCGAACGGTTCACCGTCTGCGCTTCCGCCGCGCCCGGGTTGTGGCGTGCTTCGCACGGCAACGGAACGGCAGGGAAAGAGCAAGCTCCCTGTGTGACTCTGCGGCTTCACCGGCACGACGGCAGGAAGGCCTTGGCAGTGAGTGAGCAGCGGCGAGCAGTAGTGATCGGCGCGAGCGTTGCGGGGCTGTGCACCGCACGCGTACTGGCGGACAGATTCGACCACGTACTGGTTGTCGACCGGGATGTCCTCCCCACCGGGCCGGAGTTCCGGTCGGCGGTGCCCCAGGGACGGCACGCCCACGGCCTCCTGGAGACCGGTCAGCGAGCCATGGATCAGCTGTTCCCCGGTGTCACAGCGGAAGTCGTCGCGGCCGGCGGGGCACGCCTGGACCACCTTGGCGACTCAAGGGTGTTCCAGTACGGCAGCCCCTTTCGTCAAGTCGTCTCCGGGTGCCACTTCCTCAGTGTCACTCGGCCGTTTCTCGAGTGGTCGCTGCGTCAACGCGTCCTGGCCCTGCCAAATGTGACCGTTACTCAGGAATCTGCGGCGGTCGGCCTGTCCGGCGACGCACACCAGGTGACGGGGGTGCGGCTCGCCGACGGCGAGACACTCGCCGCGGACCTGGTCGCCGACTGCACAGGCCCGTCGGCGCGTTCCGACAGGTGGTTGGCGGGCCTGGGAGCTCCCGGGCCCGAGGTGTCACAGGTGAAGATCGGCGCGGGTTACTCCAGCCGGATGTTCAGACGGCTCCCCGGCGAGCGCGTGGGTGGGGCAGCAGCCGCTTACGTCCTCGCCTCGCCTCCCGGAAGTCCGCAGGGAGGCAATGCCGTACCCGTGGAAGGCGACCGCTGGCTCATCAGCCTGCACCAGCTGCATGTGGACGAACTGCCCGACGACGACGCTTCGTTCCTCCAGTTCGCCAAGAACCTGCCCGATCCGTCGATCGCGGAGTTGGTGGCCCGTGCCGAGCCGATGGGTGACATCTGCCTCCATCGCTTCCCGGCAAGCCGACGACGGCATTTCGAGCGGCTGCGGCTGCAGGACCTTCCCGTCGGCCTCGTCACGGTCGGGGACGCGCTGTGCACGTTCAACCCCGTCTACGGGCAGGGAATGACCAGCGCCGCTCTCCAGGCACTCGCCCTGGGCAGCACCATTGACCGGCACGGACACCGCGGGACGCGGACGGCCGCCGCCTATTACGACGCTGCGGCCAAGGCGGTCGAGGTTCCCTGGGCTCTGGCGGCCGGCGGAGACTTCGCGTTCCCCCAGACCCGCGGCCCCAAGCCACGCGGAACCGACCTGGTCAACCGCTACGTGCGCGGTGTCGCAAGGGCCGCGCAGGTCTCTCCCGCGGTCGCCAAGGGATTCGCCTCCGTGGCCCACCTCGCGAAGCCCCCGACGTTGCTCTTCCGCCCGTCGGTGGTGGCACGCGTCGCACGAGCGGCCCTCCGCTCCCGGGCGTGACGGCCTGCGGCGACATCTGCCCGCCGAAAGATCCGCGCGCAGGGGGCCGCACGGCCCGGCCCTGCGTACCGGCCCACGCTGCTGGGCGGCCGCCCGGAACCCGGCCCGTTGGTGGGCGCGCCGACGCCCTTCTTCCAACGGTTCCATCCGGTGACCCGGTCGAGACTGAACGGGTGACGGATGTCGCAGACCACCAGCTCGCCCGGGCCCATCCGGGCTTGCCGGTCCCCCTGGATGATCCCCAAGGGTTCGTCAGTGCGATCGTTCTTCCGGGCCGAGTCACTTCCTGGATTCGAGTATGTCCCGCACGACTGGCCCCGCGGCGTCGCCTCCGTGGCCGCCCTGCTCCACGACGGCCGCCGCGGCGATGTCGTCGCGGTAGCCGGTGAACCAGCTGTTGGACACGGCGTCCCCCGCGGCCCCGGCCGGGCCCGTCTTCGCTCCGATCTCGCCCCGCAGCCCCTGCAGGGCCTTGGCCGCCGTTCGAAAGGGGGGTCAATTTCCTCCGGCACCACGGGCTCCGCCGGAAACGGTTCATGTGTGGCGGTGAGACCGACGGTCACCGCTCCCCACAATCCGCATGACCAGGTGCGGACGCCCCATCCGGAATCATGCGCCTCCGTCGCCGCCTCGGGCTGGACTCCAGGACGCGACGAGGGCCCCGCAGCTGATGTGCAGCGTGCTGGGGCCCTCGTCGGGTGGCGGCCCGCGATGACAACCGACTCCGACGTCACCCTTGTTGCGGTGCGGTGGCGGAGTCACCCAAGGGACGTCAACGACCTCGTCGTATCGGGTTGACCGAACGTCCGCCCGAGTTCATGAATCTCATCGGCCGGCACTGGTGCCCGAGGCACTCCCCTTGGACGCGGCGCCGCGCATGTACTTTTCCAGCGCGTCTTCGAGACCGGGCACACCCTCCTTCGGGAGAGAGGCGAACCACGTGCCGCCCACGCCTTCGCCCCTGGCCTCGCCCGGCTTGGTGTCCTTGGCATAGCGGTAGACCGGCATTCCCCCCACGGTCAGCTGCTTCGTGCCGTCCGACCGCGACAGTGAACCGATCAGGGCAGGGTCCAGGCCCGGCGGCAGCGAGGCGCCGTCCGCAGGGACGGGCGGCCAGAGCTTCGCGCAGGCCTCCACGCAGGCGGACTTGGGGGGATTGGTGCTGTCCTTGGTGAAACGGTAGAGGGTGAAACCGGTTGCGTCCGTGACGGTCGGCCCGAGCTCGGGATTGACGGCCAGGGCCAGCGCCCCCGCGGGAGCCGGCGCACCGTTCGTCTCGGGTGCCTTGGCCGGCGGAGCCGTCACCTTGTCCGAGGAGATCACCGACTCACTCGGCTTCACGTCGCCTTTGGTGGCGCCGGACCCGCAGGCAGCGGTCGTCATGAGGGCGACGGACGTCAGAGCGATTGCCCCAGTACTCCAGGTCTTCATTACATCCAATTTCTTGTGGCTCCCAGCGGGAGTGTGTACCGGACACTGCTACGAGCAGAGAGAAGGAGAGGTTCAGCCGCTGTTGACGGCTCAACTCGCGCCGCAGCCGGCCACCGGGGTTCGAGGCAGGTTCGTACTCGCCTTCGGACTACCTGCTGAGTAGGCCCTGGTCTGCGTCTGCCTCGTGAGCTGCACGGCTACGGCGTCCGCTCCAGCCCTTGCCGATGAAGGGACTGAGCAGCGCGCAGACCACGCTCACCACTGCCAGGCGCACGCTCCACTCGCCTACGAACGAATTTCCGACGCCGGCCAGTACGGACGTGTCGAGCAGCCAGGTGTTGACCGGATAGGTGGCCACACAGACGCTCAGGACCATCCAGAACGGCGGCTCGTTGCGGAAGGAGAAGGCGGAAGCAGCGCAGATCACGACGATGCTGAGCGCGATGATGAGTGAGGTGGAGGTCATGACCACCAGCATTCCGGTGCCCGTACGCCCCATCATCGGCCGTCGGCAGGAAAGGCGTCTCTACCGGAAGATAGGGAACGGCAGCCTTCATGGTCGCGGTAACTGCCGCGCGCGCTCGGCCGGAAGGCCATGACCAGGAGGTGGGGGTGACGCGCGCAGGACTGGGATCGGTTCGGCCGCGCCCTTGGAGTCCGGCGGCTCGGGCGCCTGTCGTCCAGCAGCGGTCAGCCGGCCCAGCGTCCGGAGAGGAAGGCGACTGCGAAGACGGTGGAGAGCGGGGCAATGGTGGACAGGTAGACGTTCTTGACCCAGGTACGGCTCAGGCTCCAGGCGGCCAGAGCCGTCCACAGCGGCCACCACAGGAGGGTGGCGCGGGGTATGGACATGTACCAGTACGAGGTGCCGAGGGCCCACAGGCTCAGAGCGGTGAACGTGGCCTCGGCCCAGCGTCGGTGCCGCAGCAGCCAACCGAGCAGCAGGACGCCGACCACCATGGCCAGGAGTTCGGCCTGCCACATGAGGGCGTATCCGGTGGCGTAATGGCCGTCGAAGCTTGCGTTCCAGGTGGTGGCCCAGGCTTCCCACGGCAGATGGAACGTGCGCTTCCAGCCCCGCTCCTGCGCGTGTTTCCATGCCATCCAGTCCCCGGTGCGCGTGTACAGATACCAGGCGTAGAGAAGGGCGGGCAACGCGGGCAGGCCCAGCCAGGCCGGAGACCGCCAGGCCCGGCGCCCGTCCCGTGCCACAAGTAATTCCACAGCCAGCGCGGCGGCGAGGAACAGGCCGCTGATCCTGGTTGCGGTGGCGCATGCGGCGAGGATCGCCGCGAGGGGCCAGCGCCCTCGCTTGGCTGCGAGCCAGGCCGGCAGTGCCAGCGCGAGGAAGAGGGATTCGCCATAACCGGCGGCGAGGAAGACCGCACACGGTGAACACAACAGGAGCTGCACCGCTCGGGGACCCGCAGCCGGACCAGCGGTGAGCTGGGCGATGCGGGCCAGCGCGAGCATGGCGACGGCACCGGCCACCAAGGAGATCAGCAGCCCCGCGACCGTCCAGTTGGGGACGAGGAGGTGCACGGTGCGCAGGAGGAGCGGGAAACCGGGAAAGAACGCTTCCCGGTTGTCGGAACGACCCGACGTCCCGGGCGAGTCGGGGAAGTAGCCGTCCTGGGCAATGCGCTTGAAGTGCTGCCAGTCCCAGTGCTCCCACCGGGAGAGCACCGGCGGAGCCTCTGTGGCGTCCCGGTTCTCGGGGAACAGCCAGCCGGTGCAGTACGCGGTGCCCCACAGGCCGATGCGGGTCAGCAGGTACACCTGCAGCACGAGACGGTCGGTGGCACCGAGCCGGGCCGCGAGCCGCCCGGTCCATCGATGACTGCCGCGCCGTGGGCCGGGATTGTACGGCTTCGGACGGCCCGTCGCCCCCGTATGCGGGCCCGGTCCGGTACCCCGCCTTCGCCTCCAGCCACGTCGGCACCGCATTCCGTGGTTGGTAGGGGCGGGGGCGGGAGATGCCTTCGCGGGTCTTCCGGGGGTTGCCGCGGACATGGTGTCTCTCCGATCGGTGTACGAAGGCGCGCCCAACCGCCGGCGGCGCAGACCCGTGTGTACGGCGAGGGGCCGGCCGCCCCCGCGGACAGGCAGGGCGCAACGACCCGCTTGGCCCAGGGCGGGGCGTTGCTCTCGCCGGGCCTACGGCTGCGGCCGGTTGCCGCACGCGGCTGTCACTTGACCGTCGGGCGGAGAGGTGCGCCGAGTCCGCCGGGCGGGGAGGCGCTCGGCCCGGAGCCGGGCGGGAGGACGTACGTCCTTGGCTGCCCTATGGGCGCGTGGTGGTGACCTCGCCGACCGGGGCTGTGCCGGGCGGCCTGGAGGGGGAGGGACCGGACAACCTCCCATTCGGCTCGGGGGAAGGGACGGTGGCCGGCACGTCGCCGTTGGAGGAGCCGGACAGGAGTCCGGCGGCACCGGTCAGGCCGCCGAACACCAGGAGAGCGATTCCCAGGACGGGTGGCCGTCAGACGGCGGCGCGCACGCTCAGCACGGCACCTGATCGCCTAAGCCGGTGCCGGGCTGCCCGCGCCTTGCACGGTTACGGCCATCCCCTTGAGAGCGGACACCAAGGGGTCGTCTCGGTGCTCGCGGCAGCCGATGCCCTGCCGGGCTCGAGCCCGGAGTCGACCGCAGAAGCCAGGGCCGCCGCCGCGAGACGGGCCTGTGCTCGCGCGGGAACTCCGTGCATCCCGCGGGCGCCGGGCACCGCTACTTCGGGACGCCTGCGTGGTCATGTGTCCTGCTGGGCCGCTCAAGCGGCTCGATATCGTCGTGGTACGGGACATAGGTGCCCCGCCGCCACGCGTACCAGTACACATAAGCGGCGCCCCGGAGCACCGCGATGGAGCCGCGGACCAGCACATCGGCGATCATCAAGTCCCTTACACGTCAATCGGATCTGGCAAACCGCCGGTAGCGGCCCCCGCTGTTGGCACTACGACTGCTCCGGTTCGCAGGTTCAACCTCCTGCACCGGCGTTCGCCCGGTCCGGCAGGCCCTCGACGCAGTCGAAGAGTCGGCGGGGAGGGGTCCAGCAAACCGTCGGCTCCCCCGGCAGCGTGCCCGCCAACGCGCAGAAGCAGAGCAGCAGTCCGGGCTGGTAAGTGAGCACTTACAGCCCCGACGCTCGTTCCTGTCGGCCTTCAGTGACCGGCGTGGGGACATGTCATCGGACACTGACCCGGGGCTACTCCGTCCCCGACGCCATCGCGGGCAAGGCATCTGATGAACCAGCGGAGGAGCTCTGCTCCACGGAGGCCGTCGCTGTGGTGGTGCAGATCCCGGGCGACTCGGCGTGAACCGTCGGCGTGCTCCGCTCGTTGTGCGGAAACGTAGGATCCGGAAGAACGACTCCCACATCTGCTTCACGACAGATCGGGAGAGCATGAAGCGATTTCCTCTGGGTGTACTGCCTGCTGCCTCGTTCGCGGCAGCTCTCGCAACAAGCGGGCCGGCGCATGCTGCTGACTCAAAGGAAACACAGATATGGGTTGATTACAAAGGAAAGTGCCTGACCGTGGTCGATGGGCACATCAGGGTGGGCGCCTGTTATACACCTGAGTCAAGATGGATTAGCGAAGCACCAATGAACGACAAGGGACTTCGATGCTCTCGTCGCCGGGCACGGTCCAGGGCCGGGCAGGTGAAGCCGGACCGCTGTCCCTCCCATCGCGCCGCCGTTGACGCACAGCGATGAACCCCGCACGGAATTCGGCCGTTACATGCACGACGGGCGGCGTGGTCGAGCGGGGGCACGGTATCGGCCGCCCCCCACCCGGACCAGATTCTTGCCCGGCCACAGCCATGGAGTGAACGTATCCGTGAACCCTAACTCATCCCTCCGCGCCGTCGTCGTCACCGGTGTAGGTGCGACCACCCCCCTGGGCGGGGACGCCGCGTCGACTTGGGAAGCACTGCTCGCCGGGCGTTCCGGCGCCACCACCCTCCACCAGGACTGGGCAGCCGAACTCCCCGTACGCATCGCCGCGCCCGCCGCCGTCGAACCGACCGACGTGCTTCCCCGGCACGTCGCACGCCGACTGGACCGCGCAGCACAGTTCGCGCTGATAGCGGCACGGGAGGCATGGGCGGACGCCGGTTTCACCGGCAAAGCCGGTGCAACCGGCTTGTCGTCCGACGGCGGCAACGGGACCGGTCGCATCTCGGCCCCGGCCGACCCGTACCGCGTCGGCTCGGTCGTCGGCACCGGCGTCGGTGGCGTGACGACCCTCCTCAGCCAGTACGACGTGCTGCGCGAGCAAGGGTCGCGCAAGGTGTCCCCCTACACCGTGCCGATGCTCATGCCGAACAGTCCGGCCGCCTATGTCGGCATGGAGGTGGACGCACGGGCCGGTGTTCACACCTTGGTCAGTGCCTGTGCGTCCGGCGCGGAGGCCATCGGCTACGGGATCGACATGATCCGTACCGGCCGCGCGGACGTGGTGGTCGCCGGCGGGACCGAAGCGGTCATCGTCCCCCTGAACCTCGCGGCGTTCGGCAACATGATGGCGATGTCGAAGCGAAACGACGACCCGCTGACGGCCTCACGACCGTACGACAAAGGCCGTGACGGCTTCGTGCTCGGAGAGGGCGCCGGCGTCGTGATCCTGGAGGCGGCCGAGCATGCCGCCCGCCGTGGCGCGGCCGTCTACTGCGAGGCAGTCGGGCAGGGGTTGTCCGCCGACAGCTACCACATCGCTCAGCCGGAGCCGACCGGTCGCGGTATCACGGCGGCGCTGGAGCAACTGCTGGACACGACCGACATCAGGCCGTCCGAGATCGCACACATCAATGCGCACGCCACGTCGACCCCGCAGGGCGACATCACCGAACTCAAGGCCATCGAGAAGGTGTTGGGCGACAACATGGGTCATGTCGCCGTCTCCGCCACCAAGTCCATGACCGGTCACCTCCTGGGCGGCGCGGGCGGTATCGAGACCGTCGCCACGGTGCTGGCCCTGCACCACCGGACGGCGCCCCCGACCATCAACATCACCGACCTCGACGACGCGATCGACCCATCCTTGATCTCCTCGCGCCCCCGTCCCCTGCCGGGCGGCCCTCTCGTCGCCCTCAACAACTCCTTCGGTTTCGGCGGCCACAACGTGGTCCTCGGCTTCCGGGTCGGCGACTGACGATGAGCTGTCAGCGGAGCGTGCGTACGTGACGTCGTACCTGACACACCTTGAGCCGGCCGAGTCCGGCGCAAGGTGGACGATGGTGAACCCACCTCGAGTCCTCACCGTTGTGCGAAGCAGTGACAGGCGAGCCTCACAGTCACCTGTCCCCCCGGTCCCCGCCGGTGGGATCGTGCCGACGCCGTGACCCGGCCGCGGACGGCGTACCGCTGCATCCATGCTCGGCCCTTCCCGTGCCGCACCGGTGACAGTTGCGGCTGCTCGCCCCCACGGCGATCGCCGCCCCGCGCTTCACCGCGCCCGTGCCGTCGCTCACGGCAAATCCAGATCGACCCCTCAATGAGCGAGACCGATGGGGGAGTCATGCGATGCGAAGGCGTCGCGGACCGAAATATGCCCCCCGACTGACAGCGCGCTCTCCAACTGGCGGCAGTCAGAGGGCCATTGGGCGGCCCTCCGGCCACCGGAGTGCCGCGCCGCCGCCGGCCGGATCGGCCGTGCGGCAACGGAAAGGAAACCACGGTGTCCGACGTAGGACGGCTGATCGCCGGCCGATACCGCGTTCTCGACCGGATCGGACGAGGCGGCATGGCCACCGTCTGGCGCGCCCACGACAATCTTCTGGGCCGCGAGGTCGCCGTCAAGAAGCTCCATGCCCAGCCGCAGCTCGACGACGACGAACTCGCCACCCTCTTCGAGCGTGCCCGGCGAGAGGCCCGCAGCGCCGCCCGGATCAGCCACCCCAATGTCGTTGTCGTCCACGACGTCGTGGACGACGAGGGCCTGCCCAGCATCGTCATGGAGTACGTGCCTTCCACCACGCTCGCCGACTTGATCGAGGCACATGGCCCGGTCCCGCTCGAAGAGGTCTCCAGGATCGGCCGTGGTGTGATCGCCGCGTTACGGGCGGCGCACCAGGCCGGCATCCTGCACCGGGACGTGAAGCCGGCCAATGTGCTGATCGCCGAGGACGGCCGGGTGGTCCTCACCGACTTCGGTATCGCCCAGGCCGTCGAGACCTCGCATCTCACCCGCACCGGCCAACTTGTGGGGTCGGTCGACTTCATCGCCCCCGAACGCCTCGTCGGCGCCAGGCCGGGCCCGGAGGCCGACCTGTGGGGGCTGGGCGCAACCCTCTTCCAGGCGGTCGACGGCCGCTCACCGTTCCTCCGGGACTCAGTGACGGAGACGATGTACGCCATCGCCATGGAGCCGGTTCCCGAGGTACATGGCGCCGGTCCGCTCACCCCGCTGATCCAGGGGCTGCTCGCCGCCAACCCGGCCGAGCGCCTGTCGTCCGAGGACGCCGAGCGCCTGCTTCGGCCACCGGTCGGCGAAACGGGCTCGTTTGTTGGCTCCTCTGTCGCTCCGCCCGCCGTCGCTGCGATCACCGACGACGCTCCGCCACCGGCGACGCAGTTGGAGGCGGGGACGAGGGCGGCGCCCGCGTCGGAGTCGGAGCCCGCGTCGACGATGAAGTCGGAGTCGGGGCGGAACCCGGGTCACGGAACGGATGAGCCATCCGCTGCCGGGAACCCCTCAGAAGGCCCGCAGCCCGCCACGACCGACCTGCAGGCGCACCGGCCTTCGGGCCGTTCGAAGAAGCCGGTCCTGATCGCCGCAGCGGCCGCTGCGGCAGTACTGATCACGATCGCCTGGCTGGTCACCCCGATGACGGAGAAGGGCGGCAGGAGCGCCACGGCATCGGACGGCCCGCTCCCGGCCGGCGACACCACACATCAGTCCACGTCCGCACCCGCGGCCTCCTCTCCCGTCTCGTCACGCTCCGCGAGTACCGGCGTCACGCCGCCGACGCCGCTCACCCCGTCGCAGTCGCAGTCCAAGGCCACGCAGAAGGCCCCCGAGCCGGAATCCGAAGGCGAGAACCCGTCCAAGGAGAGCGGATCTGACACGGTCGCCCCGGCCGGCCGTGCCCTGGTGGTCGCTGCCTCGGGGAAGTGCCTGAGCAGTGGCGACGGGACCGAGGGGATGCAGCTGTTCCCGGCCACGTGTGACGGCTCCGCGGCGCAGCAATGGCGGACCGGATCGGATGGAACCATGCGGTCATCGGGGAAATGCATGACCGTCGCCGGAGGGGCGACCGCCGACCGGACCGAGATCCGACTGGCCGGCTGCGTCGGCAACTCCGGCCAGAAATTCCGACTCGTCGGCACGAAACTGATGGCCGATCAGTCACGGAAGTGTGTCGACATCTTCGGGGGCGCGAGCGGAACGGGGGCGGTTCTCTGGGAATGCAACGGGAGGGACAACCAGGTCTGGACGCTCCGCTGACCGCCTACCTCCTTCCGGGTCCGATTCACCGTTGCGAGTGAACCCGATTCGGAATGCGCCCGTAGCACAGACGGTGGCGTCGCTGTGACCCGGGCACGCAGTCCGCGGGCGCACAGGTCGTCGTCGACGGCCACCTGGTTGAGCTGGAGCACCGAGCCACAGCGACCACCTCTGTTTGTGCGCGCCGACAGCGTCGATCTTGGGTGCCACACCGACTCCGCCGTCGTTCCAGGCCGTGACGTAGGTGTCGGAGTCTGCGTGCCGGATGTTTTGGGACGACGGGAAGTCCGGCTGCCCCCTCTGCCCGGGTCAGCCGCGACGCAGCCGGAGAAGTACAGGCCGCGCCCGTTACCGTCCAGGCATTGGTTGACGCCCGTGTTCCTCAGGCGGACGAACCCGTCCCTGTCGTAGGTGACCTCCCACTGTGTGCAGAGGGTGTCGCACGGGGCCTGGCCGACGGTGTCCGAGAACGCTCCGACCGCCGCCAGGCACTTGCATCCGCCTTCGCCAAGAGCGCATCCCGGGTCCGGTTCACCCGCAACGGCGAACCGGACCCGGAAGGCCTGGTGGGCCCTTTACTGAGCGTCCACCACCGTGCCGGTGATCACGGGGCCCCCCGTGGACTCGCCGTCGTCGCTCCAGCGGATCAGCTGGAGCCGCACCGTCTCGTCCGCCTCGCTCACCGTGTCCACGACGGTGGGTATGGTCACGTCGGCGGTCAGCTCCCCCGCGGGGAAATACGCGAACACGCGGAGCCATTCCACCTCGGACAGCGGTCGGGACGGGCTCGGCGACTCGCCGTCGGTCGCCTCCTTGAACCAGTCCTCGGGGACATCCGTGGTGGACAGTTCGCCGCCGCCGACCGGCAGGACGACGACCTCGGCCCCCATGTCGAAGTCGGCGACATCGGACAGCGTGATCCGCCAGGTCAGGGTCTGCCCCTCGGTGACCCGGTCCGCGACCGGCGTCACGGTCATCTCGGGCGCCGGGTCGTCGTCCTCCACGGTCACGCCGCCTCGGTGGGAGCCGACCACGGCGTTGTGGACCGCCTTCACGAACACGTCAAGTGATCTGCCGAGACCGTGGCGGGTGTTCCCCTCCACCTCGACCGGCACATCGATGTCGGTGCTGCCGGGCCGCACCGTCACCACCCGGGACGTGACCTGGCCCTTGACGGGATCGGCGACGAAGAGCCGGACCTGACCGCTGCCCTGCCCGGACACCCGCACCGGCACCCGATAGCTCCGCACCCCGGAATCGCCTTCCTCTACCGTGAGCCGGCCGATGTCGACGCGCGGCAGCGTGGCCGGCCGCACCACGGGCGTGCCGGGGCGCCAGCCCCAGGCGTCCATCAGCCAAGCCTGTCCGGACCGGCTGCTGGGGGTCAGTTCCAGGGTGTTCACCTGATTCAAGTCCAGTCCGGCCCGGGTCGCGGCGGTCAGCGGGACGCGTATCTCCTGTCCCCAGTACGAGGCGGTCCGCTCGGTCCCCGGCAGTCCGTCGAGGCTGATCGGGCCGAGGGCCGCCCGTCGGCCCGAGGTGTCGGAGAGGGAAACATCCAGCCGCGTGCCGGTGGTGTTCGGCGGCACGATGACCCGCAGGCTCAGGTCCTGGGCCCCGGCCAGGGAGACCGGCCGCGCGGCACGCACCCGTACCGCGGAACCCGGCGTCGACCAGTCCAGCGCAACGGCGTGGCGGCCCGGCTCCCGCGAGGTCCCCCAGTAGGCGAAGTGCGGAGAATACCCGCGCGTTTCGCGGGCCAGACAGGCGGTGGCCGGGTCGGGATCCACCTGTGCGCACAGCCGGCCGCCGTTTCCGTCCACCGTGATCGAGGGGTCAGGCAGGAAGGCGCTGGTGCGGCCGGCCCCGACGGCGTGGGTGAGCACGCGGGCCGGGTCGGCGGACGGTGCCCGCAGGTCCGAACCGTCCAGCAGCGGACGTACCCGGTCGTCGCCCGCCAGGAACAGCCGGGCCGCGGCGGCGATGTACGTGGCACCGGCGGTCTGCTGCTGAACGGCGGTCAGTCGGGTCGCGGTGCCCGGCGAGCACACCGGGTCGGGTGCCTCCCCCTTCCTCTCCTCGAAGTCGTCCGAGGCCGGCGCCTCGGCCTGTCCCGGTGTCCACTCGCTGTTGAAGTAGTTGTGGTTGGCGCCCACCATGTAGACCGCGCTGTGCAGGGCGGTACCCCGGCTGATGCCGCGTGTGCCGTCCACGTAGATCTCCCCCTGCAGATCGGACACGTCGCCGTCGCAGCCCGGCAGGATCGTCATGGACGGCACGTCGGGCGCCGGGTTCTGTCCTGAGGCGGTGGGGCCGATGAGGACGGTTCCGCGGATGTTCCAGCGCACCGGCCCCTCGTAACCGTCCCGGTCGGCGGGCGGCTCGAAGAGGCTGTCCAGTGCGGCCCGGTTCACGCCCTCGCCGCCCCGCGAGTGTCCGGCCAGGAGCACTCGGGACAGATCGGCCCGGGAGGTGTTCCGCACGATCGCCGGAGCCGTGGCCCGGCCGGTACCGGCCCAGTCGGCCCAGAGGGCGAGGTGCCGCCGCACCAGGGAGGAGCGGGCCTGCGCCCCGCCGTCGTCGCGCGCGATGTCCTGCGCGTTGATTCCGTTGGCGGCGATGGACACCGTCACATATCCCTGGGAGGCCAGCAGTTCCTGGGCGCGCAGATAGCCTCGGTAACTGGGTACCGGCTTCGAACCGGTGGGACAGGGCCATGTGCCGAGCTGACCGCCATCGGGGGTGAAGCAGTTGGAGTGGCGGCCGTGCAGGAACAGGGCCAGCGGTCGGCGGCCCGGAGCCCCGGTGGGTGCCACCACCACGGCGCGCATCTCCACCGGTTCCCGCAAGTCGGGCAGCTTCACCGATTCCAGCGCGTACTCGCCGGTCCGCGTCGGGTACGGGCCGGGAACACCGGGGTCCACGCGGTTGGCCGGCAGCAGGGCCGACGGCTCCACCGTCTTGATGGAACGCCGCCGTTGCGGGCCTGCCTCGGTGCCTGCTGCGTCGAGGCGGCGCCCGCCGGCGCGCACCTGCAACTCCGACACCGGGCCTGGCTCCACGCCGATCAGGCTGAGCCTGAAGGTACGTTCGTCCGCGGTGGCCAGCGGCCGGCCGAGGAGCTTGTTTCCTGAGTAGAACTCGACGGCGGCGTCGCCCATGGGCACCGGTGCGGTCGAGCGCCAGATCAACTGCTGCTCGGCTCCCGTGCCGGTGACCTGCCAACCCGCCGGAAGGTGACCGCCGGTGCCGCCCTCGACGCCGTCCGACGGCGCGGACGGTACTGGTGCGGCAGCCTGGCCTGCGTATGCCGGTCCTGGCGATCCCGCAAGCACCGCGCATAACGCGGCGGCGGCGACTATTGTGCGCCGGAAAAGGATCACGCGTTCTCCTGCTCCTACTCCTGCCCCTGCTCGATCGTCTTTGCTACGGGCGCATCCCGGATCCGGTTCACCTCCGACGGCGAACCGGCTTTGGAAGGAGGTGAGGTGAGCCGCCGTCCCGTTGTGCGAAGGGCCACGGTCTGGAAACGGCGTGGCTGGTGCGACGGGCGACGATGCGCTCGTCGATCACGTCCCGGGGGCAGGCCGCGCCGGGCATGGTGCCGTGCAGGTCCTGGAGGTCCGAACCGTGCCCGCTCGCTCGGTTTCGCCGCCCGGACCCTACTCCGGCTCGGAGTTCATGCTCCTGCACCGGCGCTCGTGGCAGGCTCGGCACGCCGTTCGCCGCCGCACGCCGACCGCACGCCCCCGACAGGCCCACGGCACAGGAGCGCGGGCTCTGCTGACGCCTCAGGGGCGGGACGCCGGAGCCCGCTTTCGGGCCGGGTCCCGACACACCCCGCAACGGTAGTGTCGGCGCAGCGGTTCACTCATGCACGCCACAAAAGAGGCCACGTGCCGGCAACCTGCTGCGGCTCGCTACTCCGCGACTTCACAGCCGGGGCGCTCAGGCATGCTCACGGACTCCGTCGTGACGATCGCTCGATGTTCGATGGTCACAAGTGAGCAGCAGTCCGGGCTGGGAAGTGAATACCAGCAGCCCCGACGCTCGTTCCTGTCGGCCTCCAGTGACCGGCATGGACGAGTGAGGGAATTCTGCGTGAGCGAGATCTGGATCAAGGAAGCGGAGCGTCTGGGGGACGGCGCCATCGGCGGGGCCATGGACCTCGTGGTGGCTCCCGCGCGCGCCGTCTGGCACACCACGGAGAGCGGCGCCGGCGACGAGGCGTACCGCGGCGTCGCAGCGCACCTGATCCGCAACAGTGCCGAGCCCCACCTGCTGTACGACCCGACCACCGACCGGCTGGGCCAGTTCGGTCCGCTCGACCAGAGCGCCCGCGCTCTGCGGAACGACGGCAATGCACGGACGAACCGGGTCGGAAAGGCCTGCGTACAGATCGAAGTGCTCGCCCGGGCCTCGAAGCCCTTCACCGGGTACTGGAAACCGGGCCCCAACTTCAGGGCCCTGATGCGTGCCATCCGCTCCTGGCACGTCCCGGACACCTGGCCGGCGGGCCGACTGGCGACCTCTGCCGGCGACGCGGACAACCGCTCCCGCTCCGTATGGCTGAACAAGGGTGGCCACTACGGCCACGCCAACATCCCCGGTAATGACCACTGGGACCCGGGGAACATCGACCAGTCCGCCCTCTTCAAGGCGGCTCCGGCCACCGGCTCGAACCCCGGCTCGGGCTCACGGCCGACGGTCGACCTGAGCAATGTCGTCGCAGCCGCCCGCCGCGATCCGGCCCTCCCCCAGGGCGGTACGACACACAAGGCGGACGTACTCCTCGTGGAGAAGGCACTTGTCGCCGAGGGACTCCTCCCGGCGCAGCGGGCCGACGGCTCCTTCGGCACCGCCACCGTCAAGGCTTACGCCGCCCTGCAGCGACGATACGGATACACCGGAGCCCAGGCCGACGGCATCCCGGGAAAGACCACCCTCACCAGACTCGGTGCGCAACACGGCTTCGCTGTGCGGTCCTGACCGCCTCGGCCTGAAGCCCGCGAAATCGAGGCTGCCCAGCGGCAGCGGCAGCCCCCGGGGGGCCTTCGGCGTACCGGCGAGGATCGACGGCAGCGACGGACGGGCAGCACGGCCGACGACGACTGCCACCCAGGACCACCCGGAGCGGGCGGCCGTGTGCCAGTCAACTCCGCAAGGGCGTGCTGGAGTACTGCGTTCTGGCGTTGCTGCGGGACATGCCTCGGTACGGAGTGGAGCTGTTGGAGCAGCTTGCCCGGATCGAGGTGATGGCGACCAGCCAGGGAAGGATGTACCCCCTGCTGTCCCGCCTGGGGCGAGCCGGTCTCGCCGATACCCACCTACGGGAATCCGACAGCGGACCACCGCGCAGGTACCACACGCCGACCGATGCCGGTCGCAGCACGCTGGGCGCGTTCGCGGCGGACTGGCCCTCCTTCCGTGCAGCCGTGGACCACTTCCTCAACCCCTGGAGAGACGACGTGAACGACACCCTCAACCATCCCCTGGTTCAAGCCTTCCTGACCGGGGTCGACCGGCGGACCAGAGCCCTTCCCGACGACAGGCGCCAGGAACTGCTGGCAGATCTCAGCGAGCGCATCGAGGTGACCCTGGCCGGCTCCGGCACATCGAACGACGAAGCCGTGCGCCGAGTCCTGGACCGGCTCGGAGAACCTCAGGCGATCGCGGACGCCGCTCTGGCGGAGGAAACCGGCAGCCGCACAGGCCCCGAGCCGGACAGCCCGACACGCACTTACCTCACACTGGCCCTCATTGTCCTGCCGTTGCCCCTCTCCCTGGTCCCGGCGGTGGGCGGGGTCCTTGTCCTGGCCACCTTGGCTGCGGGTCTCGTGCAACTGTGGAAGTCCGCTCAGTGGGTGCGCCGCGAGAAGCTG
The DNA here is from genome assembly GCF_044465285.1 of Streptomyces sp. NPDC049687. NCBI lineage: Bacteria > Bacillati > Actinomycetota > Actinomycetes > Kitasatosporales > Streptomycetaceae > Streptomyces > Streptomyces sp. NPDC049687. Next base: position 1,055,416 of record NZ_JBITLN010000002.1, read on the forward strand.
CGGACGACGCTGCTTCTGCTGGCCCCGATGGTCACTGTTCCCGTCCTCGGCGCCGCGTTCTCCCTGCCGTTCGGTGGCCTGAGCGCAGCCGCGCTGATAACCGCGCTCCTGTTGTCCTGGTGCCTGCCCGTCGTGGGTGCCGCGCGGCTGGCCCGATCGGCCGCGCGACTGCGCGAGCCGGTCGCGTAGGCCCTGCCGTCGGCTTCCCACCTCTCCACCGGGCGGACGATGCCGGTTGAAGCGCTCTCCCTTGCGATCGCGGTATGTCATGCGGAGCGGAGCGCCTCCGTGGGTGACATGCGTGCTGCCCTCATGGCCGGGTACAGCCCGGCGACAGCGGCGATGACCACGGCCACGGCAGGTCCCGCGATCACCCAGGTGAGCGGCGTGGAGGTGGGCCACCCCTTGACACCGGCATACACGTGCACGGCCGCACCACCGAGGAGGATGCCGGTACTTCCGCCGAAGAGACCCAGCATGACCGCTTCCACGAGGAACTGTGCGGCGATCTGTCCTGGCCTGGCCCCGAGCGCCCGGCGCAGACCGACCTCGCCCCGGCGCTCCATCACGCCCACGACCATGGTGTTCGCAATGCCCAGTCCGCCGACGACCAGCGCCACCCCGGCGAGCGCGAGGACCATGCCCTCCAGCGCGGTCTTGGTCTCAGCTCGGGCCTTGAGCAGGTCGGAGGGCCGGGACACGGACACCAGGTTCGGGGCGGCCGGGTTCGCGGTCGCGCCGGCGACAGCCTGGACATCGGTGACCCTGGCGGGGTGCGTGCGCACGTAGACGGTGGCGGGGGTCCCGTCGTCACCGAGATGGGCGGCGGACCAGGGCCGGCCGGTGAGCGCGGCGGAGTCGATCTCGGGCGCCAGGAGGTTGGGGGAAAGGATGCCGAGAACGGAGAACCAGCTGCACTGAATCTCCTTGCCGCACAGCCACACTCGCTCACCGGGTGCGGCGGCGCCGAGCCGGTCCGCTGCCTCGGATCCCAGCACCACGACCGGCAGTTTCTCGGTGGACCCGTCCAGCCAGCGGCCGACGCGGACCTTGCCGTGCAGCGTTTCGAGCAGACCGACGCGGGCGGACAGCACCGAAAGGCCGTTGGTCTGAGTCACCGGGACATGGTCGTTACGGTAGATGTCGGCCTTGGTGGCTCCGGTCGCGCTCACCGTCTCGACCGGTGCGACCGCGCCGAGCATGGCGACGGACTCCTTCGGCAATGGCACCGGTTGCTGGTTGACGTCGACGCCCGGTGACACCGTGATCAGGTTGCTCCCGAGGCGGTTCAGCCGGTCCAGCAAGTGGGCCTGGTGCGAGGCGGAGATGCCGGTGACCGCGACCAGAGCGGCGATACCCAGCGCGATACCGAGGGCGGAAAGCGCCGAGCGAAGCCTGCGGGTGCGCGGTCCCACCAGGCCCAGACGGATCAGGTCGGCGAGAGTCAGACGGGCGGCGCGGGCAATGGGCGCGTTCATGCGCGAAACCTCGCTCGGCCGTCTCGGCGGTCTCTGTCGTCTCGGCCGTCCCTGTGGACGACCGCCGGCGTGCGCTCGTCGAAGGCGATCCGGCCGTCCTGGAGACCGATGCGGCGCGGGAAGGTCGCGGCCAGTTCGCGGTCATGGGTGATGACCATGACGGTGGTGCCCTTGGTATTGAGGTCGCGCAACAGGTCGACGATGCTGCCACCGGAGACGGAGTCGAGAGCCCCGGTGGGTTCGTCGGCCAGCAGCAGCGCGGGGCGGCCGACCAGGGCCCGGGCGACGGCCACCCGCTGCTTCTCCCCTCCGGACAGCTCATCGGGACGGTGCCCGAGTCGGTGTTCCAGGCCCACGTCCTTCAACGCCTCCACGGCGCGCTCACGGCGGCGCCGTGCCCTTTCGCCCGTGTGGAGGAGGCCGTTGGCCACGTTCTCCACCGCGGTCTGTGCGGGCAGAAGGAAAAACTGCTGGAAGACGAAACCGATACGGTGCGCGCGCAGCGCGGCGATCTGACTGCCACTCAGGCGGGCCAGGTCGTGCCCCTCGAAGCGCACCCGGCCGGACGAGGGTCGGTCGAGTGTTCCGACGAGGGACAGAAGGGTGGACTTGCCGGACCCGGAAGGGCCCACGACGGCGACGAGTTCGCCGCGCCGTACCTCCAGGTCGATGCCGGTCAGGGCGTGCACCGGCGGATCGCCTCGGTACGTCTTGCCGACGTCCTCCAGGCTCAGTACGGGGCACAGTACGGGCTGCTGGCCGGGTGTGGTCATGTGGGAATCACCACCCGTTGGCCCTCGCGGACCGCGCCGGTGATCTGCGCCCGGGCACCGACGATCAGACCGACCTCGACCGGTACGAGCCGGGGCTCCGACTGCGCGTCGCGGACGACACGCACACCGTATCCGCCGTCAGCGAGGGCCAGCAGAGCTGTGACCGGTACAACCAGGGCGTTGTTCACCTTGCGGTCGGGAACGGTGACCGTGACGCTTGTGCGGCCCTTGTCCAGGGCCGCCCGCGCTTCCTTCTGGCCGTCGAGCCCGATGGTGGCGATGGGGCCTTCGACGCCGCCGCCTTCGCCTCGTTCGTCGGACCTGCCCCCTCCACCGGACGCGCTCGCCCCCTCGGGAGCGACGGCGCGCAGTTCGCCCTTGAGGACACGGCCGTCCGCCAGTTCGACAGAGACATCGGCGCCCGGCGGCAGCTGGGCGGCCTCTCCGTCGCCCAGACCGACCGACGCATAGACGTCCGGTGCGGTGACGGACAGGACGGGGGTGCCGGGTGCCACGACACCACCGCGCACGGCTTGCACCTCGTCGACGCGTACGACGCGGTGGGGAAGCACGACCACCCGGCCGAGCGGGATCCTGCCGGTCCGGTCCAGGCCGAGCGACTTCTGCCAGCGTTTCACCGCCGCCTCGGTGCCGTCGGTGTACCGCTCGTCGACGGTGAGATTCGTGGGGTCGGCGAAGCCGAGGTCGGTGAGGTTCCTTTCGAGTTGCCGAACATCGGGGCCGTCGCTCATGCCGGGGGCGAGGTCGCGCCAGAACGGCCGGGCACCGGTGAAGAGCACCACCGGCCAGGCGTCCGTCTCGTACAGAGCCTCACCGGTCCTGACGCGTTTCCCGATGGGGGGCAGCAAGGTGAATGTGCCCTGGCCCTGGGCGACGACCTCGGCGGCCGGACCGTGTCCGAGGGTGCCGCCGAGCCGCAGGCCGGAAGCGAGGGAAGTGCGTGCCACAGGGGCGGTTTCCGGTGGGCTGTGCTCCTCTGCCGTGGTGTCACGGGATTCCCACGGCCGTACGACGGCCGCCGCGCATCCCAGCATCACGACAACGAACGCGGTCACACCGCAGGACACGCGCCGGAAGGTTTTCCTGCGCGTACAGCCCCCGGAGCGAGCCGGGTCCCTCCTCGTGCGCTTCATGTCACCGCGCCGGCGTGGCAGCGAAGGGAACCTGAGGGTACTTCTTGCCACAGATCCCGTACGCCTTGTTCCACGCGGCGGGATCCACGTCCTGCGGCACCGTGAGGGCCGCACCGTCCTCCGGCTTCGGGTCGGCCACATCGGGCAGCCCGTTCTCGCGCAGGCATGCGGCGAGTCCTCGTGCCGCCTTCATGTCACCCGCGCGGAGCTTCTCCTGGAGCTGCTGCATGCCGGGGACCTTGGCATTGCACTTCTGCGTGTCCTCCTTCATATCCTTGGCTTTCTGCCCCGCTGCCGCGTCCTCTGCCGTGTCGGGCCCCGCGGCCGGCCTGCGAACCCCTCCGTCGTCGCCCATACGGAGCTCGGTGTGTCCCGCGTCGTGCATGCAGCGCAACCACGCCTGACGGATCGCGTCGGCGTCCTTGGGCCGCGCAGTGCTCCCACCGTCCCTGTCGGTGGCGGCTACTTCCGGGACCGGATCCTCCTGGACGAGTGAACAACCGGTGAGGGACAGCACAGCGGTGCCCGTCACGAGAGCGGCTGCCGCGACCCGTACAGCGCTGATCGACATCAAGGGATACCTCCTGGAGGTGGTTTGGCAGCAGGGGTGCCGCCGTGGCCGACTCAGGTGTATCCACGGCCGGGTTGGGTGCCGGTGATGATCGGCTAACCCGTACCTAACCTCTGCTCGCTCATGCTGGGGGTGCACACCGCCGCAGGAGAGGAGCCGCGCATGCGGGTACTGGTGGTCGAGGACGAGGAAGAACTCGGACAGATGATCGCCGACGGTCTGCGCGCCGACGGCATGACCGCGGACGTCGCCGGGGACGGGGCGAAGGCGCTGGAGATGGCCGCCGCTGTCGACTACGACGTCCTCGTACTCGACCGGGATCTGCCGATGGTGCACGGCGACGCGGTGTGCCGTGCCCTCAACACCGCTCGGTATCCCGCACGCATCCTCATGCTCACCGCGGCCGGCAGTTTGAGCGACATCGTGGAAGGGCTCGGCCAGGGGGCGGACGACTACCTGGCGAAACCCTTCTCGTATCTGGAACTCGTCGCCCGGCTCCGTGCCCTCGGCCGCCGCGGGCCGGGGACCGCACCGACCGTCCTCGAGCGGCGCGGCCTGCGGGTGGACACGGTACGCCGACTGGCCGAGCGCGACGGCAGACTACTGCGCCTTACCCCGCGGGAGTTCGGCGTGCTGGAGGCATTGATGGCCGCGGACGGCGGAATCGTCTCCTCGTCCGAGCTGCTCGACATCGTGTGGGACGGCGAGATGGATCCCTCCAGCGGCGTAGTCAAAGTGACGGTGCATCAACTGCGCCGGAAGCTCGGTGATCCAGCGCTGATCACGACCGTGCCCGGCTTCGGCTACCAGCTGTGAGACACCGACTCGGGGCGCTGCGCATCCGCACCCGGCTGGCCCTGCTGAACACCGCGGTCTTCACGGTCGGCGGCGGTCTGCTGCTGGCGGCCTCGTGGCTCAGCGCGCGCCAGATCATCGAGGCGAACAGCGCCACCATCGCACCGACTCCGGCCACGGCACCGGACTCCGGTGAGACAGGCGGGCCGGTGACCACCGTACCGGGGGCGTCGACGACTCGGTTCGACGCGTTCCGCGACGCGGTCCTGGCCGACCTGATGACACGCTCACTGCTGATCCTTGCGCCGCTCGCCGTGCTGTCGATCGCGGCCGCCTTCTGGATCGCCGGACGGTCCCTGTCCCGTATCGGTCAAGTCACCAGCACCGCACGGGACATCAGCGAGAACAGCCTGCACTCCCGCCTTCGTCTGGTCGGGCCGGACGACGAGGTCAAGGAACTGGCCGACACCTTCGACATGATGCTGGACAGGCTGGAACGCAGCTTCAGCGACCAGCAGTTGTTCACCGCTCATGCCTCCCACGAACTGCGCACCCCCCTGACCATCCAGCGGACGGCCCTGGAGATCCCGCTGGCCCACGGGAGGGTGCCCACAGCACTGGAGCCCGACATCCGTCGTGCGCTGGCCGCCACAGACCGCTGCGAGCGCCTCCTCGGCTCGCTGCTGGTACTGGCACGGGGGGAGAGCGGATCCCTGCACCGGCGACCCTCGGACCTCGCCGAACTGGTGCGCACCGCAGTCGCGGAGCTGCGCAGCGAGACGGACGCGGCCGACGTGGCCGTTCAGTCCGTCCTGCGCTCGGCACAGGTCATCGGCGACCCCTCCCTGCTGGCCCAGCTCGTCGCGAACCTCGTCACCAACGGCGTTCGCCATAACCATCGCGGCGGAACCCTGTGTGTCCGGACTCTGGACGACGGCTCGGGGTGGGCCCGCATCGAGGTCGAGAACACCGGCCCATTGATCGACGGCACCGAGCTTCCCGCTCTGTTCCATCCATTCCGGCGCGGCACCACACGGGTCAAGGGCTCCGGGCTCGGTCTCGCGGTGGTCAAAGCGGTCACCGACGTACACGGGGGCCGGCTGACCGCATCGCCCCGTCCAGGAGGCGGTCTCACGGTCCGGATCGAGTTCCGGACCGGTAGGCCGTTCCTCCCGCCGCCGCCCTGACCCGCCCGGCATCACTCTCGATGTCTCTCGCAACGGCCGATCCGTGACCGGTTCTCGGCTGCGTCATCGCCAGGCGGTCGCCCTCGCCCATGCCTTCAGTCACCGCCTCGCCGCAACTGCCCGATTGCCCCGGACAGTTCCCGCCGGACGTGGCGGAAGCCTCAGAGGCCCTGCGCAGCCGGGGCTTCCCCCGGTGCCGGCGACCTCTGCGGCGGCGCGTGGCAGGGTCCGGTGTTGAGGTCGCCCTCACGCGCTCCCCGGTCTTCTGGGCTGCCACCTCGTGCTCCAGGGCCGCGTCTCCCAAGGCGGTGAAGAACTCCTCGTCAAGCCCCGGGCCGAGCGCTTCGTCGTGCGTACGTGCCTGGACTGGACGAACTGGTTGTAGGCGGTCTGCCCCGCACCGAACCGCTCGGGCGTCTCCCACTCCTGGCCGGCCGGCACGGACTCGCCGGATCACCCCTCGAACTGCTTCCGCATCCGTTCGAGACAAGGGCCGCAGGTGTGAGTCGCACGGGTCGACTTCCGGGGGTGCCTTTGTCTTGTCTCTGACACCGTAGGCGTCACCGTTCGAGGGATGCGGCGTCCCCCATGACGATCACCGGGTGCTGGTCGGGGTCGAGGGTGCGCAGGAGATGTTTCATGTGCTTCTGCGCCACGCTCACACAGCCGTGCGTGGGCCCGCCGTGGTCGACGTGCAGCCAGACACCGCCGCCCTTGTCCGCGCCGAGGGGGCGCGTCCAGTCGAGGGGGGAGGTTCCGGGTTTGCGGTTGTAGTTGATCGCGACGACGTAGTCGAAGGAACCCGCGAGCGGTTCTCCCTCGAAGCCCGTGCCTCCGATGGTGAAGCTCCGTGAGCGATCGTAGGGTAATTGGCTGCCGGGATCGGCGAGCAGTCCGCCGGCGTCGGTGAGGGTGAACACGCCTATGGGAGACCGGAGATCGCCGAGCCGGTGGTCGTCCGTCCAGCCCTTGAGAGCATTGTGGGCCGGCCAGACGGCTCCCGCCTCCCAGCCCGCGCCGGTGCGCCGGTAGAGCACGACGTTCGCTTCCGAGGAGTTCTTGCCCCGCCCGGTGACCAGCACAACCTGGCGCGCGTTCGCGGGAATCCCGCCCCGTGTCCGCGGGCCCAGGCCCGGCAGCCGCTCGAGGACGGACGTGGCCGACGCTTCGCTGCCGGCTGGTGTCCGGCCGGGCCGGGCCTGCGTCGTGCCGGTGACGGCAGCCGATGGGCCGGGCGTTCCGGTGGCCGTCGGCCGGGCGGCGTCGGCCGTCCCGACGTGCACCTCCGTCCCCGCGCATCCGACGAGCGTGCTGGACAGAACCAGGACCACGGCCTGCACCGTCATTCGGTTCAGGGCCGGGATGGTGGTCGTGCGACGGTCGCCGGCCGGAGCACCCGGAAGCCACCGGCGGGGCCGGCGGTGTATCGATGAAGTAGCCATGGGGGTCAATCTGTATGGGGCCGGTCGGGAATTGGGCAGGTCCGACGCACGGAGCCCGTCCGGTTCGCAGGCGGCCACGACGGTTACGGGAGTGTCCGACCGCGTCAGCGCGCGGAGCCCGCCTTCCACTGCTCCCACGGCATGTTCCAGCCATTGAGGCCGTTGTCGGGGGCGATCGTCCCGTCGTGGGACTTCCGCACCACGACGACGTCGCCGAGGAGGGAGGTGTTGTAGAACCAGGCGGCGTCCTGGGAGGCGTCGTTGCCGCCCTTGACATCATTGAGTCCGACACAGCCGTGGCTGATGTTGGAGTTTCCGAACACCGAGTCGGCGCCCCAGTAGTTGCCGTGGATGAACGTGCCCGACGTGGACAGGCGCATGGCGTGCGGAACGTCGGGTATGTCGTACTCACCGGCGAAACCCACGGTGGCTCCGTTCATCCGGGTGCTGATCAGCTTCTCCGATATCACCATCTGGCCGTTCCACGTGGGCGAGTTGGCGGCGCCCGCCGTGATGGCCAGCGTCTTCCGGGTCTTGCCGTCGCGGACGACCGTCATCCGGTGCGTGGAGGCGTCCACGGTGGAGATCTGACTTCGGCCGACGGTGAAGCGGACGGTCTCGTCCTGGTCGCCGTAGGCGCCCTCGGCCCCTCTGACTCCATCGAGGCGACTCTTGACGACGATGGTGGAGTTGGCCTTCCAGTACTGCTCCGGACGAAAATCAAGGCGTTGCGTACCGAACCAGTGGCCGACGACGGTCTGTCCGCTGCTTGAGCTGACCTCGATGGCCGACTCCACGGCCTTCTTGTCGGCGATCGCTTTGTCGAACGTGAACGAGACCGGCATCCCCACACCCACCGTGGATCCGTTGCCCGGGGTGAAAGTGCCGGTGAAACGGGCGGACTTGGCCACGGTGGTGAAAGCGATCCTCTTTGTCACCTTGCGCCCATCTGCGCCCGCGGCCACCACGCTCAGTCGGTAGGCGGTGCCGTACTCCAGGACGGCACTGGGTGCCCAGGTGCTGCCGTTGGAGGAGACGACGCCGTGTACGGCCCTGCCGTTCGCCGTGGCCAGGGACACCTTGGCTATCCTCCCGGCCTCGACCGTGACGCGGCCACCGCGCCTGACGGACACATGCTTCTGCCCGTCGGCGGCGTGGGATCTTATGTGCGGCGTGGCGGCGGCCGCAGCCGGCGATGCCTTCGCACGGTCACGCTCGTCCTCCGGCCCGTTACTGCAGCCGGTCAGAAGACCTACCGACATCGACAGAGCGGCAAGGGCCGCCGCCGGGCGGGTGCGGTGCATGGAATCTCCGTAGTGCGCGTCAGGTGGTGTGCCCCACCGAGTCGTGGAAAATGCATGACAGAAGGCGCAAAGGCGGGGCGACGGGGCTGTGAGGAGGTTGGCTCCGCCCCGCTCGTGCCCATCAGCCCGGACCTGCTTGCGTCGCGGCTGATGCATGCGCCCGGACGAGGGGATGCCCCGTACCGCTGTCCCGGGGCAGGGGTCAGTGCCGGGCGTTCTTCGGCACTGTGATCTGCCGCTCCGCCCATTCCATCCGGGTGGTCGCCTCGTAGTTCACCGTCGTGCCGGTGACCAGTCCGGCCTCTTGTGCGATGGCCGACGGCTCCACCAGGATGGTCTGCTCGGAGAGCAGTGCGCCGGTGGACGGGTCCACCACCAGTCGCTGTTCCATGCTCCCCAGCGTGGTCGCCGCCTCGATGGGGAGCGTGATGCCCATGCCCTTGCGGCCCAGCGGGTCGGTGATGGAACCCTGGACGCGGATGCCTGGCAGGTCCGCGAGCACACGGTACGCGGCTGCCCGGGTGCCTGGCTTCACCGGCATGGTGATGAGGTCGGCCGTACGGCGCAGCATCCAGGCCGTGCGACCGCCGCTGCTCTCAGCACCGCCGTCCTGCTCGTACAGCCGCTCGATGTGTCGGCCCAACTGTGCGCTGTCGGTGGGCAGTTTCCGCAGGTCCTGGTAGGAGACGCTCTCCGGGCCGAGGGCGTAGATCTTGTTGTCGTTGTCGGTGCGCATGACCATCGGCCGGCTCGTTCCGATCGTGTAGCCCAGTCTCATCCGACCGTCGGCACCTGCCGGGCCCTCTACTCGGCGTGGTGAACCAGCGGCCCGCCAGCGTTCCTCGTCCGCCGCGGTACGGGGCGCGGTCTTGGCGTTCAGGCCGGTGACCATCAGGCTTTGGGTGCCCGGGCGCACTCCGACCGACCATTCCGAGGACGAGGTGGTGCGTAGGGCGAAGCGCCGTCCCCGCTCACCGACTACGTCCACGGTCTCCGACCGGCCGGACACCTGCCAGTACGTTCCCTCGGCAGTCGAACTCTCCGCCGCCTTTGCCACGCCGAGCAGTTCCATGCGGCCGTTCAGCGCGGTCGCGGTGGCGGACGGCGGGCGGGTGCCGGCTTGCGTGCTCGTGGGCCCGGGCGGGTCCTGCTGGACGAGGGTGGCGACCATGACCGCGGACACCGCGACGGTCGCGGCTGCCCCGAGCGGCAGGAGCCGTGGTCGCAGCCATGCCGAAGGGTTTCTGGTCGGCCTCTCCTGCGCTTCGGTCATGATCCTGGCCAGGTCCTCGCGCTGCCTCCGGGAGCCCGCCAAGGCCGCCGGGTCCAGTTCGGCGGGCCGGGCGTCGGCGAGCGTCTTCAGGACGTCGTTGCGGCGCGCGGACCGTTCGTGTGTCTTCCTCGTGTTCATGTGAGCGCTCCTTCGGGGTCGGTGCGGCGCACCGCCGGTGCGGGTTGTGTGGGCACGGCCTCCATCGCCCGTTCCAGCCGACGACGGGCCCGGTGCAGCCGGACCGTCAAGGTGGTGGTGGCACAGCCCAGGACTCGTGCGGCCTGCTTGGTGCTCAGCCCGTGCCAGGCGACCAGCGTCAGCAGTTCCCGGTCGGTGTCGGACAGGCTCGCCAGGGCCTGCAGCGCGGCCTCGCGATCGATCACACCTGTGGCCACGTCCTCCGCCTCGGCCCGGCCGCCGATGCCGATGCGCTGTGCCTCCTGGGCGGCGAGGGCGTACTGGTGGCTGTCCCGGCGACGCAGCTCCCGCACCAGGTTGCGGGCCACACCCAGGAGCCAGGGCAGCGGCGGCTGCGGCAGGTCGCGCATCCGTCTCCAGGCAACGGTGAAGGTCTCGCTGGTGATGTCCTCCCCGATCTGCCGTCCCACCTGGCTTGTGACATAGGCGAGTACGCGCGGATAGCACTCCTCGTAGACGTCCCGGAAGCGTTGGGCTTGGGTCACGCGCCGTCTCCTCGTCTCGGCTCTGTCAGCAAGTAATGCGCCTGACGGCCGAGTTATTACAGCCCGACAGAAATTCGTACGGCCGAGACGGGTCTCGCGCTGCCCTCGGTCGCCGTCGTCGCGAAAGAAGGCGTGCCACCGCCGAGCACCACGGCACCACTGGTGTCGCAGCCCGGCGCAGGGCGCTGCACGCGGCTCAGCGCGCGGTGTACCGGGAGGCGCTGGAGCATCTCGCGGAGCACCGCAGCAGGGCCGTGGTCATCGTCCGCGGCGGCCGTCAGGTCCTGGTCCCCGCACCACGTCCCGCCGAGATCCCACCAGCTTGGCATGCCCCCGGCGGAGGTGTCCTCGACCCGGTCACGGGTCGTCCAGCCGCCGACTGGCGGGTCGCCACCGACGGCCGGCTGATCCTCAGCACCCCATCATGGTCCCGGCTCCCGAGCGTGCGGGCGGGCCGCAGCAGCCGGATGTCCTGCTCGGCCAGTTCGTGTTCGAAGCCCCGGCCGAAGTAGTTCTTGTCTCCGATCAGCGTCTGGCCGGGCCGGGCGGTGACAAGCTCCGGTTCGGCGGCGAGCAGGTCCAGCAGGGTCTCGCGCTCGTCGGCCTTGGCCCCGGTCAGGGAGAAGGCGACGGGCAGGCCCTGGAGGGTGCACACCAGGTACAGTCGCAGGCCCCAGAAGAAGCGGCTGTGGCCGGCGCAGTAGCCGTACTCGGCACATCCGGCCAGGTCGGAACGTTTGACGGTCTCGCGGGAGCGGCCGCATTCCACCGGCGCGGAGTCCACGATCCACACGTCGTCGCTCCATACGGAGGTATCGGCGGCCAGCAGTCGGATGACGCGCCGCAGCAGACCGGCGGCCTTTCGCAGCCGCTTGTTGTAGCCGGGTTGCTTAGGCCGGTACGGGAACAGACGTCGCAGGTGGGAGCGGGCGTGCCGGAGCCACCTGGCCTCGGAGGTGAAGCCGAGCATGGCCTGCATCATCGCCAGGGTCACCAGCTCGGCGTCGCTGAGCTGCGGCGCCATGCCCACGGCCGGCCGCCATGGCCCGAACTGCGGCGAACCCTTCAGCAGATCATCGGTCCTCACGTAGAGCGCGGTCGCGAGGGAGTCCAACTCTGTCTTCACGCACCGACATTGGACTCCCTCGCGTCGACTGAGCAGGGGGCGTGGCAACGTGGCAATCCCAGCGTGGATACCTTCGACTACGGTGTCAGCACGATCCTGCCGAAGACCTCGCCCGCGTCCATTTTCTGGTGCGCCAACACGGCTGCGTCCAGCGGCAGCACCTCGTGCACCACTGTTTCGATCTCGCCCCGGCTCGCTGCGGCGAACAGCTCGCTCCGCACGGCACGCCGTTCGGCTGCGGTGACGGTGGCTGCGCTGAAAGCGGCGAAGGACATCGACTTCTGGAACGCCGCCATGATCTTCGTGCCGAAGTCCGCCGGTGGCTGGCCTGCGACAGCGCCCACGGCCACCATGCGGCCGTTCGGGTTGAGCCGGTCGAAGAACGACGGCATGTCCTTGCCGGCCACCACGTCGATGATGACGTCATAGCCCGCGGGAGATGGTTCCCCTCCATCGCCGGAGCGGTCCAGCACGTGGGTCGCGCCGAGGCGTCGCAGTTGCTCGCCGCGCTCGGCCGAGGAGGTGGTGACCGCCACTGCGGCGGCGGCGCCGTGAGCAGCGAGTTGCACTGTCATGATCCCGATGCTGCCGGCCGCACCACGCACCAGAACCGTCTCCCCGGGAGCGAAGTGGGCGTGGCGGAGCCCGAAGTGGGCCACCACGCCGGAGCTGCCGAGTGTCACCGCATCGACTGCGGACAGGTTCACGGGCAGGGGAACGATCTCCTCGACCGACGCGAGGGCCTGTTCGACGTAGCCTCCGCCGGTGCCGGTGAAGGCCCACACCCGCCCGCCGATCCACGACGCGTCGACGCCGTCACCGACCGCGGTCACGGTACCCGCCACCTCGCTGCCCGGGATGTGGCCCTCCTTGAAGCCGTAGGCGGCCAGAGCCCCGCTTCTGATCACGGTGTCGACACCACCGACGCCCACCGCCTCGGTGGCTATCAGTACCTGCCCGGCAGCAGGTGCGGGTACCGGCAGGCCGACAACAGCCAGACCGTCAGGACTTCCGAACGTCTGGATCGAGATTGCCTTCAATGTGGTCTCCAGGTTCTCGGACAGCTCCAGCACGAGAGCTTCTACGTCTGGGACGGTAATGGACGCCCCCGTCCGCTTAGGTAAAGTGAGAGTGGTGACCGACCGTTTGCCTCATACGTTGCGTTCCGACGCGCTGGACAACCGCGAACGCATCCTCGACGCGGCCCGAGCGCTGTTCTCCACCGATGGCCTGGACGTGCCGATGCGGGAGGTCGCGCGGCGTGCCGGGGTGGGACCTGCCACCTTGTACCGTCGTTTCCCGGCCAAGCAGATGCTGGTCGCCGAGGCCTTCGCGGACCAGCTGAATGCATGTCGCGCCATTGTCGACGAGGGGTGCGCCGATCCTGATCCGTGGCGTGGCCTGTGTCTGGTGATCGAGAGGATCTGTGAGCTGCACGCACGCGATCGGGGATTCACCGAAGCCTTCCTGTCGACCTACCCAGAGGTGAAGGATGTCGCCGCAGGCCGCGAGTACACGGTGAAAGCAGTCGCCGAACTGGCTCAGCGAGCCAAGGAGGCGGGGCACCTGCGGTCCGACTTCGTCCTGGACGACCTGATTCTCATACTCATGGCTAACAAGGGGATCCACGCCTCATCGACCGCCAGCCAGGTCAGGGCCTCCCGACGCTTCGCAGCGTTGGCGATCCAGGCGTTCGAAGCCTGCCCTCAGCACGCACCACTACCACCAGCGGCACGGCTGGCATCCGCAGCACCGGACAGCACCTGACCGCCTAGGCAGCTAGCTAGTCGACTAGTACTCCAGCAGTACTTCGTGGCTTGACCTGGGGAATCTTCGAGCGGTGGGAGTGTAGCGGGCAGGATGCCGTCACGGACGGCTTCTGCCCGCACACCCCTCGAAGGAGTGCCCACGACGGCAAGGCGCAACTCGTCGCCCTGCCCGGCACGGGTGATGAAGTAGCCGGCCTCCACGTGGCGTGCCCGCTCGCCCGCCCGCGTCAGGGCGAGCGCGCCGGCGAGGTTGCCCGGCACGTAGTCGTAGCCGAACGCGGGCACCAGGGTCGCTCCCCGGAGGGCCGCGGCCGCGTCCAGTTCAAGGAGGACGCGGCGGGCGAAGGTCCCCTCCCCCGTCGAGTCGAAGTAATGGGCCCCCACCCGTGCGGCAGCCGTGACCGCCGCCATGCCCAGCCGCATGAACGGGCCGATCGTGGAGACGACGACATCGCTGGGCTCCAGGAGGCGCGTGAGGTCGGCCGTCGAGGTGACGTCGACCTCGGCCACCGGCAGGTCCGCCTCGAAGCGGTCGGCCAGGGACAGCATCCTGGTCCGGCTCCGGCCGACCAGGGTCGGCTTCTCCCCTCGTGCGAGCAGTTCCCGGAGCACCCGCTGCCCGGTGTACCCCGTCGCACCCAGCAAGAGCACTGTCACGCGTGCGCTGCCCCTTAGTCATTCACTGACTTCAGGTCATTGAAAATACGATGGTGCGCATGCGAGGCCCACACCGATCCCGCTGCGGGAACCGCACAAAGGTCCACCTCCATCACGTCCGGGCCAGACGGAGTGAGCACACCCCGGCTGAATGAGCCGCAGAAGCTCCTGACACCACCGCGCTCAGTTCACTCAGCGGGCCTCAGACGAAAGGCCGGGCCGGGGATGCTCTCAATCTCTTCCGCCTGTACGGCGTGGCCCCGGTCGCAGCGGATCTGGGCGTCGACGTGCGCGCCGCATCCACGGTGCCTGGACAGCATGGCCGGGCCCTCCGGGTCGGCGCGGTAGCGGTCGCCCCACTGCAGGAGCCCCATCACGGCCGGGACCAGATCCACACCCTTGGGCGTGATCACGTACTTCGGCCGGCTGCGCGAGCCCGGCTCCTTGTAGGTCTCGGTTGCCAGGATCCCTTCCTCCACGAGCATCCGAAGCCGCGCCGCGAGGAGGTTGCGAGGACAGCCGAGGACGCGTTCGAACTCGCCGAAACGGGACGAGCCGTAATAGACCTCGCGCAGGATCAGGATCGTCCACTTCTCGCCCACGACCTCAAGGGTCCGGGCGATCGAGCAGTTCGACGCGTCCCGGTCGAGTCGGGGGTCCACGCCGGCGTCCCGCAGAGCTTCGGTCGTTGCATCCATGGGGGTGATTCTAACCTCATCTGAGTTTACTTTTCCATACTCAGCCAGTAGCGTCATGGTCGGCACATCAACCCGGCCGCACGCGAGAAACGGGCGCGCAGAGGGACCTGCCGTAAGACTCGCATCAACCACCGGACACCCACACAGGAAGGCCGCCGGCATGCAGGCGTTCGTCGTCGAGAAGTACGGCAAGGACGGCGTCCGCGCCGCAGAGGTACCCGAGCCCACCGTCGGAGACCGCGACGTCCTGGTCAGAGTGAGCGCCGCCAGCATCAATCCGCTGGACAAAATGGTCCGCAACGGGGAGTTCAAGCAGCTGCTGAAGTACAAGCTTCCGTTCGTGCTCGGCCACGACGTGGCCGGCGTCGTGACACAGGTCGGCTCCGCCGTACACGGTCTCAAAGTCGGCGACGAGGTCTACGCCCGGCCGCGCGACCTGCGGATCGGAGGCTTCGCGGAGTTCATCGCGATCGACGCGGACGACGTCGCGCCCAAACCCGCCTCCCTCACCCTCCAGGAGGCAGCCGCGGTGCCGCTGGTGGCCCTGGCCGCCTGGCAGGTCCTCGTCGAGCGCGCCCATGTGAAGCCGGGTCAGAAGGTACTCATCCACGCCGGTGCCGGAGGCCTCGGGTCGACGGTCATCCAGCTCGCCAAGCACCTCGGCGCCACGGTGGCGACGACCACGAACACCGAGACCGAGGAGCTGGTCAAGAACCTCGGCGCCGACCTCGTCGTCGACTACACCAAGGAAGACTTCTCCAAGGTGCTCTCCGGCTACGACCTGGTGCTGGACTCCCTGGGCGGGGCGAACCTCGAGAAGTCGCTGACCGTGCTGAGGCCCGGCGGCCTGGCCATCAGCGTCGTCGGCCCGCCCGACGCCGGTTTCGCCAAGCAGCTCGGTGCCCCCTCTTTCCTGGGCCTGGTCATGAACACCCTCAGCCGCAAGATCCGCAAGCGGGCCAAGGCGCTGGGCGTGCGCTACGAGTTCTTCTTCATGGAGGCCAACGGCTCCCAGCTGCGCAAACTCGGCGCCCTCTACGACAGCGGGAAGCTCCGCCCGGTCATCGACAGCACCTTCCCCTTCGACCAGACACTCGGGGCGATGGCGCACGTCGAGCAGGGCCGCACCAAGGCCGGCAAGGTCGTGGTCTCGATGGTGCACGGCAACGACTGAGACGCGGCCGACAACAGCCCCTCCGTTCGGGCACGGCCACCGGAGGGGTCACGACACCGCCGCGATCCAAAGGGCGACTACGGTCGCGGAGAGCCGCAGTTATAGGGGTTCCGCGCCATTCGGCACGCCGTATGCCTGCGGCCCGGCGCGATCGTCAGCGTCTCCCCCTGGACCGACCTCACGCTCCAGAACCCGGCGGTGGACGCCAACGAGACGAACGACAAGATGCTCAGCCGGGGCACGCTGGAGCTCTTCCGGGGCGCCTGGCTGCAGGACCCCGCCGTGGACTTCACATCCCCCGAGATCAGCCTCGTGCACCCGGAGAGCTTCTGGCTGAAGGCGGCGGAGGGCATCGACTGGGATGTCGCTCCGCACCGCGCCCTGGACTCCTCGGGCGCGCCCTTCTACCGCTGGTTTCCCGACGGGCGGCTCAACGTCTGTTTCAACGCGCTCGACCGGCACGTCGAGGCCGGCCGGGGTGAACAGCCCGCGCTCGTCTACGACTCACCCGTGACCGACATCCGACGCACCTACACCTACGGCGCAGCTGAGGAACGAGGTGGCGGCCTTCGCCGGAGTCTGGCGGGGCTCGGCGTGGGGCACGGCGACCGAGTGGTGATCTACATGCCGATGGTCCCCGAGGCCGTCGTCGCGATGCTGGCCTGTGCACGGATCGGCGCGGTCCACTCGGTCGTCTTCGGCGGGTTCGCCGCCCGCGAACTCGCCCTGCGCATCGACGACGCGGCCCCCAAAGTCGTCGTCTCCGCCTCCTGCGGCATCAAGGGCAAGCGCGTCATCGCATACAAGCCCCTGCTCGACCGGGCGATCGAACTCGCCGTCCACAAGCCCGACAAGAGCGTGATCCTGCAACGCCCGCAGGAGCGGGCAGAGTTGGGGCCCGACGATCTCGACTGGGCCGACGCGGTTGCGGCCGCAACGCCGGCCGACTGCCTTCCCGTCGCCGCCACCGATCCCCTCTACATCCTCTACACGTCCGGAACGACCGCAAAACCCAAGGGAGTCGTACGCTACTGCGGCGGCTACGCGGTCGCGCTCCAGTGGTCGATGGGCGCCGTCTACGACGTGGGCCCGGGAGAGACCATGTTCACCGGCTCCGACGTCGGCTGGGTTGTCGGCCACTCGTACATCGTCTACGCGCCCCTGCTGGCCGGCGCCACCTCAGTCCTCTACGAGGGCAAGCCGGTCGGCACCCCGGATGCGGGCCAGTTCTGGCGCGTGGCCGCCGAGTACCGGGTCAAGACCATGTTCACCGCGCCCACCGCCTTCCGGGCCATCCGCAAGGAGGACCCGAAGGGAACGCTCACCGCGGATCACGACCTGAGCGGCCTGCGTCACCTCTTCCTCGCCGGCGAGCGCCTCGACCCCGAGACCTACCACTGGGCGAGCGCGCTCCTGGGCATCCCGGTGATCGACCACTGGTGGCAGACCGAGACCGGCTGGCCATCGTCGCCAACCCGGTCGGCATCGAGGCCGCTCCCGTCAAACCCGGCTCTCCCACCCGCCCGCTCCCGGGCTGGGACGTCCGTGTCCTCGGCCCTTCGGGCGAGCCCATGCCCGCGGGCGTCGACGGCGCGATCGTGGTGAAGCTTCCCCTGCCTCCCGGCGCACTGCCCACTCTCTGGAACGACGACGACCGCTACGTCGCCTCCTACCTCCCGGCCTACGACGGCTACTACCTCACCGGCGACAGCGGCCACATCGACGACGGCT
This sequence comes from Streptomyces sp. NPDC049687, assembly GCF_044465285.1. NCBI lineage: Bacteria > Bacillati > Actinomycetota > Actinomycetes > Kitasatosporales > Streptomycetaceae > Streptomyces > Streptomyces sp. NPDC049687. The sequence continues at coordinate 1,073,231 of NZ_JBITLN010000002.1, forward strand.
ACGTCTTCGTCATGGGCCGCACCGACGACGTCATCAACGTCGCCGGACACCGGCTGCCCACCGGCAGCATGGAAGAGGCCCTGGCCGCCCATCCCAACGTCGCCGAATGCGCCGTCATCGGCGTAGCCGACACCCTGAAGGGCCAGATCCCGCGCGGTTTCGTCGTCCTGAAAGCCGGCACCGACCGCGAGCCGGGCGAGGTCGAGGCCGAACTCGTCCCGCTCGTACGCGAGCGCATCGGCGCCGTCGCCTCCCTCAAGGACGTCACGGTCGTGGTCGCCCTTCCCAAGACCCGCTCGGGAAAGATCCTGCGCAAGACCATGCGCGGCATCGCCGACGGCCACGACGAACCCATCCCCTCCACAGTGGACGACCCCGGCGTCATCGAGGCGCTGCGCCCGGTTCTCCGCCGTGCCGATCACAAGGAGTTACGGGCTGCCGCCGACGCGCGCCACAGCCGTTTCACCTCGCACTCCGGCGTTCTGCGCCGCGGTCGAGGGAGTCCGGCATAGCCGCACAAAGATCACTCTGCGCAGGTCAGACAGTGAGAGGGAGAGGAGGCGGAAGAGGGGTGAGACATCGGTGCGTGTGGGGCAAGGCTCGATTCACCGGTTGCCGCTGAGGGTCACCGTTGAGAGGAAGGCACCGGGAAGAGCATGCAGCTACTGGTGGCATGCGCGAGCAGCCGGTCCGACCCGTCGAACAACTGCGCCTGCGCGAGGGCGGTTTGACGACTCTGGCTGACAACCGTGCCGATCGCCCGCACCGTGCCCGTGTCCACGGTGATCCGCCGCAGGAACTTCACCGTCAAGTCCAGCGAGGTGTACGCCACGCCCTGCGGCAAGGTTGACTGAACGGCGCAGCCGGCCGCCGAGTCGAGCAGGGTGGCGAAGATGCCGCCGTGCACGCTGCCGATCGGGTTGTAGTGCTCCTCCCCCGGCGTCAGCGAGAAGACCGCCCTGCCGGGCTCCACCTCGTCCAGGGCGAAGTCGATGCTGTAGCTGATGGGCGGCCCCGGCAGTCGCCCCGCTTGCAGCTCGCGCAGGAAATCGATGCCTGCCATGCGCCCGGCGGCTTCCGCCAGGATCGCGGGATCTTCCCATTGATACGTACGTGTTCGACCCACGACCGAACGCCTTCCCGTCTGACTTTTACAAGCGAAGCTAGCCGCGGGCTCACCTGACTGTCAACGGCGAAGCCAGGCCCTTACGATGGCGGGATGGAGTGGCTTGAGGCGAGCACGGAGAACTGCCCCATCCAGCGCACGCTCGACGTGGTCGGGGAGAAATGGACGCTGCTGATCCTGCGTGACGCCGTCAACGGGGTCCGCCGCTTCGACGACTTCCACCGCCACATCGGCCTGTCGGAAGCCGTCCTCAGTGACCGCCTCCGAAAGCTGACCTCGGCGGGGATCCTGAGCACTGCCCCCTATCGGGAGCCCGGGAGCCGCGTCCGCAAGGAATACCGCCTGACCCGTAAGGGCTGGGACTTGTGGCCCGCCCTCATGGCGCTGAGCCAGTGGGGCGAGGCATACGCCCTCGGCCCCGAGGGCCCCGTGCTGGACGTGCGCCACACCGACTGCGAGGCTCCGGTCCGGGTCGTCGTCGAGTGCTCCGCGGACCACTCCGCCCTCACTCCGAGGGAAGTCACCGCCCGGCTGGGACCCGGCGCCCGCCGCCGGTCCTGAACCATCGGTCAGGACTCGCGGGCCGGTGAAATCGCCTACGGTCATGATATTACGTGCGTCAGGTCATACCTTGGGCTTGGCACGGGGCAATGTCCTCGCGGAGCGAATGGAGGAAGCTCGTGGTGCGCTACACCAAGGAGCACAAACAGGTGACCCGGCAACGGATCATCGAGACGTCCGGCCAGCGATTCAAGCAGGACGGCATAGACGGCTCGGGCATCTCCACGCTGATGTCGGACGCCGGGCTCACCAACGGGGCCTTCTACGCGCACTTCGCCTCCAAGGACGACCTCGTCGCCAACGTCATCGCCGACCAACTGCGCACGCAGATCGCCGCGTACGGCACGCTGCGGCCCGGCCGCGCTGGACTCGAGGACCTCGTCCGCGAGTACTTGTCGCCTGCGCACCGGGACCACCCGGACACCGGATGCCCCTCCGCCGCCCTGCTCGACGAGATCGGCCGCTGCGAGGACGCGACCAAACAGGCCTACACCGACGGCGCGCGGAACATCCTCGACGAGATCGCCGCCCGCCTGTCACCTGGAAACCCGCAGTCCGCTCGCGGTAAGGCCATCGGGCTCTACACCATGATGGTGGGAACGCTGCAGTTGTCCCGCGCCCTCTCCGACCGGAAGTTCGCCGACGAGGTCCTCGAGCAGGGCATCGAGAACGGCCTCGCCTTCATGCGCTGAGTGGCGCCGCCGGGGCTTCGCCAGCCAGAAACACACGTCCCGCATGGCGGCCCCGGACACCGGTCTGGTCATCGCCGGACCTGCGGGCAGCACTCCGACTGGGCCGCCCGAGCCGCTCACCCAAAGACATTGCGGCTCTGAGGCAGCCTCCTCGGCCCGGGCGTCGACCGTACTGCGCGCCCGTAATCGTTCGAGGAACTCGAGCGCCGTCTGCACGAACTGGTCGTGGAACTCGAAGATGCCGCCATGGCCGGCGTCGGGATAGATCACCAACTCGCTGTTCGGCAGTCGCCGGGCCAGGTCGTGCGAGTTCTTCGTCGGGACCATTCTGTCGCTCTCGCCATTGGCGACGAGCACCGGCTGCTTGATGACGGAGAGATCGTGGGGCTTCTCCAGGCCCCAGCGGTGAATGGCCTTGAGCTGGTTGCTGTACGAGATGAGGGAGATCGCCCTGTCCCGGCCGTTTTACGCCGTCACCGACATCCTGCAACTCCAGCGACGTATCCGCCGCTACAACACCGACCACGACGTTCCCCACGGCGACATCGTCACCCTGGCCCTCGACACCTGGCTCCGTGCCAAAGGCTACCCGCCCGACCTCACCCCACCCCAGCCCGAGACGCCATGAGCGGGTAGCCAGACCGGGTTGTGGGTGCGGGCCGCACCCGTGACGCCATCGAGGATGCCGGCGTGGAGGTCGATCGTGATGCATGTACACGTGTTCATCGCGATGGGCGAGTTCGCGGTGGATGATGCCGCGCCCGGCGGTCATCCACGGCACCTCGCCGGGCTCCAGGGCGTCGGCGTGGCCAAGGTTGCCGCCGTGTTCGAGGACGCCGTCGACCACGATGGTGACGATCTCCAGACCGCGGTGGGGGTGCCGTTCGAACCCGGGGTTGAGAACCAGCCCCTGACCGGGCGAGAAAGGGGTCGATCGGCACGAAGACCAGGGCCTTGCCGCCGACCTGCGCGTCGGGGCACAGCTGCTGCTTGGTGGTGAAGCAGCGGCTCGCGCCCCTGAGCAAGTCTCCTCTCCCCGGCCGGGACGGGATCGACGTGGGAGTGGATCGATCACGAACCGGGACCGCACGTCGCTGTTACTCGCTCATTCGAGTCGCCGGGATCCGAACATCCCCCTGCGCGCCGCGTGGCTGCGGGTGCTCCATGAAGTCGGCCTGCGCGGGTCCAGGGGGGGGAGATCTACAGCGTCGATCATTGGGTCCAGGGTGCGGACAGGAAGCGGAGGTGTCCCGTCACTCGGAACCGAGGTCCGGCAGGCCGAGCTGACCGTCTTGAGCTGGGTGTACTCGTAGAGGGCCTCGATGCCCTTTTCTCGGCCGATACCGCTCATCTTGTAGCCGCCGAACGGTGTCTCGATGCTCATGGCGCCGCCGTTGACGGCTACCTGCCCTGAATCGATTGCGATGGGCCACGGCGATCGCGCGATGGGCGCCCTCTCGGAGTAACCCGGCACGTACCTTGCTCCGGCGTTCGCGCCGCGCCGGGCGCCCACGCCGCCCGGCGCACTGCCGGCGTCAGTCGGAGGGCCGAGGTCTGTTCGGCTCGCTGTCGTGCGGCGGCTTTTATACCGACGCCGAGGGCAAGGGCCTGGAGATCGCCCGCAGGATGCGCACCGGCACGGCCGGTTGTCTGGATCAGGACTCCGTGGCGATACGGGTTTCAGGGCTTGAGGACTGCCAGTAGATCGTCGAGCGAAGCGTTGGTGGGGTCGCTCAGTTCGACGCCGTCGAACGTCTGCCAGATGTAGGACGCCGTCGCGTCCTCCCGCAGCGGATGCAAGTCGGCCAATTCCGGATTGTCCCGGAAGCTGTTGAACGCCTCTTCGGAGTCCCATTCAACGACGATCAGGACCTGCCGCGGCGCGAGGTCACCGGTCACGTTGTTCCGGAAACGGCCAAACGTCACCACTCGGCCACCATATTGCGGGGCCGCTTCGGGTAGACGGCTGAAGTACGCGAGGTACTTCTCCACGTCGACCACGTCGAACAGGTTCAGGGCGTAGAACTTCTTCTGCGAATTTTCGCTCATTGCCAACGCTCTCTTCGGTCTGGACCAAGCCGGTCCGGTGACCTCAGGACCGTTGTGGACTGAACAGTAAGAAACCTAGATGGTTCTGTACTGGGTTGTCAAGAAGGGTGGGTCGGCTTTACCTTCGATGCATGGCCAGACCACGAAGCTTTGACCCCGACCACGTCCTGCATGCCGCCGAGCGGCAGTTCCGCACCTCGGGCTACAACGGCACGAGCGTCGACGACATCAGCGCCGCCACCGGCCTGGGCCGCGGCAGCCTCTACGCCGCGTTCGACGGCAAGCACGGCGTACTGCTGCAGGCCATGACCAGCTACTTCGCCCGGCTCGGGCAGGGTCCGCCGAAGATGCTCGCCGGACCGGACGAGGGCGCCCTGGAACGACTGCACGCCTACCTGCTCCGCGCCGTCCACGGAGTGCCACTCGCCCCCGACGTACCCCCCGCCCCCGACCGGACGGCCGCGACCTGCTTCGCCGCCAAAATGGCCCTGGAGATCGGCGCCTCCGACCCCGAGGTGAAACGCCTGGCCAACGACTGCTTCTCCGTCGTCCGCACGGCGGTGGCCGAGTGCGTGCGAGCGGCCCAGCGCAACGGCGACATCGACCCCGACGCCGACCCCGACGACCTCGCCTACCTCCTGCTGACCGTCATCCGCGGCAGCGATGTCGTAGGCGCGTACGGCCACAGTCCCGCCCGCCTGACCTCCATCGCGGAAACCGCATTCGCACTCCTGCCCCGCCCACGCCAAAGCTGAGAAGGGCACGGCCGGCCTCGTTGCACCGGCACCTGACGCGGTCGGCCCACTTCGACGCCGCGGAGGCACGGCCCGCAGGCTTACGCGCCGCCGGGCGTCGCCTGGGCGGCTGGCCGAAGAACTGCGCCCGCATCCCGTCGAGTTGCTCCACCGCATGCGCGGTGTCGCCGGGCTTGAACTGCACGGTCAGCCGGCCGAACGCCTCGCCGTCGGCAGACGGTGGTACTTCGGCCGCCGCTGCGCCAACTCGGACCGTGTTGGCAGGAATTCGCGCCAGTGCTCCGCCTCGGTGCCTCGTAGAGCTGGGTACCGTCCCCGCGGATGCGGGCAGCGGTACGGATTCCCGCTGGGCGTCGACGAGTCGGCGACCGGTCCGATCGTCGTCATCCTGCGCGAGCGTCAGCCCGACGTCCTGCTCACCCACGTGGCGAATGACCCCCGTTGATCACCGCGTGGAAGGACCGGCACCGCTCGGTCAGCGACCATCAGGGCGCCTACGACATACGGGAGATCGTGAACGCGATCCTCTATCAGGGACGGACCGGTTGCCAGTGGTCCTATCTCCCGCACGACCTGCCGCAGAAGAGCGCGCCGTACTACTACTTCGCCGCCTGGCGGGACGACGGGACCGACCAGGTCATCCATGAACTCCTGCGCTGCCAGGTCCGCGAACGCGCCCGACGATTAGAGGACCCGACCCTGGTGGTGCTGGACACCAAGAGTGTCCATGTGGCCGCCGGGGTCCCCGCCGTCACGATCCGGCCAAGCGGGTGCCCCGCCGCAAGCGGGGCCTTGCCGTGGACGTCCTCGGCCTGGTCATCGCGGTCGTCGTCCTCGCGGCGAACACCCACGACAACGCGGGCAATCTCCTGCTTGACCAGGTCGCCGAGCACGCCGGCGGAACCGTCCGCAAAGCCCTGGTCGACCAGGGCTTCAAGAACCAGGTCGTCGCACACGGCGCCGGCCTGGGGATCGACGTCGAGATCGTCCAACGCAACCCGCAGGTCAAGGGGTTCGTGCCACAGCCGAAGCGGTGGAGGGTCGAATGGAACGGGCGACGGCTTGGCCAAGCAACGACGTCCCGGTCGCCTCCGACCTCGGCTTGGAGAGCGCGGCGTGCGACGGCGTGACGACTCAGTGGGTCAGTTCCCGGAAGAAGGTGCGGATGTCACCGACGAGCAGTTCGGGCTGTTCCATGGCGGCGAAGTGGCCGCCGCGGTCGAACTCGGTCCAGTGCACGACGTTGGCGCTGCGTTCCGCGAGGGCGCGGATGGGCAGGGCGTCGTAGGGGAAGACCGCGACGCCCAGCGGGGTGGGTGACCGCTCTGGCCGGGCTCCGACCGGGTCGGCCGACTGCTGCGGGCGGTTCGCCGGGTGGGTGACCTCGTAGTAGAAGCGGGCCGATGACGCGGCGGTGTTGGTCAGCCAGTACAGCGTGATGTTCGTGAGCATGTGGTCGCGGTCGACTGTCCCCCCGTTGGGGTCGATCCACTCCTTGAATTTCTCGGCGATCCAGGCGAGTTGCCCGGCCGGAGAGTCGGCCAGGGCGAATCCGATGGTCTGCGGCCGGCTCGCCTGGAGGGCGAAGTAGGCGCTGCCCTCGGCCCGGATCCGCAGGTTGAGCTCGAGCTTGGCCTTGTCTTCCGGGCTGACGTCGTCGAGCTCGCCGGGGGCGCCGGTGGGGTCGGTCGTCAGGAAGTTGACGTGTACGCCGATGACGTGGTCGGCATCGACGTGGCCCAGTGCCTGGGAGACGAACGAGCCCCAGTCGCCGCCCTGAGCGCCGTAGCGCTCATAGCCGAGGCGGGCCATCAGCTGCGCCCAGGCGCGGGCCACCCGCGTGGGGTCCCAGCCGCGTTCGGTGACCGGGCCCGAGAACCCGTACCCGGGGAGGGACGGGATGACCAGGTGGAAGGCGTCGGCAGGGTCGCCACCGTGTGCACGCGGGTCACTCAGGGGGCCGATCACCTGCAGGAACTCGAGGAACGAGCCGGGCCAGCCGTGCGTGAGGACCAGCGGGGTGGCATCGGGCTCGGGTGAGCGGACGTGCAGGAAGTGGATGTTCTGACCGTCGATCGTGGTGGTGAACTGCGGCAGTTCGTTCAGCCGCTTCTCCCAGACGCGCCAGTCGTAGGTGGTGCGCCAGTACTCGGCCAGCTCGCTCAGGTAGTCGACCGGGACGCCCATCTCCCATTCTGTGCCGGGAATCGAGTCGGGCAGCCGGACGCGGCCGAGGCGCTCTCGTAGGTCGTCCAGGTCGGCCTGCGGGATGTCTATACGGAACGGGCGCACGGAGGCGTCACCCTCGGAGTTGTTTGTCATGTCCTTGTGTCTTTCCGTGTGTGGGGAGAGAGCGACCGGATCCAAGCGGCCGCCTCGGCGGCATGGATCAGGCCAGCAGGGTGCCGACTGGCATCCGGCCGGGGTGGCGACGGGCGACGAGGGCGGGGTTCTTCTCGCGCACCTCTTCGACGCCGTACTGCTCGTTCTGCATGGCTACCCGTATGAGGTCCGAGCCGAGGTTGGCGCCGCCGTGCATGGCCAGCGCCATCCCGTTGATGTCGGGCGTGGGGACCTTGCCGTCCGGCGTCGCGAAAACTCCGGCCGGCGCACCGCAAGCGCGCTTGGTGAAGGTGTCGAAGGCCCGGTCGGGTCGGAGGCGGCTGAACAGAGCAGCGGTGACGCACGCCGCTGAGCCTGCTGTTGCGGGTGTGCCCTGGTGAGGGTCGACGGCCAGACGCGTACTTACCGCCGCTGGGTTCAGGCGGGGTTGCCCTGGGACAGGGTGGAGATGTGGGCCCAGTCCTGCCAGGTCTTGAGGCGCTCGGCGTATACGGGGGGAAGCAGCTCCAGGCCCGCGGTGCCGAAGAAGACGCGCAGCGGCGGGGTGTCGGCGTCGACGATCTTCAGCAGGGCCGGTCCGGCCGCCGTGGGGTCGCCGATCTTCATGTTGCGCCAGCCCTCGGCCACGGCCGCGCGCACGCCGTCGTAGACGGGCAGCTGCTCGGCGAAGCTGGCGGAGGCGCCGGACCAGTCGGTGGCGAAGCCGCCGGGCTCGACCAGGGTGACCTTGATCCCAAACGCGGCGACCTCCTGGGCGAGGGACTCGGTCAGGCCTTCCAGGGCCCACTTGGAGGCGTGGTAGCCGCCCAGGTTGGGGAAGGTGGTCACGCCGCCGATGGTGGAGATCTGCACGATGTGGCCGCTGCCCTGCTCGCGCAGCAGGGGCAGGGCGGCCTGGGTCACCCACAGGGCGCCGAAGAAGTTGGTCTCCATCTGGTCGCGGACCTGCTGCTCGGTCAGTTCCTCGACGGCGCCGAACAGGCCGTAGCCGGCGTTGTTGACGACGACGTCCAGGCGGCCGAAGTGGGCGTGCGCCCGCTGCACGGCCTCGGTGGCGGCGGCCTTGTCCGTCACGTCCAGGGTCAGCGCAAGGATCGCCTCGCCGTGCGCGGCGACCAGGTCCTTCAGGGAGTCGGTGTTGCGGGCGGTGGCCGCGACCTTGTCGCCGCGCTGAAGGGCCGCCTCGGCGAACTGGCGGCCGAAGCCGCGCGAGGAACCCGTGATGAACCAGATCTTGCTCATGGGGACACTCCTACTCGAAACGAGGTGTTGTAGAGAGGTGTTGTAGAGGGACTGCAACTCAGCCTGAGACTCAGTTGCGTGAGCGCATACGAGCTGGACCAAGCCGATCCGGTGAGCCCAGGACGGTTGTGTACTGGACAGTCGGAAACCTAGGCGGTTCTGTACTGGGTTGTCAAGAATGGTGGGTCGGCTTTACCTTCGATGCATGGCCAGACCACGAAGCTTTGACCCCGACCACGTCCTCCACGCCGCCGAGCGGCAGTTCCGCGCCTCGGGCTACAACGGCACCAGCGTCGACGACATCAGCGCCGCCACCGGCCTGGGCCGCGGCAGCCTCTATGCCGCGTTCGACGGCAAGCGCGGCGTGCTGCTGCAGGCGATGGCCGACTACTTCGCCCGGGTGGGGCAGTCTGCGCCGAAGATGCTCGCCGGACCGGACGAGGGCGCCCTGGAACGACTGCACGCGTACTTGCTCCGCGCCGTCCACGGAGTGCCACTCGCCGCCGACGTACCCCCCGCCCCCGACCGCGCGGCGTCGGCCTGCTTCGCCGCCAAGATGACCCTGGAGATCGGCGCCTCCGACCCCGAGGTGGAACGCCTGGCCAAAGACTGCCTCTCCGCGGTCGTGAGGGCGGTCGCCGAGTGCGTGCGAGTGGCGCAGCGCCACGGCGACATCGCCCCCGACGCGGACCCCGACGACCTCGCGTACCTTCTGCTGACCGTCATCCGCGGGACCGATGTCGTGGGCGCGTACGGCCACAGCCCCGACCGCCTGACCTCGATCGCGGAGAGCGCGTTCGCCTTGCTGCCTCGCCCGCGCCACCACTGACAAGGCCACGGCCGGCCCCGTCGCACAGGCTCCGATGCGGCCGGCCCACTTCGACACCGCGAAGACACGGCCCGCAGGCTTACGCGCCGCCGGGCGTCGCCTGGGCGGCTGGCCGAAGGACTGCGCCCGCATCCCGTCGAGTTGCTCCACCGCATGCGCGGTGTCGCCGGGCTTGAACTGCACGGTCAGCCGGCCGAACGCCTCGCCGCCAGCAGACGCTGGTACTTCGGCCGCCGCTGCGCCAACTCGGACCGCGTGTGCAGGAATGCGTGCCAGTGCTCCGCCTCGGTGCCCTCGTAGAGCTGGGTGTCCTCCGCGCGGATGCGGGCAGCGGTACGGACTCCCGCTGGGCGTCGACGAGTCGGCGACCGGTCCGATCACCGCCATCCTGCGCGAGCGTCAGCCTGACGTCCTGCTCGCCCACGTGGCGAACGCCCCCGTGCCACCGGGACCACCACCAGGCACGGGCGACCACCCCGCTGTCGCGCAGGATCGCCCAGGCCCACGGCCACCACCGCGCACCCGGCCGCTCGTCGCCGCCCAGGGGTTTCAGTTCGAGCCGCGCCGGCCACAGGTCTGCGAGGTTCACCCCCGACCTGCTGCTGGACAGCACACCCGCGTCCGGCGTCGAGACCAAGGCGATGGGCTGCCTGACCGCGCAGGCCCGCAGGGTCCGTCCGAGCTGACGGCAATAGGCCCCCCTGCCTGTTCGTCAGGGGTCTCGGCGCAGGGCAGGGTGAAGGCCGGTCCCAGCCCGGTGACCGCGCCCGCCGGGGTCGCCGGCACCACCGTCCGACGCGGTGACGTGATCGCGGCCCACGACGACGGAGTGCTGCGCGTTCTCCTGCTGCGCCGCTCGCACACGCTCGGCCACCGCCGTCACGACCACAAAGAAAGGTAAAACCGACCCACCACACTTGACAACTCAGTACAGAACTGGCTAGGTTTCCGACTATTCAGTACACAACAGCCCTGAGCTCACCGGACAGGCTGGGTTCGGCCTTGCAGGACCGGTGCGGACCGTGTCGGTCATGCCCACAACCGAAGGAACCGCCATGCAGACAGCTCCCCGAGTGGCCCTCGTGACGGGTGCCTCCTCCGGGATCGGGCGGGCGGCGGCGCTCGCCCTCGTGGGCGTCGGCTTCACGGTGGTCGGCACGAGCCGCAACGCGGCCAAGGCCGAGCCGATCGCCGGGGTGACGTTCCTCGATCTCGACGTGGCCGACGACAACTCGGTCCGCTCCCTGGTCGGGGAGGTGATCGACCGTTTCGGCCGGATCGACGTCCTGGTCAACAACGCAGGCGTGGGCGCGGTCGGCGCCGGCGAGGAGAGCTCCATCAACCAGGCCAAGGAGGTCTTCGACATCAACGTCTTCGGCCTGATGCGGATGACCAACGCAGTGCTGCCCCACATGCGCGCCCAGGGCAGTGGCCGCGTGGTCAACGTCTCCTCGGTACTCGGTCTGATCCCAGCCCCCTTCATGGCCGTCTACGCCGCCACCAAGCATGCGGTCGAGGGCTACTCCGAGTCCGTGGACCACGAGCTTCGTGAGCACGGCATCCGGGTGCTACTGGTCGAGCCGGCCTACACAAGCACGAGTTTCGAGGCGAGCAGCATGGCACCCGACTCGCCCCTGCCGGTCTACGCCGCGCAGCGGGAGATCTCCCGAGACGTGCTGGCCACAGCCGTGCGCCACGCCGACCACCCGGACGTCGTCGCGAAGGTGATCGTCACGGCCGCCACCGATCCCAAGCCCAAGCTCCGCTATACCGCCGGCCCGATGGCCAAGCGCGTCAGCCTCCTGCGCCGGATCGTGCCCTCAAGCGCCTTCGACAGACAAGTCCGCAAGCTCAACCGACTGGCCGGCTGACCCCGCAGGACACCCGGCGCCGAGGGGACACACATGACCAGAACCAGAGACACCGAAGCCGGCATCAGCATCTGCCGTCCGACCGCTCTTGGCGAAGGCTGACACCCATGGAGTTCGAACACGCCACCTTCGACCTGCCCCACGGCACCTTTCACGCCCTGCAGGGTGGTGATCCCGATGGTCGACCGACGCTCGTCCTGCACATCGAGGCCCCCGCGGCCATCGCGGAACGGATCGCGTCATGGACCAAGTAGCGGATCACATCACTCGGGGTGGGAGACCTATGGCACAGACCGCGGACGCTGCGCGGACCGTCATCATGACCGTGGACGACGATCCCGGGGTGTCCCGGGCCGTCGCCCGTGACCTGCGACGGCGCTACGGCCAGTCGTACCGGATCGTGCGCGCGGAGTCCGGCGAGTCCGCGCTTCAGGCGCTGCGGGAGCTGAAGCTGCGCGGCGACCTCGTGGCGGTGATCCTGGCCGACTACCGGATGCCCCAGATGAACGGCATCGAGTTCCTCGAACAGGCCCTGGACATGTACCCGGGCGCCCGGCGCGTGCTGCTGACCGCGTACGCGGACACGAACGCGGC